>NZ_JAAAMK010000009.1 GCF_024105665.1 Aliihoeflea aestuarii | reverse complement strand
GCCACGAAGCGTAGACGTTCTTCCATCACCGAACACTCCATCCACGGCATCAACACCTCCCGGCAAAGCCGAAAAGTGTTACCCATGTGTCCGGTACAAAACGTCACCTATGTCTCGGGTCGTTCTCCGATCGCCCTCTATATCCCGATATTGCCGCCGATCACTGCACACTTACCAGTCCGCATGCAAAAACGCCGACTTTACGCTACAGCCCGATATATCTTTAAATCGCGACGGCAGTTTCGACCCATTTACTCTGTTTAGGGGTCGCCGAAGCCTCTCTCCGAGTGGTTATTCGGACGGCTAGGCCAAGCAACCACCTCCCTTGTCAGAGCGATGGTTTTTCGTGTCAGCCGCGATCGGTGGATCGGGCGATGTCGTGCCGCAATTGATCGACCTTCGCGCCCGCCCACTGCCGTGCGTCGTCGCCGAATATAAACCGTGATGGCACATCGTCCTGCGAAGCAAGCACCACGATCCGCGCGGCGAGCAGCTTGGGATCGTTCGGTTGATTGCCATTGGCCCCGTCCACGAACGCTCGATACTGCGCGATCGCTTCGGCATAGTCCGGAATATCGATGCTACCGAAGCGCGCCGACTTGCCGTCCATGAAGTCGGTGCGCAGCATCCCCGGCTCGACCAGGAGCGAGCGGACGCCGAACGGCGCCAACTCCTGCGCAAAGCCCTCCATCCATCCCTCGACCGCGAATTTCGACGCCGAGTAGACCGCTCCACCGCCGTTTGAAACCAACCCGCTGACTGACGAGATGGTGACGATGAGGCCTGCGCGACGCTCGCGCATGTGAGGGGCGACCGCGCGCGCGACGTTCATCGTGCCGAACACATTGACCTCGAACTGGCACCGCACCGCTTCATCGGTGAAGGTCTCGAAGAAGCCCAGTTCGGCGTAGCCGGCATTGTTGATCAGCACATCGATCGCACCGAACCGCTCGATGATCTCGGCAGCGACCGCGTTCGCCGCTTCGGCATCAGTGATATCGAGTTCGAGGGCGTGCAGGCGGTCGTGTTCGCCCCCGAAGGCATCGCGCAACGTATCAGTGGACCGCGCCGTTGCCACCACCGTTTCGCCCGCATCTAGCGCCGCTCGCGTGATCTGGAGTCCAAGTCCTCGGCTTGCGCCCGTCACTAACCACACCTTGCTCATAGCTGCTCTTATTCCTTCCGCTGTCGGGAGCTATGTAGTTGTGTTAATTTATCGAGATAACTGATTAATAAATAATAGGCCTTAGTAGCAGGGATCATCAATGCGTCCGGATCAACTCGGCGACCTCGCCGTCTTCGCGGCCATCGCCGCCGACCGCAGCTTCACGCGTGCCGCGAGGCGGCTCGGGGTCACGCAGTCGGCGTTGAGCCAGACCATGAAGCGACTGGAGGGCCAGCTCGGTTTTCGCCTGCTCGCCCGCACGACGCGCAGCGTCGCCCCGACCGCTGCCGGCGAGCGCCTGCTCGCCACCCTGTCGCCGGCACTGGCAGGGCTAGACGACGAGATCGAGGCGCTGTCACAGGCAGGCGGGGCAGCGATCGGCACCGTCCGGATCACGACCGGCAAACACGCCGCGGACACCGTGCTGTGGCCGATGCTGCCGTCCTTCATGTGTCGCTACCCCGGCATCGAGGTGGAAGTGTATGTAGAGGACGGGATGACCGACGTCGTGGCGGGCCGATACGATGCGGGCATCCGGCTCGGCGAGCGATTGGAGAAGGACATGATCGCGCTTGCGGTCGGGCCTCCGCTCCGCGTCGCGGTCGTGGCCGCTCCCGGTTATCTGAGCGACCATCCGCTACCGATGGAGCCCGCCGACCTCACAGCGCACCGCTGCATCGCCTACGGCGACGCGTATGGCGGCCTGTCTCCCTGGTCGTTCGAGCGTGACGGCCATACTGTGACGGTCGCGCCGGGCCGCGGGCCGGTATTCAACGACGGCGATCTGCTGGTGGCTGCCGCCCTTGAGGGTTTCGGTGTCCTCTACATCCTGGAGGATCTGGTGGCGGCGCCGATTGCCGATGGCCGTCTCACTCGCCTTTTGGAGCCGTGGTGCGAGCCGTTCGCCGGCTACCACCTCTATTACCCCGATCGGCAGGGCACGACGGCCTTCGAACTGTTCAAGGAGACGCTTCGAGCAAGCAGGGCCGCGTGAAGGCGCGACCAGGCGTCGGCGTTGATCCTCGAAACTCGATCTAGTGCGGACGGCAGGCGGTAGCTGCTCGTCCTTATGTTTTCCTTACGCGCGCGCCGCGTATCCGCAATCGATATCTGATGCGGGTCAGCGCTATTTCTCCTGAAACACCATGTTCAGGAGACTTATCTTGGCTGACATCGTCTTTCTTTTCGTCGGCGTAGGCGCGCTTATCGGCTTCGGCGCCTATGCCCGTCTTCTTGCGCGACTGTCGTGAGGATTGTGACATGGTCGAAGCATTCATCGGGCTCGGCGTGGTGGTGCTGCTTGCTGTCTATCTCCTCGCGACGCTTTTGCGTCCCGAGCGGTTCTGATCGCCGGAGCGTTCCATGACACTTATCGGATGGCTGCAGATCGCAGTCCTGTTTCTTGCCGTCCTCGTGGCGGTGAAGCCGCTCGGGCTTTACATGGCGCGTGTCTTTTCGGGCGAGCGCAATTTCATGTCCCGCGTTCTCGCGCCTGTCGAGACGGGTTTCTATCGCCTTGCCGGCGTCGATGCGGGCAAGGAGCAGGGCTGGCTTTCCTATACGTTCGCGATGCTCGCCTTTTCCGTCGCCGGTTTCGTCGCGCTCTACGCGATCTTGCGGCTGCAGGCGTTTTTGCCTCTCAATCCGCAGGGCTTCGCCAATGTCCCGCCTGACCTCGCCTTCAATACGGCCGTCAGCTTCCTGACCAATACCAATTGGCAGAACTACGGCGGCGAGTCGACGATGAGCCATTTCAGCCAGATGGCGGGGCTCACGGTGCAGAATTTCGTCTCGGCCGCGACAAGCATCGCGATCGCGATGGCGCTGACCCGCGCCTTTGCCCGGTCGAAGGCGGCGACGCTCGGCAATTTCTGGGTGGACCTCACGCGGGCGACGCTCTACGTGCTCCTGCCGCTGTCCGTTTTCGTCGCCCTCATCTTCGTCGCCACCGGCCTGCCGCAGACGCTCGATGCCTCGATGACGGCGACCACGCTCGAGGGCGGTCGGCAAGTCATCGCGCTCGGCCCCGTCGCCAGCCAGGAGGCGATCAAGCAGATCGGCACGAATGGCGGCGGCTTCTTCAACGTCAATGCCGCCCATCCCTTCGAAAACCCGACCGCTCTGTCGAACCTCGTGAACATCTTCGCGATGCTCTCGGTTTCCTCCGCGCTGGTCTACACCTTCGGCCAGATGGTGGGAGACCGCCGTCAGGGCTGGGCTTTGCTCGTTGCGATCGCCATCCTGCTGATTGCCGGCGTCGGCGCCGTTTACTGGGCCGAAACGCAGGGCAATCCGATCCTCGCTTCGCTCGGGCTCCATGCCGGCGGCGGCAACATGGAAGGCAAGGAGGTTCGCTTTGGGCAGGCGGCAAGCGCGCTCTATGCCGCCGTGACGACCGGCCTGTCGAATGGCGGCGTCAATGCCATGCACGGCTCGCTGACCGGGCTCGGCGGCCTTGTGCCGATGTTCCTGATCCAGCTTGGCGAGGTGCTGCCGGGCGGCGTCGGCTCGGGCCTTTACGCACTCGTCGTCTTCGCCGTCCTCTCGGTGTTCGTCGCAGGGCTGATGGTCGGTCGCACGCCCGAACTGCTCGGCAAGAAGATCGACGGCCGCGAGATGAAATATGCCATGCTGGCGGTTCTCATCCTGCCGGCCGCCATCCTCGGCTTCACCGCAGTCTCGGCGATGCTGCCGGTCGCCGTCGCCAGCATAGGCACGCCGGGGCCGCACGGCCTGTCTGAAATCCTCTACGCCTACACGTCGGCGGCGGGCAACAACGGCTCGGCTTTCGGCGGTCTCTCGGGCAATACGCCCTGGTACAACACGACGCTCGGCATCGCCATGCTGCTTGGGCGCTTCGCCTATGCGATCCCCGTCCTGGCGATGGCCGGCTCGATCGCCGCCAAGGTGAAGACGCCTGCATCGGGCGGCACATTCCCCACCCACACGCCGCTCTTCGTCGGCCTTTTGATCGGCATCATCCTCATTCTCGGCGGTCTGCAATTTTTCCCGGCACTGGCGCTCGGCCCCATCGTCGAACATTTCGCCATGCTGGCCGGCCAGACCTTCTGAAAGAAAGCGTAGTCATGTCCAGCCAGCACGCCACAACGGCCCCCCTTCCGGCAGAAACGCCGGGCTTCTTCGACCGCGCTATCCTGGCCCCGGCCATCGTGTCGGCCTTCAAGAAGCTCGATCCGCGCCAGCTCATGCGCAACCCGGTGATCTTCGTCACGGAGATTGTCGCGGCGCTCGTCACGCTTCTGTTCCTGCGCGATCTGCTCTTCGGCGGCGATGCGGGGTTTTCCGGCCAGATTGCCGCCTGGCTATGGTTTACGGTGCTGTTCGCCACCTTTGCCGAAGCCGTTGCGGAGGGGCGCGGCAAGGCGCAGGCTGACAGCCTCAAGCGCGCACGCTCGGACCTGTCCGCGCGGCTCGTGTCCGGCGATGCCGGCGGCACCCGGACGATCCCCGCGACCGCTCTTGCGGTGGGCGACATCGTGATCGTCGAGGCGGGCGAACTGATCCCCGGCGACGGCGAGGTGATCGAGGGCATTGCCTCGGTCAACGAAAGCGCCGTCACCGGCGAATCCGCTCCTGTGATCCGCGAATCCGGCGGCGACCGTTCGGCCGTGACCGGAGGCACGCAGGTCCTGTCCGACCATCTGAAGATCCGGATCACGGTCGCGCCGGGATCGAGCTTCGTCGACCGCATGATCGCGCTGATCGAGGGGGCGAAGCGCCAGAAGACGCCAAACGAAATCGCGCTGTCGATCCTGTTGTCGGGACTGACCCTGATCTTCCTGATCGCCGTCACGACGCTCTGGGGCCTTGCCGGCTATTCGGGCACCGTTCTCTCCGTCACCGTGCTTGCCGCGCTTCTCGTCACGCTGATCCCCACGACGATCGGCGGTCTCCTGTCGGCCATCGGCATCGCCGGCATGAACCGGCTCGTACGTTTCAATGTGATCGCCACATCCGGCCGCGCGGTCGAGGCGGCCGGCGACGTCGATACGCTCCTCCTCGACAAGACCGGCACGATCACTTTCGGCAACCGTATGGCGGCCGATTTCCTCCCCGTACCGGGCGTGACCGAAGCGGAACTTGCCGAGGCAGCCTTGTTGGCAAGCCTTGCCGACGAGACGCCGGAAGGCCGTTCAATCGTCGCCTTGGCGACGGGCGAATATGGCGTGTCCAATCCCTCATTCGCGCCCGATGCGACGATCCCCTTCGCTGCGGAAACGCGCCTGTCCGGTGTCGATGCGGGCGGACGGCGGGTCCGGAAAGGGGCGGTCGATGCCGTATTGCGCTTCGCCGACATCGCGAAGGACGCCGCACCGGCCGAGTTCCGTGCCGCTGTCGACCGTGTCGCGCGCACCGGAGGGACGCCGCTTGCGGTGGCGGATGGCCAGCGTCTGCTCGGCGTCATCCACCTCAAGGATGTGGTCAAGCCCGGCATCAAGGAGCGCTTCGCCCGGATGCGGGCCATGGGCATCCGCACCGTCATGGTGACGGGCGACAATCCGGTGACGGCGGCCGCGATTGCGTCCGAGGCCGGTGTCGACGACTTCCTCGCTCAGGCGACCCCGGAAGACAAGCTCGCCTATATTCGCAGGGAGCAGCGGGGCGGCCGCCTGATCGCCATGTGCGGCGACGGCACGAACGACGCGCCGGCACTGGCCCAGGCCGATGTCGGCGTCGCCATGCAGACCGGCACCCAGGCCGCCCGCGAGGCCGCCAACATGGTCGATCTCGATTCCAGCCCGACCAAGCTCATCGAGATCGTCGAGATCGGCAAGCAGCTTTTGATGACGCGCGGCTCGCTCACCACCTTCTCCATCGCAAATGATGTCGCGAAGTATTTCGCCATCATCCCCGCGTTGTTCGTGACGACTTATCCGGCGCTTGGCGCGCTCAATGTCATGGGGCTCGCCTCGCCGCAATCGGCGATCCTGTCAGCGGTGATCTTCAACGCGCTCATCATCGTGGCGCTGATTCCGCTCGCGCTCAAGGGCGTCGCCTATCGTCCGGTCGGCGCCGCCGCTCTCCTGCGCCGTAACCTTTTCGTCTATGGCCTTGGCGGACTGGCGCTGCCCTTTGTCGGGATCAAGCTCGTCGACCTGGCCGTCACGGCCCTTCATCTGGTGTGATCATGATCAAGCATATCCGTCCCGCCCTCGTCCTCACCGTGCTCTTCACGCTGCTTCTCGGGCTGGGCTATCCCCTCGCCATCACAGGATTGGCAGGCGTTCTCCTGCCGGCACAGGCCGGCGGTAGCCAGATCGTTCGAAACGGAACCGTCGCCGGCTCCGCCCTGATCGGGCAGAGCTTCACCTCGGACCGATACTTCTGGCCGCGCCCGTCGGCCACCGGGCCCGAGCCCTACAACGCGTCCGCGTCGAGCGGCTCCAATCTCGGTCCGACCTCGGCGAAGCTGCGCGAACGTGTCACCGCCGATGTTGAACGGTTGAGGGCGGCCGGCGTCACGGGCACTGTTCCCGCCGACGCGGCCACGGCCTCCGCGTCAGGTCTCGACCCGCATATCTCGCCCGAATTTGCGCGTGCGCAAATCGAGCGCGTGGCGCGAGCCCGCGGCCTCGATGCAGCCGACTTAACAGATCTCGTGTCCCGATTCGAAGAAGACCGGGTTTTCGGTTTCATCGGCGAGCCGCGCGTGAATGTGCTACATCTCAATATCGCTCTCGATGAACTGAATACCTGACCGGCGCATGGCCTCCAGCGGCACTTCAAAGGACAACAGACCGGACCCCGATGTCCTTCTTGCCGAAGCCAGGCAGCACGGTCGCGGGCGGTTGACCGTTTTCCTGGGGGCCGCGCCGGGCGTGGGCAAGACCTACGCCATGCTGTCGCGGGCTGGAAAACTGCAGGCGAACGGCGTCGATATCGTCGTCGGGGTCGCTGAAACGCACGGCCGCGCCGAGACCGCGCAGCTTCTGGACGGGCTGGAGGCGCTGCCCAGGAAGCAACTTGAATATCGGGGGCGACAAGTCGAGGCTTTCGACCTCGATGCCGCTCTGACGCGCCGGCCACATGTGATCATCGTGGATGAGCTGGCATCCAGCAATCCCGAAGGTGCCCGCCACCCGAAGCGTTTCCAGGACATCGAGGAATTGCTCGCCGCCGGAATCGATGTCTGGACGGCGCTCAATATTCAGCACCTCGAAAGCCTGTCCGACGTGGTGGCCGAGATCACGGGCGTGCGCGTGCGCGAGCGGGTGCCCGATACCGTCCTTCAAAGGGCCGACGAGGTCGTGCTGGTCGATCTTCCGCCCGCCGAACTGATCGAGCGCCTGAAGCAGGGCAAGGTCTATCTGCCCGAAAGCGCGAAGCGGGCGATCGATCAGTTCTTCCGGCCGGGCAACCTCACCGCGCTGCGCGAGATGGCCCTGCGTCGCACTGCGGATCATGTCGACGACGACATGGTCGATTATCTCAAGCGGCATGCGATCGAAGGAGCCTGGGCATCGGCCGAGCGGCTGATCGTGTGCGTCGGCCCCGATGCCTTGTCCGAAAAGGTCGTCCGAACCGCAAGCCGTCTTGCATCCGGTCTCAATGCGCCGTGGATCGTCGTGTCGCTGGAGCGTGCCGATCGCGAACCGGCCGATGCGGCGCCGGCGCGTATCGACGCGCTCTTCAAGCTCGCCGAAAGGCTCGGCGCCGAGACGCGCCGTATCGCGGCGACCGATTTCGTCTCCGAACTCATGAAGCTGGCGCGGCGCGAGCACGCGACGCAGATCGTCATCGGCGTTCATGTGCGCCCGCGCTGGCTGTCATGGGTGCGTGCCTCTCTTGCCGACGAACTGGCGGCGCGCGGCGCAGGTCTCGGGGTTCATCTTGTGACCGGTGATCAGGAGGAACCGCCAAGTTTCGTGCGCAGGTTTCGGCGTCCCGATCGTCGCGAAAACCTGCGATCGGTCATGATCGCCTTTTCCAGCGTTGCGGCCGCCTCACTGATCGCCATCGGGGTCGACCGTGCGATCGACCTGCCGAATGTGTCGCTGCTCTTCCTGATGTCAGTGGTCTTCTCCGCGATCCGCGCCGGCTATGTCGCTGCATTTCTCGCCGCGATCCTTTCGGGGCTCGCCTACAACTTCTTTTTCATTCAGCCCCTCGAGACCTTCGTGATCGCCTCGCCGCACGAGGTCTTCGCGTTCTTCATCTTCATCGGTGCGGCGCTGCTTGCAGGAGGACTTGCCTCGCGGGTGCGCGAGCAGGCGCGGGCCGCCCGTGCGCGGGCCGTGGCGGTTCAGTCCCTCTACGACTTCGCCAGGAAGCTCTCGGGAACGGCAAAGGCGGAAAACGTGCTGTGGGCGGCGGTCTCCCAGCTTCACGAGACCTTCGGCAAAGCTGCCGTCATCTTGATGCCGCAGGATGGGGAGCTCGTTCTCGCCTCCGCCTGGCCGCCCGACGCGGACCTTGACGTCACCGACATGACCGCCGCCCGCTGGGCGTTCGAGCGAAAGGAAACGGCCGGAAGCGATACGGGAACCCTTCCGGCGAGCGGCTACCAGTTCAGGCCGATGACAAGCCCTCAAGGGGTC
This sequence comes from Aliihoeflea aestuarii, assembly GCF_024105665.1. Lineage (GTDB taxonomy): Bacteria > Pseudomonadota > Alphaproteobacteria > Rhizobiales > Rhizobiaceae > Aliihoeflea > Aliihoeflea aestuarii. Next base: position 153,803 of record NZ_JAAAMK010000009.1, on the reverse strand, counting down.
TTGGGCGTGTGCGGACTGAAATGGGACGGCCGGTCCGTGGACGGCGTCTCCGAACGGATCCTTTACGCCGTCATGGACCAGACGGCCATCGCCATCGACCGTGCGCGGCTCGCCGAGGAGAGCATCGCCCAGGCCGCGAAGCTTCAGAGCGACAATCTCAGGGCAGCCCTTTTGTCCTCGATATCGCATGATCTCAGGACGCCGCTTTCCACGATCACCGGCGCCGTCACCAGCCTTCGCCAGCTTGGCGACCGGATGGGGCCGGAAAGTCGCAACGATCTTCTGGCCACCATCGAGGAGGAAAGCGCGCGCCTCAGCCGCTTCGTCGCAAACCTTCTCGACATGACCCGCATCGAAGCGGGCACGCTCGACGCCCGCAAGGACTGGATCGATGTCGGGGACGTGGTCCGGGCCGCCGTCGAGCGCTGCGCGCGATATTTCCCGGAACTCGCGGTCGAGACCAGTGCCGCGCCCGAACTTCCCCTCATGCGGGGAGACAGCGTGTTGCTCGGCCAGGTTCTGTTCAATCTCCTGGACAATGCGGCCAAATATGCCGCCGGCGAGCCCGTGCGGATCGACATCCGCACGGATGAAAGGGAGATCGTCATCTGCGTCACGGATATGGGGCGGGGCATCCCGGCCAACGATCTCGACGCCGTTTTCGGGAAGTTCTTCCGGCGCGGCAAACCGGACGGCCGGGCTCCCGGCACGGGTCTCGGCCTGTCGATCGCCAGAGGTTTCGTCGAGGCGATGGGCGGCACGATCAGGGCCGAAAGCCCGGCCTTTCGCCGCAAGGGCACAAGGATGATGCTGCGCTTCCCGATACCCGAGAACGGCAAGGAGGCGGCACCGCAATGAGCGCGGATCGCATTCTCGTCGTCGATGACGAACCGCAGATTCAGCGTTTCCTGCGGCCCGCTTTGACGGCCGCAGGTTACGACGTGATCGAGGCCCGGACCGGTGCGGAAGCGGTGAAAGCGGCAGCGACGGCTGCCCCCGACGTAATCATCCTCGATCTCGGCCTGCCGGACATGGACGGAAAGGATGTCGTCGCCAAGCTGCGCGGCTGGAGTACGGTTCCGATCATCATCCTGTCCGCGCGGGACCGCGAGAGCGAGAAGGTCGCCGCGCTCGATCTGGGCGCCGACGACTATATCGAAAAGCCTTTCGGCATCGGCGAACTGACGGCCCGCATCCGCACGGCGCTGCGTCACCGGCTGCGCGCCGATGCGCAAACGGAGCGCGTCTGCGTCGATGGCCTCGAGATCGACACGCTGCGCCGTCTCGTCGCGCGCGACGGAGAACCGGTCAGGCTGACGCCCAAGGAATACGATCTTCTCGTCCTGCTCGCCCGCCATGCAGGGCGCGTCGTCACGCACCGCACGCTGCTCACCTCCATATGGGGGCCGGCCCATGGCGACGATCTGCACTATCTGCGCGTTTTCATCGGCCAGCTCCGCCAGAAGATCGAGCGCGACCCCGCTCGGCCGGCGATCATCCGCACCGAACCGGGCGTCGGATACCGCTTCGCGGACGAATTGTGACGCAGGGTGCGCCTACAGATTCACGCGGCCGCCTCGCATTGATTTTCGAACCCGTCGGGTTTTCGGCGAGCGGCTGGCCGGGTTAGGTTCAGGCGTCGAGGATGATGGAGAGGTCATTTGCAGGCGGATATTCCTGCCGCGAGGCGCGACGTCGAGAATGGGATCCGCTCTGCTTTCGCCGGCGTCGTGCTGGGCGACGGCACCAGCATCGGTCATGCGGAATATATCGACTGCTGGCGCAAGAATCCGGACGGCAGCCCGATCACCGACGAGCAATATCGCGCGATGACCGCGAATGACATCGTCGACGACTGGACGCAGGTGACGCTTCAGGAACTGGAGCGCGACAACATCGCCCATTTCGACCTTGCCTCCTTGTCGCGGCTTGCCGGCTTCGATCCCGCATTGCCCGATGAAGGTCGGCTCTACCTGTTCTACGATCTGCTTTGCCTTCCGGCGTCATACGATCCGGCATCCCGCCCAGCCTTCCGGGTCATTCACGATACCTCGCCCGAAGATGCACTCGTGCGCGCCGATCTTCCCAAGCAACTGGCGAAGATCGCCGATGCGCGCGGCGCGATGCTCAAACCGGCAACTTTGGCTATGCGCGAGGCGATCACCTCGATGCTGATGGAAAGCCTTGCCACGAGTGAGGCTCGCATGCACGGCCGGCATAAGGAGAAATATGACACCTGGCTGATGGATGAGGTCGGCTGGCCGGGGGAGCCCGAGCGGGACCGCCATCAGGTCGGGGGCTGGCCGCGCGCGATCCAGCAGGGCATGCAAAGCACGGCCCAGCTTGCCGCAAACGGTATCGATGCCGGCTTATCCAAAGCCTACAGGGGAAAGAAGGCGAAGGCCCTGCTTGCGGATGCCGGAGCATGGCGCCTGATCTTCCAACTCGGCCCGATGAGGCGATCGGCAACATGTTGCCCGGCTCCGTGAACTTCCTTCTGCGCGACGAGGATCTGGCGGCGCGCCGCTTCGATCGGGCCTGGGTGATCTATGAGCAGAGTTGAGCGTTCTCGATGCCGGGCGGCTTTATGCCGATAGAGGACCCGATGAACATAGCGGCGCTGGCGGAGCAGGGGATGTTCCGTATGCCAATGGCGGATACGCCGATCCTGCCCTTCTATGGCGGTGCCTATGATCGCGGCTTCGTCGCGCTGCATCCGTTCGTCACGATCGACGGTCTCGATCCCGCGCAATGCGAGCATGGGACGCACATCGTCGAACGATCCGAGATTCCCGACGGGGTAGACATCGTGGCATGGGCGGACGAGCACCGCGCCGGTGAGCGAAAGAACATGGTGATCGACGCCGATCAGGTCGATCATGCGGCCAAAATTCGGGGTCGGCCGGTCGGATGGCGCCAGATGGGCGAGGCGGTCGGTTTTACCGATCACCTGGCGTTGAACCGGGCGCTGCGCACGCATATACGCGCGCTGCGTCCCGAATTCGCCGATCCGGAAGGTGCCGCAAAGCTTGTGGCGCATTGTGCGCAAAGACGGATTTTCCTGCCGACCGAGGGTGAGTTCCAGCCCGTCATGGAAAGAGCCATGCTGCGCTTCCTGACCGCCGCGGGACTGGATCGCATCATCTGGGCCGACGAGTTCGACGCGGACTCGGCACAGCAAATCTGCCTGGATGACTTTCCGTCCGAAGGAAGATGGATCGAGGGAAAGGCCACCCCGGACTTTCGGCCGCGAAGGCTGTTCGCCGGGGACGGCTCGCTCTTCGTCTGCGTCGACTGGGACAGCTTCTTCACCCTGATCCTCGGCAGCGAGCGGCGGCTGGCGGCCGGACGGCCGGAGACATGTTTCGAGGGCTTCCGGTGCGCGCGCGAAACGGAAATCTTTTGGATTTTCCAGGAGCCGCTGCCGCTGGTCGGTACGCCGTGGGCCGGGTGAGCCCGAGCTTTATCCGCACCTTGCCGCAAGGCGCAGATGCCGGATGCGCAGATCCTCGTCCATGAATTCGGGCCTTTCCATCGAGAGCACGATGCCCAGAACATCGCCGTCGATCGTGCCGGTCTCCAACTCGCGCTCGAATTGCGGTCATATCCGGTTCGCGATCCGTATTTTTCGGTCGTTTCAGCCAGCGCCGGGAGTATCTGCGAGATAGCTTAGCGAACTCGTGCGAGGCTTGGAAGGTTTATGCCAAATACCGGGTTCGCAACGTCACATTGACGATATGTAATGGTGGCGGCTCTTGATTTCAGGTGGTTTGGAGCGCACACAAAAGCGAACTGAACGGCCAGATTTGTGTCTGGCGGCAAAAGAGTATCCCTCCGAGCGCCATGCACCGGCATTTGACCATGGATCGCCTGTCCGCAGCCCTGATCGCTGCGTTCGCGGTTCTGTGCGTCGGGTTGGCCTGGTCTTCACCTGCCGCGCAGTTTCAAAAATCCGTCCAGCAGGTCGATGGCGCGGGCCATTCGTTCAAGGCGCTCGCGGTCGTGGCAAGCGTCGTTGAGACGTCTGCCTCAACATCCTCGCCAGGTGGCGGTGACGGTAACGCGGCGCTTCTTCCAGAACTCGTTCAACTGGTCCTGTCCAAGGCAGGCACCGCGCCTGTCGGCTTCGAATACGCAGCCACGGCCTTTCCTGCGGCGATCCGCGCACGCCCGCGCGCACCTCCAGTCTCTGTCCGCGCCTGATCGCGGCGGGCGCGAGCCTGCCTGAGACTGTCGCCGCTTCGGCGGCCATACGGACAACTTTTCATGAAAACCTCCAAATGGACGAAGGCGTTCTACGCGCTCGTCATCCTGCTCGGCTTTGCCGTGGCCTTGCCCGACGTGCTGCCGCATTCGGTACTCGACCGGTTCCCGTCCTGGCTTCCGCATTCCCAGGTCAATCTTGGTCTCGACCTGCAAGGCGGGTCACAACTGACGCTGGAAGTCGACCAGCGCGCAATGAAGGCCGACTGGGTCCAGCAACTGGCGAAAGAGGCGGGCGACACGCTTGCCGCCAGCGGCCTGAAGCCTGAAGCGATCACCACGACCGCCGAGGGCGTCACGGCGCGGTTCGCCGACGATGCAGCCGCAGCGTCGGGCGCAACCGACCTTGCACAGATGAGCGAGCCTCTCAGCGGGATCGGCTATCGTCCCGGTTCCGCCACCTTGACGATCACGCAGGATGGGCAGGGCGTGACCGTCTCACCCAGCGATGCGGGCATGCGGTCGCGGGTCGATCAAGCCATCGTGCAGAGCCTCGAAATCGTGCGCCGCCGCATCGACGAAGTCGGCGTCGCCGAATCGAGCGTTCAGCGGGTCGGTGCGGACCGGATCCTGGTCCAGTTGCCGGGCCTCCAGGACCCGACGCGCCTGCGCAGCCTTCTGGGCAGCACGGCGAAGATGTCGTTTCATCTCGTCGTGCCCGCGACCGCGCAAGGAAAAGCACCTGCCGGCGCGAGCATCCTGACCGCCGCCGATAGCGACCAGACCTATGTCGTGGAAGACCGTATCGCCGTCGACGGCAGTCATCTGAAAGACGCACACGCCTCTTTCGACCAGCGTACGAAAGCGCCGATCGTGGATTTCCGCTTCGACGGCACGGGCGCGCGCGATTTCGGACAGATCACCAGCGCGCATGTCGGCGAGCCGTTCGCGATCGTGCTCGACGGCAAGGTGTTGAGCGCGCCGGTCATCCGTGAGCCGATCATGGGCGGTGCCGGGCAGATCAGCGGCAATTTCTCCGTCGATGAAACAGTTACCCTGTCGGCCCTTTTACGTTCCGGCTCGCTGCCGGCCCCGCTGACCGTCATCGAGGAACGAACGGTCGGGCCGGACCTCGGCGCCGACGTCATTCACATGGGAATCTATGCCGGAGTCGGCGGGCTTGCGGCCGTGATGGCATTCATGGTCCTGCTCTACGGAAGCTGGGGCATGATCGCCAATGCGGCGCTGCTTTTGAACCTGATCCTGACGTTCGCCGCGCTGACTCTGATCGGCGCGACGCTGACGCTGCCCGGCATTGCCGGCATCATTCTCGGTATCGGCATCGCGGTCGATGCGAATGTGCTCGTCAACGAACGCATTCGCGAGGAGGCGAAGAAAGGCGTCAGCGCGATTGCTGCGATCGACCGGGGCTTCAGGCAAGCCTACAGCACCATCGTCGATGCGAATGTGACGACGATCATCGCCATGGTGCTGCTTTTCTATTTCGGGTCCGGACCGATCCGCGGCTTCGCGATCACGATGATGCTCGGCATCATGATCTCCATGTTCACGGCGGTCACCATTGTACGCCTGCTGATGATGGAGCGGGTGCGTATCGGCAGGATCAAGACGATCTCGATGGAGCCGCTGGTCAGGCTGCTTCCGGCAAGCACGAACATTTCCTTCATGCGCGCGCGTTTCTTCGGCATCGGCGTGTCGATCCTTCTGTCGCTCGGCTCTATCGCTCTGTTCATCTATCCGGGCCTGAACTACGGCATCGACTTCACCGGCGGCATTCAGGTCGAAGCCACGACCGCCGCGCCGAACGACCTCGGCCTCATCCGCCAGAAGCTCGACGGGCTGGGGCTGGGAGAGGTCGGCCTTCAGCGTGTCGGGGGCGACAACGGGCTGCTCATCCGTCTTCAGCCGCAGCAGGGCGGCGAAGCGGCGCAGACGGAGGCCGTCGAACAGGTCAGGTCGACGCTCGTCTCGGTCGATCCGACAGCCTCGATCGGCCGCACCGAAGTGGTCGGGCCGAAGATCAGCGGCGAACTTGCCCAGTCGGGCATCATCGCGGTGGTTCTGGCCGGGCTCGGCATGCTGGCTTACATCTGGTGGCGCTTCGAATGGAACTTCGCCATCGGCGCGATCGCCACGCTGATCCTCGACACGACCAAGACGGTCGGCCTGTTCGCCCTTCTCGGTTTGGACTTCAACCTGACCGCCATCGCGGCCCTGTTGACCATCATCGGCTATTCGGTGAACGACAAGGTCGTCGTCTACGACCGGATGCGCGAGAATCTGCGCCTCAATCGCAGGCGCAGCCTGCGCGAGATCATCGACATGTCGATCAACCAGACGCTGTCGCGCTGCATCTTCACCTCGATGACGACCTTCCTGGCGATTCTGCCGATGACGATATGGGGTGGTCATTCCGTGTCGAGCTTCACGATACCGATGCTGTTCGGCATTGTGGTCGCGACCACATCGTCCATCTTCATCGCGGCTCCGATTCTTCTTTTCCTCGGGGATTGGTGGCAGCACCGGGGAGCACGACAAACGACCGACCTTTCACCGCTGCCGCCGCAAGGGTGACGTAAAGCGGCATGACCGCAGTCGACAGGCCCAGTTCGTTGTCGCAGGATAGGATTGCTTGTCCTGCGACAACGGGAGGAATGCCGAATGGCCGAACCGAGGAAGACATCACAGGCTCGGAGTTCATCATGCGCAAGCTGATTGCCTGGAACGTGATGACCCTCGACGGGTATTTCGAGGGTGAAGCCCCCTGGCAGCTCGATTTCCACGAAACGGTCTGGGGCGAGGAACTGGAGCGCTTTTCGCTCGATCAGGGCGAGGACATGGATGTCCTGATCTTCGGCCGACGAACATACGAAGGCATGGCTGCGTACTGGGCCACCGAGACGGGCGCGATCGCAGATTTCATGAACGCGGTGGACAAACGCATCGCATCACGCAGCCGGACACGGGTCGAATGGACCAACGCCCATCCGATCGAGGGCGATGTGGCCGAGGCGGTCCGGGCGCTGAAGCAGCAGCCCGGCAGGAACATCTATATCTTCGGCAGCGCCGATCTTCTGGAAACGCTGCTTGCGAACGATCTCGTCGACGAATACCGCATCTGCCTCGCCCCGGTGGTGCGCGGGTCCGGCACGCCTCTGTTCAAGCCGGGCGGCGAAAGCCGGACCATGAGCCTGCTGGAAGCGCGACCGCTCAAGACGGGCGGCGTCATCCTGCGTTACGATCTGACGAAGGCAGAGTGACGCTCAGCTCTGCACGCCGAGCGCTTCAGCTCTCGTAGGTGTTCCCCTTCGAGAGAAGGTCCGCCGTTCCTATCGCCGCGTTCAGGCCATCGAAATCCGTCATGCGGTCCGCGAAAGGCCGGTTCGAACCGTTCGTCTTGAGGCTGGCATAGTAATCCTGCGCCTGTTTCACGACCGCGCGCACGATGCCGCCGGGGAAAATGACGATCTTGAAGCCGATCTTTCCAAGCTCGGAGGCGCTGCCGATCGGCGTCTGGCCGCCTTCCACCATATTGGCGAGAAGCGGAATGCGCGATGAAAAGGTCTCGCAGACCTTCACCATCTGCTCGCGGCTGCGCGGCGCTTCGATGAACAGAACGTCGGCTCCCGCCTCGACATAGTGATTTGCGCGTTCCATGGCCGCATCGAAGCCTTCGACGGCAATCGCGTCCGTGCGGGCGATGACGAGCGTCGAGCGGTTCGCGCGTGCATCCACGGCGGCGCGGATCTTGCCGCCCATCTCCGCGGCCGACACCAGCGACTTGCCCGCAAGATGACCGCAGCGCTTGGGAAACGACTGGTCCTCAAGCTGGATCGCCGATGCGCCGGCCCGTTCGAAAACGCGCATGGTCCGCTGCACGTTGAGGGCATTGCCGTAGCCGGTGTCGGCGTCGACGATCAACGGGACGGGCGTGCGGTCGCGCACCAGCGCGATGGTCTCGGCGACTTCGGACATGGAAACCAGCCCGATATCGGGACGGCCGAGCCGCGTATAGGCGATGCTCGCGCCCGACAGATACAGCACCTCGAACCCGGCTTCCGTCGCAAGATGCGCCGTGAAGGGATCGTAGACGCCCGGAGCAAGAACGACGTTCCGGTCGGAATCGAGCAAAGCGGAAAGTGTGGTCATGTCGCGAGGTTCGCCTTTCTGGTATTTACGATGTGCTTTGCCGGTCGACTGCCCAGAACGGACCGCCATCCTGCGTTCCGCGCTCGAACGTCATTCGATGTTCGTAGGTGTCGGGGCGATAGAGGCCCTTGATATATTCGATCGGACGGCCGCCGGCATCGCTGACGACGCGGCGGATCGCCAGAAGCGCCGAGCCAGCCTCCACGCCGAGAAGCGCTGCCACTTCCGGTGCCGCCAGCGTCGCCGATATGCTCTGGCGGGCCGAGCCGGCCTTGACGCCCGACTGCTCCAGAAGAACCAGAAGCGGCAGGCGCGAAAGTTCGTCGGCACCATAGGCGCGGCCGAGTTTTTCGGGCACATAGGTCACGAGATGCGAAAAGGAGCGGCCTTCCAGGCTGCGCAGGCGCACGGCCTTCTGCACCATGTCACCCGCCGGGATTTTCAACGCGGCGGCGACTTCGGCGGAAGCAGCCACGTAGTCCAGCGACAGGACGTCAACATCCGTGCGCAGTCCCATCGCGATCAGGTTTTCGATCGTGCCGGAAACGGACGCCTCGACAGGTGAGGGCCCGGAGGGCCGACGCGCGAAGGTTCCGCGTCCGCGATGCCGCTCCACCCAGCCTTCGCGATCGAGCCGCTCCATCGCCTTTCGGACCGTGATGCGCGAGACGGCGAACTGGTCCGCCAGTTCGAACTCGTTGGGCAGCGGCTCGTCCGGCGCGAAGGTTCCCTCCTCGATTTCCTGCCGCAGGACGAGGTAGACCTGATGATGCTTGGGCCACGGGTCCTTGCGCCGTCCGGCGGCATCACCATCGATGCGCGGCGAGCTCAACGCGCCTCCTTGTCCGGCGACGCCGGCCATGTCCACGGCCGGTCTTTGCGGTAGGAAGCGGCGAAATCCTCGATCGCACCGAAGCGCTCGGCCGTTTCGGCGATGTCGTCCAGCCCCTTCAACAATCTCTTGCGCGAGCCTTCGTCGATCACGAAGGAGATCGGCGCAAGCGCGGGATGCGAGAGGGTGCATGTTTGAAGATCGACTTTCATCTCACGCGCCGGGTCGGCCTCGACGGCTTGCGCAAGACGGTCGTACTCATCGTCGGGCAGTTCGATCGGGACGAGGCCGTTGCGCACCGAATTGTTGCGGAAGATGTCTGCGATGCGCGGCGCGATGACGGCGCGAAAACCGTAGTCGACGAGGGCGTAGACCGCGCCTTCGCGCGAAGACCCGCAGCCGAAATTCGAACCGGCGATCAGGAAGGAGGGGGCTTCGGCTCGGTTCAGAGGAAAGTCGGCGACGCTCCGCCCGTTCGCGTCGAAGCGCAGATCGTGCAGAAGAAAGTTGCCGTACCCGGCCGAGCGCGGCTTGCGCAGGAAGCGCGCCGGGATGATCTGGTCGGTGTCGACATTGGCGACCGGAAGGACGACCGCCTGTCCTTCATGAGCGACGAAGGGCTTCATTGTCCTGCTCCCGTGTCCGGTTTCGCGCTAATCGTGCGAACGTCGACTATGCGTCCCGTCAGCGCCGCCGCCGCCGCCATTGCGGGGCTCATCAGATGCGTGCGCGCGCCGCGTCCCTGACGGCCGGGAAAATTGCGGTTCGAGGTGGACGCGCATCTTTTTCCGGGCGCGACGGCATCGCCGTTCATCGCAACGCACATCGAGCATCCGCTGTCGCGCCACTGCGCTCCCGCGTCGCGGAAAATCCGGTTGAGGCCTTCCGCTTCGGCCATTTTCTTCACGGCGGCCGAACCGGGAACGATCATCGTGGGAACCGCGACCTTGCCGAGCTTCAGAACCGATGCGGCTTCGCGCAGATCCTGAAGCCGCGAATTGGTGCACGAGCCGATAAATACCTGGTCGACTTCTATGCCGGCGATTTCCTGCCCGGCTTCCAGCCCCATATAGTCTCGGCTCGCCTGAAAATCTTCTGCGACGGGCACATGCGCAGCGATGCCGGCGACTTCTTCGGGGCTGGTGCCCCAGGTGACCATCGGCCCGACATCGGCGGCGTCGAAGCGCATTTCCTTGTCGAACGCAGCGCCGGCATCCGTGCGCAATTTCGCCCAGAAAGCTTTGGCCGCATCGAGGTCCGCGCCCTTGGGCGCGAGCGGGCGACCCTCGAGCCATGCGACGGTCGTCTCGTCCGGCGCGACCATGCCGGCGCGCGCGCCGGCTTCGATCGTCATGTTGCACAAGGTCATGCGCCCTTCCATCGACAGGGCGCGGATCGCGCTGCCGTCATACTCGACGACATGGCCGGTCGCGCCGCCTGTGCCGATGCGGCTGATGATGTAGAGCGCGAGATCCTTGGCGCTCGTCATCTCGCCGAGGACGCCATCGACGGTGATGCGCATGATTTTGGGGCGCTTTTGCCAGAGCGTCTGCGTCGCGAGGACATGTGCCACTTCCGACGCGCCGATGCCGAAGGCGAACGCGCCGAATGCTCCATGCGTGGCCGTATGCGAATCCCCGCACACGATGGTGAGGCCCGGCAGGGAAAGCCCTTGCTCGGGTGCGGCGACATGGACGATGCCCTGACGGGAATCCCCCATGGCGAAGATGTCGATCCCGTGCGCGGTCGTGTTGCGGGTCAAAAGGTCGATCATGTTCGCGACCTCCGTGTCCTTCGGCGGCGCGGAGTGATCGCTCGGCACGTAATGGTCCGCCACGCCGAAGGTGAGTTCCGGGTGACGCACCGGCCGCCCGCTCTCCTTCAGCTTGCCGAAGGCATGGAACGAGCCTTCATGGACGAAATGCCGGTCGATCCACAACAGGTTCTGATCGCCGTCCGTCCCGATGACGTGCGCATCCCAGACCTTGGCGAACAGGGTTCTCGGCTGGCCGGTGGTCATGAGGCGTCTCCCGTGCTTGCCGCAGGTTTGCCGCGCTGGCGAAGATTGACGATCAGGCGCGGCATCAACGACAGGACCAGCAGCGCGATGAGCAGGAGCGTGATCGGGCGCCCGGCGACGAAGCTCAGATCGCCGCCGCTGACCTGATAGCTGCGAACGAGTTCGCCCTCGGCCATGCCGCCAACCAAAAGGCCGACGACCGTGGCGGCCACCGGAAAACCGTAGCGGCGCATGAACCAGCCCAGGATACCCGCCACGACGACCGTGACCGGTCCGACCATGTTGCCGGTCAGCGCGTAGGCTCCCAGCACCGACATGACCATGACCAGCGGCGCGAGGATGCGCAGCGGCACCTTCACGATGACGCCGGCGAAGCGCACGAACACCACGCCGATGAACAGCAAAAGCACCGCCTGCACCATGTTGCCGAAGATCAGAGCGTAGACGATGTCCTTGTTCTCGGAAATGAAGCGCGGGCCGCCGGTCACATTGTGCATGGCGAAGGCGCCGAGGAGAACGGCCGTGCCTGCCCCGCCGGGAATCCCGAGTGCCAGAAGCGAAACCATCGATGCGCCTTCGGAACTGGAATTCGCCCCTTCCGACGCGATCACGCCGCCCGGATTTCCGGCTCCGTACGAGGCGGGGTCCTTGGCTGCGCGTTTGGCGACGCCGTAAGCGGCAAGGTTTGCGATGCTCGCGCCGACGCCCGGCACGAGGCCGATGCCGACGCCGATCGCGCTGCTCCTGAATATCTCGAGTGGGCGGCGCACCGCGTCCTTCATGCCGCCGACGATCTTGGCCATGCTGACGGTGCGCAGCGACTCGTCGCGGACGAGATAGTCCCGCCCGATCAGATTGAAGAGTTCGGATGCCGCGAAAAGACCGATCAGCGCGGGAATGGCCGGAATGCCGTCAAGGAGATACATCGAGCCGAACGTTCCGCGCATCTGGCCCGCATCGCTGTAGCCGATCGTGGCGATGAGAATGCCGATCATCCCGGCCACGATGCCCTTGGCGAAGCTGCCGGTGTTGAGAAGCGCGATGAGCGTGAGGCCCCACAGCGCAACGACGAACATTTCCGTAGGGCCGAGGCGCAGTACCCATTCTGCGACGAACTCAACGATGAGAAAGAGCGCGATATAGCCCAGGAAAGTCCCTATCACCGAGGCGGCAAGGCCGATGCCGAGCGCCTCGCTGTGGCGTCCCTGCTGGGCCATCGGATAGCCGTCGAACGCAGTGGCGACCGCCGAGGAGGTGCCGGGAATGTTCATCAGGATGGCGGGGATGGCGCCGCCGAAACCGCCGCCGGTAAAGATCGCCGTCAGGAACAGGATCGCCGGCAGAAAATCCATGTAAAGGGTGGCCGGCAGGAAAATGGCCATTGCCACCGAAATCGAGATACCGGGAATGGCTCCGAAGACCAGGCCGATCAGAATGCCGATCGGAACGACGATCCAGGCCTGGGCATCGCCGAACAGCAGCGAGATGCCGTCATTTGCAGCGCTCATGTCGATCATGTCGGCACCTTTTTTACAGGAACAAGGTGGGCAGCGCGATGGCGAAGACGTGCACGAACAGCCACACGATCGCCAGTGACGCCGCGATGCCTATGCCCGCCACGACCAGAGGACGACGTTCACCCTGAAGGATCAGGGATGCGACGACGAAGACCATAGTGGCAAGATCGAAACCGACGAACGGGGTTGCAGCGACATAGGCCACCAGAAGGGCCATGAAGCCCAATGCGGGAAGCGAAGACTTCCATCCCTCGCGCTTGGCTGCGACGCCCGCAGCGGCGCGGGCGAACGCTTCCCGCCAGTCCTCCATAACTGCAAAACCCAGCGCCAGGACGCCGACGGCCGCCACCGGCGCGACCATCATCCAGTCCGTCGCACCGCGGGCGGCAACGACGACGCTGACCGCATAGCCGATCATCGCCAGCGCGAGCACCGCCATGAAGATAGTCGCGCCGATTGGCCTGACCGGCTTTACGGCATCAGCCGCCTTGTCTTCGATCACGCGCGACATGATCCTATTTCACCTGATCGGCGTAACGCGAGACATTCTCGTATGCTTCGTCGATCAGTGCCTGGCTGTCCTGCGGACCGACCCAGTCGGCGCCCATACGCGCCTGGCGTGCCCACTCCTGGAATTCCTCGCTCTCGATCGTCTCGCGATAGGCGTCGAGCAGGATTTCATAGTTTTGCGGATTGCTTTGCGGCAGCGACGCGTGAACGATCGGGCCGGTGATGTTTCCGCCCATCAAGGCGACCGGTTCCACGTCCATCTCGGCGAGCGCCTCGTTGAGCGGCGGCGCGCCCCAATCGTCCACGTCTTCGTCGTTGACGACGGCAAGGACACGGATACGGTCGCGGATGGGTTCGGCCGCTTCGGCGGCCAGAATCTCGAAGTCGACCTGATTGCCGGCGAGTGCCGTGCGAAGCGGGCCACCGCCACTGTAGGTGACGAAGCGGATATTCTCGTTGGGGATGCCGAGCGCGTCATTGAGGATCAGCGTCTGAAGATGCCCGCCATTGCCCACGATGATGCCGGACGAAACCGCACCGGGGGTGCGAAGCGCCTCGACGAGGTCGGCAAGCGTCTCATAAGGGCTGTCGCGATGGACAGCGATGATTCCGTAATCGTTCCATTGCGCGTTCATCAGCTGGAAGTCGGTCCACTGCACCGGCGCGCCGCTGACGAGGATCGCGCTGGCGAGATAAGGCGTCGCCTGCATGAACATGACGTGGCTGCCGTCGTCCGGCTGCTGCATGAACCATGTCGCGCCGAGCGCGCCCGCGCCGCCCGGCCGGTTGACGACCTGAATCGGAACGCCGAGCCGGGGTGACATGTGATCGGCCACGCCGCGCGCCATTCGGTCGGCACTGCCGCCGGCGTCGAAGGGCACGACGAAGGTGAGGGGCCGCGTCGGCCAGTCCTGCGCGGACGCTGTCGTCGCCGAAACGCCAAGGGTGACGAGCGCCACTGCTGCGGCCCGTAGAAGGCGCAGTGCGCCTGAACTGAAATCAAGCATGAGTTTTTCCTCCCGCATGCAAAACAGTGGGCATAGAGAAAGCAACATCATATTGTTATGTCAATAGGACATGAAAATATTGGATCGCCAGGCACGCTTTTCCGATCAGGCTGACTCCGGCTGGCCAATCGGCATCACTTGATCGTGCTTTGCCGTGCAATATGCCGGTCGTGCAGGAGGCGCGCGGTTATCTCATTTCGGGGATGTCGCGCGCAGCGCATTCGTCGAAAGCCACTTTTCCAGAGGTGAGCCTGTCTCCGGTGGAGGCGGAGATTCCCCGCTTCGGCGCGCTTGCCGTACCGAAGATCACTTTTTAACTTGACTGTTTTACTCCTATTAAATTATGGCCTTATCGGGGCGCACGATCCAAGGGGGGTCTGACGCCACTTAGCCACCGCGATTCCGCCGGCAGCCAACCCTCGAAACATCTATTTTTGAGAGAGTTACATGGCGTCGCGTCGCAACCTTGCCGCTATTCTTGGCCTTTCGACCGTTCTCACTTCGGTAGCGTTCGCGCAGACCACACCCAGCGCCGACGAGACGGAGGAGGGATATTACACGCTGCGCGAGATCATCGTGCATGGCGGGCAGACGGCCTCCGCTCCCGGTGCGGTCGCGGATACGCCGCTGGCGTCCACGGCGACGCGCGAGGAACTTTCCGAACGCCAGATCACGTCGATCGAGGATCTCGGCCGCAGCCTCGAGCCGGGCGTCAACTTCAACCGGAACACGGGCGCCATAAATATTCGCGGCCTCGAAGGCCCGCGCGTTCTCACCACGATCGACGGCATTCCGGTGCCGTATCTCAACGATACGACACGCGGCTCCTCGGGCGGCGTCGACCTGTTCGAATTCTCTTCGCTTGCCGGGATCGACATCGTGCGCGGTTCCGATTCAAGCCGCGCGGGACCCGGCGCGCTTGGCGGCGTCCTCGGCCTGCGCACACTCGAACCCGACGATTTGATCCGTGACGGGCGCACATGGGGAGGCGTGACGGGTCTTGTCTATGACGGATCTGACGACAGCTTCACGCCGAGCGCTGCCGTTGCGGCGCGCGCCGGCAACACCTCGGTTCTTTTGCAGGGCGCCTACAGGCGCGGCAACGAACGGGAGAGTATGGGCTCGCTCGACGCTTACGGCCCGACCCGTACCTTGCCGAACCCGGCCGACTACGACCAGCACAATCTGCTCTTCAAGCTACGCCACGATCTGGAAGGCGGGCACACGGTCGGTCTGACGGCAGAGCGCTTTCGCCGCGACCGCGATGTGGACGATCGGCGCATGCAAACGGTGGGAGGCAATTACCTGCCGGGCAATTACGCGTCGTTCGAAAGCGGCGCGCGCGATCGCGTGTCTCTCGACTACAGATACGATGGTGGCGGCTTCGTCGATTTCGCCGCCGCGTCGCTTTACTGGATCGATCAGCAGCGCGGCAGCGGCTATGAGGGTATTCGTTCGTCAACCGTGCGGGGTCCCATCTGGCGCGACAATACCTATGACGAGACGACAATCGGTTTCATCGGCTCGGGCGAACGCACGTTCACTATCGGCGATTTCAGCCATCGCCTGACGATGGGGCTCGATCTGTCCGGGTCATCCTCGCAACAATACACGGCAGGCGGCGACAATTGCTCGGTCTTCTATGAGCGCACCTGCTCGAACCTGCACACCAATCAGGCCGACGAGCCGGAAGTGGACAGCCGGAAGGTCGGCTTCTTCGTGGATAACGAGATCGGCATCGGTCAAACCGGCTTCTTCATCACGCCGGGCGCCCGTTTCGACTGGGTCGAGCGCGATCCGAAGATGACCCCGGAATTCGCGCGCAATCCGACGAGGCCCGGCCTGCCGAACAGCTTCAGCGATACGGCTGTCTCGCCCAAGCTGGGGCTTGCCTATCGCCCGTCCGACACCATCGAGCTCTACGGCCAGTGGGCCATGGGCTTCCGAGCACCGACCTCGGGCGAACTCTACTCGACATTCGGCGGACCGGGCACCTATCTGCGCCGCGGCAATGACGAACTCGTCTCCGAGACCAGCCAGGGCATCGAGATCGGCGTGCGCTATGGCGACGAGGATTTCGGCGTCAGGGCCAGCCTGTTCCACAATCGCTATCGCAATTTCATCGAGGCTGTGTCGGCAGACGATCAAAATCCGGCCGTCTATCCGTTCGGGATCACGGAGTTCCAGAATCTCGATCGCGTGCGGATTTCCGGTATCGAGGCGGCGGTTCACAAAAGGTTCGATAACGGCTTCCACATCATGGGCTCGCTCGCTTTCGCACGCGGCGAAAACCTCGAAACGGGGGCGTATCTCGGCTCGGTCGCACCGTTCAAGGGCGTCGCTACGGTGGGATATGCGGCGCAGACCTGGGGAACGGACCTGACCTTCATCGGTGTCAGCGGCGTTTCCGACAATTCCGACGCGACGTTCAAAGCACCCGGCTACGGCATCGTGGATGTGACCGCCTGGTGGAAGCCGGAACAGCTCGACGGCTTCACCATTCGCGGCGGCGTCTACAATCTGTTCGACAAGGAATATTACGACGCCATCAATCTGCGCTCGACTACCGGCATAACGACTGCGAACCAGGCTTACTTCTCCGAGCCCGGACGGTTCTTCAAGGTTTCGCTCGCAAAGGAATTCTGACCCTCCAGTCGACCCGCGCCCGAAAGCGACCCGACAGCCGAAGACCGGTTGTCGCGTTCAGCGGCTGCATTCACAAAATACAACACATATTCATTTCTTTAGCGCATCGTTAAGTATGCGTCGGGCAGTGTCGCGTTCATCCATCGGGTCGCGGGGGACTTGATCGTGGAAATGAATGCAATTCTGGCGAATGCCGCAGCACGCAGCGTTCAGGTCGTGGGCGGCGCGGGGCGCCGAACAGCCGGACGCAGTGCCGTCAACGACGCCTATTGCTATTGCGGTCCGGATGGTCGTCTCGTCGATTTCAACGATGCCATGCTGGCGATGTACGCCCCCGTGGCCGAATTGATGCGCCCCGGTGTCCTGTTCGATAAACTCATCGACGCTGCCATCGATCGCGACGTCTGGGAAACGGGCGGTATCGATCCGGCCCGTTTGAAACGCAAGATCGTCGACAGGAGCCACGGACCCAGCTTCGAAATGCCGCTCGCCTTCAGGGACGGCCGGCATGTCATCCACCGTGAAATCCATATCGACGGGGCCGGCAGCCTCATCATCTGCACCGATGTCACCGAGGCGAGGGCGCGCGAGCGCGAACTGGCGGTGACGCGCGACCGTGCCGAAGGGCTTTACGAAGACCTCAAGCGCACGCTCGACACGATGGATCTCGGCGTGGTCGTGCTCGACCGCGACCTCAACACCGAGATCATCAACGAAGCTTACTATCGTATCTGGCGGGTCGATCCGAGCGACATTCCGGTCGGCGTTCATGCCCGCCAGATGATGGAGGTCAGCCGACAAAAGGGCATCTACGATGTCGGTGACGCGGACTGGGAACGCTATGTCGCCGAGCGGCTCGGGCGCATAGCGGACGGCGACGTGCCGCCGAGCGAGTTCACGCGCGCCGACGGCTGCACGATGATCTATTCGGTGACGCCGCTTTCCGACGGCAGGCGGCTGGTTTCCTATTTCGATATCACCGTGATGAAGCGGCGCGAAGCGGAAATGGTCGAGGCTCAGCGAAGGGCCGAACTCGCCGACCGCGCGAAATCCGAATTCCTCGCCAATATGAGCCACGAAATCCGCACGCCCATGAACGGCGTGCTCGGCATGGCCGAGCTCTTGTGGAAGACCGATCTCGACACCAAGCAGAAGACGTTTGCCGACATCATCGTCAAATCCGGCAACGCGCTTTTGACGATCATCAACGACATCCTGGATTTCTCCAAGATCGACGCGGGCCAGCTCGTGCTGGACCCGGCGCCCTTCGACCTTGCCGAAGCGATCGAAGACGTGGCCACGCTCGTCTCCACGCGCGCCAAGGAAAAGGATCTGGAAATGATCGTCCGCTTCGCGCCGGGCCTGAAGCGTCGCTTCGTCGGCGACGGCGGACGCATTCGGCAGATCGTCACCAATTTGATGGGCAATGCGGTCAAGTTCACCGAAAGAGGTCACGTTCTCGTCGATGTCGACGGGGTCGCGTCGCAGACCGGCACGCGGCTCACCATTTCGGTGACGGATACCGGCATGGGCATTCCGGCCGACAAACTCGGGCTCGTCTTCGAAAAGTTCAGCCAGGTGGATGCGTCGTCGACCCGTCGCCACGAGGGCACGGGCCTTGGCCTTGCGATCTCCTCGCGGCTCGTCGGGCTGATGGGCGGGCGCATCGACGTCGAAAGCGAGATCGACAAGGGATCGCGGTTCTGGTTCTCGGTCGACCTGCCCCATGCCGACGAACAGGCCGCCCAGCGATCGCCCGCGCTCGACGTGCGCGGGGCGCGTATCCTCGTCATCGACGACAATCCGATCAACCGTGAAATCCTGCTCGAACAGATGCAGGGCTGGGATTTCGATGCCTGTGCGGCGCAGAACGCGGCCGAAGGCATCGCCGTTCTGACAGAAGCGGCAAGGCGAGGCATCGCCGTCGATTGCGTCATCCTCGATTACCAGATGCCCGAAATGACCGGCGTCGATGCCGCGCGCATCATCCGTCGGACGGCGGAAATCGCGAAGACGCCGATTCTTCTCCTGAGTTCGGTCGACCAGGCGGTGACCGGCGCGCCGGGCCGGGAACTCGGCATCGAAGCACAGCTCATCAAACCGGCCCGTTCTGCGGTGCTGCTCAAGACACTCGTCGACACGATCCAGCGACGCCGTGCCGAGGCGGCCGGCGTGGTGGTTCCGCTGCGCGCCGCCAAGCCTGCGAAAAAGGTGCAGCAATGCGAAGCCGCGCCCGAACCTCGCAGGCAGGTGCGATATATCGACGTGCTCGTTGCGGAGGACAACGAGGTCAACCAGCTCGTCTTCCGGCAGATACTCGAGGAGATCGGGCTCACCTTCGAAATCGTCGAGAACGGGAAGCTGGCGCTGGACCGCTATCGAAACGGCGGCGCGCGACTGATCGTGATGGACGTGTCGATGCCGGTCATGGACGGACTGGAAGCGACACGGCACATTCGCGAGGCGGACGATCCGGATATGCCCGTTCCGATCATCGGCGTCACGGCGCATGCCCTCAAGGGTGATCGCGACCGATGCCTGGAGGCGGGCATGGACGACTATCTGGCCAAGCCGATCAGCCCCAGAATGCTCGCCGAGAAAATCGAGGCGTGGCTTGGCGACCGATCGGGAAATCGCAGTTCCGAAGCCGAATAGGCGGGACAGGTCCGCGTTCTTGTCGTCGTTTCGCGCGTCTTCGCCGGACTGACATCGAACTGTCATCTAACTGTTACAAACGGCCGCTATTGCCACTCTCGTCGCCGACAAGTGCGGCAGCAGAAGAGATTTCTGAACAGGGGTAGGCTCCATGAAAAAGTTCGTTTTCGCAGCATCCGCGGCTGCAATCGCCATCGCCGCTTCGGCCGGTGCCGCGACCGCCCAGTCGCGTGACACGATCCAGATTGCCGGTTCGTCGACGGTTCTTCCTTTCGCTTCCATCGTTGCCGAAGAATTCGGCAACGCGTTTCCCGAATTCAACGCGCCGGTCGTCGGCTCGGGCGGTTCGGGCGGCGGTCTTCGCCAGTTCTGCCAGGGCACCGGCGACAACACGATCGACATCGCCAATTCCTCGCGCCGCATTCAGGCTGGCGAAATCGAGGCCTGCAACGGCGCCGGCGTGAACGAGATTCTTGAAGTGCAGTTCGGCTATGATGGCATCGTCTTCGCCGTGTCGGCCGACAAGGAGGACTTCGCGCTCGAACCGGTCCACGTCTTCAAGGCAATCGCCGCTCAGGTTCCGGTCGACGGCGAGATGGTCGCCAACCCGTACACGACCTGGAACGAGATCGACGATTCGCTCCCGAACCAGCCGATCTCGATGGCCATCCCGGCATCCAATCACGGCACCCGCGAAGTCTTCGAGGAACGGGTTCTCGTCGAGGGTTGCGAAGCTGCCGAACTGCCGGAGATGGAAGAAGAGGCAATGGAGGCCGCCTGCACGGCGCTGCGTCAGGACGTCGTGATCGAAATCGCCGGCGACTACACGGAGACGCTCGCGCGCCTTCAGTCGAATGCCGACACGGTCGGCGTTTTCGGCCTGTCCTTCTACGACCAGAACCGCGACACGCTGAAGGTCGCAACGATCTCCGGCATCGAGCCTTCGCTCGAAACCATCGCTGCGGGTGAATACCCGGTGTCGCGTCCGCTCTTCTTCTACGTCAAGGGCGAGCATATCGGCGTCGTGCCGGGTCTTGAAGAATACGTCTCCTTCTTCCTCTCCGACCAGATGGCCGGCGAAGGCGGTGCGCTCGAAGGCGCAGGCCTGATCCCGGCTCCGGCCGAAGAGACTGCCGACGTTCAGGCCAAGTTCGACGCCCGCGAGGCGATCACGGCCGACCAGCTCTAAGCGACAAGCTTTGGAAAAGGCAGAAGGCCCGTCATAGACCGGGCCTTCTGCTGCTACAGGAATTCGCGGGCCAAGCGGAGACGACGACATGAATAGCTGGATGGTGGCGCTTCTTCTCCTTGCCGTCCTCAGCCTCGCCTATCAGCAGGGCTGGTCGTTGAGCCGCCGGCTGGCAACGCCTGAAGGCCGCCTACATTCCCGGCCCGCCTATCACGGTTCGCTGGTTGCGATCTGGACAATTGCGCCC
The DNA here is from genome assembly GCF_024105665.1 of Aliihoeflea aestuarii. Taxonomy (GTDB): domain Bacteria; phylum Pseudomonadota; class Alphaproteobacteria; order Rhizobiales; family Rhizobiaceae; genus Aliihoeflea; species Aliihoeflea aestuarii. Next base: position 132,807 of record NZ_JAAAMK010000009.1, on the reverse strand, counting down.
GCGCTCGTGATCTTCGGCCTTTGGGCCCTGTTCGGAACGTCGGCATCACGCGCATTCATCCTTGCCAATCTGCCCGCCGAAATCGTCGATACGGGCGGTGCGGCCCTCCAAAGCGCGATCCAGCGTGTGCGGGCCATCGCCTCCGGCTTCGGCGTGGCGGGCGAAGTCCAGCCCTACGAGGCTGCGGCCGGCGAGGCACTGCGCCGGTTCCAGCTCATCGCGTCGGCGACGGTGCTGGCGGCTGCCGCCGCCTTTGCGGGCGTGTCGCTCTATTTCGCACGCCGCCGCATCGCCACCCGGCTTCGGGCGCGCAACGAGGTCGAGCGGCTGGTTCGCTATCTGCTTCTCGCCTGCTCCGGCGTCGCGATCCTGACGACACTCGGCATCGTCCTGTCACTCGTCTTCGAGGCGGCGCGCTTCTTCACGTTCGTCAGCCCGATCGACTTCTTCTTCGGCACCGTCTGGAACCCACGCTTTTCGACGACCGGTGCGGGCAGCGGCCAGTATGGCCTGCTCCCGCTATTGTGGGGCACCGTGATGGTGGCGGGCATCGCCATGTTCGTCGCGCTGCCGATCGGCCTGATGACGGCGATCTACCTGTCGCAATACGCCAAGCCGCGCGTGCGCTCCATCGTCAAGCCGATGATCGAGATTCTGGCGGGCATTCCGACCATCGTCTACGGCTTCTTCGCGCTCGTCACGGTCGGCCCGGCACTCTCCGCCTTCGGTGCATCGATCGGTGTCGACATCCGTGCCACGTCCGCGCTGACGGCGGGCATCGTGATGGGGATCATGATCATCCCCTTCATCTCCTCGCTGTCCGACGACATCCTGCGCCAGGTCCCGCGCGCCATGATCGACGGCTCGATCGGACTTGGCGCGACGCAGTCCGAAACCATCAAGCGGGTGGTGCTGCCGGCCGCGCTTCCCGGCATCGTCGGCGCCTTTCTTCTGGCCGTCAGCCGCGCCATCGGCGAAACCATGATCGTCGTTCTGGCGGCAGGCAACAGCCCATTTCTGCGCGCCAATCCGGGCGAGCCGATCTCGACCGTCACGGTGACAATCGTCAATCAGCTTACCGGCGACCAGGATTTCGCCTCGCCGCAATCGCTCGTCGCGTTCGCGCTCGGCCTGACGCTCTTCGTGATGACGCTCTTCCTCAACATGGCCGCCCTCTACATCGTCCGCCGCTTCCGGGAGCAGTACGAATAGTCATGACTGATCTCAGCCAGAACGCATCCCCGACGGACGGCTCGCAGGCGCGGCTCAAGCGCATTCGCGCCGGCCTTGGGAAGCGCCACGCCCGCGAAAAGCGGTTCCGTCTCTACGGCATCGTCGCCATCGCCGCGGCGCTGACCTTCGTCGCCATTTTGTTCGCGATGATCCTTTCCAAGGGCTTGCCAGCTTTCCAGCAGGCGACGCTGACGGTGCCGGTGACGTTCTCTCAGGAACTCATCGACCTCGAGCCGAGGCCGGTGCGGGAAAGCGGTCAATCGGCTGCCGACTTCCGCGCGGCCGATCTTCGCTGGCAGCGCGACGTGACGCTCGTGAACTGGAACCGCGTGGTCGAGGACGCGGTGCGCAGCCTCGCGCCGGGTTCCGAAATCAGCTCCCGCGACCTGCAGTCGCTGATCGACAGCGCCGAACGCTTCAAGCTGCGCGACGCCTTCGTCGCCAATCCGAATCTGCTCGGCCAAACCGTCGACATGCAGCTCCTCGCCTCGGCCAATGCGGACAACTGGCTCAAGGGCAACATCAACCGCGACCTGCCAGATTCGCAGCAGCAATTGTCGGCCCCCGCGCGCGCGCTTGCCGACGAGCTTTATGCCGACGGCAATATCCGCATGGCGTTCGCCTGGCATATCTTCACCAACACGGATTCACGCTCGGCTCCGGCAAGCGCGGGCCTTGCGGGCGCCTTCATGGGTTCGCTCTACATGATGATGGTGGTGATCGTGCTTGCGGTGCCGATCGGCGTCGCCAGCGCGATTTATCTAGAAGAGTTCGCGCCGAAGAACCGGCTGACGGATATCATCGAGGTCAACATCAACAATCTGGCGGCGGTGCCTTCCATCGTGTTCGGTCTTCTGGGCGCGGCGGTCTTCATCAACTATTTCCGCCTGCCGCTTTCGGCGCCCATCGTCGGCGGTCTCGTGCTGACGCTGATGACCTTGCCGACCATCATCATCGCGACGCGCTCGTCGCTGCGGGCCGTGCCGCCGTCGCTCCGGCAGGCGGCCCTCGGGCTCGGCGCGTCGAAGACGCAGACGGTGTTCCACCACGTCCTGCCGGTCACTTATCCGGGCATCCTCACCGCTACGATCATCGGCGTTGCGCAGGCGCTCGGCGAAACCGCCCCGCTGCTTCTGATCGGCATGAACGCCTTCGTCGCGTCGGTGCCGGGCTCGCCCTTCGACCAGTCCACCGCCTTGCCGGTCCAGATCTATCTGTGGCAGGGCAACGAGAACCGCAACTTTTTCGAGGCGCGCACATCGGCCGCGATTATCGTTCTTCTGGCGCTCATGATAAGCCTGAACGCGATCGCCATCTTCCTCCGCAGCCGATTGGAGCGCCGCAGATGACCAACATCGCCAAATCGGAGAATACCGACATGAACATGTCTTCCGGTCCCTTCGTCGACGTCGCAAATACGCCAAAGCAGCAGCGGGCGCCCAAGGCGCGGGTGACGGCGCAGAACGTCAACGTTTTCTACGGGCAGAAACAGGCCTTGTTCGACGTCTGCGTCGACGTGCCGGATCGCTCCGTCATCGCGTTCATCGGCCCTTCGGGCTGCGGCAAGTCCACCTTCCTTCGCTGCCTCAACCGCATGAACGACACGATCGAGGGCTGCCGCGTCGAGGGCGATATCAAGCTCGACGGGCAGGATGTCTACGATCCCAAGATCGACGTGGTGGAACTGCGCGCACGCGTCGGCATGGTGTTTCAAAAACCGAACCCGTTCCCCAAATCGATCTTCGAGAATGTCGCCTACGGGCCGAAGATCCACGGGCTTGCGACGAACAAGACCGAGCTTGAAGAGATCGTCGTCACCAGCCTTCGCAAAGCGAGCCTCTTCGAAGAGGTGAAGGATCGTCTGCACGAGCCGGGCACCGGGCTTTCGGGTGGCCAGCAGCAGCGCCTGTGCATCGCCCGCGCCATCGCCGTCTCGCCCGAGGTGATCCTGATGGACGAGCCCTGCTCCGCGCTCGACCCGATCGCAACCGCCAAGATCGAGGAACTGATCGACGAATTGCGCGCCAACTACACGATCGCGATCGTCACGCACTCGATGCAGCAGGCGGCGCGCGTGTCGCAGCGCACGGCGTTCTTCCATCTGGGACTGCTGGTCGAGGAAGGGCCGACGGAAACGATCTTCACCGCGCCCAACGACAAGCGTACGCAAGACTACGTCACCGGCCGCTTCGGCTGACCGACGGGAAGAGGGCAGGGACCATGGGTGGACATATCGTAGCCTCTTTCGACGAGGAACTCGGCGCAATCGACCGGCTGATCCGCGAAATGGGCGATCTGGCGCAGGACATGGTGTCGTCGGCGACGAAGTCGCTGCTCGACAACGATGTCGGGCTCGCCCAGCGCGTCATTTCGGACGATCTGTCGATGGACGACAAGCAGCGCCAGATCGACGAGCGGGCGATCACGCTGATCGCCAAGCGCCAGCCCATGGCGCAGGATTTGCGCGCGGTCGTCGGTGCGATCCGCATGGCGAGCGACCTGGAGCGCATCGGCGATCTGGCCAAGAACATCTCCAAGCGCGTCAACGCCGTCGGCTCGGGCGTGATGCAGCGCAAATTGTCCCATTCGATCGACACGATGGCCGGTCTGGTGCGCGCGCAGCTCGCGGGCGTCATCGACAATTATGTCGGGCGCAACGCCGACGCGCTCGTCACGCTCAGGGCCGACGACGAGAAAATCGACGTCCACTACACGGCCGTGTTCCGCGAACTCCTGACCTACATGATGGAAGATCCGCGCAACATCACGCCATGCACGCATCTTCTGTTCTGCGCCAAAAATCTCGAGCGCATCGGCGATCACGCCACGAACATCGCCGAGAATGCCTATTACATGATGGTGGGCAAGCAATTGCCGGTCCACCGGCCAAAGATCGACGAGACGTCGATTTCCGGCGATCCGCGGTGAGGACCCGCAAATGATGGCGCCGAAGATCATGGTCGTCGAGGATGAGGAAGCGCTCGGCGTGCTGATCCGATACAATCTGGAGGCGGAAGGCTATCAGGTCGAGACGATCATGCGCGGCGACGACGCCGAAATCCGGCTTCAGGAAACCGTGCCGGACCTTCTCGTCCTCGACTGGATGGTTCCGGCCGTTTCCGGCATCGAATTGTGCCGGCGGCTGAGGATGCGGCCCGAAACGGAACGTCTGCCGATCATCATGCTGACGGCGCGCGGCGAGGAAAGCGACCGGGTGCGCGGACTTGCGACCGGAGCGGACGACTATCTCGTCAAGCCCTTCTCGACGCCCGAATTCGTCGCCCGCGTGCGCGCGCTTCTGCGGCGTGCGAAGCCGGAAGTGCTTTCGAGCGTGCTCAAAGTCGGCGACATCGTGCTCGACCGGGAGGCGCACCGCGTCTATCGCGGCCCGCTGGAGGTGCATCTGGGGCCGACCGAATTCCGGCTTCTGGAATTCCTGATGCAGCATCCCGGCCGCGTCTTCTCGCGCGGACATCTGCTCGACAGCGTGTGGGGCGAGACGAACTATATCGATGAGCGAACCGTCGACGTTCATGTCGGACGCCTGCGCAAGGCGATCAATCCGAACGGCGCGCCGGACGTGATCCGCACGATCCGCGGCGCAGGCTATTCGATCAACGAAAGCTGAAGGTTTTTTTACGCAGTTCCGGATGCAAAACCGCTGCACACTTTTGCTGGAACTGCTCTAACCCGCCGCCGCCTGCATGGCGTTGATATAGCCGGGTGCGAACAGTTCGGTGTCGACCGCTTCGAGCGCCTTGCGCGCGCAACCTTCGAGGATCAGCGGCATCTCGTCGGTTTGCAGGTCGAAGGAGATAACCGCATCGTGCTGCCCGCCGGCCGTCTGCGCGATCGCCTTTCGGATCGCCGGTTCGATGATGTCGAAGGCGAGCGTGCCGGGGCCGACGACCGCCACGGGAGCCGGATCGATCAGGGCGAACAATGACCCCAGCCCGTAACCCAGCGCCTCGCCCGCCCGTGTGAACGCGTCGCGGGCGGGGCCGTCCTGCCGTCTTGCGTCGCCTGCCAGCCGCAGCATGGTGTCCTGATCGACATCCGCGTCCGGCTCGGACTGATCGCTGTAGCCTTCCGACGCGCGCAGGATCGCGTAGTTTCCGGCATAGGCCTCGATGCAGCCATGACGCCCGCACCGGCACAGCGCCCCATGCGGCCGGTGGATCATGTGCCCGAACTCGCCGCCCGACGAATAGGCCCCGGTGAACAATTCGCCGCGCAGCACCAAGCCCATGCCGATGCCGTTCGACAGCAGGATCGTCACGAAATTGTCGCGGTAGCGTTCGGGATCGCGCGCGCGCAGCGCGAGTGCGATCATGTTGCAGTCGTTCTGTACGGTGACGGGAAAGCCGAAACGGTTTTCGAGAAGGTCGGCGAAGGCGATGCCGCTATGCGGCGTGATCGGTGTCCACAACAAAGCGCGCGCGTCCGAATCGGTGATGCCCTGGACGGCCATCGTCATGCGCATCACGTCGCCCGCCTCATGTCCCGAATCGGACAGCACGCCTTCGACCATTGCGCAGACCGCGTCGACCAGTTCGTCCCTGGAGATGGTCAGCGTCGACAGGCGCTCGCGCCGCTCCGCGATGGTCCGGCCGGAATAATCGATGACGGTCGCCGAAAGCGTATTGAGCAGAAGAACGACGGTGAGCACGGTTCCCGCCCGCGGCTCCAGCCCGAGCGAGACCTGGGGCCGGCCGCGCCGGACGATGTCGTTGCCGGTGCCCTTGACCTGGCGCAGCACGCCTTCGGCGATCAGGTCGGAGGAGATTGCCGAGATCGTGGAATGGCTGAGGCCTGTCCGGTTGACGAGATCCGTGCGCGACGGCTGGCCCTCGCGGCGAACAGCGGCGATCACCATTGCGCGGTTTCGCTTGCGCAAATCGTCGTGGCGTACGCCCATGGTCATGGCAGGTTCCTCCAAGGCGTCTTAATGCACCTTTCGAAGGATATTGACACACCGGAAATGCTGCGTCATTATTTTTTTCGAGGCTCGAAAAAAAGAGCTTCCCGCTGCCGAGAGGCAAACCAAGGAGGCGCCGCTCGCGGCGCAGGGAGGATATCATGAAGATTTTCACAACCGCCTTGCTGGCGGGTGTCGCGATGTCGATGACGCTTGTCGCCGCCGCGAAGGCCGAAGGGCTCGTCATCGGCGTTTCCTGGTCGAACTTTCAGGAAGAGCGCTGGAAGACCGACGAGGCGGCGATGAAGGAAGCGATCGAGGCCGCCGGAAACAGCTACATTTCCGCCGACGCGCAGTCTTCGGCTGCCAAGCAGCTCACCGACGTGGAATCGCTGATCAGCCAGGGCGCCAATGCGCTGATCATTCTGGCGCAGGATTCCTCGGCCATCGCTCCGGCCGTGCAGAACGCCGTCGACGAAGGCATCCCGGTCGTGGGCTACGATCGCCTGATCGAGAATCCGGACGCCTTCTATCTGACCTTCGACAACAAGGAAGTGGGCCGCATGCAGGCCCAGTCAGTGTTCGACGTCCAGCCCGAGGGCAATTACGTCTTCATCAAGGGCTCGTCGTCCGATCCGAATGCCGACTTCCTGTTCGCGGGGCAGATGGAAGTGCTTCAGGACGCGATCGATTCCGGCGCGATCACCAATGTCGGCGAAGCCTATACGGATGGCTGGCTGCCTGCCAACGCGCAGCGCAACATGGAGCAGTTCCTGACCCAGAGCAATAACGAGGTCGCCGCAGTCGTCGCCTCGAACGACGGCACGGCCGGGGGCGCGATCGCCGCGCTCGACGCGCAGGGACTTGCCGGTTCCGTGCCGGTTTCGGGGCAGGACGCCGACCATGCCGCGCTCAATCGCATCGCGCTCGGTACCCAGACCGTCTCGATCTGGAAGGACTCGCGCGAACTCGGCAAGGCAGCGGCGGAAATCGCCAACGAACTCGCCGGCGGCGCGGCCATGACCGACATCGCGAATGTGGTGCAGTGGTCGGACGGCCCCAACGGGGTCGACATGAACGCCGTCTTCCTGACGCCGGTCGCGATCACGAAGGACAATCTCGACGTCATCATCGACGCCGGGTGGGTCTCGAAGGATGTCGTGTGCCAGGGCGTTGCAGCAGGCTCGGCCGCGGCCTGCGACTAAGACCGGCGCTTCGCCGACCAAGACGCCGCGGTTTGACGAAAGCCGCGGCGTATCCATAAAGTGTGATGCGCAGCGTTTTCAGCGCTCGCGATGGAGGAACCGATGTCGGACACGACGTCTCCCGCGCCGGTCGATTCGGCCCGTGCGTCCCAGCAGGGCTCTGTCGCCCGCTTCATGAAAGCCACCGAACTCGATACCCGCATGCTCGGCATGCTGGGCGCGCTGGCGGTCATCTGGATCATCTTTCACGTCATGTCGGGCGGGCTGTTCCTGACACCGCGAAATTTGTGGAACCTGTCGGTGCAGTCCGCATCCGTCGCCGTCATGGCGACCGGCATGGTTCTGGTCATCGTCACGCGGAACATCGACCTTTCTGTCGGCTCGATCCTCGGCGTCACCGGCATGATCATGGGCGTGGCGCAGGTGACCTACCTGCCGCAATATCTCGGTTTTACAAGTCCCGCGATCTGGATTCTGGCGATCCTCATCGGTCTTGTGGCAGGCGTCGCGATCGGCGCGCTGCACGGCTACATCATCGCCTATATGCAGGTGCCGGCCTTCATCGTGACGCTTGGCGGCCTTCTCGTGTGGCGCGGGGCGGCCTGGTGGGTGACGAGCGGCCAGACCGTCGCGCCGATGAACCCGACTTTCCGTCTTCTGGGCGGCGGGGCGGAAGGAGCGATCGGGGCGACATGGAGCTGGGTGGTCGGCCTGATCGCCTGCGCCGCCGTGATCTTCTTCATCTGGAACGCGCGCAAGCAGCGCCGGCGCTTCAAGTTCCCGCTTCGCCCGCTATGGGCCGAGGGATTTTTAGGCACGGTCGCCTGCGTCCTCATCCTCGGCGCCGTCCACGTCGCCAATTCCTATCCGTGGCCGGCCGGAATCGTGAACCGCTACGCACAGGCCAACAATATCGAAATTCCCGAAGGGGGGCTGTTCATCGCGCACGGCATCGCCATTCCGGTGCTGATCGCGATCGCGGTCGGCATCGCGATGACCTTTCTGGCAACGCGCACGCGTTTCGGCCGCTACGTCTTCGCGATCGGCGGCAACCCGGAGGCCGCAGCGCTCGCCGGCATCAATACACGCTGGATCACCATGAAGATCTTCATGCTGATGGGCGGGCTGGCGGCCATCGGCGCGTGCATCTCCACGGCCCGCCTCAATGCCGCGACGAACGCGCAAGGGACGCTGGATGAGCTTCTGGTGATTGCCGCCGCCGTCATCGGCGGAACGTCGCTGTCCGGCGGCGTCGGCACGATTGCCGGCGCGATGATCGGCGCGGTTCTGATGCAATCGCTCGCCACGGGCATGATCCTTTTGGGCGTCGATTCGCCGTTGCAGAACATCGTCGTCGGCGCGGTGCTGGTCGTTGCCGTATGGCTCGACACGATCTATCGCCGCCGCGTCGGTTGAGGAGGGACAGATGGAAAACCGCACTCCGCTCGTCGAAATGAGCAACATTTCCATTTCGTTCGGCGGCATTCATGCCGTCGACGATGCCAGCATCGATCTTTTTCCCGGCGAAGTCGTCGCGCTTCTGGGCCATAACGGCGCGGGCAAGTCGACGCTGATCAAGATATTGTCGGGCGCCTACAGGCGCGATGCCGGCACGATCCGCGTCAATGGCGAGGACGTGGACATCTCCAATCCGCGCGACGCGAAGAGATACGGGATCGAGACGATCTACCAGACGCTGGCGCTGGCCGACAATGTGGACGCCGCCGCCAATCTCTTTCTGGGTCGCGAATTGCGCACGCCCTGGGGCACGCTCGACGACGTGGCGATGGAATCGGAAACGCGCAAGGTGATGGGGCGTCTCAATCCGCGCTTTCAGCGTTTCAAGGAACCGGTGATGAAACTGTCGGGCGGACAGCGCCAGTCGGTCGCCATCGCCCGCGCGATCCATTTCAACGCCCGCATCCTGATCATGGACGAGCCGACCGCCGCGCTCGGCCCGCAGGAAACGGCGCAGGTGTCTGAACTCGTTTTGCAGCTCAAGAATGACGGCATCGGCATCTTCCTGATCAGTCACGACATCCACGACGTGTTCGATCTCGCCGACCGCGTCGTTGTGATGAAGAACGGGCAGGTGGTCGGCACGGCGCGGACCGGGGACGTCAGCCAGGACGAGGTGCTCGGCATGATCATCTTGGGCAAATGCCCGCCCGGTGCGGTTCCAGGCCCCGGCGCGCTGAAGATCGCGGCCTGATCGTCAACGAAAAAGGGGCGCCGGAGCGCCCCTTTTTAAACTTCCGCTTCAGCGGATCAGCAACGTGCTTCGTAGCGCTCGCCCGTGCGGCGGTCGCGATAGATGCACCAGCCGTCGCGTTGCTGATTGCGGCCAACCAAATAGCCGGCCGTGCCGCCGATCAGGCCGCCGACCGCTGCACCACCGACATCGCCGGTTGCAATTGCGCCGACGCCTGCACCGAGTGCTGCGCCGCCGACTGCAGTCTGCTCGGCGGTCGTGCAGCCTGCTGCGATCATCAAGGTAGCGGCCAAAGCCATCATCGTCTTTTTCATTTACAGCCTCCAGTAGGATGGGCATGCCCTTCGGCGTGTAAATGAAGTGCATGCGGTTTAATAATCAAGTCGTTTATTCCCAACGGTTCGAAATAGCGTCTCCGCTCGACATCGCAATCGTCGCCTGCGGTTCCGCCAATGGCTCAAGGGACGCGACCAGCTTGCCGTCCTCGATGTCCCAGACCAGCTCGGCATCAGCCTCGACGAGCAGGGGATCGACGGAAAGGCATTCGGCAAACATCCTCGGATATGTTCCATCGGCGGCGGATCGCACCGAATGAAGATCCGAGTCGCATTCTTCCATCGTTTCGTATGCGAAAGTCGGTACGGCGATTTCCTCGCATTTGACGAGGTCGCCCGAGCATCCGATCATCAGAAGAATGGCAGCGATGTGTTCCATGTCCTCGTTCCCTTGACAGGCATCAAACGGATGGAACACGCCGTTGGTTCCCCGGCTTCATCAAACGATAAGGATTCACGCCGAAGGTCGGTGCATGACAAGTGCCCTGAGGATCGAATCCTTCCTTGAAATGATGAGCACGGAACGCGGTGCGAGCGACAACACGCTCGCAGCCTATCGACGCGACCTGGACGATGCCCAGCAATTCGCCGCGCATCGCAGCGGGGTGGCGGCGGCTTCCGCCGCCGATTTGCGCGACTATCTGGAGGATTTGGCGATCCGCGGCTTCAGCGCGTCGTCGCAGGCGCGCCGTCTGTCCGCGCTGCGCCAGTTCTACAAATTCCTCTACGCCGAGGGTCTGCGCACCGACGATCCGACAGCCACCATCGATGCGCCGCGCAAGAGCCGCCCCTTGCCCAAAAGCATGGGGGAAACGGTCGTAGAGCGCCTTTTGGCGCGGGCAGCGCTCGAAGCGGCGCAGCCGGAGCGTTCCGGCGCTGCGCGTGCCGGTTGCCTGCGTCTTCATGCGATGGCCGAACTGCTTTATGCGACGGGCCTGCGCGTTTCCGAACTGGTGCAACTGCCGCTCACGATTGCGCTGCGGCCCGAACGCTTCTTCATGGTTCGCGGCAAGGGCGGCAAGGACCGGCTCGTGCCCCTGTCACCGGAGGCACGGGACGCGCTCAAGGCGTGGGTCGATCTGCGCGAGGCCGATCCGGCATGGACGGACAATCGCTTCCTGTTTCCGGCCCGCTCGCGCGAAGGGCATGTCGCCCGCCAGGTGCTGGCGCGCGAGCTGAAGGCGCTGGGCACGCGTGCGGGCATCAAGGCCGCCGACCTTTCGCCCCACGTCCTGCGCCACGCCTTTGCCAGCCATCTGTTGCAGAACGGAGCCGATTTGCGCGCGGTCCAGCAATTGCTGGGCCATGCCGACATCTCGACCACGCAAATCTACACCCACGTTCTCGACAAGACACTGAGCGAACTGGTTTCGAATCACCATCCGCTTGCCGATTAACGTCTCGACCGCTATGTGAAGCCCGCATCATTCAAGCATTGGCCGTCCCGGCCGCTTCCATGCCGATCTTCCGGATAAGCCAGAGAGTCCATGTATAATTATCTCGACTTCGAAAAGCCCGTCGCAGACCTCGAAGGCAAGATCCTCGAACTCAGGAAGCTTGCCGACAGTGGAGAATCGGTCGATGTCGGCGACGAGATCGCCCGGCTGGAAAAGCGCTCGCGCGAGGCGTTGCGCGATACGTACCGGCAACTGACGCCGTGGCAGAAGGCGCAGGTCGCGCGCCATCCCGACCGGCCGCATTGCGTGGATTACGTTTCCGGCCTTTTCACCGATTTCACACCGCTCGCCGGCGATCGCGGCTTTGGCGAGGACAATGCCATCATTGGCGGTTTCGCGCGCTTTCGCGGGCAACCGATCGCCGTTCTTGGCCAGGAGAAGGGCTCCGATACCAAGACTCGCCTCAAGCACAATTTCGGCATGGCGCGGCCCGAGGGCTACCGCAAGGCCGTGCGCATCATGGAACTTGCCGATCGCTACGACGTGCCGATGGTCACACTGGTCGATACGGCGGGCGCGTATCCGGGCATCGGCGCGGAAGAGCGCGGCCAGGCCGAGGCCATCGCGCGCTCGACCTCGAAATGCCTTTCCATGAAGGTGCCGACCGTTTCCGTCGTCATCGGCGAGGGCGGTTCGGGCGGCGCGATCGCCATCGCGGTCGCCAACAAGGTCTATATGCTCGAACACTCCATCTATTCGGTGATTTCGCCGGAAGGCGCGGCTTCGATCCTGTGGCACGATTCCACCCGCGCCAAGGATGCGGCGACGAACATGAAGATCACCGCGCAGGATCTGCTCGGCCTGAAGATCATCGACGGGATCATCGCCGAGCCGCTCGGCGGGGCGCATCGCGGGCGCGAGAACGTCATCGAGGCCGCCGGCGAGCAGATCGCGCGCGGTTTCGAGGAACTGCGCAGCGCGAACATGGACTACCGCGAACATCGCCGCGAAAAGTTCCTGGCCATCGGCCGGAATATCGGTTGATACTCTCCCAGCGTCAGGTGGTCAGCTTTTTTATGTTGTAGTAAGGGTTTTTCAAGGTTAACCAGTCTAGCGTCGGATTTTACGGGACGGATCGCGCCATGCGTCGCCCGGGATGAACGAGAGCCGTCCACGACCATGAATCTTCGCCTTGCGCACGTAACCCTTCTCGCCGCCGCCACGATGCTGGCGGGCTGCAATGCGTCCCTCGAAGACATCGCGCCGAAGGCCGAGCGGCAATTGCCGGCCAAGATCGTTCAGACGATGAAGGCGAAGGGGATGACGACCACGTCGCCCATCATGGTGCGCCTTTTCAAGGAAGAGGCGGTTCTGGAGGTCTGGAAGCAGAAGGACAACGGTCGCTATGATCTCGTCCAGACCTATGAAATCTGCAAATGGTCGGGAAAGCTCGGCCCGAAATTCACCGAGGGCGACCGGCAGGCACCCGAAGGGTTTTACACGGTGGCCTCACACCAGATGAACCCGAATTCGAGCTATCACCTCTCGTTCAACATCGGCTTTCCCAATGTCTACGACCGCGCGCATGGCCGCTCGGGCCAGCATCTGATGGTGCATGGCGGGTGTTCATCGTCGGGCTGCTATTCGATGACCGACGAGAGTGTGGAGCAGATTTACGCGTTTGCGCGCGATGCCTTCAAGGGTGGTCAGCAGGCATTCCAGCTCCAGGCATTCCCCTTCCGCATGACCGCGCAGAACATGGCGCGCTACAAGAGCGATCCGAATTACGAATTCTGGACCATGCTCAAGGAAGGCTACGACCACTTCGAGATCACCAAGGTGCCGCCGAAGGTCGACGTGTGCGAGCGCCGCTACGTGTTCAACCAGTTCACCGCCGACGGGAGCGCCTTCTCGCCGACCGGGGCCTGCCCGGCCGCGACGCAGCCCGAAGCCTTGCAGACGGCCTACAAGACCTACCAGACGACGTTCGACGCCGCATTCACCTCGGCTTTGTCGACGTCGACATCGAAGCCCGCAGCGTCGATCACAGGCGTCAAGGAAGCGACGCTCGTGGCCGACTGGTCGCGAAAGCGCGCGCGCGGTGAACGCGTCAGCCAGGAACCGCCGAATTTCGAGCAGTCCGGAATCATGGTCTCCACGCGTCCGCCGAGCGAGCGTCCCGCGGTGACGACGGCATCGATTACACGCTCCGCACCGCAATCAGCGCCAGTCGCCGCTCCCGCCGCGCCGCCGCCCGCCGAAACGGCAGCGGAGGCCGTAGAGGCCGCAGCGCCGGTGGTCGCGGCGCAGCCAACCGAACAACCGTCGCGTCTTGGCCGTCTGATGAGCCTGTTCGGCAACTGAGACCCGCTTGAGCGAAATCTACGATCTTCGGGGGCTGAACTGTCCCCTGCCGGTGTTGAAGACACGCAAGCGCCTTCAGGCGATGACGGTCGGCGACACGCTGACCATCGAGACGACGGACCCGCTGGCAAGCATCGACGTTCCGGCGTTCTGCGCGGAAGACGGCCACCGGCTCCTTTCGAGCGAGGTCGTCGAAGGCGGTCATCGCTTCGTCATAGAAAAGCGCGGCTGACCGGTTTCCTGACCGATCCGGCCCTTTACGGGCGCCCGGATCTGCCTATGTCGTCGAGCTCATAAGCCGTCGTCTGGTAGACCTGGTTGATCCAGTTGCCGAACAAAAGATGGGCGTGCGAGCGCCAGCGGTTGAGCGGCGCGCGTGCCGGGTCGTCGTCGGGATAATAGGCGTGGGGCAGCCGCGTCTTCACGCCGGCGGCGACGTCGCGGTCGTATTCTTCCTTCAGCGACGTGGAATCATATTCGATGTGATTGAACATATAGAGGCGGTTGCCGGCCCTTTCCGCCAGCATGCAAGGCCCGGTCGCATCCGATTCCATCAGGAGTTCGAGACCGGAGCCGGGCCGGATGTCGGCCGAGCGGACTTCCGTCCAGCGCGACACCGGCACGGCGAAATCGTCCGAGACGCCGGTGAGATAGGGCGATGCGGGCGCGTTGTTGCGATGGCGGAACACGCCGAATGCCTTTTCCTCAAGCGGGTATTTCGGCAATTGGTGAAAATGCCAGGCTGCAGCCATCGCGCCCCAGCAGATGAAGAACGGCGAGTGCACGTTCGTCGTCGTCCAATCCAGGATCTGCGTCAGTTCCTCCCAGTAGCCGACCTCCTCAAACGGCAGCAATTCGATAGGCGCCCCCGTCACGATAAAGCCGTCGAACCTGCGCTCGCGAACCTCCTCCCATGTGCGGTAGAACGAGATCAGGTGATCCTCGGGCGTGTTCCTTGCCTTGTGGGTGCCGATCCGCACGAGCGTCAACTCTATCTGGAGCGGCGTCGCGCCGATCAGCCTTGCAAACTGCGTTTCGGTGCGGATCTTGTTCGGCATCAAGTTGAGAAGACCGATCTGCAGGGGGCGTATGTCCTGCCGGAGCGCCGTCTGCTCGTCCATGACGGACACGCCCTCGCGCACGAGGACGTCGCGGGCGGGAAGCTGGTCGGGGATCTTGATCGGCATGGCGCACTCCAGAACGAAAAAGGACCGGCGACGAATTCACGGCCGGTCCCGACGGACTGTTGCAGGCGGCCCTTTAGCAATTTGTTTAACGTGGCTGCAAGCCGACCGGCCAAATCACCACGGGTCTTCAGGCGCTTTTAGGCACGCTCGCCCTTTGCGTCAATCGCAAAGCTTGATAGATGAAAGCCGCCTTCCCAAACGTGGACAATCGACCATGACCGACACGCTTCGCCCGCAGCCCCGCCCCGGTGTGATGGATATCGCAGCCTATGTGCCCGGCAAGCACGGCGACGCGTCGAAAGGCAAGGTTCACAAGCTGTCGTCCAACGAGACGCCGCTCGGCGCGTCGCCGGATGCGCTAGATGCGGCGGCGCAGGTGCTCTCCCATGCCGAATTCTACCCGGACGGTTCGGCCACCGAATTGCGCATGGCCATCGCTGAAGTTCACGGCCTGAACGCGCAGAACATCCTGTGCTCGAACGGATCGGACGAACTGCTCGGTTTTCTTGCGCAGACCTATCTGACGGCGGGCGACGAGGGCATCTTCACCGAGCACGGCTTCCTCGTCTATCGCATCCAGATCCTTGCGGCCGGCGGCGTGCCGATTGTGGTCGAGGAAAAGGACGAGCGCGCGGATGTCGATGCCATCCTCGCGGCCGTCACCGAGCGCACGAGGATCGTCTTCCTCGCCAATCCCAACAATCCGACCGGCACCTATCTGCCCTTCGAGGACGTGCGGCGGCTTCATGCTGGCCTGCCGAAGCACGTTCTGCTCGTGCTCGACGCGGCCTATGCCGAATATGTGCGCCGCAATGACTACGAATCCGGCATGGAACTCGTGTCGGCGTCGCAGAACGTCGTGATGACGCGCACCTTTTCCAAGATCCACGGCCTTGCGGCGCTTCGCATCGGCTGGATGTATGCGCCGGCCGCGATCATCGACGCGGTCAACCGCGTGCGCGGCCCCTTCAACGTCAATGCGCTGGCGATCGCGGCAGGTGCGGCTGCGATCCGCGACCGGAACCATGTCGAAGAAGCGGTCGCGTATAATGAGGCATGGTTGCCGTGGGTAACGGACGAATTGACCAAGATCGGCCTGCGCGTGACGCCGAGCGTCGGCAATTTCGTTCTGGTTCATTTCCCGCAGAACGGGCGCTCGGCCGAGGCGGCGGATGCGTATCTGACCGAGCGCGGCTATATTCTGCGCCGCGTCGCCGGCTACGGATTTCCCAACGCGCTGCGCATGACGATCGGCTCGGAAGAGGCCAATCGTGGCGTGGTTTCCGCCTTGACCGAATTCATGAAGATTTGACGTGACGAAACCGCATTTCGAACGTATCGCGCTTGTCGGCATCGGCCTTATCGGCTCGTCGCTGGCGCGCATCATCCGCCGCGAGGGGCTGGCCGGCCATCTCGTCGTTTCCACGCGAAGCGCCGACACGCTGCGACGCGCCGAGGAACTGGGGCTGGGTGACAGCTATCTCGCCGATGCCGCCGAGGCGGTGCGCGATGCCGACCTCGTCATCGTTTCCGTACCCGTTGGGGCGTCCGAATCCGTGGCGATGGCGATCCAGGACGCGCTGAAACCGGGCGCAATCGTCACCGATGTCGGCTCAACCAAGGCGTCGGTGATCGCACAAATGGGTCCGCATATTCCGGCCGGCGTGCACTTCATTCCCGGCCACCCGCTTGCGGGTACGGAAAAGTCCGGACCGGATGCCGGCTTTGCCGAACTTTTCGCCAATCGCTGGTGCATCCTGACGCCGCTCGAAGGCACCGATCCGGCCGCGCTGGAAAAGCTTGCCGATTTCTGGCGCGCATGCGGGTCGAACATCGACACGATGGACCCGCAGCATCACGACATGGTGCTCGCCATCGTCTCGCATTTGCCGCACATCATCGCCTACAACATCGTGGGCACGGCCGACGACCTCCAGTCGGTCACCGAAAGCGAAGTGATCAAATATTCCGCGTCGGGTTTTCGCGATTTTACCCGTCTGGCCGCGTCCGATCCGACCATGTGGCGGGATGTGTGCCTGCACAACAAGGACGCGATCCTCGAAATGCTGGCGCGGTTTTCCGAAGACCTCGCCTCGCTGCAGCGCGCGATCCGCTGGGGCGACGGCGACAAGCTCTTCGACCTGTTCACCCGCACGCGCCACATCCGCCGTTCGATCATCGATGCCGGTCAGGAGGTCGATGTGCCGGACTTCGGCCGTCAGGCAGCGAAGCCGAAGGGCGGCTAGGCCTCAAACCGGCGGGATGTTGCCCAGCCGCAGGAAGCCGATCGAGACCGCGCCCTTCTCGATGCGAACGGGCATGGATGGCGTGTCGCCGAGCATCGCGACACCCATGAAGGCGATCCGGATCTGGTCGCGGGCGGCGGGGAAGAACTCGGCCATGATCTGCGCGAAGACCTGCGGGTTTTCGAGCGACATCGTCAGTTGCGCATCGATGAGTCCTGCTTCGTCGATGGAAATCGGCCCCGTGATGCGTGCCGCCGTTTCGTTGCCGGCGGTCCGCAGCACCATCGAATTTATGGTTGCGCCGAGGCCTCGCAGTCCGCTTCCCGAAAAGGCCGGGGAGGGGTCGACGGGGAAGTTCACATCGGCCTCGCCGCTCAGGAGCGGCAGCGTGCCGTCGCCAAGCAATACCGGGTCGAGCGAGAGGCGCTCGAAGCGCCAGGCTATGTCGCGACCGCTGCCTGCCGGGCGCATGTGGAACTCGGCGCTGTCGGCGGACGCTGCCGGGCGCTGGCCGGCGGGCGCCGAATCGGGACCGATCGCGATGTTGGTCGCGACCATGGAGAGAATGTCCGGGCGCGTGCCGGTCAGGCGCGTCGAGGATTGCAGCGATTCCCACGTCACTTCCTGCGCGTTGAGGCCGGGAAATTCGACGATGGCCGGGCCGTCCAGTTCACCGACGATGCGGTTTGGCTGGTAGACCTGCGCGGCGGTGCGCATGGCCCCGGCGCGGATGGCGACACCGGACGGCGCATCCACATACATGACGGACCGGCAGAACAGCCCGATGCGGAAGGGGTAGCCGCGCGCCTCCGCATTCTCGCAACTGGCACGGCGGCCGCCCGCGTTGATCGCTGCGACCCGGGCATTGGCTTCGGTGACGAGCCGGTCGGCTGCATAGTTCCAGCCATAGGTGTAGCCGGCAATCACGACGATGATGGCGATCAGAAGGAACACGAAGCGGCGAACCGAACTGCCCCCGGATTGTCTTGACGCCATGCGGTCTGCCTCGCTACCCAGTTCCGGCCGGCTCGACCGGCGATCAACAGTTCCAAGGCGATATGGGCGATTTTTGGGTCTTTGGCTATGGCTCGCTGATGTGGCGGCCGGGCTTTGCACATACCGAGACGCATCGGGCGCGGCTTCACGGATACCGGCGCGCTCTATGCGTGCATTCGCATATTCATCGCGGCACCGCCGAGCGGCCCGGTCTGGTGCTGGGCCTCGACCGTGGAGGCTCCTGCATCGGCATGGCGTTTCGCGTGCCCGATGCGCTGCGCGACGAGGTCACGACCTATCTGCGCGAGCGCGAACTCGTTACCAATGTCTATCACGAACGCCTTTTGCCGGTGCGGCTCGAAAACGGGCCGATGGTCGAGGCGCTGACCTATGTGGTCGATCGCGGCCACCCGCAATATGCCGGGCGACTCGATGCCGAGCATGCCGCGCTGGCCGTCAATGGCGCGGTCGGCGTGTCGGGTCCGAACGAGGAATATGTCCTCAACACCGTCGCGCATCTGGATGCGCTCGGCATCCGCGATCAGTGGCTCGAAAACGTCGCGAGGCGAATCAGGTAGATCGTGGTGCAGGTTCGACGCCGAGCGTCTTGAGCCGGTCCAGAGCGGTCTGCGGCAATGGCGGTCCCTTCGGGTCGCGCGCGACCTCGATCAGAAGCTCGTCGCAGGCCGCTTCCGTCTCGCGCACGAGGCGTTCGAGAAACACTTCCTTTTCCAGGCCGGGCTCGATGGCGGGCAGGAACTTCGCGTGGATCGTGCCGGGGTAGCGCAGGAACTTGCGGCGCGGCCAATAAAGGCCGGCGACGTGGGCGACTGGAATGACCGGCACGTTCAATTGCGCATAAAGCTCGGCAATGCCGTATTTATAAGCCGGTTCCGCGCCGGGCGGGCGGCGGGTGCCTTCGGGATAGACGATCAGTTGGCGGCCCTCAGCCATGCGCTCGCGCGCGACTTTCACGGCCTGCCGCAGCGCCTTGGAACGGCTGCCGCGATGGATCGGGATCATCTTCATCTTGCCGACATACCAGCCGAAGAACGGAATCCACATCAACTCCCGTTTCAGGATGTAGACAGGGTCGGCCATGTACGGGAAGAAAGAGATCGTGTCCCACAGCGACTGATGCTTGGGCGCGAGGATGTATCCGCCTTGCGGAAGGTTCTCGACGCCCTCGATCTTCTGATGCGTGCCGGCGATCACCTTCATCAGCCACAGGCTTGAACGCGACCATGCGCGCGGAACGAACCAGGCCAGATGGCGCGGCAGGAAGAAGTAGATCGGCGTCCAGACGAGCATCTGGACGATCAGGCTCGCATAAAAGGCCACGTTGAAGGCCAGCGAACGGATTTGCAGCATCTGGCGGGCTCGCACTGTTTCAGGCCGTCGCTGGTTACACGATGGCGCCGCAAAGGCAAATGCCGGTCTAGTCTTTTCAGCGCTCCACCGAGTCAGGCGTCGCTCCCGCCTCCACGACGACCGAAGCCGGATTGCCCGCGCGCGGCGGCAGGACGGTGGTGCGCGCCAGAGCCGCGAGATATTTGGTGTATTCGGTGAACAACACCCGCAGCGCGCTGCGGCTTCCCAGCCACTGGCCGCCGTCGAGCCGGTTCGTCACGACGGGATAGGGCGTGAGCCGTGCATTGCGCAGCGCATGGCCCATTTCGAGAAGGCTGCGCGGCATGTGATAATTGTTGGTGACGACGATCGCGCTTCGAAACGCGTTCTGCTCGAGCCATTTGGCGCTCTCGGCGGCGTTGCCGATCGTGTCGAGCGCGTCGCGGTCGATGTCGACGCAACAGGTGAAGAGGTCGCCGTCGGCGCCGGTCGCGCGCTGGATGTCGAGCGGGCGGGCGACCGGGTTCACGCCGGAAATGAGCAGCCGCTTGCCGCGTCCCTCCTGCAGGAGCTGAACCGCGGCGTCGAGGCGTGCCACGCCGCCGGTCAGGACGATGATGGCATCGGCGCTGCCAGGGTCCGCCGGCGTCTCCAGCCGTCCGACATGGGTTGCGAACACCAGAAAGCCGCCCGCGAACACGAAGCCGAGGCACAGAACCACGATGATCGAGGCGCGAACCAGCGCCGGCAGACCCCGCCTTGCCGTGTCGCGCTTTAATTCATACGCGCTGCGTCCTCGCATGTCCTTGAGCACCACAATTTTCGCGCCGCACGCCTTTGCGCGGCGAATCCTCACTAAGGTAGTGCCCCGAAACGCGCGAACACACAAAAGATTTCCATCGAAGGCGCTAAACGTCAGGCGTTCTGGCGTCCGTCGAGTTCGGAAAGATAGCCGGCGACCGTCAAATGCGTCGTCGCGCCGGTCAAGATCGTGACGGTGGCGGCCACCAGCGCCACGCCCAGATAGCCGGTGGGGCCGATCGCGAAATTGCCGAACAGGGCGGCCGCCTGATCGCCCTCCGGTGTCGCTAGATTTGCCGAGGACCAGATCGCAAATCCGATGAAGACGACGATGGCGGCGGCTCCGCCGATCGCGGCCCCCTTAAGGCCGGTCCACAGGAAGTGGCGCCGAAATTCGCCCGCGATGAAGCGCGCTTCCGCGCCCACGAAATGCAGGACTTCGATGATGTGGCCGTTGCCGTCCATCGCGCCGCGCGTTGCGAAGACGACGGTGAGCACGGTCGCCGCCAGCATCAGGGCAAGGATGGACAGGCCGATCGCCACGGTCGTGTTCGCCATCGCGACCAGCCGGTCGGCCCATGTGCGGTGATCGTCCAGCGAGGCGCCGGGCACCTCGCCGGACAGCAGGGCTCGCATGGTCGGAAAGTCCGGCGGGGCGAGCGGATCGATGGTGACGACGATCAGGCGCGGCACCGGCAGTTCATCGAGATCGAGGCCGGTTCCGAGCCACGGCTCCAGCAGGCGCGCGGTTGCGGCCTCGTCAACGATGGATGCGGAACGCACGCCGGCAAAACCTGCCGCGATGCGCTGGGCGGCAAGCAGCGAGGTTTCCATATCGATGCCGTCGGCCGGCTTGATCTGGATCGTCGCCTCGCGCGAGATTTCGGTCTGCCAGGCGCTCGATGCGTCCCTTACCAGCGTGACCGCGCCGAGCGTCAGACAGGACAGGAACGTCATGATGGCGATGACGACGACGAGCGCCGTGCCGGCAACGTTCTGCACCGGGACGATCGGAGTGGGCGCGCGCCTCATGCGGCGGGCGGGCATTGCGACGGCCGGTTCGGCGATCTCAGTCATAGATGTCGAGCCTGCCACCGGTCAGAACCATGCGCCGCGCATCGACCTGATCCATCAACGTGAGATCGTGGGTCGCGATGACGACGGCCGTGCCGAGCCGGTTCAGTTCCATGAAAAGACGCAGCAGGCGACGCGCCAGCGGCGGATCGACATTGCCGGTCGGCTCGTCGGCCAGAAGCATGTCCGGCTGCTCGATCAGCGCGCGGGCGATCGCAGCGCGCTGCTTCTCGCCGCCGGAAAGGACGGGCGGCAGAACATGCATGCGCTCTCCCAGCCCGACCCATTTCAAAAGCTCGATCACGTCCTGGCGATAGCTGGATTCGTCGCGACCGCGCACCCGCAGGGGCAGCGCCACGTTCTCATAGGTCGTCATATGGTCGAGCAGGCGAAAATCCTGGAACACGACGCCGATGCGCCGGCGCATGGCCGGCAGGTCACGCGCCGAGATTCGGGACCGATCCTTGCCGAAAACGGTGATGAGGCCGCGCGTGGGCTTCAGCGACATGAAAAGCAGGCGCAAAAGCGTCGTCTTGCCCGCGCCGGACGGTCCGGTGAGGAACTGGAAGGAGCGCGCCGGCACATGGAACGAGACGTCGCGCAGCACTTCCGTGCCCATCCCATAGCGCAAGCCGACATTTTCGAAATGGATCACCGCACCGACCTTCACCGGAATCAGAACTGCGCACGAGGCAGGCGAGATTTCAACCTTGGTCCGGCATAGTTAACGGGGGGTTAAAAAACTAAGGCTTGCCTTCATCGTCGTCGCGTCGGCCGCTTTCGCCGTTCCTGTGTATCTCCCGAAGCCATGCCGGCGCGCGCCGCCGATGCCGCGAGAAACGATAGTTGAGGCGATCGCTGTGGCGGTCCATCCAGGCAAGAACGCAGAGGCATATAAAGACGATGACGGCGACCATCACGAAAACGATCTCGTAGTTTTCCATGCCGATCTCTCATTCGTCGCAAGATGGCAGCGTGTCATGGTCCCACGTCCAAATTCGCAGGCCGCCTGCGCTGGCGTATCGGGACCGATCAAGCGAAGCTTTAACGATTAGCGGGTAGTTCAGGACAAAGAACCGGCAGGAGCTGTCTCATCGCCATGCAGGGCGTTCCCGATCATAGCAGGCTCGTCTCCGGGCAGGTAATCCCTGAGGCGGGAAACGTGCAGACCGCGCGCCGGGCCGTCGAGGAACCTGTTGCGGCAGAGACGCGCTCCGTCGAGAACGGCGAAAGCCAGACACTGAAAGGCCGCAAGGCCAGCCCGCTTCTATTCTGGTCGACCTGCCTTCTCTCCGTCTTCCTTGCGTTCTGGATGTCGGGAGGACACCGGCTCGTACTGGAGCCCTTGGCCGCCACCATCCGCAACGCACCGGCGCAGGCGCTGCAGATCGAGGATGTGACGAGCCGCCTTCTGCGCGCCGACGGCAACGCGCATCTGCTCGTCGAAGGCTCGGTGCGAAACCATGGCGCGAACGCGCTGCCCGTGCCGCCGATCACGATTGCTGTGATGGAAACGGGCGGGGCGACCACGCGCTATTATCTGGAAACCGACCGTTCCCCCCTTGCGCCGGGCGCGAATTACGGGTTTTCCAGCCGTCTCGACGCTCCGGCAAACGGCGTCGCATCCGTATCGATCACGTTTCAGGAAGGAAGCCGCTAATGCCCGTCGTCCGCGGCAAGGATATCGAAGTTCTCTATTCCGCCTCGGCCATCGCCCGGCGCAATCTCGAACTCGCCAAGGAAATCGCCGAGCGGGATTACGAGGACCTCTTGGTCATCTCGATCCTCAAGGGTTCGTTCATCTTCGCCGCCGATCTCATCCGCGCCATGCACGATACGGGACTGTCGCCGGAAGTGGAGTTCATCTTCATTTCCAGCTACGGCGCGGGGACGACGAGCGGCGAAGTGCGGGTGCTGCGCGACATCGACAACGAGGTCGCCGGGCGCGACGTGCTCCTGATCGACGACATTCTGGAATCGGGCAAGACGCTGAAATTCACGCGCGAACTGATGATGTCGCGCGGCGCGAAAAGCGTTTCCATCGCCGTGCTGCTCGACAAGACGATGCGCCGGCAGACCGATCTCGACGCCGATTTCACCGGTTTCGAGTGTCCCGACTATTTCGTCGTCGGCTACGGCATGGATGTCGCCCACGCCTTCCGCGAACTGCCTTTCGTGGGCGTGGTCAAGGGAGATGCGGAATGAAGCGCATTCTGGTCGTCGAGGACGATGCCTCGGTCCGTGCATTTACGGCGCGCGCGCTCGCGGTCGACGGGCATCTGGTCGAAATCGCGGAAGACGGGATGGAGGGGCTTGAGATTCTGACCCGCGAGGCGGGGGCTTACGATCTCGTGCTGTCAGACATCCGCATGCCGGCCATGGACGGCATCGAAATGGCGAAAGAGGCGAAAGCGACCTTCCCGGCGCTGCGCATCCTGCTGATGACCGGCTACGCCGACCAGCGCGAGCGGGCGAGCGATCTCGAACGCGTCGTGCTCGATGTCGTCGACAAGCCGTTTACGCTCGCCGATATCCGCTCGGCGGTATCGCGCGCGCTGATGCATTAAACGCAAGTCGTTCTGGTGCCTGCGTCGAGGCATGGATTCCTGTGACGAGCACAGGAATGACGATGGTAGAGTCGGCAAAGAAAATCTTAGCCGTGTGAGATTGGCATCAACTTTTAATGCCGTCATTCCTGTGCTCGGCACAGGAATCCATGCCTCGCCGTTCATGACAGGCGCAGCGTAACCTCTCTCACCGCATCTCCAGCAGCCGTTCCAGATAATCGCGTTCCAATTCGGGGCTGAGCGCATTGCCCAGCCGCTCGCGGATGGATTCCAGAATCTGCCGCGCGCGCTGGACGTCGATCTCGTCGGGAACGCGGACGGTGTCGCCGAAATCGGGGCCGGTCGTGGCGCGGGGGCGGCCGAGCGGGTCGCGGTCGGCGCCCTGGCGGCTGCGTCCGCCCGGCTGCTGGCCGCCGCCTTCGCCTTCCATGGCCTGCTGCATCTGCTGCATCATGTCCTGCGCGCCGCGCCGCAGCGCCTCAAGCGCCTGGCCCTGCTCGCCGACGGCGCGTTCGCCCTGGCCTTCGCCGAGCGCATCGCCGGCGCGGCCCATCGCCTCGCCGGATTCGCCGAAGCCCTCGCCGGGCTCGAGCCCCATGCCTTCCAGCGCCTCCATCATCGCCTGAAGATCCTGCTGAATCTGACCCTGTCCCTCCTGTAGCTGGCGCATCGCGTCGGCGAAGTCCTCGGGCGACATCTGGCCGCCCTGACCCGGCTCGACCTGTTCGCCCTGCTGCATGCGGAAGGTCTCGTTCATCAGTTCCTGCTGGCGGCGCATGAGTTCGCCCAACTGGTTGAGCTGCTGGTTCATTTCGCTCTGCTCGCCGCCGCCCTGCTGTTGTTGCTGGTTGCCGGCCTGCAGATTGTTCATCATGTCCTGAAGCTGCGACAGGAGTTCCTGCGCTTCGTCGCGCGCGCCGGACCGGGCGAGGTTCTCGATCTGGTCCATCATCCGCTCCAGATCGCTCTGGCTCAATTGCTGCATGTCATCCGGCATCGGCATGGCCGATTGCGGGTTCTGCATGGCGCGCTCGGCGAATTCACGCAGAAACTCCTGCATCGCCTCGCGCAATTCGGCCATCAGTTCGGCGATCTCCTCGTCGGACGCGCCGTCCTCGAGCGCTTCCTGCAAGGCTTCCTGCGCCATGCGCAGACGTCGTTCGGCATCGCTCAGCGCACCGTCCTCAATGGTGACGGCGATTTCCCACAGATAATCGACCACGCCGCGCAACTGGTCGTCCGTGCGCGCTTCATCGAGCCGCGAGCGGGCCGCCATGATGCCGAGATAATGCGTCAGTTCCGGGATCGTGTCCTCGGGGCGCAACGTGATCGCATCCATCAGATCCACGACGCGCGGCTTGGCGTTGGCGTCGAGCGCCAGTATCTGGCGCTGTTCGATGAGCGCGAGCGCCAGCGGATTGCGGAAGGGGCGCTCGGGGAGGGTGAAGCGCGTCGGTTCGCTTCGACCCGTCTGTGCCGCGCCGTCCTCAGCCTCCAGCACCATCTCGACAAGCGTTCCCGCCCACGGATGATCAGTCAGGTCGCGCGAGGTGCGCGCGGCGTTGTCCTCGCCACTGCGGCGGGGAAGCGTCAGGCGCATTTCGGGCGCGTCGTAGAGCGGGCGTGCGTTTTCCACCGCGTCCGCAGGTTCGAAGAGCGCCTGCGCCGATGCGACGCCGTAATCGTCGCTCACCTCGTAGTTCAACTGCAACGTGCCGTTGGCTGCCTGCGTCGGCTCGTCGGTCAGGTTGATTACGGGCGGATCGTCGGGCGTCACGTTGAACGACCATGACGCGATGTCGTCGCCTTCCGCGCCGCGTTTCAAGGAGAGGAGCCCGTCCGCGTCCAGCACGCCGGAGAACTGGCTTGCGGCGGCCGTCGTGCCGCGGCGGGGCGTCGTCTCCGTTACGGTCTCGGATTGAAGCGCCGTCTCGGCGGCGGTGTGGGCATCGAGAAAAACGAGTTGCTCCGAGCCGGAGCCGCCCATGACGCGGACCGCGACATTGGACCCTTGCGGCACGGTGAACATGGATTGCTCGCGGTTCGCCTCGGCCGTCAGATAGAGCGGCGCCTGCCCGGTATAGGCCGGCGGCGTGACCCATGCGTCGATGCGCGGGGGAACGGATTGCGGCCCGGCAGCAGCGCGGAAGCCATCGCCCAGCGAGCCGCCGCCGGGACCGAGCGAATAGGCGAAGGCGACGACCAGAAGGAGCGGCGCGATGGCGCGCAGCGCCCATGGATCGCGCTCGGGAATGCGCGTGTGCGGAAGCTGGCCGCGCAAGCCGGTCAGTTGCGCCGACAGGCGCTTGCGATGCTCCTGCCAGAGCGCGGCGGCAAATGGGTCCGCATCTCCCGCAAGCCGGTCGTCCTGGCTGCGGAGCGGCGCGTGGCGCAGGGCATTGGCGGTTTCGATACGCCGGTCGACATCGCTGGATGACGGAAGACGCATGGCGCGCAGCGGCCAGAGCGCGGCGATGGCAGCGATGGCGAAAAGCGCGACGAGGATGAGGCGTGGCCAATCCGGCAGGAGACGGAAAACGCCGAGCCATGAAAGGCTGACGAACAGGCTGATGACGGTCAACAGGGGCAGGACGAGCGGCCAGAGGCGTTCGGTCAGGATCGTCGCCCGCGTGGCGAGCCGCGTGCGCCGCAGGCCGACGATGCGGCCCGGCCTGAAAAGTTCGCTCAATCTGAGGCGCTCAAATGCCATTCGCCGTCCTTGCGTTCACCGGGCAGGATAACAGCAAACGCGGCGAAGGCGAGGCCGGCCACCAAATCGTGAAATGCGGGTGCTATTCCAGCCAGTCCGGCACTGAATCGAGGCCGATCAGGTCGTCATAGGTCGGGCGCGGGCGCACGACATGGAAACGATCGCCGGAAACCAACACTTCGGGCACCAAAAGGCGCGAATTGTAGGTGCCGGCCTGGACCGCACCATAGGCGCCGGCCGTCGCTACGTAGATCAGGTCGCCCGCTTTCATCGCCGGCAGGTCGCGAGCCTGTCCGAGATAGTCACCGGTCTCACAGACCGGGCCGACGATGTCGACAATCATGCGCGCGGCCTCCATGCCCGGTTCCACGACGGGACGGATTTCGTGGAACGCATCGTAAAGCGTCGGCCGCACGAGATCGTTCATCGCCGCATCGACGATCAGGAAGTTCTTCGCCTCGCCTTCCTTCACATAGATGATCTGGCTGACGAGAATGCCGGCATTTCCGGCGATCAGGCGTCCGGGTTCGAAGATCACCTTGAGCCCGAGCGGCTTCAGGCGGCGGCGAACCGTCTCGGCATAGGCGTCCGGCAAGGGCGGGGGCTGGTTGTCGAAATGATAGGGGATGCCCAGCCCGCCGCCGATATCCACATGCTCGATCGCATGACCGTCGGCTTTGAGCTGGCCGACGAGGTCGATCAGCAGCGCGATGGCATCGTCGAACGGCTGGAGTTCGGTGATCTGGCTGCCGATATGGGTGTCGATGCCGATGATCTTGAGGCCCGGCAGTTCGGCGGCGCGCGCATAGGCCGCGCGGGCGCGCTTCCAGGCGATGCCGAATTTGTTCTCGGCCTTGCCGGTCGAAATCTTCACGTGGGTCTTCGCATCGACATCCGGGTTGATTCGCAGCGACACCGGCGCGGTCCTGCCGGCCATCTGCGCGCGTTCGGACAGGAGTTCGAGTTCGGACTCGGATTCGACGTTGAAGCAATGGATGTCTGCGGAAAGCGCGAGATCCATCTCCCGCGCGGTCTTGCCGACGCCGGAAAACACGATTCTTTGCGCGGGGATGCCGGCCGCCAGCGCGCGGCGCAATTCGCCCTCCGAGACCACGTCGGCGCCTGCGCCGAGATTTGCGAGCGTCTTCAGGACCGCCTGGTTGGAGTTGGCCTTCATCGCGTAGCAGACGAGTGCGTCCATGTCCGCGAAGGCATCCGCGAAGACCTTATAGTGGCGCGTCAACGTGGCAGTGGAGTAGCAGTAGAATGGCGTGCCGATTTCGGCCGCGATGTCGAGCACGGATACGTCCTCGGCATGCAGCACACCGTTGCGATAATCGAAATGGTTCACGGGCGATGCTTCTTTAGAGAAGGCGGTCGAGGATGAACGGGCGATCGGCGACCGGCGGTGTCGGCTCCGGCGGCAAGGGCTGGTCGTTGTCGGCAGCTTCCTGACGGGCGTCGATTGCCGCCTGATAGGGCGTGTCCAGCGAGCCGGGGCGGCGACCGCAGGCCGAAACGGCGACGGATACTGCCATCACGAGTGCGAGCGACGCGAAAAACCTGCCTGATGCCATGAGCCTCGTCCGGATCGATGCGATTGATGTTCGTCTTTAGCGAAGTTTGGCGCGGCCTGCATCCTGTTTCAGACGCTTTCGCCAGTAGCTTATCTGGCGGCGCACTTCCTGCGGAGCGGTGCCGCCGAAGGAGGTGCGGCTTTTCACCGACGCCTGCACGGAGAGAACCGAGAAGATGTCGTCGGTGATGCGCTCGTCGATGGCCTTCAGGTCGACGAGCGACAGCCGGTCGAGCGTCACCTTTTTTTCCTCCGCCAGCGCGACGGCGCGGCCCGTCACATGATGCGCCTCGCGGAAGGGCAGGCCCGCTTCGCGCACCAGCCAGTCGGCAAGGTCGGTCGCGGTGGAATAGCCGGAGCCGGCCGCCTTCTTCATCGCGGCGCTCTGGACGGTCATGTCGGAAATCATGCCGGTCATGGCGGCGACCATCAGGTCGAGCGTTTCGGCCGCGTCGAATACGGCTTCCTTGTCTTCCTGCATGTCCTTCGAATAGGCGAGCGGCAGGCCCTTCATGACCGTCAAAAGCGCGATCATGTGGCCGTTGATGCGGCCGGTCTTGGCACGGATGAGTTCGGCGGCGTCCGGGTTCTTCTTCTGCGGCATGATGGAGGAGCCGGTCGAATACTGGTCGGACAGGCGCACGAAGCCGAATTGCGGTGTCGACCAGATGACGATCTCTTCGGCTAGACGCGACAGATGCGTCGCGCAGATCGACGCGGTCGACAGAAATTCGAGCGCGAAATCGCGGTCGGACACGGTATCGATTGAGTTGCGGGTCGGTTCGCGGAAGCCGAGCGCTTTCGCCGTCATCTGGCGATCGATCGGAAAGCCGGTGCCGGCAAGGGCGGCTGCGCCAAGCGGCGATTCGTCCATGCGCTCGATTGCATCGCGCACGCGCGACAGGTCGCGCCCGAACATCTCGACATAGGCCATGCAGTGATGGCCGAAAGTGACGGGCTGGGCGGTCTGGAGATGGGTGAAGCCGGGCATGACGGTCGCGGCGTGTTCTTCCGCGCGGGTCAGGAATGCGTCGATCAGGCCGGTCAGCGCGGCATCGAGGCGCTGCAATTCCTCCTTCACCCAAAGGCGGAAATCCAGTGCCACCTGGTCATTGCGCGAGCGGGCCGTGTGAAGCCGTCCGGCGGCGGGGCCGATCAGGTCGGCGAGCCGCGCCTCGACATTCATGTGGATGTCTTCGAGGCGCGCCGAAAACTCGAACGTGCCGGCTTCGATTTCCTGCTTGATCTGGTTCAGGCCGCCAACGATCTTGTCGCGGTCCTCGGTCGTGATGATGCCTTGCTCTGCCAGCATGTCCGCCTGTGCGAGCGAGCCGCGGATGTCCTGCGCGTAAAGCTTCCTGTCGAAGCCGATGGAGGCGTTGATCGCTTCCATGATCGCGGCTGGACCCGAGGCAAATCGTCCGCCCCACATCTGGTTGCTGGCCTTCTTTTCGCTCATCGTGATATTCCGCGTCCCCGGAGACAGATTATGGCTAATGGACAATCGAACCTTCCGACGGGCCGGCTGATCGGGCTCGCGGCCGTCGCCGGCGTTTTGGCCGGTGCGCTCGGCGTATACGTGATGGGCGGGCCATCTGGCAACAACGAGCAGGCTCCCGCGACTGCCGCAGTCGATCCCGCCGCTGCCGCCGCCTGTGAGGCGAAGACCGAAAAGGTCGCACTGCTCGACCCGCTGATCACAGGTGAAGTGGCGGCGATGCTGCCGGCCGATCCGCCGCGCCTCGTCGGCGATCTCGCCTTCAACGACCCGCAGGGCACAAGAATGCAACTCAGCGATATCGGCAAGGTGACGCTCGTCAATCTTTGGGCGACGTGGTGCGCGCCGTGCCGCGAGGAGATGCCGGCGCTGAACGAGTTGCAGGACGAAATGGGCGGCGAGACGTTCGAGGTCGTCGCCGTCAATGTCGATACCGGCGACGACGAGAAGCCGACCGCGTTTCTCGACGAGATCGGCGTCGCCTCGCTCGGCTATTACCGCGACAACACACTCGGGATCTTCAACGAACTTCGCCGCCGCAACCTGGCGCTCGGCCTGCCGGTAACGCTGCTGGTCGATGCCGACGGCTGCCTGCTCGGCCACATGAACGGGCCGGCCGAATGGGCGAGCGAGGACGCGAAGGCGCTGATCGAAGCGGCGATTTGAGAGAGTTCGGCGCCGTGGTGCAGGTGGGACGGTTGAGGCATGGATTCCTGTGCTCGTCACAGGAATCTATTCCTCGACGTTAAAACCGCTCAAGTCACTCAAACAAAAGGGCGGCTCGATGCCGCCCTTTTTCGTGTCAGTGCCTGGCGCGTGAGACGCGCTCGGGGATCAGCCCGCGCGGTGCAAAGCGCAGGCACAGCAGCAGGATGAGGCCCATCATCAGCGGTCGCATATAGGGTGCGGCGTCGACGAGATGGAGCCGGAGCGCGTTCGTGGGGCCGAGACCCGAGGTCAGGACCGACATCAGCCAGCCGCCGACGGGCTCCGCCTCGACCCAGACGAACCAGATCAGGAAACCGCCGAGGACCGCGCCCCAATTGTTGCCGGACCCGCCGACGATCACCATCACCCAGATCAGGAAGGTGAAACGCAGGGGCTGGTACTGGCCGGGCGTGAACTGTCCGTCGAGCGTCGTCAGCATCGCGCCGGCGACGCCGACCACGGCTGAGCCCAGGACGAAGACCTGGAGATGGCGTTTGGTGACGTTCTTGCCCATCGCGGCGGCGGCGTCGCGGTTGTCGCGGATGGCGCGCATCATGCGGCCCCAGGGCGAGTTCAGGGCCCGTTCGGCGAGGAACATGATGATGATCAGCACGACCGCGAACAGGAGCGCATAGGACACGCGCACATAGAGCGACGAGGCGAAGGCAGGGTGCATTCCCAGCGTCGTGGCGAGGTCGAGGAACCATGGCTGCTGCTGCAACTGCACTTCGTAGGCGACGGGGCGGGGCAGGCCGGCGACGTTCTTGACGCCGCGTGTGAGCCATTCCTCGTTGCGCATGATGGCGATGATGATCTCGGAAATGCCGAGCGTGGCGATGGCCAGATAGTCGGCCCGAAGCCCGAGTGCGACCTTTCCGACGATCCATGCCGCACCGGCCGCAAAAAGGCCGCCGACAAACCACGACAGGACGATCGGCAGGCCGAGGCCGCCGAGATAGCCGGTGCGCGCGGCGTCATAGCTTTCGATGGCGGCTACGGCCGGATCGAAGAAATGGCGGATCACGAAATAGCCGACAACGGCGATCAGGATCGCGATCGCGTTGCCCCGCTTGCCACGAATGCGCGAACGCACCAGCACGATCAGCCCGATGGTGCCCAGCAGCGCGATCGCCGACAGGCCGATACCGACGCCGCCTGCCGACCATGCGCCGGGAACGGGCGGCATCGCGACGAGCACGCCGGCAAGGCCGCCGAGCGCGGCAAAGCCCATGATGCCGACATTGAACAGGCCGGCATAGCCCCACTGAATGTTGACCCCGAGAGCCATGATTGCGGAGATCAGGCACAAATTCAGGATCGTGACGGCAAGCGTCCAGCTCTGGAAAAAGCCGACGATCAGGAGCAGCGCCGCCATGGCGCTGTAGAGAACGATGATGCGGTTGCGATTGCTCACAGCACTCTCCCGCGGAATATGCCGGTCGGCCGGATGAGAAGGACGATCACCAGAATGACGAAGGAGATCGCGAATTTGTATTCGGTGGACAGGAGCTGCACGAGCCCTTCAGGCTGGAAGCCCATATATTCGAGCACCCGCCTGTAGGCGTAGGTCAGCGTCACCTCCGAAAAGGCGACGACGAAGCCGCCCGCGATCGCGCCGATCGGCTGGCCGATGCCGCCGACGATCGCGGCTGCGAACATCGGCAGGAGAAGCTGGAAGTAGGTGAAGGGGCGGAAGCTCTTGTCGAGGCCGTAGAGCACGCCTGCGATGGTCGCCAGCGCCGCCGCGATGATCCACGTCACCCGCACGACCTTGTCCGGGTTGATGCCCGACAGAAGCGCCAGATCCTCATTGTCCGAATAGGCGCGCATGGCCTTGCCGGTGCGCGAATAGTTGAGGAACCAGAACAGGGCGATGACGACGACGACCGCGACGACGACCGTGATCGCGACGGGCAGGCGGATCGCCAGTCCCTCGGCAAGGCCGGTCCATTCACGGAACTCGCGCACCGTGATCAGGAAGCGTTCGCCATCGGCGAAGCGCTGATCGTTGGGGCCGATGATGAGGCGGACGATGCCGTTCAGAATGAACATGACACCGACCGAGGCCATGACCAGCACGATCGAAGCCGATTTTTGCCGCCGATAGAAGCGGAACACGAGGCGATCGATGGCGAGCGACATGAGGATTGCGCCGACAATGCCGATCGGCAGTGCCAGAAGCGCGGTCGGCAATGGCCCGAGCGTGATGCCGGCGCCGATCAGCCACCAGGTCACCAGGATGGTGATCATGGTGCCGAAGGCCATCAGGTCGCCATGGCTGAAATTGGAAAAGCGAAGAATGCCGAAGACGAGCGTGATGCCGAGCGCGCCGAGCGCGAGCTGCGCGCCATAGGCCAGACCCGGCAGGAACACGAAATTGGCGAACATGACGAGGGCATTGAGAAAATCCATCGTCAACCTCCCAGGAACGAGGCGCGAACCTCGGGATTGGCGAGAAGCGCTTCGCCGGTATCGGTGAAGCGGTTGCGACCCTGAACGAGCACGTAGCCGCGATCCGCGATCGCGAGCGCCTGACGCGCGTTCTGCTCCACCATCATGACGGCGATGCCTGTGGCGGCGACGTCGAGGATGCGGTCGAAGAGTTCGTCCATGACGATCGGCGAAACGCCCGCCGTCGGCTCGTCGAGCATCAGGACCGAAGGCTGGGTCATCAGCGCGCGGCCGACCGCGACCTGCTGGCGCTGGCCGCCTGACAGTTCGCCCGCCGGCTGCTTGCGCTTCTCTTTCAGGATCGGGAACAGGTCGAAGACCTGCGCCATCGTGTCGGAGAAATCGTCGGTGCGGATATAGGCGCCCATTTCCAGATTTTCCTGGACGCTCATCGTGACGAAAACGTTGGAGGTCTGCGGCACGAAGCCCATTCCTGCCTTCACGCGATCCTGCGGCGACAGGGTGGTGATGTCCGTCTCGCCGAGGCGCACCTGGCCTTCGCGCAGGCCCAGCATGCCGAACATCGCCTTCATGGCGGTCGACTTGCCCGCGCCGTTGGGGCCGACGATGACGGCGATCTCGCCTTTCTCGACGGCGATGGTGCAGGAGTGGAGAATGTCCGCGCCGCCGTAGCCGCCGGTCATGTTCTCACCGATCAGGAAGCTCATTGGACGGCTCCCTTCTTCGGCCTTTCGCGAAGGCCCGTACCGAGATAGGCCTCGATGACCTGCTCGTTGGCCTTGACCTCGTCGGCGGTGCCTTCGGCCAGCACATGCCCTTCCGCCATCACGATGACGGGGTCGCAAAGACGGCCGATGAAATCCATGTCGTGCTCGATCATGCAGAACGTGTAGCCGCGTTCCTTGTTGAGGCGGATGATCGCATCGCCGAGCGTGTTCAAAAGGGTGCGGTTGACGCCCGCGCCGACCTCGTCGAGAAAGACGATCTTGGCGTCGACCATCATGGTGCGGCCAAGTTCCAGAAGCTTTTTCTGGCCGCCGGAGAGGTTGCCGGCCAGTTCGTCGGCGACGTGGCTGATCTCGAGGAATTCGATGACTTCGTCGGCGCGCCTGCGCACTTCGATTTCGCGTTCGCGAACCTTGCCCGGCCGCAACCACACATCCACGAGCATTTCGCCGGGCTGGGCCGGCGGCACCATCATCAGGTTCTCGCGCACGGTCAGCGTCGAGAATTCGTGCGCGATCTGGAAGGTGCGCAGCAATCCCATGTGGAAAAGCTCGTGCGGCGCCATGCCGGTGATGTCCTCGCCGTCGAGCCAGACCGTACCCGATGTCGGCTTGTAATGACCTGCGATGACGTTGAAGAGCGTGGTCTTTCCGGCACCGTTCGGGCCTATGAGACCGGTGATGGAGCCCTTGGCGATTTCGATGCTTGCGCCATCGACCGCCTTGATGCCCCCAAAATGCATATGCAGATCGTCCACTTTGATCATGCAATTCCCCTTGGCCGCGTTTTTCTTGATTGTGCCGTCGCAAGGGGTGCAATCCGATACGGCAGCCCGTCATGCGCGTTTGCGCATCGGCTCTCGCAACGGTCCCTGACGCTCCCCCGCGCCGGATTTGCAAGGCTACGGCCTGACGCCCCGCAATTCGTGGGAGCGCCAATAGCGATTGAAAACCCAAAAGTCGATAGCGGGACTCAAACAGTCTCGTGAGTGCGACGATTTTGAACGAAAATGGCCCGGCGAGGTTATCGCCGGGCCATAATCTTACACGACTTGCCGAAGATCAGCGATAGCCGACAGTCTTGAACTCGCCGTTCTCGACGATGTACTCGCGGTAGGTGCCGGCAGCTTCGCCGGGGCCGATCAGCTCGACATTGGTGACGCCGACATAGTCGATGTCGCCGCCATCGGCGAGGATCTGGAGGCCCTTGGCAAGCTCACCCGGCAGGATCGGCTCGCCCGGCTCGTTGGCGACCTCGAGGATCGCGTCGCGGATCGCGGTGCGGTCGGCCGAGCCGGCCTTCTGCATGGCGAGCGCGATCAGCGCCGCCGCGTCGTAGCTTTCGCCGGTGTAGGAGCTGGTCGGGTCGAAGCCGGCAGTTTCGGCAAGGCCGGCGAACAGCTCGGAGCCTTCGCCTTCCGCGCCCGGCAGAACGCCGAGCGTGCCTTCGAGATCGTCGCCGATCGCGTCGATCAGGCTCTGGCCGTACATGCCGTCACCGAGCGCGAAGCGATCAAACGCGCCGGTATCGACGGACGAGCGGATGATGCCGACGCCACCCTGGTCGACATAGCCGAGGACGACGAGAAGGTCGCCGCCGGCCGCCGCGAGCGCGCCGACTTCGGCCGAATAGTCACCCTTGCCGTCATCATGCGGAGCGGCGATCGTCACCGTGCCGCCGGCCGCCTCGAAGGCCGCGACGAAGGCGTCGGAGAAGCCCTTGCCGTAGTCGTTGTTGGTGTAGGAAACGGCGACCGACGAGATATCGTTGCTGGTCAGGACTTCGGTCAGAACTTCACCCTGGCGTGCATCCGACGGTGCGGTGCGGAAGAAGTAGTCGTTGTCCTCGATCGTGGTCAGCGCAGGCGACGTCGCCGATGGCGAGATCATGACGACGCCGTTCGGTACGGCGACGGCATTGACGATGCCGATCGTCACGCCAGAGCAGTCGGCACCCATGATGGCGGCGATGTTGTCGGTCGTCACGAGGCGCTCGGCAGCAGCGGTCGCAGCAGCGTTGTCGATGCAGGTGGAATCGGCGCGGATCGGGTTCAACGTCGAGCCGTCGAGCAGAAGGCCGCTTTCATTGACTTCCGAGAAAGCCAGCTCTGCGCCTGCGGCCATGCCCGGCGTGATGCTTTCGAGCGGGCCGGTGAAGCCGAGGATGATGCCGACGTTGATCTCTTCCTGCGCGGATGCGGCGCCGGCTGCCAGCAGGGCCGTGCCTGCCACCGAAGCAGCAAAGATCTTGCGGAAATTGGACATATGCTATGCCTCCCTTTGGAGAGTGTTCCTGAGTCTGGTTTACGCCCGGATCTGGATCGAGCCCGGATTGGGCGGGATATTCCAACCTCGCTTTGCGTTTGTAAAGCCTGGGCAATCGCCATTTGTGCACTGCCTTAACAGGAAGATGGACAGGTCCCGACAAAACGGGCGCTTCGTCTAACCGAATCTTTATTCGCGGCGACTAAAAATCGGGAAAAGCTGACTTGGAGGAGGGACGGCTTGGACAGTATGCCCCCATCCGCGCGTAGCCGGATATCGAGACGCGGCGCATCGATGCTTGCGCGCTGGACGATCTGCGGCACGCTTGGCTGCCTTGCCATTTCGCTGACCTATAACTGGATCGCGTTTCGCAATTTCGACGATGATGCCCTGCGACAGGGTTTGATCAGCGCCGCGGTTTTGCCGATCATCCTCGCGGGGCCGCTGTTTTTCTACCTGACGCTCAAGATGCGGGAGCTGGCGAGTGCGAACCATCAGCTTGCCGAACTCGCATCAACCGATCATCTGACGAAATGCCTCAACCGGCGTGCGCTGGTCGCGCATGTCGAAAAGGCGATGCAGCACAGCGGCGATGCCGCGCAAGGCGCGCTGTTGATGATCGACGCCGATCATTTCAAGCAGATCAACGATACGTATGGCCACGACCGGGGCGATGTCGCGCTCGTGCGGATCGCGACGGTCATCCGCCAATGCGTGCGGCAGGGCGATCTGGTGGGTCGCGTGGGAGGGGAGGAATTCGCCGTCATGGTGCGCGGTGTCACCGCCGCCGAGGCGGTCGGGATCGCTCACCGAATCCGGCGCGCCGTCGAGAATATGCCGATCGAGATGCCGTGCGGCACGATGCATCGCCTGACGATCAGCATCGGCTGCGCGCCTTTCGTCGGGAAAACGACCTTTCGCGCAATGTTCTCGACAGCGGATCATATGCTTTACGAGGCGAAGGCGGCGGGTCGCAACCGCGTCGCGGCCCGGATGGAATCGGAAATGAAAAAGGCCGGCTGAACGCCGGCCTTTCGCTGTTGCAATGTCGTCCCGCGATCAGAAGCGGTACGAAATCTTTGCCGTGACGGTGTGGAAGTCGAAATCCGACGGCTCCAGCGTCGTGCCGGGTGCCGGGTTCGCACTGCCCGGACCGCCGAAGGGGCCGCCCGTCAGGTTCGCCTGGAAGTCGTTGCTGAAGCGCGTGTAGAGATACTCGACGCCGATCGACAGATTGTCGGTCAGCATCGTCTCCAAACCGCCACCGACCGTGTAGCCGAAGCTGTCGGTATCGCCGCTGGTGGTAAAGGACGCAGGCGAGGCGGCTCCCTGAATGTAGGCGATGTCGAAATCGCCATAGGCTGCACCACCGGTGACGTAGGCGAGCCAGCGGTTGTCGGCGAAGGTGTAGCCGAGACGCGCACGCAACGTCGCCATATAGTTCATATCACGTACGAACGTGTATTCGGCCGGCGAGCGGGAGAAGATGCTCTCGACGCTGCTGACATCCGTGTAGTTGATGTCGAGGACGCCGCCGAAGACGATGTTTCCGCGCTGCCAGTCATAACCGATATGTGCACCGCCGACGAAGCCGTCGGAGAAGTCGCTCGCCCGTGCGATGCTGGAGCCCGCCGGATCACCGAGCGGGGTGAAAGCCGTTATCAGCGGACCGAAGGTGAATGGCGAGATCGATACATCCCCGGCGGAACCGAATCCGTAACCGGCCTGAACACCGGCGTAGAAACCTTCCCAGCTAACGCCCGATACCACATTCATCGGCATCGGAGCTGGTTCTTGGTAGATCACGTCAGCAGCCATCGCGGTGCTGGCAGCAAGCGAGGCAAAGCCCGCAATTAAAATGCGCTTCATTAGGGAATCCCTCCAGTGAGAACGACGCAGCAACGGAGAGGATGTCAGAAAGTTGCGCAATCAAGAGTAAACTGTGACGTGATGATGACTGAAATTCGACGCGGTGGCTGAAATGCCACAATTTAGGGTTGCCTAATTTTAGCGCGTCGGCACCGGATGTTCGCCGCGATAATCGTAAAAGCCGCGTCCGGCCTTGCGGCCGAGCCAACCCGCCTCGACATATTTCACCAGGAGCGGGCAGGGGCGGTATTTCGAATCCGCCAACCCGTCATAGAGCACCTGCATGATGGACAGGCACGTATCGAGGCCGATGAAGTCTGCAAGCTGAAGCGGTCCCATCGGATGATTCGCGCCGAGCTTCATGGCCGTGTCGATCGCCTCGACGGACCCGACGCCCTCATAGAGCGTGTAGATAGCCTCGTTGATCATCGGCAACAGGATGCGGTTGACGATGAAGGCAGGGAAATCTTCTGCCACGGTGATCGTCTTGTCGAGGCTGTTGATGAAGTCGCGCGCGCTTTCGAAGGTCGAATCCTCGGTCGCGATGCCGCGAACAAGCTCGACGAGCTTCATGACCGGAACCGGGTTCATGAAATGGATGCCGATGAAGCGTTCGGGCCGATCCGTCTGCGCGGCAAGCCGCGTGATCGAGATCGACGACGTGTTGGTCGCCAGGATCGCTTCGGGATTGAGGAGCGGACAAAGCTGCGCATAGATCTTGCGCTTGATCGTTTCGTCCTCGCTGGCCGCCTCGATGACGAGGTCGCAATCGGCCAGGTCCTGCAATTCGGCCGCCGGCGCAATGGCGGCAAGCGCTTTCTGGCGAAGCGGCTCCTCCAGTTTTCCGGACGAGACCTGACGGGCGAGGTTGCCGCTGATCGTGGCGATGCCGGATTCGATCCGGTCCGACGAGATGTCGTAGAGCTTGACGCCATAGCCCGCCATGGCTGCGACATGCGCGATGCCGCCGCCCATCTGTCCGGCGCCGATCACGCCGATCGTCCTGATCGTTCCTGTCATCGTCATGCAATCCCGTCGAGACGCGCCTTCGGTATCTGGCCGTCTTCTTATGTTGCGATGCAAAGTAGAAGGGCGGGGCTGGTTCGTCCAGCCCCGCCCTTATCATTTGCAACAATTCGCGATCGGCCGGTCAGAGCGCCTTTTCGAGCTCCGGCAGAATGGTGAAGAGATCGCCCACGAGGCCGTAATCGGCAACCTGGAAGATCGGCGCTTCCTCGTCCTTGTTGATCGCGACGATGACTTTAGAGTCCTTCATGCCGGCCAGATGCTGGATCGCGCCGGAAATGCCGGCGGCGATGTAGAGCTCCGGTGCGACGACCTTGCCGGTCTGCCCGACCTGCCAGTCGTTCGGCGCGTAGCCGGCATCGACCGCCGCGCGGGACGCGCCGACCGCCGCGCCGAGCTTGTCGGCGACCGGCAGCATGACTTCCTCGAACTTCTCTTTCGAGCCGAGCGCGCGCCCGCCCGAGATGATGATCTTCGCCGAGGTCAGTTCGGGACGGTCGGATTCAG
Organism: Aliihoeflea aestuarii; assembly: GCF_024105665.1. Lineage (GTDB taxonomy): Bacteria > Pseudomonadota > Alphaproteobacteria > Rhizobiales > Rhizobiaceae > Aliihoeflea > Aliihoeflea aestuarii. The sequence goes on along the minus strand of NZ_JAAAMK010000009.1, from coordinate 93,626 downwards.
CGATCCGGTTCTCGACGAAAGTCGACAGGGCCGGATCGTCGGCTGCCGAAATCGTGTCGATGGAGGCCGAGCCACCTTCGCCGGCCGCCTGGAAGGAGGCCGTGCGCACGGTGATCACCTTCTTGGCGTCGCTCGACTGCACCGTCTGGATCGCGTTGCCGGCATAGATCGGGCGCTTGAACGTGTCGGCCGAGACGACGTCCGTGATCTCGGAAATCTGCATCACGTCGAGAAGCGCCGCAACGCGCGGCATGACGTTCTTGGCCATGGTCGTCGCGGGCGCAACGATAACGTCGTAGCCGTCGGCGAGCTTGACGATCAGGGCGCCGAGCGGCTCGGCGAGGCGCTCGGTCAGTTCATCGGCTTCGGCCAGCAGAACCTTGCGCACGCCGGCGAGCTTGGCTGCCGCGTCCGCTGCGGCCTGCGCTCCCTTGCCGGCGACGAGCACGTCGACATCGCTGCCGATTTGGCTGGCGGCCGACAGCGCCTTGGCCGTCTGGTCGGAAAGGGTGGCATTGTCGTGTTCGGCAATCAGAAGAATAGCCATTTCGTGTTCTCCTATCCCTCTAAATTCAAATCACGCCGGCGGACTTGAGGCTGGACACCAGTTCCGCCACGTCCTTGACCTTGACGCCTGCCTTGCGGCCGGCCGGCTCTTCCGTCTTCAACACCTTGAGGCGCGCCGCCACCTCGACGCCGAAATCGGCGGCCGACTTCTCGTCGAGCGGCTTCTTCTTGGCCTTCATGATGTTGGGCAGCGAGGCATAGCGCGGCTGGTTCAAACGCAGGTCGGTGGTCACGATGGCCGGCAGCTTCAAATCGATCGTCTGGAGGCCGCCATCGACCTCGCGCGTAACCTTGGCCGAGCCGTCGCCAAGTTCCACCTTCGAGGCGAACGTGCCCTGCGACCAGCCGAGCAGCGCGGCCAGCATCTGGCCGGTCTGGTTGGCGTCGTCGTCGATCGCCTGCTTGCCCAAAATGACGAGGCCGGGCTGTTCCTGGTCCACCACGCCCTTCAGGATCTTGGCGACGGTCAGCGGCTCGGTCGTCTCGTCGACCTTGACGAGAATGCCGCGGTCCGCGCCCATCGCGAGCGCCGTGCGGATCGTCTCCTGCGCCTGCTGGGGGCCGATCGAGACCACGATGATCTCCTCGACCTTGCCGGCTTCCTTGAGACGGATCGCCTCTTCGACGGCAATCTCGTCGAACGGGTTCATCGACATCTTCACATTGGCCAGATCGACGCCCGACCCATCCGACTTGACGCGAATCTTGACGTTGTAATCCACAACCCGCTTGACGGGGACCAGAACCTTCATGCGTGAGAAACCTTTCCGTTTGTGCGAGCGGACACATTAGCAAAGCCGATCCGACGCACATGTCTGAAATCGACATCCCGGGGCGGTGCGCCATCAGGCGCGGCCCCGGTACAATCGCGGCGGACCCTAGTTCGTGCCGGAATAGGCGTCAATATGGGCATGGCGGGTCGAAACGGTTGAAATGTCACCGCTCCCAGGGACCTCGCGGACGATGCACGTCGCTCGCGATCCGCTCGGCGGAATTGTCCGTCACGACAGCATCCGGCGTCACGATGCTGCGGTCGAACAGAGGCACCTCGGGTCGCTTCAGGACGGTGACGAGCGCCGCGCCCGCGACGATGCCGCCGATATGGGCGGCCCATGAAATCTGGTCTTCACCGGCGATGGCGAACATCACGAACTGGAAGCCGATCCAAAGGGCAAGCGCGATCCACGCCGGGATGCGCAAGGGGATGCGGGCGAAGGCGAGAATCCAGATCTTCACGCGCGGATGCAACAGGAGATAGGCGGCGACGATGCCCGCGACCGCGCCCGACGCGCCGATCAGCGGCACGTCGGACAAGGGAGCCATCACGCCGTGCAGCCATGCGCCGGCCACCGCGCAGACAAGATAGAAAAGCAGGAATTTCCAGTGCCCCATCGCGTCCTCGACATTGTCGCCGAAGACCCACAGGAAGAGCATGTTGCCGCCCAGATGGAAGATATCGCCGTGCAGGAAGGCGTAGGTGATGTAGGTCGCGATACCCGGCACAGCCTCCAGCTCGGGCGGCAGGTCGGCATAGTCGAACGCGACGGAGGGAATATAGCCGTAGGAGAAAGCGGCTGCCTGCGCGGCCTCCCAGCCGCCCGCCGCCGTCAGGAAATAGACGATGACGTTCGCGGCGATCAGCCCGATGGTGACATATTGCTTCTTGATGTGGCGAAGATGGTTGGCGTCGTGAAGCGGGATGAACATGGAGGGTCAGGACCCGCTTATTTGAAAATGGCGTTTCAGATGGCGCCGACCTGCTTCGTCAAACCCCTCGACCGGGGCACTAACCCCGCTCTTCGGGCTTTTTCTCGCATATCTTGCCATCTGAAACGCCCTTTTTATCAAATCAGCAGGTCCCGACCCTCTAGCGGTTCTTGCCGGGAACCCAAAGCACATCGGCTTGGCCGTCATCGTTGACCGCGCGCGCCGCCACGAACAGGAAGTCGGACACGCGGTTGACGTAGCGGATCGCGTCCGCGCCGACGATCTCGCCCTCGACGCGCGACAGCTCCACCATCAGCCGTTCGGCGCGGCGCGCGACGGTGCGGGCAAGGTGCAGCGCGGCGGCGGCGGGCGAACCGCCCGGCAGCACGAAGGTGCGCAAGGGCGTCAGCCGCTTGTTCAACAAATCGATGTCGGCTTCGACGCGGGCCACCTGCGAAGCGACGATGCGCAGCGGTTCGTAGGAAAGCTCTTCGCCCGTATCCGGCGTCGCCAGATCGGCGCCCAGATCGAACATGTCGTTCTGGATGCGCAGCAGCATCGCGTCGATGTCGCTATGGGCGGCAGCCGTATGCAGCCGCGCCATGCCGATGCAGGCATTCGCCTCGTCGACGGTGCCGTAGGCCGACACGCGCAAATCGTATTTCGGGCGGCGTTCGCCACTGCTCAGCGCCGTGGTTCCATCATCGCCGGTGCGTGTGTAGATGCGGTTGAGAACGACCAATTCAGCCTCCCGACTGGCGCGAGAAGTAGAGCGCGAGGAGCACGAACACCAAAGCGAGAAACTGGAGGACGACGCGTGCCTGCATCAGCTTGTTGGACGTATTGCCGGAGCCGCCCCTCATCATGTTGATCAGCCCGCGCACGAGCACGAAGGCGACCGCGACCATGAAGAGAACGGCGATGACGTTGAAGGCGGTGGACATCGATGATTCCGATCGGAGGAATGCCGTGGCCTGTGGCTCCCGACGGCGGATGGGGATTGGAGAAGTCGTCGTGATGTATTATGGACCGCACCCGCGCAATCTTCCAGTAGCGGCGGCCGATTGCCTCACCCGGTGAGTTTCGGGAAAGGACGACGCTATAAATTGAAACCGAAAGCTGGCGGGAATCGTAGCTTGACCCTATGTGGCAGAAGCGCTCCGAGGCAGAATTGGCCGATGTCTTTGCAGGACCGCCGATGATCCGACAAATCGTCGCGACCAAACGGGTGCTTTACGATGCGCTCGGACATTTCAACAACGACGACGGCTGGGCGATGGCGAGCCATCTGGCCCTGTCGTCCCTGCTCGCGCTTTTCCCATTCCTCATTTTCGCGACGTCGCTGGCGAGTTTTCTCGGTGCCGAAGCCTTCGCGGATACGGCCGTGCATCTCGTTTTCGACACCTGGCCGGATGAGATCGCGGGACCGATCGCACATGAGGTGACGAACGTCCTCACCGTGCCGCGCGGCGACTTCCTGACGATCGGCGTCGTCATCGCGGCATTCTTCGCCTCGAACGGCATCGAGGCTTTGCGCGTCTCGCTCAACCGCGCCTATCGCGTGAGCGAGACCCGGTCGATCTTCACCCTTCGCCTGCAAAGCCTGGCTTTCGTTTTCATCGCGACGGTCGGGTTCGTCGTCGTTTCGGCGCTGCTGGTCGTCGCGCCGCTGATTGCCGGGATCGCGCAACGCAATGCGCCCTGGCTCGATCCCTATACCGGCACGATCACGCTGTGGCGCTTCATCGTCGCCTCGCTGGTCATCGTGGTTGGGCTTGCGGCCGTCCATTTCTGGCTGCCGGCCGGCCGTCGCCGGTTTCGCGACATCGTGCCGGGCCTGATCTTCACGCTGATCGGCTGGATCGTCGGTTCGACGCTCTTTGCGAACTATCTGTCGCAATTCTCATCCTATGCGTCGACCTATGCCGGACTGGCGTCGATCATGATCGCGCTGGTGTTTCTCTACATCGTCTCCGTGATCTTCATCATGGGCGGCGAGCTGAACGCAGCGATGAAACGCTATTTCGAGGCGCGCGCCCGCGTTCCCGGCTGACCCTGCCGGGTCGCGATCAGGACGCCCATCATGGTCAAGGCCATGCCGCCCATCTGGACGAGGTTGAGTTCCTCGCCGAAGAGCGCCCACGCGATGGCGGCGGTCACCGACGGCACGAGGAAGAACAGGGAGGCGACCTTGGCGACCTCGCCCTCGCGGATCAAATACATCAACAGGAAGATCGCGCCGAGCGACAGGACGATGACCAGCCAGGCCATGGCGAAGACGAGTTCGCCGGTCAATTCATAGGTCTGCGTTTCGAAGGCGAAGGTCGCCGCGAGCACGAGCGCAAATCCGCCGACATATTGCCAGATGGTGCCGATGACGAGGTCGCCGCTCGCCACGAAGCGCTTTTGCCAGACCGTTCCCGCGCTGATGGCAAGCGTCGCGACGATGCAGGCGCCGAATGTGGCGCCCGTCACGCCGCCGATGGAGCCGAGCTTCGGTGCCAGCACGATCGCGACGCCGGCAAGCCCGAGCGCCATGCCCGTCCACAGACGCACCGTCAGCCTTTCGCCGAGGAAGGCGGAAGCGAGAATGGCGGTGACGAGCGGCTGAAGCCCGACGACGAGGGCCGACAGCCCGGCCGGCATGCCGCGCGAAATCGCCCAGAAGACGCCGCCCAGATAGACGCCGTGGATCAAGGCCCCGGCGACCATCGCATTGATGGCCTGCACCGGCTTCATCGGACGCCACGAGATCGCCACCAGCAGCAGAACAAGACAGAGCACTGTCAGCGCGAAGCGCACGGACAGAAAGGCGAAAGGCTCCGCCCATGGCATCGCGTAGCGCGCGCCTATGAAACCGGTGGACCACAGGAGCACGAAGGCGACGGGCGCAAAGCGAATGAGGAAGGGCATCGAAGTCTCGCTGGAGGACTACCAGCCGCTCTAATTGCTGCCGTCCGTTCAAGCAAATCGAAAGAATTGAAGCGCAGTTTGGCCTCGATGCGGGTGATTGCAGACGGGGCGCATCCTTGACCTGAACAGGGAAGGATATCGCATGCTTATGAATCTGAGTTTCATCTGGATGGCGCTGGCGCTGGCGTCGGTCGTGATCCTGTCGTTTCTGCTCGGCCTTTTCCTCGATACGATCCTTGGGGAGGACGGTTTCGGCGCGGTGGGAAATACCTTCGTACTTGCCGCAGGCTTCTTCCTCACCATCGGGATCGGCAACCATTTCGGCTACGTATTTCGCGATTTGCGGATGGGGATCATCTACGGCACGGCCGGGGCATGCGCCGCCATCGTCGCGCTTACCGCGATCAAGGCGGTGGCCACGCGCCTGCGGCTTTAAATCAGGTGAACCATCCGGCGGATGTCGTGCGGCGTCATCCCGGCCTGGCGCAGGTCCGAAAGGCCGCTGTCGCCGCGGCTTTTGGAAAGCTTGCGCCCGTCCTCGCCTAAAACGAGATCGTGGTGGAAATATACCGGGACGGGCAGGCCCAGCAGTTCCTGCAGGAGCCGCTGGCCGGCCGTCGCGTGAAACAGATCGCTCCCGCGCACCACATGGGTAATGCCCTGTAGCGCGTCGTCGATGACGACCGACAGTTGATAGCTCGTCGGAATATCGCGGCGTGCGATCACGAAGTCGCCCCATGCCCTCGGATTCGCCGCGATCATACCGGTTTCGCCCTGCGGGCCCGCGCCGTCTTCCAGCCAGTCGAGCGGTCCCGCAAGGCGTTCAAGCGCGGCGTCGATGTCGATCCGCCATGCGAAGGGCGCGCCGGCATCCATCCGGGCGTTACGTTCGCGTCTGGAAAGGTTTCTCTCGATGACCGGATAAAGCGGTGCGCAATCGGGGTCGCGCGGCCACGAGGTTCCTTGCGCTTCCTCATCCGCGATATAGTCGCGCACGTCGCCGCGCGACAGGAAGGCGGGGTAGACGAGGTCTTCCTCGATCAGCCGGTCGAGCGCGGCCCGATAGTCCGCGAAATGGTCGGATTGCCGGCGCACGGGCTCTTCCCATTCGAGGCCGAGCCAGGCGAGGTCGTCGCGGATCGCGCGTTCGAATGCAGGACGGCACCGGTCGCGATCGATGTCCTCGATGCGCAAGAGGAAGCGGCCGCCGACCTCACGCGCGAGATCGTGATTGAGAAGGCCCGAATAGGCGTGGCCGAGATGAAGCGGTCCGTTGGGGCTCGGCGCAAAGCGGAAGACGGGTCGAGGCATTCGCGCTCATCATTGCGGGAGGGTTCACCCGATTGCTACGCTGCATGGAGGCGAGGAACAAGGACAAAGCCGATGCGCCGGATCGAGACGCTGGACGATATTTCGGAAGGGCTGGCGGCGCTCGTGGCCGCCGATGCCCGGCTTGCCGCCGTCGTCGAGACGGCTGTGGAGGTGCCGCTTCGGCGTAGCGATCCGGGCTTTGCGAGCCTCGTTTCCATCATCGTGTCGCAGCAGGTCTCGCGCGCCTCGGCGCAATCGATGATGCGCAAGCTCAGCGCATTGGCCGATCCGATCGAGCCGGCGGCGATTCTGGCAGGCGGTGAGGACATGCTGCGAACTGCCGGTCTCTCGCGGCCCAAGCAGAAGACGATCCTGTCGCTGGCGGGGGCTCTCGAAGGGCGCGCGGTCGATCTCGACGCGCTCTGCCTGCTCGAAGCGGAGGACGCGATCGCGCAGATGACCCAGCTTCACGGCATCGGCCCATGGACGGCGCAGATCTATCTCCTCTTTTCGGCAGGGCACCCGGACATCTTTCCGGTCAAGGACGTGGCGTTGCAAAATGCGGTCGGCCGGGCCTTCGGCATGGACAAGCGGCCGGGCGAAAAGGACCTTCATGTCATTGCCGAGGCGTGGTCGCCCTGGCGCGGCGTGGCCGCGCGCCTGTTCTGGGCCTATCATCACGCAACGATGGGCCGCAGCGCCGATGCGGTGCTCACTCCGCAGGATGCGGCGCGCGAAACGAAGACTGGATAAGTGACGCCGCGTCAACAAGCCGCTTCACATCCTTGTCACGACAGGCGTAGATTATGCGCATGATCGCTGCTGACGCATGGAGGTGAGGTCTTGACGGTTGCCGTCTCGCCGGATGGCTTGCCTGCATTGGTGCTGAATGCGGACTATCGCCCGCTCAGCTACTATCCCCTGTCGCTCTGGTCGTGGCAGGACGCGATCAAGGCCGTGTTCCTCGATCGGGTCAACATCGTCGCGGAGTACGAGCACGCGGTTTCCTCGCCGTCCTTCCGAATGAAGCTGCCGAGCGTGGTTTGCCTGAAGAGCTATGTGAAGCCCTCGCGCCACCCCGCCTTCACCCGGTTCAACGTCTTCCTGCGCGATCGTTTCCAGTGCCAGTATTGCGGCACGCATGAGGATCTGACCTTCGACCATGTCATTCCGCGCCGCTGCGGCGGTGCCACGACGTGGGAGAACGTCGTCGCCGCCTGCTCGCCCTGCAATCTGAAGAAGGGCGGCATGTTGCCGCGCGAGGCCAGGATGTGGCCGCAGCAAAAGCCCTATCAGCCCACAGTCCATGATCTGCACAACAATGGACGGCTCTTTCCGCCCAACTATCTGCACGAAAGCTGGATGGACTATCTCTACTGGGATGTCGAACTGGAGCCGTGAGGGAAATCCGCCAGAGTGGCCTGCAAACAGCGTCGTGCTGCGCTTCCGGTGCTCACGTCCGAAAGTACGCTCCGCTCCGGTTCTCGCAGGCCACCATTTTCGACTCACACTGACGAATTTCGGGTCGCGAACTCACGCCTTCCTGAACGCCGCGACATAGCCGATGGCGGCAAGGAAGAAGCTCGCTACCGCATTCCAGCCGGCAAACGACAGGCCGATGAAACGCCCCGCCGCCTGATCGCAGGAGGGTGGAACGACACTGTCGAGCGCGTCGAGAAGGTTGCCGCCTGTCGAGGGCATGACCGCCACGCCGCAATCGGTCGGCCCCGGCCACCACGCCCATTCGACGCCGGCATGGAAGACCGCCAGATAAAGGCTCCATGTCATCAGCAATGCGCCCGCAAGGATAATCGCGCGGACGAGGAAGGCGGGCGCTTTCGCCAGAGCGGCTGCAAGGCCCGCCAAGATGACCGGAATGCCGATATAGTAGGGCGTGCGCTGCTCGATGCACAATTTGCACGGAATATAGCCGCCCAGATGCTGGAAGCCGAGTGCAGTGCCGACCGTCACCGTCATAGCCACCGCCAGAAAGGCAAGCGCGAAATGTTGGAGGCGGCCAACGGGAGAGGCGAGAGACATGGAGCGATGCCCTAGAACATGTAGCGGATGGCGACGAAGCCACCGATCAGCAATACCATGAATGCCGTGAAAAGAAGGCCGAGATGCTTTTCAATGAACAGGCGAATCGGCTCGCCGATCCGGTAGAGAAGCCAGGCGACCAGAAAGAAGCGAAAGCCGCGCCCGATGATCGAGACGATCACAAAGGTGACGAGGTTGAGGCCGGTTGCGCCCGAAAAGATCGTCAGCACCTTGTAGGGGAAGGGCGTGACGGCGGCGAAGAGCACGCCCCAGCCGCCCCATGTGTTGTACCAGTCGGCGACCTGCGTGAACGAATCTTCTTTTCCGTAGAAGGCGAGGATCGGCCTTCCGATGGCGTCGAACAGCCACGCGCCGATCACGTAGCCGAGGAGCGCGCCCAGCACGGACGCGATCGTGCAGACCAGCGCGTAGCGCAACCAGCGCAGTCGCTCGGCCAGGACCATGGGAATGAGGAGCGCATCTGGCGGAATAGGGAAAAACGAGCTTTCGATGAAGGATACGCCTGCCAGCGCACGTTCGGCATGGCGCGTGCGTGCGAAAGACATCGTCCAGTCGTAAAGGCGTCTGATCATGAAACCGTCCGAATCGGCGATGGGAGATCTACCCGGTCGAGCCGGACCGGATGGCCCCGAGAAGAGGCGGTGAGCTTGAATGCCCGCCCCGTATGGCAAAGCCGCCCGCCGCCCGCAAGACCGTGATGCTACCGGACCGCAATCGACCTTGTCGCAGTCGCTTAAAATTCGGCCACCGGTCATGAACTCGATAGAGCACTCAGGTGGTCGAAGCGGCTCGCTGCAGCGCAGGAGCCGGTCCTGATGTTCTTCCCATAGTTCCTTATTCTGCGCTGCGATGGATGAATTGCCCGCAAGCGCGGTGACGAACAGAACGACCGTAACAGGGCGCTTTGTGCGCTGTGCCAATCGAGCGCCGACACCTGAGATCATGTGCAGACCAATTCCCGGATCACGCAGGGAAGCGGCCCGTCAATCGAGCCTCGTTTTGGGCAGCGACAGGTCAGCGGACGAACTTGCTCGAAGCATCCTCTCCAACCCGGCCTTTGCCGGTGAGATGCCTCGCTCACAGAGACCTGTGACGACTGGGCGGTGAGCAGCATGTCATGGAGCGAAAGGCCGCTAATATGCTGAAATGTCGGGGTTATTAACAACGCAACTTAAACCTAGAATTCGTCAGGCAGCTGTTGTATAGGAGCGGTCGACCACCCCTTGAGCATGTTGCATGCAGGGGCAGCACCGTGCGGGTGTGGTGGAACTGGTAGACGCGCCGGACTCAAAATCCGGTTCCGAAAGGAGTGTCGGTTCGATTCCGACCACCCGCACCATCGCCGCTGCGATGTTTCCGATCGCACTATAGACGCCGGGTTCCGGAACCTGAACGGCCTGTTGTCGTCAAGGCGATGCGACTGGTCTTGACGGCACGCCGACATAAGCGGCACCGAGCGGCGGAGTGTTTGCCCGATCCTGCCCGGGCGCGGGGCGGAGCGCCCACTGGCCTGCCGCGTAGTAGATTAGGAACGATCCGATCGTATACGGGTAGAGAATGTCGACTTCGACGAACGAGCGGATGAGAAGCAGCACCGCCAGCCCGAAGAGGATGTAAGCCGACGGATCGCTGGCATGGGACAGAAGCCGTCCCAGATGAGCGAAAAGAACGCGGCCGATCAGCACGCAGATCAGCATGAAGCCAACTGCACCCAGTTCGACCAGCGCTTCGATATAGGTGTTGTGGAAATGAAAGCCGGTCCGCGTCGCGATGTAGAATTCGGCCCATAACCGCTCGGCTTCTGCGAAGCCCTGGACCCAATAGCCTTGATAGCCGACGCCGAGCAGCGGGGCCTGTGCGATCGAGGCCAGACCTTCGGACCACAGATATGTCCGCCCCGTCAGCGTGGCGTCTTTTCCGAAAATGGCGAGCACGGCATCGAGCGCTCCGGCGTTGAGCGCAATGAAAATCCCCGTGACGGCAAGGATCGCGCCACAGACAAATATCATCTTGCGTGTACCGGTCGAGAACATCAGCACCAGGCGCATTGCGCACATTGCGGCGAGCGTGAGAACGATGCCGATCAGCGACGTTGCCGATTGCGAGGCGACGAGCGCGTAGGCGGAAATACCGCCGATTGCGATCACGCCAAGCCTTACCAAGACGGGCGCGCGCAGGAGAAAGGCGACGACAAAAGCGAAATAAACGCCGAGCGACGCGTAGAAGCCGAGCTGGTTCTTCGACGAGAAGGCGCCGACGAAGCTATAGGTGCCGTCGAGCGGGTCAAAATGATACCCGCCGAAGAGAAAGGAGTAGGCGAGCACGAGCGCGGTCCCTGCGACCATGCCGTAGCTCAGCGTTCGCGCGCCGATGACGCGTGCTGCAATGAGGGCGCAGACGATGTGGGTTGCATATTGCACACTGGCGCGCGCGCTCGTGCCGGGCGACAGAGACCAGAAGGTCGAAAGCAACGCAAAGGCGCCGAATGCCAGAATCCAGTGATAGCGCGCATAGTTGCCGAGCACCTGGCGATAGTCGACCAGGACCAGTGGCAGCCAGAGGGCATAGAAGACCAAAATCGATATCTGGCCGAAACGGGTCGAATACGCGAAGACGAAGATCGAAAGCGCAATCGCGGTCAGGCCATAGGCGAAATTACGCTCCGGCGTGATCAGCGCTGCCTTGGCGATGCGCATCGGCTGGTCCTAGCTGCGCGGCTCGAAGGCCGATGCAGCGACAGGTTCGATCTTCACCTTGACGACATCGCCCGGCAGTACCGGCGTCTGCTCCTGGGCCGGCATTTCGCGCGACTCTCCGTCGACTTCGCGCACGATCGAATAGGTGATGTCCGGTTCGACCGCGCCGGCCGCACCCGCGGCTTCAGGCGCGATTGCGAGCGCCTCCTGCATCAGGCTGTTGCTGGTCAGGATTTTCAGGTTCGCCGCTTCGAGATTGGCTTCGGTCTGCTGAAGCTCCTGAGCGACTTCGGCGTCGCGATCGTTGCGCAGCGTGTTGGCGTCCTGCGTTGCTTGAGCGATGTCCTGCTTGGCACGCAGTGCCGCCGTTTCCATGTCGAGAACCCGGCCCTCGAGATCGGCAATCGAACGGCTGATCGAAAGCACGCGTTCGTTGACGACGAGGCCACGGTCGGCAAGGTCACCGATACCGGCCAATTGCTTGCGCGCCAGTTCGATCTGTTCGTTCTGGCTTCTGGTCTTCTGTTCGAGCGCGACGATTTCGTTTTCCAGAAGTTCCGTGAGGTCGTCGAAGGCAGCAAGCTGGCGCTCAAGGCGTTCGGCGCGCGCTTGACGAAAAGCCGTCTCGTCCTCGATCAGGTTCTGCCCGTGCTCGGTATCTGCCAACTCGTCGGGAAACTCGATTTCCATCCGACCGGCGCTTTCGGCCTGAAGGCGGGCTCTCTTGGCGATCAGGCGGGCGCGGTCGGCGCGAAGCACCTCGGCGTCGCCGCTTGCGTTGATGAAGTCGCGCTCTACGCGCATCCCCGTCTGCGACGAGCGGCGCATGCCGCCTGCAATGCTGACCGCTTTGAGCACGGTCAGATCCGGATCGAACGGGTAGCGCCCTGGCGTCGCCACGTCGCCGGCCAGGAAGAAAGGCCGGTATTCCGAAAGCTCGACGGAGGCTTCCGGGCGGTCCATGAGACCGAGCTTTTGCTGCAAAGCGTCGCCGATTTCGGTTGCCAGTTCGGCGGTCGTCCGGCCGTCGGCCTCGATCTCGCCGACGATCGGGACCGAGATGACGCCGGACGGACCGACGACATATTCGCCGCTGATCGAGGACCAGTCTCGTACGGTGCCCTCTGCCGTCTGCCATTCGACGATGCGAATGTTGAGCTTGTCCATCGTGCCGAGCGTGTAAGGTTCGGCGACCACGAGCGAAGCCGAGCCGGCCAGAACGCAAAGAGCGCCGGCAAGGCCGCGCACCAACGGAATCCGCATCAGTAGCTGCCCCGAGCCATGCAAACTGCCGGCACGGTCCGCAAAATGATCTTCATGTCGAAGACGATCGACCAGTTCTCGACATAGTGCATGTCGTAGGCGACGCGCTGGTCGTAGGAGACGTCGTTGCGGCCGCTTATCTGCCAAAGGCCGGTCAGGCCGGGCCGCGAATTCAGGTAGTAGCTCGCGGCCTTGCCGTAGAGTTCCAGTTCCTTTTTCACCACAGGGCGCGGGCCGACGATGCTCATGTCGCCCTGAAGGATGTTCAGTATCTGGGGCAGTTCGTCGAGACTGAGCCTGCGCAGCACGACGCCGAGACGTGTGACGCGGGGGTCGTCCTTGAGCTTGCGCGTGGCGAGCCATTCTTCGCGGGCTTCTGGATGTTGGGCCAGATACGCGGCCAGCACTTCGTCGCCATTGGGCACCATGGTGCGGAATTTCAGGCAGTCGAACACCTTGCCGTTTCGTCCGATGCGACCATGGCGGTAAAGGACGCTGCCGCCGTCCGAGAGCTTGACCATGGCGGCCAGCATCAGCAGGAGCGGGCTCAGCGCAATCAGGCCGGCAAGTGCACCGCAAACATCGAAGCACCTTTTCCATACGCCACCGATCGCCGGGAGTTCGTCTCGGGCAAGGTCGGGCTTCTCACCTTGCGTGAGCGCACGTTGGGCGGGTTTCATTCGGCTCTCCAAGCTTGGACGCAGGCGATCGTCGCTTTGCATTGCAACATGAATCGCCGGAGAGGGATAAGGGTAATCTGTGCTCACAATCCGACATCTGGCCAAAATTGCATCATAATTTGTAACTATTGGTAATTATAAGGGATTTTGCTGGCTTCAGAATCTGGATTTCAACTATAAATGCCGATCTTTAATTGCATTTAATTGTGCTGTATTTCTCTATGTTCCATAGAAATTAATTCTAAATATCTCAATTTAATAATGCTATCAGAAATAGATAAAATTTCATGCTCGAATACATTCATCTTGATTTATCGCATTGCAGCATAACATTTGCTTGATGTGAGGTTTCAATTGCGGAGCAGGGCAGGAGCCATTATAGGTCGGAAAAGTGCGCTGCGGCTTTGTAACGGATTCGGCAAGAGACTGATCAAAAGTCCTGCCGAAATGGTTCATGTCCGGTTGCCTGCTTAGGGTGGAGAATGTCTTTCTCGTTGTTTCTGCGCGGGTTCTTGGTGGCCATCGCGATTTTCGCGGTGGTGACGTATGCGTTGACGCAATCCGTAGCCACGACCCTGATCAACACGCTCATTTGCGCCGTCCTGATCCAGGCGGGCTATGCGGTGGCCGTTCTTTGGCTCGTGGCGCGCGAAAAGCCCGAAGGTAAGCGTTCTGCGCAGGACGCGCGCGCCGAAGTGCCCAGTTCCGACCCGTCCAGCCCGACGAAACCAGGCCGCATCGGCGGCTTGCCGGACTCCCGGCGTCTTTGACCACCGACCTTTTCTTCTGCAACGTCTCGCCACAGTTCTGATCGATGTCTCGCTCTCGAACGGCTAAAGCGCATATGCTGCGGCCCTGATATCGGGCCGGGAAGGAATGGTCAGCATGGCGCCACGTCGCGAACAGTCTCCTCATGCCGATGTCTGCGTAATCATCGCGGCCAAGGATGCCGGCGCGACGATCGCCCGGGCAACCTCATCAGCTCTTGCCGAGGCACGCGTGGCGGAAGTCGTCGTCGTCGATGACGGATCACGCGACGATGCGACAGAAAATGCCGCACGCTCGGCCGACGATGGGTCCGGCCGGCTGCGTGTCCTGCGCCTGCCTGAAAATCACGGACCCGCGCATGCCCGCAATGTCGCGATCGAGAATTCGTCGGCACCGTTCCTTGCGATCCTCGATGCCGACGATTTCTTCATTTCCGGTCGGTTCGACTTCATGCTGGATGGCGAGGATTGGGATTTCGTCGCCGACAACATCCTGTTTCTCGATGAGCGCCTTGCCGAAAGCATGCCACAGGTTCCGGTATTCGATCCCGAACCGTCTTTCGTCGGTTTCAAGGAATTCATCGAAGGCAACATCTCGCGCAAGGGTGCGGAACGAGGCGAAATCGGCTTCCTGAAGCCGGTGATGCGCCGGTCTTTCCTGAACCGGCACAACCTTCGCTACGATCCGTCTTTGCGGCTTGGCGAGGATTTCGATCTCTATGCCCGCGCACTGGCGTTTGGGGCACGCTACAAGGTGGTGCGCCATTGCGGATACGGTGCAACCGTGCGCGCGGACTCGCTGAGCGGCCGGCATCGTACGCTTGACCTCAAGCATCTCTATGAGGCCGACAGGAAAATTCTCGCAACTCTTCCGCTTGGCAAGCAGGACGCGGAAATCCTGCGCAGACACGAACGCCATATCCGCGCGCGTTACGAATTGCGAAACTTCCTCGATCGCAAGGCGCAATCCGGCTTGTTCGGCGCGGCAGCGGGAATGATGCTGCGCCCGCTCGCGATGCCGGCCGTCATCGCCGGTGTGGCATCGGACAAATGGCATGCGGCAAAGAGCCGTCGGGCAGGCTCGCCGGTTCGCGAAGTGGAGCCTCCGCGTTATCTGCTCGCCGGGCGTGTCACGGCTCAGAAATAGTCGCGGCGCACCTCATCGAGGACAGAGCGCAGGCGCTCCTTGCGTGCCTGCAAGACAGCCGCGTCGCTCAGTTGCGGTGTTGCGCGGGCGGCACGCCACAACGCGAACGCGGCAGGGCTTCCAAGCAGGGTCTTGGTCGCCCCCCGCAAGCCGCTCGCTGCGTCCGTCTTGCGAAGGTCCTCGACGAGTATATCGTCATCTCTTGCCGCCGCAGCATGCGTCCGCTCGGCGTAGTCGACACCCCAGAAACGGGCCCCCTTGGTGATCGCTTCGGCGCGCGATGAAAGGGGTATGCGGCGCGGCACATAGGTCAGGCCGAGCGATCGTGCCCAGTCGTTCCACTTGAAGCTGTTGATGCTGTCGGATGTCGACACGGCGACCCAGGGTACGCGGAACGCATCGGCCAGGATCGCCGCGTGCATGGATTCGGCGATGACGAGATCGGCACCCGCAATCTGCCGAATGACGTTTTTGGCCTCGCCGCAAGGGTCGACGTAGCCGATCCCTGCAAGGGCGCATAATTGCGGCCAAAGCCCGCCGATCGTCGATTCCCAATGGGGAACGAACACGGCTCCGCCGGTCTTCGCGATCGTCTGGAATTCGGGCATGTCGGTCACCATGACGGCCGGATCGACAATGCCCAAAGACGGATCATACGCGAACTTTGCGGCCGTCAATGGTCCACGCAGTGCGCGCACGTCCCAATCGGACCCGGTCATGTCGGGAGCTTTTCCGTAGCCGAAACCGCTGCCGATCACCAGTTTGCGTCCCTGTTCGGGCAGCAGGCTGGCATTCAGCACGGTGCCGACGCCCACGAGCAGAACGTCGTCCGCGACGCTGCGAAAGCCCGGCAGCAGAAAGTCCCAGAGCCAGAGATTGAGGTCGTCGCCGAAATTGCCGTGTGCGGATTCCCAGTAGAATGGCGTCATCGCTGAGCGGCCTTCGGCAGGAGCTTTCCGACGGCCAGCCGCATCGCGCTCGTCACGATGCGCGGGTCGCGCCATGCCCAGTGGGCGAGCTGGCGAAACTGCGGCGCGCGCCGGTTCCGCACCAGCCGCGCCTGCCCCCAAAGAGCCTGCTGGCGCGCCGTCTGCTTGTACGCCTCGATCGAGGCGCGATCGTCCGGACCGTGCGAGAAGCGCGTGCCGAGCCGGTCGAGCGCTGCCCAGGTGTTGAACTGCTGCTTCAGGAACAATGGCGAGGCACTGTCGACGCCGTGGAAGATGTTGATGCCTTCGCCGCGCGTCGCACCGACGGCGTCCGAAAGGATCGTCCGGCCGGAATTGCGCACGCATTCGTAGAAGAAGAGCACATCCTCCGCTGCGAGGCGCAGGCTCGCCTCGAAGCGCGTGGTGCGGAAAAGCCTCGCGCCGATCACCATTGCCGAAAGATGCATGAAGCTCCAGTTCCGCAGCATGACGCTGGCTATGTCCGGAATTTCGACGATCGGCGGCTCGTCATTGAGCCGTACGATATTGGTCACGTCAGAAAGCGCGGACACGCCGAAGTGGTAGTAGAACGCGTCACCGCCCGAAATCGACGCGAAATAACAGTCGGCCTCAAAACGTGACATGTGATCGACCGCGATTTTGAGATGATCGGGCGTCCATTCATCGTCTGAATCGAGGAAGGCAACATAATCGCTGTCGGCCGCAACCGCGTCCATACCGGCATTTCGGGCCGCGCCCGGGCCAGCGTTCTTCTGGGTCACGATATGGATTCGAGCGCGCTCTTGGGCACTGAAGCCGTCGAGTTCGGGCTCGAGCGGGCAGGGAGATTCGTCGTCGACCACGATGATGTCGAAATTGGCGTGTGACTGTGCGAACACCGAGACGAGAGCGCGGCGCAATATGCCCGCGTCGCGTTGGTAATAGGGGATGACCACGCTGCACTTCGTCATCTTGGTGCGCCTTTGCTGACTAGGGAGGAACCGCGCTTCACGCCGCCACTCGGGCGGTGGGACGCAAGATGCGCCGGATGCATGTCGGTGGCGCGAAATTGTATGAGCTTGCGACCACGAAGAAAGAAGACTGCCCGATGCCGCCAGTGATCTCGCTCAGAACCGTGACCAACAATGTCGGTTGGAGCATGCTGTCGAAGACCAGCACATTCGGGCTGAAATTTGTCACCGTCCCGATCCTTGCCCGGTTGTTGACACCGGAAGAGTTCGGCATCGTCGCCGTCGCGCAACTGGTCGTTCTGTTCCTCACCATGATCGGCGGCGCGGGTCTGGCCGCCGCTCTGGTCGTCGAACGCACGCAGGACGAAACGACGGTGCATTCGGTTTTCTGGGCGAATGTCGCGATGGCGATCGTGATGGCCGTGGCCCTCTACGTCTTTGCCGAGCCGCTCGCCGCATTGTTGGGCGCGCCTGGCGGCGGCGGCGTCGTCAAGGTGATGGCCCTCATAATTCCGATCCAGCTTTGCGGCGACGTCGCCTATGCGCTGCTGGCGCGGCGGATGGCCTTCGACCGGGACGCGTTCTGGAGCGTTCTGTCGGAATCCGTCGGAGCCGTATCGGCAGTTGTGCTGGCGCTTGCCGGCTGGGGGCTGTGGGCGCTCGTCGCTCAGCTTTTCATCTCCGCCACGCTTCGGCTTATCGGGCTGTTCTACGCAACCGGCTACCGGCCGCGCCTGATGTTCTCGTTCGAGCGCATCCGCGCCCTTTGGGGCTACAGTGCAGGTTTGATGGGTTCGGAGATATTCAACTTCATCACGTTTCAGTCGCCACTCGTGATCGTATCGCGATTTCTGGGTATTGCGGAGGCAGGCGCGTACTCGGCGGCCAATCGCTTCGCAAGCATCCCGAACCAGGTCGTTCTCGCCGCGCTGATGGGGGTGCTCTTTCCCACGTTCAGCCATATCGCCGACGACCGGCAGCGGCGCACGCGCGCGCTATTCCTGTCGACGCAGGTCTGCAGTCTCGTCCTCGCGCCCCTGATGTTCGGCATCTGGGCCATCGCCGAGCCGGGCATGTATGTCATTTTCGGGCAGCAATGGGCCTGGGCATGGCCGGTGCTCGGCCTTCTGGCTCTCTCCAAGGGCATATTGGCTCCGTGCAGCACCTATATTCCGTATCTGAAAGGCGTCGGGAAAAGCCATGTCCTGTGGTGGGTGGCCGTTGCTCGTGCCGTGCTCGTCAGCGCCGCCGTGACCTATGGCGCGATATCCGGCGGCCTCGTATCGGCGATGATCTGGCTGTGCATCGCCAACGCCATCACGCTCGTCTTTTATTGCTGGACCGTGTTTCGGACGGATGATTTGCCGTTCCTGCGCAACTTCGTCGTCACCTGCCGACCCATGCTCAGCGCATTTGCCATGGCGCTCGCGGTACGCTTCCTGCTGGAGCAACTGAGCGAGATGAATTTCGGCGCGGTGATCCAGATCATCATCGGCGGCGCCGTCGGTGCGACCGTCTATGCGGTGCTCATCCTCCTGACCGAACGCGCGCTGCTGCGCGATCTATGGGGCATGATCGGAAAGCTTCGCGGGCGTCCGCAGACAAGCCCGGTGTCCTGATCGCGTTACCGCACGATTATCGCAGTGCAGCATACAAATGACGGGTTTGCGGCTCGGGCGAGCCCGCTTCGACAGAAGGGATACTAACGCTGTCTCACAATTCGTTATCCCCGATCATGTCCGCAGTCACATTCTCATCTGGTCGTAAGGCTATTTGCAGCGCACCATAAGCTTCATCGGGAGGTTTGTGACGATGCCCTTGGGAGGGGGCGACACAGAAGGAAGGCGACCCATGGCCCACCAACCGAACCCACACCGTTCATCTACCGCCCGGAACATTCTGATCGGCCTTGCCGCGAACCTGACGCTGGTTTCCGGAGCGTCGCTGGCGCATGCGGTCGAGGGCGGCGAATCGTTTGTCGAGGAGTTCGATGAACTGGCATCGAGCCGCTGGTATGTTTCCGACGGCTGGTCGAACGGCGATCATCAGAATTGTACCTGGTCGAAAGATCAGGTTTCGGCGGAAGACGGCGTGTTGCGCCTCGGCTTCGCGGCGCAAACCTACAATGACCGCGACTATGTCTGCGGCGAAGTGCAGACGCATGCACGGTTCGGCTACGGCACCTACGAGGTTCGGATGAAGGCAGTCGAGGGCTCCGGACTCAACAGCAGCTTCTTCACCTATATCGGCCCGGTTCATAACCAGCCGCATGACGAGATCGACTTCGAGGTGCTCGGAAAGGATCCGTCGAAAGTACAGGTCAACCAATATGTCGACGGTGAGAATGTCGGTGCCGAGAAACTGGTCGAGGTGCCCGGCGGGGCGGCGAACGATTTCAACGACTATGCCTTCGTCTGGGAGGAAGGCCGCATCGCGTGGTATCTCAATGGCGAACTCGTCCACGAAGAAACCGACCCGGAAAAGCTGCCGAGCCATGCTTCGAAGATCTATCTGAGCCTATGGGGTTCGGACACGCTGGTCTCATGGATGGGACAGTTCGAAGCGCCCGAAGAGCCAATCGCGGCCGAATACCAGCGAGTGGCATTCACCGCAGCGGGCGATGAATGCCAGTTCCCCGAATCCATCGTCTGCGCCGACTAGCGCCGACCCGTCTCGCCGGAACCGATTAGAACCATGCTCAGCGTGCTCTACCTCGTTCATGACCTGACCGATGCCGCCGTCAGCCGCCGCGCCGCGATGCTGGAGGCGGGCGGTGCTCAGGTCACGGTCGCCGGTTTCCGGCGCGACGACCGCGCGGCACCCGCACGGCTTGGCACGAACGCGCCGATCGACCTCGGCGTGACGCGGGACGGCAAATTCGCGCAACGCATCGCGGCTGTGGCCGGAGCGGCCATGGCGTTGCGGACGCGGTTGGGCAGGATCGCCAGACCGGATGTCGTCATTGCACGCAACCTTGAGATGCTGGCGCTGGCCGACCGGGCAGCCGGTCTTTTTCCGACGCGGCCGGCGATCGTCTATGAGAGCCTCGACATCCATCGCCTGCTTTTGGGCGAGAGTGCCGTTGCCCGCACGATGCGAGCCGCCGAGCGACGTTTCGGGCGCGATGTTCGAATGCTTTTGACGAGCTCGCCGGCTTTCCTGCGCGAATATTTCGAGCCCTACGGACAGATCGACGCGCCGGCGATGCTGCTTGAAAACAAGGTCTTCGATCTTGATAGCTCATCACCCGCACGTCTGCCCGCACATATCGATGGCGAGCCGTGGAAGATCGGCTGGTTCGGTGCGCTGCGCTGTACCCGCTCACTGGACATGTTGATCGAGGCGGCGCGCAGGTTGAACGGGCGGATCGAACTGATCCTGCGCGGCCGGCCGGCCTATGATGCGATTCCCGATTTCGATGCCCGTGTCGCGGCCGCGCCGCATGTCACCTTCCACGGGGCTTATCGCAATCCGGACGATCTCGAAGCGATCTATCGCGAGGTTGATTTCAACTGGGCGATCGACTTCTTCGAGGAAGGCATGAATTCCGAATGGCTCCTGCCGAACCGCCTCTATGAAGGCGGAAGATACGGCGCGGTGCCGATCGCGCGAGCCGGCACCGAGACAGGACGGTTCCTGACCGATCGCGGCATCGGTATCGTGCTCGACGATTGTTCGGCAAACGGTCTGGTGCAGCTTTTTGACGAACGGGCCGATCGGCTTTTTGCCGAACAGCGGGCACGGCTCCACGCGATCGATGGTGCGACCTGGACCGCGACCCGCGACGACTGCCGCGACCTCGTCGCACGGCTGGCCGCAACCAGTCGTGAACCGGCATCGAAGGTGGCGGCATGACGCTCAAGGAACTCGAAGAGCGTATGATGGCGGGCGAACGTGATGCCGAGGCGCCGAAGGTCATGGTCGTCATCCCATGTCTTGATGAGGCGGCCCATATCGCGGACCTGATCGCGCGACTTATGCCGTCCGCCGAGCGTCTCGACATGCCGATCCTGGTGATGGACGGCGGCAGCAGCGACGGCACGATCACCCTCGTCGAGGGCATCGCCGCGCGCAATCCGCGTGTTCGCCTGGTTGAAAACCCGCGCCGAATCCAGAGCGCGGCCGTCAATCTCGCCGTTGTCCTCCATGGCGACGCGTTCGACTATTTCATCCGCATCGATGCCCATGGCGGCTATCCGGAAGACTATTGCGACCGGCTGGTTCAGGAGGCCGTGCGGACCGGCGCGGATTCGGTGGTCGTTGCAATGAAGACCGAGGGCGGCGTGCCGTTTCAGCAGGCGGCGGCGCTGGCTCAGAATTCGCCGCTCGGCAATGGCGGCTCCAAGCACAGGGCCGGGGCGAATGGTCGGTGGATCGACCATGGACATCACGCGCTCATGTCTGTCGCATCCTTCCGGGCGGTCGGCGGCTACGACGAGAGCTTCAGCCATAACGAGGATGCCGAGCTCGACCACCGGCTGAACGTCGCCGGCTTTCATATCTGGATGACGGATCGCACCGTGATGACATACTACCCGCGCTCGACGCCCGGCGCGCTTTTCCGGCAGTATCTCGCCTATGGTCGCGGGCGTGCCCGCAACGTCGTGAAGCACCGCTCCATCCCGAAAATCCGCCAGATGATCCCGCTGATGATCGCGCCCGCCGTTGCAGGCGCATTGCTCGCGGTCGTCAGCGTCGCCGCCATCGTGCCGGTGCTGCTGTGGGCAGCCGCGTGCCTTGGCTATGGCGCATGGCTCGCATTGGTCCGCCGCCAGCGTCACGGCCTGCTTGCCGGGGTCTCGGCGATGATCATGCATCTGGCGTGGTCGGCCGGGTTCTGGCTGCAACTCGTAACGCCGCAACGCGCAACCGGAAGGACGGCGGCACGATGACGGAAAAGCTGCGCATCGACATCGCAGTCTGCACCTATCGGCGTCCGCAACTCGCCGACACATTGCGTTCGCTGGGAGCGCTCTCGGTGCCGGAGGGAGTGGAACTGCGCCTGATCGTCGCCGACAATGATGTGACGCCAAGCGCCGCAGCGGTCGTACGTGATATGGCCGGTCGGCTGCCTTTTCCCGTCGCCTATGTCCACTGCCCGGCATCGAACATTTCGCTCGCCCGCAATGCCTGCCTCGACCACGCGCAAAGCGAGTGGCTTGCCTTCATCGACGACGATTGCAGCGCGTCGCCGCAATGGCTCGCGGCCCTGGTCGAGACGGCGCGCAGCACAGGTGCGGATGCGGTGCTTGGGCCGGTCGAGGCAATCTATGACGAGGCTGCACCCAAATGGATGCGTCGCGGCGATTTCCACTCGACCAACCCCGTTTTCGTGCGCGGCAAGCTTTTGACCGGCTATACCTGCAACGTCCTGATGCACATCGCGGCACCTTCGCTGCGAGGGCGTCGCTTCAACCTCGCGCTGGGGCGTAGCGGCGGCGAGGATACCGAATATTTCGCCGGCATGGTTCGCGATGGCGGGCGTCTGGCTTTCGCCGATGAAGCCCTTGCGAGCGAACCGGTCCCGGCAGATCGCGCCCGGTTTGGATGGCTCGCGAAACGCCGCTTCCGCACCGGCCAGACTCATGGGCGGCTCATCGCTCAGGCCAATGGAGGCGTGTCCCTGGCATCGGTGGCGCTTGCGGCGGCAAAGGTCGCGTTCTGCGCTGGCGGGGCGGCGCTGACGGCATTTTCTCCGGTGCTGCGCAATCGCTATGCGCTGCGCGGGATCATGCATGGAGGCGTGGTCAGCAGCCTTTTGGGCGTGCGCGAAATCGCGCTTTACGGCGAGCCCACGGCCGTCCAGAGGAGCCGCGATCATGCAGCCTGACGTCAGTTTCGTCATCGCCGCTTTCAATGCGCAGGAGACGATCGGCCGGGCGGTGCAAAGCGCGCTCGCGCAACACAACGTCACGGTCGAGGTGATCGTCGTCGACGACCGGTCGACGGATGCGACATGCGAGCGTGTGCGGGAGATTGCCGACGATCGCATCGTGCTGGTCGAAAAGCGGGTCAACGAAGGACCCGGCGCTGCCCGCAATGCCGGTCTCTCCCTTGCAAAGGGCAGCTACATCGCCATTCTCGACGCCGACGACACCGTTGCGCCCGATCGTATGGAACGGCTGGTTGCGCGCGCGCGCGACGCGGATGCGCAGATCGTGTTGGACGATCTCGAAGTGATCGACGAGCGCGGCGCGTCGCCATCCGTTCGACCGATGTTCGGACGCGAGCGGCTGAGTGCGCTGCCGTCGATCACCCTCGCATCGTTCATTGCCGGCAATCCCTTGTTCGGGGGCGAATTCTCGCTCGGTTACCTGAAGCCTGTGATCGAACGGAAATTTCTGCAGGCGCATGGCATCGTCTACGACCAGGAACTGCGTATCGGCGAAGATTATCTGCTCATTGCCGATGCGCTTGCGCACGGCGCACGGTGCATCGTCGAGCAGATTCCGGGCTATCGGTATCACCTTGTCGACGGATCGGTCTCGCGCGTTCTCAAGCCCTATCATGTCGCTGCGATGCTGGAGGCCGACGATCGGTTTCTGGTGCGCCATGCGCTGGATAAGGAAGCTGCGGCCGCCCAGACCCTGCGCACCCGCAGCCTCCAGGAGGCCGCTGCCTTTCTCGATATCGTCGGTCATATCAAAGCCCGGTCCGCGCTCGGTGCGATACGCGCGGCATGGCGTGACCCATCGGCGATACGGCACCTGAAGATGCCCATCATGGTTCGCCTGCGGCGGCTCGCAGGGCATCGAGGCGCTCTGGCGGGCGGTGGATGAACAAACGTGACGGCGACGGTTTTCGGCGGGGGCCAATAGAACCATGAAACGGATAAAACGATGAAGAAAGTCACAAAAGCGGTGATCCCGGTTGCGGGCCTCGGAACCCGGTTCCTGCCCGCGACCAAGGCAATGCCGAAGGAGATGTTGACAGTCGTCGACCGGCCCGTCGTGCAATATGCAGTCGATGAAGCACGCGAGGCCGGCATCGAGCACATCGTCTTCGTCACCGGTCGGAACAAGCACGTCATCGAGGATCATTTCGACATTCAGCCCGAACTGATCGAGACGCTGACCCGTGCCGGCAAGACCGCCCAACTGGCGGTGATCGAGGAATTGCAGCTCGATGCCGGCAATGTGAGCTTTACGCGCCAGCAGGTGCCCCTCGGGCTCGGCCATGCAGTGTGGTGCGCGCGCGATCTGGTCGGCGACGAGCCGTTCGCGCTTCTTTTGCCCGACATGGTGTCGTTCGGCGTTCAGGGATGCCTTGCAACGGCGATGCAGCTTTATCGCTCGACGGGCGGCAATGTCCTGTCGGTCGAGCAGTGCGATCCGCTCGAGACCAAAAGCTACGGCATCGTGGGCAAGGGCGAGCCGGTTGCGGAGGGCTTCGCGATCACCGAGATGGTGGAAAAGCCCGAGCCGTCGCAGGCGCCGTCGAACTACTACATCAA
This sequence comes from Aliihoeflea aestuarii, assembly GCF_024105665.1. GTDB lineage: Bacteria > Pseudomonadota > Alphaproteobacteria > Rhizobiales > Rhizobiaceae > Aliihoeflea > Aliihoeflea aestuarii. The sequence goes on along the minus strand of NZ_JAAAMK010000009.1, from coordinate 69,161 downwards.
TGGCCGCTACATCCTGCAGCCCGAAATCTTCGATCTTCTCGGCACGCAGGAGCGCGGTGCAGGCAACGAAATCCAGCTCACCGACGCCATGGCCCGACTGGCAAGGACGCAGCCGTTTCATGCGGCACCCTTCACCGGGCGCATGTTCGACACCGGTTCCAAGGCGGGCTTCATCGAGGCGAATGTCGCGATGGCGCTGGCGCGTGAAGATCTGCGCGACCTCGTTTACGGACCAATCGCCGAGCTTGTCGCCCTCCATGCGCGCGGCGCCGGCACGCCATCGCGCATAAATCGCTCCGCCTGAGCCGAGACAGAAAGCGAGACGCGCTTTGGCGCGACCCCATATGCATCACAGCAACCGCGCCCTCGATACAAGACGCCTGACGAAACTGGACGAAACCGACCAGTTCATCGACATCGACCGCCTGCTCGCCATTGCGCGTCGGCGGCTGTCGCTCGTCATGCTTTGTGCAGGCGTCGGCCTTTTCCTGGGCGCGGTCATGCTGGTTCTGACGCCGCCGACCTATACGGCGGCGACGCGGATTCTGCTCGACGAAAGCCTGACGCAATTCGCCCAGGAACGCGAGCCGCGTCCCGGGCCGAGCCAGGCCGATTCCATGGTCGCCAGCGAGGTGGAAATCCTGAAGTCGGCGCGGCTTGCCCGCGTGGTCGTCGAAACGCTGGACCTGCACGAGAACCCCGCATTTCTCGACCCGCCGCAATCTCCACAGGGTTGGCTGCGCAGTCAGGTCACATCGATCGTGCGTTTCGCCTCCGGCACCTCTCGCTCGGGCGAGCCGAGCGAAGACGCGCGGATCGGGCGTGCCACCGCGATCCTGCAGCAAAACCTCGTCGCCGAGCGGGTCGGCCGAAGCTACGTCATCGAAGTCAAGTACAGCGCCAAGGATCGCGAGCTTACGGGGGCGATCGCGCGGGCCTACGCCGATCAATATCTCTCCGACCAGCTCGACGCCAATTTCGATGCCACACAGCATGCGGTGACCTGGTTGCAGGCACGGCTGGAGCAGTTGCGGGCCGATTGGCTCGCTGCTTCGCTCGCCGCGGAGCAGTTTCGCGCCGAAAACGGGCTGACGGCAGCACGCGGCGAACTCGTGTCCGAGCAGCAATTGTCCGATCTCAACAACCAGCTCGTTCTTGCACAGGCCGAAACGGCCAATACGCTGGCCCGCTACAACCAGTACAGGTCCATCATCGACAGCGGTGAGGAAGCGGCCGTCGAAAACGCCATCATTCCGACCGACCTGGCGCAAAGTTCGGTGCTGACGGAGCTGAAGGCCCGCTACCTGTCGATCAGCGAGCGTGCGAACGAGATCGAAGGGCGTTTCGGCGAGGATCACTCGCAGGCGGTGGCGTTGCGCGCGCAAAGCGGCGAGTTGCGCCGCCAGATCTTTCAGGAGTTGAGGCAGGTCACCGAAAGCTATCGAAACGAATATGAAGTGGCGCGTACCCGCGAGACTTCGCTTCGCGAAAATGTCGGCGCGATGAGCGGTGAAAGCTCGGCAACCGGCCAGTCGATGGTCAGACTGCGCGAACTGGAGCAGCAATCCTCGGCACTGGGCACGCTCTACGAAACCTTCCTCGCCCGCTACGAGGAAGCCTCGCAGCAGCAATCCTTCCCGATCGCCGAGGCGCGAATCATCTCGCAGGCCGGCAATCCCGTTTCGCCGTCGAGCCCGCGCAAGGCGCTGGTCCTCGGCCTGTCGATGGTGCTCGGCCTGATGGCGGGTGCGGGCCTCGGCGGCCTTCTGGAGTTCCGCGAACGGTTCTTCCGCACCGGCGATGACGTGCGGGATGATCTGGTCCTCGACTTCCTTGGCTATCTGCCGCTTCTGGGGTCGACGCGATCGACGGCGAAGGTACAGGGAAGCACGCCGACTGGAGAGCCGAATGCGCTCGACCATACCGGATCAAGCCTGCTCAGGATCGCAGTGTTCTCGCCCGCCTCGCTTTTTGCCGATACGTTGCGCAGGGCCAAGCTGTCGAGCGACGTCGTTCTCCACGACAAGCCCTCGAAAGTCATCGGCTTCGTGTCCGTCTTGCCGCGCGAGGGAAAGACGACCGCGGCCGCAAACTTCGCCGGACTGCTCGCCGCCAATGGCGCGCGCACGCTCCTGATCGACGGCGATCTGCGCAATCCGGGTCTCAGCCGCCGGCTCGGCTCCCAGCCGAAGACGGGCCTCGTCGAAGCTCTGGTCGGACGCGTGTCCTGGAAGAATACGCTGCTGGCCGATCAGAAATCGGGTCTGTCCGTGCTGCCGGTCGTCATCAGGGGGCGTCTGTCACACACGAGCGAACTGATTTCCGGCGAAGCCATGAGCGCCATGATCGAAGACATGCGCAGTCACTTCGACTACATCGTCGTCGATCTGCCTCCGCTCGGTCCCGTGATCGATGCCAGCGCCTTTGCGCCGCTGGCAGACGGCTTTATTTTCGTCAGCGAATGGGGCGGCACGCCACGCGCGCTCGTCCGCCAGACCTTGCAGGGCGAGCCGCAAATCGCCGCCAAGACCATCGGCGTCATCCTCAACAAGACGGACATGAAGCGTCTGCCGAAATACGGCGCGCCTGGCGGGGCCGAACGCTATTTCCATCGCTATGCCGCCTATTACGGCGAGCAGAACGGCTAGTGCATGTTCGAAAGAAAGCGGCCGCGATTCTGCCAGATGCGCAGAGCGCTGAGGCGTCCGGTCTTGAACGCGCCGGTGTCGAGGTTCACGCGGCGGCCGATGCGTTCGGCCTTTTCGATGGGCGTGTGCCCGTGAACGACGTAGCGCGGCAGCCTGTCCGAAACCTCGAAAAACGACGAGCGGATGAAGAGCAGGTCTTCGTCGCGCTGGTCGTCGATCGGGATGCCGGGCCGGATGCCGGCATGGACGAACAGATAGTGACCGGTATCGATCAGGATCGGCATCGCTCGAAGCAGATCGACATGATGGGCGGGAATGGCGGCCCTGACCTTGGCGTCGACGCTCGCCGGATCGGAATTCAGCGCCTGAACGACGGCAGGTTCTACACCGTAGGACAGGATGGTCGGCAGGCCGCCCACCGTCAGCCAGTCGGCCAGCGTGATTCGATCGTCGAGATAATCGAGCATGAATCGCTCGTGATTGCCCAGAAGGCAAAGCCGGTGAAAGTTCGCAGGAGCCGGATTCGACAGATGCTCCAGGACGTCAGCCGACCGGGGGCCGCGGTCGACATAGTCGCCGAGCATGACGATCAATTTCTCGCCGGCGAACTTCGCCGCGTCGTCGATCATGAGCTTTTCAAGAGCCAGAAGCTCGTCCAGACAGCCATGCACGTCACCGACGGCATAGGTCGCGACGCCCTCTATGCCGATGCGAAGCCGCTTCGGGAGGCTACGGCTCGTCGTTGCGCCGTCTTCCGACGAGAAAAGCCTGGGCAGTTTCCAGCCTGTCATCAAATCATCTCAAGCCTGCGCACGCCGAACCTGGCGAGACCATCCGTGCCGCGCAAGACCGGAGAAGCCGATGCTGCAGCACCATCCTGCATCTTCCACCGTGCCACCCGTTTCGCCTTCCATGTCGCAACGCGTGGCGATCGCGCGAACGCTTTGCATCTTTTTCATGACCTTCGTGCATGTGCAGCCTGGAATAGCCGAGAATGTCTACGATCGCGAGGCCGGTTTTTTCGACATCGTCTATTTCACCCTGACGCGGCTGATCGGGCTGAGTTCCGTTTCGCTGCTCGGCATCGTGTCGGGCTATTTCATCGTCTCGAGCCTCGTCAAGTCAGGCTCGGGGAATGTAATCGCATCCAAGCTGCGCACCATCGCGATACCGCTGGTTTCGTGGAACGCGGTCATGCTGGTGCTTCTTCTTGCCTATGGCATGCTGTCCGGCAATTGGCAGGATATGCCGGAGGCGACCGTGCTCGGCATCGCCAACGCCTTTCTGGCCGTGACCGAATGGCCGCTGGTCGTGCCTCTCTGGTTCCTGCGCGATCTGTTCGTGTGCTGTGTTCTGTCGCCGCTTCTGCTGATGGGGTTGCGCCGCTCGGTCCCGGCGGTTTTCGTATTGCTCGTCGTCTACATGCTGATCGGCTCGGACTGGTATGTGATGCAGCGCCCGCAACTGCTGCTGTTCTTCGCGCTCGGCATGTGGCTTCGGCTGGTCGGCATGGAAGAGCTCAAGCTGGACCGTATCCTGCGCCCATTCCTGGTGGGGCTCGTCGTCATGGTCGCGGTCTTCCTCGCCATTCGCATCGGGCGCATCTCGATCGGCGACATGAACGAGACGCTGCGCATCGTGCTCGACACGCTGCTGCGCCTGACCATGGCGGCCGGATTCTGGCTCCTGACGGATATCGTGCGCCGGTCACGGTTCTCGGCGCTCTTCATCCGGCTGGAGCCTTACACGTTTTTCCTTTTTTGCAGCCACGCCATCCTTTTCACTTTCGGCGGGATTCTGCTGCGGCGGGTCTTCGGCAATTACGGATCGGATCTTTTCCCGATCTCGTTCTTCCTGCAGCCGTTCCTTGCCCTCGTCGCGGCAATCATCGGCCTGCATCTGATCAACCGTTTCGCCTTGCCGGTATTTCTCCTCAATGCCGGCAAGAGGCTTCCCGTCGCAGGCGCGGTCAAGCCGAAGTCACGCGAAGCTCGGCAGTCGACATGATTCCAATTTTTGCACGGGAAGCTCAAATGACGGTTCTGGTGACGGGTGGTGCCGGATATATCGGCAGCCACATGGTATGGAAGCTGGTCGAAGCGGGAGAGAACGTCGTGGTGATCGACAATCTATCGACCGGCTTCGACTGGGTGCTGCCGCTCGATGTCGCGCTCATCATAGGCGACATTGGCGATGACCGCCTCGTCGACCGGGTGATGAGCGAGCATGGCGTCGATGCAGTGATCCATTTCGCGGGCTCGATCGTCGTGCCGGATTCCGTCGCCGACCCGCTCGGCTACTATCTCAACAATACCGTCAAATCCCGCTCGCTGATCGCTGCGGCCGTTCGAAACGGCGTTGCGAACTTCATCTTTTCCTCGACGGCCGCCGTTTATGGCTCGCCCGGTGAGGCAAGGCTTAGCGAGGACACGCCGGCACTGCCCGAATCCCCTTACGGCACGTCGAAGCTGATGACCGAACTCATGCTGCGGGACGCTGCTGCGGCGCATGACATCCGCTATACGGCGCTGCGCTATTTCAATGTCGCCGGTGCCGATCCGAACGGCCGGACCGGACAATCGAGCCGCGGCGCAACGCACCTGATCAAGGTTGCGGCCGAGGCGGCCATCGGCAAACGCCGGCATATCGACATCTTCGGGACCGATTACGCGACACCGGACGGCACCTGCATACGCGACTACATCCATGTGAGCGATCTCGTGAACGCGCACTATCTGGCGCTTCGAAGGCTGCGTGATGGCGGCGAAAGCCTTATTGCCAATTGCGGGTATGGTCGTGGATACTCGGTCCATGAGGTGATCGAGGCGGTCAAGCGGGTGAGCGGCGTCAACTTTCCCGTTCATGTGGCGGGGCGACGACCGGGCGACGCGGTCACGGTGGTCGCCAACGCGGATCGCGCGCGGCGGCAATTTGGCTGGCAACCCGAACATGACGATCTGGAGCTTATCGTCAATCACGCGCTGGCGTGGGAAGAATCGCTGGCAAGGCGCAACATTGCCGTTGCATCCCGTTAGAGGCCGGAGGAGGGAACCGATGAAATTGTTCAAACCTTTCCGGACGCGGAACGCTGCCCGGGATGAGGAAACCGACCGGCTGCGGTTCATGCGCCTGGCCACGACGCTGTCGTCACTTCGTGAGGAGATAGAGCGGGAGCAGCACGGCTTGCGCCGCCGCTACGAGGAGCGCCGGAACGACGCCGGATTCGCGCTCGAAGCGTTCGATCAGATGCCCTCGGACGAGAGCTTGGCGCAATCGGTCGAGCAGCACAGCCAGGAACTTCTCAGATGTGAAACGCGTCTGAAAGCACTTGAGGCCCAGACCGAGCTTCTGGCAACCATCGGCAGCCTCATGGATGAACGTCATCCACCAGAAGGAACAACGTGAATTCCTAAGGCTCCCCATTTCTCGGCGAGCAGGCCCATTACCGATGAACTGGTCGAGAAACTGGCGATCAGTTCGCGCCGCAAAAAGGGTTTCTAGCGCCGGTCTTCGACAATGCGCCCTGTCCGATCCCGCATCAATGCGCTCATGGCGATCAGCCCGATCGCTGCGAATGGCACGCATGATGCGAAGACCCATCGGGCAACCTGCGCCGCGTCTGCGGTCGTCTCCATGGTCAGAAAGCCCGAAGCATTCGCCACGATCCCGACATAGGCCGCGCCGAGAGCGTAGCCGAGCCTCTGTACCGTAGGGATCGCTCCGGAAACGCGCTGAACCTCGCCCGTATCGGCGAGCGCCACCGTTCGCCTGAGAATGAATGTCCATGCCACCCCGAAGCCGCCACCCTCCATGGCCGCGAAGATGGCGATAAGCCAGATAGGGCCGTTGGGAACCGCATACAAAAAGCCGAAGATGCTTAAGCTTACGACCGTCATGCCGAGCGCAATCATCAGCCGGTCGAACCGCTCGGGCAATCCGCTGACCAGAACGGCCATGACCGTCCAGCCGATGGACGAACAGGCGACGATGTAACCGGCGGTCAACGCGGATGCGCCGTGGATGACTGTTATCAGCAGCGGCCCGAACGCCGTGACGGCGATGGTCGCCATCGACATGGACAGAATCATGAGCAGCGCGGCACCATTCGGCCGCCACGGATCGAATGGGTGACGCGGAAGAAGCCTTGTGTCGCCCGCGCGCGCGTCCAGCCAAAGAAAGCCGATAAGGCAGACCAGACCAGCGGCGACAGAAGTGAGCGTCCGCAGGACCGAGACCTCGACGCCGCCAAAGGCGACCAGAACGACGGCAAGACATAGCAAGGCCAGACGCCCGACAGGGAATGCAGCGACGTCGGCCGTGGACCGTGTCGCGCCCTTGTCGCTCCGCAGGACGATCCAGATTGCGAGCGCGAATGCTTGGCAGGCAAAGAAGACGAAGCCCCACCGCCAAGTCGCATATTCCACGAAGAAGCCGCCGACCAGCGGCCCGGCGAATGCCGAGACGCCCCAAAGGGTCGAGACAGCCGCCATCGCGCGCGCAATGTAGCGGCGCGGGAAGATCAGCCCGACCGCGACGAAGCCTATTGCCACCAGACCGCCGCCACCCAGCCCTTGCAGGGCGCGTCCCGTCAAAAGCAATGGCATGGTCGGGCTGACGGCGCTGAGGATGCAGCCGAACCCGAACAGGATGGCGGCCATGCTCATCGGCGCGCGCAGGCCGAAGCGCATGGTCAGCAGCGCGCTGGTGGCTCCCGCGACAATCGAGCCGATTTCATATAGCGAGACGGACCAGCCGATTAAGGCGGTCCCGCCGATTTCGGACACGATGGAGGGGAGCATCGTGGCGACGATCAGGCTGTCGGCGGCGTGCAGCCAGACGGCCATGCAAACCAGCGCGAGAGATGTCGCATAAGGGCTTCCAAGAAACTCCCTCCAGGATAAGAATGTGTCGGTGTTCCCTGCGTCGCTGCCCGTGTCCGCCATGCCCGTCTCCTCTTGACGGATATGTTGCTACGGCCTCAACATTGGTTGAGGTCAAGGAGCTTCCGAATGGCGAAGACGGAATTGTCGGTCGGCGAACTTTCGCGCCGCAGCGGGTTACCGGTTTCCACGCTCCATTTCTATGAACGCAGGGGGCTGATCGCATCCGAAAGAACTTCGGCCAATCATCGGGTCTATCGGCGCGAAATCCTGAGACGCGTGACGGTCATCAAGATCGCGCAGAGCGCGGGCATCCCGCTAGCCGAGATAGCCGAAGCGCTCTCGCAACTGCCAAAGGACACGTCCCCCAACACATACGACTGGGAGCGCATTGCCGAAAACTGGCATCACGATTTGACGCGGCGGATCGAGCTTCTCACGGCGCTCCGCGATAAGATGGCGATGTGCATTGGCTGCGGATGCCTGAGCGTGAAACGTTGCCCTCTGGTCAACACGGATGATCATCTGGCGGAAGACGGCCCCGGTGCCCGACTGCTTTAGGAATGTGAGGACGGCTACGGTCATGGCTGCTTCAGTAGCTGTCAACTCACCACGAAGCCCTGAATTGGGGCGTCGTAGCGGTCAAAGGCTCCTTTCATTCAAACTGGCAGAGATGGGGTGACCACCGTAATGTTAGGGGGGCACGGCTGTAGCGGACGAACGCCAGCGCTCAGCACGCGGGGCGCATTGCCGCCCATGACCTTCGCGACGTCTTCTCGCGACAGTCCGGCGTCGAAAAGCCCGGTGGCAACCGCCTGCACGCCTGCCGCGTCGAAGCCCGTCGTGACGACTCCGTCGAAGTCGCAACGGCGATCAGGAACGGAATGCCCGCCAAGCAGGCTTTTGACGAGTTCGGGGTTCTATAATTTGATGGTCAGCAACAGGCGTTGAGTTGCACTTCAGGCTGTAGCCTGCGCGATCAGAGGCGCGAGGACACACATCCGCCGTCTGGTCTAAAGCAGTGCTAGAAGCGATACGCCTTCCTTGCCAGGTCACCAGCCATGAGCCACGCCAAATCGTGCGCCTCGTCCTCGTCTAGCCTGTGTGTGGTCACGAGTTCGGCCAGAAAGCTGGCGTCGGCGCGCCGTGCAAGATCGTGGCGCGCGGGGATCGAAGTCAACGCGCGTGTGTCGTCGTTGAAGCCGGCGCTGTTATAGAAGCCTGCCGTCTCGGTCACCTGGCGACGGTAACGCATGATCCCTTCAAAGCTGTCGTGAAACCACCATGGCGGGCCGAGAAGGATCGACGGCCAGGCTCCTGCCAGCGGTGCGAGTTCGCGCGTGTAGGTTGCCTCGTCGAGCGCGAACAGGATGAGACGCAGATCGGGATCATGCCCAACGGCGTTCAGGAGCGGGCGAAGCGCGTCGGTGAACGAAACCGGCAGAGGAATATCGAAACCGTTGTCCCGGCCATAGGTTTGCAGCACATGGGCAGAGTGGTTGCGGTGTGAACCGGAATGGAGCTGCATGACCATCCCGTCCTCCGCCGACATGCGTGCCATTTCGGTCAGCATCTGGGCGCGGAAAAGCTCTGCCGCGCCATTGTCGAGCTTGCCGGTGCGTACCTTCTCGTAAAGGGCGGCCGCTTCATCGGGCGGCAAGTCCGCCGTTTGCGGCGTTGCATGCCCATGGTCCGTCGCGGTGGCGCCATGATCGCGGAAAAAGGCACGCCGCGCGCGGTGAGCGTCGAGATAGCCTTGCCAGCTTGCCGTCGAAATGCCGGCGACACGGCCGAGTTCCTCGACATTCTCCGCAAAACCGGTGGCTTGGGGATCCACCACCGCGTCAGGGCGATAGGTGGGCACGATGCGGACGGGCCAGCCGCTTTCGCGCACCTGACGATGATAGGATAGATCGTCCAGTGCGCCGTCCGTGGTCGCGACCACTTCGATGCGGAACCGCTCCGCGATGGCGCGCGGGCGCAATTCGTCGCGCGGCAGCGCCTCGGCCACTCGGTCATAGATCGCATCCGCCGTCGCCGCGGAAAGCCGCTCGGTGATGCCGAAAACAGTCTCCAGCGAATGCTCGATCCAAAGGCGTGAGGGTGTTCCCCGAAAGAGGTGGAAATGTGCTGCAAAAGTGCGCCAAATCTCGCGCGGGTCCTCTTCCTTTGCGGCTCCGATCCCGAGTGCCTCGAACGGAACGCCCTGGGAAACCAGCATGCGCGTCACGTAATGGTCCGGGGTGACGAACAGCGTAGCGGGGTCGGCGAAGCTTTCGTCGAGCGCCCACCATCGCGGTTCGGTATGACCGTGCGGTGACACGATCGGTGCATCGGCGACGCTCGCATAAAGGCTGCGGGCGAGTTCGCGCATTGCCGGATCGGAAGGAAAAAGACGGTCGGGATGCAGGGTCATCACATCAGCCAGTTTGGCAGGAAGAGGACGATCTGCGGGAACAGGATCATCATCGAAACGAAGAACAGAACCGCAGCAGCGAAGGGCACGAGCTCGATCGTGTAGGATTTGTACGAACTCTTGAGGATTCCGCAAACCGTGAACATCGAAACGCCGACCGGCGGTGTCATGCCGCCGAAGGTGACGATGGTCATCATCACAATGCCGAATTGAACCGGGTCAATGCCGGCAGCGGTGATGACCGGCACGAGGATCGGCGTCAGAAGCATCACGAGCACTGTCGCCTCCACGAACATTCCGATGACGAGCAGAAAGCCGGCGATCGTAAACAGCAAAGCCGTGGGATTATTGAACGCCGTCAGCGCGACTTCGGCGATCGACTGCGGCACGCGTTCGAAGGTGAGAACATAGCCGAACGTGCCCGACAGCAAGATAACCAGCATGATCATGCCGACATCGCGCACGCTCTTGCCGAGCGCGTCGATCAGATCCGCGATCGTCATCTGACGATGAATGACGAACCCGACGAACAGCGCGTATACGATGGCGAAGGCGCCCGCTTCGGATGGTGTGAAGAAACCGAAGCGGATGCCGACGAGAAGCCAAATCGGGAACATGACCGCCCAGAAGCCGCCCTTGAACTCGCGCCAGACTTCGTGCCGCGTCGGCAGGCGATCGTTGATCGGATCGTATCCGCGTTTGATCGACATGAACCAGGTAACGATCATCAAAATGATGGTGAGCAGAAAGCCCGGCACGACGCCGGCGATGAACAGGCGGCCGATCGAGACCTCGCCGAGAAAACCGTAGAGGATCAGTCCGAGGCTCGGCGGCAGCGTGGCGACGATCAGTCCGCCAACGGACAGGATGGCGGCGGTGAAACCGCGGCCGTAGCCCTGCGCGATCATCGGCTTGCCGAGGATGCGCGACTGCATGGCGGCGTCCGCGACCGCCGATCCTGAAATGCCGCCCATCAAAAGCGAGAGCACGACGGTCGACTGCGCCAGTCCGCCGCGCATCCAGCCTGCCAGCGTCGTCGCCAGCGAAACGAGGCGCGGCGTGATGCCGGCGACGTTCATCAGATTGCCGAGGATGATGAACAGCGGAACGGCCAGCAAAGGGAAGGATTGCGACGCGGCGACGATGCGCTGCACCGCCGTGCTTTCGGGGAGAAAGACATGGGGCAAAAAGAAATAGCCGGTGCCGGCGATGCCGATGGCGAACGCGACGGGCATGCCGAGGACAATGAGCCCCAGCGCGGCAGCAAGGATGAGGCCAGTTGTCATAGAACAGTCTCTGGATTTTCGTCGTCAGGCTCGAAGACCTTGAGCAGGCCTCCTTCCCACCAGCGGCGCAGCAACGAGATGGCGATCAGCACCGCACCGACGGGCAGCGCGAGCGTGACGAGCCCATAAGACAGGCCGGATGTCGCGAGCGGGCGCTGCCAGTTGCCCATCGACAGCTCATAACCCTTCCAGGCGATGAAGCCGAGAAAGGGCAAGATGAGCGCGATCGAAAGGATCGTCAGCACCCGACGTCCCATAGCGGGAAGTGCATCCGGCAGCGCCGTCACCCGGATATGGTCGCCCGCGCGCATGGTCAGGTCCGCGCCGAGCATGCAGGACCAGATCAGGAAGAGCTGGGCGAATTGCGGTGCGGAGGCGACGGGCGCGCCGATCGTCCGCCCCACGGCCGCGATCAGCACAGCCACGACCATTGCGCAGATCGCCAGGAAGGCGAGGGCCGTTTCAAGCCGGTCGTAGAATTTCCAGAACGTCGCCATCGAATGACCTGCGGGTTCGGGTTCCAGGAAGACGAGGGCCGGCCCGAGAGCCGGCCCTCGTCGGAACGGATCAGTCGGCGCCGCCCGGCAGATAGGGTGCAAGCGCCTCACGCGCCTCGGCAAGGCCGGTGGCGGCATAGACGCCGTCCGTCGCCTCGCGGAACACGTCCACATCCACCTCGTTGAACGTGACGCCTGCCGCTTCCATCTCAGCCTGAACCTCCCCGAGGCGCTCGACCGTCATGCGCGTCGCCTCGTCACCGGCGCGCTGCAATTCCTCATCCACGATGGCGCGAATGTCTTCGGGCAGCGACTGCCACCAGGCCTCGGATGTCGCGAGGCCCGTAAACAACTGGATGTGGTTCGTGAACGCGACATTCTTCGCCACTTCATGCAGGCGAATGCCGTATGCGCCCGTCAATTGAGCTTCCGCACCGTCGATGGCGCCGAGTTGCAGGGCGGAATAGACCTCCGACCACGCCATCGGTGCAGGCGTCGCGCCCATCGCCTCGACAGTGGACACCCAGATCGGCGCGTCGATCGTGCGCACGCGAATTCCCGACAGGTCGGATGGCTGGTTGATCTCGCGATTGGTGAATGTCTGTCGCGTACCCTGGAACCAATTGTAGTTGAGCAAGCGCAGCGCGGAGCCTTCGGCCAGTTCCTCGACCCATTCGGCATAGACCGGCGAGTCGGTGATCGCGGCATATTCGGTGTAGTCGTTGACCAGGTAAGGTGCCGAAAGAATGCCGAGCGCGGGATGGAACGGCGCGAGACGTCCGGCGTCGACGAGCGCGGCGATCGGCGCGCCGTTGCGGATCTGCTCGAGCACGTCATTGTCCTCGCCGAGCTGTGACGACGGGTAGACCGTCACCTCTACCTGACCTTCCGTGCGCTCCTCGATGCGCTTTTCCGCTTCCATCATCGCGATCACGAGCGGGTCGGTGGTCGGCTGAGAAGACGACAGGTTCAAGGAATATTGTGCGGAAGCTGCACTCGCCGTGGCGAGAACGATGGCTGTGGACGCCAGAAGCCTGATGGTCGTGTTCATGATCTTTCCTCCTCAAGAATCGGTTTGGTTGCGGCCGCGACGGATGGCCGGGCCGCGTGGGGCCGAATGCCGGCGCGCTCCGCCTCCGTGACGAAGAGCGCGACGTGATAGACGAGACGCGTCAACGCCTCGGGCCAAAGCACCTTCCCTGTTCCGTTCACCCGGTTCACGAAAACCGGATGATCGGATGTAGTGAAGAAGCAGTTGAAGATGAGCGTTTCGATGCGCTCGGCACGGATGCGATGGGCGTCGTTGCCCGTGCGCAGATAAAGAGCGGAATGAAGCTTGCCGGCCTCGGTCAATGGCCAAAGCAGATGCGTATCCTCGACGATATGCCCGTCCGCGTCGAGCGCGTCGAAGGGCGCGCCGGCCAGCGGGCCGTCATTGCGAAGCGCGAAGCGATCGGCGAAGGCAAGCATGCGCGCGGCATCCTGCCGGGCGCTTTCATCGCCGCCAAGGTCTGCGAAACGGTGGAGCAACCACGCCCATTCATATTGGTGACCAGGCTCGCGCCTGGCGCCTGCTTCGCCAGTGGCAGGCGCAAGATCATGCCCGACGAATTCGCGTACCGCTCCGGTCGCCGGATCGATGAAGTGGCGGCGGACCAACGCGACAAGCGCCGAGGCGCGCGCGAGCCAATGATCTTCGCCGGTCATCTCGAACGCCTGAAGATAGGCTTCGAGCATGTGCATATGCGGGTTCTGTGCGCGCAAATCATCTGCGTTCGGGCCAGAACGCGCCATCGTGTCGTCTTCGAACAGAGAGCCGTCGCGGGCATCCGTCAGCACGCCATCTATGAAGGCGACGCACGCATCGATCCGCTCTTGCGGAACCGATTGCGGATCGGCCTTGCGCAACGTGACAAGCGCAAGAAGAGCGAATGACTGATCATAGCTGCGACGAAGGCTGGACGCTGTGCTGAGCCGATAGCCCCCGTTCTCGTCGCGCAAAGAACCGTCGAGAAAGACATAGGCATGTCGCGCGCCGTCAAGCAGCCGCGCATCGCCCGTCGCCATCGACAGATGCGCAAGGGCAAAAGCGGTGCGGGCATGGACGAGGCTGGTCCTCGGCTCGTCAGCCGCCACAGGGCGACCTTGAAGATCGAGCCGCTCGAAAAGCCCACCTGACGGGGCGCGCACCGCCTCCAGCCAGCGCGGCACGAAATCGAGAGCGAACGTGGAGGCGTTCATATGTTGGCCTCCTCGACACCTTCGAAAAAAGCCGGCTGCGCGGCGATGATCTGAGGCAGGTCGTCGATGATCTTGCGCAGATGTCCGCGCATGGCACGATCCGCGCCGGTGGCGCTGCCCGATGTGATGGCTTCCACGACCTCGCCATGTTGCGCGAGAAGCTCGCGCAGCGGAAACGCGTGGGCGCTCAGATGACGCACCCGGTCCATCTGCGTCTTCAAGGGCTGCAACACGTCCCAACTCGCCGCATGGCCCGCCTTCGTCGCCAGCATGCGATGAAAGGCTTCATCGAGAACGAGGAATCGCTGCGGATCGCCGCTTTCGACAGCCGCCTGCTGTTCGGTCAGATGCGCGCGAAGACGGCCGATGAAGGCGGCGTCGGCATGGTCGGCGAGGATGCGCACGATATCCGCCTCGACCGCCTCGCGCACGAAGCGGGCGGACATCACGGCCGGCACATGAATGCGGCTGACGAAGGTTCCGCGCTGGGGGCGAATTTCGACCAGCCCTTCTTCGGCGAGCTTTATGAAAGCCTCACGCACAGGCTGGCGACTGACGGCGTATTCACCCGCCATCTCGACTTCGGACAGACGGGTTCCTGGGAGCAGATCGCCGCGCACGACGCGCTCACGCAACAGCCGATAGAGCCGCGGCGCGACCGGCTGGCTGCGATCGGCATCTCGCAATGTCAAAGCCATGTTGGACATCGGCTGATGGTTCCTCCCTTCACCACAGATGAACCATACTACCATACTAGTCAACAGCTTTCGACGATGCTATTCGAAAGACCGATAGCGAATACGAAGCGGGGAGGAGCGTGTCCTATGCGGCAGACATGGCGCTGGTTCGGACCACACGACAAGGTGTCGGTAGACGACATGATGCAGGCGGGCGTGGAAGGCGTGGTCTCCGCGCTTCATCATGTGCCGACGGGTGCGCTCTGGACGCCGGATGAAATTGCAAAGCGCCAGAACGACGTCGCGAAGATGCAGGACGGAGCGCCGTCCGGCCTGGCATGGGAAGTGGTCGAAAGCCTCCCGGTTTCCGAGGATATCAAGCGCCAGACCGGCGACTGGCGCGCGCATATCGACGCCTGGCGTCAGTCCATGCGCAATCTGAAGAGCGCGGGCATCGAGACCATCTGCTACAATTTCATGCCTGTCCTGGACTGGACCCGCACGGATCTGGCGTATCGCCTTGACAATGGTGCGACATGCATGCGCTTCGACCTTCTGGATTTCGCCGTGTTCGACATCCATCTGCTCCAGCGCGCCGGCGCGCGTGACGACTATCGCGAAGACGTGCGCGAGGCGGCCGCCGAACGCTTTGCGGACATGCCGGATCTGCGGCGCAAGACATTGGTCGACAATGTGGTCTGCGGCTTGCCGGGCGCGGCCGAGAGCTTCACGCTCGAGGATGTCGGTGACCATCTGCAACGCTACGCCGCGATCGGCGAAGAGCGGCTGCGCGCCAATCTGATCGATTTCCTGTCGGAAGTGACACCGCTGGCACAGGAACTGGGCGTGCGCATCTGCTGCCACCCGGACGATCCGCCGTTCCCGCTGCTCGGCCTGCCGCGCGTCATGTCCACCGAGGCGCATTATCGAACCGCGCTCGATGCCGTCGATCTGCCCGCCAATGGGGTGACATTATGCTCCGGCTCGCTCGGCGCGCGCCCGGACAACGACTTGCCCGGCATGATGGAACGGCTCGGCGACAGAGTTCACTTTCTTCATCTGCGCAACGTCACGCGCGAAAGCTCCGATATCATGGGCAGCTTCCACGAAGCGGAGCATCTGGGCGGCGGCACGGATATGGTCGCCCTTTTGGCAGCCGTCGTGCGCGAAGAGGCCAAGCGTCGTAAAGCGGGCCGCGCGGATGTGTCGATCCCGTTCCGTCCCGATCATGGACAGGAGATTCTCGACGATCACCAGCGCGGTGCGCAGCCCGGATATCCGGCAATCGGCCGCCTGAAGGGTCTGGCCGAATTGCGCGGCATCATTACCGCACTCACCCACCACACCGAAGGGCTGCGCGTCTAATGGCCGTGCAACGTCTCAGCGCGCTTTGCGATGTCACCGGCCCGGCGCGGCGTCCGGCCTATGAGCCGGCTGATCACGGCACAGGCATCGTTCATCTCGGGCTCGGCGCGTTTCACCGGGCGCATCAGGCCGTCGCGACGGATGACGCGCTGGCCGCCCATGGCGGCAATTGGCGCATCGTGCCCGTCAGCCTGCGCAGCCGCGAAGCCAGCGAGGCGCTGAACGCGCAGAACGGCCTTTATACGCTTATCGAGCGCGGTCCCGGCGGGATCAGTGGTCGTGTCGTCGGTGCGATCTCTCACGGGATTGGAGCCGATCCGGCAGCCACGCTGAAAGCGTTGCGCGATCCGGCGATCCGCATCGTAACCTTGACGGTCACCGAGAAGGGTTACGGCATCGATCGGGCGACCCATGGGCCGGACTGGAACCACGACGCCGTCGCCGCCGACCGCAAGGCTCCCGATGCGCCGGTCGGCGTCCTCGGGCTGCTTACCGCCGCCATCAAGGCGCGGCGTGACGCAGGCTCCGTCCCCCTGACTATCCTTTCCTGCGACAACCTTCCCGAAAACGGGGCGCTGCTGCGCGCCGGCGTGGTCGGTTTCGCACGGGCTCTCGACGAAGATCTGGCGCGATTCATCGAGAGCGAGATCACTTTCCCGTCCTCGATGGTGGATCGAATCACGCCGGCCGCCACCGCGCAGACGCTGGCCGAAGCCGAGCGGCTTACCGGCTGTACCGATCTGGCCGCCATCGAAACCGAGCCGTTCACGCAATGGGTGATCGAGGATCGCTTCCCGAATGGCCGCCCGTATTGGGAAGCAGGCGGGGCGATCTTCGTCGAGAATGTCGCTCCTTATGAGCGCATGAAGCTCACCATGCTGAACGGCACGCATTCCATGCTGGCCTATGCGGGTTTTCTGTCGGGACATGCCTATGTTCGCGACGTGATGGGTGACCCGGTGCTGGCGGCTCTGGTCGAGCGGCACCTCAAGGCCGCCGCACTCGAAGTCGGCGATCTTCCCGGCATCGATCTGTCGGCCTATGCGGGCGACCTTGCCGAACGCTTCCGCAATCCGGCCATTGCCCATGCGACCTATCAGATCGCCATGGACGGGACCGAGAAACTGCCGCAGCGCATTTTCGCCCCCGCGCTTTGCGCATTGCGTGCAGGGCGCGATCTTTCCACCTACGCTTTTGCGACCGCGGCGTGGACGCGTTATGCACTGGGCACAGACGAGGCCGGCAACGCCTATTCCCTGCGCGATCCGAAGGAAAACCTGATTGTGGCGCGTCTTGCCGATGCCGAACGCAATGCAGGTTCGATCATGACCGCTCTTCTCGCCCTTCCGGGCTTTGCACCCCAGGAACTGACGGTGGACCCGAATTGGCGTGCGGCGGTGGAAAGCCGGCTCGCGGCGATGCTGACGCATGGGATGACCGAGGCCGTGCGACGCGAGGCGGCCGCGTGACGAACTCTCCTCGCCTGTTTCTGTCGATCGGCGAGCCGATGGTCGAACTCGGCCGAGCCGGGCAGCATGACGGCGATGAGGCACCGCTCTGGCGCATGGGCTATGCCGGCGACGTTCTCAACACGCTCTGGTACGCGCGGGCCTGCCTTCCCGCCGAAAGGGAAGAAAATGGCTGGCAGACCTCGCTGTTCACCCGCCTCGGCGTCGATCCGTTCTCCGACCGGCTGAAATCGTTTCTGAACGAGAACGGTATCGACACGACCTATGTCCAAACCGATTCGAAGCGCAGCGTCGGCCTCTACGCCATAGAGATTCTCGACGGCGGCGAGCGACGGTTTTCCTACTGGCGTTCGGACTCCGCCGCGAGGTTGCTCGCAGATGACGCCAATGCCCTTCACATCGCGGCAAAGGCCGCGGATGTCGTCTACGCTTCGGGCATCACGCTGGCGATCCTTCCCGAGGAAGGCCGGAAACGATTGATCGCGACGCTGGCCGAAGCCAGGGCGGACGGTCGGCTGGCAGTGTTCGACCCCAACATCCGTCCCGCTCTATGGGAAAGCGAGGACGCGTTGCGGTTCTGGCTTCGCGAAGGCGCGCGCGCGGCAAGCATCGGGCTGCCGAGTTTCGAGGACGAAGCTGTGCTGTTTGGCGATAGCAGCGTCCAGGAATGTGCCCGCCGCTGGCTCGACTGGGGGACCACCGAAGTCGCCGTTAAGAACGCGGGCGCGGCCATGGCGATAACTGCGGTGAATGCGCCCATCGAAACGCTGGAAGTCGAGCGCGTTGACGCGCTTGACACCACGGGTGCCGGCGATGCGTTCAATGGCGGCTATCTTTCTGCCCGCCTCATGGGTGCCGATCGCCGAGACGCGGCTGTTCGGGGACACCTGCTGGCTGCAACGGTCGTGCGTCATCGCGGAGCGCTTATACCGATGCGGTACGTCGCCGCTGAAGCTTAGCAGGGAATTGCTTGGCAAACTGACGTTGAAGGCCCATATTTGCGTCAATGACCCATATCATGGAGATTGACCCAATGCGCTATGCAGTTCCCTTGCAGGAAAATGGGCGCATGATCCTGCCCATTGATATCCGACGAGCCCTGAACCTGAAAAAAGGGGATAAGGTCATCATTGAAACCGAAGGTGATCGCGTTGAGCTGACAACAGCTCAACGGGAGCGGCAGCGTGCGAAGACGATGTTCCGTAAGTTCGTTCCGGCCGGCGAGCCTATCGTCGATGAAGTCATCGCCGATAGACGGGATGAGGCGCTGCGCGATGAAGCTGAATTCGATACATCCGCACAGAACTCTTCTCGCGGCTTGAAGCGATGAGCGAATGTGTCATCGATACCTCAGCGGTAATGGCATACCTGAACGACGAAGCCGGTGCCGATCTTGCCGAAGAATGGCTCGAAAAAGGGGCGGCTATCTCTGCCCTTTGCGTGCAGGAGACGATTACCAACCTTGTTCGCCGCAATGTGGATCGGGATTCCGCCCTGGAGATGATCGAAGCGCTTGGTCTCGAGGTTCATATCCTCGACCTCGATCTGGCGGTCGACGCTGGCACGCTTATTGCGCTCACGCGGTCGAAAGGGCTGAGCCATGGGGACAGGGCCTGCCTTGCTCTGGCACGGCAGCTTCAGCGACCAGCTCTGACCGCAGACACCGCCTGGGCGGATATTGCCGAAGATGTCGGCGTCGACGTCCTGCTGATCCGCTAAGAGTAGCTTTTCCAAAGCGATAGCATTGATCCGACGATTTCCCTGAATCGATCCAGGCATCGGATGCCGGACGCTGTGAGATTTGCTTTCAGCATTCTCGCTGGGCGATAAACCATTGGTATCGCTACAAAGTCGCGCTTCAAACGGGAGCCCACCACACCGAACTTCCCGTCAATGTTCGACAAATTCGAACATTGACGTCGAAGTCTCGACTTTTCGAAAGTCGCGCGCTTTGCCAAGTTTGCAGTATGAATGGCAGGGAGGAGCCAAATGCAATTCATCAAAGTCGCGCTCGTCGGCGCAATCTTCACCGCGCCCGCACTCGGCCCAGTCATTGCAGGGAAAGCCGATAACACGCTTCGCGCAGCGTTCACTGAGGAAATCCTCGAACTCGACTATAATTACACGACCAAGCGCGAATACATCATCATTTCGGATCTCATCGATGAGAACCTTTTCGACGTCGATCCGGAAACCAACGAGTTCCGGCCCGCCATCGCGACCGATTACGAGTATGTCGATGCGCTGACGATCGACGTCAATCTGCGCGACGACGTCACCTTTCACAACGGTCAGCCGCTCACGGCGAACGATGTCGCCTATACCTATAACTGGATCATCGATCCCGACAGCCAGAGCCATCCCGGTCCCAGCCACGCCACATGGCTGGATTCGGTCGAGGTGATCGACGATCACACAGTCCGCTTCCATCTGCTGCACGATTACCCGCTTGCCATACGGGATCTTTCGACCCGTGTAAGCATTCGACCGGAAAACACCTATCACGTCGACGGCGAGCCGGTCCGTAATGCAGCCGCACGCGAACCTGTCGGCCTTGGTCCCTATCGCGTCGCCCGGTTCCAGCCGGGGCAGCAATTGGTGCTCGAGCGTTTCGGGGACTATTACGCCGACAGTCCCAAGGGCGACATTCCGATCGAGAACATCGTCATCCGTACGATTCCCGACATCGGCACCCAGCAGGCCGAGCTCATGAGCGGCGGCATAGACTGGATGTACAACGTGCCGCTGGACGTTGCGCAGAGCGTGGCCGGCCTGCCGATGGTCGAGCATCTGTCCGGGCCGGACCTTCGTGTATCCTTCGTCGTCCTCGACGCGGCGGGGCATACCGACCCCGACGGCCCTTTGACCAACCGTCTCGTGCGGCAGGCGATGAACCATGCCGTCAACAAGCCGGACATCGCCGAATATCTCGTCGGCGGATCGGCGGAGGCGATTTCGACGGCATGCCATCCCGCTCAGTTCGGCTGCGACACGACCATTCCGTCCTACGATTACGACCCCGATCGCGCCCGCGAAATGCTGGCCGAAGCCGGGTATCCCAATGGCTTCCCGCTCGATCTGTGGGCCTATCGCGAACGTCCGATGGCAGAAGCGGTGGCCGCAGACCTTCAGAATATCGGCATCGACGTCAACCTGCGCTATGTGCAGCTTGCTTCGCTCGACCAGGCGCGCGCCAGTCGGGACATTCCGGCCTATATCGGCACCTGGGGTTCGGGCGGCACCGCCGACACGGCCATGATCGCCAACGTGCATTTCAATGCCACGACCGATCGCAACCTGACCGGCAACGAGGGACTGACGGAACTCGTCCTGGCGGCGGAAGCCACCAGCGATCAGGACGAGCGGCTTCGTCTTTACTCGGAGGCGCTGACCATCATCGGCGAAGAAGCCTATTGGCTACCCCTCGTCAGCTATTCGATCAACTATCTGGTCAATCCGGAACTCGACTTCCCGCTCTACCCGGACGGCCTGCCTCGCTTCTACGCCGCCGGCTGGAAGTAGATCTTACCGTGCGTCCCGAGGCGGCATGCGCGCCGGCTCGGGCAGGGGGCTGACCAATGCTCAAATACATCCTTCAGCGAAGTGCTCTCGCGCTCGCCGTGGCCTTCGTGGTGTCGTTCGCCACGTTCATGCTGCTCAACTATTCCGTCGATCCGGCCACGGCGATGGCCGGCGAAGATGCGACGCCGGAGGTGATCGAGCAGATCCGGCAGGCCTATGGGTTCGATCGACCCGTCATGGTCCGCTATCTGGAGTGGCTGAGCGGCGTTGTTCGCGGCGATTTCGGCGAAAGCTATTACTGGAACACGACGGTCGCCGCTCTTGTGCTCGACCGGGCGCCGGTCACCATCACGCTCGCTTTGTCCGCTCTTCTGGTCACCATCGTGATTGCCGTGCCTCTGGGGGCATTTGCAGCATTGCGTCCCAATTCCTGGATCGATCGTTTCGCTTTGACATTCGCCGTTTCGGCGCAGGCGATACCCAATTTCTGGCTTGGCCTGATGCTGATCATCCTGCTCGGCGTGATGTTCCCCGTCCTTCCGATTTCCGGCGACAGCACATGGCAGCACTTCGTCATGCCGGCCTTCGTTCTGGGCGCAAGCTCGGTTCCGGCAGTGATGCGCCTGACCAGAACGGGCCTCATCGAAGTTATGGAATCCGACTATATCCGCACCGCAAAAGCCAAGGGCTATCGCGGCTACGCGCTCTTGCATCGTCATGCGATGCGCAATGCCATTCTTCCCGTCGTCAGCGTCCTTGCGGTGCAACTGGGACAGAAATTCGGCGGCTCCGTCATCACCGAGACCGTGTTCGCCATCAACGGACTTGGCCGCCTGGCGCTCCAGTCGATCCTTGGATCGGACATCCCGACGGTTCAGATGCTGATCTTCATCTTCGCCCTGACCTTCGTGCTGATGAACCTTCTGGCCGACCTTCTCAATGCGGCGCTCGATCCCAGGATTCGTATTTCATGAGCATCACATCGTCGTCCCACACCATTGCCTCGAACGAAGCGGGCGCGCCCTCGCCGCGGTCGCTCATGGTCCAGCGTGCGCGCGGGCATCTCGGCTTCATCGCCGGAGCGGCAATCGTCCTGACGCTGATACTTGTTGCGCTGTTCGCGCCTCTGTTGGCACCTCACGATCCGTTTGCGCAGTCTCTCGCGAACCGGCTTCTGCCGCCCGTCTGGGAGGACGGGGGACGCTGGGAGTACCTGCTGGGCACCGACCAGGTCGGCCGCGACTATCTCAGCCGTCTCATCTACGGCGCTCGCGTGTCGCTGATGATCGGCTTCGGCGCCGCCATGATCGGCATGGTCATCGGTGTCGCGCTGGGCATCTGCGCCGGCTATTTCGGCGGCTGGGTCGACCACGTCGTCAGCTTCTTCCTGACGGCGCAACTGGCGTTGCCGGGTATTCTTCTTGCAATGGCGCTGGTCTTCATCATCGGCCCGTCATTGTGGGTCGTGATCGGCATCATCGGCGTCCTACATTGGACCTATTTCCTTGTCGTCACAAGGTCTGCGACCCAGAGATTGAAATCGCAGGATTTCGTGGCTGCGGCGAGCGCCATGGGCGCCAGCAGATGGCAAATCCTGCGCACCGAAATCCTGCCCAACCTGACGAACCAGATCATCGTCATCTTCACTTTCGAACTGGGCATCTCCATCCTTGCCGAGTCCGCCCTGTCATTTCTGGGCGTCGGCATCCAGCCGCCCACGCCTTCCTGGGGCCTCATGATCGCGGAGGGCAAGCAAGCGCTTTTCTTCCGTCCGTGGCTGGTGATCCTGCCGGGCGCATTCCTCTTTCTGCTGGTGATCGGCGCCAATCTTCTGGGCGACGGGTTGCGCGACGTCACTTCGCCCGAAGGGAGGAATTGAACATGAGCGAGGCGAGAACGATCCTGTCCGTCGAAGATCTCGAAGTGATCCTCGACACGCCCGCCGGTCAGCTCAAGGCCGTTCGTGGAACCAGTTTCGATCTGAAGGCCGGTGAAGCAATCGGGATTGTGGGCGAGTCCGGATCAGGCAAGTCGATGACGGCGCTGGCCCTGATGAGGTTGTTGCCGCGCATCGCCCGAACACGCGCCGGTTCGATCACCCTGGACGATCGATCGCTCGTCGCTTTAAGCGACGGCGAGTTTGCGCGGTCGATTTCGGGCCGGAAGATTTCCATGATTTTCCAGGAACCGATGACATCCCTGAACCCCGTCTACACGATCGGAAGGCAGATGACGGAGACGGTCGTCCGCTTCTCCGGGCTGTCGCGCAGCGCAGCGCGCAAGCGCGCGATCGAACTGCTGGATCGGGTTCGCATTCCCGACCCGGCCGGCCGCATGCACCAATATCCGCATCAGCTCTCGGGTGGTCAGCGGCAGCGCGTGATGATCGCGATGGCTTTGATGAGCGAGCCGGAACTGATCGTCGCCGACGAACCCACCACCGCGCTGGATGTCACGGTTCAGGCGCAGATCATGGAATTGCTGGCCGAGCTTCGGCGCGAATTCGGAATGGCCATGATGCTGATCACCCACGATCTGGCCGTCGTCGCCGCAACCGTCGACAAGGTGGCCGTGATGTATGGGGGCGAAGTGGTCGAGAGCGGGCCATGCCGTGACATTTTGACGGAACCACGGCATCCCTATACGCGGGGCCTCCTGGCGTGCGTTCCGAAAATGGATCACGCCCCGACCCGCCTCGGCGCGATACCGGGTATCGTGCCGGCGCTGCTGGGCAACGTCGATTATTGCGTATTCTCCTCGCGCTGCGCTCAGGTGCGCCCGCAATGCCGGACCGCCAAACCACCTGTGCGGGACGATGGGCACCGCAGCTACAAATGTATCCTGTCGACCGCTGAGATAAATGCCCTGCCGGCCGCTCAGCCCGATGAGGCTATCCGCGCATCAAAGATCGAACGCGGCGGGCAGCCCCTGCTGGAGGCACGCAATGTGCATAAGGTCTATCAGGTCAAGAGAGGGCTTTTCAGCCGCCGCACGGCATTGCATGCGCTGGATGACGTGTCGTTCGCGATCCATCCCGGAGAGACTTTCGCTTTGGTGGGCGAGTCCGGGTCCGGAAAGTCCACGCTGGCCCGCATCCTCTTGGGGCTTGAGACCGCCGACAAGGGCGAAGCGCGGCTGAGCGGCCGGATCGTCAGCCGTGTCGACCCGCGTGAGCGCGCCCGCCTGATGCAGCCGATCTTTCAGGATCCGTACTCGTCCCTGAACCCAAGACACACGATCGCAAGGATCATCGCGCGACCACTTGAAATCCACGATATCGGCGACGCGACGTCCAGACGGAAGGCGGTTGCCTCCGTCATGGAGCGCGTCGGCCTGCCCGAGCGTGTGATGAACAATTATCCCAGCCAGATGTCGGGTGGACAGAGGCAACGCGTTGCGATTGCGCGTGCCCTGATCATGAAGCCTGCCCTTCTGGTCTGCGACGAGCCGACGTCGGCGCTGGATGTTTCCGTCCAGGCGCAGATCCTCAATCTGATGACGGATTTGCAGCGAGATCTCGGCCTCACCTACCTTCTGATCACGCACAACATCGCGGTCGTTCATCAGGTCGCCACCCGCGTGGCCGTCATGAACAAGGGCCAGATCGTCGAGGTCGGCGAGGTCGATCAGGTGCTGCGCCGGCCCCGGCACGACTACACGCGATTGCTGCTGTCCTCCGTACCGGAATTCGACAATTCCCCTTTTCAGGTCGAGCCGCTGCATAGTGGTTCGCGCGAACGCTCCACCGTTGGTGGAAGAGTAGGCCCATCGTGAATATGCATGCCGACAGAATGACGCCGCAGACTCTCTTTTCACGTAACAGTTTGTGGCAGGCGTGGCTGGATGTCGAAGCGGCGATGGCACTCTCCCAGGCCGAGGTCGGATTGATCCCCAAATGGGCCGCCGACGAGATCGCCCGAAAGGCCAGGCTCGAGCATTTCGATATGGCCATGCTCGAAAAATCCGTTGCCGAAACCATGGCTCCGATCGTTTCTCTGGTGCGCGCCCTGTCGCAGGTGAGCGGAGATGCGGGACGCTACGTCCATTGGGGTGGAACGACGCAGAATATCATGACGACAGGAAGGCTGCTTCTCGTTCGCCAGTCGCATACCGGCATGCTGGACAACCTTTCCGATGCCATCGAGCGTCTGGGAACGCTTGCCGAAGAACATGCCGAAACGGTGATGGCCGGGCGCACCAACCGCCGTCAGGCACTCCCCATAACGTTCGGATTCAAGGTTGCCGGATGGATCGAGGAACTGGCCCGGCAAAACGATCGCTTCATTGCGGCCGAAAGCCGCGCATTCGCGCTTCACTTCGGTGGTGCGATCGGCGCGATGCATTCCTTCGCGGGCAAGGGGGCTCAACTCAACGCAGCAATCGCGCAACGTCTCGGGCTCGCGCCCGTATTGGTGCCGGATCGCGTTTCACTCGATGGGCAAGCCGAATATGTCACCAGCCTCGCGCTTTTCGCCATGGCAGCCGGTCGGATCGGTTCCGAACTC
Source organism: Aliihoeflea aestuarii (assembly GCF_024105665.1). GTDB lineage: Bacteria > Pseudomonadota > Alphaproteobacteria > Rhizobiales > Rhizobiaceae > Aliihoeflea > Aliihoeflea aestuarii. The sequence continues at coordinate 43,655 of NZ_JAAAMK010000009.1, read as the reverse complement.
TATCGTCTGATGGCGGACGAAACCGGCGAGATCAGTGAGAATCTGGGCCATGCCGTCATCGGCAGCTCGACCATGCCGCATAAGGTCAATCCGAAGCACGTCGTAGGACTGATCTCGTCGTCGGCACAGCTTCGCTCGAAGGCGGCGCCTGCTCTGGAGGCAGGCATGCCCTCGCACGAAGGTGACGCGGTCTGCAATCAACTGATGTCGTCTACTTTGGAGAGCGCTTCCGCCTTGGGATGGGAAGTTGCGAGCCGACTGTCGACGACGATCGCCAGTATCGAAATCCACGCCGAACGGATGAGCCGCAATCTTCAGATCAACAGATCGGTCATTGCGACCGAGAATCTCATGATGTCTCTTGCGGAGAAGATCGGGAGGACGGTCGCGCATGATCTGGTGCATGAGGCGGTCATGGATTTCAATTCCCACGGCACCTCCATAAGCGACACGCTTCTTCGGAACTCCCGGATTTCGCAGATGATGACGCGGGACGATCTGGAGGCGTCGCTCGATCCGTCCAGCTATCTCGGCGACAGCATCGTCATTGCGCGCAAAGCCGCCGAACTCGCGGCGAAAACATCGACGGCGATGAGATCACGCGCCGCGTCCGGCCTGCACCAGACAGCCAGGTAGAGGATGGACGCCTATCATTCGTTCACACCGGCCGATGGCCACGGCCTGCCTCACGATCCCATCAAGGCGATCGTCGCTCCCCGGCCGATCGGGTGGATTTCCTCGATCGACAGGGCGGGCATGATCAATCTTGCCCCCTACAGCTACTTCAACCTTTTTTCTCACAAGCCTGCGATCCTGATCTTCGGAAGCGAAGGCTGCAAGGATACGGTGCGCAATGTCAGCGAGACGGGCGAGTTCGTCTTCAACCTGGCAACGGAAGATTTCGCCGACGCGCTCAACCGGACCTCGCTGCCCCACGCTGCCGACGTGAACGAATTTGCCGCCGCCGGTCTCGGCATGGCGGATTCCGAAACCGTTTCGGTCCCGCGCGTCGCCAATATCGCCGCCGCCATGGAATGCAAGCTGGTTAGCGTGCAGGAACTGACCGATGCGAGCGGCCGGACCATCGGCTCGCATCTGGTGATCGGCGAAGTCATGCGTGTCCACATAGCCAAAGCCTGCCTGGCGGACGGTCTTTTCGATATAGTGCGCGCACGGTCCATAGCGCGTTGCGGCTATCGCGGAGACTATATTGTCGTTGAAAATACATTCGAAATGCTGCGCCCGACCCGAAATGATAGCATTCGAGACGTCGGCCACAGCAAGGGATAGTGGATGAACCTGCGATCGCTCAGAATATTTCGGCGGGTCGTCACGACAGGATCGCTGGCACAGGCATCGCAGGATCTGAATATCTCGCCATCTGCGGCAAGCAGGCTGCTGACGATCCTCGAAGCCGAACTCAAGTTGAGACTGTTCTCAAGATCGAAGCGACGCCTCGAACTGACAGAGGAAGGCGACAGGTTCTACCGGCAGACCGAGCATATATTGCGTGGGCTGGACGAAATGGACCTGGTCGCGTCGGATATCCGTTCGCGCGCCGACGAATTGCTCAGCCTCGTCACGGCAGCGCCGCTTGCGATGGGATTGATCTCGCCGACGCTTGCGCTGATGCAGGAGCGCAACGAGACATTCGAATGCGTCCTGAACGTCGAGACCCGCTTCGACCTGGAAAGCAAGGTCGCTGCGCGCGCCTACAATATCGGGATCATTTCCCTGCCTCTTGAAAACGCCATACTCGACCTGGCGGTCGAGCCGTTTATGGAAACACGACTGGGCGTTTTGTTGCGAACGGATCATCCGCTCGCGAAAAGGCCGCAGATTTCCGTAGAGGATTTGCGCGACCAGCCGATGATCACGCTCACGAAAGGTCAGCGGTGGCGTGACAGACTGGAAAGTCTTTTCACGGATGCCGGTGCTATCCCGAAAATCGGCGTGGAGACGACCTCAACCCCGGTCGCCAAGGCCCTTGTGGGCGATCGCGCGGGTGTGATGATCGCGGACAAGATTTGTGGACGTGTCCATGAAGGCGAACCGCTCGTTTTGAAACCGCTCGTCCAGGAAATCTGGATCACTTACGCCACGCTTCATCCCAAAGGACCGCGATCGAGGCGCAGTGCCATATTCGTCGAAGCCATGCGCAATTACTTGCAAGGGGAGATGAAGCGCGATCCTGACTCTTCGAAAATGCTTCGCATGATCTGATGGAGAATTTAGTCCGAGCGGCAGATGGGCTTTCAAGGCCCATCCGCATAGGCTGCTGACCGTTGTTCTACTCCGCCGGAACCCGGATAGCTCCCCCGGCGCTCTGATGCATCGTCTCGGCGCGGGGTACGGCGATGTACAAAGCGATGTAGAATCCGGCGATTGCGCCGGCCAGCTTGCCGAGCAGGATGATGACGATCAGGCTTGGCTGGAAATTCGCCGTGAACGCCAGATGGTCACCGAACAGGAAGGCACCGCACACGGCAAAGGAGAGCGTCAGAACCTTGTCGCGCGGCGTCATGTCCTCGATCAGTCGGAAAAGCGCGATGATGTTGGCGCAGGCCGCGACCAGTCCTGCGGCCCCTTCCGCCTGAAGGCCGAGGCGCCTGCCCATCGCCTCCATCGGTCCCGACAGATACCGGGTGATGAGATAGACCATCGGAAATGCGCCAGCGAGCATGATACCGATATAGCCGGCGAGTTCGAGAGCGCGGAACTGGTCCGCTTCGTCCGCGATGATGGGATCGAAGCCCCAGCCACCGAAGATCGTGGAAAACGCGCTGGTGAAATATTCGATGATCGACAAGACGAGGATGATGCGCAAAACAGCGGTCAGAACCTTGCCGAAGATCAGGAAGCCACGGATCATCGCGCCGGGAATGACGGCAAGGCCGAGTGCGAATGCGCCGCAGATGACGACCAGCGGAATGAGATTGGAAAGAAGCTGTCCCATCTCGATCGCCAGTGTGAACGTCGCGTCCGCATTCGTCGAAACCACGTCGCGGATGACCGGATTGGTCACGACGAGCAGGATGCCGGCAACGAGAGCCCCGACGGGGATCGACAGGAAGCCCGCCATGACGCCGAGCGCCATATAAGGGTGATCCTCCACCTTCAGCATGGTCAGGCCGATGGGAATGGAAAAGATGATCGTCGCGCCGGCCAGATAGCCGACGACCATGGCGATGATCCAGTCCTCGCGCGACCGCGCCAGCGCATCGGCTAGCTGGTATCCCCCCATATCGACCGCGATGAATGTCGTGGCAGCGATGGACGGGTCCGCGCCGACCGCCGCGAAGGCCGGTCCGAAGATCGCCGGGATGGCCATCGAGACATATGGCTGGGCAGCCATGATGCCCGCGACCGGCACGAAGATGATGCCGATCGTGTAAAGGCCGGACAGGAACTCCTTACCCAGTCCGCTTTCGTCGTCGATGATCGATGCGATGGCTCCTGCCAGCGCACATGCCATGATGATGTAAATCACCAGATTGCCGATGAATTCCATGGATTTGTCCCCTCATTTATCGGGAGACTTTATGGGTGGAGCTTCCGTAAAGGCAAGCGCTGATATAGTTCGGTTGACGGTGGCCTCGATGCTTGCAACCTTGCTGCCGGAAAAGAGCAGGGAGGCCATTCATTGAGTGGACAGCTTGAAGGGCGCGTGGCGCTGGTCAGCGGCGGCGCCGGAGGATGCGGCCTTGCCGCATCACGGCTTTTTGCCCGCGAAGGTGCCTTGGTCGGCATCGTCGATCTTCCCACCAGCGATGGTGCGGCCGTCGCTGCGGAGATCATCCGCTCTGGCGGGCGGGCCGTCTTCGCACCGGCGGATGTTTCGAACGGCGCAGCCGTTTCGCAGGCCGTCGCCCATGTTACCGGCGAACTTGGTCCCGTCACGGCTCTGTTCAATCACGCCGGAACGCTGATCGTGAAGCCGTTTCTCGATACCAGCGAGGAAGAATGGGATCGCCTCATGGCGATCAATGTCCGCTCCATGTTCCTGATGACCAAAGCCGTGTTGCCGGGAATGATCGATGCGGGCGGCGGATCGATCGTCTGCACCTCGTCGATTTCGGCTGTCGCGGCGACGCCGATGGAAGTCCTTTACGATACCACCAAGGGCGCCTGTCACATGTTCGCCCGCGCGATCGCCGTCGAGTTTCGCGACCGGAATATCCGCTGCAACGCTGTGTGCCCCGGCTTCATCAAGACCGCGCATGGCAACCGGGAGGTCGAAGCGCTGACGCGGTACGGCGTCGATGTCTCGGACGCTGCGATCGCCGCCCAGCAGGGGCGCATGTGCGAGCCGGAGGAAGTCGCCGAGGCGGCACTTTTCCTGCTGAGCGACCGGTCGAGCTTCGTGTCCGGCACGCATCTTTTCGTCGACAATTGTTTTACGGCAATGTGAGGAACGGCATGACTGAACTCGGCAGGGGTGGACACTGGCGCAACTGGGTGGGCAACCAGTCCTTCATTGCGCAACACATGGCGGAGCCCGAGGATGAAGCCCATGTGAGCGAGGTTGTGGCCGAAGCGGGCCGACGCGGCATCGGCGTGCGTTGCCAGGGCTCGGGCCATTCCTTTACGCCCGTGGTCGCCACGAGCGGGTTGCTTCTCTCACCGAAAAAGCTGACCGGCATCATCGATATCGACAAGACGAACAAGACCATCCGCGTGAAAGCGGGAACGCGTATCGGCGATGTGGGGCGCGCGCTGAAAGAGCAGGGCCTGTCGCTGATCAATCAGGGTGACATCGACACGCAGGCGCTCGCTGGCGCGCTGTGCACCGGCACCCACGGCACCGGCATCAAGCTCGGCAACATGGCGTCCCAGATACGTGGCATGCGTCTGGTCCAGCCCTCGGGCGAGGTGCTGGACGTTTCCCTCGACACAGACGAGGAGATGCTGCGCGCCGTGCAGGTTTCCGTCGGCGTCATGGGCGTCATCACCGAGTTCACGCTTCAGGTGATGGACGCCTACAATCTGCATGAAAAGCTCTGGCGCGACGATTTCGACACCATGCTCGCCAAGCATGACGAACTGGCGGCAACACACCGGCACTTCGGCTTCTTCTGGTGCCCGCGGCCGGAAAGCCGGCATCTCTACTGCTTGCCCGATACGTCGGCAGCCTCTTCGACGGACAAGGATTACGACGTCTGCGAGATGAAGGTCATGGACTTCACCGACGCGCCGCCGGACTCCGTTTCCGGCCCGTTCGAAAAAATCGCCTATTCTTCGGAGATCTATCCAATCGAATACGTACCGAATTTTCATGAGCTGGAATATGCGGTTCCGCTGGCAGCCGCGAAAGAGGCGCTGTGCGCCGTGCGGGAACTCATGCTGACCAAGCACCCCGAGTGCATCTACCCGATCGAATATCGCTTCACAGCGGGCGATCCCGGATGGATGAGCCCATTCCACGAACAGGATTCCATTACCCTTTCGGTCTCAGGCGGTCCCGGAATCGATTACTGGGCCTACCTTAACGACGTCGATCAGATTCTGCGCCGCTACAACTCCCGTCCGCACTGGGGCAAGATGCATTTCCTCAACCGACGGGATGTGGAAGATCTTTACCCACGTGCCAATGATTTCCGCGCCTTGCGCCGCAAGCTCGATCCCGAAGGCATGTTCCTCAACGACCATCTGAAGCTGATGTTCGGCTAGGGTTCTCAAAAGAGCGACAGGCCGAGACGACAGGCGCTTCAGGAGCGCCTGTCGAAATTGAGGGCTGCTAGGTTCATGGCAGCGAGCCACTCTTACTCACGCGTTCAGAAGGTCCTCGATGCGGATCGGGAATCGGCGAATGCGTCGACCGGTGGCATGCCAGATGGCGTTCGCGATCGCGCCGACGGTGCCCGTTATGCCGATCTCGCCGACACCCTTGATGCCGAGCGCGTTCACGTAAGGGTCGTCCTCGTGAACGGTGATAACCTCCAGCCCCGCGACGTCGGCATTCACGGGCACATGGTAGCCCGCGAAATCGGCGTTCATCACACGACCGGAACGACGGTCGAACTTGGCCTCTTCGTGAAGCGCGAACGATATGCCCCAGATCATCCCTCCCATTAGCTGGCTTTCCGCCAGCCGCGGATTGATGATCCGGCCGGCCGCGAAGGCGCCGACCAGCCGCGTGACGCGCATCTGACAGAGTTCAGGGTCGACCTTTACTTCGGCAAAGACGGCGCCGTGTGAGTGCATGGCATGCTTTTCGGCCGCCTCCGGGGGGCGGGCGGCGCTCCCGTTGCCCGTCACTTCTGCTTTTCCGGCACGCGCGAAAATGTCGGCCAGCGCTTCGCTTCGGGTCTCGTCGCCCTCGACATGGATGCGGCCGTCACGCGCAACGAAACGGGCGTTGCCGGCACCGTGCAGCGGAGAATCCTTGTCCTCGGCGGCGATCTGGCCGAGCTGGGCAATCACGTCGCTGCCTGCCGCATGAAGGGCATTGCCGGCCGTTGCGGTATGACCCGAACCGCCCGCGACGCCGCCATCGGGCAGTCTGGAATCGCCGGCGCGAAACTCCAGCCTGTCGAGCGGTACGCCGAGGCTATCCGCCGCGATCTGAGCAAGCGCGGTCCAGGCGCCCTGGCCCATGTCGGCCGCCGATGTCTCGACGAGCGCAGTTCCATCGGCGCGCAGCGTGGCGGTCGCTTCGGCAGCGAACATCGGACAGGGAAAGAGCGCGGTGCCCATTCCCCAGCCCGTGAGCAGACCGTTCTCGTCGCGCATCTGCCCCGACTGAAGGGGGCGTCCGGCCCAGCCGAACCGTTTCGCACCCTGCAAATAGCAGTCGCGCAGGGCCTTCGAGGAATAAGGCTTGCCGGTTCCAGGTTCGGTTTCCGCATAGTTGAGCAACCTGAATTCCAGCGGATCGATACCGGCGGCCTCGGCGAGTTCGTCCATGGCGCATTCGAGGGCGGCCGACCCGGACGCCTCGCCCGGCGCGCGCATCGGGCCGGGGGTTCCAACGTCAAGACGGACCGCCCGATGGGTGGAGCGCAGCGCCTGCGCGGCGTAGAGCCCCTGCGATGCATTTGCCGCCGGCTCGACGAAGTCGTCGAAGGTGGAGGTTTCGGCAACGCCCTCGTGGTCGATGACGGTCAGCGCGCCTTTCGCACCGATGCCGAGGCGAAGCCGTTGACGCGTCGCTCCGCGATGGCCGACCGGGCCGAACATCTGCTGGCGGGTGAGCATCAGCTTTACGGGCCGTGCCGTTTCACGAGCTGCGAGTATCGCCAGCACCTGCGGACCTGTCGGGATTGCCTTGGAGCCGAACCCGCCACCCAGATACGGACTGCGTAAGGTGACGTTCTCGGCGGGAATGCCGAAGAAGAATGCATAGCCGGCACACGACATCGCCAGTGCCTGGCTCGGCATGTCGAGGGTGAGCCGGTCGCCTTCCCAGGCGGCGACGACCGCATGGGTCTCCATCGGGTTGTGGTATTGCGACGCGGTTTCGTAGATCACGTCCACGGACTTGTCGGCAGCGGCATGTCCAGCTTCAACGTCTCCGTGTTCAGCGCCTGCCGGAAGACCGAACCCTTCGGGCTCGAAGCCGAACGATTCATTGTCGTCGAGCGCCGTGCGCGCCGGGTCGGCCGTATAGCGCGGCTTGAGCAGGCGCGCACCCTCGGTGGCGGCCTCCAGCGTTTTGCCGACCACCAATGCGATCGGCTGGCCGGCATAGCGGACGGTATCGTCCTGCAGCACCTCGACGCGGAAGGAGAACATGGTCGGTTTTTCCGACGGATCGCCCTGCAACGCCGGACGGTTCTGCGGCGTCATGACGAGGGTGACGCCGGGATGCGCCTTAGCCGCATCGGTGTCCAGATGAACGACGCGGCCGCGCGCGATCGTCGCCGGGACGTAGACGGCGTAGAGCAGTTTTTCCGGCGCGTTGTCGGCGGCGAAAACCGCAGCTCCGGTCACTTTGGCGATGCCGTCACGGCGGGTGACCGGCTGGCCCGAATTGGAGCCGAACCGGACGGGGCGGGCGAGAATGTCAGACATGAGCGAGTTCTCCGGCTAGTTCCCCGAAAGGAGAGGCAGGAAGTGCGGGCATGCGCGCAGGTGTGCCCGCGGCAGCCAGCGTGAGCGCACGGATGACCGTGCGGCGGGCAAGTTCGATCTTCCACGCATTGGCGCCGGAAGGTGACGCCCCGGCAAGGGCGGCATCGGCCGCGCGGGCGAAGAGATCGGTGTCCGGCAGATGCCCTGCCAGAAGCGTTTCGGCCTCGGCAACGCGCCACGGCCTGGCCGCGACCGCACCGAGCGCCAGCCTTGCCTTCGAGATGCGGCCACCCTCCATCTGCAATGCGGCAGCGCAAGAGGCGACCGCGAACGCGAACGACGTGCGTTCACGCACCTTGAGATAACGCGCGTTGGCGGCAAACTGCCTGGCTTCGGCCGGCAAGCGGACCGCGACGATAAGTTCACCGGGCTGCAGCGCGGTCTCGCGTTCCGGCGTATCGCCGGGAAGAAGGTGGAAGTCTGCAATGGCGATCTCGCGCTGCCCTTCCCGTCCCCGGATTTCGACGACCGCGTCGAGTGCGGCAAGGGAAACGCACAAATCCGACGGGCTGGTCGCGATGCAGGCATCGCTCCAGCCCAGCACCGCCAGATTGGCGTTTTCGCCGGCGCGGGCGTCGCAGCCGGAGCCGGGCTCGCGCCGGTTGCAGGCCGCGTTCGGGTCCTGGAAGTATGCGCAACGTGTCCGCTGCATCAAATTGCCGGCGACCGTCGCCGCGTTGCGAAGCTGACCCGAGGCGCCGGACAGGACGGCCTCGGCGATCGCGGGAAAGCTTCGCGCGAATTCCATATCGCTGGCGAGTTCCGCATTGCTGACGAGAGCGCCGATGCGGGTGGCCCCGTCCGAAAGCGTCTCGATTTCCCGCAGGCCCGGCAGACGGTTGACGTCGATCACCGTGTCGGGCTGCAATGCACCTGCTTTCATCAGGTCGACCAGATTCGTGCCGCCGCCCAGCCATGACGCACCCGGTTGCCACGCGGCCAAAGCCTCGTCGATGGTGGCGGGCTGGATTAAATCGAAGCTTTTCATGCTGCGTCCTCCCTTCGGTTCTCTGCCATGCGGCGGGTCGCCTCCTGCACGGCGAGCGTGATGCCGTGATAGGCGGCGCATCGGCAAAGATTGCCGCTCATGCCTTCACGAATCCGCTCGGGATCGTCGCCAGCGCTGCCTTCCATGATCAGGCCCACCGCGCTCATGATCTGGCCCGGCGTGCAGTAGCCGCACTGGAACGCGTCGTTCTCGATGAAGGCGCTCTGAACCGGGTGAAGCTCGCCGTTCGAAAGGCCCTCGATGGTAGTGATTTCGGCACCGTCCAGCGTCGCCGCCAGCGTCAGGCAGGAATTGACCCGCCGTCCGTTCACGAGGACCGTACAGGCCCCGCACTGGCCTCGATCGCAGCCCTTCTTCGTTCCGGGCAGCGCAAGGCGCTCGCGCAGCAGGTCGAGCAACGTTACGCGCGGATCGTCGAGCGCGACGTTGCGGGCGCCGCCATTTATCGTCAGATTTATGGAAAGTGGCATCTTGCTTCCTTCCTTGGGGATTTGCTGGTGGTCAGCTACTCGCGCCGGGGCGGAGAAGCCCGTATGATCGCCCGATAACCGAGATGTTCGAGTAGACACGAAAGAGACTATACGGAGGAGCCCTCCGTTTTTCAAGATGGAGATTGAATTTCAGTGGAAATGCGCAAGCGCAAGCCGCGTTCCGATGCCTTGAGAAATCGTGATCGGCTCATCGAGACGGCGAAGGATGTCCTGGGTAAAGGCGGTCCGGAGGCCAGCCTTGAGGCGGTGGCGCGGCAGGCAGGCGTCGGGATCGGGACGCTCTACCGGCATTTTCCGACGCGTCAGACGCTTTTCGACGCCGTCTTCAGCAAGGATATGGAGCAACTCGTCGAAACGGCGGAGGGACTGGTCGACGCGAACGACCCCGTCGAGGCGCTGCGAAGCTGGCTCCATGCAAATGTAGCACTGGTGGAAACCAAGCGCGGCCTTTTGGGCGCACTCGCCATCGCGATGACGGAAGAATCAAAGAAGACCTATGCCGATCAGTTCAACCGTGTAAGCACGGCCGTCGATCGTTTGCTGAAGCGGGCCGCCGACGCCGGCCTGATCCGCCGGGACGTGACGGGCGACGATCTGCTCCAGACCATGTACGCCCTGTGCTATGCGCGAGAACCCGGTCCAACCTGGCGTCCACAGGTCCTGCGTCTTCTCGATATCTTCATCGAGGGCCTGAAACGCTGAGCGTCTTGGACGGTTGAAAATTCCGCCGAGATCCGCCATTCGCGGTGCTGGTCCTCCACACGCTATCCGGTTTGAGGAGCTTGGTTAGGATGGCGGACATCCAAAACGCTCTGCAATCGAAACCGCACCCCAAGCTTTGCGCCGATTGTATGATCGTGATTGCGACCGTCCTGGAGCCATAGCAATGTGTCCAGCCAGAAGCCGTAAATGTGGCTGACGTGGAACAGGCCGAAATGACCGATGGCATTGCGCGAATAGTCGTCGGGACGGATCAGCACCACGCTGCGCTCGGCCTGCGTGTAGCGCCGGAGCGCGCGGCGGGTTGCCGGCAACGTGCCCAATTCGTCGTCGGATATGGCTATTGCGAGGATCGGTGTGCGAACCGCCGACATTCATGTGGTTACAGCGGCAGTGTACAAGTCTAAGAACCATGGAAGTGGCGTAGCCCGACGATCAGGAACATTACCCGGACAGATCGAGCTTTCTCTGGCGAGCAATAGGAGCGTTACTTGCCGATGACCGGACTGGATGCGTTTCGCTGGGTGATCGTGGTGGCGGTGCTGGCTGGAGCTTTGTGGATAGGTATCGGCCTGATGGGAGAAGCTTATGGTTCGGGCCCGCCGCACTATGGCGGAACGGCGAACATGGACAAATGGACAAGCCCGTGGCCCGCGGTTCTGCTTCTGGCCGGTCTCGCGACCATCGTTGTCGCCTTCGTGACGCCATGGCGCAGCCTGGGGCGTGGAAGGCGGAAGGAGTGGCGATGATGCGCCTGCTTTCACGTATGTTCGCTGTCGGCAAGGCGGGCACGGCGTTCCGCGAGCCCGGCCCGAAGCCGCTCGAGCTCGCGCCACTTGCGGACGGAGGCAATCCGATCCATGCACTGCTCGACGAGATCGGCCTGCCATGGCGTGAGCCGCGCGGGATCGTTGAGGCGCGTTTCGGCGTTTCGTCCGATCCGTTCTACCGGTGGGAGGTCATCAGCTTCGATACGGCCACCCCGATCGTGCCGGGTCTGCTGCGGCCGCTCAGCGCGCAGACGTTCCTGAACTTAGCGCCACATCTGCCCATTACAACGTTCGGCGGCGAAGTCTGGTTCGAGGACGATGCGCGGGTCAATTTGCGCCGCACGGCGCGGAGCCTTGGCGAGCGCCTGGGACCGGCGCCAATCGGCCGGCAGTACAACACGATCAGATGCGAATGGAAGGCGGGCGCCGCCTCGATCGGGCTGATAACCTGGCCGCCGCGATGGCAGTCACCAGCCCTGCTGAACGAGGCGCACGAGCGCGATCCGCGCCTGAAGACAGCCTGCAGCATCTCGATACGGACCGCGTTCCGCCCGCCTCTTTCCGCCCGTGAGCAAGCGTGGCTCGACGATTTCGAGCCAGTCGCCGCGCTCGGCGTCGGACCGCGTGTCGCGATTGGAAGCGTCAAAAACACTCCCGCGAATGAAGTCGATCTCGAATATGTGCGCGAGCCTCCCGCCGACGTCGCCCCGTTCTTCGACAAGCTTGGACATTCGCGGGATCGGCGCGCGCTGATCTTTTGCGACTACCAACTCTTCGTCATTCCCAATGAGGATATCATCGCCTTCGAGATCGAGCGCCTGCAACGGGCCAAGGGTCCGGGCGGATCGTCGCTTTACGTGGTGTGCCGAACGACCTGTCCGAAGGTCTCATCCCAACGGGTGCGCATCATGGCTGGAAGCAAGCCCGACGCGTTGAACGACATCGGTCGCACGATCGCCACGGCGCTCGACAGGCCGCTGGTCATCGGGGAGTACGAAGATGACGTGTAAGCCTTCACGTCTCGGTGCACGATGCCGCGCGCTTGTCTGTTGAGGACGGTGCTGTTCGGCGCGCCATCGCCTCGCTGGCGAAGAACATCACGTCGACATTGTAGTCGCGACCCACGCGCGTGATGAAACGTTGGAGCTGTTCGGGTGTCGAGTGGAGAACGGCACGCACGACCCGGCGGAAATCCGCCTCGGTCATCCTGATCCTGCCCGGCATCGTCGAGTGCTGAAGCATATAATGGCCTGCGACTTCGAGAACGGCGCGACGCCAGGGCTCATCGAGCAGAACCGCAAGATCGCGTTGCCGGATCGGAAACCGGAACTCCACTTCGGATGGACCGAAGCCGACGAGTTGGGAATAATACAGACGACCGCCGATCTCGTTGACATGAGGCTCGAAGCCTTCGCCCATGCGCCGCAACGCCGAAGCGTCGCCCCGCTCGTGGCGACGTCGTTCCCACGCACGCAGCAAGGACCACAGGCCGAAGGCGGCCGGCACGATCACAAGCGCCAGCCAGCCGGCAATCTCCAGCGCCCAGACAAAGATTTCCCGCACGTTCATCCGGGACACGGAATTGTTGTGCTCAAATGTGGGATTGAGCGCGAGGAGGACGAGCGCCAGCCCGTAGGAGGCGACCAGCCCGCCGAGAACGAGTCCGACACCTGCCCGAACTTCCAGTAGCGAGCGAAACCGGACGGCGTCGGCGACCACGGCGACAAAGGCACCAAGGACAGCGAGGGGAAAGAGATAGAGCATCAGCATCGATGCACGCCGCCTGTGTCAGGAACGCGCGGGGCGAGGGCAGCGCAAGGCAGGCGGATTGTCGCTTCGAATCGCAGGGTCAGCCCTCCCGTGTGCGGGCAATCGCCGATGTCCGGAGAGGCGAGGGTGATGCCCGAACCGACAGTCACGGCACACGATCACAGACAGGGATCGGCGAGCGGAGGGCGATCGACCGCGAGTAATTCGTCGGTTTGCGCGTTCATCTGCTCGATCGGGTAGTCGAGGACGCTTTCGAATATCATCCTCATCTCGCTACCGGCTTCGCAGATATCGGCATCGACGTCGGTCGGCACCGCTTGCCACGCATCGAGCTGCTCGCGGGTGAAATCGGAGTTGCGCAGGATGAATTCGTCCATGCGAGCTATGTTGGCGTCGAGCGCATCGAGAAAGTCGCGGTTTTCGTCCAGCTTGCAAATCTCGCCATATTTCGCCAACTCGACATAGATGCCCCAGGCGCAAAGGACAGGGCGCTGGCCGGTATGTATGTCGTCCTGCGCGTGTGCCAGCGTGACGATGCAACCAAGCGCCATCGCGAGCGAAATATGCATTGGAAAGGAGCCGGCTTTGAAAATCACGCGAGCCTCATCGGCGCTGAATCGCTGTCCGCCGCTACCTGCCCTGAACGACACGGATGAATTGTGGGCTTCGCGTACGGAAGTCTTCGTAGCTGATGCGGCCGTTCGCGATGCCGGTGAAGGCGCGCGTGCAATAGGTGCGTCCGACATTGCTGCGAGGGCTGACATTGACGATACGCGCAATCTCGGCCCGGCGAGCCGCCGAACCTTCATTGATGCCTCTGGCGCATCGATTGATTGCTTCCTGCCGCGCGGCGGGGCTGCCTCTGACGATCTCCTGAGCCTGCCCGTAACTTCGCTCGGTGACGCAGCCGGCCAGAACGAAGGCAGCGCATGACAGCGCGCTCACCACGGATGCTCGCATAACGTGTCCCCTTCCTTTGCCGCAAGGTAAGCACACGTAGCACCGGCTGAAAAGACGTGAGTTTTATGCGTGCCGGCCCGCGCGACCGCACGGGCCGTTCCATGCGTTGACGGTACTACCGAACGAAGGCGGTGACCGACGCGCCGACCAGACCGATCGCGATGACCAGCAGGAGAAGATAGACGCCCTTGCGGTCGAACATGACGGCGAAGGAGCAGAACCATATCGAGACGGCGCTGCCGAGCGCGTAGAGGAATGTGGGCTTATCGGGCCAGATGAGGCCGGCGAGCATCAGGCCACCAACGATCAGGCTGCCGAAGACGATCATCAGGTTCAGGGCAAATCTATCGGAATCCATCGGCTATTCTCTCGTCGCACCGCAATTTCGTGGCGAAGGCTCTGGGCACCCGCATGTTCTACATCGTCCGGTCATCATCGAAAAGCAAGCGTTGCAGATCGATCAGTTGAATGGCCGGCGCAAGCGTCGGCGCGCTTGCCGCATTAGATTTCGCATGCGGGCCTCGCGCGCAAGGCCTCGCGCGGCGGCGTTCGCCAGGCGATCCGAGCCCGGCTCGAGGCCGACGACGAACGTGGCCATGGGGGCGCGCTCCTGCCAGAGCCTATTCATCACGGGATGGTCGGGAACCGCGCAGGAATCGCTCATCGCGACGTTCAAGTCCTCCAGATGGTGCCTGGTTACCGCCATCATCAGGAGGGTGCCCGGCGAATAGGCCGAATAGGTCTCGTCGAAAGCCGTCTTCCACGTATAGGCGATTCCGGATTCGAGCAGCACCACGAGCGATGCGATCGGGCGGCCGGCGATGGACAGCGTGTGAATGCGACACATGGCCCGCTCGCTGAGGTCGGCGATCGCCTCGCGCACGAAGGCGGCGCGGAAACGGTCGGTGATCATCGCAGTGCCCGCTCGACCTTTCCAGCCGCCCGCTTCCAGCGAAAGGAACGTCTCGATCGCCAGACGCGTGTCGGCGGGCGTTTCGGCGATGTCGTAGACGATCTCGCCCGTCTCGGCGAGCCGCCGTTCGAGCCGGCGCAATTCGCGGTAATGATTCTTGCTCAGCGACAGACGCAGATAGGCGTCGCCGTCGAGGTCCGAGATCAGCGTCGCGCGCTCATATTCCAGCACCTTGATCATCGGCAGGTTCAGCGCCTCGCTCGCACCGCGCAGCGTCGCGGCGAAGACGCCTTGCGTTCGTATGTCGGGAAACTGAAGCAGTTTCGGCAGGGCCTTTTCGGAAGTTGCGATCATGCGCAGAAAGTCTTCCATGATCGCCTGCGGGTCGTCGCGGTCGACCAGCGGCGTCCCCAGCGGACCGAAAGGGCTCGACCATATGCGGATCATCGGCGGACCCATCCGCAACATCGGGCGCTCGACAGAGAACGGCGCGAGCAGCCGCAAACGGCTTCGCGTGTCGCGCTCGTCGCGCATGACGGCAAGCCGCACCTCACGATCTTCCAGACGAGGCATGGCGGGCGCCAGAAAGCGCGGATTGAAGAACACGTTCGGCTCGATCGCCCGCAACGCCAGATGGTCGAGTTCGGTCACGAGATCGTAGCCGTTGGAGGCCGGATAGATGTCGAGCCGTCGTCCCGAAATGATCGGCGGTATGTCGTTGCCGCGATCGGGCGCGTCCGCGAGATGGCCGAGCATCGCCGCGGGGGCAGGGGCTTTCGCTACCATGACGCCTCCTTTGCGACGGGCGCGCCTGCACCCATCCACATGTCGATGCCGAGCTTGCGCCTGACGGTGAAGGCGAGCATCGCCGCCTCGCACATCATCGCCAGCGCCGTCGCGAATGCCGCGCCCCACAGCCCGTAGGCGGGAATGAGAAGGCAACTCAGGCCGACATTGAGGGCAAGGACCAGGGCGAAGACGAGCGCGCAGACGTTCTGATAGCCGCTCATGGTGAGGAGGCTTTCGGCCGGGCCGACGGTCGAGCGCGCCAGGACGCCTGCTACGAGGACGAAAAGGAGCGGATAGCCCGCCGTGAACTCGGTTCCGAACAGCCAGAGGAGCGGTTCGCCCACCATAAGCAGCAGGACGGCCATCGCGAGCGTCGGCCAGAAGGTCCAGCGCACCGTGTCGCGGGCGAATACGGAGAGTTCTTCCATCTGCTTGCCGTGGACCAGGCTCGAAAAGCGCTGTGCTGCCCCGGCCTTGACCGCGAAATAGACGAAATGGACGAGCGCCAGCGTCTTCACCGTCGCGAAATAGACGGCGACGTCGGTCGGCTCAAGGAAAAAGCCGACGACGAGCACGTCCGCGTTCGTCACGATGTAGATGAAGCCCTCGATCAGGAAGACGGGCAGGGAGACGACGATCCAGCCGCGCACGAAGAAGACCCGCTTTACCGGTTCCGCCAGACGCTCGGCGCGGTTGGAGACGGTCAGAAGCTGGAAGAGCGTCGTAACGTAGACAGCGGCGATCGCGGCATACATGCCGGTTTCGGCGGTCGCCGGCGCACCCGCGACGACGGCCGCGACCATGACCGCGATGATCAGCAGCGGACGCATGATGTAGGTCGGCAGCATGGCGTTGAACGGCCAGGCATGTCCGCGCGCCACGCCCTGCATCAGGTCCGAAAGCGCCATCATCGGCAGGCAGATCATACCGAGCAGAAAGGGGACGACATGGTGCGATTCGATCCGGTCGGAGAGCGTGTGGATCAGGAACGCGCCGGCGATCGCGATCACCGTCGAGGCGAGGAGCACTATCAGCTTGCTTGCCAGAAGCACGCCCCGAAGTTCGCCATGGCGTGACTGGCTTCGATATTCGGGAATGAAGCGGATGATCGATGTGTGGAACCCGAGGCAGGACAGATTGCCGAGGATCAGGATGGCCGTCCAGACCAGGACGAACACGCCATATTCGAAGCCGCCCATCCAGCGGGCCAGAAATACCTGGCTTGCGAATGCGATCGCGGCCGATGCGATGCGCACTGCGAACGCCGTCATCGACATGCGCGCCGCATGGCTGCGCTCATCCTTGCCGAAAGCGAGCGCGTCGAAGGTTTCCAGATAGGGACGCGCGCGCACTGCGAGCCGTCGCGGCAGAATGCGCTCGGCTGTCATTGCAGCGGATACTCGCACGCTTCAGCCTTCCGTTCCTATGCCCAAGCCTGATTGAATAGGGCCAAAGACTTTAAGAAACGGTTCGGAGTGCGGTTCGCACTTTTCCTAAAGACGGGTTTCCGCCGATGCCGGTCAAAATCGTGACCGGCATCGGCTTTGCCCATGAGATCAGAGGAAACCGCGCTTCAGGCGAACGCGCCGTGGCAATGCTTGTATTTCTTGCCGGAGCCGCAGGGACACGCCTCGTTGCGGCCGACCTTGCCCCAGGTGCCCGGATCGTTCGCATCGCGGTCTTCGGGCGCGACGATGCGATTATCGTCGGCTTGCGATTGCGAGGACAACTCGTCCTCGCCGGTCAGCGGATCCTCGTGGTGGCCCTGCATCGCAGGGGCCTGCGGCGGCGGGGCGTCTGCCGCCTGGCGGACGAGTTCGACACGCATCAACTGGCTGGTGACGACCTGGCGCAGACTGGTCAGCATCGACTGGAACAGCTCGAACGCCTCGGTCTTGTACTCGTTCAACGGATCGCGCTGGGCATAGCCGCGGAAGCCGACCACGGAGCGCAGATGGTCGAGATTGACCAGATGCTCGCGCCACAGGCTGTCGAGCGTCTGGAGCATGACCGACTTTTCCACATAGGTCATGACCTCCGGCCCGAACCGCTCGGCGCGGTCCGCGGCGGCGACATTGGCGGCCTCCATGAGGCGCTCGCGGATCGCTTCCTCGTCGATGCCTTCCTCGGCCGCCCATTCGTCGATGGGCAGATCGAGGTTGAGCCCCTCGCGGACCGCTTCCTTCAGTTCGGGAATTTCCCACTGCTCGGCATAGGCGTTCTCTGGAATGTGGCGCGCCACGAGGTCGTCGACGACGTCCTCGCGCATTTCCGAGACCGTCTCGGTGACGCTGCCGCCTTCCATCAACTGGATGCGTTGGTCGAAGACGACCTTGCGCTGGTCGTTCATGACGTCATCGTATTTCAGAAGGTTCTTGCGGATGTCGAAATTGCGCGCCTCGACCTTCTTCTGCGCCTTCTCCAGAGCCTTGTTGATCCAGGGATGGATGATGGCCTCATCTTCCTTGAGCCCGAGCTTGGTCAGCATGGAATCCATGCGGTCCGAGCCGAAAATGCGCATCAAATCGTCCTGAAGCGACAGGAAGAACTTGGACCGGCCCGGATCGCCCTGACGGCCTGAGCGGCCGCGTAGCTGGTTGTCGATGCGGCGCGATTCGTGGCGTTCCGTGGCGAGGACGTAAAGGCCGCCGGCTGCCAGCGCCTTGTCCTTCAGGCGCTTGATGTCGGCGTGGATCGCCGCCTCCTTGGCATCGCGGTCCGGGCCTTCGGGCATGTCGCCGAGTTCCTGGGCGACGCGCATGTCGGCATTGCCGCCGAGCTGGATGTCGGTGCCGCGGCCGGCCATGTTGGTCGCGATGGTGATCGCGCCGGGCTTGCCGGCCTGCGCGACGATCGACGCTTCCTGCTCGTGATGGCGCGCGTTCAGCACCTGAAAATCGGTAAATCCGTCTTTCCTGAGACGTTCCGCGAGCTGTTCGGACTTTTCGATCGAGGTCGTGCCGACGAGGACCGGCTGTCCCTTCTCGCTCGCTTCCTTGATCTCGCGAACGATCGCCCGGTATTTCTCCTCGACAGTGCGATAGACTTCGTCGTCTTCATCGAGACGCTGGACGGGCAGATTGGTCGGAATGTCGGAAACGCCAAGGCCGTAGATATTGCCGAATTCTTCCGCCTCGGTCTGAGCCGTGCCGGTCATGCCGGCCAGCTTCGAATACATGCGGAAATAGTTCTGGAAGGTGATCGAGGCGAGCGTCTGGTTCTCGGGATGAATCTTGACGCGTTCCTTGGCTTCCAGAGCCTGATGCAGCCCCTCGGAGAAGCGCCGCCCCGGCATCATGCGGCCGGTGAACTCGTCGATGATGACGACCTCGCCGTTCCTGACGATGTAGTCCTTGTCGCGCTGGAAAAGGCGATGCGCCTTGAGCGCGTTGTTGACGTGGTGGACGATTGCGACATTCTCGACGTCGTAGAGCGAGGCGCCCTTCAAAAGTCCCGCTTCGCGAAGCAGGTTCTCGAGCTTTTCCGTGCCTTCTTCGGTGAAGGTCGCCGTGCGCTGCTTTTCGTCGATCTCGTAGTCTTCGGCGACCAGATTCGGGATAAATGCGTTGATCTGGTTATAGAGTTCGGAGCGATCCTCGAGCGGACCCGAAATGATGAGCGGCGTGCGGGCCTCGTCGATTAGGATCGAATCAACCTCGTCGACGATCGCGAAATGATGGCCGCGCTGGACCATCTGCGCGCGTTCGTACTTCATGTTGTCGCGAAGGTAGTCGAAGCCGAGTTCGTTGTTGGTCGCGTAGGTCACGTCGCATGCGTAGGCCGCCTTGCGCTCCTCGTCGGAAAGACCATGCACGATGATGCCGGTCGACAGACCGAGGAAGCCGTAGACCTTGCTCATCCACTCGGCATCGCGGCGGGCGAGATAGTCGTTGACCGTGACGACGTGGACGCCCTTGCCGGCAAGCGCGTTCAGATAGACGGGAAGCGTGGCGACGAGCGTCTTGCCTTCGCCCGTGCGCATTTCGGAAATTCCACCTTCGTGCAGAACCATGCCGCCGATGAGCTGGACATCGAACGGCCTCAGGCCGAGCGCCCGCTTCGAGGCTTCGCGAACCGTCGCGAAGGCCGGAATGAGAAGGTCGTCGATCGACGTTCCGTCCGCGATCTGCTTTCGAAATTCTTCGGTGCGGGCACGCAACTGCTCGTCGGTGAGGGCGGAAATTTCGCTTTCCAGAGCGTTAATTGCCTCGACCCGGGGTCGCAGTCCCTTGATGCGCCGATCGTTCGAGGAACCGAAAATCTTGCGCGCAAAGCCAGCGAGACTGACCATCAAAGGTCCTTTCAATAAGAAAGCCAACCGGGTGAACCGGTGCGCCGGTTTGCTGATGCAAGGGCGCGTTAAACAATAAAAAGCGTCCGGAAATGGGTTCTGGACGCCAAGTCGAAGGACAGATAAGAGGGGGCACAAGCGATGTCAACGCCGCCGCAAATGCCGTCAAATGCGGAATTCCGCCACATTCGCAACGGCTGAAAAGAACATCGAACCTTCACCGGAGTGTCTTCATGAACAGTATGATCCGTCGCCTGTCCACCGCCGTCGCGCTCGTGGCGCTGACCACGGGGGCTTCTTTGGCGCAGGACGAGGCGGCTCCCGCCGTCGACCCTAGCGCGGTCGTCGCGACCATCAATGGCGAGGATGTGACGGAAGGCGATCTGGAGTTGGCGCTTCAGGGACTGGAGCAGCAATTCGCACAGCTTTCGCCCGAACAGCGCCGCGCCGCCGCCCTTTCCGCGCTCATTGAAATCCGTCTTCTCGCCGACAGGGCCGAGGAAGAGGGACTGGCCGACGGCGATGAATTCCAGCGTCAGATGACGTTCCTGCGCGAGCGCGCCCTGCACAGCGCATTCATCGAACAGACCATCGCAGCCGGCGTGACCGACGAGGAAGTGCGCGCCCGCTACGACCAGGAAATTGCAAATGCGCCGACCGGCGAAGAGGTTCGCGCGCGCCACATCATCGTCGAAACCGAGGAAGAGGCGCAGGCGCTTATCGAGCAGCTCGATGGCGGCGCGGATTTCGAGGAACTCGCGCGCGAGCATTCGACCGATGGAGCGGCAGCGCAGGGCGGCGATCTCGGCTATTTCGCTCAAGGCCAGATGGTGCCGGAGTTCGAGCAGGCTGCGTTCGCGATGGATGCCGGTGCATACTCGGCCGAGCCGATCCAGACGCAGTTCGGCTGGCACGTCATCAAGGTCGAGGACAAACGTCAGCAGCAACCGCCCGCTTTCGAGCAGGTCGGCCCGCAGATCCGCTCGGTCCTGTTGCGCGAGCGTTATTTCGAGGCGGTCGAGGACATCCGCGCCGCCGCCGATGTCGAAATCGCCGATGCGGAACTCAAGGCGACGCTGGACGCGATGGAAGCGGCATCGCAGCCAGGTGCGGCCAGCGAATCGGACGCCGAATCAGGCGCCGAAAGCCCGCTCGAAACGGCGCCGTCCGACGAGACCACAGAACCCGCCCAGTAAACGCACGCTTCGGCAGGTCCGCGCATGTCCGATACCGTCTCTCCGCTCGCTCCGAAAACCTATCCGCAGATGCCGCCCATCGACGGCGTGCGGATCGCGACTGCGGAGGCCGGCATCAAATACAAGGGCCGCACGGACCTGCTGGCGATGGTCTTCGATGAAGGCACCACGGTCGCGGGTGTCTTCACGCGCTCGAAATGCCCGTCCGCACCGGTGGATTTCTGCCGGGCCAATCTGCCCGGCGGCAAGGCGCGCATCCTCGTGGTCAATTCGGGCAACGCCAACGCTTTCACCGGCAAGAAGGGACGCGAGACAACCTCGTTGACGGGGAAAATCGCGGCCAGGGCCGCCGGCGGTGCCGAAGCCGAGGTTTTCCTGGCTTCGACGGGCGTCATCGGCGAACCGCTCGATGCGATGAAGTTCGCACATCTTCTGGGCGACATGGTCGCCCGCGCCGAGCCGGGCCTGTGGGCCGAGGCCGGCAAGGCGATCATGACGACCGATACCTACCCGAAATATTTGACCGCGACGGTGAAGATCGACGGCGTGTCCGTCACGATCAACGGCATCGCCAAGGGCGCGGGGATGATCGCGCCGGACATGGCGACGATGCTGTCCTTCGTCGCCACCGACGCGCCGATCGGCGCGCAGGCATTGCAGGACATTTTGGGCAATGGCGTCGACGGCACGTTCAACGCCGTCACGGTCGACAGCGACACCTCCACCTCGGACACGCTGATGCTGTTCGCCACGGGAGCCGCCGAAAAGCGTGGCGCACCGCATATCGAGGACGCGGCCGATCCAAGGCTGTCCGACTTCCGCGAAGCCCTCGACGGGCTGCTCAGGGCGCTTGCCTTGCAGGTCGTGCGCGACGGAGAGGGCGCGCGCAAGCAGATCGGCATCACAGTGACGGGTGCGGAAAGCGACGTATCGGCAAAGAAGATCGCGCTTTCGATCGCCAACTCGCCGCTGGTCAAGACCGCGGTCGCCGGCGAGGACGCCAATTGGGGCCGCGTCGTCATGGCCGTCGGCAAGGCGGGCGAACCCGCCGACCGCGACCTTCTGGCGATCTGGTTCGGCGATATCCGCGTGGCGCATCAGGGCGAGCGCGATCCCGGCTATTCCGAGGAAGCCGTGTCGGCCTATATGACCGGCGATGAAGTCGACATTCGGGTCGATCTCGGTCTTGGCGACGGGCAGGCGACGGTCTGGACCTGCGATCTCACCAAGGAGTATGTTGCCATCAACGGCGACTACCGCAGTTGAGCCCGGTCGGCTCCAAGGTCGATCTGCCGTCCGTGCGCCGTTTCGAGGCGGCGGGTTTTCGTGCATGGCCGGCGCAGGC
Organism: Aliihoeflea aestuarii; assembly: GCF_024105665.1. Taxonomy (GTDB): domain Bacteria; phylum Pseudomonadota; class Alphaproteobacteria; order Rhizobiales; family Rhizobiaceae; genus Aliihoeflea; species Aliihoeflea aestuarii. The sequence goes on along the minus strand of NZ_JAAAMK010000009.1, from coordinate 21,328 downwards.
AACTTTTTATGACGGCACCTGGTCGGTGCGCCTGACGCCCGACATGAAAGCGCGGCGGCTCAATTCGATCAATCCGCTCGATCGCGGCGATGGCGAGCGGATCGATGCGCGCATCGACGCGCTTCGCGAACGTTTTGCAGATGCGGGACGGCAAGTGGCCTTTCGCCTGTCCCCGCTGGCAAGCCCCGAATTGGTGGCGCATCTCGACCGGACCGGATGGAAGACGGAAAGCCCATCGCTGGTCATGCGCGCCGATCTTGGCGACATGGAACTCGGCTCGACGTCGTCAGCAGGTGAGGTCCCGGTCGGGGAATTCGGCAGGGTTGCGATCGCCATGGACAATCTCGATGCCGCCCATGCCGCGGGCTTCGAGGCGTTGATCGGACGTATCCGGGCCAAGGTCGGACTTTTTCATATCGATATCGGCGGCGAACCCGCCGCCAATGCGATCTGCGTCTGTGACGGGCAGGTTGCGGGCTTGTTCGAAGTCGTCACCGCGTCCCGGTTTCGCGGGCATGGTCTCGGCCGGCAAATTGTCGAGGCCGCTTTCGGCTGGGCGCGCAGGCAAGGTGCCTCGATCGGCTGGCTTCAGGTCGAGGCCGACAACATGGTCGCGCTCGGGCTGTATCGTTCGCTCGGCTTCGACATGGTCTATCCCTATCACTACAGGATCAAGCCGGCATGAATGCCGATATGTCCAAACGTCTGCTGCTCGTTGCGGCCTGCGCACTGGTCGACACGGATGGCCGTGTGCTTCTTTCGCAGCGCCCGCCCGGCAAGCAGATGGCGGGTTTGTGGGAGTTTCCAGGCGGAAAGGTCGAACCTGGCGAAACGCCGGAAGAGACCGTCGTGCGCGAGCTTGCCGAGGAACTGGGCATCGAGACGAAGACGGCCTGCCTTGCGCCGCTCACTTTCGCCAGCCATTCCTACGAAGATTTCAACCTCCTGATGCCGCTCTTCGTGTGCCGCCGTTTCTGGGGAATCCCGCAGCCGCAGGAAGGCCAGCAACTGAAATGGGTGCGGCCGACGAAAATGCGCGACTATCCGATGCCGCCCGCCGACGAACCGCTGATCCCGTTCCTGATCGATCTGCTTTGACGTCGAATTGATCTAATTTGTGTGGCCGCGTTAATCGATGATTCAGTCAATCCTGCGAAATTCCCGTGGATTTCATAGGGCAGGCAGGGATTTGCATGGCACGCCGCTGGGACGATTTTTCGGGGCACCTGCGCTTTTCGGACACGAGCGCGGGAATTTTGCGCGTCACGCTTCTGTTCGGTTCGGCAGCGATTGCACTGACCCTCATCCTCGTGCCGATCGCCGACAGGCATGCAAACGAGCGTTCCGTTGCCTCCGTGCCTCCGCAGGGCGTCGATATGATGTCGACAGGCTCGATCGCCGCGCGCGGAGGCGACAGCTACACGATCCGCCGCAGCGTGCTTCAGCCGGACCCGAATGCCGTCTGCATCATTCGCGACACAGGCGAACGGACGGGTGCGTGCTGAAATTGCGCGCATGGCAGTCAACGCCCGCTTAACGATATTGCTTGGCAGCTTCCTAATATTTGGCTGGTAAAACCGCGCCATCTTATCAGCGGGGCCGGTCATGCCGTATCGATTCTGGAAGAATGAAGATGGCGCGACCGCGATCGAATACGGCATGATCGTCGCGCTCATTGGCGTCGGCATCCTGGGTGCGCTGACCGGAACGAGCAGCAATGTCGTCACCATGTGGACGAACAACAGCGCCGAAATTTCCGAAGCGATGAGGGGCACGCCCTAACCGGGCTCTTCTAGCCCGGATTTTTCAGCGCATCTGCAAGCGAAGCTGTTGCACTGCCGCGTCGTGCAGGCTTCTGTTGCGAGACGTGTGGTGCCCATCCCGACAGCCATATCGTCGCGAAGGTCGCGCGGATGCGCCCATCGGGGTCGGCGAACCGTTCCGCGTAGATTTCCGCCGCCCTGCCGAGAACCGATCGGCGCAAGGGCCGCGCGCCCAAAAGCGCGTTGGTCGCGCCCATCGCCTTCAGATCGCGCATGAGATGAAACATCGTGTCGTAGCGCACGATCGTTTCGTCCATATCGGCGACCGGCAATGCGAAACCCGCTCTTTGGAGAAGTGCGCCCGCGTCGCGAATATCGACGAAGGGATGGATGCGCGATGCCGCGCCGCCGGTCACTTCCGCTTCTGCTGCGAGAAGCGATTCGCGCAGTTCGCCCAGCGTGCCCGCTCCGGCAAGGCAGCCGAGAAAGAGGCCGTCCGGCTTGAGTGCTCGCCTGATCTGGACGAGCGCACCGGGAATGTCGTCCACCTCGCCCAACGCGTAGAGCGAGATCGCCAGATCGAAGCTTTCGGCGTCGAGATCGAGATGGTCGACAGGCGAAATCGTTCCGGCTTCTGTACCAAGAAGCCGTTTGTCGGCCTCGACGCGTTCGATCCGGTCGACCTTGCCGGTCGCTTCAAGCGCCTCGGTTGCGGTCTCGATCACGCCATGAAGCACAGTGCCGCGCTCGAAACGCCGGCTCACCGTCGACAGGCGTTCGCCAAGTTCCGCCGCCGCGGCGCGCATGAGGAAATCGCCGTGCCGCCCTGTCTGTGCGAGGGCGCGAAGCTTGTGGTTCAAGACACGGCGGGGATCGAAGATTGCGTCCATGGGCTCGTTGGTATGATATCGGCAAAGAGCCGCATATGGGGTGGTGCGAGGCAGGATGCACGTTGCCGATCGATTGATGAAGATCAAGTCCGCCGGGCGATTTCTCGCCGATGGCGCGACCTCGCTTTTCTTTCCGCCCATCTGCCTTGGCTGCCGGCGGATCGTGGCGGCGGGCGGCACGCTTTGTGGATCGTGTTGGGGCGAGGTTCATTTTCTCGAACAGCCCTGGTGCGCCGTTTCGGGTGTTCCGTTCGTCATGGATATGGGGGAGGGGGCCATCTCTCCGGCGGTGATGGCGTCGCCGCCTGCCTACGACCGGTCGCGCGCGGCCGTCGCCTATGACGGCGCGGCGCGGCGGCTCGCCCAGAGTCTCAAATATCAGGACCGGACCGACCTTGCGCCCTGGCTTGCCCGATGGATGGCGCGCGCCGGGCGCGAAATCCTCGCCGATGCCGACATGCTCGTGCCGGTGCCGCTTCATCGCCAGCGTTTTCTTACCCGCCGATTCAACCAGTCGGCGGAACTCGCGCGTGCGGTCGCGCGGATTTCGGGCGTCGCCTTCGTTCCAGAAGCTGCGATCCGCATCAAGAAGACCGTGCCGCAGGTGGGGCTGAAATCGAAAGAGCGTGAAGACAATGTACGCGCCGCCTTCAAGGTGCCTGACCGAGCGGCGGAGCGGGTGCGCGATCAGCATGTGTGCATCGTCGACGATGTCTATACGACCGGGGCGACGGTGGCCGCGCTGGCGACGTGCCTGCGCAAGGCGGGTGCGCGGGAAATCTCGGTGCTGACTTTCGCGCGCGTCCTGCCGGGGGACTTCCGGCGCGAGCGGCCAGCGCCTATATAGGCTTAACCAGGTAACACCGAACGGATCACGATGGCGGACGTCGAAATCTATACGCGCATGATGTGCGGATATTGCGCAGCGGCAAAGCGGCTGCTCGACAAGAAGGGCGCGGCCTATGTCGAGCATGATGCCAGCTTTTCGCCCGAACTGCGTCAGGAGATGATTGCCAAGGCCAACGGTCGATCCACTTTTCCGCAGATATTCATCGACGGCCGCCATGTCGGCGGCAGCGACGAGTTGCACGCGCTCGACCGCGAGGGCAGGCTCGACGCCATGCTTGTCGGAGCCTCCTCATGACGATCAAGGTCGCCGCGCTTCAGATGCGCTCCACCACGTCGCCCGAACGCAACATCGCCGATTTCGAGGCGCTGGTGCGCGAAGCGGCGGCGCAGGGCGCGACCTATGTCCAGTCGCCGGAAATGACCGGCGCATTGGTCAAGGACCGCGAGGCGCTGCGCTCGATCATAACGTCCAATGACGAGGACGCGCTGGTGAAACGTGCCGGCGAGCTCGCGCGGGAACTTTCCATCATCATTCATGTCGGCTCCACGGCAATCGCTCGGGCCGATGGCAAGGTGGCCAACCGGGCCTTCGTTTTCGGTCCGGACGGCGCGCTGATGGCGACTTACGACAAGATTCATATGTTCGACGTCGATCTCGACAATGGCGAGAGCTGGCGCGAATCGGCGACCTACGAGCCGGGAAAGCAGTCGACGGTCGTCGATCTGCCGTTCGGCCGGGCCGGGCTTGCGGTGTGCTACGATCTACGCTTCCCGCAACTGTTTCGTGCGCAGGCGATGGCCGGTGCATCGGTCCTGACGGTGCCGGCGGCCTTCACGCGCCAGACGGGTGAAGCGCACTGGCATGTCCTGTTGCGCGCCCGCGCGATCGAAAATGGCGCGTTCGTCATCGCCGCCGCTCAGGGCGGCAGGCACGAGGACGGGCGCGAGACGTTCGGTCACTCGATGATCGTCGATCCGTGGGGGAGAATCCTTGCCGAGGCGGATGGTGACGCGCCCGGCGTGGTGATCGCCGAGATCGATATTGCCGAAGTGGCCAAAGCGCGCGGCAAGGTTCCCAATTTGAAGAATGCCCGGGATTTCACCATCGCGGAAGGCGGGCTGAGAAACGCATCATGATCCGGTTCAATCTGGTTTGCGACGCCGGCCACGAATTCGATGGCTGGTTTCGAAGCAATGACGACTTCACGGGCCAGCAGGCGCGCGGTTTCGTTTCCTGCCCCGTCTGCCATTCCGAAAAGGTCGGCAAGGCGCTGATGGCGCCCGCCGTATCGACCGGACGGAAGAAGGAAAAGATCGCGCTGGCCGTCGGCGAGGAGCAGAAGCAGGTGCTCGCCAAGCTCAAGGAAATGGCCGACGCGGTGCGCCAGAACGCCGACTATGTCGGCGACAAGTTTGCCGACGAAGCGCGCAAGATCCATTTCGGGGAAACGGAAAAGCGCGGCATCTACGGCGAGGCGTCAGTCGACGAGGTCAAGAGCCTCGCCGAGGACGGCGTCGAATTCATGCCGTTGCCGGTATTTCCCGACGATCACAATTGATCGAACGGACTACGCCGACGGCTTCGTCGCCAGAACCATGTAGTTTACGTCGAGATCGGCCGAGCGGTTCCACTGGTCCGTCAGCGGATTGTAGCTGACGCCCGAACGGTCGATGATCGTCATGCCGCCGGGGGTCAGTCCGGCCTCGAGTTCGGCCGGCGTGACCAGCTTGTCATATTGGTGCGTGCCGCGCGGGAGCCACTGGAGCACGTATTCGGCGCCGATGATGGCAAGGCCCCAAGCCTTCATCGTCCGGTTGATGGTGGCGACGAACATCAGCCCGCCCGGCTTCACCATCTCGGCGCATTTGCCCAGGAAAAGATCGACGTCGGCGACGTGTTCGACCACTTCCATGTTGAGGACGACGTCGAATTTCTCGCCGGCGTCGGCCAGGGCTTCGGCCGTGGTCGCGCGGTAGTCGATCGCGACTTTTGATTCGGCTGCGTGGATCTTCGCCACTTCGATATTCGTTTCCGAGGCGTCCGCGCCGACGACATCGGCACCGAGGCGCGCCATCGGCTCGCACAAGAGGCCGCCGCCGCAGCCGATATCGAGCAGGCGCAAACCTTCGAGCGGTTTCGCCGAACGCGGGTCACGACCGAAATGGGCGGCGACCTGATCGCGGATATAGGCGAGACGGACCGGATTGAACTTGTGCAGCGGCTTGAACTTGCCGCTCGGGTTCCACCATTCCTGAGCGAGTTTCGAGAACCTCTCGATCTCGCCGGCGTCGATGGTGGTGCGCTGTGCATCCGACATGATTGTCTCCTTCGGAAGAGGTGAAGTCGGGCGAGGGGGCGGAAATGTCAAGCCGTCGCATTGGAATGTCAGGAGCGAGGTGTCGGCGCGCGATGGTCGATTGCGTCCTTGAAGGAGACGCCTATATGCGTCTCGCACGCTCCAGTAGAAAAGAATTCCATGCAGCCCGCATTATCGATCCGCAATCTCTCGAAAACCTATGCTTCGGGGTTCACAGCGCTGAAAGGCGTCGATCTCGAAGTCCAACCCGGCGAAATCTTCGCGCTCCTCGGACCCAACGGCGCAGGCAAGACGACGCTGATCGGCATCGTGTGTGGCCTCGTCAATGCGAGCGGCGGCGCGGTGAGCGTCCATGGCGACGATATCGTCACTGATTATCGCAAGACCCGCTCGATCATCGGGCTCGTTCCGCAGGAGGTGTCGCTCGACGCATTCGAAAGCGTCTGGGCAACGATCTCCTACAGCCGGGGGCTGTTCGGGAAGAGCAAGAATCCCGCGCATATCGAGAAAATTCTGCGCACGCTCTCGCTCTGGGACAAGAAGGACGAGAAGGTCATCAACCTGTCCGGCGGGATGAAGCGGCGCGTAATGATCGCCAAGGCGCTGGCCCATGAGCCAAAGCTGCTCTTCCTCGACGAGCCGACGGCGGGCGTCGATGTGGAGCTCAGGCGCGACATGTGGGCGATGGTGCGCGAATTGCGCGCCACCGGCGTCACCATCATCCTGACCACCCATTATATCGAAGAAGCCGAGGAAATGGCCGACCGTGTCGGTGTCATCTCGAAGGGCGAGGTCATCCTGGTCGAGGACAAGGTTGCGCTGATGAGGCGCTTCGGCAAGAAGCGGCTGGAACTGGAACTGGTCGAGCCGCTCGCGGCCCTGCCGGCCTCGTTCGAAGGGCGCGGGCTGGAACTGGCCGATGACGGAAGGCGTCTCGTCTATCTTTACGACACGCAGGCCGAGCGCCCCGGTATTACGTCTCTGTTGGCCGATCTTGCTGCCGAAAATATCCGCTTCCGCGATCTCGAGACGCGGCAAAGCTCGCTCGAGGACATCTTCGTCGACCTGGTGAGGGACCGGACATGAACTTTCAGGCCGTGAAGGCGATCTATACGTTCGAGATGGCGCGCACCTTCCGCACCATCATGCAAAGCATCATCTCGCCGGTGGTGTCCACCTCGCTCTATTTCGTCGTATTCGGCGCGGCGATCGGCTCGCGCATCGAGACGATCGACGGTGTCGAATACGGCGCGTTCATCGTGCCGGGGCTGATCATGATGTCACTCCTGACGCTGTCGATCTCGAATGCCTCCTTCGGCATCTATTTCCCGAAATTCACCGGCACGATCTACGAAATCCTGTCGGCACCGATTTCCTATGGCGAGATATTGCTGGCTTTCGTCGGCGCGGCCGCAACCAAATCGATCATGATCGGCCTCGTGATCCTTGCCACGGCGGCTTTCTTCGTCGATCTGCAAATCCAGCATCCTTTCGTCATGATGCTGTTCCTCGTGCTGATCTCGGTGAGCTTTTCGCTGTTCGGATTCATCATCGGCATCTGGGCGGACGGCTTCGAGAAGTTGCAGATCATCCCGCTGCTCATCGTCATGCCGCTCGCGTTTCTGGGTGGCACGTTCTATTCGCTCGATATGCTGCCGCCCGTCTGGCAGACGATCTCGCTCGCCAATCCCGTCGTCTATCTCGTCTCCGGCTTCCGCTGGAGCTTCATCGGCACGTCGGATGTGAATGTCTGGGTGAGCCTTGGCATGACGCTCGTCTTCCTGGCCGTTTGCCTCGCCATCACCGCCTGGATATTCCGCACCGGCTACCGGCTGAAGACCTGACGGATAGTCGGTCTTGCTTGCACGGCGAACATGATTTGAGTATGCAACCCGCGCCGCCCGCGAAAGGCGGCGGAAATTGCATTCTCTGATCCGGGACCTTCCGTAAATGGCGCGCATCGTGATGAAGTTCGGCGGAACGTCCGTCGCCGACCTCGACCGTATCCGCAACGTCGCGCGCCACGTCAAACGCGAGGTCGACGCCGGCCATGAGGTCGCCGTCGTCGTTTCGGCGATGGCCGGCAAGACGAACGAACTCGTCGGATGGTGCCGCGAGGCCTCGCCCATGCACGACGCGCGCGAATATGACGCTATCGTCGCTTCGGGCGAGCAGGTGACCGCCGGGCTTCTGGCCATCACGCTCCAGTCTATGGGCGTTCATGCGCGATCCTGGCAGGGCTGGCAGATTCCTATTCTGACCGACAACGCCCATGGCGCGGCGCGTATTCAGGACATCGACGGCTCGTTCCTGGTCAAGCGTTTCGGCGAGGGACAGGTCGCGGTCGTCGCCGGTTTCCAGGGGCTTGCGCCGGACAACCGCATCGCAACGCTCGGTCGCGGCGGATCCGATACCAGCGCGGTCGCCATCGCCGCCGCCGTCAAGGCCGACCGCTGCGACATCTATACGGATGTCGACGGCGTCTATACGACCGACCCGCGCATCGAACCCAAGGCGAAAAGGCTCGCCCGCATCTCCTTCGAGGAAATGCTGGAAATGGCCTCGCTGGGAGCCAAGGTCCTGCAGGTGCGCTCGGTGGAACTCGCCATGGTGCACAAGGTGCGCACTTTCGTGCGGTCCTCTTTCGAGGACCCGGACGCCCCCGGCATGGGCGATTTCGACAACCCGCCCGGTACGCTCATTTGCGACGAGGATGAAATCGTGGAACAGCAAGTCGTAACAGGCATCGCCTACGCCAAGGATGAAGCGCAGATTTCGCTGCGGCGCGTCGCCGACCGGCCGGGCGTTGCAGGCGGCATCTTCGGGCCGCTCGCAGAGGCCAATATCAATGTCGACATGATCGTCCAGAACATTTCTGAAGACGGTTCGCGCACCGACATGACGTTTACCGTGCCCTCGGCCGATGTCGGCAAGGCGATCGCGGTCCTCGACGAGAACCGCGAAACGATCGGATTCGACGTGATCCAGCACGATGACGGGATGGCGAAGGTTTCCGTCATCGGCATCGGCATGCGCAGCCATGCGGGCGTCGCCGCGATCGCCTTCAAGGCGCTCGCCGAGCGCAGCATCAACATCCGTGCGATCACCACGTCGGAGATCAAGATTTCCATCCTGATCGACGCTGCCTACACGGAATTGGCAGTCAGGACTTTGCATTCCGTCTACGGGCTCGATAAGCAGTAGTCAGGGGAACAGCCGGCACGCGAGCCGGCTGCCGGGCCTGCCCACGGGACAGGCCTCGAAGCGCCGTTGGAGAAAACGGTCGATGCGTGACATGGCGGCGGGACCGCGCGTATTGCTGAGACGGCTGCGCGAACTCATGGCGGAAGCGCTCGAGCCGCAGGAAAGGCTCGACCGTATCGTGCGCGAGATCGCGTCGAACATGGTCGCCGAAGTCTGCTCGCTCTACGTGCTGCGTGCCGATTCGATCCTCGAACTCTATGCAACCGAAGGTCTGAATCCCGGTTCGGTCCACCTTGCGCAGTTGAAGCTCGGGCAGGGCCTCGTCGGCACGATCGCGGCGAGCGCGCGGGCGCTCAATCTGTCCGACGCGCAGACGCATCCCGCCTTCGCCTACCTCCCGGAGACAGGTGAGGAGATATACAACTCCTTCCTCGGCGTTCCGGTGCTGCGCGCGGGCCGCACGCTCGGCGTTCTGACCGTCCAGAACCGGACCATGCGCCAGTATCGCGAGGACGAGCTGGAAGCGCTTGAGACGATCGCGATGGTGATCGCCGAGATGATCGCGACCGGCGATCTGGCACGGTTGACGCGGCCCGGCCTCGAACTCGACCTGTCGCGGCCGGTTTCCTTTACCGGATTGCCGCTCAACGACGGCGTCGGGCTCGGGCATGTCGTGCTGCACGAGCCGCGCATCGTCGTCACCAATCTGTTCAACGAGGATTCGGACGCCGAACTCGAACGGCTGAACGAGGCGCTCGGCTCGCTGCGCCTGTCGATCGACGATATGCTTTCGCGCCGTGAAGTCGCGTTCGAGGGTGAGCATCGCGAGGTGCTGGAAGCCTATCGCATGTTCGCCAACGATCGCGGATGGGTGCGCCGGCTCGAAGAGGCGGTGCGCAACGGGCTGACCGCCGAAGCGGCTGTGGAAAAAGTGCAGTCGGACATGCGTGCGCGCATGATGCACATGACCGACCCCTATCTGCGCGAGCGCATGAGCGATTTCGACGATCTCGCCAACCGCCTCCTGCGTCAGCTTCTGGGGCGCGGGCCGGAGGCGATAGCCACCTTGATGCCGCGCGATGCCATCATCGTGGCACGCTCGATGGGCGCAGCCGAACTTCTCGACTACCCACGCGACAAGCTGCGCGGCCTTGTGCTGGAGGAAGGCGCGGTCACCAGCCATGTCGTGATCGTGGCGCGGGCGATGGGCATTGCCGTCACCGGCCAGATGAAGGGCGTCGTCTCCATGTCGGAGAACGGTGACGCGATCATCATCGACGGCGAGGAAGGGCGCGTGCATCTGCGCCCGCAACCCGACGTCGAATCGGCCTACGCGGAGAAGGTAAAGTTCCGCGCCCGCCGGCAGGAACTCTATCGCGAGATGCGCGACAAGCCTTCGGTGACGAGGGACGGCGTCGCGATCGATCTGATGATGAACGCCGGACTTGCCGTCGACCTGCCGCAGCTTGCCGAATCCGGCGCCGTTGGCATCGGCCTTTTCCGCACCGAACTGCAATTCATGGTGGCGGCGACCTTCCCGCGCGCCGAAGCGCAGGAACGGCTCTACCGGGACGTTCTGGAAGCGGCGAACCGCAAGCCCGTCACCTTCCGCACGATCGATATCGGCGGCGACAAGGTGCTGCCTTACTTCAAGGGCGCGGGTCAGGAAGAGAACCCGGCGCTTGGCTGGCGCGCGATCCGCCTGACGCTCGATCGCCCGGCGCTGTTGCGCACGCAGGTCCGCGCATTGCTGAAGGCTGCCGGCGGACGGGAGCTGCGTGTCATGCTGCCCATGGTCACGGAACTCACCGAGATCGATGCAGCGCGTGCGATCATCGACCGGGAAGTGCGGCATCTCGCCCGATTCGGGCATCATCTGCCGACCAGCTTCAAGCTGGGCGCGATGCTGGAGGTGCCTTCGCTTCTGTGGCAACTGGACGAGTTGATGGCGCGCGTCGATTTCGTCTCGGTCGGCTCGAACGACCTCTTCCAGTTCGTCACCGCATCCGACCGAGGCAATACGCTTCTTGCGGATCGCTTCACGCCGCTTTCCGTGCCGTTCCTGCGGCTCTTGCGGCATGTCGCGCGGGCCGGGGTGCGTCTGGAAACCCCGGTGACGCTGTGCGGGGAGATGGCCGGACGTCCGCTGACGGCGATGGCGCTGCTCGGCGTCGGGTTTCGGTCGATCTCCATGTCGCCGGCCGCGATCGGCCCGGTCAAGACGATGTTGTGCGACCTGCCGCTCGGCGAATTGGGCCGCTTGCTCGACGAGGCCCTCGACTCGACGGCAGATCATGCCGATATACGTGCCTTGCTGACCGGCTTCGCCGCCGAGCACGCCGTCTCCCTTTAGGAACTCAATTCATGATCGAACTGCCGCGCGACCGGATGGATCAGGTCATCAAGCGTTTCGAAATGCTCGAAGCGCAGATGGCGGCCGGGCCGGAGGCCGACGCCTATGTGAAGCTGGCATCGGAATACTCCGAGTTGCAGGAGATCGTCGCCAGGGTGCGTGAATTGCTGGCGGCCGAAAACGAACTCGCCGACCTCGAAGCCATGCTCGCCGACCGCTCGCTCGACAAGGAAATGCGCGATCTTGCGGAACTCGACCGTCCTGCCGTGGAGGATCGCGTCGAGGCGCTGCAACAGGAAATTCAAATCCTGATGCTGCCCAAGGATTCGGCCGACGAGAAGAATGCGATCCTCGAAATCCGCGCCGGCACCGGCGGCGATGAGGCAGCGCTTTTCGCCGGCGATCTTTTCCGTATGTATGAGCGCTTCGCTGCCGAGCAGGGCTGGCGTGTCGAACTCGTCTCGGCAAGCGAAGGCGAGGTCGGCGGCTACAAGGAAATCATCGCGACGGTTTCGGGGCGCGGCGTCTTCGCCAAGCTGAAATTCGAATCGGGTGTTCACCGGGTCCAGCGCGTGCCGGAAACCGAAGGGGGCGGGCGCATCCATACGTCGGCGGCGACCGTCGCGGTGCTGCCGGAAGCCGAGGATGTCGACATCGACATCAAGGCGGAGGATATCCGCATCGACACCATGCGCGCATCCGGCGCGGGCGGGCAGCACGTCAACACCACCGATTCGGCCGTGCGGATCACGCATATCCCGACCGGCATCATGGTCGTATCGGCGGAGAAGTCGCAGCACCAGAACCGCGCCAAGGCGATGCAGATCCTGCGCGCCCGCCTCTACGACATCGAACGGACGCGTCTTGCCGACGAGCGTTCGGAATCGCGGCGCAGCCAGGTCGGATCGGGCGATCGTTCGGAGCGTATCCGGACATACAATTTCCCGCAGGGACGGTTGACCGATCATCGCATCAATCTGACGCTCTACAAACTCGATCGGGTCATGCAGGGAGAAATCGGCGAGGTGGTGGACGCGCTGATTTCCGACCACCAGTCGAAGCTTCTGGCCGATATGGGAGCCAATGCCTGACACCTTCGCTCTCGGCGCGATGATCCGCGAGGCGCGCCGACGACTCGAAGCGGCGGGCATCGACAATGCCGGGATCGATGCCCAACTGATCGTCGAGCATGTAACGGGGGCAACGCGGCTCGACCTGATCGCGCGCGCCGACCAGCCCGTTTCGCCGGTCCAGGCAGAGCGGATCGAAGCCATGCTCGCGCGACGCATCGCGCATGAGCCCGTTCACCGTATTCTCGGTGAACGCGAGTTTTACGGGCTGCGGATGATGCTTTCGCAGCAGACGCTGGAACCGCGACCGGACACCGAAACCCTCGTGGATGCCGTGATCCCTTTCGCGCGTGCGCGGGCAAAAGCCGGCGGGTGCCGCGTCCTCGATCTGGGCACGGGAACGGGCGCGATCCTGATCGCAATTCTGGCTCAGGTGCCAAAGGCAACGGGCCTCGCGGTCGATATTTCGGCCGATGCCCTTGAAACGGCCGCACGCAACGCCGACCTTAACGGTGTGGCCGGTCGTTTTGACGCCGCCCGGTCGGACTGGTTTTCGAACATCTCAGGCAGGTTCGACCTGATCGTCTCAAATCCGCCCTATATACCGTCCAGTGATGTTGAAAATCTCGCATCGGAAGTTCGATTGTTCGACCCCGCGAGGGCGCTCGACGGAGGTGGAGACGGGCTTGATTGCTACCGGGCGATCGCGCGAAGTGCTGGCGGTCATTTGACCGATGACGGGCGGATCGCCGTCGAGATCGGGTACGATCAGAACGACCCGGTCAGGACAGTTTTCGAACACCATGGATTCCCCTGCCGCGAGGCAAGGAAAGACTTGGGCGGAAACGATCGCGTGTTGATCTTCGGGCCGAGCGGCGGCCTGTGAAACGCGCGCAAAAAGGACTTGGCAACACCAATCAATCCAGCTAGGTTTCAAATACCGGATGTAACGAAGCAGGCAGTGCTGTCATCGATTCGGTATCCCGAGATACAAACTGCCTTCATGCGTAGATGACGCCTTTAGCTTCGTGCGGGGATGTCCGGTGCGTGACGCGAAACCGAAGCGGGAAACACTGGCGATAGCGCTTGATGCGACTGTTCGCCCTAGCGATGTTGCGGAACGGGCAGGGCCCGGATGCCGCATGGATATTCCTCCACAAGGCAATGAAGAGAAACTGATGAGGCCACAGCAAAACAGGCGCATGCGCGGACGCGGTAACAACAACAATAGCAACAATAACAACAATAATAATAACAACCGCAAAGGCCCCAATCCGCTGACCCGCAGCTATGAGAGTAACGGCCCGGACGTAAAAATCCGTGGAACGGCGCAGCAGATCGCGGACAAGTATACGACGCTGGCGCGGGATGCGCAGAGTTCCGGCGACCGCGTCATTGCGGAAAACTATCTCCAGCACGCGGAACATTACAACCGCATCATCGCGACCGCGCTCGCGCAGCAGGCGGCAACCCAGCAGCAGCAGCGCGATTCGCGTGACGACGAAGACGAAGACGACAACGACGGCAACTTCGAGGGCGGCCAGAACCAGCGCGAGCAGCAGCCGCGCGGCGACAGCCAGCCTCGCGACAACCAGCAGCGCGGCGATCAACAGCCGCGTGGAGAACGCCAGAACCGTGACCAGCGCGACGGCGGCAACGGCCAGCGTGACAATCGGCGCGACGAGCGGAACAGCGATGCCGGTGCGGACGCGCCGGTCGTGCAGGGCTCGGGGCCGCAGCCGGTGATCGAAGGCGTTCCTGCCGAAGTCGCGCTCGGTGAAGCGGGGACGGCGAGCGAGGGACGCCGCACCCGTGCGCCGCGCCGCCCGCGCGCCGCGCCGACGGAAGAAGCGGCTGCGACTGCTTCGCCGGCTGAGCTTGCCCAAAAGGTGCAGGACGCCGAGACCGGCGAGGACGCACCGCAAAAGCCGCGCCGCACCCGCCGCCCGCGTCTCAAGCCGGCGGAAGACCAGGAGAGCGCGGCAGCCGAAGAAAAGTCCGACGACGATGTCGGCGAGGCGGCAGCGTAATTCTCCATTCAGGAATTGCGAAAGGGCGGTGATCATTCACCGCCCTTTTTTGTTGCCTGGATGTTCGGCTCACTTGAGCGGTCGCGGTCCGCTTCCCATATCGTTCTCAATTGGACCTGCCGGTGAAGCCGGGGGTCCGTCACCGCAATCTGAACCGGCGCTGCATGGCAGGCCGGGGACGGAATGGAGACATCGAAGACATGAATATCGAGAAGTATTCGGAGCGGGTTCGCGGCTTCATACAGTCGGCGCAGACCATGGCTCTCGCCCGCAATCATCAGCAGTTCACGCCGGAGCATCTGCTCAAGGTTCTCGTCGACGACGAGGATGGGCTTGCCGCCTCGCTCATCGAGCGTGCCGGCGGGCATGTCCGCGACGTGCGGCTCGGCGTCGAAACCGCGCTCGAGGCGATGCCGAAGGTCGAGGGCGGGAACGGCCAGCTCTATCTTGCGCAACCTTTGGCGAAGGTGTTTTCCACCGCCGAGGAACTGGCGAAGAAGGCCGGCGATTCCTTCGTTACCGTCGAGCGACTGTTGACGGCTATGGCGATGGAGAAGTCGGCCAAGTCCGCCGACATTCTGACGAAGGCCGGGCTGACGCCGGTCGCGCTCAACCAGGTCATCAACGACATCCGCAAGGGGCGAACGGCCGATTCTGCATCTGCTGAACAGACCTATGACGCCTTGAAGAAATATGCGCGCGATCTGACCGCCGATGCACGGGCGGGCAAGCTCGATCCGGTGATCGGCCGCGACGACGAGATTCGCCGCACCATGCAGGTCCTGTCCCGCCGTACCAAGAACAATCCCGTTCTGATCGGCGAGCCGGGCGTGGGCAAGACCGCGATCGCCGAGGGGCTCGCGCTGCGCATCGTCAATGGCGACGTGCCTGAATCCCTGAAGGACAAGCAATTGATGGCGCTCGACATGGGCGCGTTGATCGCTGGCGCGAAATATCGCGGCGAGTTCGAGGAGCGGTTGAAGGCCGTTCTGTCGGAGGTGCAGTCGGCTGCAGGCGGCATCATCCTCTTCATCGACGAGATGCACACGCTGGTCGGTGCCGGCAAGGCAGACGGTGCGATGGATGCGTCGAACCTCCTGAAGCCGGCGCTGGCGCGCGGCGAACTTCACTGCGTGGGCGCGACCACGCTCGACGAGTACCGCAAGCATGTGGAAAAGGACGCCGCCCTTGCCCGCCGCTTCCAGCCGGTCTTCGTCGAAGAGCCGACGGTCGAGGATACGATCTCGATCCTGCGCGGGTTGAAGGAAAAATACGAGCAGCACCATAAGGTGCGTATCTCCGACTCCGCGCTGGTGTCGGCCGCGACCTTGTCGAACCGCTACATCACCGATCGTTTCCTGCCGGACAAGGCGATCGATCTCGTCGACGAGGCCGCATCGCGGCTGCGTATGCAGGTGGATTCGAAGCCGGAGGAACTGGATGAGTTCGACCGGCGCATCATGCAGCTCAAGATCGAGCGCGAGGCGCTGAAGGTCGAACGCGACGACGCGTCCAAGGACCGTCTCGATCGGCTGGAAAAGGAACTGGCGGGGCTTGAGGAAAAGTCCGACGCGCTGACTGCCAAATGGCAGGCGGAAAAGCAGAAGCTCGGTCTGGCGGCGGACCTGAAGGGCGAACTCGACGAAGCGCGCAACGAACTTGCCATCGCACAGCGCAAAGGCGAATTCCAGCGCGCCGGCGAACTGGCTTATGGCCGCATTCCCGAACTGGAAAAAAGACTGAAGGACGCTGAGGCGGATGAAGACGGCGTCGGCTCCATGGTCGAGGAAACCGTTTCGCCCGATCACGTCGCGCAGGTCGTGTCGCGCTGGACCGGAATCCCGGTCGACAGGATGCTCGAAGGTCAGCGCGAGAAGCTGCTTCGCATGGAAGACGAACTTGCCCAGCGGGTCGTCGGGCAGGGCGAAGCCGTTCAGGCCGTATCGAAGGCGGTGCGCCGCGCGCGCGCCGGTCTTCAGGATCCGAACCGGCCGCTCGGATCGTTCATGTTTCTGGGCCCGACCGGCGTCGGCAAGACGGAGTTGACCAAGGCGCTCGCCAATTTCCTGTTCGACGACGAAGGCGCGATGGTGCGCATCGACATGTCCGAGTACATGGAAAAGCATTCGGTCTCGCGCCTGATCGGCGCGCCCCCCGGCTATGTCGGCTACGACGAAGGCGGGGCGTTGACCGAAGCCGTGCGGCGGCGGCCCTATCAGGTCGTTCTCTTCGACGAGATCGAAAAGGCGCATCCCGATGTCTTCAACGTGCTCCTTCAGGTGCTCGACGACGGCCGCCTGACGGACGGGCAGGGGCGCACGGTCGACTTCCGCAACACGTTGATCATCATGACGTCGAATCTCGGCTCCGAATATCTGGTCGCTCTTGGCGAAGATCAGGATGCGGACGCTGCCCGCGACGACGTGATGGCTGTCGTGCGGTCGTCTTTCAGGCCGGAATTCCTGAACCGGGTCGACGAGGTGATCCTGTTCCATCGCCTGCGCCGTCAGGACATGGGCAAGATCGTCGCGATCCAACTCACCCGGCTCGAAGCGCTTCTGGCCGACCGCAAGATCGTTCTCAAACTCGATCAGGATGCAGTCGACTGGCTGGCGGCGAAGGGTTACGACCCGGCCTATGGCGCACGCCCGCTCAAGCGCGTGATGCAAAAGGAACTCCAGGACCCGCTGGCCGAACGCATCCTGCTCGGCGAAATCCTCGACGGGTCGACCGTGAAGGTAACGGCGGGTTCCGACCGCCTGAACTTCCGCACGGTCACCGGAGAAAGCGGGGCGGTCGAACAGGCTGCCTGACCGGCGATCCTCGGATAGGGCAAAAGAAAATGGCCGGCGCGATTCCGGCCATTTTCATGTCCCGTTCATCCTTCATGAACCATAGTCAACCGCTCGTCGGCACGACCGGGTCACGTTTGGTCTCTGTCTGCAACCGCTACGCTTCTGGCCTGTTAGGATAAAATGATCACTCGACCGTTTTCTTTCTCACTTCTCGCGCTGTTCGTTTCGGCAGGGGCCGCTTCGGCGGCGTTGCCCGATCGCGAGCGGCCGCAGCCCAGTGCAAAGGCTTCGGAGCATGTCCAGCTCGCGCAGCGTGAAGTCGACGTCTATTACGACCAGTTCGGCCGCGAAGTTCTGGTCGACCCGTATACCGGCGAAATCGTCGGCATCGTCGGGGAGCAGGGAGGACCGGTCGCGCGGGAACGCTATGTCGAGCCCGATCCATGGGGCGGCGAATATGTCGATCCCTATGAACGCGATCCTTACGCATACGAGCCTTATGAAGATGATCGCCGGCTTCGGCGCGAGCAGCGGATGCGTGAGCTTGGCCGTTACCCCGGCGCGCGCCCCAACGGCTTTCCCGATGTGCGCGAGGCGCCTCAGGTCGCTCCGCGCGAAGAGCCGAGCTTGGCCGCTCCCGCACAGCCTGACGGTGGCGTGACACGCCAGCCGCTCGACGAACCGTCGACTGCGAGCCTAGGCAACGAGCCCGACGTGACGCAGCCGGGCCTGACCCAGCCCGGTTCGGTTATCGAGGTCAATCCGCAGAACCAGCCGCCTTCGATTTCCACCCCGCGCGCCACTGTTTCCGGCGCGAGCGAGGATGTCGCCAAAATCCAGATCGTCCTGTCGCGCATCGGTGCATCGCCGGGCGTGGTCGACGGACGCATGGGCGACAACGTCAACAAGGCGATCGCCGCCTATCGCGACCTGCGCGGCGAAGCGCTAAGAACTTACGATACGCAGTCCATCGAAGCGATCCTTCAGGAGACGGGGGGCGATGCCTTCGTCGACTATGAAATCACCGCCGTCGACGCCGCCGGTCCCTTCATCGCGTCGGTGCCGGCCGATTATGGCGAGAAGGCGCAGCTCGAGCATCTCGGCTACACTTCTGTCGCCGAAAAGCTCGCCGAGCGCTTTCACATGGACGAAAACTATCTGCGCGCCCTCAATCCGGGGCTGAATTTCGACCGGCCGGGAACGCGTATCCGCGTCGCCAACGTGCCGCGTCCCAAGCGCGAGCAGGTCGCGCGTATCATTGCGGACAAGAGCGCCAAGCAGGTTCGCGCCTATGATGCGTCGGGGGGTCTCGTCGTTGCCTATCCCGCGACGATCGGATCGCAGGGAACGCCGTCGCCGACGGGCACGCATACGGTCGAACGCATCGCGCTCGACCCCGAATACACCTACAATCCCAAGATCAATTTCCAGCAGGGCGACAACGACCGCGTGCTGCGCATTCCGCCCGGCCCGAACGGACCTGTCGGTTCGGTCTGGATCGCGCTGTCGAAGCCGACCTACGGCATTCACGGCACGCCCGACCCGTCGAAGATCGGCAAGACCTATTCCAACGGTTGCATCCGCCTGACCAACTGGGACGCGCAGGAATTGGCGAAGCTCGTTTCCAAGGGTGTGACGGTGGAGTTCCAGGAATAGGATCGGCCATCGGCAAATCCCATCATGAAAAAGGGCGGCTCGCATGGCCGCCCTTTTCATGTGATCCGCCGGATGCAAATCAGTTGCTGCTTTGCGCCATGCGCAAGGGAGGAACCGGATCGCCGTTGAGAAGGGCGACGATGCGCTCGCGCTCATACTGGAAGGCCTCGAGCTCTTCGCCCTCAAGGGAGCGATTCTGCGGCAGACGAACCCGCATCGGGTCAACCTTCGTGCCGTTGACGATCAGCTCATAGTGAAGGTGATTGCCGGTGGACAGTCCGGTCGAGCCGACATAGCCGATCACCTGTCCCTGCCGGACGCGCGCGCCGACCTTTATTCCGTCGGCGATGGCGTGCTGGTGGCTGTAGGACGACACGTATCCGTTGGCATGACGGATCACGGTGTGGCGACCATAGCCGCCCGACCAGCCGGCCTCTTCCACGACGCCGTTGCCGGCGGCGATGATCGGCGTTCCGCGCGGGGCTGCCCAGTCGACGCCGGTATGCGCGCGCACATAGCCCAGGATCGGATGGCGGCGGCCGCCGAAACCCGACGTGAAGCGACCGTTCGGCACCGGGTTTCTCAAAAGGAACTGGCGTGCGCTGCGCCCCTCCTCGTCGAAATAGTCGACCGAACCGTCTTCGTATTCGAACCTGTAGAAATTACGCGTCGTCGACCCGAAGGTCGCGCCGACATAGAGAAGCTCCGAATCGCCCGTGGCGTTGTCGTCGGTGTCCGGGTGCGAGAAGAACAGTTCGATCCGGTCGGTAGGGCTCAACCGCGACTGGAAATCGACATCGGCCGCCAGAAGACGAATGAGCTGGCGCGTCATATCCCGGTTGAGACCGTAGGAATAGGCGGCGCGATAGATGCCGTCATAGGCGGTCGGCAGCGAGCCGGATGATGCGACGACCGGAATGGATCCCTGCATGGCGATGGAGATCGCAGGATTGGGCTCCGGCTCGTCGCCCGGCACGAACTGCCCGCCATCGTCGATGGCGACCGTCGCCCAGTGCTCGGCATCGCGATAAAGGCTCGCACGCATGATACGCGAATTGTCGTCGACGATCTCCAGTCCGATGCGCAGCACCGAACCTGCCGGAACCGTGTCGCTCTCGATCATCCGTGCGACCGCTCCGGCCATGGCGACCGAAGGCTCGTCGTCGTAGCCCGCTTCGGCCAACAGGTCGACGATCGGCTCGTCCCGGCGTGCGATGACCATGTCCTCGGCGAATTCCGACGTTTCGGCGACGGCGCGTTCGCGGGGCGCGATCGACACGTTCTCGGGCACGACCCTTATGCCGTAATTTCCGAGCGAGGTTCCAGGCAGTCCATCGCCGAAGCGCTGGGGATCGACATAATGAAGGGCCGCGACCTGGATATCGCCATCGGTCAGGATCGCACCCGTATTGCGCACGACCGCCTCGACTTCCTCGGCCGACAATTCGCTGCGCGTGTCGTATGTCGCCGATCCGAGCGGAAAGGCGTCCATTCGCAGGCTGACCTCGCTCTCGACCCGCGCACCATAGATCTGGCCCATAGCAACGCTGGGGGCGGCGGGCGCGCCTTCCTCGGCGAACACGTCGAGCGGATCAAAAGCGGGATAGTCCCGATCCGTGGAATGTCCGGCGGCAAGCGCCATTTCGACATGCACGAACGGCACGGTCCGTACGATGTCGACATCGTCGTCTCGCAGAAGCGTCGAAATCTCCATTCGGCGCCGGTCGGACGTGTTGGTCAAAATGCGCGACGCGGCGACACGTCCGGTCTTGGTGGCTTCGCCGGCCATGGCGTCGGCATTGGTGCGGGGAGCGACCGCCGCGGAGGAGCGCAGGACAACATTGCCTGCATCGAGCGCGGCGAACAACGCAACGCCCATAAGGATGCTGGAGGTAACGCCGGTGAGGAACGTGCCCGACAACCAGCGCGCGGAAATCTCACGGCGATCGGGCGGCCCGCTGCGGCCGGCGCCGTTGAGCGGCGGCTCATCTCCCAATTCGCGTGCGGCCAGATCGTGGTCGTTCATGCCATCTCTTCAAGAGGAGCGCGCCGTTCGGCGGCAGATTTGCAGCTCGTGGAAGCGACAATTGCCTGCCGCTGCCCGCGAAGTCAACGAAAGGGCGGCACTTGTGAAGTGGCTTCCCATGATCTGTGTGGGTGCCGGGTCATTCGGGCCGTAATTAGGCACGCGCGCGCACGCGTAAGAGACGGCCCAAAGCTTCCGTTTCGTTTTCCCCAGCGTGACGGGTGTCCTGTCAAAAAACTGCAATATGGTCGTTGACAGTTTTGGTTTGTGGGGTCTATAAGGCGCTCACCAACGACGGCGGCGACGCTGCTGGCGACGGGGAGGTTTGCTCCTGGGTTTCGCGAGGTTGGTTGACATTACAGAGTATCGCTCTT
>NZ_JAAAMK010000008.1 GCF_024105665.1 Aliihoeflea aestuarii | reverse complement strand
GATGAGGTCGAAACAATGTTCATGGAGATGTCCTTCGCGGAAGAGAGTGTCCGACCCCGCCGGCACTCTCTGTGCCCCGGCCGGCCGCACTCCTCACGGCCCCGCTCTCCCTCCAGCGACTGGAACGGTGATGGGCTTGCCCTGTTCGAGAAGGGGAAGAAGCAGCACTGCCGCCTGGTCGATCGCCTGAGCGTTGTCGATGGCAACGGGTGCCGGTGCTGCAAGGGGAGCGGCCGTCCGGGCGACGGCCGATGAGGTCGAAACAATGTTCATGGAGATGTCCTTCGCGGAAGAGAGTGTCCGACCCCGCCGGCACTCTCTGTGCCCCGGCCGGCCGCACTCCTCACGGCCCCGCTCTCCCTCCAGCGACTGGAACGAAGAGCGGGCAAAGGAGGTCTTTTGGGGGTTGTTACATGAGGGCTCGGTCAGGCGAGCGGGGCGGTAGCCGTACTTCGGTGGTTCATGTTTCGCGCCTCAGCGATGAAGCCTCGACCAGACGGAGCGGATCGTCCTCATCTTGACACCGTCGATATGCCCGGTGGACGGCTGCGCCTGACCGAAGTAGATGATCGGTGGATCGGGCAAACGGATCGATTCTCACCAAGGAACCTGTCTATGAGACGGCCCACGCGACCTTTCGTCGTGGAAGTGAAGAAGAAGCGCGGCAGTTTTGCAAACCGGCGATCGATCTGGGGCGACCTGGACCTTTCGGTTATAGCCGCAGACCCTTTGGCTGTTGCCGAGGGGATTCTTGAGCCGGCCGGGGATCGCGATCCCGATCCGGTCGTCGAGGTCAACCGTGCTAACAATAGCGAGTCCGCCATCGACGCTCCATCCGACGACGGTGATGCGCATGCCGTTGCCGATGCGACCCATGCAGAAGCGCATCCCACTGATGTCGTGACGGAAGGCGCTGCCGAGGAACCTGCGCGGTCGTCTCGAAAACGTGCCAGGCGTCGCGACGAACCAGCATTGCCGCGTGGCCAGCGTTGGAAGCGACGGCTGCCAAAAGCCCTTCGTCGGTGAACTGCCGGATTCCTGGTCGTGCGGCGGTGCTGCTCATGACCCTGGTGGCTCTGTCTGCTCATAGGGATCACGGCGTTCCTCGATGATTGCCTTTGCCTTCTCGACCGCGGCAATTGCCGTCGGCAGCCAGCGCTCGAAGTCGGTCCTGGACAGGCCCATTGGTTGGGCGACATAGGCGAGCTGATCGAACAACTCCTGGAAGTGGCCTGCCTTGCGCTGAACCATCTCGTGAAACTGCGATGGCACAGCCACGGAGTCGGCACGGTAGACGGCATCCGCACCGGACCAGATGCCGGTGACGTAGGTCTCGCCGGCCATTTCGCAGTCGAATTTTTCGGCTGACCAGTCGTCGTCTTCGATGGCCTGACGACAGGCTTCGGCAGGCGTCGCGGCATCGTAGGTGCGTTGCCGATAGACGGGCAGATGGTACGTGCTTTCTACGGTGAATTTGGGCATTGCCATGCTCCTGCTGTGAACGTGCGATAGGCGATGATCTTGGCCGCATAGTTGACGCGGCCGCGGAAGTTCTCCGGATCATTGAGGCGTGACATGGGGTTTCTCCCTTACTAGGCCGCGTGTACGGCCCCAGAAATGCGAAAGCCCGGCGAGGCCGGGCATCGAGAGGCGGGTTTGAAGAAGGTGATCAGGCGGACCGTCAGATCCGCTGATCGCTCGAGGACTGGTTGATCATGTCGTCGAGCCAATCGGCCGCAGATCGTGCAGCTTGTTCAACGGCGGCGCCGTTCTGGCGTCGAGCGGAAATCTCCGCACTGACAGCGTTGCGCACCGCCGCCGGAACGGCGAGGATCGCGTTCATCACCTCATGGGCAGCGTCTTTCGAGATGAAGTCGCCGATCGCGGTGGTGGAGCTTCTGTCCACGCCATAAAGGGACCAGAAGGCGCGGAACTCCTTGGCGCCCTTCTGCGTCCTGGCGAGTTCGTCAGCGAACTCATCCTCGTCGCGGTAGGACGTCACCTGACGATCGCGCTCGATGCAGGGCCTCACTTCGAAATACTCGAAGGCGAGCGTGTCACGCATCGCGGGCGACAGGTGATCGCGGAAGGACGGGCCGGGAGCGGCCAGCGGTGTCACCACGCCCTTCTCCGACGTGTTGCGATTGACGGCGACAGAGTCGGCGCAGATGTCCTCGCCGAGCAGATAGTCGACCGTGATCGGGCCTTGCTGTCGATGGTCGGTGATCAGGTCTTCGACGGATTCCCAGACGATGAAGCTCGAAACGCCGTACTGCTCGCCAAAACTCGATTGTGCGAGATCGGCAACGACAAAGTGGCGATCCACCGGACCGGGTTCCGGCGTGTACGCCTCCTCGTCGATAACGAAGGCGGCGAAGAAGGTCTTTTTGGCCATGGCGGGTTCCTTTCGTGAATCAATCGAGTACGCGCCTGCGATCACCGAGGTGCCGGCGCGCCCGGTGCAGCGTGGTGGCATGCGTCGAGGCGCCTATGAGATCAGAATGGTCCGGGACGGTCGCGTGTCGGCCGGTCGGATTCGGTCAACGACGAAGACTTCGTCCGTATTGGCCTCGAACAGCATCAGGATGCGGTCGCCGACGGCGACACATTCATTGATCCAGTGACGGTCGGAATCGCGAACCTTCGCCGCCCGATCGGGCGGCACATAGACGATGGTGAAATGAGACAGCGTCTCGCCGGTTGGCGCCGCGTAGAAATACTCCTTTACCGCGATCACGACACCGCCGGTGCTGTATGAGGTCGCGACCTTGTCTCCGGGTCGGACGAGATCGGCGACCGTCGGCGCACCGGGCGGTGTGCGTCGGTATCGGCGACGATCAGGGACGCCCAGGCCGGCGGTGTAAGTCGAATGCGCCTCATTGGCATTTGTCGCGGCCGATCGTGGCTGCTTACGACGGGGCTGCATCATTGAACTCCTCACCTTTCAGTGCGTCGTGCACGGATCGCCGGCATGCACCTGTCGATCTCCTCGTCCGAGAGGTCCCCGAGCAATTTCAGGATCGTGCCGTGGCGGCCTCCGTCGATAAGGATCGTGCGCTTGCCGTGGTGTTCGCCGGGCCATGCATGGGGATTGGCTTCGCCGGCGATACCCTTGAAGTCCGGACGGGTGGCGTTCCAGATTGCCTCGAGCTTTTCCTCGCGGGTCATGCTGTCGGCCGATCCCGTCTCGTGGGCGATGATGGCCGCCCGCATCGTATCGGGGCTGTGCTTGTCGGAGAGGTCGCAAAAGCCGTGGAACCAGCGTTCGCGGCCACGGATCCTGATCGCGAAAAATACGCTGGTGACGTTGCCAGCCTTGAATTCCGACATGCCGAACATGCCGGTTCGCATGAAAAGCGGCGGCAGGAGAGCGAGCATGAAGTGGTACTGTTCGGCGGCAATCTCGAGCCACTCGCCGGCGTAAGGCGTGCCGGAAACAGGATCGACACCAGGAGTGTCGTTGTGTCGGTTGAAGAGGTGGAACATCTGCTCGCGCGTTGCGACGCCGTGGAGCACCTTCCGGAAAGGTGGGTGTGAAGTCATGGGGTTCCTCCTGAGCGCAGGTCGACGGCGTGGTGCGCGACCTGAAACGACTGAGCCCGGCGCGATGGCCGGGCTCAGGATGAATTTGACGTGGTCACTGGGATCGGTCGTGATCGGCGTCAGACGTCTGCCAGGTTCAGGCAGCGCGACGGCTGGCTGAAAGAGCACCGTCTCGACCGACGCCGGTGACGGCGCGCACGGCTGCGGCGAGCGCCGGGATGTCGTCGAGCATGCCGAGCGCGACGAAGTGATTGGCCCCACCTGTATAGTCCTTGCGACCCTTGCAGGTCCGGATCAGGATACCGTGGCCCGATGACAGCCCGAACTGGCCAACCTGGATGTAAGCGCGGTCATGGTGCAGGGTGATTTCGCCGGAAACCGCGATGCCTGCCTTGTTCGAGCGCAGGTCATAGCTGCCCGGCGGCAGTGCAAGCTCCGCGGCGAGCTTCTTCAACCGCGAACGGGCCGTCGTGTGAAAACGTCTCTTCTGCTGCTCGTCATAGGAGCAGCTTCTGTTCCAGTCGAACATGTCGATCCCCATGAAACGGAACAGGCCCGGCGATCGCTAGCGCGATCCCGGACCGGTCATCGTTGGTTCTCCGAGGTGAAAGGTCAGGCGGCCGTGCGGCCCTCGACGACATCCGCGCCGACCTCGTCGGCCGTGACCTCTTCGAGATAGGCTCGGCTGTAGGCGTTGCTGGCGAGCCAGCGTTCGGCCGCCTCGCGGTTCTCAGCGAGATGTAGAAGTTCCGGGCTGTCGCCGAGCGCCTGCAGGACTCGGACCATGCCGATCCTGGGACGCTCGACGATCTCGAAACGCAGGTTGCTGTCGACGGAATAGGTGCGTCTGACCGAAACGACGATGATGCCGCCCTGCCCGAAATCACCCTCGTGCAGGGTGAAACAGGCCGGCGAGCAATAGGTCGTGCGCGTCTGCGGCGGTTCCTTCTTGACGAGGCGGCCGACGCCGTTGCGGCTCTCCCAGGCGGCGAGCTTCTTCGTAAAGCGCGATGGCGGTTTCGCGGCGCCGTCGCTGTAGCGGATGGTGCTGCCTAGGTGCGCGGCGTCGTGGATGATATGTGCGGACATTGCGGGTTTCTCCAAGTCTGGAAACAGGAAGGGCCCGGCGAATGTGCCGGGCCCTGTGCGGATCGGGAGGTCGATTACTCGGCGGCCTGAAGGCTGTCCGTCGCTTCGTCGGCGCTGGACGTCGACTCATCGGCCACCGCGTCCGCATCGCCGGCGAGGAAGGCCGGCAATTCGGCCGCATCGGTGTCGAGATCGGGTTCCCCGGGAATGTCGCCGACGGCGTCCTCACTGATGTCGACAACGGCCTCGCTCGCTTCGAGACGCAGCGGCTCCGGCAGCCAGTTCGATCCTTCGAGGAGACGGGCAGCCTCACGTGCCATGAGGTCCTTCTTCATGTGGTCGATCAGTTGCGCGGAGTCCTCGCCACGGGCTTCGCGAACCGCCTGAACGATCCGAGCCTTGGTGACGCGGCCGAGATAATTGTCGACGGTCGGCTCCCAACCGGCAGCGACCATGTCGAAGCCAAGCGTGGTGGCCAGTGTATCGGCATGAGCGAGCGCTCCCTGCCGCCTGTTCCAAGGCTCCACGACGGCGTTGAGCGAGAGCGACGCGCAGTGCGCGAACAGAGCCTTGCGGCTCGCCTCGTCGAGACCGAGGAGGAAGTCCCACAGCTTATCGCTCTCAGGCATATCCTTGTCCCAGGCTTCATGCCGCTCGGCGATCTCCTTCACCCAGGATGTCTCGGCAAGACCCTGGACCTGACCGAAACTGTTGCTCTTCATGCTGATCTCGAGGCAACTGTCCGGGGCGAACCGGAAAAACACCTGCAGCACGAGGGCATGGAGGACCGCGACGAAGGCGATGTCAGGATCGCTCGCGAGCGCATTGCGTAGCGCGAGCGTCTTCTGTACGGTTAGATCGAAAACAAGGCGGTCGGGCAGCGGCTTGACGCCTTCGTCCTCAGGTTCTTCGGCGCCGTCGGATGCACCGTTTACGGAACGGCCATTGACGACGATGCCATCGGCACTGTCGTCGTGCGGAGCGGTGCGATCCTCG
The DNA here is from genome assembly GCF_024105665.1 of Aliihoeflea aestuarii. Lineage (GTDB taxonomy): Bacteria > Pseudomonadota > Alphaproteobacteria > Rhizobiales > Rhizobiaceae > Aliihoeflea > Aliihoeflea aestuarii. The sequence goes on along the minus strand of NZ_JAAAMK010000008.1, from coordinate 192,672 downwards.
CCGTCCGCCTCCTCGTCATCGTCCGTTTCGACCCGTGGTTCGTCCTCGGGTCGGACGAACCCTGCCTCGACCTGAAGCTGACCATTGGCGCCGAGCGTGACAAACGCACCGGCAATGGCCTTCTGGGCGGGATCGTATGCTTGGGGACGATCGCTGAAGGCGTCAAGTTCGGCACCGAGCTGATCAAGCTTGTTCTCGATCTCCTCGTCGGCGTCCTCGGCCTCGGCATATTCGGCGTCGAGCTTGTCGTACTCGGCCTTCACGGCGTCGTAGCGGGCGATCTCCTCCGCACTCAGCTCCGCCGGCTCGGCATAGACGCGCCGCATGCCGGAGGTGTGGCCATAGGGAAAGCTGATCGCCGCTTCGACCCACTTCCAGCCGTCGGCGCGGATGGCTTCGGCATCCACCTTCAGCTTGTCGAAGACCAGCTGTTCGAGAAGAGCCGCATCCTGGAACCAGCCGCCGGAATCCTGCTCGAAGAGGTCACGCAGGATGACGCCGCCGGCCGCCTCATAAGCTTCTGCGCCGACATAGACGGCGCGTCGATCGTCGGCGCGCACCGTGGTCTCCGTCAGCAGGCGCCTGATGTAGTAGGGCTCCTGCATATGCGAGCTGGAAACTCGTTCCCAGACCTGCTCCTGACGCGCATGGTCGTCCGAGATCGAGAACGCCATGATCTGCTCGAGGCGGATTTCATCCTGTTCGTAGAGTTCGAGCAGCTTCGGGGAGACCGAGGCAAGCTTCAGGCGCTGCTTCACGGTCGCAGCCGACACGAAGAAACGGGCCGCGATCTCCTCGACGTCGAGGCCCTGGTCGCCCAGAGCCTTGAAGGCCCGGAACTGATCGAGTGGATGCAGGTTCTCGCGATGGACATTCTCGGCGAGTGAGTCTTCCTCGGACGAGGTGGTTGCCGCCCGATTGACGATGCAGGGAATGGCTTCGGTCTTTGCCAGGCGCTTCTGCTTGATGAGCATGCCGAGCGCGAGATATCGGCGACCCCCGGCCGGCACTTCGAATGTGCCGGTCTCCTCTCCGCTTTCGTTAAGAACAGGACGGATGTTCAGGCTCTGCAACAGCTTGCGTCGTCCGATGTCGTCGGCAAGCTGCTCGATGGACACGCCGTCCTTGATACGGCGGACATTCTTCTGCGACAGGACGAGCTTGTCGTAGGGGATGTTCTCCGCGGCGTTCATTGCGATCTTCTGAATGGCCTTTGCCATGATCAGGTCTCCTCGACGGGCGGCCCGGGGCCTCTCCCCGAACCTCCTGGCCCGTCACGAAACCTCCCCCTCCCCCCTCTGCCTCCCGGCCTCGCGCCAGCGCAGAAGGCTCGCGAAGCGTGAGGCTGGACTGTTGGGGGAAGCACGGCTATATATATTCCATGATCGTGGAAGGATTATAGTCATGCCCGGATTCAATAGCGAAGTCCTTACCGCCAACGAGGCGGCCGCGGTGACGGCGGTGCCGCTCAAGCAGGTACATCGCATCATCGATGCAGGCTTGCTGCGCGGCCGTGTCGAGACGCGCCGCGGCAGCCGCGTCATCGTTCAATCAGGGCTGGTCGGGCTTCGTCTCGCCTGGTTGACGGCCGATACGCTGACGCCGGCGGCCCGGCGACGCATCGTCGAGAGCGCGATCACAAGTGATACCGCGACGGTTGTCGCCGCTGACCCGCTCAAGGTCGACCTGAAGCCTATCGCCTCAGAGGTAAAGGCCGGGCTCAGCCGACTGAAGAAGGCGAATGCGATGGTGACGCGGGAGCCGGGCGTGCTTGGCGGTCAGCCGGTGTTCGCCGGCACGCGCGTGCTTGTACATGATATCGCCGACATGCTTGCCAATGGCGACACGGCCGAGGCTGTTCATGCAGCCTACCCCCAACTCGGGCTTAAGCAGATCGAACTCGCAGCGGACTATGCACTTGCCTATCCACGTCGAGGACGGCCACCGACAAAGCCGGCCTGGCGGGCCTCCCCGGCAAAATCGTCGCGCACTATCCGTCTTGGCGATCTGCCGGCGGCTTCGTGAAGTTCCTGATCGACGAATGTCTGAGTCCCGAACTGGCAAAGCTGGCGCGCGAATGCGGCTACGCCGAGTCCAATCATGTGCGTTGGCTGGGCCTCGCCGGGGCGAAGGACCATGCCGTGACGCGCCGCGCCGTGGATGATGGTTATGTCCTGGTCACGCACAACACGGCGGACTTCCGCGGCCTTTACGGCCGCGAGGAACTGCATGTCGGACTGGTGACCTTCAATACGGCGCCCGGGCTGATGAGTCTCGACCTTCAGATCAGGCTGTTCGATCTCGCCCTTTCCGAACTCGGCGGCGAAGAGGCGTGGAACCAGGTGCTGGAGATCACCGTCGCGGCGGACCGGACCGTGACGATCGAGAATTTCGATCTTCCGCCACGATGATTTGCTCGCTCGACTCGGCTATATCGACCCGGCCAACCTTGCGCAGGGCCTCAAGCATGCGGGCATGATCCATGAGAATGTGGATCAGCGCCTGGCGTTCGACCGTAACGGTCTTGCTCGTGCTGCGTGTCCGATCCTGCCGTGCATGCAGTTCCTCGAACTCGTGCATTGTGGTGTAGAGCTGGAGAAGGGGCCGGCCGCTCATGGTCCGGTCCTCCTCTTGGCCGGCGCCGCCATCGTTTCGATGCCGGGGATGTTCCAGACTTCGGCGCCGGCCGCGGCATAATCAGCGGCGACTGCGCGCAGCGGCGCGTAGGATAGGCCGTGCCAGGGCGCGGGTTCAGGGTCGCGCCCCACCGCCACGAGCGGTCCTCCCAGCGTCAGTTGCAGCACGATATCCAAATCGACATTCCGGCTGTCGATGACCGGAAGGCCGGCAGCGATCGACTGCGCCTTGATCTGCTCGCAGCCATAGCCCGAGAGCATCGCGCCATCGGAATAGTGCAGCGTGAAGCCGCCGCGGCCGATGGAAAGATGGCCGCCTTTGGTAGTCAGGGCAGCCGCAATGTCGGCGAAATAGTCGGCGGCGGTTGTTCGTTTAAGCATGGTGTTTTCTCCGCAACGGCTGGCGAGGGGTCCCGACCGGAAAAGCCGTCACGACAAAAGCCACCCCCTCGATCAGAGGGGATGGCGATGCCGCATGGAGATGGCGCTGGTGGCGACGACACCACGGTCGCTTACAGGTGAGAGAAGATCGGCCGTTCGGCGTTGACGCGGTATTTTTCGCGCAGCGCCTCGATCGCCGCGTCCTGACGCTCGACTTTGCCGCGTAGCCGATCGAGATCTGCCGCGGCGCTGTCGGTCAACCGGGCCAGGAATTGGCAATAGGCTTGCTCGTCCGCACCGGCCCAGTTCGTCATTCGGCGGTTGTATCGCCGTTTCTTCGGCCGCGAGCTGATGGTTTCGGCCTCGGCGCGATCACGAAGGAACCGCTCGAGTTCGTAAAGATTGTGGCGCGTTTCGCGCAGGCGATCTTCCATGCGCGCGAGCGCCCGCCGCGCCTCGTGATGAATCATCATGGTCGGCCTCCGGCCGTCGGCGCGTTCTCAAGAGCCGGTCTGCGCAGATCCTGACTCATCGGGCCATTCGGGCGGTCGAGCGTGGTCGCTGAGCAGACGATGGCGAGCGAACGCCGCATCGGAAGCGAGGGCTCGGTCATGCCCCTCCCTCCCTGCCTGCGGTCGTCAGCGTCGCGACCCGCCGGACGACGACAGGACGTGTGTCGGCTGGTGGCTTGGGTCATTCATCGGTCGTCTCCGCAACGGGCGGCCGAAAGCCCACCTTTCGACTCGTGACCCGTGTCACGCCAGAAGGCACCGCCCTCGTGCTCGGAGGGCGGCGCCTTTGATGCGACCATCATGGAAAGACGGGCGACGCGACGTACGGCATCACCAGCCCGTGACGGATCAGCTGGCTAGGAGCTTCTTGGCCCTCCCTTCCATTTCGAGCCGCACATCCTGGTGTTGCTTGTCGCGGGCGACCCGGGTGATGCCCTGCACGAAATCGAAGATGGAGGCAGGTGGATGGCCTTCCTCGGTGAGCACGGTATCGATGATCTTCGTCGTTTCGGCCTTCGAGAAACCGCGCTTGCGCAAGAACGCCGCGCGATCCTCGTCGTCACGGGCAACGATGCGCTCGCGCGCCGCCTTGATGCCGTTGACGAATGGCATGGGCGAGGATTCCGCGAACTGCATCAATGCCGGCTCGGCTTCAAGGGCGAAGCGGGAGGCAGCATATTTGGAGTGCCGGATCGCGATCTCCTCGAAATCTTCGACGCCCCAGATATTTCGGTTCTGACACACGGCCCGCAGATAGAAGCTGGCGATCCCGAGCGTGCGAGCTCCGACTTCGGAGTTCCAGCAGTAAAACCCCCTGAAGAAAATGTCGGGCGAGCCGTCGGGCAGCTTGCCTGCCTCAATCGGATTGAGATCGTCGACAAGGAAAAGAAAGACATCGCGGTCGGACGCATAGAGCGTTGTCGTATCCTTCGTGATGTCGGCGTGCGGGTTGTAGATGCTTGTCGACCAGTCGAGCACGCCAGGCACCTTCCAACGTGTGTCGCCGGTGCCGTTGCCGGCGATCTTCTGCACGGCCTCGACCAGTTCGTGATCGAAAATCCTGCCGTAGTCCGGGCCGGTAACCGCTCGTAGCTCGCAGCGGCCGTTCTCGATCTCCAGCGTCTTGACCTGCTCGGCGCGATGCGAGGTCAGACCGTATTGCAGGTTGATGCCGGCGAGCGGTGCCGGAAGCTGGCGCAGATAGTTGGCGGGCGCCCCGACGAGGCTGGCGAGCTGGCCAAAGCTCCAGTGGGTCGGCGCAATCGGTGCGTCCGCGCCAGGCAGCATCAGCTTCAGGCGTTCGGGGTCGTCACGGCTTGCTTCGACACGGATTGCCTCGTTTTCGACGATGCGGGTCTTGCTGCGTTCGGATCGTCGCTTCACCGAATTGTGGAGGTCGGTGAGCGACAAATAGCGCTCATCGGCCGGGCGGCTGAACCATTCCGACGACACACGGCCGATGCGCTGGCCGCGGCTGACATCGACCTTGTAGCCGTTGCGCGCAACGCGCGCCGGCGCCTGAATTTCCATCTGGGGCATGATTGTTCTCCGCAGCGGGTGCCGGAAGCCTCTCTCCCGGTCCTCGGCCCGCCGCCACGCCCTGCCGCCCCTCTCCCTCCTCTGCCGGCGCCGCCCGCGGCAGGTTGAAGCGCCGACGCAGCACGTACGCGCCAGGTACCCTCCTCATTTCGGCCCGAGACCATCCCGTTGCGTCATCGGGGAAACCGTGAACCAATAGCGATACGGGATTGCGGCGGCACCCAGAGCGATGGAGGCCATGCGACGGTTCAGGATTGCTGACAGGATTATCGGCGAATCGGCGTCTGATCTTCAGACGGTTCTAGCCGACGCTCATCGGCGCAGGATTCGACCTCTATGCATGTGCATGGATCCCGGTCTTGCGATGTACATTGCGCAGGTGGAGGATCAATACCTCGTCAAGCGGATGCCTCTCACCGGTGGCGGGCACGATCCTGCATGCCCGTCTTATGAGCCGCCCGACGAACTTTCGGGCCTTGGCGTTCTGATGGGCAGTGCGATTCAGGTCGACCCCGAAAGCGGGTTGTCGGCACTCAAGCTCGGTTTCAGCCTGTCGAAGGTGGGTGCCCGCACAACCCCTGTTGCTGTTGCTGGCGCCGGCGGCGCCGACAGTGTGGCTGGCGAGGCGAAGAAACTGACGCTGCGCAGTCTTCTCCACTATCTCTGGCACCAGGCCGAATTGACATCCTGGACGTCGCGATGGGCCGGCAAGCGCCATTGGTGGAACATTCGATGGCATCTGCTCGAGGCTGCAAGGCAGATGACGGTAAAGGGCGGCACGCTGAGCGATGTGCTGTTCGTGCCCGAATCCTTTCGCGCCACTGACAAGGCGGCGATCGAGCAGCGGCGGGCGGAGGCGCTGGCGCCCGCATTGCCGCCAAAGAGTGGACCTCGAAAACTGATGATCCTGCTTGGCGAGGTCAAGGATATCTTGCCGACGCGAACCGGACATCGCCTGATCGTCAAGCATATGCCCGACTTCCTGTTCATGCTGGATGAAGAGTTTCATCGAAGGCTTCGGACGCGGTTCGAAAATGAACTGATGCTCTGGGGTGCTGACGAAGCTTCCCACCTGATGGCGATCGGGACCTTCGGGCTCACTCCGACAGGGCTGGCCAGGATAGAAGAGATGGCGCTGATGGTGGTTTCGGAGAACTGGATCCCATACGACTCCGTCCACGAAAAGAAGCTGATCGATGCGCTCGCCAAGCTGAACACACGAAGCGTGAAGGGCCTGCGCTACAGCTTGCTCGCTGAGCGGCCGAGCGCAGCGGCAATGCTGCAGCGTCAGTCGCGTCCGCTTGCCCTCTATATTATTCCGCCCACGGTGGACCGAGACTACGAGGAAGCGCTCGAAGAGCTCATCGCATCGCGGCCGGAAGTCGATGCATGGACGTGGCGGGTGGCCGATGGGGAAATGCCGCTTCTCATGGTTCGGTGAGGATATGCCATTCGAGCCGCGACCGGGGTCGGCGCTGACCAAGCGCCGCAGTCAAGAACGGTGCCGTAGACGGGGGTATCTAGGGGATCGTTATCGAATTGGCGCCTAGATTAGCCGCCGCGAACGCTGGGTACTTCCAGGCCATCCTTCTTTATCCGCATTGGACAAGCACCATTTGTCTCGAGCAGCCCGAACCCTAGAGGCAGGATGATGAGGTTCCAGGCTGAATCCATCGATCAGAGTATATCGCTGATATCCGAAGCGCCGGTCGGATAAAGCGACCCTCGCCATTGCGGGAATGTTTTTGGGTAGATCTGCCCGATAGAGGAACGGAACCGAAGCGGTGTCGTAGCTCGCATAGGGATTGCGGCCGTAGTCGCGGAAAACCGGATCGTTCGGGACAAGGACCCCGACCCTGCGGAACGCGCTGAAGGACACGATGCGCGAGGGCACGAGCGATCACCACCAGGCCCACGCATCACCCTAATGGCGTGCTGTTCCGGATCAACAAGGAAAGTCCCGCCGTCGTCGGCAAAGTCTACAAGAGCGGCATGCCGGGATTCGGAAGCGTACTGGGCAAAACGACGAGATCTTCGCCAACTGGACGAGGAAGGCCTTTTTCCGGTACGAAAGCATGAAGTCGGGCATCCAGGAGCTTGCTATGATCACGGTCGCGCAAATCGACTACGGCGACCCGTTGCAGTTCGAGGTGAGGGTCGAGCACGGCGGCGGCGCAACCGAGCATCTGGTAAGCCTTTCCCGCGCGGATTTCGATAGAATGACAAGCGGGGACTACAAACCCTCTGTTGTTGTCGAGGCCGCTTTTCATTTCCTCCTCGATCACGAGCCGAAGGAGTCGATCCTCTCCCGCTTTGATATCAACGTGATCTCCCGCTATTTCCCGGAATTCGAATCCGTCCTGCCGCGGTACATTGAGAGCACCAGGAAGCTTGACCTGTCGTGATCGGCGCGATCGCAGGTGCTATTATCGGCTCGCGCTTCGAGGGACATCCTGCACCGCCAGCCGATTTCGAGCTGTTCCATCCGCACTGCCGCGTCACAGATGATACCGTATGCCTCCTCGCGGTCGCGGACGCCATCCTGCGCAGAGACGATTTCGCGGAGACCCTGCGCCGTTTCGTTCGACGTCACCCCGATGCGGGTTACGGCGGGATGTTCATCGATTGGGCGATGTCTCCGGGCGCTTCGGCCTACGGCAGCTGGGGGCAATGGCGCGCCGATGCGTACGGTCGCGGCCGGATGGATTGCGAAGGATGTCGACGACGTGGACAAACTGGCCGCTAGGCAGGCCATCGTGAGTCACAACCATCCGGATGCTGTCCGCGCCGCTCAAGCCGTCTCGAGGGCAATATTCGATCTCCGGCATGGCAAATCCGTCGAAAATGTGCGCCACGAAACGGAGCGGACATTCGGATACGACCTGCGGCCCGGGGTCGCCTTCATCAGTGGCGGATTCGATGTAAGCGCCGCAGGAACCGTGCCCCTGCACTGGCGTCGGCTTTCGATTCGCGAGATTGGGACGAAGCGGTACGCACAGTCGTGCTGCTCGGAGGCGACAACGGACACACTTGCCTGCATAGCGGGCGCCGTGGCCGAAGCCATCCACGGAGTTCCCGTTTCCGTCGCGGAGCAGGCGCGCGCGCATCTCAGCCAAGACTTACTCGAGGTGCTCGTTCGATTCGATAAAGCCGTCGCGAGATGATCTCCCGCTTGTCTGTTGCCGAACAGATGATCATCGAGAGCGCATCGATCTGCCAAATGATGGCGCCGCCTATGGTCAGGCAGTCTTTACCACCAATGAATCCTTCGCCAGCCCGTTAAGCTGATTGCGAGGCCGAGATGGTTAAGGCGCCGGCGTGAAATAAGGAGCCAACATGACATCATTCGCGACCATCGAAGGACTTCGTCTGCGCCGCAAGGTGCGTGCGGTCGTCACGGACACCCGCGTTCTCCTGATCCGGCCGCACGGCTATGAGGACGACTGCTGAACCCTTCCGGGAGGCGGCGTAGAGGGCGGCGAAACGGCAGCCGAGGCAGTTGAGCGCGAACTGACCGAGGAACCCGGGCTGGACGCCACCCAACTGGCTTCAATCGTCCCGCTCAATATCCGCTCCGAGTACATCTACGATTCTGTCTATAAGGAACGGCACGGCCTCGATCACGACGGGCAGCCTGCAAAAATCTTCCACTGCTCCGTGACTGACGGGGTTGTCCTGCGTCGTCAGGTTGCCGATTCCGACGAAGCCGCCCCTTTGTTCCGATTTGATTGCGCCCCCGGATTCCGAGATGATCTCGCCCCCTGGGGCCGGGGCCTGGCTGGCAGTTTGAGTTGTCCTTTCGTCAGGGGTCCGAGTCAAGCATTTCGGGCTTCCTTCCGGCGCATGCTGTCGCCGGTCAGATCGATGCGATGCGCGTTATGGACGAGGCGGTCCAGGATGGCGTCGGCATAGGTTGGGTTTCCGATTACGTCATGCCAGGCCGACACGGGCAGTTGGCTGGTGATGATGGTGGAGCGCCGTCCGTAGCGATCCTCGAGTATTTCGAGGAGATCGTGGCGGGCCTGGTTGTCGAGCGGCTCCAGACCCCAATCGTCGAGGATCAGCAGATGGACGCGGGCGAGCGTGCGCTGCAGACGCGCATAGCGGCCGTCGCCTCTTGCGAGCGCGAGATTGGCGAACAGACGCGGGACACGCTGGTAGAGGACGGAGCGGTCGTCACGGCAGGCCTTGTGGCCGATCGCACAGGCAAGCCAACTCTTTCCCACGCCCGACGGCCCGCAGATGGCCAGATTGTCATGGGCATCGATCCAGTCGCCGGCGATCAGCTTGACGAACAGGGTCCGGTCGAGGCCGCGGTCGGCGCGATAGTCGACATCCTCGGGGACTGCCTGATGGCGCAGCTTGGCGAAGCGCAGGCGGGCTGCAAGCTTGCGGTCGTGGCGCCAGCTCCATTCCCGGTCGAGCAGCAGCGCCAGCCATTCTGCATGCGAGAGCCGTTCGGCCTCGGCATTGGCGGCCAGTTCATTGAACGCTCTGGCCATTCCGGTCAGGCCCATGTCGTTGAGGCGGTCGAGGGTGGGGTGTGCGAGCATTGCCTTCTCCTTCAGTGGTAGTAGCGGGAACCGCGGATGTTGGGATGGTCGATGGGATCGCGTGACGGCTGTGGTCCTGATGCCGAGGCCCGGTCGAGATGGTTGTCGAGGATGGAACGGACGGAGCCGTAGGTGCGCGCGCCGATCTCCAGCGCGCGGCCGCACGCGGCGTTGACGCGCTCGCGGCCGAACCCCTTGACCAGTCGGATGATGCCGAGGCAGGCGCGGAAGCCTTGTTCGGGATGAGGCCGCTCGGCCAGAATCTTCTCGCACAAAAGGGCCGCGTCCGGGCCGATCGCGGAGGCCTCCCTGGTGATCCGCTCGATCGTCCAGTCGGCGAAGCGGCGGTGCGAGGACGGCATGTGCTCGGGAACCGTGGTGTGCCGGCCATTGCCGCTGGAGCGCATGTGAGCGGCAATACGCTCGCCCTTGCGGAACAGCTCGATGGTGGTGGCAGTGATGCGAGCCTCGATCTGCTCGCGCGCGAAGCGCCAAGGCACAGAGTAGTAGTGGCGGTCGATCTCGACGTGATAGTCGAGCCCGGCGCGCCGCACGCGCCATTCGGCATAGACATATCGCGTCGCCGGCAGCGGCCGCAGTGCCGGACGGTCGATCTCCTCGAACAACTGACGCCGTGTGCGCCCGACCCGGCGCAGAACCCGGCGGTCATTGAGATCGGCGAGCAACTCGCCGATCGCCGCGTTGACCTCGGCAAGACTATGGAACACGCGGTGCCGCAGACGACCCAGCAGCCACCGCTCGACAATCCGCACAGCGGCCTCGACCTTCGCCTTGTCGCGTGGCCGGCGCGGCCGCGTCGGCAACACCGAACTGCCGTAGTGATCGGCCATCCCGGCATAGCTCCGGTTGACCTGGGGATCGTAGCGGCAGGCCTTGATGACGGCGACCTTGGCGTTGTCGGGAACAAGCAGCGCCGGCGCGCCGCCAATGGCTTCCAGCGCGTTGACGTGACAGCCCAGCCAGTCGGCCAGCGTCTCGCTCCAGCGCGCCTCCGCGTAGGACAGGCTTGATGCACCCAGCACCGCCACGAACAGATGCGCCTGGCGTGTCTTGCCCCTCAACCGATCGACGACCACCGTCACCGTGTCGCCGGCATAGTCGACGAACAGCTTCTCGCCCGCGCCATGGTTCTGGCGCATCGTCACCGGCAGGTTCGCCGCCCACCCCCTGTAGAGGTCACAAAAACGGCTGTATCGGTAACCGTCGGGATGGCGCTCGATATATTCGTCCCAAAGGATCTGCAGCGTCACATGCTTGCGCTTCAACTCGCGATGCACATGCGCCCAGTCGGGCTCGACGCTGCGGCGGTGACCCGTCTTCGTGCCGGCCGCCCTGTAAAGCGCGGCTTCCAGGTCGGTGTCGGTGATGTCATCACCCAGCGGCCAGCTCAGTCCGGCAGCCTCAACCCTTCGCAGCGTCTCACGCACCGTCGAGGGCGCGGCGCCAACCCGATAGGAGATCGCCTTGTGGCCAAGCGCCTCCTCGAACCGGTATCTCAATATCTCGCGGACACGCCGCATCGTCACTCTCTCCGCAGGCATTTCGTTCCTTCCCAAGCCAAGGCCAAAGGGAGGAACAATTCACCAGCAGAGCACCGGTCCAAAACACCGCCGCAGGGGGCGGCATCATCTCGGAATCAGGGGGCGGCTAATTCTCGGAACGAGGGGGCGACATCATTTCGGAATCGGGGGGCGACTTCCGTCGGAATTTGCAGTCAGGTGGAAGAAATCGATGCCCTGCGGTGGTTCGCTCATGCTGAAGCTGTCGAGGCGGTTCGCGTAACGTTGTTGGTAAATTATCGACCTACGTCCCGTAACGGGCGTGGCGATTCGGCGCTTCAAGCTACAATCGACTCTACCGCGGTTAGGCGTATTCAATCCATCCACAACAAGTTTGCTGTATTGGCTACAAGATCGGATAGAGCAGAAGGAATACGACAACAAGGGAAGCCGCGAGCAAAGCGGCCACGGGGGATTCACGATCCACTGGAGGAGCGGACTCAGCCCAGTCCCGAATGGAGGCACGAGCGGCATAAGGTCCGAGTATGTCCAGCGCTGGGTAACCTCGGTGTAATAGAACTTAAAGCCGACGGTCAGCGCAATCCCCGTCCCGAGGAAGAGGACATCCGCCGCAGCACCGACAGCTTGAACGCCGCATCATAGTGGCTGAACTTCTTCGCAAGCCCGGCCGCGCCATGCGCCCGGTAAAGCGCCACCCATTTGCGCACCGTCGCAGGGTCGATGCCATGGGGCAGGCCGGCGCTGTGAGAGCTGTCCGCGCCGCTCACGCACCGCTCGACGATCGAGCGCTTCAGATCCTCACTGTGCTTCGACATGCAAAACCCCCGAAAGTCGTGTCCAACTTTCGGGGGGTCAGTTCACACGCCTGGCGGGGCTTTTTGTCGTGTCCGGCTGGCGTCCGGATCGCGGAGGGTTCAGGATCAGGTCTCGTCCGCGACTCGGCGTGAAAGGTTCGAATCCTTTCGAGCGATCCGTCAGCCCTTCCAGGCCGCTGTCGTTGTAGCGATTGACGATCTTGTAGCCGGTCTTGCGAGAGATGCCGAACTCCCGGCACAGCGCCGCCATCTTGTCGCCGTCCAGCAGCCGGGCGATGAACTTCAGCCGCTCATCCATGACGTTACACTCCTTCCACCTGCAGCCTGAAGATGAGCGGCAGGCCGCGGTGGCGGAGTTGTTGGAGCGCAAACCGGGTTTCACCTGCGAGCTGGCACGCAAGCGGCTCTTTTATGTGAAGGACGAAACACATCTGGCCACATATCTTGAGGGACTCGACAAAGCGGGCATTCCGCCATGACGTGATTTGTCGGGCCCCTTGCCGCCCAAGCGTCCATCGCGCAGCGGAGGTGCTGCGCGAAAATGAGGTCAAATCCGCGCGCTGGTCGACGCCTCGGTGCAGATCGTCGACCGCATTCCGTGCTTTCAGCAGTTTGGGACCTGCCCTGCCGTACATTGCGCGCTTGAGGGTCTTGAGGCGGTTGATCTGCGGATGTCCGAGTGAGACCCTCAAGCTTGTGACTTCCGCCAAGCCGCGGGCGAGGAGCCGAAACAGCGCTTGAAAGCCCTGCCGAACGCCTCCTCCGATCCGTAGCCCACCTGCTCGGCGATCGCGGCAATGTTCTCGCGACTCTCTCGCAGCGCTTGGGCGGCGAGGTGGAGGCGCCATGTCGCCAGATAGTGGATGGGCGACATGCCCAGCAGCTTGTGGAAGCGGCGAGCAAGAGCAGAGCGCGATAGCCCGACTTCTCGCGCAAGCGTTTCAACCGTCCATTGGAAGAAAGGCCTGGTGTGCAGGGCGTTGAGCGCGCGGCAGGTGTAGTGGCCTGCTGCCGGTTTCGTGGACACCGAGATAAGGTGTTTAACGGAACTGGAGAGTGGGAATGCGACGAAGGAAGTTCAGCCGCGAGTTCAAGCTTGAGGCAGTGAGGCTGGTGAAGGATCGGGGCGTTGCGGTGGCGCAGGCTGCCCGTGATCTGGATTTGCACGAGAACGTGCTTCGCAAATGGATCCGGGAGCTCGGTGCCGATCCGCAGCATGCCTTTCCCGGCAATGGGCTGATGAAGCCGGAGCAGCAGGAGATCGACCGGCTGCGCAAGGAAGTGGCGAAGCTGAAGGCGGAGCGCGACATCCTAAAAAAGGCCGCAGCCTACTTCGCGAGGGAAGTGACATGAGGTTCGCTTTCATTGCGAGGCACCGGGGTATCTGGCCGGTGGCATGGCTGTGCGAGGCGCTGGATGTCTCCCGCTCGGGCTTCCATGCCTGGCTCAACCGCAGCCCCAGTGCTCGCTCGCGGCACGACGAGGTGCTCGTGACGAAGATCGACCTCAGCTTCAAGAGCAGCGACCGTACCTATGGTGCCCGTCGTGTCTGGCACGACGTGCTGGCTGAGGGCTTCTCGTGCGGCCTCCATCGTGTCGAGCGGCTCATGCGGGAGAACGGGCTGCGTGCCCGGCCGCGCCGCCGTGGGCTGCCGAAGGATACCGGCGAGCGTGCAGCTGTGTCGGGCAACCTCCTCGACCGCGCCTTCGAGGCGTCGGCACCGAACCAGAAGTGGATCGCCGACTTCACCTACATCTGGACTGCCGAAGGTTGGCTCTACGTTGCGGCCGTCGTCGACCTGTTCTCAAGGCGCGTCGTCGGCTGGGCGATGAAAGCGGATATGACAGCTCAGCTCGTCACCGACGCCCTCATCATGGCGATCTGGCGCAGAGGAAAGCCGGACAGCCTCTTGCACCACAGCGACCAGGGCAGCCAGTACACGAGCGAGCAGTTCCAGCGCCTGATGGCAGACCACGGCATCACCTGCTCGATGAGCCGGTCGGGCAACGTCTGGGACAATGCTGCGATGGAGAGCTTCTTCTCGTCGCTCAAGACTGAGCGGACAGCCCGCAAGGTCTACAGGACGAGGGACGACGCCAGGGCCGACGTGTTCGACTACATCGAGCGCTTCTACAATCCTCGGCGACGGCACTCGACATTGGGCTACCTGAGCCCCGTCGAGTTCGAGGACCAAGCTATGTAAGCTTAACCTGGTGTCCGAAAAACCGGCAGCAGGCCAGTTCGCGCTGCTGGTGCTGATCAATGCCTTCGTCGTCGGCATGGTCGGGATCGAGCGGACGGTGGCGCCGCTGATCGGGTCGCAGGAGTTCGGGATCGCGTCGACGACCCTTATCGTCTCCTTCATCGTCAGCTTCGGCGTGGTCAAGGCGTTCGCCAATCTCGTCTCGGGCCAACTGGCCGACACCTGGGGCCGGAAGCGCGTGCTGATCCTGGGCTGGTTGTTCGGCCTTCCCGTCCCCTTCATAATCCTGTGGGCGCCGAACTGGAACTGGGTGATCGCCGCCAACGCCCTACTCGGCCTCAGCCAAGGCCTCGCCTGGTCGATGACCGTGATTATGAAGGTCGATCTCGTTGGGCCGAAGTCGCGCGGCCTTGCCGTAGGTCTGAACGAGTTCGCCGGCTATCTCGCGGTCGGCCTGACGGCCTTCCTAACGGGCTATCTCGCCGGCCAGTATGGACTGCGCCCCGTGCCGATCTACCTCGGCATCGGATATGCCGTCATCGGAACGGCGCTATCCGTTCTGCTCGTGCGCGACACGCGCGACCATGTCCGCCTCGAGATGGACAACAGCCCTCGCGAGACGGCTTCGATCGGCTTCCGGGAGGTATTCGCGCTGACCTCTTTCCGCGACCGCAACCTCTTCGCGGCATCGCAGGCAGGGCTGGTCAACAACCTCAACGACGGGATGAGCTGGGGGATATCAGCTCGTGCTAATTTCAGTTTGTGGAGGTGCCCCCAAGGTTCTTGAGCCTCGTTCCTCAGATAGTCGACCCGTGGATCCGGGAACAGCAGCCGCGCTTCCGGCACCGGGGCGATCCGCGCCGTGTGCACATCGGCGCGGAAAAGCGATTGGATCGACTTGCCGTCCCATTGACCGAGCCGCGGCTTTCCAGCAGAAGGGCCGTTGATCGCCCGCACAATGGTGCTTTGCCCCGTTCGAGCCAATCAGGCGACACGCGTCCGATCTGGATCGCGAAGGTAGCGCCAAGCCAATCGGGCATCTCCGCCGCCGATGCCGGAAACCGCCTGATCAACTTGCGACTTCAGCTGCGCCGCAAAGCCAAGCCGCAAAGGTTCAGATTTAGCTTCCCCGAGCGCGAGTTCTTCAAATCGAAGCCTCCAATGTTCCGCAGGCTCCGTTTAGTTCCCAATCCGGTCCATCGGAGCGCCTCCGTTCAATTCCCCAACAACACCATGCCGAGCGCGAAGGCCGTAGTTGCTGCAAGCTTCCCTTCATCGTCGCTTTTCAACAACTGTAAGGTCATTGCGCCTTGTACGATCCCCTCGTGGGCTACGTTCGCCAGCGCCAGCGCCAGCGCCGCGGCTGTCGCGAAAGCCAAGCCCTCTGAGAATACCGCATCCGCTCCGGCAACGAGAACAAGCATTACAAGCACGAACACGTCATCGTTCTCACGTGCATGGGCGATATCAGGTGGTGACATAGCGGACCTTCTCCGCAGTTTTGACTGCGATCAGCTCCGATCTTCGTACCAGCCGGTTGATATGAGCCAGCGTTTCCGTGAACGCGAAACTCATCTGGTGGGCGTCGAGCTTGCGGGTGAAGAGGATAGGAACGAGATCCGCCACTGAGTGCGGCGCTTTTGCGCATGCTTCCCGGATCCGTTGGCAGCGTCCTTCGTGATGTGCCTCAAGTTCGAGACATCGTTCATGCAGCCCGTAGAACGGGCGGCCGTGTCCCGACAGCACCAGGACATCGTCCGGCAGTTCCTGACGCATAAAGCGCAGCGTCCTGAGAAAATGTCCGAGCGGGTCGCCATTAGGTTCGCCGGCGAAGACGCTGACATTGGGCGAGATCCTCTCGATGATCTGATCAGCAGCGAACAACAGCCTATCCTGCTCGCAGTAAAGAAGGATCTGCTCGGGGGCATGCCCGTCCGCAGTGATTACCCTGAATTCCCGGCGTCCGATCGTGATTCTGTCGGCCAGAACGAGCCTGAGAAAGGTGGGAGGCAGTTCCGAAACCAGCATCAGATATTCGCTGCCGTGAATGGCGACGAGTCCGGCGCCTTCCTCGCTCATGCCGT
Source organism: Aliihoeflea aestuarii (assembly GCF_024105665.1). Taxonomy (GTDB): domain Bacteria; phylum Pseudomonadota; class Alphaproteobacteria; order Rhizobiales; family Rhizobiaceae; genus Aliihoeflea; species Aliihoeflea aestuarii. Next base: position 176,407 of record NZ_JAAAMK010000008.1, on the reverse strand, counting down.
GGTTAACATAGAAATCGAAATAGTGGCGAAGCCCCGTCTCGTGCGGGGCTAGGGAGATGACCCTGCTGGTCATGTAGGCAGTCTGGCTCGTCAGCATTTCGGCGCCAAACTTGCCGCAAAGCCATCCTGCAAGCCCGATGTGGTCCGGATGATGATGGGTGACGACGACGCGCGAAATGGAGACATGCGATAGCGGTCCCCCCAGGAGAGCCTGCCAAGCTGCCTTCGCCTCGTCCGTATTGATACCGGTGTCGATCAGCGTCCAGCTCTCGCCATCCTGGACAAGATAGACGTTCACGTGATCAAGACGGTACGGCAGCGGAATGCGGGCCCAGAGAACCCCTGGCGCAACCGAGATAACTTGCCCCGCCGCCGGTGGCGAATGGAAGGGAAACTGAGGCATAATTTCCAACAGATGGAGGCATTCGAGAGCTTTGTCTACCGGCAGGCTACGCGCGGCTTCACGTTCGCCTCGAGCACCGCCTCACCGGGACGAGAACTTTCATGAAACCTTCTCCTATTCGTAGTGAGTATGGGTTCGTCGACGGTGAGGCTCACACATGCCTTGGTGGCGCTCGCTTAACCGTCGCTGAAGTTTGAGCTGTGGCTTCAGATGTCCTTGCCATTGACGATAAGGGGCGCGTTCTCGGGAAGCGCATCAATGAAGATGATCTCGTCTGCACGGATGCGGGCATGTCGCTGGAACGCTTCTTTGGCCGCCGCTTCGGCGGCAATGCGGTCGGCGCTCTCCTGCAGAACGATCGAGATGCTGATAAGGTCTCGGTCGTTTTCGCGCGTCGCCACGGCCTGAGCCGCTATTGCCCCGGGTGTGGCAATCACCACCTCCTCGATCACGCGTGGATAGACGAAGATCTCGCGCACCTTCACCGCCGCGCCCACCCGGCCCTGCAGCGCCGATAGCCGGCGCACACTGCCGTCCTGGTTGCTCTCCAGTGCAAAGGCGCTGTCACCAGTGCCGAAGCGGATCATCGGCCAGGTAGCATCGCGTGCGGTTACCACGACCTCGCCCGTCTCGCCGTGGGGGAGTTGGCCGCCGCGGACAGGATCGCAAATCTGTACCACCCGGTTGGGATGCACGACGTAACCTTCGCCGCCATCCTCATACGCGACAAGGCCAAGATCAGCGGTGGCATAGGCCGCCCATGTAGCGACCCCATACTCGGCCTCGATCCGCCGGCGCTTGGACATCCAGTCGCCCATTTCTCCGCCCAGAAGGGCGGTCCTCACTTTCCAGGCGCCGCGGCCATAGGTCTCGATCACTTTGTCGGCCAGCGTTAGGAAGAAAGCCGTCGACGCGCAGATGGCAGTGACGCCGGTCTCGACGACGATCTGGGCTTGCAATTCGGTGTTGCCGACGCCGCCGGGAATAATGGTGGCGCCTGCGGCCTGCGCTGCCTCGTCAAAAAGAAGTCCAGCCGGCACGAGGTGATACATCCATGTGTTCAGGATGATGTCGCCCGCGCCTATGCCTGCCGCTTTGAACAGCAGATCCAGTCCGTGGCCGCCGCCGCCTGGCAGCGCCGGTTCAAAGATCGGGCCTGGGGAGACATAAATGCGCGCGATCTCCTTCAGATCAGCGGCAAGGAACCCGCCAAAAGGCGGGTTCTCTCTTTGGAGCTTCAGCAGCTCCTCTTTCTTCATCACCGGCAGGCGGGAGAGCTCGGCCAGTGATGACACCTTGCCAGGGTCGAACCCGGCCGCTTCGAACCGCGCCTTCAATCCCGGTGCCTTCGTTGCGGCCGCGTTGTAGGCGGTCGCGATATCCTGATAGATGTCGATGGACATTGTTTTCCTATTCTCCCTCCTACGCTCGGCTCAGATCGGACAATCCTTGCGGAAGTTTGGCGCGCGCTTCTCGCGATGTGACAGGACGCCTTCCTTGACGTCCTCGCTCATGAAGCCGAGCATTTCGAGAGCAGTGGATGCGTCGAAGATCGGACCGGCTTGACGCAGCCAGTTGTTGAGCGAGTATTTGGTCCAGCGGATCGCGCTCTGCGAGCCATTTGCCAGCTCGGTGGCGATGTCGAGCGCGGTCTGCTGTAGAACCTCATCCTCGACACACATCGACACTAGCCCGATCCGGTCAGCCTCCTCACCCGAGACCGGCTTGCAGGTCATCAGATAGTATTTTGCCTTGGCCATGCCGCACAGCAGTGGCCAGATGATCGCGGCGACGTCACCGGCGGCGACGCCGAGACGAGGATGGCCGTCAACGATTCTGGCCTTCTTGCCGGCGATCGATACGTCGGCCAGGATGCCGACGACCAGGCCGGCGCCGGCCGCGGGACCGTTAATCGCCGAGATGATCGGCTTGTTGCAGTTGATGATGTTGTAGACGAGGTTCCTGGCCTCTTTCCACGTCTTCATGATCTCGTGCGAATTGCCGATCATGCTCTCGATCAGACTGAAATCGCCGCCCGCCGAAAACGCTTTGCCTGCACCGGTGACGATCACCGCATTGATGTCGGGATCGCGATCGATGTCGATCCACATATCGGTCATCTGCGTGTGGGTCTCGGCGTCCACCGAGTTGAAGGTCTCGGGCCGGTCGAAAGTGATGCGCAGCACGCGCTCGGCCGGATAATCGAATTTCAGCTTGTCGTATTTCGCGTAACGATCGGACATCATAAATCCTCCCTCGTGATCAGCCCGGCAGGCCCAGGACAGCTTTCGATAGAATGTTGCGTTGGATTTCGTTCGACCCGCCGTAGATCGTGGTCGGCCGGGCCTTGTAGAAGGTCGCCAGAACATCGACACCAACATTGCCGACCTGCAATGGGCCGAGGGTGCCGCCGTCGGGTCCTGCCGCCTCGATCATGAGTTCGGTGATCTTCTGAAACGTCTCGGTCACCCAGATCTTGAGCATCGAGACATCCGCGCCCAGCGGTTCGCCCCGCTTGAGTTGATCGGCGAAGCGCGCGTAAAGTGCCGCATGATCCTCGACATCGAGCGCAACCTCGGCGAAGCGGTCGCAAAAGACCGGGTCGTCGAAGCGGCCGGCACCGCGGGCGTAGGTTTCAAGCTGGCCAATCGCGTTCTGGGCCAGATTCGGTGCGCCGATAAACACCCGCTCGAAGCTGAGCAGGGACTTGGCCATCGTCCAGCCCTTGTTCAGTTCGCCCACGAGGTTTTCGCACGGGGTGCGGGCATCGTCGAAGAAGACCTCGCAGAACTCGGTTTCGCCCGCCAGCGTGGTGATCGTTCGGACCTCGACCCCCGGCTGATCCATCGGCACGAGAATGAAGCTGATCCCCTGCTGTTTTTTTGGGGCTTTCGGATCGGTGCGCACCAGCATGAAAATGTGCGTCGAGTCATGCGCCATCGTCGTCCAGATCTTCTGTCCGTTGATCACGAACTCGTCCCCGTCGATCACGGCGTTCGTGCGCAGGTTCGCCAGATCGGACCCTGCGCCCGGCTCGGAATAGCCCTGGCACCAAATGTCCTCACAGCTCAGAATGCGGGGCAGCCAGTATGCCTTCTGAGCATCGGTGCCGAACTTGATGATGAGCGGACCGACCATCTGCACGCCCATGTCGCGGCCGCGCACGACCCCCCAACGCTGCTGTTCCTCATAGAAGATGAGAAGCTTGGCCGCGTTCAGCCCCATGCCGCCGTACTCCGCAGGCCAGGCCGGTGCGACCCAGCCCTTGGCATGAAGCTTGCGGTGCCAGTGCTCGATTTCGGCGAACTTCGGGCGATGCGAAAGATTGCGCAGCTCTTCGGGATACTCGGTTTCGAAGAACTGCCGTACCTCCCTGCGGAAGTCCGCGTCGCTCATGGCGTTGTAGTCGATCACTCTGCGGCCTCCTCTGCGTTGCGGGCGTTCAGCCAGAGCCGCCGGTGATGGACGTCGTCGCCCAGCCAGGCCGAGAGCACCAGCGCCCTGTTCAGGTAAAGCCCGATGTCGAACTCGTCGGTGTAGCCGACCGCGCCATGCAGCTGGATGGCCTCGCGCGTGATCTTCCTGGCCGTGGTGCAAGCCCGGGCCTTGGCGCGGCTGGCCTGGCGGGCACGCAGGCGCGGGGCTTCTGTCGCGTCCATCAGGCCTAGCGCGTCGCGCACGCCCGCTTCGGCCACTTCCTGCATGACATGCATGTCCACCGCGCGATGCTGAATGACCTGGAACGAACCGATTGGCTTGTCGAACTGCTCGCGCGTCTTGATGTAGTCGAGCGTGATCTCCAGCGCCTTGGCGCTGACCCCGACAAGCTCGGCCGCCGTCAGCGCTGTCGTGTCGCTGACGGCAGCTTCCAGAGCCTTTGCGACGGCCGGGCCCTTTGCGAGCAATTCGGCTGGTGCGCCCGACAGGTGTAGCTCGGCCAGCATACTGCCATCGGACTGACGCCGTTTGTCGATGGCTATGCCCTTGCCGCCGGGTTCAACCAAAGCGAGAGCCGGGCCGCCGCCGGCCTCCGCCACGACGAGGATGCCACTTGCAGCAGCCACCCCCGCGACCCATGATTTCATCCCGGTCAGAGCGCCGTTCTCGAACCGAGATGACAGGGTGTTGGAGAGACCTTTGGCGTCACGCTCCTGCCATGCTGTGGCCAGGATCGTCGTGCCGGCCAGCGCCTCGGTCAGAAGCGCATGCTCGGGGCAGAGTCGGCGCAAAAGGCCAATTGCGAGCCCAACCGAGGCGACCACAGGTTCGGGCGCGATCACCCGGCCTACTTCTTCGGCGATGATACCGGCGGCGGCCAGCCCCATGCCGAGGCCGCCGGATTCTGCCGGCACCGCGGCGCCCAACACGCCGGCCTCGGCCAGTTCCGTCATCACGGGCGCATCCCAGCCGCCGCCTTCGTCCCTGATCTTGCGCGCTCGCGCCACGCCGCCCGCGCGCTCGAACAGCGTGCGGACGCTTTCGCGCAACAGGCGGAGATCGTCCTGATCGTGATGTGCAGCGTTGCTCATTGTTCCTCCGAGAGCCGGCGCTTGATCATCACCGGAGTATCTGCAGTGAACACGACCTGTCCTGCGGAGTTCATGGCTCTGAGCGCGTAGGCCAGCACGCCCCTGTCCGGCTTGCTCTTCGAAGGTTTGACCGAAGAGACTTCCAGTTCGATGTCGAGCGCCTCGCCGGGCCGAACAGGCCGAGGCCATCTCAGCGAATCGAAACCCAGCCCGCCGATATTGGCGATCTCCGGCATCATTCCATGCATGACTGGCTTGAACACATGCAGCATCGTCTGAAAGCCCGAGGCGATCAGGCTGCCGTGGACGGACACGGCATAGTTCTCATCGGTGTGCAGCCGCTGCGGATCCCATTCATGCGCGAACGCAATGATCTCCTCCTTGCTCAGCGGTTCTGCGCGGAACCTGTAGATCTGACCTGGCTGGAAATCTTCCAGATATTTCATGAGACCTTGCCCGCTGCCGCAAACCCAGCGTCCACCCCTTCGGCGCTGTGCGAGATGCGCTCGCGATTGAACTGCTCGAGCTTGGGATAGGTCCTTTTGAAAACGCGCAGGAATTCCTCCATCGGTGCGTCGACGTAGAGCCCCCGATCGTTCACATATTCCATGTGCCGCTGGTCTTTGACGTCGAATTCGTGAAACAGCGCGTCGCTGTTGCCATCGAAGATTAGCGGCCTGACCCCGAACCGCTCGCACAGCTCCATGTTGAACGCAGGCGTGATCTTATAGGTATTGCCGTCGAGCCCGAGCTGCACGTAGCCGTGATAGACGAAGAGATCGGTGCCCATCAGCTCCCGCAGCTTGGGCGTGTTCAGATGGTTGCGCACATCGGCGAATCCCAGCGCTGCAGGAATGTCGACCGCGCGTAGGCAGGCCGCCAAGAGGATCGCTTTGGGCACACAGAAGGCGGCCTCCGCTCCGGCGATGGCGCTCGCCCGGTAGGCATCGGCCGTCAAGGCGAAGGTGTAGGGATCATAACGGATACCGTCCCGCACCGCCTCGAACAGGCGGATCGCCCTATCGGTCTTCGATGCATCGTTGGGTAGATCGCGCAGAGCCCGGGCGACGAACTGCTGGACCTCGGGGCTGTCGCTGTTCACGAAATACGTGGGCACGACGTACCTCGCGGCCTCTTCCGGGAGCTCTTCTTGGGAGGTCGTCATCATATCCACCTTCTGCGAGAAGCAATTCTAACATCTGTTAGATTAACGGGCCACGCTGCCACCGTCAATGGTTCGGCGTTCTTGGCGGTGTCTCATGGGTCGGGCAGCCCGAAATAGCGGTTGTCACGTGCGAGATCGGGCGCGGCCTCGTCGCGGGACGGCGGCGCGCGAAAAGCCGGCGCGATCGGCAGCGGCAGAGCGGGTACGCGCCGTTCCCCGATTCGCACTTGCCGGCCGTATATGCCACGCTTGGCAAAATGGTCGTCGGATGCCGCCTCGGCCGGGGTCTTGACCACCGTGCAGCAGCAATCGGCCTCGGCCAGAAGCGATTCCCAGTGCGAGGCCGGATGTGCCGCCAAGAGGCGGGCAACTTCGGCGGTGCTTGCTTGCGGATCGGCGAGGTCGTCGCGCAGCTCCGTCCTGAGTCCGATCACCTGGCAGAAGGCCTGCCAGAACTTCTCTTCCAGTGCCGCCACGGCGATCTGCCGCCCGTCGGCTGCGGAATAGAGCCGGTAACGCGCCAGTCCGCCCGTCAACCGGTCGGCGCCATTGCCAATCGGCTCTCCGGCGACAACGCCCTTGACATGAGCCCAATAGGCGAAAACGAAGACACCTTCGGCCATGGCGATATCGAGATGGGCGCCCTGCCCCGTACGGTCGCGCTCGCGCAGGGCGAGCAGGATATTGAACACCGCCGGGTAGCTGCCGCCCCCAATGTCGGCCACCAGCGCGAACGGCATTGTCGGCTGCTCGTCCGGACCTCGACTGAGCGACAGGATTCCGGCGTCGCCGACATAGTTCAGGTCGTGGCCGGCAAAGTCCCGTTTCGGCCCGGTCTGTCCGTAGCCGGTGATCGAGCAATAGACGATGCCCGGATTGATGGCACGCACCGCCTCATATCCCAAGCCCAGCCGATCCATCACGCCGGGGCGGAACTGCTCGACCAGGACATCGGCCTTCTCGATCAGCGGACGGAGGCTCTCCACCGCACCTTCAGCCTTCAAATCCAGCGCAATCGATTTCTTGCCGCGGTTCAGGATCGCGTAACCGATGCTGACGCCGTCGATTTTCGGCGCCGAATGACGCGCGTCCTTGCCCGTGCCGGGGCGCTCCAGCTTGACAACTTCCGCCCCGGCCTCGGCTAGCATCAGGGTCGCCAAGGGGCCAGGCAGAAGCGTGCTGAAATCCAACACGAGAATATCGCTGAGCGGCTGAGCCATGTTCGCTGTCCTCAGGCGAAGCGGGCTGCGCCGTTGTTCAGCACCACGACCTGACGCTCGGGGATCGAGGCTTTGAATCGGGCTTCGTTGCCTTCCCGCCAGATATGAAACCGCACCGTCTCGCCCGGATAGACCGGGGCGGAAAAGCGCACATCCAGTCCGGTCAGCCGGCTCGCGTCATAGTCGCAGAGCGTCTTGAGAATGGTGCGGGCCGCCAGCCCGTAGGTCGCCAGGCCATGCAGGATCGGGCGCTCGAACCCTGCCGCACGGGCGACCTTGGGATCAGCGTGCAGCGGGTTGTAATCGCCTGACAGGCGATAGATCAGCGCCTGGCGTGGCAGCGTCGCAAGATCGCAAACATGGTCGGGCTCACGCTCGGGGATGGACGCAGGCGTCGGTCCCGGTTTGTTTTCGCCGCCAAACCCGCCGTCGCCGCGGCAGAAGGTCGACATTGAGACCTTGGCCAGCGTCTCGCCACTGGCCGCATTGATGATGTCACGGCTCAGATAGATGACCGCGCCGCGCTCTTCGCCCTTATCGGAGATCTGATCGATCCTGGTACGGCCGATCAGTTCACCTTTGACCGGCAATGGCTTGTAGACATCCAGCCACTGCTCGCCGTGCAAGACCTTCTTCCAATCGATCCCGGTGCGCGGATCGCGCAGCCAGAAACCGGGGTAGCCAAGCGTGACGGCCATTGACGGCACGACCATCAGCCCGTCCTCATAGACATAGGCTAGTTCTTTTTCGTCGGTCGGATTCTCCCCAAAGCCCAAGCCAAGCGCATAGAGCATGGTGTCGCGCTCGGTGAGGGTTTGCGCTACATCTTCAAACTCCCAGTTGGAGAGAACCTCATAATTGAGCGGCATCGCTTCGCCTCCCCAGTCGTTTCACAACGTGTTCTCCGAGCCCAGAATTGCAGTGACCTGGCTCGACAACGTGCCGCCGTTGCCGTGGGCGAGCGCCAGATCAATATTTGCGATCTGAAGTCCCGGCGCATCGCCCCGGATCTGGCGGGTCGCCTCGATCACCGTGAAGATGCCGTACATGCCCGGATGCACGCAGGAGAGCCCGCCGCCGTTGGTGTTGACCGGCAACTCACCCCCCGGCGCGATCCGCCCGCCCTCGACGAAGGCCCCGCCCTCGCCCTTCTCGCAAAAGCCCAAATCCTCCAGAAAGAGGATCGTGTTGATGGTGAAGGCGTCGTAAAGTTCGACCACGTCGATGTCGGACGTAGTCACCCCTGCTGCGGCAAAGGCGCGCGCACCCGACTCCCTGGCCGCCGTGACGGCGAAATCCGGCATCTGGGAAATCTGTCGATGCGTGCTCCCGGCGGCGGAGCCAAGGACGTAAACCGGCTGTTTGGGGAAATCCCTCGCCCGCTCCGACCGCACCATCACGATCGCCCCGCCGCCATCGGTGACGAGGCAGCAGTCGCGCACCGTCAGCGGATCGCTCACCATGCGGGCGGCGAGCACATCCTCGCGTGTCAGGTCGCCGCGCGCGAAGGCCTCGGGATTGTGCTTGGCCCAAGCCCGCGCGGCAACCGCCACATCGGCCAGCTGTTCGCGCGTGGTGCCGAATTCGTGCATGTGCCGCGCCGCCGCAAGAGCATAGGCGGAGATCGGATAGCGCGGGTGATAGATCTGTTCGTAAGGCGGCAGCCGCGAGGCCGTAACGAGCTTGCCCGACCCACTGCGCTGGTTCGAGCCGTAGACGATCAGCGCCACATTGCACAACCCCGCTGTGAGCGCCATGGTGGCTGCGGTGATATAGTTGACGAACGAAGAGCCGCCGGTCATCGTCCCCTCGACGAAACGCGGGCGGATGCCAAGATATTCCGCCGCCATCAACGCTGGCATGCTGTCTTCCATCATCGTGCAAAAAAGTCCGTCCACATCGGACAGTTTCAGCTGCGCATCCGCCAGTGCCGCCAAGCCCGCTTGCGCCATGATGTCGTAGGCCGTCAGTCCGGGCGCCTCGCCGAAGCCGGCGTGTCCGGTGCCCACGATCGCAGATTTGCCGCGCAGCTTGCTCTCCATCTCTTCAGCCCCCTTCCGGCCTGCACAGCACGGCGGGGGTGCCGTCGATCTCTCCCACATAGGCGATCACCGCCATGCCGATCTCCACGTCAGGAGGCGCAACGCCCTCAACGCGGCTCATCATCCGAACTCGTTCCTCCAGTTCGACGATGCAGACATTGTAATCGCCGCCCCTATCGGGCGCGCGCCTGACGACCGTTGTGGTATGGATCTCGCCCCTGCCCGAAATCTCGTGTGACGTGAACGATGTTGCGTAACAATGCGGACAGACCACGCGCGGGAAAAAGTGGAAACGTCCGCACGCGTTGCACTTGGGAAGAACCACCTTGCCTTCTGCCAGCCCCCTTCGAAAGGCTACATCCGGGCCTTCGTGCATTCTCAACCACCCTTCCCTAACTGCGCTTCCAGGTCATCTGAGTTGACGATATTTCTAACAGATGTTAGATTTCTGGCAAGCTCAAAATTCACGCGTTCGAGAAGAATATGAACATCGACGAAAAGGGCCCGCTGCATGGGCTGCTTGTGGTCGCGCTGGAACAGGCGGTTGCCGCGCCGTTCTGCTCGTCGCGCCTTGCCGATGCGGGTGCCCGGGTCATCAAGGTGGAGCGCAAGGGATCGGGCGATTTTGCTCGCGGATACGATAGAGCGGCGAACGGGGAAAGCGCCTATTTCGTCTGGCTTAACCGGGGCAAGGAATCTCTGGAGCTTGATATCAAGGACCCAGACGATCGTGCGCTGTTGGAACGGATTCTCGCCCGCGCCGATGTGTTCCTGCAGAACCTCGCCCCCGGCTCGCTCGAAAAGCTGGAACTGGATTCGGCATCGCTGCGCGCGCGTTTCCCGCAGCTCGTCACCTGCGATATCACGGGCTACGGCGATGATGGGCCGATGCGTAATGCCAAGGCCTATGACCTGCTTGTGCAATGCGAGAGCGGACTGGCATCGATCACCGGCACGCCGGACGGACCCGGACGGGTCGGCATTTCGGTGTGCGACATCGCCACGGGCATGACCGCCCATGCGGGGATTTGCGAAGCGCTGATCGAATGCCAGCGCACCGGGCGCGCCCGCGGCGTCAGCGTGGCGATGTTCGACACCATGGCCGATTGGATGGCGGTGCCGCTTATCTTTCACGATTGTGCCGGACGTCCAACGCCTCGGGTGGGCCTCAGTCATCCGGTGATCTGCCCCTATGGCGCCTATACCTGCCGCGATGGCGGCCAGATCGCACTGTCGGTGCAGAACGAGCGCGAATGGGCGCGCTTTTGCAACGCGGTTCTGAAGCGGCCCGAACTCGTTGAGGATCCGCGTTTCGACGGCAATGACAACCGCAACCGCAACCGGGATGTGCTGCAGCCGATGATCGAATCCGCTTTCGCTGCGCTCGACAGGGCGCAGATGCTGGCGCTCCTGAGTGAAGCCGACATCGCCTCGGGCGCGGTCAACGACGTCGCGACGCTTTCCAGCCACCCGCAGCTCGACCGGACGCTCATTCAGTGCCCTTCGGGCGAAATTGGTCTACCGACACCACCGATTCGCAGGTCGGGCGAAAATGTGCCGCTGGGCGCCTCGCCTGCGCTGGGGGCGCATAATGCCGCGATCCGACGGGAGTTCGCCGCGCCCGTGGCGGGTGACGACCAGACATGAGCAAAGCAAGACCCGCACTTCTGTCGGGGGTCCGGATCATTGACATGACCTCGGTCGTGTTCGGTCCCTTGGCCACGCAGATGCTGGGTGATCTGGGGGCCGACGTCATCAAGGTAGAAAGCCCCGAGGGCGACATGCTGCGCCAGGTGCAGCCGGCTCAAAACCCCGGCATGGGTGCAGTCTTTCTGGGCGTGAATCGCAACAAACGCAGCGTCGTGCTGGATCTCAAGACCGATGACGGCCGGCGGTCTTTACGCCGGCTTTTGCGCGACGCCGATGTCTTCATATTCAGCATTCGCCCTGCAGCGCTGGCCCGCTTGTCCTTGGCACCGGACGCCCTGCGCCGTGAAAATCCCCGCCTGATTACCGTGGCTGCCGTGGGCTTCGGGTCGGACGGGCCGTACCGCGACAAGCCCGCCTATGATGACAGCGTTCAGGCGGTCTCGGGCATGGCGGGGCTGGCCACGATGCGCGACCCCGGCGCGCCGCCCTCCTATGCGCCAACCATTCTGGCCGACAAGTTGGGCGGAGTCACGGCGGCCTGGGCGGTCATGGCCGCGCTCTACCACCGGGAACGCACCGGCGAGGGGCAGCATGTCGAGGTGCCGATGTTCGAAACGCTGGCGTCGTTTCTGCTGGTGGAGCACATGGCCGCCGCGACATTCGAAGACCTCCCGCAAAGCTTCGGCTACAGCCGTATGCTGGTGCCGCATCGCCGTCCGGTCCAGACGAAGGACGGGTATATTACCATCCTTCCCTATTCCAACGCGCAATGGGCCCGCTTCTTCCGCGCCATCGGACGTGAAGACATGCTCTGTCATCCGTGGGTGACGAACATGGACGAACGCAGCCGCAATATCGGCGCGGTCTATGACATGGTAGCGCAGTTCGCGCCGTCGCGGACCACACAGGAATGGATCGACTTGATGGAGGAAGCCGACATCCCGGTCATGCCGGTGAGCATGCTGCCCGACCTGCCGCAGGATTCCCACATCAAGGCAACCGGCTTCTTCCAACGCGTGGCGCATCCCACCGAAGGCGCCATCTGGACAACCAAACCTCCGGTGAAGTTTTCGGCCACGCCGGCGCGGCACGATCTGCGCACCGCGCCGCGCCTTGGTGAACATAGCGAAGAGATTCTGAGCGGAGTGGTGGAGGACTGAACGGCTTTCCAGCTCCGGAAACCATCACGCGAGCATGAGCCGCTGGCGGCGGTTCTTCGCGGCGCTATAGGATTACCCTCGCGTCAAATCTGTAGCAACTATGCGTCGCACGGTTTTCCCGCTTTCTCGCGTTGTCCCGGGAACATCTTGTGTTCCTCGGCGGCCCGGCTCGTAAAATGGGCGGCCAATTAACCAAGGCGAGATCCTCGAATAACGCGTCTCAGAGCTTCTCGATCAGCTCGGGTACGGCTTGGAAGAGGTCAGCCACAAGGCCGTAGTCGGCGATCTGGAAGATCGGGGCGTCCGGATCCTTGTTGACTGCGACGATGATCTTGGAATCCTTCATCCCTGCAAGGTGCTGGATCGCCCCGGAAATGCCCACTGCAACATAGAGCTCGGGCGCCACGACTTTGCCGGTCTGGCCGACTTGCCAGTCGTTCGGCGCGAAGCCGGCGTCGACTGCGGCCCGCGAGGCGCCCACTGCTGCGCCAAGCTTGTCGGCCAGCTTCTCGATCAGGGCGAAGTCTCCTTGCGAGCCGACGCCGCGGCCGCCAGAGACTACGACCCCGGCAGAGGTCAGTTCGGGGCGGTCGCTTTCGGCCACCTTGTCCTCTACCCATTCCGACAGGCCCGGATCACCGGGCACATCTACGGTCTCCACCTTGGCCGGGCCGCCCTTGCCGGCGGCCTTGAAAGCCGAGGTTCGGAGGGTCACGACCTTCTTGGCGTCCTTCGATCTCACCGTCTGGATTGCGTTGCCGGCATAGATCGGGCGCTCGAACGTTTCAGCATCGACAACGCCCGAGACATCGGAGATCACCATCACGTCCAGTAGCGCGGCCACCCGCGGCATCACGTTCTTGGCGTCGGTGGTGGCCGGGGCCATTATATGCGAATAGTCGCCCGCGAGGCTTACGATCATTGCCGCAGTTGGCTCGGCAAGGCGGTGGCTCAGCGCCGGATGCTCGGCCACCAGAACCTTCGCCACGCCCTCGATCGTCGCGGCTGCCACGCCGGCGGCTGCCGCCGAAGCCCCGGCGCAGAGCACGGTAACCTCGCCCAGCACCTTGGCGGCATTCACCGCCTTGGCGGTGGGGTCCAGTGCCAGTTCGCCGTCATTTACTTCGCCCAGCAGAAGAACAGCCATCACACCAACCCCCTCTCTTTGAGTTTCGCCACCAGCGTATCGACATCCGGCACGATCTCGCCAGCCTGGCGTGTTTCCGGCTCGGCCGTCTTCACCACTTCGAGCCGCGGGCTCACGTCGACGCCGTAATCCGCCGCCGTCTTCTCGTCGAGTGGCTTCTTCTTGGCCTTCATGATGTTCGGCAGCGAAGCGTAGCGGGGTTGGTTGAGGCGCAAATCGACCGTCACGATCGCCGGCAGCTTGACCTTGACGGTCTGCAGCCCGCCGTCGACCTCGCGCGTCACCACGGCGCTGCCGCCCTCGACCTTCACTTCCGAGGCGAAGGTCGCCTGGCTCCAGCCCAGCAGCGCCGAGAGCATCTGCCCGGTGGCATTCATATCGTTATCGATCGCCTGCTTGCCGGCGAGCACCAGGTTCGGCTGCTCCTCGTCGATCACCGCCTTCAGGATCTTCGCCACCGCCAGGGGCTCGATGTCCTGATGCACATCTGCGGCCGCCACAATCAGGATCGCGCGGTCCGCCCCCATCGCCAGCGCCGTTCTCAGCGTCTCCTGCGCCTGCTTCACCCCGATCGAAACTGCTACGACCTCGTCCGCCGTACCCGCTTCCTTCAGACGGATCGCCTCCTCAACCGCAATCTCGTCGAAAGGGTTCATAGACATCTTCACATTCGCGAGATCGACACCGCTCCCATCCGCTTTCACGCGAACCTTCACGTTGTAGTCGATCACGCGTTTGACGGGCACGAGCACCTTCATCGGCGTTTCTCCTATGACTGTTTGAACGTCTTTGGCCGCAATCAGCAGTCCTTGAACCGTGGCGGCCGCTTTTCTTGGAAGGCGTTCATGGCCTCGGGAAAATCATGGGCGCAAAGCAGCACGCTTTGCGCATCGCGCTCGATCTCCAGAGCCTCGAGGTAGGAGCATTCGGCAGCCGCCCGCATGACACGCTTGGTTGTCTGCATGCCGAAGGCGGGGTGGGCGGCGATCTCTCGCGCGATCTCGATTGCTCGGTTTTCGACCTCCTCGGCCGGGACGCATTCCTCGACTACACGCAGCTCGCGAGCCGTTCGTCCGTCGATCTCGCGGCCGGTAAGCACCAGCATCCGGGCCACCCCAGCCCCGGCGCGCTGCTGAAGGAGCCAGCTCGACCCGGTGTCGGGGCAGCCGCCGACCTTGGCAAAGACCTCGCAGAGGCGCGCATCCTCGGCAGCCACGACGATATCGGCCGACAGCGCCAGGCTTAGCCCCGCGCCATAGGCGATTCCATTCACCGCAGCGATGAGTGGCTTCTTGAATTGATAGGCGGCACGACCGCCGTCGTGGACCATGTCGACCATCTGCGAGGTGGCGCGGGCGCCTTTGGCGATCTCGGCGCGGAAGCCGACAAGATCGCCGCCGCTTGAGAAATGCTCGCCGCCGGTCATCACCACGGCACGTATCGCATCGTCCATCTCGGCCTGACGCAGATTGGCGATGAGCGCCTCGACGAATGCAATGCTGAAAGGGTTGCGCCGTTCCGGGCATAGAAAGCGCAAAACGCCCACAGGCCCATCACGATCAAGCCGCATCAATTCGCCCATGCCTCTCTCTCCTTTACCGGCCTTGCCAGACGGGCGCGCGTTTTTCGGCAAAGGCCCGCGGGCCCTCGATGGCATCCTGGCTGGCATAGACCACTTCGTGCAGGCGCTTACCCTCTTCCAGCCCGGCGGCGCAGCCCAGATCCATGGTCGCGCGCACACTGCCCTTCGCAGCTACTACCGAAAGCGGTGCGGCACTGGCGATCCGACGTGCGAGGTCGCGGGCCCGTTCGCGAACCAGATCAGGCGTGTCTTCAAGATAATTGGTGAAGCCGTAACCGTGCAGCCGCTCGATCGGCATGAGATCGCCGGTCAGAACGATTTCCATCAGGACAGGCTGCGGCAGCATCCACAGCGCCGGCGCTGCCCAGGGCGAGCCGCGTCCGATCTTGACTTCGGTGATCCCGATTTTGGTTCCTTTGAGTCCGACCCGCAAATCGCAGTTCAGCGCCAGCATCATCCCACCAGCCATCAAGGAGCCGGTCATGGCAGCTATGATCGGCTTGCGACAGGCGCGCATCGTGTCGTGAAAGGGGTCGCGCATCTTGCTGAGGATGTCGACGCCCTCATTTCGCGCGATCTCTGCCGCCTCCTTGAGGTCTAGCCCGGCGCTAAAGACGCCGCAATCAGCCGAGGTCAGGATCGCAACGCTGACCGTATCGTCGGCCTCGATCCGCTCCCATGCATCGACCAATCCGTTGGCGGCGGCGACCGAGAGCGCGTTCTTGCGGTCGGGCCGGTTGATAGTGACGATGGCCACGCCACCTTCGACGGATACTTCGATGGGGCTGCTTTCCATTTCTCGATCCCTCGCAGACTGACCTTGCACGACTGGGAACCGGCTTATGCCTGCGGGTCACTCCGACCCGCAGGCACGCCGTCAAATCACTCGACGGTAAATTTCGACGAGCTTTCCTTGATCACTTCCCACACCACGTCGGTGTAGTCCGCGCTCCAATCCGTGAGCGGCACCCAGGTCGAACCATCCCACTGCTCGACGCGGGTCTTACCGCCGCCTCCATGGTCTTTCGCGGTCACGGTGATCGGCGACATCACACCATTTCCGTCGAAATTCTCAATGGACTCATATCCTTCCTTCATCCTTTCGGCATTCAGCGGCCAGCCGTGTTTTTCGATCGCAATGCGGGCAGCTTCGAACCCAGTGGCATAGATAGCTAACCCGGTGTTGTAATAGACGTCGCGGACGAGCGATTCCGGACCACTGCCTTCACCCTTGGCATACAAGGTCTCGAGCATTGTCTTGACCAGAGGAGCTTCTTGGCCACCCGCCACGTTAGTACCCCGCAAGATGCCTTTGGCTGCATCGGCTCCGATATTCTTGATGTCAACTTCGTTCAGCCAGTTCACCGAAAGATAGCGATCAATCGGAAATCCGTTCCGTTTCATCTCCTTCGAAGCCACGACGTGACCGCCGGCTAGGATCCAGCTGATCATGTAATCAGGCTTGTCACGCCGAATCTGAGTCCAGGCGCTCGCCTGGTCGCTGCCGGGCAGTGGCACTGGATAGAGTTTGAGTTCGAAGCCTTCTTCCTCCGAGAGGGTCTTGAGAATCTCGATCGGCTCCTGACCGAAAGGATAGTCTAGATAGATGAAGCCGATCTTGGCTTCGCTCAGATCACCTCCCAACTGATCCTTAATGAAGGCCACGTCATTGGCCGCCTGCTGCCAATAGGTCGGACCGACCGGGAAAATCCACTTGAACACATCGCCATCCACAGCGTCGCCGCGGCCGACGAAGGATTGCATGACGATGTTGCCGTCCTTCATCGCACGTGGCAGAGCGGCATTGGTCACGGGCGTCGAGAGGAAGTTGAAAATGAAGACGCCCTCTCGCTTGAGCTGTTCGTAGCATTCGACACCGCGCTGCGGCTCGTTGCCGTGGTCGCGCACGATAATTTCGACTGGATGACCTTCTATGCCGCCGTCGTCGTTTGTGTATTTGGCCAGATCCTGCGCAGCCTGCGCCACCTGCGGTGAGATGAAGGTGTAGGATTTGCTCAGATCAAAGCAAAGGCCGAAGCGGATCGGCTCCTTGTCTTGTGCCGCGGCTGTCTGGATTGCCAGTCCCAGCGCCGCTGCCAGTACAGCGGCAGTCACTCTATTGAATATAGTCATGTCGAACCTCCCTGTTGCATATCGCTTCCTCATTGACTGCCCACTCCGCGGGGCCCGGCTTCACAGGCCCCACGGACGGTGCGGCTTGCACCTGCTTCACATCAATTGCCGTCGAACTTCGACGAACTCTCCTTAACAACCTCCCAGACGACATCCTGATAGGCGGCAATCCAGTCGGTCTGCGGCACCCAAGTGGCCCCGTCCCACATTTCGATGCGCGTGCGACCTCCGCCGCCATGATCCTCCGCCGTCACCGTGATCGGCGCCATCAGGCCATTTGCGTCAAATTTCTCGATCGCCTCTAGCCCGGCTTTGTATGACTCGGCAGTGATCGGATGGCCGTGCAGCGAAGCCGCCTGACGAGCAGCTTCGAACACGATCGAATACATCGCAAGGCCGGTATTGTAGAAAACATCCAGCGTCTTTTCGACCGGGCCGTTACCTTTGCCCTTGTCATAAAGCTCGGTCATGATTTCCTTGTAGAGTGGGATGTCCTGACCGCCCACGACATTCGTACCGCGCTTGAGCCCCTTCGCCGCCGCCGCGCCGATATTGGAGATATCCACCTCGTTGAGCCAGTTGACGGCGATGTACTTCTCCATTGGGATACCGTTACGCTTCATTTCCTTTGACGCAACCACGTGCGCACCGCCAAGCATCCAGCTGATGATATGGTCAGGCTTATCTCGGCGCACTTTGGACCAGACGCTCGCCTGGTCGCTGCCAGGCAACGGAACCGGATAGAGGACCAGGTCGAATCCTTCCTTACCCGACAGTGTTTTAAGGATCTCGATCGGCTCCTGCCCGAAGGGATAATCGAAGTAGACGAAGCCCACCTTTACATCCGAAAGATCTCCGTCGTGCAGCTGCTTGATATAGGCGATGTCGTTGGCCGCCTGGCCCCAGTAGGTCGCTCCGACAGGATAGACCCAGTTGAACACGGTGCCGTCGACAGCGTCGCCTCGCCCGACAAGCGATTGCATCAGGATGCGCTGGTCCTTCATTGCGCGCGGCAAGATCGCCAGTGAAACCGGTGTGGACAGCGTGTCGAAAACGAACACACCCTCGCGGCTGAGCTTGCTGTAGCATTCGATCCCGCGCTGCGGCTCATTGCCGTGGTCGCGCACGATCACCTCGACCTGTGCCCCATCGATTCCGCCTTTCATGTTGACGAGATCGGCAAGATCGAGCGCCGCCTGCGAGACCTGTGGCGTAGCGAAAGTATAGGCCTTGCTCAGATCGTAGCAAACGCCGATCCTGAATGGCTCGGGATCCGCCGCCTTGGCGGATTCCGATAGGAGGCCTGCGGCGAGCAAGGCCAAAGCCAGTGTTCTTCCAATCGACTGCATATTCTCCTCCCGGTCTCGTTTGGAACAATCGAGTCAGCTCAGCCAGCGTTTGCGCCGACTGTAATGTTTGATGTCGTGGAAATTCGTTCCCGAACCTCCCCCCAGATAGAATTCCTGAATGTCTGAATTCGCTTTCAATGCCTGGGCCGTGTCGTGCATGACAACGCGGCCATTCTCGATCAGATACCCGTCCGAGACGATCTCCAGCGCCGCGAGTGCATTCTGCTCGACCAGCAAAACAGACAACTTCTCTTCCTCGTTGACCTTCTTGATGATGCTGAAGATCTCGGCCACCAGGAAAGGAGCCAAGCCTAGACTCGGTTCATCGAGCATCAGAAGACGGGGCTGGGTCATCAATGCTCGACCAATCGCCAGCATCTGCTGCTCGCCGCCTGAGAGATATCCCGCCTGGGAGTTCTTCCGTTCAGCGAGGCGCGGAAAGTACTCGTAGATTCTCTGCTTTTCCGTTTTGAGTGTGGCGCGATTCATCGAAATCGGTGCAGCCGCTTCGAGGTTCTCGTCGGGCGTCAGATGTTCGAAAACTCGACGGCCTTCGATCACATGGCAAATCCCAATCTCTACACGTCGCTGCGCAGGAACACCGGTGATCACTGCGCCGTCGAAGCTGATCTCGCCGCGGTTGACGCGGCCGCGCTCGGCCTTGAGAAGGCCGCTGATCGCCTTTAACGTCGTGCTCTTTCCGGCCCCGTTGGACCCAAGCAGCGCTACCATTCCTCCTTTTGGAATCTGGATGGAGACCCCCTTGATCGCCAACATGACGTTGTCATACAGGACCTCTACACTGTTCATCGACAGGATGTTTTCTGCTTCTTTGTCGGGAGCGTGGGTCATCTCCGGCCTATTTCTTGAATTGATCAAAGGGCCACACCCTCAGGTAGTCCCGGATGTTGCTATAAAGCTTGCCCAATCCCAGCGGCTCGATCATCAGGATGATGATGATGATCGCTCCGTAGACCGCGTTCGGAATGTGGGCCAGCGATTCGACATTCAGTTGAAGCCCCAGTGCTCCGGCGCCTTCTGCCACGAGGCCATTGACGACGCCCGGCACCAGCAGGATCAACGCGACACCAAAATAGGTGCCGATGATACTGCCGAGGCCGCCAACGATCACCATAGCCAGAACCTGGATCGACACGGCGACCGAGAACTGTTCGGGCGCGGCCAGAAAAAAGAACGTAGCGACAAGGATCGCTCCACTGACTCCGCCGATGAAGGAGGAGGTCGCGAACGCAACAATCTTGTAGTAGAAGCTGTTGACTCCGAGAATGGCCGCCGCATAGTCCTTCTCGCGGACTGCCACCAGCGCACGACCCAGACCGGTACGGCGCAGATTCAGCATAAAAATGGTGACAAGCAGACACCAGCCGAAGGCGACATAATACAGGCCTGTATCCGACGTAATCCGCTGGCCCAGAAGTGCAAATGTGGGCGCCTGCAGCGAAGCGTGCGAGCCACCCGAGATCGCCGGCGAATGGGTCAGCACCCAGTCCATGACGAACTGCATCGCCAGTGTGGTCAAGGCCAGATAGAGGCCCTTCACCCGCAGGGCCGCGAAGGCGAACAGGCTGCCGATGACCGAGGCGGAAATCCCACCGATCAGGAGCGCGAATTCCCAGGGCAAGCCGTACCTGGCCGCGTGAACAGCCGAATATGCGCCGACGGCCATCACCGCCGCATAGCCGAGGTGCAGTTGGCCGGCCCAACCCGTCACCAGGTTGAGCCCGAGCGCCGCTGCCGTCCAAACAAGCCAAGGCAACATATAGCTGTTGAGGTACAGCGACCCGACAAGGAACGGAGCTGCCAGGCCGAGCGCCAGGAAGAACAGTGCGAGATTCCTGTCGGCTGGAATCTTGTAGAGCCGACTGTCGGATACGTAGCTGGTATGATGGATACCAGATAGCCGGTAAAACATCGCGTCAAACCCTTTCGATGTCTTGACGGCCAAACAGACCGTGCGGCCGAAGCATGACAGTGAGGATGAGCACCGCTGCCACGATCAGGTCGCGGCTGCCACCGCCCACGAACGGATCCAGATAGGCGGACCCCACATTCTCGATGATGCCGAGAATGATCCCCGCGAGCACCGCGCCAAAGATGCTGTCCAGCCCGCCTAGAACGGCTACCGTCAATCCCTTGAGCAGCAAGAGCGACAGCGACTGGTCGACGCCCTGAACCTCGCCCCATATGACGCCTGCCGCCACCGCAACGATCGAAGCCAGTCCCCAGGACAGGCCAACCCCACGCTCGACAGATATGCCGACGGACCATGAGGCCATGTAATCGTCGGCTATTGCGCGCAGGCGGATACCCTGTCGGCTGCGGAAGAACAGGACGAAGACCACAAACAAAACGAGGGCTACAACAGCGCCAACCAAATGGATGCGGCTGATCAGAACGTCGCCAATGAAAAGCGGATCATAGCCGACGCCTAGTTCGACCGAGCGCGACGTACCGCCCCAGATAGCAAGCGTCGTGCCGCGCAGAAAGATGTCAATCCCGAGCGTCATCATGAGGATCATCACGATCGGTCGGCCAGCGAGCCGGCGCAGCGCAACCCGCTCGATCCCCATACCGAAACCGAACATGGCGACGGCAGCCACGGGGATTGCCACCCAGAGCGGAAGCCCTATGTCGCGAGCTAGCGCCAGCACAACGTACGCTCCCACCATGGTGAGCCCGCCCTGCGCGAGGTTTGGCACGGAAGAGGCTTTGTAGATCAGTACCAGGCCGATCGCGAACAACGAGTAGAGCAACCCTGTGAGAGCTCCGTTCGCCGCTAGCTCAGCCAAGAAAACTAGTTCCATCTAAACCTCCCTGACAGGGAGGGTGCGGTCGACCCTTCCCGTCTCACCCGTCTCGTAGGTCACGACGGCGCTGACGTGGACGTGCTTTGATCCGTCGTAAAGCGCCGCGATCACGTTCTGGTAGCGGTCTTCCACCACCGTTCGGCGCAGCTTGCGCGTGCGCGTAATCTCTCCGTCGTCGGGATCGAATTCCTTGTGCAGGCTGACGAACCTTTTGAGCCGCAGAGGCTCCGGGAGGACTTTGTTTACCCGCAGGAATGCCTCGCTCAGAAGCGCGGCCACCTCTTCGCGCTGAGACAGATCGGCATAGGACACATAGGGTACGCCGTTCACTTCGGCCCAGTGGCCGACGGCATCGAAATCGATGCACACCATTGCCGTTAATTCGTGTCGGCCTGCGCCCACCACGGCCGCGTCCTTTATGTATGGACTGAACTTCAGGCGGTTCTCGATGTAATTTGGCACATAGCGCTCTCCGGCTTTTGTGTGCATCACTTCTGAAACGCGGCCAAGCACCACGAGATTGCCATCGTCTTCGAGGTAGCCGGCATCGCCTGAACGCAACCAGCCAGCGGAAAGCGTCTCGGCCGAAGCTTCGGGCTTGTTATAGTATCCGGCGAAAACGCTATCCGACTTCAGGAGGATTTCGCCATTGTCGGCGATCTTCACCTCGACCCCCGGGGCAACCTTGCCCACGGTGTGGAGCCGCACCTCATCAGGCGCCTGGATCGCGTTGATGGCACTGTTCTCCGTCTGACCATACAGTTGGCGCAGCTTGATGCCGAGCGCCCGGTAGAATACGAAGGTGTCCTCTCCGATCGCCTCACCGCCGGTGAAGGCGTTCTTGAGACGGTGCATGCCGAACTGGTCCTTGATCGGCCCGAAGATCAGAATCTCGCCGATGAAACGGCCGATACCTTCCAAAGCGCCAGCGCTCATGCCGTTGAGCTTGCGACGCTCGGCTGCCATGGCCCGTTCGATGAACAAGTGATAAAGCCACTTCTTCAGCGGCGTCGAATTCTCGATGCCTACCTGAATGGTGGTCAGGATGTTGTCCCAGCTGCGCGGTGCGGCCAGATAGAATGTCGGCGCGATTTCTCGCATATCACGCAGCACGGTTTCCTGTCGTTCGGGCACGTTGACGGTGAAGCGCAGCAGAAGCGCGGCGGCTACCGTGATCGCATAATCGCCCACCCAGGCCATCGGCAGATAGGCCAGCACCTGCTCTCCGAAGTCGAAGGCCCCGGCGGCATGGCCGTTCCGCGCCGCCGCCAACACGTTCTTCTGGCTCAGCACGACGCCCTTGGGCTTGCCCGTCGTGCCCGACGAATGCAGGAACACCGCCGGATCGTCGGGCTTGGCCCGGCCGAGCAGATTCTCGCGCAGCCCCGGCTCACCGTTGAGACGATGGCTGCCGCTCTCGACGAGATGCTCCCATGACATCAGTCCGGCCGCCTTGTAGAAGCCGAGGCCCCGGCCGTCGTCATACACGATGTACTTCAACTGCGCGGCCCCGGCGTCACGCAGTTCCAAAATCTTGTCCACCTGCTCCTGGTCCTCGGCGAGAGCGGCTACGACGTTCGCCTCGTCCGCGAAATGCTGGAGCTCTTCGAGTGTGGTGCCCGGATAGGCGGGCATTGCGTAAACTCCGAGCGTGGCCAGCGCCAGCATTCCGCAATAGAGGCGTACACGATTGTCGCCGAGAATGAGCACCGCGTCCCCCGGCTTCAGGCCGAGCCCGTCGAGGCCGGCCGCGCAGGCCAGCACCTCTTCCGTGTATTGAGCCCAGGTGGTTGCCTTCCAAATCCCACGCTCTTTTTCCCGCAATGCGATGTCGCTGCCGTGTTCGGACGCGTTCCGCATCAGAACCGAGGCAATGGTTTCACCCGCGACCGTCGGGCTTTGTGTGGTCTCAGCCATGGGCGCCCCCGATATACGCCTCAACGACCCGGGGATCCTTGACGACCTCCTTCGGAATCCCGCTGGCGATCATCTCGCCATAATTGAGCGCCAGCATCCGGTCGCAGATACCGGTAATGACGTCCATGTGGTGCTCGATCAGCAGCACGCTTATGCCCCGTTCAGCTCTCGCGTCGAGAATAAAACGGGCCATGTACCCCTTCTCCTCTTGGTTCATGCCGGCCATGGGCTCGTCGAGAATGAGAAGATGGGGCTCGGCGACCAGTGCCCGTGCCAGTTCCACACGCTTCTTGAGCCCGATTGGAATCCCGTCCACAAGCTCGTTGCGGATGCTTTCGAGCTGGAGGAATTCGATCACCTCCTCTACCACTTCGCGGTTCCTGATCTCGCTCGGTCGCGCCACCCACCAATACAGCGCAGTGGGAAGAACTCCGGGCTTCATGTGGATGTGGCGCCCCAAGAGAATGTTCTCGAGCACGCTCATGCCGTTGAAAAGCGCAAGGTTCTGAAAGGTCCGGGCGACGCCGAGCTTGGCCACCTTGTGAGGCGCGGTGCCCGTGATGTCCTTGCCATCGAGACATATCGAGCCTTTGTTCGGCGGGTAGAACCCGGTGATCGCATTTGTCACCGTCGTCTTCCCGCTCCCGTTCGGTCCGACGAGGCCAAATATTTCGCCCTTATGAATACTGAGGTCCACGCCGCTAACGGCAACAATACCGCCGAATCGACGCTCGATTCCGCGACACTCCAATACGGGAGGAGCTTTGGCGTGTTGTTGCTCTCGGGTGTAATTGTTTGTCATTTCATTCATATCGCCGTCGAAGCTCTTGTTCTGGTATCACGCGATACGGAAATAGTCGGGCCGGCCCGTCGGCCAGGGATCGCCCCACAGCTGCTGCCCGCCGTCCACGGTCAACACTTCGCCGGTAATGAACTTGCCGGAAGGCGCAGCCAAATAGACTACCGCCTCGGCGACATCCCATTCGTCTCCGGCGTGGCGCATCGGGTTCGACTCCTCAAACGTCGCCGCCCCCTCCTCGGGATATCGCGCAAACCCGGTGCTTTCGCAGCATCCCGGCGCCACGCAATTGACGCGGATATTGTGCGGCGCCCATTCGACGGCCACCGATTTGGACAGGTAGATGACCCCGGCGCGCGCAGCACAGCTATGCGCGATACCAGGCATCCCGCGCCAGATATCCGCGACAATGCTCACGATGGCACCAGGACGCTTGGCCTTGACCCAGTTTCGGGCCGCGGCCTGCATCATCCACCAGGTGCCATTGAGGTTGGTGTCGATGACGGCGTTCCAGCCCTTCGGCGCATATTCAAGGGCGGGCTGCGGAAACTGTCCACCCGCATTGTTTACCAGAATGTCGAACCCGCCGAAATGATCGCCCACGCCATCCACGAAATTCTGTACCTGTTCGGGATTCCGGATGGTCATGGGACGAGCCAGCACCTGCCCGCCAAAGCCACGCAGGAACTTTGCGGCTTCTTCGAGCTTTTCCTCGTTCCGCCCGTTGATGGCCAGATCAGCCCCGAGACGGGCGAACAGGGTGGCGATCGCCAGGCCCAGCCCGCCTCCCGCGCCGGTCACGACAATGGTTTTTCCCGAGAACAGCCCATCAACATAGACCGTTGGATGATCGCGCAGTCGTTCACGGGAAAACCCGTAACCGGCTTCCGGCATTGACGTTCCTCCCAAAGCGGATCGGACTGTTGTCCTTGATCTGACTAAATCTAACGCACGTTAGAAAAATGCGCAACCCCCCTTTTCACTGGAACGGTTTCGCTCCGGTTTCAGTACGATTTGGGCAGACCCAGCGCCTTCTCGGCGATGAACGACATCAGCATCTGCGGCGTGACCGGCACGATGTGAAAGAGAAGCGCTTCGCGAACCAGTCTCTCGATGTGATATTCCTTGGCGTAGCCGAAGCCGCCAAATGTCATCTGTGCCGTTTGTGTCGCCTCGACAGCGGCTTCGGCCGCCAGCAACTTGGCGGCATTCGCCTCGACCCCGCACGGCTCTCCCGCGTCGTAGAGCGCCGCCGCATGCATTACCATCAGGTTCGCAGCCTCGACCTTCGCCCAGGCCTTGGCGAGCGGGTGCTGCACCCCCTGGTTCTGTCCGATCGGGCGTCCGAAAACCTGGCGCTCCTTGGCATAGGCGGCAGCGCGTTTTAGAGCGATCCGGGCAATGCCCACGCACTCCCCGGCCACGAGGATACGCTCGGGATTGAGCCCGTGCAGGATCTGTCTGAAACCCTGTCCTTCCTCGCCGATCAGGTCCTCCGCCGGGATCGGCAGCCCATCGATGAACAGTTCGTTCGAGTCGACCGCCTTGCGGCCCATCTTCTCGATCTCGCGCACATCGACGAAGGTCCGGTCCAGATCGGTATAGAAGAGCGACAGGCCCTCGGTCGGTTTTGCCACCTCTTCGAGCGGCGTCGTGCGCGCCAGAAGCAAGATCTTGTCGGCCACCTGGGCGGTGGAAATCCAAACTTTCTGGCCATGCACGACATAGCGTTCCCCCTGTCGAACCGCGCGCGTTTTGAGCCTGGTCGTGTCGAGGCCGGTCGTCGGCTCGGTGACGCCGAAACAGGCCTTCTCGCGCCCTTTAATCAGAGGTGGCAGCATCCGTGCCTTTTGCTCCGCGCTGCCGAAGACCACGACCGGGTTCAGTCCGAAGATGTTCATGTGAACGGCCGAGGCCGCGCTGGCACCGCCGCCAGACTCGGCAATGGCCTGCATCATGATCGTGGCTTCGGTGATCCCGAGGCCGGCGCCTCCAAACTCCTCCGGCATGGCAATTCCCAGCCAGCCGCCGTCCGCCATCGCCCTGTGCAGGTCGTGGGGAAAGCCGCCGTTGCGGTCGCGCTCCAGCCAGTATTCGTCGTCGAAGGCCGCACAGATCCTCAGGATCGTATCGCGGATGTCCTGCTGGTGTTCGGTCAGCCTGAAACTCATGCCGTTTCCTCCCCGGCAGGGCCAACTGCGATCAGGCCTGCCTCCACCAACCTTTCGATCGTCGCCAGGTCGCAGCCGAGCTCCTGCATGATTTCAGCAGTGTCCGCGCCCGGCCGCCGCCCCAACCAGCGAACGCTGCCCGGCGTATCACTCAGACGCGGCACTGGGCCGACCACCTTCGTCGCATCGCCTTCGACCGATACGATATCGCCGCGATGGGCGATCTGCGGGTGGGCCACGATGTTCTCGGCGCTCAGCACTGGCGCGGCCACCGCGTCGTGGAGCGCGAATTCCGCCTCGACCTCGGCAAACTCCCTCGCGGTGACGAATTCGTTGAGCCGGTCAAAGATCTCGCTCATATGCGCCGAGATTCCCTCCATCGTGGCAAAGCGCGGATCCTCGGCAAAACTGTCCCCGCCCACCGCGCGCAACAGCCGTCTGGCCGTCTCCGCGCCCCCGGCCGAGACGGTCACCCAGACACCGTCCTTGGTGCGGAATGTGCCGCCCGGCGCAAAATCCATCGGCTGACGCAGCCCGTTGCGCATCGGCGAGACACCTGCTCCGGTCAGAGCGGGAATATGATAATCGATTAGCCGCAACAGGGCTTCGAATACCGCCAGATCGACGATCTGACCGCGAACCCTGCCCCTCTCGCGGGCGAAAAGGGCGATCATGATGCCCAGGGCTCCCATCAGCCCCGTCGTGCTGTCGGCGGCCGGGAAACCGGGATGCATTGGCGAGCCATCGGCGTAGCCCGTGAGGTGCGCCAGGCCGCTCATCGCCTCGGCGGCGCGCCCAAAGGCCGGCGTCTTACGCATCGGCCCATCCTGTCCGTAGCCCGACACCCGCAAGATCACCAGGTCGGGGTTCCATTGATGCAGAACCTCAGGCCCGATCCCCGCCCGCTCGAGCACGCCGGGACGGAAATTTTCCACCAGAACATCGGTACTTTCGACCAGCTTTTCCAGGACCTTGCGCCCGGGATCGCTCTTCCAGTCGAGCGCGAGGATTCGCTTGTTGCGGGCAAGCGTCTTCCACCAGACGCCGACCCCGTCCTGCGCTTTCGGGCCCAATTCGCGCATCATGTCGCCTCGGCCGGGGGCTTCGATCTTGATCACCTCGGCACCGAAATCCGAAAGGAGTGCTGCCGCCAGCGGCCCTGCGATCACATGGCCAAGTTCAATGATCCGAATATCGCCGAGCGGCATCGCCATGTCAGCCCTCCCTGGTACTCACGAAAGCAAGCATAATCTAACATATGTTAGATTTGAAGGAGGGAATCTACGCGAAGGCCGCAAGAAAGTGATGGGGCGAAGCGGGCGAGTCACGGATCGCCCGTTCGCTCGATAGGTCGCCTCGCCGGCTGAATGAAGCCGTGCGGCGGCATTTCGGCCAGGACGCCACAAGGCGAAAGCCATCGCCCTCGAAACGCGGACACCATCTTTGGTCTCCGCATCGTTCGCGGTCGAGAAGGGACACTCCATTATTTCTTCTCGGGCTTTTCTCCCGACATGTGTCCAAGTCCCGGAACGACCGCGGATGCGCCAATGAAGAGCAGACCGGCGATAACCGATTTAACCAAGTCACCCAACAGAAACGGATAGAAGCCGGCCGTGAGGAGGCGCTCTCCATAGCCGGTGAAGACACCCAGCCATGCGAGCCCGGGAACGTAGATCAGCGCACCTGCGACGACTGCAACTGTGACCGCCCCCGGGATTGTCTTGGAATATCCTTTTCTTGCCAGCCATCCAGCCGCAAAGGCCGATATCGCAAAACCCGCAAGGTAGCCGCCCGTCGGCCCGGCAACATATGCCAGGCCAGAAGACGCCGGTGGCGTGCCGGCGAAGACCGGATAGCCTGCCAGCCCCTGCAGGATATAGGCAATGACGATGCCTGAACCACGGACAGGCCCGAGGAACAGGCCAAGCGCAACGACCACCAGGGTCTGCAACGTCATCGGAACTGGATAGAACGGAACTTGCGCCTTCGCAGACGCCGTCAGAAGTATCGTACCGGCGATCAGGATGAGCGCCTCGCCGAGCAATGTTGCGCCAATATTCCGTCCCACAAACATCTTGTTGCTATACATCTTTCTGACTCCTTTCATGACTTGGGCTGAGATCTTGAAGAGTTTTCTTCAGAGGTTGGGGCTCAATTGGCTGTTCACATGCGCTTGGCGACTTCTTCAAGCATCACCTCGGTCGCGCCCCCGCCGATCGCCTGCACACGAACGTCGCGCGACATTCGCTCGACCGGGTTTTCGCGCATGTAGCCCATGCCGCCATGGAACTGCACGCAGTCATAGAGCACGCTGTTGGCCAGCTCGCCGCAATAAGCCTTCACCATTGACACCTCGCGCACGCATTCAACGCCAGCCGCGTCGAGCCGCGCGGCGTGATAGACGAGCTGCCGGCCCGCCTCGATCCGTGTCTGGCAGTCCGCAAGACGCTGGCGGACGACCTGCTTGTTCCACAAAACGCCGCCGAAAGCCTTGCGCTGCTTGACATAGTCCACGGTCATGTCCAGCGCGGTCTGCGCCTCGGCGCAGACCATCGCGCCCAGCACGATCCGCTCGTTCTGGAAGTTCTTCATCACCGCATAAAAGCCGCGGTTCACCTCGCCGAGGACGTTCTCGGCCGGCACGCGGACATCCTCGAAAATCAGCTCGGCCGTGTCCGAACACAGCCAGCCGGTCTTGTTCAGCGCCCGGCCGACCGAAAAGCCCGGTGTGCCCTTTTCGATGGCGAACATGGTGATCCCGCGCGAGCCCTTGGCGTCGGGGTCGGTCTTGGCGCCAACAAAGTAGAGATCGCCATGCACACCGTTGGTGATGAACATCTTGGTGCCGTTCAACACCCAATCCGACCCATGCTGCACGGCGCGGGTGCGCATCCCCGCAACGTCCGAGCCCGCGCCCGGTTCGGTCACGGCGACGGCGGTGATCGTCTCGCCCGCGGTGATGCCGGGCAACCAGCGCGCCTTCTGCTCGGGTGTGCCGGCGTTTTCCAGGTGCGGCGAGGCCATATCGGTATGCACCAGCACCGTGGCCGAGAACCCGCCGAAGGTGGACCGGCCGACCTCCTCGGCCAGCATCACGCTCGACATGACATCGAGCCCGGCGCCGCCATACTGTTCGTCATAGCGCATGCCGAGAACGCCGAGCGCGCCCATCTGGCGTAGCACCTCGCGCGAAACCATGCCCTTCTCTTCCCAGGCTTCGCCCTTGGGCTTCACCTCGGTTTCGATGAAGCGCCGCAGCTGAGCTCGGATCATTTGGATATCCTCGCCGAACGGGCCGGTGGCCGCGTCGATAGTCTCGTGTCGGGTCACGTCCTGTCCTCCGGATCGAGCCTCACCAGGGGCGCGCCGCCGGCGACCGTGTCGCCCGGCGCGCAGTAGATCTCGGCTACCAAGCCCGCGACGGGCGCGGGCAGGCTTTGCAAGAGTTTCATCGCTTCGAGCACCACCAGCGTCTTGCCCTTGCTCACCCGCTCGCCGGGCGCCACCCGGATCTCGACCACCGCGCCGGGCATGGGCGCGCGCACGGTGTCGGCACCGCCCACGGCGCCGGAGGCGCGCTGCAGGTGCCGGTCCTCGAGCGTACGAAGTGGCACCATCGTCATGCCTTCCGGCGCGGAAAGATGCACCTGCCAGCGGTCGCCCGACCGCAGCACATGGGCCCGGCGGGTGAAGGGCGCGCCGTCCATCCGCCCGGTCAGACGCTGCGCGGTCAGGCGCGCAGCGTCGACGCCAAGGGCGGTGCCGTCGGGCAGTATCACCTTTAGCCGCGCGCCCTGCCCCGCGACCCTGATCGGCGCATCGGCGTCATCGCTCCAGTAGCAGGCCGCGCCCGCCCGCCCCGCAGCCTCTGTCAGCCGCCAGGCGGCGAGGCTCTGCCAAGGCGTGTCCGGCGCGGGCGCAAGATGCAGGTGCAGGGCCAGCGCGGCCAGAGCGCGGGTTTCGTCGTCGGATACGGGGGCGGTCCAGCCGCAGGGGAACATCTCGGCCAGACTGGCCGTATAGTGCGCCATGGCGACGAAGTCGGGATGCGTAATCAGCGCTCGCTGAAACGCCAGGTTCACTCCCACTCCGCCGACCGCAAATTCATCGAGCGCCGCGACCGCCTTGCGGATCGCCTCGTCACGGTCCGCACCGTGGACGATCAACTTGGCAAGCATCGAATCGTAGTGATGTCTTACGACCGATGCTTCTTCCACCCCGCTGTCCAGTCGCACGATCCCCGGCGGCGCCCATAGCGTAATCGTCCCGGTTTCGGGACGGAAATTCTCGGCCGGGTTCTCGGCGGCAACGCGGACCTCGATGGCGTGGCCGTCAAACGAAACGTCCTCTTGCGCAAACCCCAGCGCCTCGCCACGCGCGATACGCAACTGCCACTCCACCAGGTCGATACCGGTGATGGCCTCGGTCACTGGATGCTCCACCTGGAGGCGGGTGTTCATCTCCAGAAAGTAGAATTCGGCCCGCGTGGGGTCGTACAGATATTCCACCGTGCCCGCCGAGCGGTAGCCAATGGCCCGCGCCAGCCGCACCGCGGCATCGCGCATGGCCGAGCGCAAAGCGTCGGGAATATCCGGGGCGGGCGCTTCCTCGATCAGCTTCTGGTGGTTGCGCTGGAGCGAGCAGTCGCGATCGCCCAGATGCAGCACATGGCCATACGCGTCGCCCAGCACCTGCACCTCGACGTGGCGGGCGCGCGGCGCGTAGCGCTCCAGGAACACTGTCGGATCGCCAAAGGCGCCCTTCGCCTCGGCCCGCGCGGCGGCGATGGCCTCGCCTGCTGCGCCGGGATCGGTGACAAGCCGCATTCCGCGCCCGCCGCCGCCGGCGCTGGCCTTGACCAGGAAGGGCGCGCCGAGCGCCTGCGCCTCCTTAAGAAGCCGGCCGTCGGACTGGTCGGCGCCGCGATAGCCGGGCAGCACCGGCACGCCGGCGGCCTCGGCCGTGGCCTTGGCCTCGATCTTCGATCCCATACGCGCAATGGCCTCGGGCGAAGGCCCGATGAAGACCAATCCGGCTTCTTCCACGTGCCCCGCGAATTCGGCATTCTCCGACAGAAACCCATAGCCGGGATGGATAGCGCCTGCCCCGGTGGCGCGCGCCGCCTCGAGGATGGCGTCGATCTTCAGGTAGCTTTCCGCCGGGGCGGCCGAGCCGATGCAGACGGCGTAATCGGCCTCGGCGACGAAGGGTGTGTCGGGATCAGCCTCGGAGAAGACGGCCACGGCTTCCAGCCCCAGCTTCCGGCAGGCGCGCTGGATCCGGCGGGCGATCTCGCCGCGGTTGGCGATCAGGACGCGGGTGAAGCTCAACTCACCCGCCATGACGGCGTGTCCTTGTTCAGGAAGCTGTTGATCCCCTCGATGCCTTCCTCGGTCTCCCAGGCGTCGGCCAGGCGGTCGGCGGTATAGATCATGCTGTCTTCGAGCCCGTGGCTCGCGACATAGGCGATCAGCCGCTTGGTGTCGGCCACTGCCCCGGGCGCGGCCTGCAGATGGGCCTGGACGACGCGCTCCACCGCCTCGTCCAGCGCATCGGGCGCGACCACCTCGGTCAGCAGTCCGATCCGTTCGGCCCGCGCCGTGTCGAACAGGGCACCGGACAGCATCGTCTCGCGCGACGCCGCCTCGCCGATGCGCGCCACCACATAGGGTGAGATGTTGGCGGGCAGGAGGCCGAGCCGCACCTCGGTCAGGCCGAACGTCGCGCCCTCGGCGCCGATGGCGTAGTCGCACACCGATATCAGGCCGACGCCCCCGCCATAGGCCGCCCCGTTGATTCGCCCGATCAGCGGCTTTGGCAGTGTGTCGAGCCGGCGCAAGAGCCGAGCGAGCGTGGCGCTCTGTTCCACCCGTTCCGCGCGGCTCTTTTGCACGTTCGAGGCGAACCAGTTGAAGTCGCCCCCCGCGCAGAAGCTCCTGCCCTCCCCGGTCAGCACCACGATGCGCACCGCCCCGTCCTCGGCAAGCGCCGCCGCCGCATCGGCGAGTTCCGAGATCAGCGCCGCGTTGAGCGCATTGTGCTTGTCGGGGCGATTGAGGATCACGGTGGCGACGCCGCGCGCGTCCAGTTCGATCCGCAGCGTTTCATAGCGATCGTAAACCATTGCCTATCCTTACATTCTGAAGACGGGCGTGTGACGCCCCGTGTCCGGAACCGAGGTCACTATGGCCAGGCACAGGCCCAGGATGTCGCGAGTCTGGCCAGGCTCGATCAGGCCATCGTCCCAGAGCCGCGATGTGGCGTAATAGGGGTCGGACTGTTTGGCATATTGCGCGCGCACCTCGGCCACGATGCGTTCCAGATCGGCCTGCACCTTCGCCGGGTCTCCGCCCTTCCCGCGGCGCAGTTCCTGCATCACATTCGAGGCGATGTCGGCCGACATGGTGGCCAACTCCGCTGTGGGCCAGGCGAAGAGAAAGCGCGGCGCAAACCCCCGGCCGCACATACCGTAG
Source organism: Aliihoeflea aestuarii (assembly GCF_024105665.1). Classification (GTDB taxonomy): domain Bacteria; phylum Pseudomonadota; class Alphaproteobacteria; order Rhizobiales; family Rhizobiaceae; genus Aliihoeflea; species Aliihoeflea aestuarii. The sequence continues at coordinate 143,839 of NZ_JAAAMK010000008.1, read as the reverse complement.
TTGCCGGCCCCGTAGGATCCGCCCACAATTACCGACAGCCGGGGCACCTTGGCCACCGACATGGCGTAGACCAGCTTGGCGCTATCCTTGGCGATGCCGCCGCGCTCGGCCTCGGTGCCGACCATGAAGCCGGAAATGTTGTGCAGGAACAGAAGCGGAATGTTGCGCTGGTCGCACATCGACACGAACTGCGCGCCCTTGAGCGAGCTGTCGGAGAGCAGCGCGCCGTTGTTGCCGAGGATTCCGACGCGGTAGCCGTGGACGCGGGCGGTGCCGCAGACAAGCGTCTCGCCCCAGTTCGGCTTGAATTCGCGGAGCTCGCCCGCATCGATGATGCGCAGCAGAAGCTCTCGTACATCATAGGGCTGCTTGCGGTCGGCGCTGATAACCCCCAACAGCTCTTCGGGATCGTGCAGGGGCGCGGCGGCGGGTGCATCCGGGGCCATCGGTCGCGTGAGGCCCAGATTGCCGACGATGTCGCGCATCAGCGCCAGCGCATGATATTCGTCTTCGGCCAGATGGTCGTTGACGCCCGAGATGCGGGTATGCATCTCGGCCCCGCCCAGCGTTTCGCCGTCCACCTCTTCATTGATCGCCACCTTGACGATGGAAGGGCCGCCAAGATGGATGCGCGCATTGCCGCGGACCATGATGACCTCGTCCGAGAGCGCCGGAATGTAGGCACCTCCCGCCGTGCAGCCGCCGAAGACGGCCGAGATCTGCGGCAGGCCGGAGGCCGACATATTGGTCTGGCGGTAAAAGGAATTGCCGAAATGACGGGCATCGGGGAAGACCCTGTCCTGCTCGGGCAGATAGGCGCCGCCGCAATCGACGAGGTAAAGACAGGGCAGGCGGTTTTCTGCCGCGATCTCCTGCGCGCGGATGTGCTTCTTGACGGTTTCGTGGTAAAATGATCCACCTTTCACCGTGGCATCATTGGCGATGATCATGCAGGGCAGACCGTGCACGATGCCAATGCCCGTGACGATCCCGGCGCCGGGCACGTCTCCGCCGTATTGTCCGTGGGCCGCCAGCGAAGAAAGCTCTATGAAGGCGGTGCCTGGATCCACCAGCAGGTCGATTCGTTCGCGGACCAGAAGCTTGCCGCGACTGCGGTGGCGTTCGACCATGTCGGGGCGCCCACCCGCGGTTGCCGCGGCGATCCGCGCGCGCAATGTCTCGACGCGGGCTGTCTGTGCAGCGTGATTGCCCCTGAAGGTTTCCGAGCCGGCCAATACGGCCGACGTGAGTTCAGCCATAATCAGACTTCCCGCTGTTCCAGTATTCCATTGAGAAAGACGTCGGCATACGTCGAGGCCAGTGCCTCGACGCTGCCGCGTTCGGGGTCGAACCACTCCAGCGTTGCATTCAGCGCGCCGATAAGCATCAGGCGCAGCCGGCGGATATCGACGTTGCGCCGCAAGGCGCCGTCCCTCTGGAGCCGGGTCAACAGATTATCCCACTCGGCCTCGTAGGCCCGGCGCGTCGGCAGATTGGCATCGCGGACGGATTGCGGCACCTGCCCGAAAATCCGCACATTGGCCGAAGAGTAGTCACTGACATCCAGCAACGCGCGCAGATGTGCCCTGATCGCGGCCCGCAGAATGGCGGCGGCAGCGGCGCCATCGGCATGCCTCAAAACAGCTTGGCGCATCTTTTCGTGGACGGCCCTGATACCCAAATCCAGAATGGCCACGACAATCTCGTCCTTAGAGCCGAAGTGATAATAGATGCTGCCCGCCTTGATGCCCGCCGCCTCGGCGATCTTTCTGAGCGAAACCGGGCCATAGCCCTGTTCGCGAAAAAGCCGCGCCGCGACATCCAGTATGCCGTCGCGCCCGACTGGGCTGCGAATGGAAGCAACTGAAACTGTTCTTGAAGCGCGTTCGGCCACGGAAGGATCCAGCTCAAGCCCCCTGCATAACTAACACTTGTTAGGTTATTTCCAAGGAAGTGTCAACCGTGCTTCAAGGGCTTATTTTGCATCAGCCTTTCAAGGAAATAGCCGATATGCGCACCGCCCGGCCACAATGTCGGCGGTGTTCAGACCCCGCCATGCGGGCTTGCGACCGCATAGGTCAGATGGTGAAGCCGCCCCCGCAGATCACATACTGGCCCGAGATGAAGTTCGATTCGGGCGAGCAGAAAAGATAGACGGCACCAGCCGCTTCTTCGGGCGTGCCGACCCGGCCCAGCGGGATCATCCGCTCCATTTGGCTGAGCAGGTCCGGGTTGACGCCGACCTTGATGTCCCTGTTCCCGACCGTGATCGTGTTGCCGCCGTCGGCGCTGCCCTCGGTCAGACGGGTGCGGATCGGTCCAAAGGCCACTGCGTTGACGTTCACTTTGTAGCGCCCCCATTCCTTCGCCATTGTCCGGGTCATGCCCAGGATTCCGGCCTTGGCGGCGGAATAGTTGATCTGGCCGGCATTGCCTCCAGTGCCGGCGATCGAGGAGATGTTCACCACCTTGCGGAACACCTCCTGCCCGGCGGCCGCCTCTTCCTTGGCCTTGGCGCTGATCACCGGCTGGGCGGCGCGCAGGATCCTGAAGGGCGCGGTCAGGTGAACGTCGATGATCGCCTGCCACTGTTCATCCGTCATCTTCTGAACGACGCTGTCCCAGGTGTAGCCTGCGTTGTTCACGATGATGTCCAGCCCGCCAAAGCTGTCCATGCCCGTCTTGATGAAACGCTCTGCAAAGCCGTCCTCTGTCACGCTTCCGGCGCAGACCACGGCCTCGCCCCCGGCGGCGCGGACCGCCTCGGCGGTTTCGTTGGCCGGGTCGACGTCGAGATCGTTCACCACAACGCGCGCGCCTTCTGATGCCAGCTTCAGCGCGATTTCGCGTCCGATGCCACGGCCCGAACCCGAAACCAAAGCCACGCGGCCTCTGAGTTTTCCCGCCATGTCGTCTCCTCCCGTTCGCCCGCCTCAGGCCTTTTCATAAAGTGTTGTCACACAGGCACCGCCGAGGCCCAGATTGTGCTGAAGCGCCAGGCGCGCGCCGTCGACCTGGCGCGCCTCGGCCTGACCACGCAACTGCTGGACAAGCTCGGTGCATTGGGCAAGGCCGGTCGCCCCAAGCGGATGGCCCTTGGACAACAGACCGCCCGACGGGTTGGTCACGTATTTGCCGCCATAGGTGTTGTCGCCATCATCGACAAACTTCGCAGCCTCACCGCGCCCGCAGAGGCCAAGCGCTTCGTAGGTGATCAGCTCGTTATGGGCAAAGCAGTCGTGCAGTTCGACGACGTCCACATCGTCGGGGCCGATGCCGGCGGCCTCGTAGACTTGATCGGCAGCGCGCTTGGCCATCGAGTACCCGACGACCTCACGCATGTCATGGGCGTTGAAGGTTTCCCGGCCGTCCGTTGTCATGGCCTGCGCTGCAATGCGGACCGAGCTGTCGAGACCGTGCTTATCTGCAAATTCCTTGGAACAGATGATTGCCGCGGCCGCGCCACAGGTCGGTGGGCAGGCCATCAGCTTGGTCATCACGCCGGGCCAGACGACCTGAGCCGCCATGACGTCTTCCGGCGTCACTTCCTGCCGGAACAGGGCAACCGGGTTCTTGGCCGCATGCCGACTGGCCTTGGCGCGGATCTTGGCGAAGGTCTCCAGTGTGGTGCCGAACTCTTCCATATGCGCTTTGCCCGCACCACCGAAATACCGTAGCGCAAGCGGGATGCCGGCATTGCCCACCAGGTTGTCGGTTTCTTCGTCAAAAGCTGCAAAAGGGCTGACCCGATCGCTGAACATCGCGCCGATGGCGCCGGGTTGCATCTGTTCGAAACCCAGCGCCAGAGCACAGTCCACCGCGCCGCTTTCGACCGCCTGGCGCGCCAGGAACAGCGCGGTCGAGCCGGTCGAGCAGTTGTTGTTGACGTTGATGACGGGTATTCCGGTCATCCCAACCCGGTAGAGCGCGCGCTGGCCGCAGGTGCTGTCGCCATAGACATAGCCGGCATAGGCCTGCTGAACCTTGTCGTAGTCGAGTCCGGCGTCCTCCAGCGCCGTGCGCGCCGCCTTCGCAGCCATCACGTCGTAGCTTTCAGACTTGCCCGGTTTCTGAAAGGCCACCATTCCAACGCCGGTGACATAGGCTTTGCCGTTCATGTCTCTCTCCCGCTTCCATCGGCCACGTTCCAACGCCGACGCCGGACCATTTTCTACCAGTTGTTAGATTTTAACACACTGGAACGCACGCCTGTCAACATCGCTGGTGAGGGAGACGTCCCCGGCACCCATCCGAGATCAATCGCGGCAAGCGAGCGGAGGTATTGCTAACTTACGAACGATCTCTTGCCCGGCTTCCCATCACCCGTCGGGGCTTGCAGACAAGGCTCGCTTGCCGGATTTGTCCATTTTAAGCGGCATCCGGTCCATTGCCCCTTCAAAGACCCCTTCAGCCTTCCACCGATCCGCGATTTCTCCGAGCGAGTCCAGAACGCTTCGCAGGTCGTCACCACGCTGCGTCAAGCCATAGGTCACCGCAGGCGGGATCGTCTCCGCCTGTTCCCGCCATATGACCCCGGCGCCTTCGAGCATCCGCAGGCGTTCGGTCAGCATTCGCGTCGATATCCCCGGCACGGAGCGTCTCAGCGCTCCGAATCGTTGCGGCCCTTTGTCACTCAGAACCCAGATGATGTAGGTCGTCCACGGCCCCATGAGCAGACGCAGGATCGAGTCCATCGGGCACTGTGGCGGCGTCTTGGGCATCGGTGTCCACTCCCTGTTGCTGCAGTTACTTTTCCGTTCTTACTTTGATTTCCGCTGTAACTCAACTATTCTCGACCAAGCGGGCAACATTCAAAGCAGGCAACGGGAAGATGGCATGAGCGACAGGACGGTGCGTATCACTTATTGGATTGCAACAGGGTTCGTCGCCCTGGTCTATCTGGGAGGGGCGATCTTCTACGTCACGGCCAACGACATGGTGACGGGGATGTACGGTAATTGCTCACCCTGCCGCCGGCAGAGGCTTGCCGTGTAGCGCGAGACGGATGGCGCACAAGGGCTCGATCGAGCGGCGGCGGGCGGTCTCGATTACGGAGCGGGCGTGGGCGTAGAGTTCGGCTCCCCATTGCGAGCGGAAGCAGTTGGTGACTTTGCGGAAGGTTGCGCACGGCCTGAGCGCGCGCTCGGAGCCGTTGTTGGTGGCGGGCAGGTCGCGGCGCTCGAGGAACAGGAACAGGTGCGCCCGGCAGCCCAGGATCGCTCGCCGGAGCTTCTCGCCTTCGCGACAGGCCGGGGGCTGGCGCAAGATCGTGTCGAGCCGCTTGTCGAGCTTGCGGGCGTGGTCGCGCAAGGTGGCGTCTTTGAGCGCGCTTCGTCGCCGTCCGATCCCGCAGGCGTTCTCCAGGAGCTTTTTGAGGTTGGGCGCGAACACGCAGTCCCCGGCGTCGATCGCATACTGGGCGTCGCGGATCAGATGGGCGAGACAGACCTGGTGGTCCTTCCTGGCCCATCCCATCTGCGAGCCCAGGCGGTCGGAGACCCAGTAGTCGGGGCGACGCTCGCCCAGGAAGGCTTCGACCACGTCCTTGCCGCGGGATGGCGCGATGCGGAAGCAGGCCGCATCGCCGTGATGGAACACCCAGGTCCACCAGCCCTTCTTGCCGACCCGCACGCCCGTCTCGTCCGACTCGATGCAAGCGCCTTCGAGCAGTCGTGCACGGATCGCCTCGACCGTCCTGGCGAGCGGCGCGGTGCTCTCGGCGAGGATATTGACGAGCGCGCCCTCGGAGATGGCGAGCCCGAACAGGTCGGAAAACAGCCGCGCCAGCCGCTCGAGCGAGACCGCATGGACCGTGCGCAGATAGATCGCGAGGGCGCGCAGGTTGGGGCCGAACGGCGAGCCGGGCTCGAGGCCCTCGGGCGGGCTCGCCCTGAAGCGCTTCTTGCAGCATGGGCACCTCCCGCCCAGCAACTCCACGCGCGTCACATCGGGGACGATCGGGGGGATCTCGATGCGATCGTAGCGGTGCACGACGGCTTGCTCGGCGCTCGGCACGTCGGCGGCACAGTGGGGGCAGGCCTGTGCGCGTGCCCCGACCGTGCGCGTGGGGTCGGGATGCAGCGCCCGCGCCGAGCCTTTGTGCGGCTTGGCCTTGGGCTTGCTCTCGCCGGCTCCGGGGGAGGCCTTCCGGCCGCGGCTCGGGGGCAGGGACGAGTTGTCGGGGGTCTTGGGCGGCGCGGCGAGTTTGGCCTCCAGCTCCTCCACCCGCTTCGTCAGCGCCTCGACGCGCTCCATCAGCGCCAGGATCAGCGCGTCCTTCGCGGCGGAGTCGAGAGCGGACAGATCGACCGGCGGCTGCATTCCGCCATTGAGTCAGACTCGCCGACCCGGTGGAACCCTCATTAGGTCACGTGAGTCAACTCGCCGCAGGGGTGAGCAATTACGATGTACGAGAGCGTGCTTGGCTACCCGACCTACCTGATCTGGCCACTTGCCGCTGTGAAGATCGTGGCCGCGATCGTGATACTCTGGCGTCCCTCGGCTTTTCTGACTGACTTCGCTTATGGCACGATGTTCTGGCACCTTCTTCTGGCGGTATCGGCGCATGTGAGCGCGGGCGATCCCGGCTGGCCCCCTGCTCTCTTGGCTCTGTTCGCGCTTGTGGTTTCCTTCCTGACACAAAACCGCGTCCGCGCGGTCAAATCGCCTCATGGCAAGGTGATGAGAGGACAACAGGCCTGACAGGCGCTCCGGCTGCACAGTCTTGCGCCTCGAACTTCAGCATTTCCGTCAGGCCGGGAGGGACAATCAGATATGACTCGCATGCCAACGGTGTTCATCCCTCATGGAGGCGGTCCCTGCTTTTTCATGGATTGGAACCCGCCGGATGAATGGGACCGGCACCGCCAGTTCCTGCAGAGCCTGCCCGGCACGTTGCCCGATCGTCCGAAGGCGCTCTTGGTGATCTCGGGTCATTGGGAGGAGCGTGCGTTCACCGTTCAGACCAACCCCGCCCCGCCGCTTCTGTTCGACTATGGCGGTTTCCCGCCTCACACCTATGAACTGAGTTGGCCCGCCCCCAGTGATCCTGTGCTGGCCGACCGTGTTCATCATCTGATCCGTGCCGCCGGTCTACCGGCGGCGAAAGACGCCGCGCGCGGCTTTGACCACGGCGCGTTCGTGCCGCTCAAGGTCGCCTTTCCCGATGCCGATTTCCCCTGTGTTCAACTGTCGCTTGCCAGCGATCTCGATCCCGGACGCCACATCGCGCTGGGTCAAGCCTTGGCGCCCCTGCGCGACGAGGGCGTGCTGATCATCGGCAGCGGCAACACCTATCACAACATGGGTGTGATGATGCGCAGCCTGCGCGGCGGACCACGGGGGGACACTGTCGGCGGCACGTTCGACGCCTGGCTGACCGAGGCGGTGACCTGCCCGGATGCCGGGGAACGAAACCGCAGGCTGACGTACTGGTCCAAAGCCCCGGGCGGCCGCGATGCACATCCCAGAGAAGAGCACCTAATCCCGCTGCATGTCATCGCCGGCGCGGCGGGCGCCGATATCGGCCGGAAAACCCTGGATGATCACGTTCTTGGTGCCGTCGAAAGCGCCTTTCGGTTCGGTTGACAGGAAAAGGAAAGGAACACCACGAAATGTCCAACACCATCAAGGGCCCCTTCATCGTGACCGGCGCATCCGGTCATCTCGGCAGCCAGGTCATCGAAGCCCTTCTTGAGGAAGGGGCCGAACCCCTTGTCGCGGTCACGCGCTCGCCGGAGAAGCTCGAGGCGCTTGGGGCGCGCGGCGTCGAGATCCGGGCGGGAGACTTCAATGACCCGGCCACGCTTGGGCCGGCTTTCGCCGGCGGCGGACGGCTGCTGATCATTTCGACGGACGACCTTGCCCCGGGCAAACGCTTCGCCGCGCACAGCAATGCCGTAGCCGCCGCCAAAGAGGCAGGTGTTTCGCACATCGTCTACACCTCGCTCACCAATCCGGACGAGGGCAACCCGATCGGATTTGCGAGGTACCACCGCGAGACCGAGGCGTCAATCAAGGATACCGGAATCTCCCATACGATCCTGCGGAACTGCCTTTACGCCGATCTCTTGCTGATGAACGGCCAACAAGCTGTCGGCGCGGGCGCCCTTTATTCTGCGGCGGGTGACGGCAAGGCGGGTTATGTCACCCGTGCCGATTGCGCCCGCGCGGCTGCCGCGGCCCTATTGACCGAGACCGGTTCCTCGGTCCGCGATATCACCGGGCCCGCGGCCGTCAGCCAGGCCGAAATTGCGGTGATCTTGTCCGAGGCCACCGGGAAAGAGATCCCCTATGTCCCGATCACGCGGGACGCCTTGGTCGCCGCCATGACAGAGAAGGGCATGCCAGACTCCGTAGCGGATGTCTTCTCGTCCTTCGACGTCGCCATCGCCGAAGGATACCTGGACGTCACCTCGAACGACGTGCAAGACCTGACCGGCCAAGGCGGGCAGTCGGTGCGGGATTTTCTGCTTGCCAAGAAGGCCGTTCTGATCGGTCAGGGATAAACGACACTTACGGAGGCTCTGTCGTGCTGAAGATACCCCCACGCGAGGGGCCAAGGCCCAAGACCACGCCTTGCGCCCCGCATACGCAGATCAGCCAGAACCCGGATGCACGGTTCCATCGGGCGTTCAAGGACAGGGCTTTCGATTTTCCTTTTGTCACGCGCCAGCCTTCGATGATCTCTGTCCCGGGCGCCGAGGCGCTGTGCCTCAAACACGGGCACGGCCGCGGTTGCCGCAAGGCGTTCATGATCGGCAATGAGTTCGCCCATGTCCATCCGCCGGAGGACGGCAGCCTGCACATGATGCTGCCGGAGGAGGCCGTGCCGCAGATCGTCGATCTGGGCTGGGCGGAGCCGCATCCGATGGCGGCGGCCGGCATGATCCCGTCAACCGCAGTGATGGTCTACGGCCCCCGAAACGAGGTGGAGATCGAAACGGTTCTCGAACTCCTGCGCCTGTCTTATGACTTTGCCTGTGGCAAGCTCGGGCGGGTCGACAGCGTCGTTCTTTGACGGAAAGAACCGAGCGGCGCTTGCTAAGATAGATCGTCGATCCGCTTGCGCCGACGGTCCTTTCGATCTCCTTGTCGCCGGCGCCAGTGTTGGTAGCCAGTAGGATCTGCGCCGCTTGTGCGGACGGACCGAATGCTTGCCGCCGCTGAGGAAGGCTGTGTGTTCGCACGCTGCGCTCGCCTTGGCTGAGTTCGACCCACTAGCGCGATCCTCTCACTGCGTCGAGAGTTCAGGCACCTTATAGTTTTTATCAGGACGACGAGGGAGGGTTGGCCTCATTCGGGCACAAGCGCCATCGGCGCCGCGTTGAGCGGCGGTGTCTGTTCGGCGACGTCTCCTGTTCTGGTTACGGGAAAGGTTCAGGTCCGGAGTCCGGAGACGTCAGTGGGGGCGCGGTGCGTATTCGGGCATGCGCCAGGGCAAATACGTCGGCATAGGGGGCAAGCTGACGCCATCGCCACCTTGATGCGGGCTCCGAGACGCGAACCTGTGCGCCGGTCTTTAGGAGTTCCAGGAGGATGGTTCGGTGGCCCGGGCCAGCGGCGTCTGGGCAAGGCCGAGGCGGCGTAGGGCACAGATCAGGACATGGGTAAAGGAGGCAAGCGAGAGGCGCAGTTGGTTGGCCCCTAAGGGTCGAGCTGGCATCCTTTGATGCGGCTCATTCGGCGGACGCCGGCGTCGCGCGCAGGATCGAGATGCTCGTCGAACCCGAGGATGTATCAATCTTACGCTGATGTTCCCAACCCGACACCAATCAATGTGCAGCGGTACTGGCAGATCCTGAAGCGGCGGAACAAACCAGCTGTCCGATCGGATTATTTTCGTGCGTGGCCGCTTATGAAGGTGGCTGTTCCATCCCACAGGCGTGCATATTTGAGCGAGATGGGTTTTCATCGCACCGGCTATCGTGTCACAGGCGGAATATCCCGTAGTGCGGATCGTCAATCGGAGCATTAAGTGCGGCAGAGATCGACATCGCCAAAGCATTTCTGGTGTCGACGGGATCGAGGATGCCGTCATCCCAAATCTCGGAGGTCGAGGTATAGGCCTCCACGTCGCGCTTGTAGCGCTCCAGCACCGGTTCTCGGATCGCGGCGATCTCCTCGTCGGTCAGTTCTTTGCCTTCGCGTTGAAGCTGCCGGATCTTGACGTCGGCCATAGTGTTGGCGGCCTGGTCGGCACCCATCACGCCGATTTCGGCCTGCGGCCACATGAACAGCGTACGCGCATCCCAGGCCCGCCCGCACATGCCGTAATTACCCGCCCCGTACGAGGCATTGGCGATCACTGTGAATTTCGGCACGACCGAGCCGCCCTGCGCCATGAGCATCTTGGCGCCGTCCTTGGCGATACCGCGCTCTTCGTACTCGCGGCCCACCATGTAGCCGGTGATGTTCTGGAAGAAGACCAGCGGCGTGCGGTTCTGGTTGCAAAGTTGCATGAAATGCGCAGCCTTAAGCGAGCTGTCGTTGAACAACACCCCGTTGTTGGCCAGGATTCCCACCTTGTAGCCCCAGATATGGGCAAAGCCGCAGACAAGCGTGGTGCCGTAATCGGGCTGGTATTCGTGAAAGCGTGAGCCGTCCACGATCCGCGCCAGCACCTCGCGCATGTCGAACTGGGTTTTCCGATCCTTGGGGATGATCCCATAGAGCTCCTTCGGATCGTAGTACGGCTCTTCGCAAGGCGCGGTCTCGATGATCGTCTTGGGCATCCGCTTCCACTGGCTGACAATCTCGCGTGCCAGAGAAAAGGCGTGCTGTTCGGTTGCAGCGCGATAATCGCCCGTGCCCGAGACCGAGGTGTGCATGACTGCCCCGCCAAGTTCCTGAACGCCGACTACTTCGCCGGTGGCTGCCTTGACCAGCGGCGGACCGCCCAGAAAGATGGCGCCTGTGCCCTCGATGATGATGTTGTAATCGCTCAGCGTTGGCACATAGGCGCCGCCTGCGGTGCAATGCCCCCCGACCACTGCGATCTGGGGGATGTTGGCCTGGCTCAGCTTGACCTGGTTGCGAAACACCCGACCGCCCAGATACCTGTCCGGGAACACGCCGTGTTGGAGCGGCAGGAAGCCGCCGGCGCTGTCGCAGATGTGGATGACCGGCAGGCGGTTCTCCAGCGCGACATCCAGAAGCCGCACGATCTTCTTCACGGTCAGCGGATACCAGGCCCCGCCCTTGACGCTGGCATCGTTGGCATGAATGGCGACTTCGCGCCCTTGTACGATACCGATGCCCGTCACCACGGCGGCACCGGGCACCGCCCCGTCATATTCGCGACATGCGGCGAGGGTGGAAAACTCCAGGAACGGCGTGCCGGGGTCCAGCAGCAGCTTCAGCCGCTCACGCACGCCCAGTTTGTTCTGGCGTGCCAGGCGGTCGTTGTCCCGTTGGGGCCGCTCGAAACGCGCCGCGTGCTGGCGGGTGTGAAACTCCTTCAGCCGTGCGGACATGGCGGCGAAGTTTGCCTTGTAGTCGGGGGCGTTCGTGTCGATCTGGCTTTCGATCCGGCGCATGGTCAGTCCTCCTCCGGAGCCAACTGGGCAAGGACGTCCTTCAGCCCGAAACTGTCGCCCGCGGCAAACGGGATTTCGGCAACCACACCGTCGCGCGGGGCGGCAAGGGTGGTTTCAAGCTTCATGCTTTCGATGACCAGAAGCGGCTGGCCCGCGGCAACGATGTCTCCCGGTTTGACCGCCACCGAGACGACGACCCCCGGCATCGGCGCCACAATCCGATCGTCGCTCGCGCCGCCATCGCTTCCGGCAAGACGCTCGGCGGGATCGGCACGCCCGACTTCGTAGGTACGACCGTCCATGTGCACAAATGTCGACTCGGGGCCAGCGGCTAGACGGACGTCGCGGACAAGGCCCCTCGCCCGCAAGACAAAACCGCCCGGCGAAGTCGTCGGGTCCAATCGGCAGGGCAGCACGCCCTCGGGGGTATTCAGTACAAACCGGCTGCCGTCATGGGCGAGCCAGCATTCGGTCTCTTCGCCGCCGATCTGAAATATCCTCCGCATCAGTTTCTCCAACCACCCATCTTGCGGTGCATATCCGATATCTGCATCACTTCGGCCACCAGCCTTTCGTCCGACAGGGCGGCAACCGCCATCAGCAGGTCGTCCACATTCTCGCCCGGCGCGGTCAATGCATCCGCCTGCTCGGCCAGGAAACCGGTCGAGACGTCGCCCGACGCGAAATCGGGATGGGCCAGGATCGCATCCAGATAGCCGGTGTTGGTCGTTACACCGAGGATCACGTAGTTTTGCACCGCGTGACGCGCACGGGCGATGGCCTGCGCACGATCCGATCCATGCACGATCAGCTTGGACAGCATCGGGTCGAAATCGGTCGTCACCTTACCGCCGTCCAGGATGCCGCTGTCCACACGAACCCCCTCGCCCCGTGGTTCGTCCAGCAGCAGGATATTCCCGATCGAGGGGCGGAAATCGGCCGTTGCATCCTCGGCGCAGATGCGCAGCTCGATCGAGTGGCCCGTCTGCGGAATGTCGGCTTGGGCGGCGCTCAGCCCCTCTCCCGTCGCAATGCGTAGCTGCTCGGCCACCAGGTCGAAGCCCGTCACCATCTCGGTCACGGGATGTTCGACCTGAAGGCGGGTGTTCATTTCCAGGAAATAGAAGGTACCGTCCTGAGCGTAGATGAACTCGACCGTCCCGGCACCGCGGTAGTTGACGGCGCGGGCAATCCCGGCGGCGGTTTCGCAGATGTCCAGGCGTTGTTCGGGCGAAAGCGCCGGAGACGGCGTTTCCTCTATGATCTTCTGGAATCGGCGCTGGATCGAGCATTCGCGCTCCCAGAAGTGGACCACATTGCCCTTCCCGTCCCCCATCACCTGAACCTCGATATGGCGCGGGCGTTCGATATACCGTTCGACAAACAGCCGGCCATCTCCGAAATAGCGCTTGCCCTCGCGCCGTGCGGCCTCGATCTCCGCCTCCAGCGCGGCATCCGCGCGCACCACGCGCATTCCTTTTCCGCCGCCGCCTGCCGAAGGCTTGATCAGCAGTGGATAGCCCACGGCACGGGCGCGTTCGATAAAGGTCGCGGGGCCGTCATCCTCAATGGCCGACGGGGCGACGGGAAATCCGCGCTCTTCCACAAAGGCCCGTGCGCGTACCTTGTCGCCCATCAGGTCGATGACATCGGAGGTCGGGCCGACGAAGGTCACTCCCGCTTTTTCCAGCGCGGCCACGAAGCCCGCGTTTTCCGACAGAAAACCGTAGCCGGGATGCACCGCGTCCGCGCCGATCCGTTTTGCAACCTCGACAATCTGCGGGATGTCGAGATAGGCGGCCACGGGCGTGGGCCCATCGATGGTCACAACCTCATCCGCGATGGCATGGGCTGGCCCCTCCTGCTCGGATGCATGGCGCAGCACGGCGGTCTCGAGGCCGCGTGCCTTGGCGGTGCGCAGGACGCGCGCCGCGATCTCGCCGCGATTGGCGACCAGAAGTTTTGAAATGGTCATGGGCTTGTTATCTCAGCTGGGGTTCGAGGCGTTCAGCCCGTCGCGCGCGGCCAGATCGGCCGGCACAGGTATTTGGATATCGAGGAGCATCTGTGCGAAGCCCTTGCCCTGCGGGTCGATCCTGACCGATGCGATGCCGCCGCCGCCCAGCGAGTCGTGCAGCAGGAAGTTCAGTGCATGAATGCCGGGCAGTTCGAACCGCTCGACCGGTCCGTTGCAGAGATGCGCAAAGTAGTCCTTCACGGTCTCTTCGGTCAGCGCCGAGCGGATATAGGGCAAATACCCGGGCTTGCGCGCGATCACGCCGATATTGGCGATGTTGCCCTTGTCGCCTGAGCGGCCCCAGGCGAGTTCGACCAGGCGCACCATCACCGCGCGGGGACCGGCCTCGCGGCCTTCCACCGCCGCCGCGGAGGAAGCATCAAGTCGCACCGCCTCGGCTGCAATGGTGACGGGCACGTCTTTGCCGTCGACCTCGACCGCGATCGGGGTGTCGGCCTTGTCCTGCAGGAAGGAGAAGAGACGGACCACCGGCTGCACCTTTGGCCGACCGGCGAAGAAACCGGTCAGCCCCTGCGCAGAGGAGACCGCCATCGGCGCGATCTCTCCGGCGAAGATGTTCAACGCATCGCGGTCATCATGGGTCACGCCGATCTTCAGCACCACCTCGCGCGTGCGGGCGCGGGCGTTGGCGCCATAGGCGGCCTCGGCGCCCAGCACCTCCACGCTGACCTGCCGGAAATCACCGAGGTTGCGGTCGCGGAAAATGCGGCGGCAGCGGGTCAGAATGGCCTCGGCAACACGTTCGGCCTTGGCAGGCGCGTCGATCGCGGCCAGCGTCAGCGTGGTGATCGCCCGCCAGCCGTCGGCATGGGTGGCCGACACCTTGTAGCTGTCGGTGCGTCCCAGCCCCCGCGCGCCCTTCACCGTCACCCGGTCGGGCCCCACCTGCTCCAGTGTCACCTGCGACCAGTCGCAGATCACATCGGGCAGGACGTAGCGCTGCGGATCGCCGATCTCGTAGAGCATCTGCTCGCCGACCGAGGCCGGCACCACCAGCCCGCCGGTATCCGGCGTCTTGGTCATGATGAAGCTGCCGTCTTCCGACACTTCGACAATCGGCATGCCCATATCGTCCCAGCCCGGCACCTCCCGCCAATCGGTGAAATTGCCGCCCGTGCCCTGCGGGCCGCATTCGATCAGGTGGCCGGCCAGCGAGCCCTGGCTGAGCTTGTCCCAATCGTCGTCTTTCCAGCCGAACTCATGCATCAGCGGCCCAAGCGCCACAGCACTGTCAGCGCAGCGGCCGGTCACCACGATCTCGGCACCCGCATCGAGGGCGGCCGCAATCGGCCGCGCGCCGAGATAGGCGTTCATGCTCATCGGCTTGGCCGGGAAAGGCGCGCCCGAAAACATCTCGGTCACGTCGCGGGCGCGGATCTCGTCCGCGCGGCCCAGCAGATCATCACCCAGCACGACGCCGATCGAAATGTCGATGCCCGCCGCCGCCGCCGCCTTGGCCAGCGCCTCGCGGCAGCCGCGCGGATTGACCCCGCCGGCATTCGCGACAACCTTGATCCCCTTGCGCTTGAGCTCTGGCAATAAAGGCGCAACTGCCTGGACAAAGTCCGGCGCATAACCCGCTTCCGGCGACTTCGTCCGCGCCCGCGCAAGCAGCGACATCGTGATCTCGGCAAGATAGTCGAAGACCAGATAATCGATGTCGCCCTTCGTCACCAGTTGGCCAACCGCCTCGGGCGTGTCGCCCCAGAACCCCGAGGCGCAGCCGATGCGCACAGTTCGCCCAGTCATCGCAACCTCCCTGTCGCCCGGTCCATTCGGGTGGACGCCGATGGCAAGCTTCCGTCTTTCCTCCCAAGCGCATGCCCAAAAAAAAGACACACGCAGCTCGACACCACTTGAAACGTTTTCTAACATATGTTTGATTTTGATCAATAGGCAAGTTGCGCAGCCATCGGGAGGATCAAAGATGAACGTCCAGGCCGGGCCAGGCATGGCCGCGCTCGCGGCCATAAAGGCCAACTATTCGCTGACGCCCGAACAACGGCAGATCGTGGATCACGTGGATCGGGTTGCGCGCGAGATTCTTCATCCATTGCAAGAGAAGATGGATGCGGAAGAATGGTGGCCCGAGGATTTGTTTCGGCAGATGGGCGAGCTCGGGCTGCTGGGCATTACCGCGCCCGAGGAGCTGGGCGGCAGCGGCCAGAACGAATTTACCCAGGCCCTGGTCTCAGAGACCATCTCGAAATGGAACCCGGCAGTCGGCCTTTCGCACGGCGCGCACGACAATCTGTGCCTCAACAACATCCTCAGGAACGGCTCGGATGAGCAGGTGCGGAAATACGTTCCCGGCCTGTGCTCGGGCGAGCTGGTCGGCGCACTTGGGCTGACCGAGCCCGGCGCGGGCTCGGACGCGCTGGGCTCGATGGCCACCAGCGCCGTGCGCGATGGCAAAGATTATGTGATCAACGGCTCCAAGATCTACATTACCAACGGCCCGATCGCGGATGTCATCCTGGTTTACACAAAAACCGATAAGGCGAAGGGCGCCAAGGGCATCTCGGCTTTCATCGTGGAGACCGACAATCCGGGCTTCAAGGTGGCGCAGAAGCTCGACAAGATGGGCTTCCGTGGCTCGCCCACGGGCGAACTGGTGTTCGAGGACTGCCGCGTGCCCGCCTCGGCCATGATCGGGGCCGAGAACAGCGGCGTTTCGGTGGTGATGAGCGGGCTCGACCTGGAGCGGGCGATGGTCGCTTCGGTTTGCGTGGGGATGGCCGAAAGGGCTCTGGAGCTGGCGCTCGACTACGCCAGGATCCGCGAACAGTTCGGCAAGCCGATCGCCAGCTTTCAGATGGTGCAGTCGAAGCTCGCGGAAATCTATGTCGAGGTCGAAACCGCACGCGCCTTCGGCTATCGCGCGCTCGCGGCTTGCGTCGGCCTGCCCAAGGGCGCCGGTGGACGCGGCGAAATCCATAAGCTCACCGCCGCCGCCTGCCTTTACGCTGGCGAAGCTTTCAACAAGGCCGTGACCGAAGCGTGCCATATCCATGGCGGCTCGGGCTACATGCAGGATACCGAGATCAACCGGCTCTACCGCGCCAACAAGCTGCTGGAAATCGGTGCAGGCACCAGCGAGGTGCGAAAAATTATCATTGCCGAAGAACTGCTGCGCGCCTGAGCGAGGACACCAGCTATGAACGAGCGATTGCGTAACGTCCCCGACCTGCCGACCCATTACCTGACAGAAGAGCAGCAGGCGCTGGCCGATCAGGCCAGCAAGTTCTTCTTTTCCGAGTTTCATCACCTGAACGCCGAAATGGACGACACCGACGACCTGTCGCCCTCCATCTTTCCCAAGCTGGGCGAGATGGGCTATCTGGGCCTCAACGTGGCGCCTGAATTCGGCGGTGCGGGGCTCGATTTCACCTCGGCCTGCATCATCACCGAGGAATTGTCGCGCGCCTCGGCGGCGATCGGGCTGAGCCACGCGGCCCATGACAATCTTTGCGTCAACAACATCTACCGTAACGCCAATGACGATCTGCGGCGGAAGTATCTGCCGGGCCTCTGCGACGGCTCGCTGATCGGCGCGCTGGGCCTGACGGAGCCGGGCGCGGGATCGGATGCGCTCGGTTCGATGCGGACGACCGCCCGGAAGGACGGCGACCACTACGTGCTCAACGGCTCCAAGATCTATATCACCAACGGCCCGATCGCCGATATCGTGCTGGTCTATGCCAAGACCTCGCCCGAGAAGGGCGCCAAGGGAATTTCCGCCTTCATCGTCGAGACCGACACACCGGGCTTCAAGGTGGCGCAGAAGCTCAACAAGATGGGGTTCCGCGGCTCGCCCACGGGCGAGTTGGTGTTCGAGGATTGCCGGGTGCCGGCGGCAAACATGGTGGGCAAGCTGGACGGCGGTGTGGCAGTGACCATGTCGGGGCTCGATCTTGAACGCGCCATCGTCTGCTTCAATGCGGTGGGCATCGCGCGCCGGGCATTGGAGATATCGATCGACTATGCCATGACGCGCCAGCAGTTCGGCAAGCCGATCGCCAATTTCCAGATGGTGCAGGCCATGCTGGCCGAGATGTATACCGCGATCGAGGCCGCGCGAAGCCTGTCGCTGCGCACCGCCGCCATGTGCGAGGGTCTGGAAGAAGGCGAAGGGGGGCGCGGCGAGATCCACAAGCTGACGGCCGCGGCTATTTTCAAGGCCGCGGCGGCGACCTCCTTCGTGCTGGATCGCGCGGTGCAGATTCACGGCGGATCGGGCTACATGCGCGACACCGAGGTCAACCGCCTCTATCGGACGGGCCGGGTACTCGAGGTGGGTGCGGGTACGCAGGAGGTGCGCAAACTCATCATCTCCGGCGAACTTCTGAAGAACTGAGGCCTGGTACATGGCAGAAAAACAAGTGCAGAGCCGTTACGCCCCCGACCTCATGGCAGGTCAGGTGGCTCTCGTGACCGGCTCGGGCTCCGGCATGGGCCGCGCCACAGCGCTCGAAATGGCTTCCTGCGGGGCCAGACTGGCGCTATTCGCCCGTCGCGAGGAGCCGCTTCGGGAAACCGCCGAGATGATCCGCGCGATGGGGGGCGAAGCCTTCGTCGTGCCGGGCGACACTCGCGACGAGAAGAGCGTCGAGTCGGCAATGCTGAAGATCAAAGATCACTACGGTCGGCTCGACGTGCTTGTGAACAATGCCGGCGGCCAGTATATCGCCGCCGCCCGCGACATCACCAACAAAGGGTTCGAGGCGGTTATCCGCAACAATCTGATCGGCTCGTGGCAGATGACGCGCGCCGCCGCCGACCACTTCATGTTCGAGAACGGCGGCTCGATCGTATTCGTAACCGCGATCTCGACCCGCACCGCACTGACGGGCTTCGCCCATACCGTTGCCGCGCGCGCAGGCGTCACAGGCTTGATGAAGACGCTTGCCGCCGAATGGGGTGAATACCGCATCCGCCTGAACTGCGTAGCTCCCGGTACGATCAAGACAGAGGCGCTCGGCCGCTACCCGATATCGCCGGAAAAATGGCACGAGCTAAACCGGTCAGTTCTTAACCGCATGGGGGCGGCGGAAGACGTCGCGGGGACGATCATTTTTCTTGCCTCCAGGCTCGGTTCCTTCATTACCGGCGAGGATGTGTATGTGGACGGGGGAGAAACCCTGCACATGGGCCACGACGCCCGCGACATGATCCATCGTGACATGTTCCAGGAGCGTCAGCGGGGGGACGGAAAGAATGAGTGAATCCGTCGTCCTGCTCGAGATTGCCGATCGCATCGCAACGGTGACGCTCAACGACCCCGACAGGCGCAATCCCGTCACCGGCAATGAGATGATCGCGGGGCTGCTCGACGCGTTCGACCAGGCGCAGCGCGATCCCGGGGTGAGTGTCATGATCCTGACCGGCGCAGACCCGGCCTTCTGCGCCGGCGGCGATATCAAGGAAATGTCGGACCCCGAAAGCGTGTTCCGCAAGAATCCGCTGGCCGCGGCGGACAGCTACATCACCGGCATTCAGCGGATACCGCTCGCGCTCTACAATCTCGACATACCTACGATCGCGGCTGTCAACGGCCCGGCCGTGGGCGCGGGCTGCGACCTGACGATGATGTGCGACATGCGCATCGCATCGGAGAAGGCAAAATTCGGCGAGGTGTTCTTGAACCTCGGAATCATTCCTGGCGACGCAGGTACCTGGTTCCTACTGCGGCGGCTCGGTCACCAGAAAGCGGCCGAACTGACATTCACTGGACGGATGGTCGGGGCCGAGGAGGCGGTGGAGCTAGGAATGGTGCTTGAGGTGGTGCCGCATGGCGATCTCATGGCGCGGGCGCGGGAGCGAGCGGCCGTAATTGCGGCCAAGCCGCCCCGCGCACTGCGCGTCGCCAAGCGGCTGATGCGCAATGCCGAACGCATGGACCTGCCGGATTTCCTGAATACCGCCGCCGCGTACCAGGCACTGATGCACCAGACCAAGGACCACCACGAAGCTCTTGCCGCGTTCCTCGAGAAACGAAAACCTGCATTCTTTGGCGACTGACAGATCGGCCTTACAGTTGACCCATCCGGACCAGAAGAAACTAGATCAGATCGCCAGGATGTGGAACCATCGCGGACGTGGTCTGATTACCGAGATGAACCTGAAGATTGAAAAGGTGGCGATTGATGGCGTTCTGGTTAGGATGCCGTTCAACCCCTCTTTCTGCGCCGACGAGGTCAAAACCCTGCTGCATGGCGGGGTGTTAACGGCCCTTCTGGACAGCGTGTTCGGACTAGCGAATTTCGTGGCGATCGACGGGATCAGCAGCATGGCGACACTCGACCTCCGCGTCGACTATCTGCGCCCGGCGAAATCGCGGGCCGACGTCATGGTGCGCGCAGAATGCATTCGGCAGACCCGGCATATCGCGTTCAATTCGGGCAGGATCTGGTTCGATGAGCCGGATCAGGCCGAAGTGGCCCGTGGCGCCGCCAGTTTTGCGCTCACACGGGGCGAGGTCAGCATTTTCGATGCAATGACGCAAAGCAGGTCCTCCAAATGACGCCGGATCTCGCAACTCAGCAGCTCAGGAAAGTACCGTTCTTCCAGTTTCTCGACTTCATGATCACCGAGCTTGCTGAAACGCATGCGGCCGCGACGATGCCGTTCGCCGAACGACTGATCGGAAATCCGATCATGGAATACTACCATGGCGGAATCATCGCGAGCTTCATGGAGGCGGTCGCCGCGATCAGCGTAAGCCATGGTCCCGATCTGCAGCCACCCAAGCCGATCAATCTGACGGTTGACTACTTGCGCCCGGCGGTCAGAGGGGCCCTGATGGCCGAAGCCACAGTGACGCGGAAGGGCAAGCGCATGGCAAGCGTGCGGACGGCCTGTTGGCAGGATGACGCCTCCCGGCCGGTGGCCGAAGGGTTGTATCATTTTCTATTGGTCTGAGGCATGCTATTCTTCGCGCCCCGATTATGTGATCTTCGGGGCTGAGCCGTTGGCCGAAATACCGTCCAGCAGCATTTTGATGAGCAGATCCGTGAAAGCTGAAAGCGTATAGTATCCGCGTTGGTCGCCCTTGCCGGGATCGAACCATTCGACCGTCCAATTCAGCGCGCCCAGCATGGCCTGCCGTAGCGGAACCACCTTGATGTCGGAGCGCAAGGCTCCGGCCGTCTGCGCCTCGCGCAACAGCCGATCCCAGACCTTCGCGTATTGGTGTCGAACAGGCCGATGGCGCGAGCGGATCCCTTCCGGCAGCATCCCATAGATGCGGATGTTGGCGGAGGTAAACTCGCTGGCACGGAACAAATATGCCATGTGCGTCGCGATCGCGGTCGCGATCCGGTTTCTATGATCTTCCTTGTTCGGCCATATGGCGGCCGCATGGCTGACGCCGTTCAAGAGATCACGCAGGCCCAGGTCGAGCACCTCATCGAGAATTTCCTCCTTCGAGCCGAAATGGTAGTAGACGCTGCCTGCCTCAAGGCCCGCTTCCGATGCGACACGTCGTATCGTCGCGGCCTTGTAGCCGCTCTCTCGCAAGATTCGCGCGGCCGTGCGAAGGATTTGATGGCGGGTTCGTTCGGCCTTCCCCGCTGGTTCGAGTCCATCTGTCAAGTCAAGAGATTCGAGCGATTCTCTGACCGTTCCGCCACGTTTGGTGCACATGCCGTCGAGCAGCAGTTTCGACAAGCGTTCCGATAGCAGACTGACCGGATAACGTTCGCTGTCGTACCATTCCGCTGTCCAGTTCATAGCTCCGAGGATGAACTGGCTGACCAGGGTGACCGAGATGTCACCACGCAGATCGTCCTGATGGTGCTGCAAGAATGATCGCCAGAGCTGCGCATAGGCCTCTCGCAAGGGACGATGCGCTTTGCGGCGCTTGTCCGACAGCATAGGGAAGTTCCTGATATTCGCCGAAGTGAAATCACTCTCTTTCAAAAGGAAACAAAGGTGAGTGTCGACAAGCTGCGCGAACGTTTTCCGGAATGGGTCACCTTCCGCCGCCGACCGTTCGACGATCCCCCGAATTTGCTCGTAGAGTTGTCTAACCCCAATATCGAGGACCTCGTCCAGGATCTGATCCTTCGAGCCGAAATGATAGTAGATGCTACCGGCTTCCAGGTTCGCCGCCTCGGCGATCCGCCGCATGGTGGTCGCGTTGTATCCCTCTTTGCTAAACAGCTTCGCCGCCGCCAGGAGGATCGCGCGACGTGTCTGCACCGATTTCCCGTATGGCTCGTCGCCGGGGCTGTGGGGGAGGATTTCTTCCATGGATCTCTCTTTCGACGCTGGACATCAGTTTATCAGTTGAGGTAATTCGAACAAGCGTTAGAATGCGCGGTCATTCCACGGTGCTTGCGACACCGGCAAACGGAGAAACGGGAATGCGCGGACTGAAAGGCAAGAGAGTAATCGTCACGGGTGGCGGAAGCGGAATCGGGCGGGCGATCTGCACCCGCTTCGCCGAGGAAGGAGCCGAGGTTGCGGTTTTCGACCTCAATGAAGAAGGTGCCCGGCAAACCGTCGGAACGATCGAAGATGCAGGCGGCAAGGCGCGTGCTTACACCGTCGACATCACCGACCGCAAGGCAGTGGACGCCGCAGTGGCCGAGTTCGAGGCCGGCGGGCCGATCGACGTTCTGGTCAACAACGCCGGATGGGATGAGATCAAGCCGTTCCTCGAGACCGATCTTGATCTGTGGAAGAAGATCATAGACATCAACCTCTACGGCCCTCTTCACATGCATCATGCTGTTCTTCCGGGCATGGTAAGGAATGGGTCCGGCCGCGTCGTGAACATCAGTTCGGATGCGGGCCGCGTCGGCTCCTCGGGCGAGGCGGTCTATTCGGCCTGCAAAGGTGGCATCATTTCCTTTACCAAAACCGTCGCGCGGGAACTGGCCCGCAAGGGCATTCAGCTCAACGCGGTCGCGCCCGGTCCGACAGACACCCCGCTATTCGCAGAAGTCGCCAAGGGCGAAGCCGGAGAGAAGATTGCGGAAGGCCTTAAACGGGCAATCCCCATGAGACGTCTCGCCCAGCCGACGGACTATCCCGGGATTGTGTGTTTCCTCGCCTCGGACGATGCCGGTTTCATCACCGGACAAGTCATTTCCGTATCGGGCGGGCTGTCAATGCACGGTTGACAGCCCGGCGGTGCTTTCCGGTTCCAAACGATGTCAAGGTTTCCTCCCCACCTGGCCGCATTCTGTGCGGCCCCTTTTTTAGGTCAGAAGATCCGTAATGTTCGAGGCCGACCAAACCATCAAGGAAACAAGTACGCTCGCGGCATTCATGGACCGTTGTGGCGTTGCGAACTACGAGAAATTGGTCGAACGCGCAGACCGAGACCCAGATTGGTTCTGGACGCAGATTCTCGGCCTCACCTGCATTCGATTCGCCCGCCCGTACGACCGTCTGCGCGAGATCGGCGACGGACCGGAGAACATCCGCTGGGGAATCGGCGGCGCACTGAATCTTACCGAAACTTGTCTCGACGCGCACATCGAGAAGGGGCTCGGCGATAAGACAGCGATCGACTGGGTGGGCGAAGACGGCAGCCGCCAGCAATGGAGCTATTCCCGGCTTGCCGAGGAAGCCGCGCGCGTTGCCTCCGCCCTCTCGGCGCGTGGGGTGAGGCCCAGCCAGGGCGTCGGCATCTACATGCCGATGATCCCCGAAATCGAGGCCGTGCTTCTGGGCATCGCGCGGCTGGGCGCCGTAGCGGTCCCGCTATTTTCCGGGTTTGCGCCGCATGCCATCGTCACCCGCCTGAACGACGCCCGTGCCGTTGCCGTACTGACTGCGGATGCGACGCCCCGGCGGGGCAAGCCGGTCTGGATGGAAGCCATCCTGGCCGAGGCACTGGCGGAGGTGCCCTCGGTGCATACGGTGTTCAGCCTGCGGCGCTTCGGCGGCCCAGTGGCCGATCCGGCCCGCGATCTCGACTGGGAGGAAACCGTCGCTAAGGCCGACGCGACGCGGCGGGCGCATCCGGTGGAGACCGACGCACCGCTGGTCATCGCCTACACCTCGGGCACCACCGGCAAGCCCAAGGGGGTGGTTCACACGCATTTGGGCGTACAGGCCAAGGCCACGGCCGATTTTCTGCTGTGTCTCGATCTAAAGCCCGATGATCGGCATCTTTGGATGACGGACATGGGTTGGGTGATGGGACCCCTCACGCTGATTTCGGTGCTGCTTGCGGGCGCCACGTTGGTGCTCGCCGAAGGAGCGCCCTCGATGCCGGGCGATCCCTTCCGCCTACTGCGGCTGGCCGCCGAGAACAAAGTTACTCATATGGGCGTTGCCCCAACGCTGGTGCGGCAATTCATGACGCAGGATCCCGCGCCGCTGCGGGGGTACGATCTTTCCGCACTGCGTATCGTCGCCTCGACCGGAGAGCCCTGGACCGAAGATGCCTGGCTTTGGCACCTGGAGCATATCTGCCGGCACCACGCGGTACCGCTCAACATTTCGGGTGGGACCGAGCTCTTTGGCGCAATTCTTACCTCGACCGTACTTCACGAGGTGAAGCCGGGTGGCTTTTCGGGTCAGGCGCTGGGCGTCGGTGCCAAGGTGCTGCGCGTGGACGGCAGCGAGGCTGCGCCGGGCGAGGTCGGCGAATTGGTCGTCACCCAGCCGCCGATGGGGCTGACGCCGACGATCTGGGGCGACAAAAAGCGCTATCTCGACACCTACTGGTCCACGTTTCCCGGCATCTGGCGCCATGGCGACTGGGCGCGGCGCGATCCGGACGGCACCTGGATTATCCTCGGCCGTTCCGACGACACGCTGAACATTGCCGGCAAGCGCATCGGGCCACCGGAGATCGAGGCGGCGCTGACCGAAACGGGGAAAGTTGTGGATGCAGCGGCGATACCCGTCCCCGACCCCATAAAGGGTACAACGGTGATTTGCATCTGCGTCACGGCGCCCGGTGTGACGCCCGATGACAGGCTCGTCGAGCAGCTCAAGGACCGCGTCGGCGAGGTGGTTTCGAGGCCCTTCCGCCCGAGCGAGATCCATTTCGTCGAGGCGCTGCCCAAGACCCGCAGCATGAAGACGATGCGCCGGATCGTGCGCGCCGCCTTCCTGGACGAGGATCCGGGCGACCTCTCCTCGATCAGCAATCCCGAAACGATGGAGGCCATCGCGGCCCTGAGAAAGGACAAGCCATGATCACGGTCTTCGGAGCCACGGGCACCACCGGCGCGCCACTGGTGGAAGCGCTGCTCACCAGGGGCGCGAGGCTGCGTGCCGTCACCGGCCAGCCTGCGAAGGCTGCGGCGCTGGTGGCGAAGGGTTGTGATGCCGCCGTGGCGGATTTCGGCGACCGCGACGCTTTGGAACGCGCCTGCCAAGGAGCGGAGAAGGCCTATCTCGTGACGCCGCCGCATCAGGACATGCGCCGCTGGAAGGCCAATGCCATCGCCGCGGCCAAGGCGGCGGGCGTGCGCCATGTGGTCATGTCCACCGGACTCGGTGCTTCGCCCAGGGCGCGGCTGACCTTCGGGATGTGGCATTCCGAAAGCCAGGAACTGCTGAAGGACAGCGGCATGGACTGGACCTTGGTTCAGCCCACCTATTTCATGCAAAACCTTCTGTGGCAGGCTGAAAACATCGTCTCCGATGGCGTCTATTATGACGATCTGGGTGGGCCGGTGGCGTGGGTCGACGCCCGTGACATCGCCGATGTGGCGGTCGAGGCGCTGCTTGGCGCGGGCCATGCTGGCAAGGCCTATGGCCTGACGGGCGCTGAGGCGTTGACCGGCGAGGAGATCGCCTCTCTCCTCAGCGAGGCGACAGGCCGCGCGGTGACATGCGCCTCCTTGCCGCCGAATCAGGCCAAGGCGCACATGATTGCGAACGGCATGCACCCCGACGTCGCCGCCGCCATGGTGGAGTTGGCCTCGCTCGCAGCCAAGGGCTATCTCGCCGGCATTGAGACCACGGTCAGCGAGGTGCTCGGCCGCCCGGCGCGCCGCTTCCGCGACTTTGTGGCCGGGAACAGGCATGCCTACGTCGGATAAGGCGGCGCCCGCGCCGCTTTATCTCGAGCTCGCGCCGCCTGCCAGGGCCCCCGCCCAGATTGACCATTTCTTCGTCTACTGCGATTGCGGCTTCTTGTCGGGTCCCGGCACTGGCCGCTTCGCCACCGATCTCTTTACGCTTTCCCTGACGCTGCGCGGCGGAGCCGATCGCGGCCCCCGCCCGCGCCTCGACCTTGCACCGCCCCGCCCCGCCTTCAACCCGCGCCGCGCGCCCTTCGAGGGCGCGATCGCCGGAATGCGCCTCCACGCCGCGCCCCACCTTCTCCCCTCCGAAGGTAATCTGGACGCGCTGACCCTTGCTCTTCTGGCAGTGGCGGGGAACGGTGAGGCCTGGGCGCCGCTTGTTGCGGCACTCGACCAGCTCGCCTGCGACCTGACCTTCTCCGGCAGCCACTCCGCCCCCGCCAGCGCGCGAAGTGAACGGCGTTGCGTCCGCGCGACCACCGGCATGTCGCGACGGCGGCTCGCCGCCACCCGGCGTTTCCGGACCCTGCTGGACGGGCTTGCGGCGCGCGATCAGGCGTTAAGCGAACTGGCGCTCGATGCAGGGTACTACGACCAGTCGCACATGTCGGCCGCCTGCCGCGCCTTCGCCGACGCCCCACCGGGCGTGCTCCGCCGCCTTGCCCGCGCGCGGCCCTCTGGCCGTTTCTTCCAAGATCAGGGACTCGAAACCCGCCTAAGACTGCTCATCGATCCCTGACGAGGAGCAGACAGGCCATGCCCGGTTTCGAGCCGAAGAACCCCGAATTCGACGCACGCGTGCGCGACAGTTTCGGACGCCAGAAGGTGATGCACACGCTGGGCATCACCATTGCCGACCTGTCGCCCGGGCGCATCGTTCTGGAGATGGCGCACAACGACGCGCTGACCCAGCAGCACGGCTTCGTTCACGCCGGCATCGTCTCGACAGCGCTCGACAGCGCTTGCGGCTACGCCGCCTTCTCGCTGATGCCGGCCGAAGCGGCGGTGCTGACCGTAGAGTTCAAAATCAACCTCCTCAACCCAGCCGACGGCGAGTGCTTCCGCTTCCAGGCCGAGGTGGTCAAACCGGGTCGCACCCTCACCATCTGCGAGGCGCGCGCCCATGCGCTGAAGGGCGGGGCGGAGAAGCTGGTCGCCACGATGACCGGTACGCTGATGGCGCTGTTCGGACGGACGGGTGTCAGCGGATAGGCGCAGTCGAGGCAGGTTTCAGCTGGCCTCGCGCTCGATCCAGGTCTCCAGGACGTGGCGCTGGATCTTGCCGCTGGTCGAGCGCGGGAAGTCTTCGGAAGCGATGAAGCGGATCTCGCGCGGCCGCTTATAGCCGGCCAGTTGCTCGCGGCAAAGCCGCATCAGCTCGTCGGCATCGGGGCCGTCGACGTGCCGTGCCACAAAGGCCACCGGGCGTTCGCCCCAGCGCAGGTCCCCGGCCTTTACGACAGCGGCATCGGTCACCTGCGGATGCGCCAGCAGCACCCGCTCGATCTCGGCTGGATAAACGTTTTCCCCACCCGACTTGATGAGATACTTGGCGCGGTCCACGAAGTCGATGGTGCCGTCCGCATTGCGGCGGAAGACATCGCCCATATGAAAAAAGCCACCGCGAAAGTCGCGGGCGTTGGTCTCGTCGGCATTCCAGTACCCGGAAAATAGCGTGGGGCCGCGCACGGCCATTTCTCCGGGCGTTCCATCCGCCACCTCGCGCCCCTCCGGATCGACCAGCCGCACCTCACAGAAGGCGCTGGCGCGCTTCGACAGACGTTTCGGCGCGACGCCCACCGGGATCAGCTCGGCCGTGGCCGGCGGCAGCCCCGTTTCGGTCGCGCCGAAGGAGTTGAGATAGGGCGCGCCGATCAGCGACGTGAGTTCTGCAATCTGATGCGGCGGCACCAGATCGGCCATAGCGCCGCAGACCCTGACGCCTCTGATCGGCAGAGGATTGGCGCGACGTTCCGCGATGAAGGCGTCGATCGCGCCCGGCATCATTATGAACCAGCCGACCTTGTGGCGGCTCAGCGCCTCATTGATGACCGCCGGCTGCAGCCCATCGACCATCACCACGGGGCCACCGCGCAAGATCGTGGCTAGCGCATGGTCGGTCGACGCCATATGGAACATCGGCGCCCAGGCGATGAAGGCGTCATCAGGCTGGAGCGCGAGCTGCGCCGCAAAAACCATGGCACTCGCGATATGGGCGCGATGACTGATGAGTGCGCCCTTGGGCAGCCCCGTGGTGCCGGAGGTGTAGAGGATGGTCAGCCCCGCCTCCACGTCATTCACCAGCGCGTCGATGCGCGGATCGGGCTCTGCTCCAGCCAGTGCGGCCTCCCAGTCGGGGCCGATTTCCAGAACCGGCAGGTGCGAGACCGCGTCCAAGGCCGCGCGCAACTCTGGCTCGACCACGGCCAGAACCGGTTCAACCAGGTCGATGCAGTGCTTGAGCTCCGGCGCGGCCAGCCTCCAGTTCAAACAGGCGACGATCGCCCCGATCCCGGCGGCGGCCAGTTGCAGTTCAAGGTACTCGGCGCGATTGTGCGACAGGATCACCAGCCGGTCCCCGGTCTTTACCCCCCGCGCCAGAAGCACCGCAGCGAGACGGTCCACACGGCCCAGAAGGGTGCCGTAGCTGTGTCTTATCTCTCCGTTCTCGAGCGCAAGCGCATCTTGTTGCTCGCGCGCTCTCGTGCGAAACATCGAATAGACATCTGCCCGCCCGGCGCGGGCCACCTCCGGCAGCATGATGCTCCTCCCTGGCAATCGATCCTCGTTGTTCACAAAGACTGGGCGAGGCGCACTCCTTCATCGATCGCACGCAGCGCATCGAGTTCAGCCGCCTCGGCCGCACCGCCGATCATCGTGGCGGAAATGCCACGGGCCGCAAGCGCCTCGGCCAGCGTCCGCTCGGGTTCCTGTCCCGTACAGAGAACGATCGTATCGGCGGCGATAACTCTTGTCTCGCCGTCCAAAATAATGTGGAGCCCCTCATCGTCGATACGCTCATAAGCCACACCCGCTAAGGTCTCGACTCCGTGTTTGCGCAATGCGTTGCGCAGGATCCAGCCGGTCGAAATGCCAAGTCCCTGTCCCAGCTTGCTCGTCTTGCGCTGGAGCATCACCACTTTGCGCTTTGCAGGCACCGCGGCCAGCGGATCGCCCGCCAGCGCGCCGGCGTTCCTGAACTGTCCGTCCACACCCCACGTGTCGAAAAAGGCCGCGTTCTCGTTAGCCTCAGCCGGATGGGTGACAAGGAATTCGGCCACGTCATGGCCGATCCCGCCGGCGCCCATGATGGCCACGGTCTGTCCCGCCTCCCGTGCGCCGCAGAGGATCTCGGCATAGGTGGCGACCTTGGGATGATCTATGCCCGGAATGCCCGGAATGCGAGGGGTCACGCCTGAGGCGATCACCACATGGTCGAACCCGGCAAGATCGTCGGCAGTGGCGCGACAGCCCAGCCGCAGGGTGACGCCGTGCCTGTCCATCTGAGCGGTGTAATAACGCAGCGTTTCGTCGAACTCGTGCTTGCCCGGGGCCGCACGTGCCAGGTTGAGCTGCCCGCCCAGCCGGTTCTCTGCCTCGAAAAGCGTGACCGCGTGCCCAAGCCGCGCGGCCTCGGCGGCCGTGGCCATACCCGCCGCCCCGCCGCCGACGATCGCCACCTTCTTCGAGGTCTCGCTCGGCGTGTCACGGAATTCCGTCTCGCGGCCGGCGCGCGGATTGACAAGGCAGCTTGCCGGACGGTCCGAGAAGATGAAATCCAGACATGCCTGATTGCAGGCGATGCAGGTGTTGATCTCATGGGCCCGACCCTCGCGCACCTTCTTCACGAAATGAGGGTCGGCGAGGAAGGGCCGCGCCATCGAGACCATGTCGGCATCTCCCGAGGCCAGGATGTCCTCGGCGACCTCGGGGGTATTGATTCGGTTCGAGGCCACCACCGGGATCGACACCGCCGCCTTCACGTTGGCCGCCGCCTTCCGCCAGGCGCCACGCGGCACCGGATAAGCGATGGTTGGCACGCGCGCCTCGTGCCAGCCGATTCCGGTGTTCAGAATGTCGGCGCCGGCGGCCTCAATCTTGCGGGCGAGCGCGGCGATCTCTTCGGCGGGCGCGCCGCCCTCGACAAGATCGGCCGCCGAAATACGGTAGATGACCAGCAAATCCGGTCCGCAGCGGTCGCGCACCGCGCGCACGATTTCGACCGCGAAGCGGTGCCGGTTGTCGGCGCTGCCACCCCACTCGTCCTCGCGTTTGTTGGTGTGGGTCACGGTGAATTCATTAATGAGATAGCCTTCGGAGCCCATGATTTCGACGCCATCGAAACCGGCAGATTGCGCGTTGAGCGCTGCCTGGGCGAAATCGTCAATGGTGTGCAGAATATCCTGCTCGCTCATCTCGCGCGGGGAATACCGGTTTATCGGCGCCCGAATCGGCGAAGGTGCCACGCAACCTTCAAACTTGGCATAACGCCCCGCGTGGCAGATCTGCGCGCAAATCAGGCTGCCTTCCTGATGGACTGCATCGCAAATCGGCTTGAGGTTCAGCGCCTGCTGCGGATCGTCGAGCCGCGGACCTTCCGGATCGAACATGCCTTCGGCGTTGGGCGAAAAACCGCCAGTCACGATGACTGCCGCTTCGCCGTGCGCGCGTTCACGATAGAACGCGACCTGTCTTTCGATACCGTTGGGTTCGGTTTCAAGCCGCGTGTGCATCGAGCCCATAATGACCCGGTTTCGCAGATCGTGGACGCCTGCCCGGATCGGGGACAGCAATTTCTCGAAGGTTCTTCCGCGCCTGTCGGACATATCCACGTTACCTCCCATTGCATCTTGCCAAGTATTCTAACGTTTGTTAGGTTCTTTGGGAAGTGAGATTCACAGGCTCGGGAGGGCTATCACGTGCAGTTTCAACCGACAGATGACCAGCAGGCCTTTCGAGAGACAGCACAGCGTTTCGCACGTGAAAAGCTGGCCGAGAGCTATCAGAAGCGGGCAACCGAGCACGTGATGGATCGCGGGCTCATCAAGGAGATGGGGGCGCTTGGGCTGATCGGCGCCGATCTGCCCGAGGAGTTCGGCGGGTTGGGCGAGAGCTCCGTCACGGCCGGATTGATCGTCGAGGAAATCGCGCGCGCCGATTTCAATGTCAGCTACATCCAGCTTCTGGGGTCGCTGATGGGCGGCATGGTCGCGAAACACGCCTTGCCCGACATCGCCAAGGAATGGGTGCCCCGCGTCACGGCGGGTGAGGCGGTGATAGGGTTGGGATTGACCGAGCCGCGCGGCGGATCGGACGCGGCGAACCTGCAACTCAGGGCCGCCAAATCCGGCAACGGCTGGCGGCTGAACGGCGAGAAGACGTCGATGAGCTTTGCCGCGCAGGCCGACGCGGCGGTGGTCTTTGCCCGTACCGGCGATCCCGAGGGCGGATCGCGGGGCGTCAGTGCGTTCCTCGTGGACCTGAATGAAAATGGCATCAACCGCACGCATTTCGACGACATCGGGACCAAGCCCGTGGGGCGCGGTTCGGTCTTCTTTGACGACGTCTTCGTCCCCTCCCAATGCCTGATGGCCGAGCAGGATCGTGCCTTCGGCACGATCATGGCTGGCTTCGACTATTCCCGAGCGCTGATCGGGCTGGAATGTCTGGGCGCGGCGCGGGCCTCGGTAGACGAGACCTGGACCTATGTGCAGGAACGCGAAGCCTTTGGTGCGCCGCTGGCGCAGTATCAGGGGGTCAGCTTCCCGCTGGCCGAGGCCGAAACGCAGCTTACCATGATGCGACAGCTTTGCTACTACACGCTCGATCTGCGCGACCGCGGCCTGCCGCACACCAAGGAGGCGGCGATGTGCAAGTGGTACGTGCCGAAAACCGCGTGCGAGATCATCTATCAGTGCCTGATCCTGCATGGCCACTACGGCTACACCACCGACCTGCCTCACCATCAGCGCTACAACGATGTTCTGGGCCTGCAGATCGGCGACGGTACCGCGCAAATCCAGAAGCTCGTCATCGCGCGCGAGAAGGTCGGCCGCATGGCGCTGCAATACGACAAGAAGGCCAAGGGAGGCGCGAGATGAGCGTTCCCGTCAATGTCAGCGCCGAGGGCAGCGTCGGCATTATCGAGCTCGCCCGCCCCGACAAGTTCAACTGCCTTTCGCTGGAGGTCCACGAGTGTATCTCCAGGGCCCGCGAAAGCTTTGAGGCCGACCGCGACATCCGCTCGATCCTGATCTGCGCACAGGGAAAGCACTTCTGCACCGGCGCCGACCTGACCGAGGTGAAAGGCAAGATGAGCGATGCGCAGACGCTGGACCACTTCATCGCCTTTGGGATGGAAGGGCTTCGCAGGCTGGAACAGAGCCGTCTCCCCGTGGTCGTCTCGGTGCAGGGCCTTTGCCTGGCCGGCGGGCTCGAGCTGATGCTGTCCTGCGATGTCTGTTTCGCTGCGGAAAGCGCTCAGTTCGGCGACCAGCACGCGCAGTTCGGGCTGATCCCTGGCTGGGGCGGCAGCCAGCGGCTGACCCGGCTGATTGGCTTGCGCCGGGCGCTCGATCTGATGTTCTCGGCCCGCTGGCTGACGGCGGCAGAGGCGAAGCAAGCCGGACTGGTGAATTACGTCGTACTGGACCAAGAGCTGCGCCAGGAGGCGTTAAACTACTGCCTGACGATCGCCACCCGCTCACGGCCCGGCATTGCCGAGATGAAGCGCCTGGCACGCGAAGGCGCCGACATGGGCCTCGACCAGCAGATGCGGCTGGAGCGCGACGCTGCCGTGCGTGCGCTACGAAGCGACGACGTGGCCGAAGGGCTGGACGCATTCGAAAGCCGGCGCGCGCCGGCCTTCAAAGCCTGACAAGAGGTGCGGGAATGGACTTCACGCTCAACGATGAGCAGCGCCAGATCTACGATTACGGCGCCCAGCTCGCGCAGAAATTCGACAACGCCTACTGGCTGGATCACGCCCGCCGGCACGCCTTTCCCAAAGAGATGTTCCAGCAGATCGCCGAGGACGGCTTTCTCGGCATCATGGTACCCGAGGAATATGGCGGCGCCGGTCTCGGCATGACCGAGATGGCGCTCTTCATGGAGGGCACGGCGAACCACGGCATCCCGCTCCTGATGATGGTGGTCGGCCCCACCATGTCGCTGGCGCATATCGCCAGCCACGGGACCGAGTTCCACCGCAGGGAACTCCTGCCGGCCGCGTGCCGGGGCGAGATCCAGTTCTGCTTCGCGATCACCGAACCGGGCGCCGGGTCCAACACGATCAAGGCCACGACGCTTGCCAGGCGCAAGGGCAACCGTTTTGCGCTAACGGGGGAAAAGACCTTCATCACCGGCGCCGACGTCTCCGACTACTGCCTCGTGGTGGCGCGCACCAAGCCTCACACCGAGGTCTCCCGCAAGACCGACGGCTTCACCCTGTTCGCCGTGGACCTGAAGAAGAACGGCGTAGAAATGCAGCGGGTGAAGGTTTCAATCCCGCTCCCGGAAGAACAATGGACGCTGTTCTTCGACGAGGTGGATCTCGGTCCCGAGGATGTCGTGGGCGAGGTGGACGACGGCTTTTCGATCCTGTTCGATTCGCTCAATCCCGAACGCATCATCCTGGCGGCGCTTTGCTGCGGCATTGGCCGGTTCGCCCTACGGAAGGCAGTGGCCTATGCTTGCGAGCGCAACGTCTTTGGTCAGCCGATCGGCGCGCACCAGGGCGTGCAGCATCCGCTGGCCAAGGCCCACACGGCCGTGGAAATGGCGAGCCTGATGACCCGCCGCGCGGCCTGGGAATTCGACAACAAGCTTTCGGCCGGCGCCTCGTCGAACATGGCGAAATATGCCGCCGCCGAG
This sequence comes from Aliihoeflea aestuarii, assembly GCF_024105665.1. GTDB lineage: Bacteria > Pseudomonadota > Alphaproteobacteria > Rhizobiales > Rhizobiaceae > Aliihoeflea > Aliihoeflea aestuarii. The sequence continues at coordinate 110,393 of NZ_JAAAMK010000008.1, read as the reverse complement.
GCCGGGATCGAAGCCGTGGACGCCGCCCTTCAGGCGCATGGCGGGTCGGGTTTCACGGAAGATACCGGGCTGTACGAGCTTTATCCGTTGGTGCGCCTGCTACGCACCGCGCCGGTGAACCGTGAACTGTGCCTCAGCTTTATTGGCGAGAAGGTAATGGGTCTGCCGCGGTCGTACTGATCGCGAAAACCCAGGGAGGAAAGCATGCAACACGGAATGCGCTTCCGGCGGGCCGATGCCGGCGCGAAGGCCAACGACCGGTTCTGGCACGAGATCGAGGGTATGCCGCTCGACGAGGTGCGCCGCATCCAGGAGGAGCGGCTGGTCGAGCAGATGGCCTATCTCAAGGCCAACTCGCCCTTCTACCAAGACAAGTTCGATGCGGCCGGCATCGATTTCGATGAGATCCGCACCATTGAGGATCTGCAGAGGCTGCCCTTCACCTACAAGACCGAGATACGCGAAAGCCTGTCGGCCGAGCCGCCTTTCGGCCGCCACCGCGCCGCGCCCGTGGAAGACATCATCCAGATGCAGGCGTCCTCGGGGACGACCGGCAGCCCCTCCTACGTGGCGTTGACAGAATCCGATGCCGAGATGTGGCACGAGATGACGGCGCGCTGCTTCTTCGCCAACGGCGTGCGGCCCGGCGACATGGTGCTGCACGCCTTCTCGCTCGCCAAGGGCTTCGTAGGCGGCATCCCGGTGATGCAAGGCCTGCAATATATGGGCTCCATCGACGTGCCGGTGGGAGCCGACGGCGGCGCCGACCGGCTCCTGCGCGCCTGCGCCGACACGCGCCCGCGCTGCGTCGTCGGGGCGCCGAATTTCGTGATCCACCTGGCCGAAAAGGCCGAAGAGGTGCTGGGCGTTCCAGCGAGCAGACTGGGCGTGGAACGAGTCGTCGTCGGCGGGGAGCCGGGCGGCGGCATTCCGGCGATCCGCGCCAAGATCGAAAAACTGTGGGGCGCCAAGTGCACCGAGATGCTGGGCGGTACCGACCTGGGCGTGACCTACTGGGCCGAGTGTGACCAGCAGTCGGGCATGCACATGGTCAACATGGACTACGTTTTGACCGAACTGCTCGATCCCGAGACCGGCAAGATCATCCCTTGGGCGGAGGGCGCCAGTGGCGAGATGATCTACACCGCCCTCGGCCGCCGGGCGAGCCCGCTGGTGCGCTTCCGCTCTGGCGATTTCATCGAGGTCTTGGGCACGACCTGCGCCTGCGGCCGGTCGGGTCCCAAGATCCGCTGCACAGGGCGCACCGACGACATGCTGATCGTGCGCGGGGCCAACGTGTTTCCCTCGGCGATCAACAGCATCGTCAACGAGATGGTGCCGCAAACGAACGGCGTGATGCGTGTGGTGGCCGATTTCGAGGGCCACACCACGCAAGAACCACTGAAGATCATCGTCGAACGCGGTCCCGACCGCGACCGAGATGGTGACGCGAACCTGAAGAAGAAGATCGAGCAGCGCCTGCGCGACGCCCTGGTGTTCCGGGCCGATGTCCGGATCGTCGATGCCAACACCTTCGAAAAGCCGGGCGCGGCCAAAGTGGCCTTCGTGTTGAGAAAGTACCCCGATCTGCCATGACGAAGCTGAAATCCGTGGTCGACACCGGGTCGGAAGACTTCCGGGCCAATGACACGCATTACCGCGCCAAAGTGGCCGAGCTGCACGCGCTGCGGCTCAGCCAACGCGTCGGCGGGCCGGAAAGCGCACGGGCGCGCCACGTGAAGAAGGGCAAGTTCCTGCCGCGCGAGCGCGTCGAGCGGCTGATCGACCCGGGCACGCCGTTCCTCGAGCTCGGCGAACTCGCCGGGCTCGACAAGTACGACGGCGTGCCGCCCGGCGCGGGCATCATCACTGGCATCGGCGTGATTGAGGGCCGCCACTGCATGATCATCGCCAACGACGCCACGGTGAAGGGCGGCACCTATTTCGGCATGACCTGCCGTAAGCACGTGCGCGCCCAGCAGATCGCCTGGGCCAATCGCCTGCCGGTCGTCACACTGGTCGATTCCGGCGGCGCGTTTTTGCCTGACCAGGAGAACATCTTTCCCGACGAGGGCCAGTTCGGCTCGATATTTCACAACCAGGTCGGGATGTCGGGCGACGGCGTGCCGCAGATCGCCGTGGTCATGGGCCCCTGCACCGCCGGCGGCGCCTATATCCCGGCGCTTTGCGACGAGGTGGTCATCGTGCGCGGCCAGGGCTTCATGTATCTCGGCGGGCCGGAACTCACCTTCGCCGCCACTGGGGAGAAGGTCGACAACGAGACCCTCGGCGGCGGCAAGATGCACTGCTCGGTCTCGGGCGTGACCGACCATCTCGCCGAGGACGACGCCCACGCGCTCGCCATTACGCGAGAAATCGTCAAGCACCTGGGCGAGAAGCACTCCCCGCGCAAGACGCCGGCGTCGCCGCGCGACCCGGCCTACGCGGTAGAAGAGATCTACGGCATCGTCAGCCGGGACCCCAAAGTACCCACCGAGAACCGCGAGATCGTGGCGCGGCTGGTCGACGGCAGCGATTTCCACGAGTTCAAACCGCTCTACGGCGACACTTTGATGACCGGCTGGGGCCGCATTCACGGGCACGAGGTGGGGATTCTCGCCAATACCGGCGTGCTGTTCGTCGAAGCGGCGCTGAAGGCCACGCATTTCATCAATCTCTGCGTGCAGCGCGATATTCCGCTGCTGTTCCTGGCCGATGTCAACGGCTTCATGGTGGGCCGCGAGGTCGAGCAGATGGGAATCGCCAAGGCGGGCGCCAAGATGATCACCACCATGTCCTCGGCGCGGGTGCCGAAGTTCACCATCATCACCGGGGGTTCTTACGGAGCAGGATACCTGGCCATGTTGGGCCGCCCCTTCCAGCCCGACGCGATGTTCGCCTGGCCGACCGGCCGCGCTGCGATCATGGGGCCGGAACAGGCGGCGAGCGTATTGGCCCAGGTGCGCGCCCAGATCAACGAGCGCGAGGGCAAGACATGGACGAAGGAGGAGGAAGAGGCCTTCAAGGCGCCTATCCGCAAGGAATACGAGGATTTCCAGGGCGCCTACAACTTCGCCTCGAACCTCTGGGTCGACAGCGTGATCGAGCCCTGCGAGACCCGTGAGGTCATGGCGCTGCTGCTCGACATCACCTCACGGCGACCAAAGGTCGAAACCCATTTCGGCGTGTTCAGGATGTGAGGCGGTGACAGTGAAGATCAAGACGCTTCTCATCGCCAACCGCGGCGAAATCGCCTGCCGGATCGCCCGCACGGCGCGGATACGGGGCGTCCGGCCTGTCGCCGTACATTCCGAAGCCGACGTAAACGCGCTCCACGTGCGCGAGATCGGCCACTCGATCTGCATCGGCGGCGGGCCGGCCTCGGAAAGCTATCTACGCATCGACGCCGTGCTGGCCGCGGCGAAGGCCACCGGGGCCGACGCCGTCCATCCCGGCTACGGTTTCCTCGCCGAGAACCCCGAATTCGCCCGCGCGGTCGAGGCCGCCGGTCTGATCTTCATCGGACCGACGCCGGAAACCCTGGAACGGTTCGGCGACAAGGCCAGCGCCAAGGATGCCGCCATCGCGGCCGGCCTGCCGGTGATCTCGGGCGCCGCGGGCGCCCTGTCCGATCCCGATCAAATCGCCGCCGAAGTGCGCCGGATGGGGCTGCCCGTGCTGCTCAAGGCCGTGGGCGGCGGCGGCGGACGTGGACAGCGGTTGGTGGCAGACGAAAAGACCCTGATGACCGACATCGAGGGTGCGCTGCGCGAGGCGAAGTCTACCTTCGGCTCGGAAGGTCTCCTGCTGGAACGGTTCCTCCCCGAGGCCCGCCATGTGGAGGTGCAGATCGCCGGCGATGGCAAGGGCCACGTCGTGCATCTTTTCGAGCGCGATTGCACGCTGCAGCGCCGGCATCAGAAGGTGATCGAGGAAGCCCCCGCCTGGGGGCTGCCCCGCGACCTGCTCGAACGGATCGCCCAGGACGCCGTGCGGCTGGGGGAGACGCTCGACTACCGCGGGCTCGGCACGGTGGAGTTCCTGGTGGCGGGCGAGGATTATTTTTTCCTCGAGGTGAACCCGCGCATCCAGGTGGAACATCCCGTGACCGAGGCGATCACCGGGCTCGACCTCGTGGCGTTGCATCTGCGTATTGCCGAGGGTGCGGGCCTTGGCCTGAAGCAAGACGATCTGACGATTGACGGTCACGCCATCGAGGCACGGCTCTATGCCGAGGACCCGTCGATGCAATTCGCTCCTTCCACCGGCACGCTGACCACGTTGAGCCTGCCCGACGGTCTGCGCATCGACAGCGGCGTCGAGGTAGGCGATGCCGTCACCCCCTACTACGATCCGATGATCGCCAAGCTGATCATCCACGCGCCCGACCGCGAGACAGCGCTGGCGCGGCTCGCGCTGTCGCTGGATCATGTCGCGGTCGAAGGCGTCGAGACCAACCGCGCCTTCCTCGCCGCGCTCGCCCGCAACGCCGATTTCGGGAAAATGAACGTCCACACCCGCTGGATCGACGAGCGGCTGGACGATCTGACCGCGGCGGCGAAAGTGCCGGGCGCCCGGCTCTGGAAGGCCATGGCAGCGGTGCTTTTCGTCACCCGCGGGCGCTCAGACGGCGCCGCCGAACCTTGGTCGAACCGCGACCTCTTTACCAACTGGCGGCTCGGCCTTGGCGGCGACGCAATGGAGGCGGGCCAGCGCGTGATGCTGACCGACGCAGCGGGAAGGTTTGAGGAGCTCTGCGTCGGTCCGGTCCGCTCCGGCGACACCTACACGGTCTACGGCAGCGACGGTACCGCCCTCACTTTCTCCTGCCGTGAGATCGCGCCGGGCCGGTGGCGCGTGGCGCGTGGCGAGACGGTAGACATGGCAACCGCGCGCCTTCATTCCGAGGTGATCGAGATCGACGCTGCGCCGGGCCGGCTTGTCTTCCGCCCGGCACCACCCTTGGCCTCGGCCGGCGGCGACAGCGCTGCCGAAAGGATCGTCGTCTCGCCACTAACCGGAATGATCGTCGACGTCAAAGTGTCCGAAGGCGACGCGATAACGGAGGGCGATGTCGTAGCGGTCCTGGAATCAATGAAGCTCGAGATCTCCATCAAGGCATCTGCCTCCGGCATGGCCGCGAATGTTGCGGTGTCCAAAGGCATGATGGTGGATCGCGGTCAGATGATCGCCGAGATCATACCACCCGAAAAGGAACAGGCATGAGCGATTTTCCCAAGTTCGTAGAGTTTCGTGAAGAGGGCCCGCGCGAGGGCTTTCAGATCGAAAGCAAGACCTACCCGATCGAACAGCGGATCGAACTGATCGACATGCTCAGCGATACAGGACTGAAGCGCATCCAGGTGGGCAGCTTCGTCAGCCCCAGATACGTGCCGCAGATGTCTGATACGGGCGAGCTGTTCCAGCGCATCAAGCGCAAGTCCGGTGTGAAATACACCTCGCTCTGGCTGAACGAGAAGGGGTTCCGCAAGGCGTTGACCGCGCATGAAGTCGATATCGACCCGCGTCTTTTATTCTATCCGTCTGAAGCTTTCGCACAGGCAAACAACAACTGCTCCTCAGCGGAGATGCGCGAGCGGCAGCGCGAGTGGGTGCGGCTCTACAAGGAAGCGGGCTACACCGTCGATGCGGCCTATGTGATGACCGCGTTCGGCTGCAACCTGCAGGGACCGATTCCGCAGGAGCAGGTCCTGAACGACTTCCGCTTTGTCCTCCAACTTTGCGAGGAAGAGGATATTCCGGTACCTATCCTCGTGATCGCCGACACGATGGGCTGGGGCAACCCAGAGGCGGTCAAGCGCATGGTCGGCGCCCTGCGCGAGCTTGCGCCCGGGGCGCGCATCGGAATGCATCTTCACGACACGCGCGGGCTGGGCATCGCCAACATCCATGCGGCGTTGTCGATGGGGGTGGATATGTTCGAAAGCTCGGTCGCCGGCCTTGGCGGCTGCCCCTTCGCCGGCCACGGCAACGCCCGCGCCGCAGGCAATGTCTGCACCGAGGACGCGGTTTTTTTGTGCCACGAGCTGGGCATCGAGACGGGCATCGACCTGGACAAGCTGATCGCCGCCGCGGTCAAGGCCGAAGAGATCATCGGCGCGCCCCTGATGGGCCGGGTGATGCATTCCGGCGGACTCGACAAGTTTCGCAAGGCGAAATGAGGAGATTGATATGGGAAAAACGCTGGACGGAAAGGTCGTGCTGGTCACTGGCGCGGGCGGCGGGATCGGCCGCGAGATCGCGCTGATGGCGGCAGCCGAGGGAGCGTCGGTCGTAGTCAACGATTTGGGCGCGTCACTGAAGGGTACTGGCCACACTCTCACTGCTGCGCAAACGGTGGTGGACGAGATCAAGGCCGCCGGTGGCGACGCCATCGTCGATGGCGGCAGCGTAACCGACCCGGACGCGGCCCGGGCCATGGTCGAGGCCGCCGTGAAGGAATTCGGCCGCATCGATGCAGTCGTGAACAATGCCGGAATCCTGCGCGACGGCTTCTTTCACAAGATGAGCCACGAGGACTTCGATGCGGTGGTGAAAGTACACCTCTACGGCGCCTTCAATACCTCGCGCGCCGCGACTGATTATTTCCGCGAGCAGGAAGGCGGCGCGCTGGTGCACATGACCTCGACCTCGGGCCTGATCGGCAATTACGCCCAGGTGAACTATTCGGCGGCCAAACTGGGCATTGCGGCCTTTTCGAGATCCGTCGCGCTCGACCTCAAACGCTGGAACGTGCGGTCCAACTGCATCGCGCCCTTCGCCTGGAGCCGGATGATTTCCTCGATCAAGACCGACACGCCGGAACAGGAGGCGCGGGTCGATAAGATCAAGAAGATGACGCCCGCCAAGGTCGCGCCGATGGCCTGCTATCTGATGAGCGATCAGGCCGCAGAGATCTCGGGCCAGATCTTTGCCGTTCGGATGAACGAGATCTTCCTGATGAGCCAGCCGCGGCCGGTGCGTTCCGTGCATTCCGGCGACGGCTGGACCGCCGAAACGATCGCCGAGCATGCCATTCCCGCGCTCAAGTCGCATTTCACGCCGCTTGAAGTTTCGGCGGACGTCTTTTCCTGGGATCCGGTTTGATGAGCAAGCGCAAACAAAAAATTACGTCGAATATCGGCTGGAGCACACCCGATAAGATCTGCGTGCGCGGACTCGACCTGCCGAACGAGATCCTGGGCCACATGAACCTCGGCGATCTGGCGTTTCTCCAGTTGACGGGCCGCAAGGCCACGCCCGACGAGAGCCGGGTATTCAACGCCATCGTCATCACGCTCGTGGAACATGGTATCACGCCGTCCGCCCTGGCCGCGCGCATGACCTATATGGGCGCGCCGGAATCGCTTCAGGCCGCAGTCGCGGCGGGGCTCTGTGGGTTGGGCACGGTGTTCGTCGGCTCGATGGAAGGCGCCTCAAAGATGCTGTACGAGGCACTGCCGCAGGACAAGCTGGGCACCGGCGCAGATCTGGATGCTATCGCCGCTGAAACGGTCGAAAAATTCCGCGCCCGCAAGGCGATCGTGCCGGGGCTGGGCCATCCGGTGCACAAGCCGGTCGATCCCCGCGCGCCGCGGCTTTTCCAGATTGCGGCCGAGAACGGCAAGTCCGGCGAATATGTCGCGCTGATCCAGAAAATTCAGGCCGTGGCCGAAGATAAGTCAGGCAAGATGCTGCCGATCAACGCCACCGGCGCAATCGGCGCTATCTGCTGCGAGTTCGGCTTCCCATGGAAGATCGTGCGTGGCTTCGGGGTGATGGCACGCGCGATCGGGCTGGTGGGCCATATCCTCGAGGAGAGCGAAAATCCGATTTCCTACGAAATATGGCAGCGCGCTGAAGAGGAGATCCTGGAGACTAGCGGCACTGGCGCGCACAGAGCTAGGTGACGAATGCAGACCTCCGCCCCCGAAAACCATGACGATCTGCGCGCGGCGCTGCGCGCGCTCTGCGCGCAATTCCCACCCGAATATCACCGCCAGCATGGTGCGGATGAGACCTACCCCGAAGAGTTTGTTGAGGCGCTGACCCGCGCGGGCTGGCTTGCCGCGATGATCCCCGAAGAATATGGCGGCTCGGGGCTAGGGCTAACCGAGGCCTCGATCATCATGGAGGAGATCAACCGCTCGGGCGGCAACGCTGGCCATTGCCACGGCCAGATGTACAACATGGGCACGCTCCTGCGGCACGGATCGGGAGAGCAGAAGCGGAAATACCTGCCCGGCATCGCCAGCGGCGAACTGCGGCTGCAATCAATGGCCGTGACCGAACCCACCACCGGCACCGATACTACCAAGCTCAAGACCACCGCGGTCAAGACGGGCGACCGCTATGTGGTCAACGGTCAGAAGGTCTGGATCAGCCGAATCCGGCATTCCGACCTAATGATCCTGCTGGCGCGCACGACGCCGATCAATGAGGTCAAGCGCAAGGCGCAGGGCCTGTCGATCTTCATGGTCGATCTGAAAAAGGCGATTGGCAATGGCATGAGAGTAAGCCCGATCGCGAACATGCCGGGGCACGAAACCTACGAGGTTTTCTTCGATGAGCTCGAGATCCCAGAAGAGAACCTGATCGGTGAGGAAGGGCGCGGCTTTTATCATATCCTGGATGGCTTGAATGCTGAGCGCACCCTGATCGCTGCGGAATGTATCGGCGACGGCTACTGGTTCATTAATAAAGCCCGCGCCTATGCGGGGGAGCGGATCGTGTTCGACCGGCCCATCGGCCAGAACCAGGGAGTGCAGTTCCCAATTGCCAAGGCTTTCGTCAACCTCGAGGCAGCCAATCTGATGCGTTTCGAAGCCTGCCGCCGCTTCGATTCCGGCGGCGATTGCGGGGCGCAGGCCAACATGGCCAAGCTGCTTGCCGCCGATGCGTCCTGGGAGGCGGCCAATGCATGCATCCAGACCCATGGCGGGTTCGGGTTCGCCCGGGAGTACGATGTGGAACGCAAGTTTCGCGAAACCCGTCTGTACCAGGTGGCGCCGATATCGACCAACCTGATCCTGTCCTATGTCGCGGAACACATCCTCGGCATGCCAAGGTCGTTTTGAGGCGCCTCGTGCTGGCGCGGCAATCTGGAACGGGAAGAGCGCGGATGACAACCGAAGTCGACATCGATCATCTGCGAGGCTGGATCGGCACTGAGGAGAGCGCTTCGGAAACCATTAGCGACGTACTGCTGGCACGGTACCGCGCGACCTTGGGCCGGTGGCTCGCGCCCGCCGAGGCAGGGCACGGACCACTGGGCCTCCACTGGTGCCTCACACTGCCTCCAGCCGATTTCGAGACGCTTGGAGCGGACGGACACCCGGCCCGGGGCGGCTTTATGCCTCCTGTGCCTCTGCCTTCGCGCATGTGGGCCGGCGGCGAGTTGCGGCATCTGAGGCCGCTGCCTGCGCTGGGAACCGTCAAGCGCCGGTCGGTCATCGCCGATGTGACCCTGAAACAAGGGCGCAGTGGCCCGCTGGTGTTGGTTGCGGTCAAGCACAAATATGTCGCTGACGGCGAAACCGCGGTTGTCGAGACCCAGAACATTGTTTATCGGGCAAGCACGGTGCCCGGGCCCGCGCCCGCTGTTCCGCCCGAGGCGGCAAAGCGCGTGCAGGAGGTCCTGACGCCCGATCCCATTTTGCTGTTCCGCTATTCAGCAATGACGTTCAACGGCCATCGTATCCACTACGACCGTCCCTATGCCTGCGAAATCGAGGGCTATCCAGACCTGGTGGTTCATGGGCCGCTGCAGGCTACATTACTCATCAATCTGGCCGCGAAGGCATGTGGCCGCATACCGGCAGTTTTCAGCTATCGGGGCTTGGCGCCATGCTATAGCGGCAAGATGTTGATGCTGTGCCAACAGGGGACGCCGACCGAAGGCACGGTGTGGTGCGAGACAGCCGACGGACTGAGAACAATGCAAGGCACATATCAGTCCTGATCGCTTTAACGAACGATCGAATTCACGGGAGAAGATGTTGAGCGGAACGGAGACGAGCCGGAAGCGTTCTGGCGAACATGGCACTGCCGAACTGGCTGAATTCGCGTCAGCGCTGTCCATACGGGATATTCCCGAACATGTCGTCGAACGGTGCGTAGACCTCTTTGTCGATTGGGCCGGATCGGCGCTTTCAGGCGCACGCCATCACGCGATCCTTGCGGTTGACGATTTCGCCAAGGAAATGGGCCCCAACCATGGCCGGTCAGAAGTGCTCATCTCGGGCCGCATGACCTCACCGCTATTCGCCGCGATGGTTAACGCTGCCGCTTCGCACGTCTCTGAGCAGGACGATGTGCACAATGGTTCAGTGTTCCATCCGGGGGCGGTGGTGTTTCCCGCCGCACTGGCCGTGGCCCAGAATATCGGCGCAAGTGGCCGCGACTTCCTGACGGCATGCGTCGCCGGCTATGAGACAGGCATTCGCGCCGGCGAATATCTGGGCCTTCCGCACTACAAGATCTTTCACACCACGGGAACCGCGGGCACTCTCGCTGCGGCCGCTGCTGCTGGCCGGCTGCTTGGGTTGGGCTCTGAGCAGATGCTCAATGCTTTCGGCTCGGCCGGAACCCAGGCCGCGGGTGTATGGGAGTTTCTCAGAGACGCCGCCGACTCCAAGCAGCTCCACACCGGGAAGGCTGCAGCCAACGGGATGACTGCAGCAAGTCTCGCAGCGCGGGGGTTTACCGGCGCACGTCGCATCTTGGAGGGGGAACAAGGCATGGGCGCAGGAATGTCACGAAACTGCGACCCCGCAAAAATCACAGCTGGTCTTGGTGTGAGATGGGCGCTCGCCGAGACCTCCTTTAAGTTTCATGCGTCATGCCGCCACACGCACCCTGCCGCCGACGCTTTGCTAAAAATTCTGCATGAGCACGATCTGCGCGCCGATGATATTCAGCATGTCACCGCTCACGTTCACCAGGCGGCAATCGACGTGCTGGGGTCGGTCGTGCGGCCCGCCACTGTGCATCAGGCGAAATTCTCGATGCCTGCTACGCTGGGGCTCATTGCCGTGCATCGGCGCGCCGGGTTGGACGAATTCGATACGGTCCTGGAGGATGAAGCGGTCCGAGAGCTCATGCGAAGGGTCGACATGATCTTCGACCCGGAAGTGGAGCAGAACTACCCGGCCACCTGGATGGGGAAAGTATCGGTAACGATACGAGGCGGGACGGTTTTGACAGCCCGTGTCGACGAGCCGAAAGGAGACCCCGGTAACACCTTGACGCGCGACGAGATCGAAAAAAAAGCGCGTACTCTAGCACAGTATGGTGGCGCCCTCGATGGCGATGGGTGGACTCGCGTCTCCCGCAAACTTTGGTCGGTTGCTTCACTCGATGAGATCGGATCGCTGCTTCGCTGATTGACTGCTGTTCTTCTTACTTCGGCACCACTGGATACGAATGTCGAACCCAATCAGACTGTGTTGAAGGTCTGGGGGTCTTCCTCAATTTGTGTGGTTCACCCCGCTGTTAGGCCGTGTGGACGAATTGACTCAGATATAGGTTTGAGGGTTCCGTCGCGGAATCCGGTCTGATTCATAGATAGCCGACTGATTCTGGAGGTCGGCGATGTCCACAAGGATGACGGAAGCAGATTGGGCGCACACGCTGGAGGTGTTCCGGGCCTGCCTGCCGCGACGCGGGCGCAAGGCGGCGGACGACCGGCTGTTCCTGGAAGCGATGCACTTCTTCAGGGTGGAGAACGTGCGCTGGCGTGCGCTCCCGGAGCGGTTCGGTCCCTGGAATTCCGTGTGGAAGCGCTTCGACCGGCTGAGCAAGGCGGGCGTGTTCGAGGCCTTCTTCGACACGCTGGCTTCGATGAGCACATCGGCGCATCTGATCCAGAGATCCAGATGTTCGACAGCACCATCGTGCGTGCCCATGTCTCAGCGGCCGGCGCAAAAGGGGGCAGCAGGGTCAAGCGCTCGGCCGCTCGCGGGGCGGGTTCACGACGAAAATCCATGTCAAATCAGATGCATCGGGAACCATGATCGGTTTCGACCTGACTGGCGGCGAGAAAGGCGACGCGCCGCACTTCCCCATCCTCCTCGACATCGGGCCGGACATCGTGCCCCGCGCCGCCATCGGCGACAAAGGCTATGCCAGCAAGGCGAACCGGGCCGCCGCACGAGCAGAGGCATCGCCCCGGTCATTCCCTACAAGGCCAACGAGAAGGACAAGCCCGCTTTCTTCGCAAAGGTCCTCTACAGGGCTCGCGCTCGCATCGAACAGGGCATCGGCGTCGTCAAACGCTTCAAGCGCGTCGCCCTGCGGTGCGAGAAAACCGCCCGTAACTATCGATCCATCGTCAGCTTCGCAGCGGGACCATGCTTGATCAAATTCGTCCACACGGCCTAGCGCCCTGGCGTCTGCTCATGAGCTTGTCCTGCCTGATCGCAATGGACCCGAACGAAAAGAACGTCATGCAAGCCTAGACGCCTTGCTGAGGGCGATTTTTACGCCCTATTCCGAGACCGAGGACAAGGACCGTCAGTTCTCGGAGCGCTTCTACGGCCGCTTTGAGCGCCGCATACCACTCGGCTACGAGGTCGAGGACGACAAGGTCAGCGCCGATTTCAAGAATGGCGTGCTGACCGTCGCCCTGCCCAAGACCGAGCGTGCGCAGGCGAAGGCGAAGCGCATCGCCATCAACGGCAAGCACTGACTACGGTGCTGGAGGCGGTCTGGCCGCCTCCAGCATCTCCTTCTCTTGCGAGGGAAACACGAACTATGCACAACAATACGGTTCCCACGGCGAACAATCACCGGCCCGACAACGACAATTGTCCGGTCGGTTCTTTCGCGTTGTCCTTCGGACGCTCCACTTTCCCGCGCGATGCGGTTGCGCGCATTTACAGGCCGGCGCGGTCGGCGATGACATCCGCACGGCCTCGTCGGGCCTGGCGGCTATCGTTCGAGCGCCGGAGTGCGCCCTTCATCGAGCCACTGATGGGCTATACCGGCTCCAGGGACACGCTCACCCAGGTAGAACTCAGCTTCCCGACCCGCGAGGCTGCGATCGCTTACGCGGAACGTCAGGGTCTCACCTATGTGGTGCAGGATACTTCATGCCCTGATCGGCACGATCCTGCCGCACGGCGGACAATGGAGGAGCAGGCCTTTTTCGACATTGTCCAGAACCGGCTGCAGCATGCCTGGTTGCAGGCAAGTCAGACGTATGGTGTGTCGGCGTGCCGATTCCGACGAAGCCGCCCCTTTGTTCCGATTTGATTGCGCCCCCGGATTCCGAGATGATCTCGCCCCCTGGGGCCGGGGCCTGGCTGGCAGTTTGAGTTGTCCTTTCGTCAGGGGTCCGAGTCAAGCATTTCGGGCTTCCTTCCGGCGCATGCTGTCGCCGGTCAGATCGATGCGATGCGCGTTATGGACGAGGCGGTCCAGGATGGCGTCGGCATAGGTTGGGTTTCCGATTACGTCATGCCAGGCCGACACGGGCAGTTGGCTGGTGATGATGGTGGAGCGCCGTCCGTAGCGATCCTCGAGTATTTCGAGGAGATCGTGGCGGGCCTGGTTGTCGAGCGGCTCCAGACCCCAATCGTCGAGGATCAGCAGATGGACGCGGGCGAGCGTGCGCTGCAGACGCGCATAGCGGCCGTCGCCTCTTGCGAGCGCGAGATTGGCGAACAGACGCGGGACACGCTGGTAGAGGACGGAGCGGTCGTCACGGCAGGCCTTGTGGCCGATCGCACAGGCAAGCCAACTCTTTCCCACGCCCGACGGCCCGCAGATGGCCAGATTGTCATGGGCATCGATCCAGTCGCCGGCGATCAGCTTGACGAACAGGGTCCGGTCGAGGCCGCGGTCGGCGCGATAGTCGACATCCTCGGGGACTGCCTGATGGCGCAGCTTGGCGAAGCGCAGGCGGGCTGCAAGCTTGCGGTCGTGGCGCCAGCTCCATTCCCGGTCGAGCAGCAGCGCCAGCCATTCTGCATGCGAGAGCCGTTCGGCCTCGGCATTGGCGGCCAGTTCATTGAACGCTCTGGCCATTCCGGTCAGGCCCATGTCGTTGAGGCGGTCGAGGGTGGGGTGTGCGAGCATTGCCTTCTCCTTCAGTGGTAGTAGCGGGAACCGCGGATGTTGGGATGGTCGATGGGATCGCGTGACGGCTGTGGTCCTGATGCCGAGGCCCGGTCGAGATGGTTGTCGAGGATGGAACGGACGGAGCCGTAGGTGCGCGCGCCGATCTCCAGCGCGCGGCCGCACGCGGCGTTGACGCGCTCGCGGCCGAACCCCTTGACCAGTCGGATGATGCCGAGGCAGGCGCGGAAGCCTTGTTCGGGATGAGGCCGCTCGGCCAGAATCTTCTCGCACAAAAGGGCCGCGTCCGGGCCGATCGCGGAGGCCTCCCTGGTGATCCGCTCGATCGTCCAGTCGGCGAAGCGGCGGTGCGAGGACGGCATGTGCTCGGGAACCGTGGTGTGCCGGCCATTGCCGCTGGAGCGCATGTGAGCGGCAATACGCTCGCCCTTGCGGAACAGCTCGATGGTGGTGGCAGTGATGCGAGCCTCGATCTGCTCGCGCGCGAAGCGCCAAGGCACAGAGTAGTAGTGGCGGTCGATCTCGACGTGATAGTCGAGCCCGGCGCGCCGCACGCGCCATTCGGCATAGACATATCGCGTCGCCGGCAGCGGCCGCAGTGCCGGACGGTCGATCTCCTCGAACAACTGACGCCGTGTGCGCCCGACCCGGCGCAGAACCCGGCGGTCATTGAGATCGGCGAGCAACTCGCCGATCGCCGCGTTGACCTCGGCAAGACTATGGAACACGCGGTGCCGCAGACGACCCAGCAGCCACCGCTCGACAATCCGCACAGCGGCCTCGACCTTCGCCTTGTCGCGTGGCCGGCGCGGCCGCGTCGGCAACACCGAACTGCCGTAGTGATCGGCCATCCCGGCATAGCTCCGGTTGACCTGGGGATCGTAGCGGCAGGCCTTGATGACGGCGACCTTGGCGTTGTCGGGAACAAGCAGCGCCGGCGCGCCGCCAATGGCTTCCAGCGCGTTGACGTGACAGCCCAGCCAGTCGGCCAGCGTCTCGCTCCAGCGCGCCTCCGCGTAGGACAGGCTTGATGCACCCAGCACCGCCACGAACAGATGCGCCTGGCGTGTCTTGCCCCTCAACCGATCGACGACCACCGTCACCGTGTCGCCGGCATAGTCGACGAACAGCTTCTCGCCCGCGCCATGGTTCTGGCGCATCGTCACCGGCAGGTTCGCCGCCCACCCCCTGTAGAGGTCACAAAAACGGCTGTATCGGTAACCGTCGGGATGGCGCTCGATATATTCGTCCCAAAGGATCTGCAGCGTCACATGCTTGCGCTTCAACTCGCGATGCACATGCGCCCAGTCGGGCTCGACGCTGCGGCGGTGACCCGTCTTCGTGCCGGCCGCCCTGTAAAGCGCGGCTTCCAGGTCGGTGTCGGTGATGTCATCACCCAGCGGCCAGCTCAGTCCGGCAGCCTCAACCCTTCGCAGCGTCTCACGCACCGTCGAGGGCGCTGTCGCTCGGCACTTAATGATGAGAATCATGCTTCAATGATCTCAGATGCTTACGCCGGCACTTAATTTGCGAATGGGCAGTTAATTCGATAATGCCCATTGGCTTTTGCCACTTAATGTGAGAATGAGACTCGTTATGTTTTCCTCGCGAGCCTGCCATGAGCGATCGGTTCCCTGATGAGATCGACGAAGCGCTTTGGGATGAAGCTTGCCGAAGGGCAGATGCGCTCCGTGAATTCCTGAGGCGCAATCCTGACGGCACGACCGCGGCAAACGTTTCGGGGTTCGCTGCCGAGATGGATGTGAGCCAGGCGACGGCCTACCGGCTGATCAAGCTGTTCCGCGTCGGTGGGACCGTTCTGTCTCTTGTCGATCGCAAGCGCGGACGTCCTGTGGGTCATCGTACGCTGGACGAGAAACGGGAAGAGATCGTTAGCAAGACAATCAAAAAGCTCTACTTGAAGCGGACCCGACCGACGATCTCGCAGTTGGTGCGGGACGTGCAGACGAACTGTATTACGGTCGGGCTGAAGCCGCCACATCGCCGAACGATCGTCGCCCGCGTGAAGGACATCGACCTGCAGAAGCGCGCAAATCGGCGTGGCGAACAGAAAATCGTCAAGGCGACAACGGCCGTCCCCGGATCATTCGAGGTCTCCCGTCCCCTGGCAGTGGTCCAGATCGACCATACCAAGGCAGACATCTTTGTCGTTGACGAGGAGACGCGGCAGCCTATCGGACGGCCATGGCTGACGCTGGCTATGGATGTCTGCAGCCGGATGGTGACCGGCTTTTATCTCACGATGGATGCGCCGTCCCGCCTGTCCACCAGCATGTGCCTGCTACACTCCGTCTTCGACAAATCGGCATGGCTGCGGGAGCGCGAGATAACGGAGCCCTGGCCCGTCGCCGGTCTGCCGGACATGGTGCATGTTGACAATGGTGCCGACTTCCGAAGCCGGGCCTTCAAGCGAGGGTGCCAGGACGCGGGCATCGCGATCGAGTGGCGGCCACCCGGTGAGCCGCGTTTCGGCGGTCATATCGAGCGCCTGATCGGCACTCAGATGGGCAGGCTGCATCTCCTGCCCGGAACAACGTTCAGCCACGAACAGGAGTTGGGCGCCTATGACTCGAAGCGACATGCGGCACTGACTCTGAGGGAGCTCGAGCGCTACATCGCTCTCGACATTGTCGGCGCTTATCATCAATCGATCCACAGCAGTCTGGGTCGACCGCCGATCGCGGTGTGGCGGGAGCACGAGGGCGAAATCCCGCTTCGGTTCCCGCAAGATCGAATGCGCTTCTGGCTGACGTTCCTGCCGGAGCAGGAGCGGACGTTGATGCCTGACGGGATTCATCTGTTCAAACTGCGCTACTGGTCGCCGGCATTGAGCGCCGACGTCGGACGTTCTGACCGGCGCCTACTCGTAAAATACGATCCGCGCGACATGGCGCGCATCTTCGTCCGGCGGCCATCTGGAAACTTCGTCGAGGCCCGTTATGCCGACGTGACCCTGCCCTCGATAACGCTGCACGAGGCACTCACCGCCCGGCGTACCTTACGTGCAAAGGGCCGTCGCGAAGTCGACACCCGCGCCATCGTCCACACCGCCGTCGCGCAGCGAGAATTGGTCCAGGCGGCAACCAATAAGACGGCGGCTGCGCGACGCGGGAAGGCTTCTTCGAAATCGAAGGTGGATGACCGGGGATTGGGCTCGCTCCGCGGCGTCGACTCCAGCAAACCTGTACCCTTTGTTGAGGATACAGAATGAGCTGGAGTGAAACATGAGCGATCAAATCTCCCACCTGACCGCCGGCGCCGGCGCACTGCTTGCCGAACCTGACGAGCGGCGCATTCGCGCGATACGATCGCGCCGATGGGTGCTCTACCCACGTGCCAAGCAGGCGCTCGATCGGCTGAGCCGGCTCCTCGACCATCCACGCGGCACACGCATGCCTTCTGTCGCGATCTATGGCGACAGTGGCATGGGCAAGACCATGATGATGAAGCGGTTCCGGGACGAACACCCGCCGTGCTTCAACCCGGTGACGGGTACGCTGAAGACACCCGTTCTGGCCATGGAGATGACGAGCCGGCCCGGCGAGCGGCGGTTCTACGCCGAACTGCTCACCCTTCTCGGCGCACCACAAAGGCCACGCGCCGACATCGCCCAGATGGAACAAGCGGCGCTACGCATCATGGAGGCCATTGGTGTTCAGGTGCTGGTGATCGACGAAGTGCACAACATTCTCGCCGGATCCTATCGCGAGCAGCGCATTGTCCTGAACACGCTGCGTTTCCTCAGCAATCGTCTGCAGATCTCCCTGGTCTGCTTCGGCGTTAACGAGGCGCGCGAGGCGATCGGTGGCGACGTCCAGCTTGCACGCCGGTTTGAGCAGTTCACCTTGAGCAGGTGGGCGGCGAACGAGCAGTTCGAGACGCTGGTGGCGTCGATCCTGCGCAATACGCCACTGCGTCGACCCTCGGTTCTCACGCCGAAATCACTGCGACGGATTCTGCAGATAACCGAGGGCATTACCGCCAGCATCTTCCACATGATCAACGATCTCGCGGTTGACGCCATCGAACGCGGACAAGAGCATATTGCAGACGAAGCTGTCGAAAACTGGGAGCCGGAGTTCGAGGCCGAGGCGGCGTTCGCATGACGGAGACCGCGCCGCCACGGCAGTTGCCGGTGAGATTGCCGCCCTACCCTGACGAGCTTCTGTCGTCCTGGATCAGTCGCCATGCCGCCTTCTACGCGGTCCCGCCGCTCGTCATGCTCCAGCATTGCCTGCCGGAGGCCTCCTCATTGCGAGCAGTCGATCTCCATCTGAGCGGCGATCAGGAAGTCCGCCTCGCCAGTATTTTCGCCGCCAAACCGGCTGTTTTACGTCGAATGACCTTCATCAATGTGCCGAAGTCGTCGCATCGACTAATCGCCGCGAGGCCGGCACAGACCTGTGCACGTTGCAGCCCCGGTAGCGCGGAACCAGCGCCAATCCTGCGAAACCAGCTGCTGGGGTGGCGGATTACCTGCGCGCATTGCGGAACACTACTACGAGGGTTCGGCAAAGATGAACTTCCCTCCCCTTTCCGGCAAAATCACCGTGCGGCTCTGCGGGGTGAAAAGCTGCTCGACGACGAAGCCGAACGCGGTATTCGAACCTGGACATCGGCGACCGAAATCGCCCGGCTTCTGTTGATGCGGCGAGTGATCTGGCCCCTACCGCGCGAGCATGAGCTTTGGCGCTACCGGGTGCTCGGCGCCATCATTCCCGATCTCGACCATGTCGTTGCCAAGCAATTGCAGAATCTGCCCACACCTGCAAAGCCGATCCTGCCGCTTGATATGCGGCCGGCTCTGCTGGCCGGCGTTGCGATCGTCGAGCGCGCCGGCCCGGAAATGCTCCGGATGCTGCGTGGGCACATGATGGGCGACAACCGGGCCCGATTCTCTGACGCCGCAGAGAACATGATAGCTCAAGCCGGCACGCTGCGAGCTTCTAGGCAAATGCAGTTAATTTGAGAATCTGGCTGCAGGGATTCTCACGATTAAGTGCCTAACTCGGGCAAAACCACCGCATTCTTGCATTTAAATGCCAAGCGACAGGTAAACGTGCCGATGATGGATGCGATGGTCAACTTCAATCTGATCGAGCATCTCTGGGGCGCAACGCTCGACCGGCCCGATCTGGGCATGGGTTACAGCCGGGTATTCTCGCCCCATCATCGGCCTTATCCAACGCAGGACGGGCACATCTGTGTGATGGCGGCGATGGACAACCAGTGGCTGCGTCTCTTCGACGCCATAGGCCGGCCCGAGCTGCGCGACGATCCACGATTTGCCACAGCAGAGTTGCGCACCGATCACATTGACTAGTTATATTGGTTCCTCGCCGAGGCAATCGCGGGGAATACAACCGCCGAGTGGCGCCGCCGGTTCGACGCGGCCGACGTGCCGAATGGACCGGCCAACAGCCTGGAGGATCTGCTGGTTGATCCCTATCTGGTTCAAACCGGGTATTTCGAGCGCCACGAGCACCCGACAGAGGGCGCCGTCGTGACGCTCCGGATACCGGTCCAGTTCTCGGACAGCCCCGGCCGGGTGCGCCGGCTGCCACCGCGGCTGGGCGAGCACACGGAGGAGGTTCTGTCCGAAATCCGCCTTCCGCGCGCCGACGCCTGACGGAACCAGGCCAGGCGGGCAGCCGGTGCCCGGCTGGCCAGGATCGGTTCGCGGCCAACCGGACCCGCCTGTCCCAAGCTTCCGGCTCCGCCCATTTTACTGCGCGGTATAGCCGCCATCGACCACCATTTCGGATCCGGTCATATAGGATGCCTCGTCGGACGCCAGAAACGGCACCGCCCCGGCTACTTCTTCCGGTTGGGCCGGGCGCTGCATGATCGTTGTCCCAAGTATATCCTTCTGACCGTCCGGGTCAGCCAGTCTGAAAGGAACCATCGCCGGAATCAAATGTGCGGAAGATCCTGTACGTTATCCATCCAGGATTTCTTTCGAGATGGTCATTCATGCGTCCTTTCGATGAAGCATGGACCGGATCAGTCATACACAAAAGGTCGGACACTCTCGCTGCCGCCCATCTGCGCCATATCGCCGAAACCCAATTCGCCCGCGCCGTTCGCGCATCAACTCGTCGCCGAGATCGGGACCGGCGAGGCGCATCTACGCCAGATCAATGTGGCCGAACGTATGCACGGCTCGCCCGGACTTCAGCTGCATAACGGACGACCAGGCTGAGTGTCGAAGGGCAGGATTCAGATGCACCCACCGGCTGACTTCTGCGCGTTTTTGGTGGCCTGGCCCGACACAGGAGCCGGGCCGACCACGATCTGGTATCAGTTCCTTTTCAGCGCGGACCGGAAGGCTTCCAGGATCTCGGTTCCGGGCTTGCCTTGGGCATCGAGTTGCTCGGCCCATTCGGACCCAACCGTCGACAGGATCTGGTTCAGCTTTTCGACATCTCCGGCGGGCAGGTCAACGAAGGTCACGCCCGCCTCGGCGATCTGCTGCTTGACTTCAAGGTTCTGGCGGTCGGCAGTTTCGCATCCTTCCCTAGTCAAATCTTCGCCGATCTCGGTGATCGCCTGCTGGACGTCTTCGGGCAGACTGTCCCACTTTTCCTGCCTGATCACGTAGGTCGCGACAAAGGAACCAAAGTTCATCCCCTGCGTACCCCAGTCAAGGAATGTTTCCATTCCGTAAGGGGTGACACTGGGATAGGGGAAGAGCCCGGCGTCGATCGTCCCGCGCGACAGCGCCTCGCGCACTTCGGGCGCCGGCATCTGCACCGGCACGCCGCCGATTTTCTGGACGGTCAGGTCAAGCGCGCCGCCAGTGCTGCGGATCTTCAGGCCGTCCATGCTGTCCAAACCGGTGATCTCACGGCTCGACGTCAGCAGGTTGTAGGGCGGCAGCACCATCGCCATCAGCAGGCGCACGCCGTTCGGCGCGAATTCGGCCTGGTCTAGCGCGCCGCCGGGCTTGGCGATCTCCCAATAGGCCATCGTGCCCTCACACGACGTCGAAAACGCCTCGGGCAACTGCCCGACCGCCGAAAGGGGCATCTTGTCGCTGACATAGGAGGGGCCGACATAGCCGATATCGGTCACGCCGGTCTGGGTCAGCGAGAGCAGGTCCTTGGCCTTGCCGAGTTGCTGAGCCGGGAAGTACGCGAACTCGGTTTTCCCGGTCCGCTCGCTCACCCGTTCCATGAAAGGTTCGATCAGGCTCTGGGCAATGTAATGGCCGGTGGGCAGGCTGTCGGCCGCGCGCAGTTCGATCTCCTGCGCTGCAACCGGCTGCACGGCGAGCGGTAGCAAGGCAACGCTCAGGGCCCAGCCCGCTGTCCGTAAGGGCGATGGGAATTTGGATATTCTGGTCATGATTTCATTCTCCTCCTGTCTTTTAGGGTTATGGACTGGCGCTATTGCGCAGGCCGACGTCGTCAGTTCATTGTCGAGGGCAGCCACAGCACCAGCACGGGAAATGCAGTGAGCAACGCGATCACCAGCAAATGCGCCAGAACATGCGGAAACGTCCCGCGAAAGATTTCGCCCAAGGGTCGCCGGGTATATCGGGCCACCACAAAGACATTCATGCCCAGCGGCGGAGTGACCATGCCGACCTCGGCCGTCACCACGACGATCACCCCGAACCAGATCGGGTCGAAGCCCAGCGACAGGACCAGCGGCAAAAGCACCGGCACCGTCAGGATGAGGATGGCGATCTGGTCCATGAAGGCACCCAGAAAGACGTAGATGATCAGGATCACCACCATCACCCCCATCGGCGAAATACCAAGGCCGCCGATCCATTGGGTCAAATCGTTGGTCACCCGCGTGAGGGTGAAGAAATAGCCAAAGATATGCGCGCCGAGGATCACGAAAAGGATCATGCAGGTGGTCTGCGCCGCCCGTCTCAGGCAACCCCAGGCTTGGCTGAATCCCAGTTTGCGCTCGTGCAGCGCCAGCAGCATCGCGCCGAAGGCGCCGATCCCCGATGCCTCGGTCGGCGTGGCAATGCCCGAGTAGATCGTGCCGGTGACGGCCAGGAACAGCAGCAGCATTGGCCCGACACGCGACAGCGACGCAAATTTATCGCGAAAGCTGTAAGGCTGGCCGGCAGGCGCGACCGAGGGATCAATCCGCACCAGAACCGCGACCGTGGCCATGATGGTCAGAGCGACCAGAATCCCCGGTATCACCCCCGCCACCAGCAGCTGTCCGACCGAGACATCGGCAATGATCCCATAGAGAATCAGCGCCACAGATGGCGGAATCAACATCGCCAGTGTGCCCGAAATCGCCACGACGCCGCTGGCCAGCTTGGGGTCGTAGCCTTCGTCGATCATCGCCGGGATCGAAGTGGATGCCAGCGTTGCCGCCGCTGCCGTGCTCGACCCCGAGATCGCGCCAAAGCCCGCCCCGGCTACCGCGGTAGCCATGGCCAGGCCGCCGCGGAGACGGCCGACCCAAATGGTTGCAGCGCGAAAGAGATCTTGCGCCACGCCCGAGATGATCACGAATTCGGCCATCAGGATGAACATCGGGATGGTGATGATTTCGTAGGAATTCGCGGTACTTAGGGGTGCAGTCTTCAGGATGCCGCCCAGTACCGCCATGCCGCCGAACAGATAGAGCCCTACAGACCCCGAAATCGCCATTGCCAAGGCCACCGGCAGCCCGATCACAAGCAGCCCGGCCAGAAGCGCAATTACCAGAGCCACCGTCACAGGACGTCCTCCCCTTGGAGCGCGGTGGTCTCGGGCGGGGGCGGCATTTCAACCAGATCGTGGCGCGAGAAGATGGAAAACGCGTGCCCGACCACCCGGTAGATCAGGCGCAGCGTCAGCAGCGCGGTGCCAATCAGGACGACCAGATAGGCCGGCCAGGTCAGCCATGGGACCAGCGCGGCGATCCGGTCCTGCCCGGCATAGGCGCTCTGGAAGCGGCCCCAGGCCTCGAACGCGATCAGCGCCATGACAACTGCCCCTGCAGCATAGCCCACCGCCTGCCCCAGATGGCGAACCCGTCGCGGAAGTATGTTTTGGAACAGATCGATTGCCACGTGCCCGTGATGATGGAGTGTGTCGGGCAGCATCAGGAAGAATACCGTGACCACAAGGTAGAGACCGATCAGGTCGTAGGACCAGCCCAGTGGCATCGAAAGCGCGTAGCGCATCGCAACATCCACGACCACGATCAGCATGATCACCGCCAGTGCGACACAGGCCAGCGCCGCAAACCCGGTCTCTAGCACGGCCAGCCCCCGCGAAACGGCCAACAGGCCGCGCGCGCCCCCCCTTTTCTTCGGCGGTTCCATTGCGGCCACCCCCCCCCTTTTTTTTGGCGCTATTTCGGGCCATTTCCATCGGCGATTTCCACGCCGGAAACGAGCCGCCTTAGCCTCATTGTGGCGCCAAACTTAGCAAGGCCCCCTTGCATGTCAACGCTCCCCGTGCAAAAAAACTAGCAATACAGTCTTTTAGTCTTTTGTAGCGTGCGGTCGGTGCAGCCGATCCGGTGCCGGGGGGGGGAATCATGTTTCAAATGCTCGACGGGGTGCGCGTGGTAGAGCTGGGCCATATTCTCCTGGCCCCCTACGCCACCCAGTTCCTGGGCGATTTCGGCGCTGATGTGATCAAGGTCGAAGCGCCGGAAGGCGACTATTATCGGCGCCTCGGCGCCTCGCGCGTGCCGGGTATGACCGCTCAGTGGATGGCGGTGAACCGGAACAAACGCAGCATTGCGCTTGATCTCAAATCCCCCGAAGGGCGTGCGGCGCTGCTGGAGATGCTGAGTCAGGCGGACATCGTGGTTCACAATATGCGAGTGCCTGCGATCGAGCGGCTGGGTCTTGGATATGACGCCGTGCGGGAGGTCAATCCGCGCATCGTCTACTGCGCCGCGATCGGGTTCGGGCAGGACGGGCCCTATGCCGACTTGCCCGCCTTCGATGACCTGATTCAGGCCCGGTCGGGTCTGGCCGAGGCCAACGGGCGCAACGCAGGTGCCCCCGCCTTTGTGCCGATGGTGGCCGCCGACAAGATCACCGGGCTGGCGCTGGGTCAGGCGATGCTGGCCGGCCTGTTCCGGCAGCGCACCACCGGCGAAGGGTGCTACATCGAAACGCCGATGTTCGAAACGATGATATCGGTGATGTTGAGCCAGCATTTCAACGGGGCGGCCTTCCGGCCTCCGGAAGGCGGGTTCGGCTATGCGCGGGTCATGAGTCCATTCCGCAAACCAGCGCAAACCAGCGACGGTTTCATCGCGCACGGGATCTACAAATTCGATCAATGGCAGCGGTTTCTGCGTGCTGTGGGTCGCGACGACGTGGCCGACGGCCCCATGATGACCGACGCGGCGACCGCACAGCGGCATTTTCCCGAACTCTATGAACTTGTTGTAACGCATATCCTGCCGCAGCGGACCACCGCAGAGTGGCAGGCGCTGTTCGATGCCCTCGATATTCCCAATGCCCCAGTGATGGCGATGGAGGACCTGCCCGACGATCCGCATGTCCGCGCCGTTGGCCTGATAGAAGATTATGACCATCCCCAGCAGGGGCCGATGCGCCGGGTCCGAAGCCCTTATACGATGCGCGGCGTCGAGATGGGCCCCGATCTTCCGGCACCTGCCCTTGGCGCACAGGGCACGGCGATCCTGGAAGAGTTCGGCTTCTCACCGGAAAGGGTTGCTCAACTGATAAAGGCCGGTGTCGTTGTGCAACCCGAGCAGGACTCGTCGGTAAACGACGGTCTGACAGGAGCGGTGCCTCGGTCCGGCGACCAGCCTTGAGCGGCACCCGGACCACCGGCGTCGGCCACTGTCCCCGCCCGGAGGAAGGCTCGGCCAGGGAACTGCTTCGGCAGCGTGACGGCATCCCCTTGTATCTCAAGCTCGCAAGCCTATTTCGCGAAAAGATTCGCTGCGGCGATTGGCCCATACACAGCCAGTTGCCAACCCTTCCGGCCCTGCGCGACGAATACGGCCTGGCGCGCGAAACCGTCCGCCAGGCTCTTGGGGTTCTGCGCAATGAGGGCATGATCGACAGCACGCGCGGACTGGGCACCTTCGTGACTGCGGCGGCCGAGGAGAGCGAGCCACGTGCGCCCGCCTACGATCCGCTGACGCTCGGGGCACAGGTGCGTATAGATATATTGTCGCGTGCGCCCTGTAAGGAGCTTCCCGATCTTGGCCGCGACCTGACGGGGATGGAAACGCCGCTGGTTCATGTGCGCAAGCGCCATCACGCCGGGCAGCAGCCGTATTCGCTGGTCGATCTGTGGCTGCCGCAACGCTATTTCGAGATGCTGCCCGAGGGCGCTGACGAAACGCAGCTATATTCGCAACTGCTGCGCGACCACACCGGCATGACGGATCTGTCGGGCGACCAGATCATCACCATCGTTCGGGCCGACATCGCCACCGCGCACCTGTTGGGCATCACCCTCAGCGAGCCGGTGGCCCATGTGGTCTCGCGCTTGTTCGATCCCGAAGGCCGCCCGGTCATGGCTCACCTCGTGCAGATCCGCAGCGACGTCTTTTCCGCCGAGCGCCAGTTCGGCAATCTCGCCACAGGAGATCCCGGCTCCTGGCGCCCGCATATGGCGGAACCCGCCCCGCCCGAGCATTCGGGCGAACCACACCCACGTCAGAAGAAGGAGTGATCGCATGGATTTCGATCTCACCGAAGAGCAACGGGCCATCCGCGACGCGGTGGCCAGGATCTGCTCGCGTTTCGACGATGCCTACTGGCTGGAACGCGAACGAACCGGGACCTTCCCCGAAGATTTTGCGGCCGAGATCGCAAAGGGCGGTTTCTATGGCGTCACGATGGAAGAGCAGTATGGCGGATCGGGCCTGGGTATCACAGAGGCATCGCTGGTCATGCAGGAGATCGGGCGTTACGGCGCGGCGGCCAGTTCCGCGGTGCATATCAATATCTTTGGGCTGCAACCGGTGGTCGGCTTCGGCACCGACGAACAGAAGGCTCGAATGCTGCCGCCTCTGATCCGCGGAGAGCACCGCTCCTGCTTCGGCGTAACCGAACCGGACGCCGGCCTTGATACCACGCATATCTCGACCTTTGCGCGCCGACGCGAAGACGGTGGGTATGTGGTCAACGGGCGCAAGGTCTGGACCTCGACCGCACAGCGCGCAGATCACATCCTGCTGGTGACCCGGACCACGCCCATCGA
The DNA here is from genome assembly GCF_024105665.1 of Aliihoeflea aestuarii. Classification (GTDB taxonomy): domain Bacteria; phylum Pseudomonadota; class Alphaproteobacteria; order Rhizobiales; family Rhizobiaceae; genus Aliihoeflea; species Aliihoeflea aestuarii. The sequence continues at coordinate 84,126 of NZ_JAAAMK010000008.1, read as the reverse complement.
GGACTGCGAGCGACCGACCGACGGCATGTCAGTGTTCTACACCGATTTCGACCGCAGCAAGATCGACGTGCATGAAATTGCCAAGATGGGCCGCAAGGCGGTCGACTCCAACGCTATCTTCATTGATGGGCTGGAGGTGCCCGAAGAGGACCGCATCGGCGCGGAAGGTGAGGGTTTCAAGGTCCTGCTCCACGGGCTGAATGCCGAGCGGATCATTGTCGCCGCGGCTGCGGTCGGGTTTGGGATGTACGTACTGGAAAAGGCGGCCGCCTATGCGCGCGAACGCGTCGTCTTCGACCGTCCAATCGGCCAGAACCAGGCGATCCAGCATCCGCTGGCCTCGGTGTGGATGCGCCTTCAGGCGGCGGAACTGATGACCTACAAAGCCGCCACGCTTTACGATCAGGGCAAGCCCTGCGGGCTGGAGGCCAATACCGCGCGCAACCTCGCCGGCTCGGCGGCCTACGAAGCGGCATTCCGCGCGGTGCGCACCCACGGCGGCTTTGGCTTCGCGCAGGAATACCACGTCGAGCGTTACTTTCGCGAAAGCGTACTGAACTTCATCGCGCCGGTCAGCGAGGAGTTGATCCTCTCCTACGTGGCCGAGAAGGCATTGGGGATGCCCAAGTCCTACTGACTCTTCGCCCGTATCGCGATCACTCCGGGTCGTGCCCACCCTCGACGCTGACGAGCGCCGACGGTGGGGCGGCCAAGGCCCTTTTCAGAACGCGTTAAGCCCGGTCAGGTTGCGCCCGATGACCAGTTTTTGGATTTCGGTGGTGCCATCGGGAATCGGCATGACCTTTGCATTGCGGAAGTGCCGTTCAACGGGGAACTCTTTGGTGATGCCGTTGCCGCCGTGGATCTGCACCGCTTTGCCGGCGATTTCGACGGCCATTTCGGTTGCATACCATTTCGCCATCGAGGTCTGGGTGTCACAGCGCACGCCCAGGTCCAGAAGTTGCAGCCCGCGCTGGCACAACAGGCGCGCGGCATCCAGGTGCGTGGCCATGTCGGCCAGGTAGCCTTGAATCAACTGGTGCCCGCCGATCGGCTTACCATGTTGTTGGCGATCCTGCGCATATTTGACGGCACATTCCAACGCCGCCTGCGCTATGCCAATGCTCGTCAGGCCGACAAACACGCGAGCGCTCTCAAACAGTTTCAATGTCTGGAACAGGCCGCCGCCTGCATTACCCAGAACATGGTCAGCGCTGGTTTCGGCACGGTCGAAAAACAATTCGCAGGTCGATGCACCGACAAGCCCCAGCTTGCGCAATTCGCGGCTCTCGTAGTTGCCGGTATCGCGGTCGACGATGACCATGGAAATACCGTCGTCCAGATTGCAGACAACGATGGCGAAATCCGACTGGGCCCCATTGGAAATCCAGAGCTTCTGGCCAGTGACGAAAATCTTATCGCCCTCGCGGTCCGCACGTGTCTTGACCTCGCGTACGTTCGAACCGACCTCTGGTTCGGAAATACAGGTGGCACAGATCCGTTCGCTGCGCAGGAGCGGCTTCAGATAGGCCTCTTTCTGCGCCACATTTCCCAAGAGGTTGACCGCGAACACGGCATGACCCTGAATCAGCACCGCGATTGCCAGATCGGCCCATATCCGGGCCAGTTCCTCGTATAGGATGCCATAGGTCATGCGGTCGATTCCGGCACCGCCGTCCTCTTCGGGGATCAGGCCGCTGATCAGCCCGAATTCCTCGACCTTGGCGAACAGGGACTTCAGGGTTTTCGCATCGGGGGGGTGGCCGAGGTTCTCGTATTTCTCGGCCAGCGGCGCGAACTCTGCCTCGGCCATCTTGCGGAAGTTTTCCAGCAACATGCGTTGCTCATCTGTATAGATTGCCTGAGCGGCGGCGATCACGTTTTCCATGGTTCGTCTCCTTGTTTCAACGGCCCAGAATGGTGACGCAGGCGGCCGCTTCTTCTACCCCGTGCAACCCCCCGCCGTTTTCGGCGATGGCGTTCTTTGCCCCTTCGACCTGACGCGCGCCAGCTTCGCCGCGTAGTTGCGTGACCAGTTCGAAAACCTGCCCTATCCCTGTGGCACCGACCGGGTGGCCCTTGGATTCCAACCCGCCCGAGGGGTTCACCGGAATGCGTCCACCGATCTTTGTCTCGCCGCGCAGACTGGCGGGACCGCCCTCGCCGAATTCGACAAATCCGAGGTTCTCGATCTGGATCACTTCGCCCACGGCCGTGGCGTCATGCACTTCGGCCACCGATATATCCTCGGGGCCGATCCCGGCCTGTTCATAGGCCTCAAGCGCGGCAAGCCGGGTCAGGTGGTTCTTGTAATCTTCCGGCGGACGATCGGTGCCCGAGCGCAGGATCGCGGCCTTGACCTTGATCGCGCGCGCGGGATCTAGGCCCAGACGTTTTATCCCCTCGCCGGTGCATAAAACGGCCGCAGCGGCCCCGTCCGAGATCGGGGCGCACATCGGCAGGGTCAGCGGATAGGTGATCGGCGGCGCGGCCAATACCCGATCGACGCTCATGGCTTCTCGGTATTGCGCCAGTGGATTATGCACGGAATGCGCATGGTTCTTGGCGGCGACGGCGGCGAACTGTTCCTGAGTTGTGCCAAAGGTCTTCATGTGCAGCCGGGCGAAGCCTGCGTAGACATCCATGAACACGCTGTAGGGCTTGGGCGATTTCGATCCTTCGGGTTCCTCGACCCCTGCACCCAGATCGGCCAGCCGTTGCGCGACCTCTTCGCTGTTGCTGACGTCCCAGCCGCTGTCGAAGGCCGAAAACATCAACGCACGGTCGTCAGAATACATCTTTTCGGCGCCCACGGCGAGACAGCAGTCGCCATTGCCGGCCTTGAGGAAATCGACTGCCAGTTTGAACCCGGTCGAGGCGCTGGCGCAGGCGTTTTCGACATTCACCACCGGAATGCCCTGAATGCCCATTTCACGCAGCGCGATTTCGCCGCGGATCATGTGCTGGCCCTCCATGTGGCCCTGCACCGCGTTCGAGAAGAATGCGCCGTCGATACGATCTGCCGTCACTCGGGCATCGGAAAGCGCGGCGGCGACGGCCTCGCCGGTCATGTCCTTGATGGTTTTGTCCCGGAACTTTCCGAACGGCGTCATCCCGATGCCAACGATGTAAATGTCCTGCATCGTTTGTCCTCCTGACCTAGTATCCGCGAAACTGCGGTTTTCGTTTTTCATTGAACGCCGACAGACCCTCGTGCATGTCCCAGGATCGCATGTGCGCGCGCAGGTTCAGCATCTCTTCGGAAAGCGCGGCGGTTTCGTCCACGTCCAGCGACCGATTGGAAACCGTCTTCATGCGGCGTAAGACCGCCGGGCTTTTTTCTGCCAGCCTGTCGGTAAAGGCCTGCACCGCTTGTCGCAGGTCTTCGTCCGCGACGACCTTGTTCACCAGTCCCCAGTCCATCATGTCCCGTGCCGAAACGTTCTCGCCCGAGAACAGCAGGTATTTCGCGCGGTTCAGGCCAATCCTACGCGGCAGGATCGCCGCACCGCCGGCCCCGGGAAAGACGCCAAAGTTGGAATGTGCGTCGCCCAGTTGCGCGCTTTCGGCGGCAAAGACCAGATCGCAGGCCATCACCATTTCCAAACCGCCCGCCATCGCCAGCCCGTTCACTGCGGCGATCACCGGTTTCGGGCCATGTCGCATAAGCCCAAACGTGTGATCGACAAGATCCAGAAGATCCGGCTCGCCTGGTGCATGTTTGGCGCCAGCAACTTCTTTCAGATCGGCACCGGCGCAGAATGCCCGGCCAGAGCCGGTCAGGACAATTGTACGCACCCCATCGTCGGCCAGCGCCGATTCCAGTGCTGCCGCCATCTCGCGCAGCATCTGCGTTGACATTGCGTTGAGCTGTTCGGTGCGCTGGAAGGTAATCCATTCAGTTTTTGCGACCCGCTCAACGAATAGCGTCTGCTTTGCCTCACTCATGCTAAGCTCCTGATAATTATACATATTATTGGTTTTTCGCCTTGTCTTTTGCGGCGATTTACGCTGCACTCGGGCGGACCCGCACGTGGAAAACAAAAGAACTGGAGATTGATATGAGCACTGCACCCCTGGCCGGCCTGAAAATCCTCAGCCTTGCCGAACAGTTTCCCGGTCCCTATGCCACAATGCTGTTGTCCGACATGGGAGCCGAGGTGATCATGATTGAACGCCCGGGCATCGGTGATCCGGCCCGGCAATTTCCGCCCTTGTTCCGGGCACTGAACCGAGGCAAGCGCAGCGTTGCGTTGGATCTGAAATCGGCCGAGGGGCTGGCACGGTTTCGCGAACTGGCCAAGGAATCGGATGTCATCGTCGAAGGGTTCCGCCCTGGCAAGCTTGCGGCCTTGGGTGCCGGTTTCGAGGACATGCGTAGTGTCAACTCGCGGCTGGTTTATGTATCGATTTCGGGTTACGGGCAGGACGGCCCCTATCGTGACAGGGCTGGCCATGACCTGAGCTATGAAGGGGTTGGCGGTTTGCTGGCCGATCAGGCCGATGCAAAGCAGCCCGGCCCTGTGCCGCCGATCCCCCTTGCGGATGTTGGCGCGGCGTTGTTCGCGGCGATCGCAATCCTGTCGGCGGTGGTGTCGAGCCAGCGCACAGGGCAGGGGCGTTACGTGGACGTGTCCATGTCGGATGCGGTGGTTTCGATGTTGACCGCATTCCTCGTTCCCGCCGCCAATGGAACACCGCTGGGCGAATTTATCGCCGAGCCGGGCTATGGCGTGTTCACCTGCAAAGACGGCAAGCTCTTGACCTTGTCCATCGCGCATGAGGACTGGTTCTGGAAACCGTTCTGCGATGTGATCGACAGGGCGGATCTTGCGCCGTTGACAGGCCGCGACCGTGTCGCCCGCAAGGCCGCGCTGCGCGAAGAAATCGCGGCGATTCTGGTTGGCAAGACGCGCGCCGAATGGGGCGACCTTCTGGATAAGGCGGGGGTGCCATGGGGTCCGGTCAATTCCCTGGTCGAAACGTTGGACGACCCCCATGTGCGTGCGCGCCAGCTGCTGCGCAAGATTACGCATGACGGCGGCAAGGCCGAGACTTTTATTGTCCAGCCGTTGAAATTTGATGGCTTCGAAACCGCAACACCGAATCTGCCCCCTGAACTCGGGGCAGATAATGACAGCGTTTTTTCGGACGACGCCACCTAGAGGCGGCGGTTGGTCGATGTCTACTCTAGCAGGCAAACGAATACCCACCATTCACTGGATAGGTCTGTCCGGTGATCCAGCTGGCAGCATCCGAGCAGAGGAACAGGATCATTCCGGCGGGGTCTTCCGGCTCGCCCAGACGGCGGATCACGTATTGCGACAATGCCCGCTTCTCGGTCTTTGCATCCGGGATCAGGTCGGCGACAGCCGGAGTTCTTGTGCCCCCCAAGGCGACGCAATTCGCGGTGATCCCGAACCGGCCGCCGGCCTTTGCAATTGCCCGCATGAAGCCGGCCGCACCGGCCTTGGCCCCGGAATAAACCGCCAGATGCGGTTCACCGACACGGCCGGCGTCGGAAATGACGGTCACAATGCGCCCATAGCCACTGTTAACCATCAACGGCATGGCGTGACGGGTGCAGTTCAGCACCCCATCGAAATTGGTGGCCATCCAGCGGCGCCATTCATCGGGATCGGATTCCCAAAAAGGGACCAGATCGTCGAGCCGCGATGTCGGCCCGGCGTTGCCCGCATTGTTGACCAGAATATCCACGCCGCCAAATGTGGTCTGCGTTTCGGCAAACGCCGCGCCAACCGCGTCGAAATCCGAGACGTCGAAGGCGAGCGGCAGAGCCTTTGCACCCGCTGCCTCCACTTCCGCGGCAACGCTTTCGGCCCGTTCGGCGTGAAAATCGTTGACAACGATGGCACCGGCTCCGTGTTCCGCCAGATAAAGCGCGACTTGCCGACCAACGCCTTGCCCCGCTCCGGTTACAAATGCGGTACGACCTTTGATGGAAAGCAGGTTACTCATCTTCGCTCCTTTCTATCCCAGCCATCTCTTCCGGCGGCGATAGTGTTTGATATCTCGATAGCTTTTGCGCTCGCCCGATGCGGTTACGCCGAGATAGAATTCCTTGATGTCCTCGTTGTCAGCGAGCTTGTCGGCAGGGCCGTCCATCACGATCCGGCCGTTCTCCATCACATAGGCATAGTCGGCGATCGATAGCGCCGCGGCGCTGTTTTGTTCGACCAGGAAGAAGGTCGTGCCTTCTGACTTGAGCTGCTTGAGCACTTCATAAACATCCCGGACCATCATCGGGGCCAATCCCAACGACGGTTCGTCGATCGCGATGATCTTGGGGCTGGCCATCATGGCCCGGCCGATCAGCAGCAGTTGTTGTTCGCCACCAGACATGAAGCCAGAGGTGCGGTTGCGCAGGTCCGCAAGCCGGGGCATCAAGGTGTAAACATGGTCCAGGCGCTTTTTCAGCTCGGCGGAGTTGGGCACCATGTGCCCGCCGACGATCAGGTTTTGCTCTGACGTCAGATGCCGCAAAACGCGCCGCCCTTCCATCACATGGATGAGACCGTTCTTCACGACTTCCGAGGCTTCCATGTTCTGAATGGGAGTTCCGTCCAGAACGATGGACCCCGCCGAAACGGTTCCATCCTCGGATTTGAGCGTTCCCGAGATGGCTTTAAGCGTCGTGCTTTTTCCTGCGCCATTGCCACCGAGCAGAGCAACACATTGTCCCGCACGGACTGTCATGGACACGCCTTTGAGCGCCAGGATGACGTCGGAATATGTCACCTCTACGTTGTTGAGTTCCAGCATGGTCATATTGCCCGGGGCTAAGGATCAGAACGGGCGCCGCGACTGCGGCGCCCGGATTAATTCACCATTTCTCAACTTGCGGAACGTCGACACCCGTTGCCGCGGTGGTGATTTTCCCATCTTTGACGGTGCCCACATTCACTTTGAGGCCTTCCAATGGGAACGGTGCTTCTGGCGTAAAGGACAAGGTCGGCAGGAACCCATGGGTTTCTTCGGTGGTGATCGGTTTGGCAAAAAGCGCCTCACGTACCATCTCTCCGGTCAGGCCCTCGGCGCCGTTCGCCTCGATCGCGTGATCGATCACGGTCACGGTATAGAGACCCTGAGATACGCCCATTGCGGTCACGACGTTCCAAGGTGCTTCGAGTCCGTAATCGGCAACCAATGTCTCGTAGAATTGTCGCGCGGGAGTGTCCTCATCGGCCGCAATCACCATGCCGTAGGCTTCAAAGTCCCCCTCCATTTGCTCAAGCCCGCCAAGCGCGCTACCCGAGGCTGGAAGCCCGTTATGCGAACTCATCATGATCGGGATGTTCGCCCCGTTGGCCTGCAGCCCACGTTTCGCGGCAACCACGATAGAGGTGTTCGTTTGGATTACCAGCACCTCGGCCCCGGCTCGTACAACGCGGCGCATTTGCCCCGTCAGATCGGTGGGTTGAACTTCGGTATAGATGACCTCGACGAGGTCGATCTCCTCGGGGTGCTCTTCGGCATAGAGTTCAATGCCCTTTGCCATGTCGACATAGGCAGGCGATGCTTCTGAGGCGAGGATCGCAACCTTGAGCGGTTCGTCTCCGCCGCGCTGTTCACGCATCCAGTTCAGAAAGCCGACACTTTCGTGCGAATAGGTCGGGCGTGGGTTGAAAATCCAGGCATCCGGTTGCCAGGCAAAACCGTAGGCCGCTGTGGCCATGAACATCGGGATTTTGTCTTCCGGCAGGCGTTCGGAAAGGGCCGCGACGTCGGGCCCGCCGAGGCCGACAACCGCAATCGGGTCCAGTTCCGATTTGATCCCGGGCCAGAGACTTGCCACCTGTGCCGCGTCATAGCGGGTTTCGTAGTTTTTGTAGTTCAGCGTGACGCCAAGTTCCTTGCCGCGGGTTTCATTCCACCAGGTGAACACAGCCTCACGTCCGCCGGCCAGAATGGGCATGATGTCAGCATAAGGGCCGGAAAAGTCCGACAGCAGGGCCAGATTATAGGTCTCTTCGGCCTGCGCCTTCAAAGGCATGGTCGCCGCGGCCGCCAAGGCAGCCGCAGCCAGAAAGCCGCGAAGACCTCGATTCGATTGGTAAGTCATATTCTTCCTCCCAGGTTTAGAGCCGCTCTATTTCTCAGTAAGGAAACGGCCAGATACGGTATGACGACTTCAGGATGTTCCAGCGGTGCATCAGCCCCTTGGGTTCGAGGATCATAAACAATGCGATCACGCCGCCAAGAACGACATTCATGCCAGCGAACACGATGTCACCGCCAAGGAATGATACCGAGTCGGCGATATTGGGGCCGACCGTCGCGATAATTTCCTGGATGATGCGGATAATGAAGACGCCGATCAGGGCCCCCACGATTGAACCCATCCCGCCGACGATGATCATCGCGACGAAGAAGATCGAGTGAAACAGGGTGAACTGGTCTACCCCCACGAAGCGGATCAGATAGGCCCAAAGCGCCCCGCCGACGCCCGCATAGAAAGCGCCGATCAGGAAGGCATTTGCCTTTGTGGCCGCGACATTGATCCCCATTATACCCGCGGCCACGTCATCATCCCTGACCGCCACGAAGGCACGGCCGAAGCGTGACCGAACGATCCCGAACGCGCCCGCCACCATGATCGCGGTGACCGCGAAATTCAGATAGAACTGCGAAGATTCGCTGACAAATCGCAGCCCGAAAAGCTCGGCCGGGGGCACGGTGATACCGTTCGATCCACCCAGCCAGGTAGACGGCAGGTTCAATACGGCAAAGTGGAACAGGAACTGAGCTGCAATCGTGGTCAGTGCCAGATAGAACCCCTTGATCCGCGCCGCGGTCAAGCCAAAGAGAAAGCCGAACAGCGCAGCCGAGAGCCCGGCCAGAGGAATGGTCAGCAGAAACGTAAGGCCGGTCTTCGAGGCCAGTATCGAGGCCGTATAGGCCCCGACCCCCATGAAAGCCGCCTGACCCAGGTTGATCTGGCCCGCATAGCCGGTGCAGATCTGAAGCCCGACGGCGATGACGGCGCTGATCATCATCATATTCAGGATAGCGATGATACGGCTGCTCACCAGGTAAGGCGCCAACAGCAGTAGAGCCATGAATACGACGAGGGCCAGAAACTGCCAGCGCGTTCGGATCAAACGTCTGTCACTGCGATAGCTTGTCGGGAATACGCCGGAAGGGTCCATGGATTACACCCGTTCAATTGTGCGCCAGCCGAACAGGCCGGTCGGTCGGATCAGCAGAATGGCAAGCATGATGATATAGGGGACAACGCTGCCCAGTGACCCTCCGATCAGCGGGTCAAGATAGTTGGTTGTCAGGCTCTGGACGATGCCGATAATCACGCCCGCAAGGATCAGCCCGCCGATGGATTCCAGCCCGGCAAACAGCGCCACCGGCAGGGCCGCGAACCCGATATCCGAGGCCAGGAAGGTCAGCGATTTGCCGCTGAGAAAGATCATCGCACCAATTGTGGACAGGATTGCCCCGAGAACCCAGGCAAAGGCAATCGAGCCTTTCACCGAAATGCCCATCGAGGAGGCCACGACGTGGTCTTCCGCCACGGCGGTCATCCGCAGGCCGGACCGGGTCCGGTTGAAGAACCACGACAGGCCGACGGCGGCGACAATGGTGATGATCCCGCCTATCAGGAGGTTCATCGGGATCAACATGTCGCCGAGGAACAAGGGTTTCAGCGGGAAAATGATCGGGAAGGGCCGCACGGCGGGACCGAACACAAGCAGCACCAGACCGCGCAGCAGGATCAGAAGACCGACGGTGACCATGACCATCGAGAAAACCGATTCACCGATCAGCTTTGTCAGGAAAATCCGTTCGATTGCGTACCCGACCAGCCCGGCCAGAACCAGCGAAAGGGGTATCGACAACCAAAGGCTAAGCCCCGCTTGCATCGTTGTGAACCAGACGATGAACCCGCCGATGATCACAAGCTCGCCCTGCGCGAAGTTGAACACCTTGCTGGCGCGATAAATCACAACAAAGCCCATGGCCACCAGCGAATACAGAAGGCCGATCAAAGCCCCGGTAATGATGTCATTGATGAAATAGACCATTGTCGCCGACCTCCTTTAAGATTTGGACTGCCGCTTGGCAGCCTTCGATGCGTTTTCAACATCCGACACGCGAACCGTGGTCTTGAGAACGCCTTGACGACCGTCCTGATAGGTCACAGCGATTTCGAGATCTGTCTCGTCATCGCCAGCATAGATCGCCTCGACGAGCTTGGCATACCGTTCCTCCAGAAAGGCCCGGCGAAGCTTTCGGCTGCGGGTCAACTCGCCTTCATCCGGGTCGAGTTCCTTGGGAAAATTCGCAAAACGTGCCACGCGCGAGCCTTCGGGCAGGAGCGCATTGATGCGCGCCACTTCGCCTTTGATAAGGTCCAGAACTTCGGGTTTCTGCGACAGATCGGTGTAGGTCGAAAAGCTGATCTTGTTCTCTTCCGCCCAACGCCCGAGAACTTCCATATCGATATTGATAAGCGCGCTGACGAAATTCCGGCGTTCGTCGCCCAATGTCATGAGGTCCTTGATGAAGGGGCTATACCGCAACCGCGTTTCGATGAACTGCGGCGGATAGCTGTGACCGTTTGCCAGGCGGCGCATGTCCTTGACACGGTCAAAGAACAATAGCTCGCCGTCGTCGGTCATCGAGACCGCATCACCGGTCTTGTACCAACCGTCTTCGGTCAGCACCTCTGCGGTCTTTTCGGGCTTGCCGTGATAGCCGCCGAAGCCCGATCCGCCACGCACCTGAAGCTCCCCTTCGTCCGAGACCCTGTATTCCAGCGGTTCGCCGTAGTTCGTGTTGCTTTGCATCCAGCTGCCGCTGGTTTCCAGCTGATAGCTTTCGCCGACATGCGCGGTCAGAAGGCCGATTTCGGTCGCGCCATACACGTTGCGCAGCTTAACCCCCATCGCGTGGAACATACGAAAGACGTCAGGTGCCATCAGGGCGCCGCCGCTCATTGCGTTTTTGGCCTTACCAAGGCCAAGATTGTCGCGCAGGTGATGCAGCACCAGAGCTTCGGCAAAGGGAAGCTGCAGGCGTGCGGCAAGGCTGGGGCTACGCCCTTCCAGCCGCTCGACGTAAACGTTGCGGCCAACCTTCATGCCCCAATTGTACATCGCATTGCGGAACTTGCCCGCGCCCAGCATCCGGGCCTGAACGATGGAGGCGAGGTTTTCCCACTGGCGCGGACTGAACACCAGTGCATCAACCGCCAGTTCGCGAATGTTGGTCAGTACGTCTTCAGGGCCTTCGGGAAAATTGACGACCATGGGCGCGATCAAACCGATCGACAGGCCGAAAATCTGTTCCGTGACCCAGGCAGGCGAAATGTAGGTCAGGTATTCGGTGCCCGGCGCGATTTCGATTGCCCCCATCACCCGCGAGCAATTGTCGAACAGGTAGCGATGGCTGATGACAACGCCCTTGGGTTTTCCCGTGGTCCCCGAAGTATAGGACAGCAAGGCGGTATCGTCCGCCCGTCCACGTTTTACGTGTTCTTCAAATCTGGCGGGTTCCTTGGCGTGGATCTGACGCCCTGCCGCGCTCACACTTTCAAACGAATGCAACAGGGGATGATCATAGCCCCACAGACCGGAATCGTCCCAGTAAACGACCGCCAGGGCGCCCGAGTACTTGCCCGCAATCTCGATGCATTTATCGACCTGCTCCTGATCCTGCGCCAGAAAAACCCGCGTTTGCGAGTCTTCGGCCAGATACAGAATCTCTTCAGCGTTTTGATCCGGATAGACAGACAGGACTTTGCCGCCTAACGACTGGACGGCGTATTCAGCCCAGAAATGTTCGGGTTCGTTTTCGCCAATCATCATGACGGATTCGCCAGCCGACAAGCCCAGGTTCTCCAACCCGAGAGCCAGGGCGCGAACCCTGTCAAGAACATCGGCCCAGGTGAATTCACGCCAGATGCCCAGGCGCTTGTGCCGTTCGGCGAGGTTGGTCGGTGTGGATGTCGCTCGCGCGAGCAAAACCTGCGGCAGGGTTTCGCTATGTGTCACTGCTGGGTCCGAAAAGACCATTGCTGTCCGTTGTTTGACCATGCCGCTACCCCAGATATGCCTTTATGACAGCCGGGTCCTTCTGGATTTCTTCCGGGGTGCCTTCGGCGATGACCCGCCCGAAATCCAGCACCACGATCCGGTCGGCAAGGTCCATCACGACGCCCATGTCGTGCTCCACCAGAACTACCGGAATCTTGCGCGCCTCGCGCACATCGAGAATGAAGCGCGCCAGGTCTTCTTTTTCCTCCGAGTTCATGCCGGCCATCGGTTCATCCATCAGCAGGATCGACGGTTCCTGCGCCAATGCACGGCCCAGATCGACACGCTTGCGCAACCCATACCCCAACGTGCCCACGGGCCGGTTGCGGATTGCCTCGATCTCGAGAAAATCGATGATCTCCTCTGCGGCTTCACGATGTTCCGATTCCTCGCGCATCACGGGACCGAACTGGAAAAAGGCCTGGACTACATTCGATTTCATCAGCATGTGGCGGCCGATCATAATGTTTTCCACCACCGTCTGCCCGGCAAAAAGATGGGTGCCCTGAAACGTCCGCGCCAGACCGCGCCGGGCGATCTGGTCAACACGCAGGCCGGTCACGTCCTGCCCGGACAATTCGACACGGCCCTTCTGCGGACGGTAGAAGCCCGCAGTCACGTTCAGAAGTGATGTTTTTCCGGCACCATTCGGACCGATAATTGCAAGCAATTCATCGTCGGCCACGGAGATGCTCACATCGTCGAGCGCGGTCACACCGCCAAATTTCAAAGTTGCGCCACGCACCGCAAGCGGTGACGATACGTGCCCGTTATTCGTGGTCATGTTACAACCCGTGCTTTTCCCCAACACCTCATGGAGGCACGCATAGCCTGACCGCACGGTTTTCCGTTGGTTACGAGTTTTCCTCGCATCGTTCCTCCTCCCACCTCTTAATTCAGAGGTTTGCCTGGTCTATTTTACCAAGTCTCTCCGCGCAGCCTAACAGATGTTTGAAAAATTGGTCAACAACTGAATCCGCTACCAAAGGAAACCGATCAGACAGCCGCGTACTCTGCGGAAAAGCTTCGAAGACCGTTTTGATCCTGACACCAGACTGTCCCGGAGGTGCCGGTCTCTTCATTGTGCAGTTGCAATTCGCAGGGCAGGGTGAGTGGCGCGAGGCCGCGGAACGAAAACCGGTGGGGCGATGTTTTCAACGCATCCGCCGCCAGATTCAGAAGCAGCGTGGCCTGCAATGGGCCATGCACAACAAGCCCGGAATAGGCTTCGGTTTCGGTGGCGTAGACGTAATCATAGTGAATGCGATGGGCATTGAACGTCAGCGCCGAATAGCGAAACAGAAGAACAGGATCCGGTGTCAGCGTCGATCTAAGCGTGGTGGGGTCACCCGCGTCAGCTGCGCTCTCGCCCGTGCGGGGGGTGGAAATCTCACGATAAACGATCGTTTGCTGCTCCCGGATACAAAGCCGGTTGCCACTCAGATACTCATGTTCGACGGTCACAAACACCAATGGTCCACTACGGCCCTGCTTGGCCACAATATCCCTGATCGAAGAGCGCCGGGTGATGGTTTCGCCGATTTTCAGCGGCGCGATATGTTTAACATCGCCGCCGGCCCACATCCGGGCGGGCAGCGGGACAGGGGGTAGGAATCCACCCCTTGCGGCATGGCCGTCTTCTGACAGGGCGGTCGCTGGCACGGTATCAAGGGAAATGCACCAATGAATTCCCAGCGGGACATCGCCTGATCCGTCCCAAAGATGCGGACCGAGCGTGGCGCGGAATTTGTCGATCAGCCCCTCCGTCAGAACGTCTTCTTTAGTCTCGGTGCGTCCCAGCCAGGGCGCCAGCGCGTCAAGGTCGATCTCACCCATAATCCTGGCCTTCAGAACGATCTTGGCATGCCGAGGATATGTTCTCCGACATATGACAGGATCAGGTTGGTCGAGATCGGGGCGACCTGATAGAGGCGCGCCTCGCGGAACTTGCGCTCGACATCGTATTCCCGTGCGAAACCGAAGCCGCCATGGGTCTGGATGCAGGCATTGGCCGCTTCCCAGCTGGCCTCCGAAGCCAGCAGCTTGGCCATATTCGCCTGTGCTCCGCAATCCAGCCCAGCATCGAACCGCCTGCAGGCTTCAAAGCGCATCAGATTGGCGGCCTCGATGTTCACATAGGACCTGGCGATAGGGAATTGCACGCCCTGGTTCTGGCCGATGGGGCGGTCAAAGACCATGCGGTCGCCGGCATAGGTGCGGGCCTTGTCGACGAACCAGTATCCATCACCGATACATTCCGCCGCAATCAGGGTACGTTCGGCGTTCAGCCCGTCAAGAATATGGTAAAATCCGCGCCCCTCGGTCCCGATCAGGTTCTCGGCGGGGATTTCCAGGTTGTCGAAAAACACTTCATTGGTTTCGTGGCCGGGCATATTGGCGATGGGGCGGACCTCCATGCCGTTGCCGATCGCCTCTTTCAGATCGACCATGAAGATCGACAGGCCCTGCGATTTCTTCTTGACCTCGGCCAGCGGCGTGGTGCGTGCCAGCAGGATCATCAGGTCGGAATGCTGGATACGGCTGATCCAGACCTTCTGGCCATTGATCTCATACCGGTCGCCCTTTTTCACCGCCGTGGTCTTCAGTTTGGTGGTGTCGGTGCCGGTGGTCGGTTCGGTCACGGCCATGGATTGCAGGCGCAATTCGCCGCTGGCGATGCCGGGCAGATATTTCTGTTTCTGCTCCTCCGAACCATGCCGCAGCAGCGTGCCCATATTGTACATCTGCCCGTGGCAATGGCCCGCGTTGCCGCCGCAGCGGTTCACCTCCTCCATGATGATCGAGGCTTCCGTCAGGCCCAGACCCGAGCCGCCGTATTCTTCTGGGATCATCGCGGCGAGCCAGCCCTCGCGGGTCAGCGCATCGACGAATTCCTCGGGGTAGGTTTCATCCTCGCCGAACTTGCGATGATATTCTGGCGGAAACTGCGCGCAAAGTGCGCGCAAGGCGTCGCGCAGATCGGTGTGAGTGTCTGGGGCTGACGTCTGCATCGGTTACTTCGCTCCTGAACCCGACGTTTCAAGAATTTCCTGCTCGGCACGCTGCCAAAGCTCATAGGAAATCGGGTTTTCGCTCTCTTCGAGGATATGACCGACCAGACCGATGGCGCGTGCCATGACGCCAAAGCCCCGCACGATCTTCCAGGGGAAGCCAAATTCACAGCAGATTGCTCCGATCGCCCCGGTGGCGTTAATCGGCAGCATCTTACCCGATTTTTCTTCGGCAACGGCCTGAATTTTCTGGATCAACTCGATGTATTCACCGGACTTGCCGTTCTCGGCAGCGATCTGGAACAGGCGAGGTGTGCGCGGATCGACCGGCTTGTGCACCGGATGTCCGAGCCCCGGCACGATCATCTTGCGGGCGCGGAATTTTTCCACCGTCTCGACGGCCAGCGCATCCAGATCGACACCGGTGCCCAACTTGTCCTGTGGCAGTGCCTCGTAAAGCATTTTCGAGGCACCTTCCATAGAACCGACAAAGACGGTGCCCAGCCCACACAAGCCAGCCGCCACAGCCGCCTGAAGCGATTCCGGCGCCCCCATATAGGTCATCCGCGCCGCCAGGGCCGATGGCGTGATGCCATGTTCGACAAGGGTGATGATGATGGCGTTGAAGACGCGGCTTTCCTCGAGCGTGGCCTTGCGGCCCGTCAATTGCAGAAAGGCCAGATCGCCCAGGTTCATGTGGCCGAGGATTTCGTTCGGCAAGTCGAGCCCGCGCACGCAGATCTTGTCGGGGGTGCTCCAGGCAATGTCGGAGCTGATTTTTTCTTTGCGTTTTCCCATTAGACCGGATCCCACGAAAAGACATCCGCCGAAACTTCGAGCGGTGTGAATTGCGATTTGAGCGCGGGAATGGCGCGCTCGGCGATTTCATCGGCGGTCCAGCCGTCACCGGAGTGGACGGACCGGAGCGGGCGGGGCTGGTTGAACAGGAATATCTCGTTCATCCGCACTGCAAAGATTTGCCCCGACACATCCGCCGCGCGGTCGCTCATCAGGTAACAGGCCATCGGCGCGACCTTGGCGGGGGTCATCTTCTTGACCTTCTCGACCCGCGCCTTCTGTTCCTCCGTGTCGGTCTTGATCGACGATATCATCCGGCTCCAGGCGAAGGGCGCGATGCAGTTTGACCGCACGTTCCAGCGTTTCAGGTCGAGCGCTACCGATTTCGAGAAGGCCGCGATGCCCAGCTTTGCCGCCGAATAATTCGCCTGCGCCAGATTGCCGATCAGCCCCGAGGTCGAGGTCATGTGCACGAGCGCGCCGCTTTCCTGTTCGCGGAAATAGTCGGCGGCCGCGCGGCTGGTATTGAAGGCACCATAAAGATGGACCTTCACCACCGCGTCGAAATCCTCATAGGTCATCTTGTGGAAGTAACCGTCGCGCAGAATGCCGGCGTTGTTTACCACCGCGTCGATGCGACCGAATTCCTTGACCCCGGCTTCGATCATCGCGCGCGCGGCATCGGGATCGGTGACAGAGCCGCCATCGGCAATGGCATCGCCCCCAGCGGCCCTGATCTCTTCGACGACTTTCTGCGCCGCAGTTTCTGTCTGACCGGTGCCTTTCAGGGATGCGCCCAGATCATTGACCACCACGGCGGCGCCTTCGGTAGCTGCCATCAAGGCGATATCACGCCCGATCCCACCGCCGGCCCCGGTGACCAGAACGACCTTTCCGTCAAGTGCTTTTGTCATCTTCTTGCTCCCTCAGCGTGACTTGCGGTATTTGTCCAACCCGCCGGTGTGCATGACCCGGCCCATGAGCGGCACACCGATGATCTCTTCTGCTTTGACCGCCGCTGCGATCAGCTTGTCCAGATCAATGCCGGTTTCGATGCCGAGCTCGTGACACAGGAACACTGCATCCTCGGTGCAGACATTTCCTGCGGCGCGCGCGTGGCCGTGGCCCGCGAAAGGACAGCCGCCAAGACCGGCGACGGAGCTTTCGAACATGTCCACGCCCATCGACAGGGCCGCATAAACGTTGGCGATCCCCAGCCCACGTGTGTCATGGATGTGCATACCGATGCGCGCCTCGGGCGCCAATTCGCGCAGGGCGCCGATCATCCGTTTGACCGCCTCGGGGTTTCCCCAACCCATGGTGTCGGCGACCACGAGGATCGGCACGGGGATGTTCTCTTCTTCGCATAGCTGAAGGATAAAGCGGAAATCGTCCAAGATGCGTTCTTGGGGGATGGGGCCCTCGAGGTTGCAGCCGAAAGCGGTCATCACATAGGCCGCGTCGACGGTATATCCCTCTTCCTTGTAAAGACGGACCCAGTCACGTTGTTTTTCCCGCATCTCGGCCGAGGAACAATTGTTGTTCGATTGGGCGAATGCTTCGGAAGGATAGAACAGCAGACGCGGGTCGATATCGACCTCATGCGCGGTCAGGGCCTTGCGAAACCCTTTGTCGTTCAGCCACAGCGATGTGTAGTTCACGCCCGGTTTGCGCTTGATACGCTGGAACAACTCGCCGGTGTCCGCCATCTGAGGAACGTATTTCGGGCTGACAAAGCTGCCGACCTGAATGCGTTTCAAGCCGGTTTCGCTGAGCATGTCGATCAGTTCGATCCGCTCTTCGATCGGGTAAATCTTCTTTTCGATCTGAAAACCCTCACGCGGGCCTTCTTCACGAAATTCTACGAATTTGGGAAAGTCGCTCATTTCATCACTCCTCGGATGGCAGGATCTCGGCGATGACCTGGCCGCGATCGACCATGTCCCCATTCGAGACGGATATATTGCTGGCGATCCCGGCCGCGGCCGCCCGGATCGAGATTTCGAGTTTCATGGATTCCATGACCGCGACCACGTCGCCTTCGGCCACGCTCTGACCGTCGGAGACCTTGATTTCGACAATCATGCCGGTCAGCGGAGAGGTCACGGCGCGATCCGCCGCGGCATCGCCGCCGGCAAAGGCAAGGGGCGCGGCGGGCCGAAAGACCAGGCGGCCTTCGGGCGTATCCAGTTCGATCACGCCCGCGTGCAGGCGCGCGTCGATCAGATGGACGGTGTCGCCTTCGCCGACACGCCAACGGCCCGGGGTCAGTTCACGTGCCGACAGTATCAGCGCCTCGCCTTTCTCCGAACGGATGGTGTACTTGGCACCCGGTTTGACAGGACTGACGCGCAGTTCTTCGGATACCTCGTCAGAATCGGTAAGCGTCACGCGCTGCCCCGCTTCAATCGCATCGCCGCCCAGTCCAAGCCGCCAGCCGGTAAAGGCATCACGGTTGGTCCAGGGATTGGCGTCTGTGTCGCTGCGCGACTGGGTCACGAAGAGAATGGCAGCGGTCGCCTTCCACAGATCTGGGCGGGTCAGGCCGGGTGCCTGTGTCAGCTCATCCAGCCTGCCGTCGATCCAGCGGGTATGCACCTGCATCCGTTCGAATTCATGGTTTCGCGCCAGCGCCGTCAGAAAGGCGCGATTGGTTTCGACACCTTCGACCGCGACATGATCAAGCGCCGTGGCTAGACGTGCCAATGCGGTTTCCCGGTCGGGCGCGTGCACGATCAGCTTGGCGATCATCGGGTCGTAGTAGGGCGTGACGGCATCGCCTTCTTCGACGCCGCTGTCGATGCGCAGGCCCGATGGCAGGCTGAGCGTGGAGAGCGTGCCCGTCGACGGGGCGAATTGCATCGCCGGATCTTCGGCGTAAAGCCGCGCCTCGACCGCGTGGCCGTTGATCGTCAGATCGTCCTGCACCAGTCCAAGGCCCGCGCCTTCGGCAATCCGCAGGTGAAGCGCGACAAGGTCCAGCCCGGTGATCGCTTCGGTGACGGGATGTTCCACCTGAATGCGCGGGTTCACCTCAAGGAAGAAATACTCGCCACCCGCGACCAGAAATTCGACCGTGCCCAGCCCGCGATAGTCCAGCGTTTCGCCCAAGCGCACCGCGTCGCGTGCGATGTCGTCCAGAAGCGTTCGGGGCAGACCCCAGGCCGGGGCTTCCTCGATGACCTTCTGGTGGCGGCGCTGAAGCGTGCAATCGCGTTCGAACAGATGCACCACATGGCCCTTGCCGTCACCTGCGATCTGCACTTCAACATGGCGCGCCTCGGGCAGGAAACGCTCCAACAGCAGCCCTTCGGAGCCGAAGGTGGATTTTGCTTCGCGCAGCGCGCCTTCGATGTCCTCGACCAGCGTGGTCTCGTCAGTGACGAGCCGTTGTCCGCGCCCACCACCGCCGCCGACCGCCTTGAGCAGCACCGGCAGGCCCATTTGGCGCACCTCCTCGGCAATCTGCTCGGGATCGGACCGCGCACCTTCGGCGCCCGAAATCACCGGGACGCTGGCCGCCACGGCGGCCTCTTTGGCGCTGGCCTTGTCGCCGAAACGTTCAAGCGTTTCCGGCGTCGGCCCCATGAAGATCATGCCGGCGGCTTCGACCGAACGAGCAAAATCGGGGTTTTCGGCCAGAAAGCCATAACCGGGATGGATCGCATCCGCGCCCACTGATTGCGCAGCGGCAATCACCGCGTCGATTTTCAGATAGCTCTGGGATGCAGGTCCGGCGCCGATACAGACAGATTTGCCAATCTCGCGGACATGCAGGGCATTGACGTCGGCCTGCGAATGCACGCCGACGGGAATGATACCGCTTGCCCGCGCAGTGCGCGCGATCCGGCAGGCAATTTCGCCGCGGTTGGCGATCAGAAGCGTCTTGATTTTCACGGTTCGCTCCTCACATCCTGAACACGCCGAAGTTGGTTTCGACCTTGGGTCTGCGCGATGTTACATCCAGCATCAGCGCCATGACGTCACGGGTCTCACAGGGCTCGATCACGCTGTCGATCCAAAGGTTGGAAGCAAAATTATAGGCCCCCTGAAAATCTTCGTATTCCTTGCGGATCGGTGCCTTGAAGGCTTCCTCCTCCTCGGGGGTCCAGCTTTTGCCTTCGCGTTCGTTGATCTGCGCGCGGACCTGAGCCAGCACGCTGGCGGCCTGTTCCGGCCCCATGATTGCCGACCGTCCCGTCGGCCAGGCGAACATTGCGTCCGGCTGGAACGGGCGGCCCAGCATCGCCAGGTATCCCGCGCCGTAAGAGCCACCGGTGATGATTGTGAATTTCGGCACCCGGGCCGAAGACATGGCCGTGATCATTTTAGCACCGGCCTTGGCAATGCCCATCTGCTCGACCTCGCGGCCCACCATGAAGCCGTTCACATCGGCCAGGAACAGCAGCGGAATATCACGCTGGACGCAGAGATTGATGAAATGCGTCGCCTTCAGCGCGGCTTCGACGAAAAGCACGCCTGTATTGGCGATGATCCCGACCTCGTGGCCGTGGATGCGCCCCCAGCCGGTCATGATCGTGTCGCCATAAAGCGGCTTGAATTCGTGAAAATCGCTGCCGTCCACCAGCCGCGCGACGATCTCGCGGTTGTCTGTCGGCACCCTGGGATCGCGGCTGACAATGCCGTAGATTTCCTCGACCGGATAGGCCGGCGGGCGCGGCGCGGCGGGCGTCTTGCGGGGCCGGGGCTTTTCGCCCAGATGGCTGACGATCTCGCGGGTGATGGCCAGGGCGTGGGCGTCATCCTCGGCCAGATGGTCGGTCACGCCCGACACCGACGAATGCATCTTGCCGCCACCCAGTTCTTCGGCTTCGACCTTTTCGCCGGTTGCGGCAAAGGTCAATTCCGGTCCGCCCAGATACATAAAGCCCTGACCGCGCACGATCACCACTTCGTCACAGAGCGCGGGAATATATGCGCCACCCGCGGTGCAGGGCCCCATGACCACGGCGATTTGCGGCACACCATCGCCCGACATGCCGATCTGTTGGTGAAAGATGGACCCGAACTGGCCTTCGTCAGGAAAGATGTTTTCCTGATCCGGCAGGAAGGCACCGCCGGAATCCACGAGGGTGATGACGGGCAGACGGTTCTTCCATGCGATCTTCTGGGCGCGCACATGCTTGCGGGAAGTCATGCCGAAATAGGTGCCGCCCTTTACGGTGGCATCATTGGCGATGATCATGCACTGACGGCCTTCGATCACACCGATGCCCGTGATGATGCCCGCGCCCGGTGGCACGCCTTCATATTTGTTCAACCCGGCCAGCTCGCCGAGTTCCAGGAATGGTGTACCCGGGTCGATCAGCCTTTCAATTCTTTCGCGCGGCAGGATTTTGCCTTTGTCCACATGACGTTTGCGCGCCTTTTCGGGGCCGCCGACGCGCTGTTTGAGCCGGAGGGCATGTAGTTCATCGACCTTTTCGCGGTAAGACACGTCGTTGGCGCGGAAGTCGTCGGACCCGGTGTCGAGAAGGGATTTCATTCTTGTCATGGCAGGTCCGGATATTCTCTCAGAACGAAGGCGACCTTGGCGGCACCGGGTTTCTCAAAGGTGTCGGGCGCGACAAGGTGAACGTCGGCCTTGAAGACAAGGGCATCGCGCAGGCGCTGCTCGATTTTCTTCTTGAGCGCCTGGTCATCCGCGGCGTCGCGGTCGGGACCGCGTTCGACGATCACCGTCAGCGCGCCCTGCGTGGTGTGACCCTCGAAATCGGCCACGATGCGCATGACGCCGTTGGTCTCCGGCACCATCTCGGTGATCACGCTGTTGATGGCCGAGGGAAAGACATTGGCCCCGCGCACGATCAGCATGTCGTCGGTCCGGCCGGTGCAGCGGATCTTGGGCCCGGTGCGCCCGCAGGTGCAGTCGGTGTCGAGAACCTCGATGTAATCGCCCGACCGGAATCGCACGAGCGGGCTCGCCCGACGGCCGAGCGCGGTATAGATCATCTCGCCCTCGGCACCCTTTTCCCAAGGGATGATTTCTCCGCTTTCGGGGTCGAGCAATTCGGTAATGATGTAGTCCATGTTGACCATATGCATCCCCGACTGGGCATCGCATTCAGCCCAATAGGTCACACCCAGATCGGTGCCGCCCAGCATCTCACAGCATTTCGCGCCCCAGGCCGCTTCGATCTTGGCCCGGATGGCGGGAATGCCGCCGCCGGGTTCGCCACCGACGATGATCTGTTCGACGCCCAGTTCACTGGCTTTGCAGCCGAGCACTTCGGGCGCTTTGTCAGCCAGGTGCAGCACGAAATTCGGCGCGCCGACGATGCAACGCGGGCGCGTGTCGGCGCAGGCGCGCAGCAGCCGTTCCACGCCACCATCCGCCCCCACAGGCACGTCGATTGCGCCCATGTACTGCAACCCCTGCATCACCGGAATGCCGCCGACAAAACCCTTGGCCAGCGAAAACGCATGCAGCACCATATCGCCGGACCGCACGCCATTGGCAAAGAAACAGCGCGCCGTCATCTCGTGCCACATCTCGGTATCGGCTTCGGTCAGCGCCACGTAAGACGGGCTTCCGGTGGTGCCGGACGAGGCCTGCATCTGGATGATATCGGCCATCGGCGCGGCCCGGTGTTTGCCGAACGGCGGTTCGGCGGCCAGGCTTTCGCGGATCTCGGTCTTGTAGGTATAGGGCAGTTTCTGGAGGTCTTCGATGGTGCGGATATCGTCGAATTCCACACCGGCTTTCGCGAACTTCTCCTGATAGAAAGTCGAGTTTGCCTTGAGATAGGCCATCTGATCGCGCAGCCGCTCTTCCTGAATACGGCGCACCTCGTCGAGCGGCGTGCCCTCGATCGCGTGCCAGAAGCGATCATTTACCTTGTCGGCGGCATCTTCCCGCCGGAAGCGCATTCCAAATTGCATGTCGTTCTCCGTTCCAAGCCGTGGCGATCAATAGGATCGTGGCAGCCCCATGACCTTTTCGCCGATAAAGCTCAGGCACAGTTCGCGGTTCACCGGCGCTGTGCGCAGCAGGCGGACCAGCGGGTACATCTCATAAAGCCCCGTATCTTCGGTAAAGCCCGATCCACCATGCGCCTGAAGCGCCGCGTCGACCGCTTCGATCCCGGCTTCGGCGGCGGCATATTTCGCCATGTTCGACGACGCACCGGCAGGCAGCTTGTTGTCGAACTCCCATGCCGCGCGCCGGGTCATCAGGCTGGCCATCTCGACCGCTGTGTGCGCCTTGGCCATCGGGTGCTGCACGCCCTGGTGCGCACCGATGGGTTGGCCGAACACATTGCGCTCGGAGGCATAGGCCACGCCCTTGTTCAGGGCGAACCGGCCGATGCCGCAGCACAAGGCGGCCAGGATGATACGCTCGGGGTTGAGGCTGTCGAACAGGATCGAGAACCCTTCGTCCACCTCGCCGACCACATCCTCGGGGCCGAGATCCACATCGTCGAAGAACAGTGTCCACTGCTCCTCGGGCAGGGGGATCGAGATCTTCACCCGCTGCTTGTCGACGCCTTTTTTCTTCAGATCCACGGCGAACAGGGTAAAGCCGTCGGTCTTGCGGCTGACCTCGGTATGCGGTTTGGTCCGCGCCACCACGAGGCAGTAGTCGGCCACTTCGGCCCCGGTGATGAAGGTCTTTTCGCCCGACAGGCTGAACCGGTTGCCTCGACGCTTGGCCAGCGTAGTGGCCTTCATCGTGTTCGACCCGGCCCCCGGTTCAGTGATCGCGAAACAGAACTGGATATCACCGCGGCAGGCAGCCGGCAGCAGTTCTTTCTTGTGGAACTCGCTTCCGTGGCTGGCGATATGGGCCAGCGACATGGTCGGCCCGACCACCATCATCAAAAGCGGAATGCCGTGATTGGCGGTGCCCTCCATGAACAGGGCCATTTCGGTCATACCAAGGCCCGCGCCGCCATATTCCTCGGGCACCATGATGCCGAGGAAGCCGTCATCGGCGATCTGGCGGAACATTTCGTGCGGAAACTCGTGCTTGCGTGCGTGTCTCAGCCAGTAATCGTTGTCGAACTTCTGCGCCAGCTGGCCGCCATAGTCGTAAATCTGGCCTAATCGGCCCGAAGCTGCGATTTTGGCCAACTCGCAGAACAATTAAAGAACTTTACGGCTTACTCTGCGCGTGAAGAATCATGGCGACTTGTTCAGCGGCAAATTTGAAGCCTCTGCGGTCGGGAATTCGCTCGGCGGAGATCGGATAGCGTGGCCGCTTGGGATCGATGCCGGTAATCTGGAACCGCTCGCTGCCGGTGCGGAACTCGCGGCCGAAGTCGGAAGGCTGCAAGCCGTAGTGTTCGGCCAGGAACTCGAACCTGTCCTGTTCGAGATTGAATGCCGTACCATCGGAGGCGGGAACGCTGACACGGAATACGAGCTCGAAGGCGAAGCCGGTGTCCATGCCGCGCCATCCGGCGCTCTCGGCTACCAGGCCATGGTTGGCGGCGACCTTCTGGCAGGCCTCGAGCATGTGGGTCTGGATTTCCTCGCATGCCGCTGGCGTCAGCCGGGTTACGATCTTACCCTTTGTCATCCGCTTTTCCGTACTTGATAAACGGTGCCGCGCGAGATGCCGAGATCACGGGCGATTTGCGTCGGACCGTGCCCCTGTTTCAGCCTTTGTCGGATCTCGTTGCGGTCGATTTTCGGTGGCCGGCCCTTGTAGATTCCGCGCTTCTTGGCAGCCACGATCCCCTCGGCCTGGCGCTCGCGCCGCAGATTGGTCTCGAATTCGGCAAACACCCCGAGCATGTCGAAGAATGCCTTGCCGGCGGGCGTCGAGGTATCGACGGGTTGCTCCGTTGCGAAGAGATGGGCGGCCTTCACGTTGAGGCGATCGACGATCACCTGAAGGTCGTGCAGAGAGCGAGCCAGCCGGTCGATCCTGGTGACAACAAGCGTCTCGCCGGGATGGATGAAGTCCAGGATGGTGTTGAGTTGCGAACGCCCATCGAGCGACGTCCCGCTCTTTTGTTCCTCGCGAATGACCTCGCAGCCCGCGGCCTTGAGGGCGGCAATCTGCGCGGCGAGGTTCTGGTCGGCGGTGGAGGTGCGGGCATATCCGATGCGGGTCATGCAAAACTGTTCATTTTGGGTGTGCCGACGCAACGATCTGTTCAATAACGCAGATTGAGCCCAAAATATACATGCTTTTCCGGTCGCGGCGTGTTCATGGCGGATGTTCAGGCCGGGTATACCCAAATTAGCCGCCAGCACTGCCCCGTCGTCTGCGCGGTTTCAATTTCCTGGTCGCTTCCACCAGCCACTCGACAGCGCCGGGCGTCGACTGCCAGACCTTGCCGTTTTCCTCGACGTAATCGGCGGCCTCGTCCTCGCCGCCCATGGTGATATACCCGTCCATAGAGGCCACCAGAGGCTGCTTGCCCGATAGGACGCCAGGCACATGGCTGTTGGCCAGCCAGGCTTCCTCGGCCAGTTTGCCGGCATCCGGGTCGTTTTCCCGGAAGGCGAGAAGCGCCTGCGTGTAAAGCCACGCGGCAGCGCCATCGTCTTCGTATTGCCTGATGAGCTTTTTCAAGGCCTTGATGTCTTCGCGGGCCAGCAGATGCCCGGCCAGCACGTAGCGGATGCCCTGATTGTCATTGGGGTTGAGCTTGAGCATGGCCTGATAATGGCCGATCGCCTCCTTATGACGACCAAGCCGCCAGAGCGCAGCGGCAAGACCTGCCCGCGCGCGCATGTAGGGACGAGTTTCGAGAAAGCCCCAGAAGTGACCGGCATATTCCTCGAACCCTTCCGAACCGAGGGCCATCTCCCCTGCCTCGACACCCTGCTGGTAGTAGTCCAGCACTTCCTCGCCAGACCGCGCTTCCTCTTCGGCTAGCAGCACATAGGCGTCAGCGCAGAGCGGCGACACTTCAAGCGCTTTCCTGGCCAGCGCGATACGTTTGCTGCGAGTGGTCGCCTCCCAAGCCTCATACATGATGTCCTGTGCCGCCTCTGTCGGATCGCTCCCATGGCGCCCGCCGAAAAGGCCGGCCATGAATCCCTCCATGCCGCGCCGGTCCGGCAACGGTGGCCGTATGCTGTCATCTGTCGGCTGCTTGGGAGTCGCCGCTTTCTTCCAGGGCTTCTTTGAGATGGGCATTTTGCTCCCTCCAACTGTGATCACGCCGCCTGCTTCCACTCGAAATCGATGCGGCGCTCGAGATCGAGGTCGAAGCGGCCGTAAGGATTGACATGCCCATAGATCAGCGGTGTAAGGCCACGATAGTCGTCAGGCGTCAACCGCACCGACCATTGTGGCTCGCTCAGCACCGACTGCATCATCCGGGTGTTCACGTAGACCAGCGATGCCTGCAAGAGATGCAGGGCGAGCGCCGAGACCTCCTGATCGTCGAGCCGGTTGGAGGCAATCTCGCCGCCCTTGCCGAAAAATACGAAGCTGGTGGCGCTGTTCCAGTTTTCGACCACGTTGAGGCCTTCGTGGATTTCGCGGCGGAACGCCTCGTGGCGCAGATAACGGCACAGGAAGATCGTCTTCACCGCTCGGCCGAGTTCGGCAAGCGCCTTGTAGGTCGGATGCATCACCTCGGCACGGGCAAAGCGGCGCAGGATCGCTTCCGGATCGGCGATCCCGCTGTGCATGGCGGCGGCATATTTGACCATTTCGTCGTACTGCCGCTCGATCTCATCCCAATTGACGACATTGGAAAGAACGGGCAGCAAATTGGGCAGTTCAGCTCGTAGACCCGGATGTGGCAGCGCCAGTTTCTGGCGTGCAATCGCCTTCAGGCGCGGCGCTAGCTCAAACCCGAGCAGGCGGCAGAAGGCAAAGCCGACAGCACTCTGACCATGGCTGTCGACATATTGCCGCTGGATCTCCATGTCGGTGCAATGCCGCAGCACACCCTTAATCATCGAAGCGACTTCCGAAGACGAGCACCGCTTGAGCTGCGAACAGATGCAGGTCGAACCCTTCTCGACATGCCAATAGATCATTACACCCCGGCCGCCGTAGCGGACATGCCATTCGGTCATCAGATTGCCGTCCCATGCGCCGAACTTCTTCGAATCCGACGCGCAGGCCGTGCCGGTCTCGCCCCAGATGGCGGTGTTGCGGACAGCCAACGTTGCATTGGCGACGCGCCCGCATGCAGTTTCGAGCGCCTCGCGGTGGATGAAACGCCGGCCGACGTGCAGCAACTCCTCGTAGCTGACATCCGAACATCCGGCTGCAACCCGTTTCAGACCGGCATTCGTGCCCAGTCCGTAGAGACACAAGATCAGGCGCCGGTCGAGCGCACCGCGTGGAAGCGCCACGCGAGAAGCTGACGTTTCAAAGGCGTCCAGGAAGCCGGTGTCGAGCGCGGCCTCCTTCAACACATCCAGGAGCTCCGTCATCGGCCAGCGTCGGCCGATCTCGGACTTGACCGATTGAAGGCCGTGCGGTTCCGGCAGCGGATCGAACGGCGTGATCGAGATGCGGTTTTCACCGCGCCAGAGAATGCGCACCTTGTCGTTACGGGGGATTTCGGCGTTCAGCAGCCGCAGTTCCCGTTCGAGCTCCGCCTGGATTTTGCGCGTGAAGGCCGGCGCGTCCGGTGTCAGGTTCAGCGCGCCGTAGTAGGCCGCGCGCCTGGTCTCGAAATCCTTGGGCAGGTCATCGTCGGGATTGCGATAGCGATCGGCGCCCACCACCCAGATTTCCTTGGCCCGGATGCGGTCGCGCAATTGGCTCAGCACGCAAAGTTCATAGCTGATCCGGTTGATGCGCCCGTCCTTGCCGACGATCGCACTGCGCCATTTCGGCGGGATGACGCCGTCGATCGGCACGCCGTTCCTGGGAACGATGCGGCATCCGCCGGCGAGCGTCCGCCTGATCCAGTCCAGAGCTTCGAGCACCGGCCGATGCACGGCATTGTTCGAGCGAAACTCCAGCACCGAAAGCAGCCTCGGCAGGATCCTTCGATAGTGATTGGCATAGGAGCCGCGCATCACTTGATAGATGCGGCGCTCGAGCGTGCCTTTCGCCCGATGCTCCTTGATGATCGCCGCAAGTTTTTCCTTGCCCGCCACTGGAAAGATCACATCGCAAACCCGGCCGTCCGGCGTCTCAATCGCTGCACCCGCGATATCGACCAGAAGCCGCTCCTTGCCGTAAACCTTCTCGATATCGCGGGCGATCCCGGCAACGACTTTGCGTCTCGACCGCACACCTATCTTGTGCACGGTCTCCACCAGAAGATCGATCATGCCGTCGATGATCTGCGCTTGCCGCACCATGAGGAAGACAGCATAGAGGCCGAGTTGCCGCCTTGGCGCATGGCGGCGCATCTCGGAGGCTTTTTCAGCGCCGACCCGCCGGACAATCTGGTCGATCCAGGTCTTGCCGGCGCCCGTCAGCAAGTCCCGCGGCAATTCCAGCTTCTTGATGAATGCCAATCGGTCGGCGAGGCCAAGCATATTGTCCAGCGTCGCCGCCCCGGCATCGCCCTTGATCGTGTGGAACCCCGTCGGGCTTTCCGGATCGGCGAGAGAGGCTTCCATCAGAGCGGCCGTTTCTGGAACAAGCCGATCCTCCACACGGCCGAGAAATGTTTCCAGGAAGCGTTGCCGTTCGGAGCGCACCAGCCGCTCGATCTCCTTGCGCGAGGAGCCGTAAATCTTGTGGTCGCGACACCAGAGAAAGGCAGCATCGAGCATCGCGCCGACCGATGCCGCCCCTGGGCAAACCTCTGTAGCCATCCACTCGACAAGCGCCATGCGATCCGAGCGTTTCATACGCCGAAAACCCAGGTGACGCAGTATTTCTGCACAATGGCGACGTCCCGAGCGCCCCGAAAAATCGTAACCGTCAAGATCGGTCTCGCCGCCGTCAAGCTGGTCGGCCAGATACGAAACCGACTCACCGGGAACCTCATCCGCCGTGGTGGCGAAATATCCGAAGGCTGCGAAGAACTTCAACTGCACCGCCAGTCCGAGCCTCGAACCGGCCGGCTTGGCGTTCACAAAGTCGATGTCGGCAAACGACAGGCTCCATTCCCTGGCCAACGACTCAGGCGAAACACGCAGGCCCATAAATCCGCTCCCTGTTCCAGGAGCAAATTGTCAGGCGAGGAAACCATGGTGGTCAATCCGTTCGCGCAACGTTCCACAACTTGGCCAAAATCCCAGCTTCGGGCCGATTAGGCCTGGTACGCACGAAGGCGCGGTCAGGCTCGACCCGAGAACTGAGCGCGTCATTGCCGAGCAAGTGGATGGCTTCTGGCTCAAGAAGGAGAAGCCAAGCCTTGCTGCGCTGTTGCGGCGTATCCGGGAAGTCTGCCTCACCGAAGGCCTCTCCCCGCCTCACCGCAGCACCGTCCAGCGGAGGGTCTCGGAACTTATTCCAATGTCAGCGGCCCGCAAACGCGGGGAGCGCGAGATCGAGGCCGCATCCACGCCAAGCCCTGGTCAGTTCAATGCCGCCAAGCCGAACGCCCTTTGGCAGATCGATCACACCATTGTCGACGTCATCGTTGTCGACGAACAGTTTCGTAAACCCATCGGTCGACCTGTTCTGACAATTGCCATCGACGTCTGCACGAGAATGGTCGCGGGGTTCCATTTATCACTGGAGGCGCCATCAAGTACGTCTGTTGGCCTCTGCCTTCTGCATGCGGTCTACGACAAGACTGCCTGGCTGGATGAGCGCGAAATCGACATCCCCTGGCCTGTCGCTGGATTGCCCGAGGTTCTTCACTGCGACAATGGCGCGGATTTCAGGTCACGGGCATTGTCCGATGCCTGCAAGGAGTATGGGATGAGACTCCAGTTCCGACCGCCGGCAACACCGCGCTTTGGGGGGCACATCGAGCGGCTGATCGGGACAATGATGGGCGCCGTGCATCTGCTGCCCGGCACAACATTCAGCAATGTGAAGATCCGGGGCGGCTACGATTCCGAGGGCCGCGCCCGTCTCACATTGCGAGAATTGGAGAAATGGATCGCCAGGCCCGAAAGACCTCCAGCGCGTTCACCCAATCCGCTTCCGTCATCCTCGTGGACATCGCCGACCTCCAGAATCAGTCGGCAATCTATGAATCAGACGGAATTCCTTGGCGGAACCCTCAAACCTATACCTGAGTCAATTCGTCCACACGGCCTAAGGCGAGGCGTGCAATGGCGTCCTTCCATGCAATGGTCGTCCTAACTTCTGCTAGGCCACCGGAATATGCCGCGAGGCTCATCGCTGCATCATGCAGAAGAATACTCGCGCCAAGAACGAATGCCTCAGCCGGATTGACGTTGACGGCACCCTCGGAAACTGAAGAAGCGGTGTCCCATAGAGCATCCAAATGACTGATGTCGTGTACCGTCATCGCCGGCAAATCGACTGCAATCCGGGAAACGAGCTGCGCCGCACGCTCTCGAATTGAGAGATATTGCGTCCTGAAAAACTCTTGCTCTTCAATTGTACTATCCGAGCGTGGCGTTTGAAATGCCTGTCGCCAAAGCCATGTTTGACGGAAATTTGGCCCATTAACTGTCATACAATCCTCGAGGAAAATAGCGTTGTGCACTCACTGCACCGGAGCCGCCGCGAACTCGAACTGAGCCTCGCAGCCGTTGTGCGCGCAGACCGGCCTTTTCAGAGCGAATGGCCGCTGGAATTTCGTCCGGCTACATTTCTTGCAAGCGAACTGGCTGCGGAAGGTCTTGAATTCCCCCCAGCGCGTCTTCTCGTCGCCGATCGAACCGTCGCCATAGGGCCAGTCCTGGAAGTGGCTGCCGAAATTCTCGATCTCGCCCTTCACCAAACTGTCGAGGAACCGGTTGTTGACGCCCGGCACCAGCGCCGGCATCAGCTTGGCATCCTTGAGCAGACCGGCGAGCGCCGAGGCCAACTCGCTGCGTTCGTAGGAATAGGCCCTCTCCAGCGGTCGGATGCGGACGCTGACCCCAAAATCTCGGCAGATACCGAGAAGCCATTCCTCCTCGGCCTGGCGCATCTCGTTGGCCGCCGACTGACCCTCAGCCCAACGCGCCTCGATCATTTCGTCGCTGACCTTGTGGTCGGCAAAACGCGGCCCATAGGCCGGATCTAGGCCAATGATCCGGGTGAAGTGCCACGCCTTCGCCTCAAGCTGATCCTTCAAATAATTGAAGAACCGCTCGTCGTGAGTGGTGATCAGGATCTGGCAGTCGCCGAACATGGTGGCGATGAGCCCGGCGATGGTGCGCCGATGATCGGCATCGTAGGAGGTGACGATGTCATCCAGCGCGATGATGGGCGCGCCGACGTTAAATTGCTGGATCGCCGCCATCCGCAACGCGAGCGCCACCGAATGGATCTGTGAGTCGCTCAAATAGCCACCCGGCTGCACGCCCGTGCGGTTTTTGGCGAAATCGATCAGAAGGTTGAGCCGCTGCTGGTTCGTGTCGTCTTCCCCCGGCAGCTCCAGCCGGATTGGCGTGGCGCCAGCGCCCTGGATCAGCTTGTAGATATCGTTCATCGGCGTCTGAAGCTTGTCGAGCAGAGCCTGCACCTTCTTGCGGATTTCGGCCGAGATTATCGTCGCCTGCGCCGTCAAGGCGTTGGAGAGTTTCACCAGCTCATCCAGTGTCCGCAGCGCAAGGTTCCGCTCGGTTTGTAGCTCCAGCAGTCGATCGATCTTCGCCTTCGCCTTAATATAGGTGTGGTCGCCTTGCTTCGATTCGATGTCGGCAATGGCCTGATCGAGCATGGCGAGCAGCTTGGCGATTGCCGAAACAATGTCAGCCGAGGCAGGAACGGTGGTCTGAGGCCAGCCGGCTATGTCTGCTTGATAGGCGATAAGATCAGCTTTCAATGCCGCCTCGCCGTCGCCGAGGTGGCCAATCAACCCCGGCAGCACCGCTACCAACTGGGTATGGGCCTTGGTCGCCGCAGTTTTGGCCTCCTCGAGCGCCTTCTTAGCGGCGGCGTAGTCCGCCAATTCCTCAAGGTGCTTGGCAATGTGTGCCCGGATCGTCTCAGCGCTACCCGCCGCCGT
This sequence comes from Aliihoeflea aestuarii, assembly GCF_024105665.1. Taxonomy (GTDB): domain Bacteria; phylum Pseudomonadota; class Alphaproteobacteria; order Rhizobiales; family Rhizobiaceae; genus Aliihoeflea; species Aliihoeflea aestuarii. The sequence continues at coordinate 52,260 of NZ_JAAAMK010000008.1, read as the reverse complement.
GTCCGCGACAGGTGTTGTACAGACCGGGCAAATGTCAGGTGCCGCGACCCCTTCGGCAAAAAACGGCTCTGCGGCCTTCCACAAAGCCTGAAACACGGTGCTCGCCGCCTTGCCGCGTTCTTCCGTTTCCTTAATCGCCGCCGCCGACAGCGCCGCGACGGCCGAGTCAAAAGTCAGAATCGCACCGCTGACGACGGTCTCGCCGCTCTCCGTGTCCGTCGTCTGCGCCCGCAAGGCGGCAGCCGCATTGCGGATCTGGCGCAGGCCCGCAAGCCCGATGTTGTTCTCCTCGGCTTTGGCGCGCGATTCCAGTTCGAGATAGGCCGAATCACCGGCTGCCAGCGCCGCCAGCACCAGCGATGGATCGAGTGGCGCGAGGATCGACGTGTTGGCGTGGGAAAGCACCGCCGCCTCATCCCAGGTATTCACCGCCTGGGCCGTCTCCTTAGCAAGCTGGGTGTCAACGCGCTGCAGCGCCGTCTCGTCCTCGGCGGCGGCCTTCACCTGCGTGCGCAGCGAACGAATATTCTTCTGCACCTCGACAAGCGGGCCGAGCTGCAGCCAATTGGCGACATCAGCATAGCGCTGTTCAGGCTTATGCGTTTCGACGAACGTGCGCAGCGCATGCCCGCGGATGATCGGCGGCACCGCGAAGCAGGCGTTCAAAGTCGTGGCCACCGCCGGTATCAGTCGCTTCGCCCCCGTCGCCGGTCGGCTGCCGTTGATGACATCCTTGCCCGAGACCACGCCGATCGTAACGGCCGACGCAATCTTCGCCTCCTCAGCCAGATTGTGCGCCAGCGCCACGGGACCAGCCTGGTTATTGATGGCGCGTTGTCCGAGCCGTTCGAGAGTTCCGTCCTCAGAGAACATGAACTCCAGCGCGTCGATGACGCTGGATTTGCCGCTGCCGTTTGGCGCGAAGATCGCCAGACAGCGCTTTTTTCTGAAATCGAACGTCTTCGGTTGGAGATACGCGCGGAACCCAGAAAGTCCCAACGACTGAAGGAAGTAGGGGTCAGTCATTGTCCACCTCTGGCTGCGGAGGATTTGCTCGCTCGGCTGCGAGTTTCAGGATCGCGTCCTTGGCCTGAGCGACGGCGTTCTGAGCCGGAGCCGCTTTCAGAATGTGGTTCTTAAGGACGTCTGCCAGGCCGACATCGACACCCTCTCTCTGCTTCAGACCTTCTCCCAGGGCCTCAAGAAATTCGTCCGGCTTATCTACCAGCTCTGCTTCATCCTCCATGCTCACATGCCCCCCAAGTTTGGCTGTTGTAGACAATACAGCGAGATCGGCCACAGACGAATGATGTTTTGCCGTGAATCCATGCGCCTTGTTCTGGTGAACACCACCCCTACATCTGGTCCTTGCTCCTCGTTAAGTGGACGGCCTGTTTGGAAACGGAGCACGCTGTCAAGACAACCGGTTGAAGCGGATAGTTGCCGTTGAGCGACTGCTCTAACCGTGCACCTCATCTGCTCCTCTCCTCGTGGGGGTTCGACGCTCACCGTCTGCTTTGCGCTGCCCTATTCCAATACGCCCGCTTCGTCCTCTTCATTTGCAATCGGCGCCAATTTATCGCCTACCGCGCCTTGGCTCAGCAACCCGGCATCCTCAAGCGCTTCGATATCCGGCAGATCGCGCAGCGTATCGAGCCCGAACTGCTCCAAGAACTTTCGCGTGGTCACATAGGTGTAGGGCGCGCCGGGCTGGGGCGAGCGCGGTCCCGATGCGATCATGTCCAGCCGCCGCAGATGGCCTATGATGTCGCGCGATACCTCACGGCCCAGCATGTCGGACAGCGCCGCACGCGTGACCGGCTGGTGATAGGCGATCGAAGCCAGCACCAGCATCTCGCCTTCGGTTATCTCGGCGCCCGTGGTGGTGCCGCAGAAGGCGGCCTTCAGCACGTCGGCCTGACGCGGCCGCGTGCGAAACTGCCAACCGCCGGCGACGGCGACGATCTCGTAGGGACGCGGGGCCAGCTCGGTGACGATGTCCTCGATCAGCAGATCGATGCTGCAATTGCGGCCGACAACGCCCGCGAGCAGTTGTCGCGTGACCGGTTCGGGCGATGCGAAGATGACGGCCTCCACGCGCGTCATCCATTCGCGCCAGCGAAGGTCCGGCGGCAAGGCGTCGAGTTCGGTATCCAGAAGACCGGCATCGCGTGACGGACGGCCCATGGCTACAACCCGTACAGTCGGAAAGTCGACCGGCCGCTGAGTTCGCGCACGGCGTCGACTTTTTGTAACCGCTCGAACAGCCGGCGGCTGGCCCAGCGGGTCATCGCTCTGCTGGTGAAGGAACCGGACACGGCATCGTCGGACAGCAACAACGCAATGACGTCCCCTGCCCCCTTGGCGCGCAATTTCGGCGTGACCTCGTGCAGACGTTCGGCCTGCTGCGCAATACCGGCGGCGAGCTGGCAGGCCTCCGCCGCGCCGGCCGCGACGGCAAGGCAGATTGCCCGCTCAAAGCCAGGAGCATCGGGGCGCCCCCGGCGACGATCCGGACCGGTGCGAAGCACGTCCGCGTGGATCTGGGTCGCGAGCAACGGAACAGCCGGCGACCAACCCATGCGTCGGGACAGGGCAAGATCGGCCATCCACCAGGCCAGGGCTTCGGCCTTCGGGTCTTCGCGCATGATCGCCGTTGCGGCGCGCGCGGCGATTACCGGCGCGGGAGCCGCCGAGCGCACGCCGTCGGCAACCTCCTCGATGCACTCGGCAAAGACATCCGACCAGGTGATGCCGAGCAGATCGGCGACGGATTGCAGAACCCCGACCGTTGGCAGCAACGAACGGTCGGTGAGCTTTCGCCAAGCCAAAAGCACGTTGCCGGCTGGGCCCAGCTCGTCGCCGGGCTGGCGCAGATACCAGGCATCACGCAGGGCGGATTCGTCCTCGGTGTGGCGCATCAGTTTGACGCTCGCGGCGGCGGCTTTGAGGGCGAGCCGCTGCCGCCAGGCGCCGAGCCATGGCGCATTGTAGCAAACCAGGTTGTCGAGTGAATTCAGGGCACTGCCGGCCATATAGGCAGCCTCGACATCGCTGTCGATGGTGCTGCGCGGCACCGCCCAGGCCGGCACGCGCGGCAGCGGTATGATAGGATGCGATATTGGTGTGACTGGCCGATTCATTGCAGATCAGCCTACACGCAATGTGCGGTTTATGCGAGAATTATCAACAGAATCCGCACCGGCTGTTTGGAGATAAATACGACCGATAATGTTGCATTATCGATCGTTTGGAAATTGGCCTTCAAAGATGGCCGGCAGCCCGCAAATCCGCCGCGAACGTCGTCAGATGGAGCGCCAGCCGCAACGGCCCGCCCTGGGACTGGCCCTGCAGGCGCTCGGCGCCAAACGACGCGTACCAGTCCGCCGCATGCTCGGTCTTGGCGTCGATGATCAAAAGGATGCCGCCACCCTCCGCCACCAGCCGCAGGCACCGCCTAGCTGCGGCAACCAGCAGCTGGCCACCCAACCCCTGCCCCGCGACCGACCTGTCGGTGGCGATACGCGCCAGCAGAAAGCCCGGAACGTCGTGGCGCGCCAATCCCTTGGTCATCCGCGCCGGCACGGCTGCGTGGGCCACAGCCGACGGCGCGATCGAATAGAACCCGAGGATCCGCCCGGGACGGGCCAATTCTATCGCGCAATAGGTCTTGGTGGCGTTCTGCTCATGGCTCTGGCGCGCATAACGGGCCAGAAACGCGTTCATGTCCGCATCGCCGCAATCGAAGCCGCTCCGATCGTGCTCTTTGGCGATCGGCTCCTCATGCCATGCCGGAACGCTCATCGGTCACGCGGCAAAGCGGCGATCGCGGCGCGCAGCTTTTCGTTCGGCGGCGGCGGGTTGTCCAGAAGCTCCAGAATGCGCAGGAAATCCCGCTCCGAGACTTCTATCCTCTCGGCGCTCTCGATGACCGCTTCGGCCTCGCGCAAGGCCGCACGGGTGACGAACTCCGTCAAGTCCGCGTGCACAAGCGCGGCCGCCCGCATCAGCGTCGCCTTCTGCTGCGCCGCCACCCGCAAATTCATCCGTTCGTTCGCTTCAACCGCTGCCCGAGGCATAAGAACGTCCTTTACTCTCTCGTCCCTGATGTAGCTGAGCAGCGCCCGTGCGTCAAGTATATGTGTCTTAAAGGCGTACAAGCGCTATTAGCTGCCTGCGAAACAGCCATCAAACAGCCGGAAGGCACTCAACCAGCCGCGCGACTGTCTCGATCGCCCCTCGCCGTCGCCGGCCAAATCACGCTATAATCCCTGTCATGACCGACGACGCCGACAACCAGGACCCCAATGACCTGCCCGACATCGTCGATGTCGTCATGGAAATGGGCCGCGCGCCGGAGGGACCGTCGGCCGAAGCCTCGGCCCTCCGCTATGGCTCCGGGCGTTCGTCGCTCGAAAAGCCAAATCATTGGCTTTCCGCCGGCGATGCCGACCACTCCTCGCCCCCTCTCCCGGCCGTCGCCACGCCACGCCTGCCGGCGCATCTCGACGCGCTTGCCGGCCACGCCCGCGACTATGTCGAAGCAGCGAGCTCGGCTAACACCCGCCGCGCCTATGCCGCCGACTGGAAGCATTTTTCGAGTTGGTGCCGACGCCAAGGCGTCGAGATGTTTCCGGCCGATCCCCAGGTCGTCGGCCTTTACATTACCGCCTGCGCCTCGGGAAAGGCGACGGGCGTCAAGAAGCCGAACTCCGTCTCGACCATCGAACGACGGCTGTCCTCGCTGACCTGGAACTATGTGCAGCGCGGCCAGCCGCTCGACAGGAAGGACCGTCACATCGCCACCGTCATGGCCGGCATCCGCAACAAGCACGCCGCCCCGCCCCGGCAAAAGGAAGCGATCCTGCCCGAGGACCTCATCGCCATGCTGGAAACGCTCGACCGTGGCACCCTGCGCGGCCTGCGCGACCGCGCCATGCTGCTTCTAGGCTTTGCCGGCGGCCTGCGCCGCTCCGAGGTGGTCGGCTTGGATTGCGGCCGCAACCAGACCGAGGATTCTTCCGGCTGGATAGAGATCCTTGACAAGGGCATGCTCGTGACGCTGCGCGGCAAAACCGGATGGCGTGAGGTCGAGATCGGCCGCGGCTCGGCTGACGCCACCTGCCCGGTGGTCGCCCTGCAGACCTGGCTCAAGCTCGGTCGGATCGCGCACGGCCCCTTGTTCCGCCGGGTGACAGGGCAAGGCAAGGCCGTCGGCGCCGATCGGCTCAACGACCAGGAGGTCGCCCGTCTGGTCAAGCGGACCGTACTGGCCGCCGGCGTGCGCGGCGATCTGCCCGAGGGAGCACGTGGACAGCTCTTCGCGGGCCATTCTCTGCGAGCCGGACTCGCGTCCTCAGCCGAGGTCGACGAGCGCTATGTGCAAAAGCAGCTTGGACATGCGAGCGCCGAAATGACCCGCAAGTACCAGCGGCGGCGCGATCGTTTCCGCGTCAATCTCACCAAGGCATCAGGGCTCTGAAAAGCTCCCTCCCCTCCCCTGTTGCAGCCGTATGGGCAATCCCATATAGTCAGGATAGTCATAGTGGTCATGGAGGCCTACGATGCTATCTGCACCCAAAGAAGATACCAACTGGACCGTCGCAGGAGCCAAAGCTCGGCTGTCGGAGGTCATCGAGCGCGCACAGTCTGCACCTCAAACGATCACCCGGAACGGCAAGCCAAGTGTCGTTGTCGTCTCGGCCGAGGAATGGCAGCGCAAGACGGTGCGCAAGGGCACGCTTGCGGAGTTCCTTATGGATTCGCCGCTGCGCGGCACCGATCTCGACGTCGACCGTCAGCGCGACGAACCGCGTGATCTGCGGCTGTGAGGCTATTGCTCGATACGAATGTTCTCTCTGAGGTGACGAAGCCAGCCCCCGACCCGCGGGTTCTGGAATGGCTGGACCAGCTCGATGAGGACCGTTCGTTCATCAGCGTGGTGTCGATTGCCGAGATCCGGCGCGGCGTCGCCCTCATGGACGAAGGCCGGAAACGCGAGGCTCTGGCCGAATGGCTGGCGCAGGATCTGCCGCAGCGTTTTGAGCAAAGGGTTCTCCATGTAGACGAGCCGATCGCTTTAGCGTGGGGCGATCTGATGGCCCAGGCCAAGCGTCGCGGCCGCGGTCTGTCATCCATGGATGCCTTGATCGCCGCGACAGCGACCGCGAAACAGCTCACCTTGGCGACCCGCAACACGAGGGATTTCGAGGGGTTTGCCTTCGAGCTGTTCGATCCTTGGACCGCCTGAATCCCGTTCGAAACCCCGGCCATCTGGGAGGGCTGCGTGACCGTCTACGGCCTCCCCTCAGGCGCTAAGGGTCTTCTCGACCGGGCAAAGCGGAACCGCTTGTCCAGCAGGGACTGAGAGGCCATGATTGAATATGCGCGAACGCAATACCTATCGCGCCCCCTGACTTTAGCCGGATCGGCCGAAGGAAAGGTAAACGCCGGAGCGCGCATTCATGGATCCCAGGATCGTCGACAGCCGAGACGATTTCGCACAATGGGCGATCGATCGGACCAATGCGATCCTGACCGATCAAGGTTCGAATCTGGCCACCGCTTCGCGCCGCGGAGACGAAGCACAAACCCGCGAGACTGCTCACGCGCTTGGTCAAGCGATCGTGGATGCGCTGCTTGAGGCGTTCGACGGTCTCGTATGCGAAGAATGAGCCCATGGCTCGACCCACGCGCGCGACCGTACCACCGATCAGCCGTCTGTGGACACACCGATTCATCCGCCATCACGATTTCGGCCTACGCAGACTTCTGAGAAGCGCTTCCGACACCTCAAGTCGCCCTTCCCCCTCGTCACCATCATCCGCCGATCTGCCATGGGTCTGCGCTGCGGCCTTCTGGGTATCCAGTTTCGCGCGCAAGAGCGCCATCACCATTGGCCAGGCCGAGAATTTCCCGTCGCGGGCCCTGTCCGTCAGGCTGCGCAAATAGCCGCCGGCGCTCTTGATCTGATCGGCGCGCTGATAGATGGCAGCCAGCGTGATCGCCGCCTGGCGTTCGCCCAGCGCCTCGCAGGCCTCTCGCCAGGCGCTGGGGCTGACCCCCAGCATCGGCCGGGCGACCTCCGCCGCCGCCAAAAAGTCGCGCCAGTTGCGGATTTCGCCATCCTTGGCCAGCTCGCGCCAGCTTCCGCAGGCGTCCAGCACGATCCCCAAGGGCAACTCCCGCTTGGGCAAGCTGTGCAGGTTGTCGTTTTCCGCAGCGTTGCCGGTCGCTTCTTCGTTATTTCCTGAGCCGCTTTCAGATTCAGAGATGGAGTCTGGGTTTGAATTCTGTATGTGGCGACCGGAATGGGACTCATTGGCGTCCGGATTCTGTGTTTTCGTGAAAGATTCCAGCACGTCACGAACTTCGATCCAGAGCAGATCCAGGTCCTCGCAGATATCCTCGAGGAGTTGCCGGGGAGCGGTTCGAGGGAGCCGGCCGATAATCCCTTGATAGGTTCGGGTCATCTTGCCCCAATTGCCTGGAACCCCCTCCTCGAGGCCGGCGTCGATCATCTTCACGATGTCCCGGCGCAACAATGTGAGGCGCTCCCTGGCAGCCCTGTAGGCGCGCTTTTCGGTCTGAACCGTCTCAGCCAGCTCGGCGAACTCCCCGGCTCGCGCGACGATCGGCGACAGATCGAAGCCGTAAGCCTGTTCGATCTGCCCGCCCCTGCCCTTGCGCGCAAAGCGTTTGCCGTTTGGGCTGTCCCGGCGGATGATCAGCCCGCAATCGACCAGGACGGCCAGATGACGCCGTAATGTTGTCGCCGGCATGCCGTTTGCACGGGCCATGAGCTGCTCGTTCGATGGCCACACGACGAGTTCGCCATCGGCCGAAAGCTCCATATCCCGATGGAAGGACAGCAACGCGTTGAGGATCGCCAGTGAGCGATCGGTGGCGCCGATCAAATCCTTGGCTTCACGTATGAATTTGAAGACATGCCATTTCTGAACGCTGGCGCCTTCCGGCATGGCGTTTGCTGCGACCTGGCTGGCCATCATGGCGAGCGTCATCGGCCGCCGCCCAAAGGGCGTCGTTGTGATATGCGTCTGCATCTTCTCTCACCTGTCGTTAGGCAAAAGAAATCCGCTCGCCGAAACAGCGCCGAGACTCTTGACAGTGATTCGCGGATTTGCGATTCTCGATCTTGTCAGAGAATACGAGAAGGGCTTCCGCGCGGTGACGTTCGGGGGCCTTTTTCTTTTGCTGGTTCGATCTCCGTTATCTATTTTCCGACTTCCTGAAGGCCTCGTAGAGGCTGTCCAGATTCCTGGCGAGCCATTCGCCAAAAGGCTTTGCTCCCTTGTCCTTGAACTCGAGCGAGAGACCGCCTGCCCCGGGATTGACAGCGACTACGAGCGATCGATCCTCTGGAGCCCAGTCCTTCGATCCAGGAATGACACGTGCTTTTCTCGGGGTTCTAGTGCTCTTTAGAAAACTCAAAAGAAGATTGAACCCTTGCTCGCTGTCTTGAGCTTTGGCGAACTCGTCGGCCTCGACAAACTCGACCGATCTTTCCGCGTTCGTCGGATTCTGAACCAGCTTCTTCAGTTCTTCCCAGCGGTCTCGGCCGACTCCCTTGGCAGCACCAACAGCGCTCAGAACGGGTTTAGGTATCCCCCCGGCGACAGACAACATGCGCGAGAGCAGCGTATCATCCACAGTCAAAGCAGACTTGATGGTGGACCTGGTCATTCCTTGGTCGAGCAATCGCTGCGCGAACAACGCTTTCTCGATAAATGACAGATCGGACCGGGCGGTATTTTCCTGGCCCTGCGCAATTACGTGTTCGATATCGGCGAGCGGCTTGACCACCGCTCGGACCAGAGTCCCGAGTTCTCGCGCTACCTTGGCCCGACGATGGCCGAACACGATCATGTACCGGCCCGCAGCATCAGGATGCGGACGCACCAAGATCGGCGTCGATTGGCCAGACTGCTTGATGGCCTCTCGCAGCTGTGCGTACTCTTCATCGCTTTCGTCAATCCGGTCGGAGACGAATGAGCTATCGAGGTCAGCTGGATCCAGCGAAACCACTGTTTCACCTGCAAGCATCTTCATGCTGCTCTCGGCAAGTTCGTCGAGAGACTGCCGCATCGAACGCGATGCACCCTTCCTCGTATACTCGGATCGAGCTTCCGACGATGATTGTGATCTCTCAGCATTCAATGAAGCTGTCACGCTTGCGAGGAGGTGTTTTCTAGCCATTCGCACACCGAGGATGACCTGTGAACGTGTTGAAATTGTAAGGCGAATTGCCGATCTGCACGGCTGTCAAGACAATCATCTGCGCCCCCACGCCTTGTGAACAAGGGAGACGATTTCCGCATTTACGGCGTTCAAGCTCTCAATCGCTCGCTCATATGTCGTGCGAGTAAACTGACTTTTCTCGACCTCGTAGAGGGTTTGCTTCGTAATCCCCGCATCGGAGACGGCAGTGGACTTGAGCATCTGATTCTTCAACATGCGCTTGTTGAAGAGCGCCTGCAGGAAGCCCACCATCTGGGCCTGAGGGCCATCGGTGGGCTCGTAGCGCGTAACCAAATAGCGAAACCACTTCAGCCGGACAGTGGCCCCGGCTTCCTTGATAGATTGAAGAATGCCGCCAAGCATTAGCAGGAACTGGCTCATCGACATGACATCGAGCATCTGTGGATGCACAGTGATAAGAACGGATGTCGACGCCGTCAGCGACGTTAGAGTGAGGTAGCCCAGTTGTGGCGGGCAATCGATCACGACGACATCATAGCGATCGTCGACTTCGCCAAGTGCGGTGGAAATGCGCGTAAAGAACAAGCGGCCTTCTGGCGAATTTCGATTCGATGCCGCCAACGGCGTCTCGTACTCGTACTCCTGGAGCTCTAGATTGGCAGGCACGATATCGAGGCCAGGAAAGTTCGTCGGGCGGATAACCTCCTTAATCGACTTTCTGTACTCGTCATACCGTAGCGCTTCATAAAGCGAGAGGTTCTTGTCGAGTTCGGGCTGCACGCCGTGAAGCGCAGACAATGACGCCTGGGGATCTAGGTCGATCACCAGCACGCGATGCCCGGTCAGCGCCAGATACTGCGCCAAATGGGCGGCGGTCGTAGTTTTACCGCTGCCGCCCTTAAAGTTGACCACTGAGATAACCTGAAGCGGCTCGCCAAGTCGACGTTGCGGCACATAACGCTTAAAGTCCGAACGGCCATGTTTGTCGAGGTAGTGACGCAGTTCCAACATCTGCTGTGCTGTATATGAACGACGACCGGAACTTGAGACGTCCGGGGCAGGACCCTTGCCCTCGAGGTGCAGCTTCTTAATATGGTTCTGCGTAACTCCAAGAAACTCTGCCACCTCGGCCGACGAGAACCGCCGCAGTCCCTTCAATGCATCGGGAGGATACTGTTCAAGCCGCAGCATGTTCAGTTTGTCGGAAATGAGCTCTCCTTGCTCGAGAATCTCCTCGTCGAACTCAAGCTCAACATCGATCTCTGGCATCACATTCATCGGCGCCTATTTCCGGAATAACGCTTTTCCGCAGCGAACTGCATCGTAAGCGTGATTAATGGCCGATTCGGACGATCCAGCAAGAAGTTTTTCGTTAACAGAAAGTAACCGTCATCCAACGGCATACGGCGCCCTGAGACAACCGGACAAGGCTTCACTGAGAACGCCCTCATCCGCGCAATGACCATGCAAACGACGCGGAGCGAGTATCGCGCCGGGCCTATGCTGCTGAAATGGCAGCAAAACTCTTCGCATTGCACGGCTGTCAACTCCACCTCATTCGTGACAATCGAAGGGCTCGATCGGAATTGAAACCCGGACTGACGTACCTTTGGAATATTCCGAACTTAGCACCAGCGTCCCGTTGAAAGCCGCCGCCATCTGCGTACAGCCTGTCAGCCCCAACCCGGTATGTGAGCCCGCGCGTGTAGAAAAGAACGGCGTTTTCGCCCTCGCCACTACCTCGGCCGACATTCCCGGGCCGTCATCGACAATCTCGACCACCAGGTCGCGCCGCTTGGAGAAACGATGATCTTTGACCTTCGCGGCGACGGTGATCTGGCCCTTCTGCTGGGCTCCAAGCGCGGCCTCGGCATTCTGGACGAGTTCATCGAGGATCAGTCGCATGGGCGCGGCCGGCACCTGTACCTGAGCGGCGTCCGGGCTGACGCGCATATGAAGTTTGCAGGAACCGATCGCGCTTAGCTGATCGAGAACCGTCGCCAGACTTTCCCGTCGGGTATCCCTATTTGCATACGCTATTGTGCCGAGGCCGTTTGTGATGGCTTCCAGCTGCTGGACCGCTTCTCTCGCCGGCATCAGCATCTCGGGGTTCTTTACGTTGTCTTCGTCCTGGTAGCCCAGAAACAGCTTCAAGGCGGTGACACGCGACCGCGTCATGTGCGCGTAGAGCGAAGAGAACGACCGCAAGTGCTGTTCCTGCCGTCTTGCGAGCGCATTTCGCAGATGGATGATCGCATAGCCGACGGCGGCGAGTACCAACGCAACCGCAAACAGGAACCTGTTTCGTGACGCCGCTTCTTCAATGTGAGCCGTCGTGTTCAATGTCTCGGCATGCGCAACCGCGGTGCCGGAAACCTCGAACATCCGCTGTTCCAAATCGGGCATGACCTGAAGCGCGCCCTCGAAGTCCGTGCTGCCCTCGAGTATTGGATCGAGATAGTCGCTTGCCACGGCCTGCAAGCCGCGCAGTAGCTCGACATCGCGGTCGCCGAGAAATTTTGGGGCATATTCGAGCTTTAGCAGCTGGTCTACATTCGCATTGAGCAGGAAGACCTGGCGTTTGAGATCAGCTTCCATCCGGCCGGTCGCCGCCGCCAGGCGCAGCTCGCCGTGGATACGAGCAAGATGCTCACGGATCTGCGTCGTCCGCCACTGAACCTCGTACGTCTGACTATAGTTCAGGTCCGATTCGGCACGATACTGTTCGGATCGGACGAAGGCACCGCCGCAGAGAAGCAGCGCGATACCCAAGCTTGCGAAGGGGAGGGCGGCTTTGAGCCCCGGCGCATACCCCCTCATTCCACCGGCCTGACGGCCACGACGAACCAGACCCAGATCGAATTGCGGGCGGGTACATATTCCGCAGGGAGCTGATCATAGGGCCAGACGAGAAAGATCGGTCCCTGCTCCTCGGGAGATAGCGGCGTGAACTCCTGATCTGACTTGCATCTACCAGCCCGTACGTCCGCGCTCACGCAGGCGCGGTCGATCGCAAAGATCGGCTGGTAGCTCTGGATCTCCTTGAGCAGGATCTCCGAGGTGAAATTGTCGTAGGCGATGAACTGCACCGACTTTGCGGAATCCAGGCCGTGCTTGAGCAGAACGTCGGCGATCCTCGGTCCCCGGAAACTGATGGCCTCACCTTCCTTGGTCCACGGAGTTCGTGTTTCGATCTCGACGTTCTTGAAATCCGAGCGCAGCCGCTCGACGGGATATCGATCAGAAACCGTCCGCTGACTACCCTCGATGGTCAGAATGCTGGGATCAGAGTAGGCAGCGATGGCCGTCGATGCGAAGGCTAACAGCCCCGAGACGGCGCTGAGGAATGTTTCACGTCGCATGGGCAACCTCCGCATCGAATTGCCTTTCCCCGTCATCGACCGAGTACAAGACACAGGGGCCACTCGACCCCCGAGGATCGTAGATCAGTTCCTTGCGCGCCATGGCCGCGGTGATCGTCTGAACGCCTGCCAGGCCGTAGAGGTGGTCGTGCAGCTCGAGGAACACACGCTCTATCCCCGGCAGTGACGCGTTCTGGAGCAGGTCCAGTTCGGCTCCTTCCACATCCATGACCAGGACGTTGATGCCGTGCTTCGCTATGAAGGCATCGATATCCCGCGACGTGATCTCGATGACCTGCTGGTATGGCCCTTGGTCGGCAAACCCCGACGACATCCAGAAATCCGATCGCCGGAAGAAGGAAACCTTCTGGGGAGGTCCTGCGGCGAGGATACCGTTTGAGAGCAGGACATTGCCGTTGCAATTCAGCTCAATAACGCGTTGGGCAAGCTGGGTGGTCTGCGGATCGGCCTCGAAGCTCCAGACGCGAACGTCGTCGACCGACGCTATGATCGATGTGATGACTCCCAACCCGGCGCCAAGTTCGAGGACACGATCCCCGGGTCGAATCGCACGAGCAATCCGTCGCGCCTCGTTGGCCTCGTAGCTGCCGCTCCGCAATGCTCGCCAGATTTCGGCGGAAACTTCGTCGGGAGAGATCGGCACGCGCACGCCGTGGACGGTGAGTTCGGTCATCCGTCAAAGCCCCTTCGGAAGGCGGCCCAGTTTCAGCAGCTTGGCGCGCGCCTGCTTATAGTATTTCTCGGCGCTTGCCGGGTTGATCCCGGTCTTGCCCGACATGGTCTCGAAGACTTCGCGGCGCTTCGTTCCCGCCTTGCGGCGCATCATCATAGCGAGAATCTCGTCTTCACGCGGGGTTAGGGTAGGGAAGCGCACATCCGGCTTCGCGGCGTCCAGCTCGGACAAGCGGATCGGCGTCTCGCCCCTGTCAATCTGCTCGAGGACATTGCGCAGCTCGCCTGGCGCCAACCCGGTCTTGCAAACATAGCTCCTGGCGCCGAGCAATCGGCAGGCCAATGCCTCGTCCTCGTCATCCGAACCGGTGACGACGATATGTGCGGCGTCCGGTGCGGCCTCAACAATCGTCTCGACCACGTGAAGTCGATCATGACGCGAAGTGGGATCGAAGCCTGGCAAGCCCGGGTCCGTAATGACAAGGTCGAACCGATCTTGCTCGAGAAGCTGTCTTGCCATCGGAAGGGTTTGGGCGCCGGCGACATAACAGTCGCGCAGCCCCGCGCGAAGTTCGGTCATGAGGGCCAGGCGCATCAGATTCTGGTCTTCGACGACGAGGGCTCGGTGCATGAGTCGGTCTCCCGATCAATCGAGTTACCCCGCCGCCCAGCACGATGCATAAGACCGCATATTCGCGCTGGACAAAAGGGGATGAGGCCATCCCCCTTCGCCAAAAACGGGAGGCAAATGCCCCCTTTCAATCAAACTTGATTGCTGAGAGTAAGATTCGGCACGCCTCGCACGATTTGGCAAACCTTCGCATGCGGAGAAGGCTATTGTGAAGAGAACCGGATGCCTATCAAGTTGAACGGTCGGGTGGTTACCATCCGACAAGCAGTATCGCTGCACAACAGAACGCGTACGACTGCGAATCGGCTGAACGGATATTCACGAATGCCATGGTCGATTCTGCTCTATCCTCTCGCCCAGCTCAACCGGCTACGCGGAAAGACCGCATTGGAAGCTGTGGTTGCTCTTGATCCAGCGGATTGCGAGGAGGCGCGCGAGAAGCTCATTTACCTGATGGCGCTCATGTCCTCGAACGCTGTCACCCTGCCGCCGAGCGACGTCCAACGCGCTATTCTGACCCTGCGTCCGTTCAAGTCGGACCTTGGCGACGCTCTCTCCACCGGGCCTTGTGGGGACCGCCATCGAGATTGGCGAAGACCCGCCTCCGATATCTAAGTTTACCAGCGCGACAACACAATCGGATGTGTAACCGGACGGGTCAAAGTGTCGTGACGACTATCGGCGCAGGCTGAACCAGTGTCGCGTGACATTGCCGTCATCGTGCCGGATGTCGAAATAGTATGGGTCTTCGCGGAGCGGCCGGGCCGTGGTGACAGTTTGCTGGCAATCGTCACGGCCACCGAAGCCTGAGGGGCAGGTGTCCCGCACCTGCACGCAAAGGTCGGGCTTACCGCCGCGGTGGTCCTGGTTGCTGTAGCCGATGTTCCAGCCTGCCGGGCAATCGTCATAGGCTTCATAGCCCGGTTTTCCTGTCCCGGCTTCGGGGCAGGTCGGCCAGGAAAATCCCCAGTTGCCCATCGCCGAAATCAGGCGATACATCGGAGCGTGGCACGCCGGTACGCCGCGCCAGGACGGGTTCGAGGATGACGCACACAAGAGCACCTCGCATCCCCATTCACTCGCCTCAGCACGGTCCGGAAACCACATCCACGTCGCCACGGCGAGGATTGTCGCTGTCGCGGTCAGCCTGACTCCGTTCATGGGGACGTCTCCTTCGATCAGCCTATCGATCTGTCCGCTTGGGGCGCCTGCGCGCATCTTCGAACGGCGGAGAGATCTCGCTTTCGCGTTCGGCAAGCAGGTTGAAATCCGCGATCGGTCGCCGGGACAACGTCCGGTCCACGGCCTTTGCGCGCCATTCCGGCATATCGAGCACATAGGTGGCCCACATGCCATGCCGGGCGGACATCGCGTAGTTCTGCCAGGCGTCATACTCGGCTGGCGCCCGCGCGATCGTACGGGCCCAGCCGACCCGTAGCATCTCGAGGGCAAGATCACGGCCACGCATGGTGCAGCGGCCGAGAAGGGCGCCATCGACATCCTTCGCCAGAACCGAGCAGGTCACCTGGGCGTTGCCTACTGTCCGTTTCAACCACGCCTTCGCCAGAGGCCCGCACGGCACCGGCTTCGGGATCGCGCTTTCGCCGTGGCGGCGAGGATCGTAGGCCCATTGCGGCAGTTCACAGCTGTCGATCGAAGCCAGTCGTACCTTGTGCCGGCTCATCGGGAACCAGAGCGTTCTGCCATCGATGACAGATGTCCGGCCGTCGATTCGTATTGCCTCGCTCAGTTCGGGAACCGAGTTTGCTTCGACGGAAGATCGTCTTTGATCGCGCAGGAGGTCCGCCGCATGGGCTGGATAGGCCTGGGCGGCCAGCAGCAAAGCCGCGACGGTCGACTTGACGGCCGCTGACGTCATGGCGACGTTCCTTCACCGGCCGCGCCTTGTCCGAGCAGGAGCGCCGGGTGCTGGACACCGTCGAATTGCCAGAGACCGGCCTTCTTTTCCCGGGCGGCCTGCTCCACCACGGCGTAAGGCGTGTGATGGGGCAGGCCGCGTTCGTCCAGGGACGCGAAAGCAAACCCGGAGGAGATCATCAGATTGGCCAGATCCAGCCTGTCGGCGCCGATCGTTGCGTAGCAGGACACGAAGACCGTTCCGGCCGATTGCGCGACCTTCGCACAGACGGGATGTGTATCTGCGATGTAGGCGGCCAACACGGCCAAGGAGGCCTCGCCACAGTCGCGACGAGCGCCCGAATTATCGATATAGGCTGTACCGCGCAGACAGGCCTGCACGCCGAAGAGACGGAAATGTCGGCCGCTGTCCTGCCAGCTGTCTCCGCTTTCGAGCGTCACGCCTGGTTTCAGCTCGAAGTAACCCTCCGGCGGTGTGGCCGTTGCCGGCGTCAAACCGACGGTCAGCGACAGGAAGAGGGCAGGGGACTTCATTGGCCGGCAACCCTTGGATCCGCCCACATGCCGTAGCCGCGACGACCGATGTCCTCGGCCTCTTTCAGATCGGCTCTTGTGGGTGTCCCGTCCGCCCGCTTTGCGATGCGGTGAGTGCCGAGCGAGACCAGCTGCTCCTCGAACATGTCGATCGAGTCGAGGCTGCCCGGGTAGTTGTAGTAGCCGTAGCAGGTTGCGTCCTGCGCCTGCGCGCCGGACTCGCTGACAAAGGCGCGGCAGTAGATCACACGGGGCGACTGGAGCAGCGTTGCCAGACCCTGGCGAGCGTAGTCGTCACAGGACCCGGCAAATCCTTCCTTGCGATTGACCATGTCGCCCGCGCAAGGCTCGATCCCGTAGAGGTGCACCGTCAGATTCGCGTCGACGCGGAAGTCAGTAGGCGACACTGCCTTGAATCCGGAAGCCGACGCATAGCCTTTGCGCTCCGACACGTTCCCCTGGCCGTCGTAATATTCCATGACCAGGACGGTCTTCCCGGGTGCCGCGAGCGAACGAACATAGGTTTCGTCCACCGGCCCGGCCGCATAGGCCGGCAGGCATGCGCCGATCACCGCCAGGCAACTGGCCGCTCGTTTCAATGCAATCGCCTCCAGGTTGTCACCTTGCTCGACATTGACCTGCCTCCTCTCTCTTTGCAAGAAAAAATCACAATCAAATTGACATTGTTTTTTCTCTCGCCTAACCATTCCTGCATCTGTCGTGACAAGGCTTTGGATGCGGACCCATGGCGATGCAGGCAAAATCACCGTCGATAGCGCCGATCCTGGCCGTGACAATCCTCACGAGCATATGCGTTGCCGCGGCCAAAGTAACATTGGCTTCAGAACTGTCCTCGCGCCTGGCATTCCAGCCGGTCGAGACAGGCGAAAATGGACAACAACATGATGATGTTCCGTCGTCCGCTGACGCCGTGGCCGAAGCACGCTGGGCGCGGCTGCCTGACGACTACGTGCTGGGAGAGGGTGGTCAGATAGTTCCCCAAAACCAGGCGCCCGAGCTGATCGGAGTGCCAGCAGCCGAGGTCGTCGGGCTCGAATCCCGCGGCAGTCATTTTGATAGTGGTATTCAGCCTGGCACGCCGGAGTGCGGGCCGTCTCCGGCAACGCCTGCTGAGATCACCCGCCTCGTGATCGAGGCGGCAGAACGGCACGATGTCGATGCGGGATTCGCCGTCGCGGTTGTGACCGCCGAAAGCCGGCTCGATCGGCTGCGCAATTCGCCCAAAGGCGCGCGTGGACCCATGCAGCTAATGCCGGCGACGGCCGAGCGATTCGGTGTGACCGATATCTGCGATCCCGAAGAGAACATTGATGGTGGGGTCCGCTACCTGCGCGAACTAGCCGACGAATTCCGCAATCCGCTTCTCGTTGCCGCCGCTTATAACGCAGGCGCGGGACGCGTGCGCGACTATGGCGGCATTCCGCCCTTCAAGGAAACGCTCGGATACGTCGCCGAGGTCCTCAACATCCAGATGGGTCCTGAGGGCAGCGGTGCGACTGCAAGCGAGCCGCGTGACGTTGTTGATGAGCAGAAATCTACCCCTGCCAGCGGAGTCATCACGTCGCGCGAACGCCGCCAGTGGATCGGCGGTGTCATGCATTTCTAGCCGGAGGTCATCATGAACGACGTTTCCTATTCGCCTGCTGCTCGGCCCATCCCAATGCCAATTGCATTCGTCACGATGCTGGCCATCTGTCTGCTGTTTGCAGAGCCGGCATTGGCGCAATCCTCTGGCGCCTTTGCGCCGCTGGAAACCGCGGTCCAGATGATCGTGGATTTCATCACCGGGCCGTTCGGACGGCTTCTCGCCATCATCGCGGTGATCGCGCTCGGCTTCCTTGCTTTCGCCGGCCGCCTCTCCTGGTTCACCGCCGGCGC
Organism: Aliihoeflea aestuarii; assembly: GCF_024105665.1. GTDB lineage: Bacteria > Pseudomonadota > Alphaproteobacteria > Rhizobiales > Rhizobiaceae > Aliihoeflea > Aliihoeflea aestuarii. Next base: position 34,044 of record NZ_JAAAMK010000008.1, on the reverse strand, counting down.
GGTCGTGCTCGGCATCGGCCTCGTCTTTGGCGCGCCGGCGATCGTGGACGAGATGATCGCGGCCGTGGGGAACTGAGCCATGGGCGAGGTCACCGACGAACAACCCCATCTGACGCCGCTGGTGATCGGTCTGACACGGCCGCCAATGATGTGGGGCATCCCTCTCAATGCCTTCTACATCATCGTCGGCTTCACGCTGATCGCCTTCCTCGTGAGCACGAGCTTCTGGTCGGCGCTGATCGCGCCGCTGATCTATCTCGCGCTCTTCGCCTTCTGCAGCCGCGACATCCGGATTCTCGATCTCGCGCAGGTCGTCGGTCGCCGCACACCTCGGACGCCCAACCGGCTGTTCTGGCGCACCAACTCCTACGGGCCGTGATCATGTTGAACGTCGTCATCGAAGAGCTTGGATTTGGACGTGAGAGCCGGCGCGAACGGCCCATGTCGATCCACATCCCGTATCTGCGCCATGTCGCCGACGCCGTGATCGGCCTCGAAAGCGGGGCGATCCTTTCGGTGATCAAGCTGGATGGTTTGTTCTTCCAGACCGAGGACCAGGCCGAGCTCAACATGCGTGCGGCCGTCCAGAACACGCTGATTCGAGCGCTCGGCTCGAGCCGCTATTCGCTCTGGTCGACGGTGATTCGCAAGGAGGTCAAGCCCTGGATCGGCGGGATCTACTCGGACCCGTTCTGCGATCTTCTGAACACGCGCTACGTGGCATCGTTGCGCGACAAGCGCATGTTCACCAACGAACTCTACCTCACGATCGTCCGTTCCGGAATGCGCGGCGCGCTCGGCGCCGCCGAAGGCTTTTCAAGACTGCTCGACCGCTCCTCCGGCAAGGAGGTCCTTGAGCAGCGGCTGCACGAACGCATCAACGAACTCGAAGAGATCGTGGGCAACGTCACGCGTGAGCTGCAAAAGTACGGCGCGCGTCCGCTTGGCGTCGTCTACCGGGACGGCGAGCCCTATTCGGAACCCTGCGCCTTTATCAACACGCTGCTCACCTGCGGCATCGCGCGCGATATGCGCCTGCCCCGAATGGGCATCCGCAGCTATGTCGGCACGTCGCGGCTACACTTCTCGAAGCGGGCGTTACAGGCGCAGGGTCCGACCGAGGCGGAGAATCGCTTTGGCGCGATGATGTCGATCAAGGAATATCCTCCGTTCTCCGGACCTGGGATGCTCGACGGGCTCCTGCAGATGAATCACGAGTTCATCTGCACCCAGTCGTTCACGCTTGCCGACAAGCCGATCGCGCAGGAGCGCATTTCCCGGCTACAGCGTCAGATCCATGCATCGGATGAATCGGGCAGCACCGTCGAGACCGATATCGATTTCGCGCTGAACAGCCTACTCAACCAGGAAGCCGTCTTCGGCTATCACCATTTCAGCCTGCTGTGCCTGTCGCGCGATCTCGCTGGGCTCGACAAGGCCGTCGCCGAGCTCGGCTCGTGTCTCACCGACATGAACATCAACTGGCTACGCGAAGACCTTAACATGGAGGCTTCGTTCTGGGCGCAACTGCCGGGCAACCACGCCTACATCGCGCGTTCCTGCATGCTGTCGAGCGCGAATTTTTCGGGTTTCTCGTCGCTGCACAACTTCGCGACAGGCTCGGCTAGCGGCAACCACTGGGGATTGCCGATTTCGATCCTCGAAACGACGTCGCAGACGCCCTACTGGTTCAATTTCCACCAACGCGATATCGGCCATTTTTTGGTAACCGGACCGACCGGGTCGGGCAAGACCGTGGCGCTGACCTTCCTGCTTGCGCAGGCCTTTCGGATCTCGCCTGAGCCGCGGGCCGTCTTCTTCGACAAGGACCGCGGCGCCGAGATCTTCATCCGCGCCGTCGGCGGCGATTATGAGGTGCTCCAGCCAGGCGTTGTCACCGGTTTCAATCCGCTGCAGCTCGAGAACAACGCCACAAATCGCGAGTTCCTGCATCGGCTTCTCAAGGCCATGCTCGACCCGGCCGACGGCCACGGTTTTTCCCAGGAAGAAGAGGACACGCTGGAGCGCGCGATCGGGCGCATCTGCCAGGAGCCGGTCGAACAGCGCACGCTCGCCAACCTGTCCGGCCTGTTGATGGGTCGCGCGCGCTCCGACGCCAACGATCTTCAGTCACGTCTGCGTCCATGGTTCGAGGGCGAGAAGGCCTGGCTCTTCAACGCGCCGCAGGACGTCTTGTCGTTCTCGGGCCGCCGAATTTTCGGCTTCGACATGACGCACATCCTCGACAATCAGGATGTGCGTACGCCGGCGCTCATGTACCTTTACCATCGGCTGGACGAGCTGCTCACCGGCGAGCCGGTTCTCATCTTCATGGATGAGGGCTGGAAGCTTCTCCAGGACCCGATCTTCTCCAACTACATCGTCGACAAGATGAAGACGATCCGAAAGCTCAACGGGATCGTCGGGTTCGGCACACAGTCGGCGGCCGATATTGCGCGCTCGCCGCAATCGCACACGCTGATCGAGCAGTCGGCAACCAATCTGCATTTCCCGAACCCACGCGCAGATGAGGAAAGTTACATCCGGCGCTTCGGACTGACCGCCAAGGAATACGCCTTCATTCGCAACACCCCGCCTGAGCGGCGGACGTTCTTGATCAAGCACGGAAACGACTCGGTCATCGCCCGATTGGATCTATCCTCAATGCCGGACCTCGTGCGCGTGATGTCCGGCCGCAAGGAGACGATCGAGCAATGCGCAGCACTTCGCGCGCAACTCGGTGACGATCCGGCGAAGTGGCTGCCTGTTTTCTGCGGCTGGGAGGTTCCAGCATGATTCGGCCTGTTTCCATGCTTTTGGTGTTTGCAGCATCACCAGCGCTTGCTGACATTCCGACGATCGACAATACGGTCCTCGACCAGCGCGAGGATCGCGACCGGAAAACCGGCGAGATCGAGAAGGTCGATGAGGAGCGCTACGTCAACAATCAGAGCGTGACCTGCTCAATGTACCGGCCAGGCCGAAAGGATGATCCGGTCGCAGCGGCGAATGCCAATCCGGCGATCGCCGGCCTCGTTCGTCGGATCGCGCGGGAAGAAGGTGTCGACGAAAACCAGTTCCTGGCGCTCGTTTACCAGGAAAGCCGTTTCAATCCTTGTGCAAAGTCCGGTGCCGGGGCGATCGGCCTCGCCCAGCTTATGCCGGGAACCGCCGGCGACCTTGGCGTCGATCCCTACAATATCGATCAGAACCTGCGCGGCGGCGCGCGCTACTACAAGCAGCAGCTTCGAAAGTACAACGGCAATGTCTCGCTGGCGCTTGCCGCATACAATGCCGGCGCGGGGAACGTGAACAAATATGGCGGCATCCCGCCGTTCAAGGAGACGCAGGGCTATGTCGCCAACATAACCCGGAAGTGGCTGCCTGCCTTCGGCGGCTCCGACAAATCGGGCATTCCGGTCAACTATGGCGGTGGCGGCGCCTATGCGGGCGCCCGGACCAGCACCATGATCGCAATGGGCCTGACCGCGGCGATCGGAGAGGGGTCCGGCGATGTCACGTCCTGGCTGACGCAACTTCGCGACATGAGTTCGGGCACGATCCAGGACAGCTGGGATCACAATTCGGGCGCGCACAACGCGAACATCGAGCTCATCAATCGGCTGATCCTGCTCAGTACGGCCTTCGCCGATCTCACCAATTCCACCAACGCCATGACGCTAGGCGACCTGTCCGGCACAAACCGATCGACCCGGTATGAGACGGGCAACGAAGGCGACGATCGGCCAGTGGCTGGCTTCTGCGACGGGCGCGAAGGCTTTGTCTGGGACGCCGACGCGAAGGCATGTGTTCAACACATCGACGCGCAGGCGCAGCTGCTCCTCGATATTCAATGATGGAGATCGACATGAAACGCTCGTTGGCAATTCTGGCGTTCGTCGGCGCAGGCATAGCGCCGGCAGCAGCCGATATCCCGGTCATCGACAAGACCAACTACGCGGTCGCACGTGATACCGCTGAAAAGACCGGCAAGATTCTCGATACGAACAAGGAAATCCTCACAACGGTCGAGGAGACCCTGAAGGCGGTCACCGGCGACCGCGGGGGCGACGCTGGTCCCCTGAAGGATATCGCGATCGGCAACGGTTTTAGCGTCTCATCCATGCCGTCCTTCGACAGCATCCTGAAGGGTGAGATCGCCGATTTCGGCTCACTCGATCCCAAAGTGGTCGAAGCTGCCACGCTTTTCATCAACGGCTTGCAACTCGTGCGCTCTCTTTCGGGCAAGGACAACAGCTCGCTGGCCAGCGACAAATCCTATGAGGAGCTCATGAAAACGGTGATGGGCGTGTCGGCTCTGATTACCGGTTCTCAAGCTGCGGTCGAAACCCGCCGCTCCGCACTCGAAACCGCCGGCGGCGACATCGGCAAGGCCGAGGATATCAAAGGCTCTATCGACCAGAACACGCAGCTCCAGGTCCAGACGGGCCTGACGTTGAACGAAATGATCGGCGTGCTGAACGCCGGCGTGCAGTCGTTGCACGCCGAGAACCAGCGCAAGCTGACCGACATGTCGAACACCAAAAAGGCGCTGCGGTACGAATGAGAGGGCGGCAGTGCATCTCGAACGCTTTGGTGTTCGCACTGGCCGTTCTCTCCAGCGGGTGCGGCACACCGCGCGAGAAGACGGCGCCGTGCACACGACCGGCCAATCTGTCGAGCTATGCCAGCACCGGGGACGAATGCGGACCGATGTTTTCGGTCAACGCGGACAGGGCTGCGGCATTGGCGGCGATCCAGGGCTTCGCGACTGGCGACGAAGAATAGGGCAGGGCGGTGGACGATTTCATTGGAGAACTGCTGGATCGGATTGACGCTTCGGGAGAGAACTTTTCCCAGAGCGCGTACGAGGCGCTGAGCCAGGATCTCGAGCCGCTTCTACGCCTGCTCTTCGTCCTTGCCGTCCTGTTCTACGGCGTGCAGCTTTTCCTCGGGACTTCCCGCCTCAGCGTCGCCGAAATCATTGGTCGGCTGGTGCGTGTATTCGTCATTCTCATTTTGGTCGGCACATGGTCGAACTTCAACGATCTTGTCTATGACTGGCTGACGACGGTGCCGGAGGCGGCCGGCCGCGCCATTCTGGCGGCGTCGGGTACCGGCGTGACCGAACCCACGAACGGGCTGTCGCAAATCTGGAAAACCGCGAACACCGCCGCAGCGACCTTCTCTGAACAGGCCGGCTATCTGTCCGTTCTGCCGGCCTTGATTGGCATCGTCATTATGCTGTTCGCGGGCATCTTCGTCGCAATCGCCTTGGGAATTCTGGTTCTTGCGAAGGTGATCCTCTGGGTTCTCCTCGGCACAGCGCCGATTTTCATCTCGTGCTTCTTCTTCGATTCGACTCGTAACTATGCCGTCGGCTGGCTCAATCAGTCGCTGCTCTATGCGATGATTCCTTTGTTCGTTTACGTGATCGCCGCATTCCTGATCGCGGCGATGGAACCGGAACTGACGACGATCGACAGCATCTCCGGCAATCGCGAACTGAAGCTCAGCGACTTCGCTGCCTTCATCATGCTGTGCATCGCCGGCGCGTTCGTGCTTTTCCAAGTGCAGTCCTTAGCGCAAGGCATCGTTGGGGCTTTCGCAACCGCCATCGGTCACGAGTCGCGCCGACATGCTTATCGCGGCGTCTATCTCGGACGCGAAGCGATTGGGCAATCGGCACGCCAGACACGGGCTGCCGTGCATCGCGTCCAGGCCCGACTCCACTCACCTCGGCAGGATGGCGTGGGCGCCTCCATGCAGCGCGCGATCACGTCAAATGGAACGCCTCGGCAGACCTGACGGCAGGTTGATGTTGGATCCCGAACAACACGAGAAGGGCAGGGATGGCAGACAAGTCCGAATCCGCGCTGCGGTCCTATTTCCAGCAAGGCGATATCTGGGAGCAGGAGATCATCAAGCCAGCGAAGCGCTCGGCGCGCGTCGCCTGGTTCTTCTCGATCGTCTTTGCCGGGATCGCCATGCTCAGCCTGCTCGCCGTGGTGTTGATGCTGCCGCTGAAGAGCTTCGAGCCCTATGTCGTCACCGTCGACCAGACCACAGGCTACATCGAGGTGAAGTCCGGCCTGACACGGCCGGCCAACCTCAACGAGCAGCAGGCGATCACACAAGCCAATGTCGTGCGCTACATCCGCGCCCGCGAGGGCTACGACCCCTACGCTATCACCGAGAATTTTGGTATAGCAGCGCTTCTTTCCGCGGACGAAGCGGCGCGGGAACTGCAGACTCTCTACAGCGCGGCAAATGCACAGAACCCCACGAAGGTTTATGGCCGGCTGAAACGGGTCCTCGTCGAGATCAAATCGGTGACGTTCCCGAACGCCAGCACGGCGATCGTCAGGTTCTCCACCAACGAACGCAGCGACACGGAATCGGTCGTCCGTCATTGGATCTCCGTCGTGCGCTTCCGCTACACCGACACGCCGATTCGCAACGAGTGGCGCTTCGAGAACCCGCTCGGCTTCCAAGTCTATTCCTACCGCCGGGATCAGGAAACGGTCACGCCCGGAGATGTGCAATGAGGGGCCGCTCCTGGACGGCTGCGCTCATGCTGTGCGGCTCCCTCTGGCCGGCGATGGCGGCGCAGACCCCGAAGGGCGGTTCTCTGGATGCCCGCGTGACCAGCGTCACCTACCAGGAGAACAACGTCGTCCAGGTTTTCGCGACCTACGGCATCTCGACCATGATCATCTTCGACGAGGACGAGAAGTTTGAAACGATTTCGCTCGGCGACACGGAAAGTTGGCAGGTCGTCCCGGCCGAGAAGGGCAACATCCTCTTCGTCAAGCCGATCGCCAAAGACGTCGTTACGAACATGAACGTCGTCACCGACAAGCGCATCTACTATCTCGAACTGCATGATTTCGCGCCCGAGGCTCGCCGCAAGGTTTTTGGAATCCGCTTCCACTACCCGGAGAAGAATCTCAACGCTGCTTTGCGACAGGAGGCCGAACAACGAGCTGCCTGGCCGAACATCTCCGGCATCGACAAGGCCAACGTCAACATCGACTATTCGTTCTCGGGTGATGCGCGCCTGAAGCCGCTGATGGTCTTCGATGACGGCAACAAGACCTTCTTCAAATTCGACCGACGCGTGCCGGCGATCTTCGCGGTCAATTCGGATTTCTCCGAAACGCTGCGGAACTTCCGCAGGGAAGGCGAGTACATCGTCGTCGACGGGACGGCGACCCAGTTCACTCTGCGTGATGGCGATCAGTGGATCTGCATCTTCAATCTCAGAAAGCCGGATTTCGCGGCGCCTGATCCGGCAATCCTCGGGCCAGTCGAAGATGACAAGGCCAAACGCCGGCGTCGGAGCGGAAACTGATGAAGCGCTCCCCCGAACTCGAGGCTCTCGGTCAGGGCGACGATTCCGTCATTGCCGACAATGCCGTTCGTCGTAAGCAACTCGTCGGTGGCGCTGTTCTGGTCCTGCTGGGCATTGCTGCCGGCTATCTGGTTCTCGCCGGCAGGCAGCCGCCGGTCCGCGAGATGCTCGACGGCGACGAGGAGTTCACCACCACGACGTTTCGTCCTCCATCCTTTGTGCGCGAGGGAGAGCCCGAGCCGGAACCTCCGGCGCCGGAGATCGTCCAGATTCCGCCGCCACCGCCTCCGCCTCCTCCGGCCGAAGAGGCCGATACGACCGAGTTCGAGGTGCCACCGCCGCCCGTTCCCGGTACGCCGCCGCCGCCGGAAGCGGTCGATGCGCCGGCTGAAGAATTCCCCGAGCGCTTCCGCTCGAAACTGGTCGTGGTCGACAATGCGACCGCCGGCGGGCAAGGCAGTTTGACCGGCAACGAGGTGGAGGGGCTGACCGTCGCCGGTGAGGATCGCAGCAGCAAGTTCCTCGCCGCAGCCTCCAGCATTGGCGACCGCGGCGCCAAGGCGCGAAAGATCGAACGTATCGACGCACTCGTTCCTGAAGGCACGTTGATCCCTGGAATATTAGAGACCGCTATCGTCAGCGACCTTCCCGGGCAGGTGAGGGCGATCGTCTCTCAGGACGTCTACTCCTTTGACGGTCGACGCATTCTGATCCCCACCGGCACCCGTCTCATCGGTGAGTACCAGTCCGAAATCACGCGGGGTCAGACGAGAATTTTCGTGGTCTGGACCCGCATGCTGCGCGATGACGGCGTGTCGGTCCGGCTAAACTCGATCGGCGCCGACAGTCTGGGCCGTGCCGGCCTGACCGGGCGCGTCGACAAGAAGTTTCGCGAGCGCTTCGGCGCAGCCATTCTGCTCTCAATCGTCGGCGCCGGCGCCAGCTACCTAACCGGTTACGGCAGCGAGGCGGCGGCCGGAGACAGCGACAATGCGCAGAACGCTGAAGAGCTGGCCCGTGAAACCCTCGCGCAGACCTTCTCCGACATGGCCAACCAGGCATTGGGAGACTCCTTACGAATTCCACCGACGATCAGCGTCAGCCAAGGCGAGCGCATCTTCGTCTTCGTCCGCCAGGACCTCGATTTTTCCGCCATGTACGAGGATCCCGTCACCGAGGCACTGAGGGAGATCCGTCGTGAACGTAATCTCGACTAGCTTCGCCGCCGAACAGAAACACCATTTTCTGAACCGGGCGCTTGAGTCGCTGCGGCCATTTCTTGATGACAGCCAGGTCGTCGAGATCTCCATCAACTCCCCGAGCCAAGTTTATGTGGAGCGGATGGGCTCGGCCCACATGGAACACTATGAAATACCTGAGCTCACCGCCGACGAGATCGTCAACATCGGCGAGCGCGTCGCGGCCACAACCAACCAGTTCATCAACCGGTCAAGTCCGATCCTCAGCGCCGCCCTGCCGACAGGAGAGCGAATACAGGTCGTCCTACCGCCCGCCGCGCCCGAAGGCGGTGCCGTTTCCATTCGCAAGCAAGTCATCAGCAACTTCACGCTCGACGACTATCGCGATCAGGGATCGCTTGATCAGGTGACGGTCGCCGTCGGCGGTCTCAGCGGGACCGATCATACGTTGATCGAGCAGCTCTCGGCCAGGGACATCTACGGCTTCATTCGAACGGCCATCATCAATCGCGTGTCCATCCTGATCAGTGGCGGCACCTCCAGCGGCAAGACGACATTCCTCAACGCGTGCCTCAAATCAGTTGACCTGCAGGAACGTATCATCACGTTGGAAGATACGCGGGAGCTCTTCCCGCCACAGAAAAACGCGGTGCATCTGCTCGCCTCTCGTGGCGACCAGGGAACGGCCAATGTGACGATCCAGTCCTTGCTCGAGGCCTCGCTGCGCATGCGACCGGATCGGCTTTTCGTTGGAGAAGTCAGGGGATCGGAAGCGTTCGCCTTTCTGCGCGCAATTAATACGGGCCATCCCGGCTCGATGTCGACGGTCCATGCCGACACGCCGCTTGGTGCCTACGAGCAGCTCGCCATGATGGTGATGCAGTCGGGCTTATCGGCCGCCTATCCGAAAGCCGATCTCATCTCCTACATCCAGAGCGTCATTCCGATCGTGATCCAGTTGCGCAGGGAAGGGGGCAGACGCGGCGTCTCCGAAATCTTCTTCGCTCGCGGACGGACGGATGCGGCATGACCGGGTCGCTCCGCGTCTTCTATTTCGGCTTTTGCCTAACCGTCGCCCTTGCCGTCTGGCTGTTGGCTTATGGTCTTGGTTTGCAGTTGCTGTATCGCGATGGTCGGGTCCTGCAGGCGACCATCACCACAAATCCGTTTGCCCCATTACAGCAGCTGATCGCCTATGGGGACAGCGGCGTCCTGCGCGTTGTGGCGCTTGGTGCCCTCCTCCCAGCCGCGCTGGTTGCCGGCATCGTGGCCTATGCCGGCCTTCGACCGAACTTGAGCCCCCTCGGCGACGCCCGATTCCAGACCGCGATGACCCTCCGCCGTGATGGATGGTTCCGGCGGAAGGGGAAAATCCTCGGCCGTTTCGGGCGCCAAATCCTTCGTGTCGACGACGATCGGCATCACCTGATTATCGGGCCGACACGCTCGGGGAAGGGGGCGTGCTACGTCATTCCAAACGCACTTTCGCATGAAGGCTCGATGATCGTCACCGACCTCAAGGGCGAGATTTTTCGCAGCACCGCCGGCTATCGCAAGTCCAGGGGCAGTCAGGTATTCCTGTTCGCGCCAGGATCGGAAAGGTCGCATCGCTACAATCCGCTAGATTTCATCAGAGCGGACCGCGGTGACCGCACCACCGACATCCAGAACATGGCTGCCATTCTTGTGCCGGAAGTCACCGAATCCGAGAATTCGATCTGGCAGGCTACCGCCCAGCAGGTCATCGCCGGCGCAATCAGCTACATCAACGAAAGCGTCTACTATAAGGGACATCGCACTCTCGGCGAGGTCACGTCCTTCTTCAACAGCGGCGCAAATCTCCAAGCGATGATGACGCTCATCAAGAAACGGGAACCGTATCTGTCTCGCTTCACGACGGAGAGTTTTAACGCCTACATCGCCCTGTCCGAACGCGCCGCCGCCTCGGCGCTTCTTGACATCCAGAAGGCTTTGCGGCCGTTCCGCAACGAGCGCGTCGTGGCAGCGACATCAGCGACCGACATGGACCTACGCGCCCTGAAGCGGCGTCCGATCTCGATCTACCTCGCCCCCAAGGTCACCGACATCACACTGCTGCGGCCGTTGCTCGCACTGTTTGTGCAGCAGACTCTCGACACGCTGATGATCGAGCACGCGGAACGTTCGGTGCCGGTCTACTTCCTGCTCGACGAGTTCCGTCAGTTGAAGAAGATGAGCGAGATCACGACCAAGCTGCCCTACGTGGCTGGCTACAACGTCAAGATGGCCTTCGTCATCCAGGACCTGAAGAACCTGGACGAGACCTATGGCGAGACGTCCCGCCACTCATTGATGGGCAATTGTGGCTACCAGCTGGTCTTCGGCGCCAATGACCAGGCAACAGCCGAAGCCGTGTCGAAAGCCCTGGGCAAGCGCACCGTCCGATACAAGACCGAGTCCCGCACGATCGAGCTGATGGGCCTGCATCGCCGTACAAAGGTCGAGCAGTTGAGGGAGCGCGACCTGATGATGCCGCAGGAGGTGCGGCAGATGCCGGGAGACAAGATGGTCATTCTGGCCGAAGGTCAGGGGCCGGTCTTTGCTGATAAGCTTCGGTTTTTCCGGACATCGCCGTTCCGCGAAATGGAGAGCTTCTCACAGACACATGTGCCGGACGTGCCGGCAACCGAGTTCCTGCCGCAGCGGCCCGTACCGGCAACAATTCCTGCCTATGCTGGCGAGGGCACGAATATCTCGAAAACTGAAGTCCAGGGTGCCCAGGCACCGGACAAGGCAAAGCGTGCCGGTCGAGAACTTTCCGCTTGGGCCGAACCCGCTGATGTTGGCGACAGGCGCCAAACAAGAGCGGTCGCGCCGGCCAAGGCACAGTTGCGAGCAGGGGCCGCAGCGAAAGCAACGCCTGGTCCACTCGATGCTCGTTTCGCAAAAGCCGCCCGGAAACTGAAGGCTCTTACCAAGGCTCCGGCCAGGTCCGGAAACCAGCGTGTAAAGCAAGGCAGTTGGGCTCGCGTGTTCGACGAGACCATTCCAGACGAACTGGAGATCGCCGAGGCCGAGGCGAGCTGACTCTCCACTTTCATCGCGTTCTGTTTCGAGAGCGCGAACATGCCGTTCTTGGTGAATAGGATCGATCGCGTAGTTGGCTCCTTGCCAAGCATACAAAAGTTTGTATACTCCGCCGATGAAAGTGCTTAGGTTTCGGGGCAGCGCCCTCAATGATTTGCGCGCCTTCCCCGAGTCGGCACGGCGTGAAGCGGGCTATCAACTCGACAAGGTACAGAACGAGCAGGCTCCAGCCGACTGGAAGCCAATGGGCACCGTCGGGAAGGGCGTCCAGGAAATCAGGATTCGGGACGAAGCCGGTGCGTTCCGGGTCATCTACGTCGCCAAATTCGCTGAGGCCGTCTACGTGCTACACTGTTTCCAGAAGAAGTCGCAAAAGACCAGCAGGTCGGACTTGGACCTTGCCGCGAAACGCTACGGCGATCTGGTGAAGGAATTAGGCCAATGAGCAACGAAACTTTTGCAAGTGTTTGGGACGCGATCGAAGACACGCCGGCCGAAGCGGAGAACATGAAGCTCCGCTCCACGCTGATGATGGCGCTGGAGCAGCACATCCGGGCAAAGGGCTGGACCCAGGCCGAAGCCGCGCGCCAACTCGGCGTGACGCAGCCGCGCGTGTCCGATCTTCTGCGCGGCAAAATCAACCTGTTCGCCCTCGACACCCTCGTCAATATGCTGGTCGCGGTCGGCCTGCATGTCGAGGTTAGTGTCCGGGAAGCTGCATAATCATTAGCGCCCGGTCTGTGGGCGATGTCACCCTGATCAGAGGACACAATGCCGAACCGGATTCCGCTGGACCCCAAGCTGGAGTTGACCCCGTTTCGCCGGACAGTCGGCGGTTGGGTTTAGGCACTGAGACGCAGGAACTCGCGTGGTGAGCGGAACCGGAGTCCGGAGTGCGGGTGGACCTCACAGTAGTCCTCGATCCAGTCGGGCAGCAAGGCCAGGATGGTGTCGGCATCTGGGAGGATGACAGTTGAGGCATAGTCCCTTTTCAGGGTTTTGACGAAGGCCTCGGACATGCCGTTACTCTGCGGGCTTCGAACCGGGGTAAAGAGCAGATCGATGCCAAGGGCAGCGGCGACCTGCGCGGTCTGCCTGGCGATATAGGCGCTGCCATTGTCGGAGAGCCATTCCAGTCGGTGCGGGACCTTCAGGGTCCCGAAGCGGCGTTCGACTGCGGCGATCATAAGGTCACACACCATTTCGCCGGAGATGCCGGCATTGGCCACGGCCGACCAGGCGATGATCTCCCGGTCGCAGGCATCGATGACGAACACGATGCGGGCCACCTCACCATTGCGGGCGTGGATCTCCAGATGATCTGAGCACCAGCGGATGTTGGATCGTAGGGCAACGACGACGCCATCGTGAGCGCGGGTAGGCCGCAGAGCCGTATGCTTTTGGAGCGTCAGTCCGTTCTGCTGCATGACCCTGAGCACGCGCTTGGGGTTGACCATGGGCAGGTCATCCCGTCGCCTTTGCCGGTTCAGCAATGCCGTCACCCGGCGATAGCCATAGGTCGGCCGCTGGTCGATGATCGGGCGTAGCTCGGCTAGGAGGACGACGTCTTCGGGCTTGCGATAAGGCCCGCGTGGCTTGGACGGCTTGTTGGTGCGTTCGATCAGGTTCGATCGGGAGACGCCCAGCGTTCTGGCGATCGCGCTCATTGGGAACCGCCCTCGGGATCGCTCCACGACAGCAACGGCGGCGTCCGTTTTTTTGGGCGAGCGAGTTCAAGGGCTTCCTTGAGAATCTCGGCTTCCATCGTCTTCTTGCCCAGCATGCGTTCAAGTTCGCGCACCCGCTTCTCCAACTCGCGGACCTGGGATGCGCCGACGACGTCTTCGTCAGCGTGAACGGCGGCATGACCGCCTTCGAGCATGCGACGCTTCCAGGCGAAGAGCTGAGAGGGGGAAATGCCGGCACGACGTGCCACGTAGGAAACGCTCATTCCCGGCTGCATGGCTTCCTCCACCAGCCGAACCTTCTCGGCCACTGACCAGCGCCTGCGGCGCTGCACGGAGGTGATGACTTCGATCCGCTGAAACGGCTCATCAGAACTCTTGGACATAGTCGTACTCATAGGCGAATGCCTATGCCTTATCGGCTATGCCGCCTGTCCGGTCAAAATGGGGTGCGCTCCACAAGCTGCCGAAGACTTTTGACGCAACCCCGAACGACACGCGAAGCAAGCAACAACTCGATGCGTGGTGGGATCGTCCCTACGGCATCACCTTGTCGGACGGCCGAATCGAGGTCCGGTGCTTGAATGGTGGGGCGTGGGACCGTTCAACATATCTCGGCGTCGCCGAAAACTACGATGCGGCGTGTGCATTGGCGGAAGCCAAGCAGGCGGAGTGGCTTAAGTTCCGTGAGCGTCCCAGCGTCTGTCTCGACGCAGAACAGGTCTTGGTGATCCGGCAATCGCAGCGGCCGGACGAAGAACCAAAAGAACTCGGGACATTCCCAACCGCCGAGGCCGCCAACGACTATCTGTGCGCCAACTTCCCCGAAACGTAGCCGCTAGGCGGTTGCGCCGTCTGGGCCGCGAGAGAAGTGACAACGGTGCGGCCTGCAGCTTTTCACCAAACGGCGTCGCCCGATCATGGTCATGGAGTACGAGTCCACGCACGAAGCGGTTGCCCACCGCTTCCTGCAGCTGACGAAGCCCTCGGAAATCCTGCGCCCGCACCGTTGCGCTTGCCTTTACCTCGATTCCGATGATCCTCCCGCGACGATCTTCGATCACGACATCGACCTCATCCTGGTCCTTGGTCCGGTAGTGCGAGAAGGAGACGCGTCGCTCCTACCACGATGCGAGCTTAAGGAAGTCCGACACGACGAAGGTTTCGAGCAGGGCGCCGAAGCGCGTCCGATCCTGCTGCAGCGCTCCGTGCTCATCCTCGCGCAATGTCGCGAGTAGCCCGCTGTCGAGAAAATGCAACTTCGGCGTCTTGACGAGGCGGCTCAACCGGTTGCTCGACCACGGCGCCAAGGTCCGGACTAGTCTAGGAAGAGGCGCTCGAGGTTGACGGCACCAGCATGATCATCGAGATCGCGTCAGGGCCTCGTTTGGACGAAAATCACCCTTCAAACAGAGGTCATCATTCCATGAAAAATCACAGGTCACGCGTTTTTCGTGCTCGACCTTCTGCCAATAGCAAGCGAGAGGGCGTGCCACCTCCGCGCCGTCACAAGCCTCCCGATGTGTTGATCGCACACGCCGGACCGCCGGGCAATCTCCGTCGTTGGCATCGACCAGACTAGATCGTGCAGCTCGCGACTTAGTTTCATCATTGCCTTCGGACGCGGCTTGTGCTTGGGCCGTGGCGTCCTAGCTGAACACAAACTCCCTGATGGGAGCCACCCAACTTTCGACCGTACGGTAGAGATCGACAATCCACGCTTCGACGCTGCCGAGCTGGGGCCCGAAGTAAATGAGCGGAGCGATCAACAGAAAGGCGAGCAAGAGCCAAGAACCGGGCCAGCCGTGGTCGTTTTCTGGCAACTCGTCTGGAGGCGGGCCGTATTTATATGGCCAGTTGTCATTCTTCATGACCAACTCCTACCTTTCGCGATCGTCGCGATCGCGGTCATGACGCTCCTCGAGTTCCAGTTCGATTTGGCGAAGACGCGGCACATGCTGCTGCGGCGGATCGGATCTGGCAAGTTCCGCGTCGAGGGTCGGTTTCCTTTCAACGGATCGATCATCGGGATGCCTTGTTCGTTGCTCGGACGGCATCGTCGCCTGCTGCTCGACGATCTGGTCATCGTGCTCCGGCGTCGAACGGACCTCCTGACCCGGATCGCGATGTTGCTCGGCTTCGGCAGCACCTTGGAACCCGCCAGGCGCGCCGTCATTCCGGCGCTTCGCGTCGGCGTCGATTGAATCAGCTTTCTGATCGCTGTTTTCTCCCCTGTCGCTGCGCCTGTTCTCGACGCGGGACAGCTCGATCTGATCGATCGTACGCTGCAGCTCCTGATCCGATTTCGCGGCTTCGCGCATATATTGGTTGTCGCCATCGATCGCCATTTCCGCGGCCCGGTTGATTTCCCGCTCAAGCCCTGCCCGGTAGCTCGCCGTGTAGGATTGCGGCAGCTCGCGCGCTTCGATCCGCTCAAGCCCCTCACGATAGTGACTAACCTGGACGAGAACCTCGTTTGCTGTTTCGACCACCTGCAGTCCGAACCGCGCAACCTCGGCATTCCAATCAGCATTGGGGTCTTCATACGGGTCGTCGTACGAGCCGTCAGATGCCCGCCCGCCCTCACGGTCGCACTGGCGTTCGGTCAACTCGAGATATTCACGACGAATGTCGACCACCTCGCGCGCCGCGGCCACGACCTCCTCGAAATCGGCGCGATCTGTTGCATCGAGCGTTTGCTCCACCGACGCTAGGACCGCTTCCACGCGGGTTTCATAGGCCTCGAACTCGGGACGCGTCATCTCTCGCATCTGTCCATCCTCATCGTTCACGAGCTCCGTCAACTCTATCATATTGGTTATGTTTTTGACAGATTCACTTGGACTATCTACTAAAACACGCTCATTTTGAGTGTTCTCCGTTAATCGTTCCAGACGACGGCTCTGACGCATTGCAAAGGCGCCCTCGCGCGTGCCGCCCGCCTCATTGGCAAGATCGCCCCAGGCCTCGGCCGCAGACGCTGCATATTGCCGGCTGCGATCGGTTGTTGCGAGAGTCACCTTGTTCGACCGCTTGGCCCTGTAGCGGGTGTGCGCGGCGGCGCTGGTCCCCTCATGCTCGGTCCGGCCGCGATAGCTGACAGGCCGGACTTGATTGCGGGTATAGGCCGGCGCGCTGGCAAACTCACGACGATCAGTCAGCTCCATGTCGATCCCCTGCTCACGCGCCTTTTCCGCCATCACGGAGCGCCATTCCCGGAACATCTGCGGGCTGGTGACGATCCGATCACCGGTCTCCGAGCGCATGGTGACGATCGCATGGGCATGAATGTGTGGCCGCTTGCCGCCCTCAGCCATTTCCTTCGGATCGAGCGCCGGATCGTGAACGGCGAACACATAGCGATGTCCCGCGAACTGTTCGCCCAGGAACTCGCGAACGGCTGCTTCAAACGCGGCCCCATCCGTGCCGGCCCGCGCCGACACGATCAGATGCATGACGTCCCTGCCCCTGCGGCTGTGCAATTCCTTGCGCCATTCTTTCTGGACAAGATCGCCGGCGAGCGCCGCATCCCCGATTAGCCGCCCGGTGTCGTCACGAACTTCCCTGTCGGTCCCAGTGAGCAGTTCGCGCACGCGCGCGGTGCCCCATTCCACGCCGTTGCCGTAACCGTGGAACCGAAAGCTCGCCTCGACATCACGGCCGGCGTCGGAAACCTCAAAACGCTGCTGGACGATCTCGGCAGCTTTCCGGTCGCCGCTCAGCCGCTCGCCCTGCCCATCGCGCAGTACAACGATACCGGAGACATAGACCTCGTCAGGGGATCGCTCCCGCGCGGTGTAGATGAACCGCCGATCACCAAATCCCGAGCGCAGGATCTCGCGCAGCTGGTCATCCTGGTCGACATCATCACGCAGTGATGCTGCATCGACCGAGACATGAAAGACCCCGAGATCCCGGCTGGCAGTGCGATTGTCGAAGAGATGCTCCCACTCGGCGCGCTGTTCGGCAAGCGCGTCCCTTCCGAGCACCCTTTCGCCGCGCTCATTCTCGAGGGCGAGTTCACCGCCCCGCGACGTATAGCTCATCATCGCGCCGGCACGGCCGCCGCCGCCGTAGGAGGCCAACTTGACTACGGCAGGCTGACTGCCGCGCGCCAGCGCACCAAAGCGCGTCCTCATCGAGCGGCCGGCCGCGCCCACGCCACCACGCGACCACCGCGCCCCGATTCCGCCCTGCCGCCGCCGCGCTCGGCCGAAGCCGTCCAGCCGCTCATCGCCGATCCGCGCGATCCCTCCCCTTCGCGGCTCTTCCCAGTCGCTCTTTTCGATATGACCGAGCTGCATTTCATGCACCAGTGTGGCGCGACGGCGCTCCCATTCCCGTTCGAAGGCGCCGGGAAAGAACTCCATCAGGCGCCCTCCCCGCGTCGGGCTGCAGCGGACCGCCGTGTCATCTCGGCGAGTTCGGCAGCGAGCGTGGTCGCAACGCTGTGCGCATCCTTGATGCTGCCTGTGACGTCGCCGTCAGTCGGGACTCTGCCGGTGTTGATGGCTCTGGCAATCTGATTGAGGTTGCCGCCGATCGCCCGCATGCCGTCGGCGAGCAGGCCGAGCACCATGCGATCCTCGTCCCCGAGAAACGGCCGCACGCCGGCGCCCTCCATCGACAGCGACCGGACAAAGGCGGAAACGGTCATCCCGGCGGCGCTCGCGGCCGCCTCCAGCGCATCGAACTCGGCCGGCGAGAAGCGGACATGCGCGACCCTGTCCTTCCGTTTCGACGCTTCGGAAATGCTGCGAACCATCGCCAGCCATACCTCTGATCGTGTGGTGGTTGCGGCCGCAGGCCGCGGATCGAGGGCCTGTCCCTCGATCGTCAGGAAAAATGTATCACATTTTTCCGTATCCTGCCAACACAAATGGCAGAGATTTTTCCTATATTGACGCTTGATATGCTTTTTTCCATATCAATATGATTGTGTTTTTCCATGTTCGTGTGTTTCTATATCGATGTGAATCCACGCCCACACGAACATGGATTCGTGTGTGAGTAGAAACACATTTTCTAGGGGAGATAAGTCGATGACCGTCGTGATCGCCGCCATCAATGGCAAGGGAGGCGCGGGCAAGACGACCGCGCTGATGAACATCGCCGGCGAATATGCCCTGCGCGGCGGACGTGTCGCCATGATCGACATGGACGCCCGGAACAACCTCATGAAGTGGTGGACGGACTGTCAGGAGAAGGACGCTCAGCCCGAGGGCATCGAAGTCTACAGCCACAAGACGGCAAGAGGATTGGAGCGCTGGATGGAAGACAACAACAGTGTATTCGATCACGTGCTGATCGACACGCCCGGCGAGGACACGTCGATCGTGGACCCGGTGATCGCGGCGGCCGACCTGGTGATCTCGCCGATCCAGCCGTCAAAACGCGAAGTGCTCGGTGCCATCGACAGTTTCGAGAATGTGCTGCGCGTAAACGAAGCGCTGGGCAGGACTTGCCGCCATGGCGTCCTGCGGACCCGGATCACCGTGACGGTCCGGCACACGGAACTGTACCGAAAGATCAGGCCGATCATCGAGGACAAGGTCGGAACCTATCTGTTCCGCACCGAGGTGTTCGAGCGCAATGTCTACAAGGACATCCACAACGGCATCGGCACGCTTCAGATGCTGGAGGTGACGGAGGCGATCGCCAAGGCGCGGCGGGAAACGCAGGCGCTGGTCGCGGAGGTCGACGAAATGCTCATGAACGAGGCGGCGACGGGACGGGCAGCATGAGCGGGAAGGAAAGCCTGTCGCTGGACGAATTCGTCACCGCGCCACGCCGGCAGCGTCCGGCGGCTCCCTCTCACCCCGGGCGCGCGCAGAACGAGGGTACGGCCGCGACGAGGGCCATGCCGGACGCTGTGACAGAAGTAGAACGCGAGAAGGGCGAGACGTCCAGCGAAGCGAGCAAGGCGCTGCGGCAGATGAAACGGGCGCGGATGAAAGGGGCGAGCCACTTCGTGAATGTCAATCTGGATCGCGACACGAAGCGCCGGCTCAAGCTGGCCTCCTTCAACCTGGAAACGTCCATGCAGGCCCTTATGGAGAAGGCCATTCGACAGTATCTGGACGCGAACGGATTTTGACGGGAAGTGTGGTCTGCACCGAGCTACGCCGAGAGTCGAGTTGATGTCGTGTCCGAATCCCTGCTAGGAATACTATCGTTTTGGCTCCGATTTTTGGGGTTTGGAGCCAAATTGGGGATTTTCCCGTCTCTTTTGGCGGGGTTGGGGCAGCGAGCGGATTCGAGCGAGCCAGACAATGGCAATCAAGGACGTACAGACTTACATCGACAGGCATGGCCTTGTCGAAACGGAGGATTCCGAGGCTGGAAAGCCGATCTGGCGCAAGCCGGGATTTGACGGCATTCGCGGTCTCCTCGAAATCGAGGAGGAACTGAGCCGCTTCCTGCGGGAGCGGCGCGATGCGCAAAATCTGAACCGCGAGCAGGTCGGCATCATGGTCGGCCTGCATCACGAAATTTACGCCCGGCATGAGCGGGCTGGAGCCAAGTTACGAGTAACACGGCTACTGCATCTGGCCGAACTGCTCGATTTCTCACCAATCGAAGCGATCTACGCGGCGGCTCCGCAGTTCTTCGGCGAGACCGAGCAGGAGGCGGAGGTCAGGTTCAAGCTCGTGATGCGAATGCTGGACCTGCCGGCTGCGACGGCACAGAACCTTCTCATGCTGGTCGAGGAACTGTCGCCGGACAGCGGGACGGACAACGCGACCAAGCCGACAGACCCGAAACGTCGGGGCTGACTGGGCACGATAGACAGGAACGGTACTATCGACCGATAGGCGGCGTCGACACGGTGAGCCCGCCGCGCCGTGATAAACAGAAGATCGAGGCGGCTTTTCGCCGCCTCGATCGCCGGTCTCATGGGTGGTTAGCTTCGGTCATTGCGAGCACCTCGTCCGGGTTGGCCCCTGTGCTTGCCCACCACGCCGCCTCGGCTTCGGCCTCGCTGTAGTAGACATTCTCGACGCTGAACCTCGCGCCGCTGACGTCCTCGATTTCGGCGATGATCCTACTGAGGCCGCAGAGCTTACCGGCCGGAACCGGCACCGCGATTGGGATTTCTGAGTCGCGGTGATGCCATTCACCGGTGTAGAAATTGAAATATTCGTGCGTGAGATCGTCGACCAGATAGTCGTCGAGAAGCGCGACCGGCTCAATCAGCCACGTTTCATAGTAGGCCATCTGGTAGTGGTGAAGGTCGTAGAAGGCGTCCTCTTCGTCCGATGTGCCGCGCGCTGCAACAAGGGTCCGGTCGGCCGCGAGGATCTTGCGCTGCGCGTCGATCATTCTCGCAAGCTTCGCAGCGACGGTGTCGTGCACAGTGCGGGCGAGTTCGGTATCGCACCCGAGACGACTGGCCAGAACGCGGATCCACAAGCCCGAGAGTTGCGCGAAAAGCATGAGAGTGTTGTGTGCCATGTCATGGTCTCCTTCATCTTGATGACGGAGGCCGGCGACGGGCAAGTCGAGCATCGGGTCAAGGATCGCGCAGCGACCGCCAGAGGCGGCGCGTGGGGGTCCCGATTTTCTGACGGCGCCCGCCAGGTGGACGGCTGAAAATTGGCGGGACCGCGCGTCCTTGAGGCGATGGGAGCGGCCAGTAGACTGGGATGTCAGAGAGATAGAGACCCGCATCCCCGATCGGGGATGCGCCCATATGCGGCGATCAGCCGGCGGGGTGCGCGAGAGGTTGCCCCTCGTGGCATCGGGGGCGGTCGATCCGGTCCCGGATGCCCTGCGAGAGGGGATCGTTACCGAAGGCGGAGACCGCTTCAGCGGGCTCCGTGAGCGGCGCGCGAGCGAAGCGAATAGAGCCCGGTCGGCCGCAGGTCGGCTCGCCCGGCCACCGCACCTCAACGGATGCATCAACATCCTGAATCGATGAGGCCGGACCGATTCATAGAACTCGTTGGACGGCGTTGATCCCAGACGCAACGATCACGTTATGCAAACCGAAGACGCGATCCATCTCCACCGCATCGATCCTGCGTGCAACATGGCACGGTTCTATCGCCTGTCGGCGACCCCGAGCCTGTTCGGCGATATCTGTCTCGTGCGGGAGTGGGGAAGGATCGGCCGGCCAAGCCGTATGCGCATTGACCTCTACGCTAGCGCGGAGGATGCGAAAGTCGCACGCCTTGCATTGGAACGAGCCAAGAGGCGACGCGGCTACCGTGACGCGCCTGGAGATAGGTGAGAAGGATCATCATGACGACCGGGCAAAAAAAGTGGCCCGCGCTGCCGATTCCGACGAAGCCGCCCCTTCATTCTGAGATGATGCCGCCCCCGGATTCCGACTTGATGTCGCCCCCGTTGGGCCGGGGTCTTGCTGGCTATGATTGTTGTCGTTTCGGTCACCTTCCGTGTCAAGCTTTCCGCTGCTGGTTTCGGCGCATGCTCTCGCCCGTCAGATCGATGCGATGGGCGTTGTGCACAAGCCTGTCGAGGATGGCGGCGGCGTAGGTCGGATTTCCGATCACGTCATGCCATGCTGATACAGGCAACTGGCTGGTGATGAGGGTCGACCGCCGCCCGTATCGATCTTCGAGGATTTCGAGGAGATCATGGCGTGCCTGATCGTCGAGCGGCTCAAGACCCCAATCGTCGAGGATCAGCAACTGGACATTGCCGAGCGTGCGTTGCAGGCGCACATAGCGTCCATCGCCTCGGGCCAGCGCCAGATTGGCGAACAGTCTTGGAACGCGCTGATAGAGAACCGATCGGTCATCGCGGCAGGCTTTGTGACCCAAGGCGCAGGCGAGCCAACTTTTGCCGACGCCGGCCGGCCCGCAGATGGCTAAATTGTCATGGGCGTCGATCCAGTCGCCGGTGACGAGCTTGAAGAACAGCGCTCGGTCGAGCCCGCGCTCGCTGCGATAGTCGATATCCTCGGGCGCCGCCTGATGCCGGAGCTTGGCGAAGCGGAGGCGCGCGGCGAGCTTTCGATCATGGCGCCAGGTCCACTCTCGTTCGAGCAGCAGGCCGAGCCACTCGGCATGGGACAGCGGTTCGGCCTCGGCATTGGCGGCGAGTTCGTCGAATGCCTTGGCCATGCCGGTCAGGCCCATGGCGTGCAGGCGGTCGAGGGTGGGATGCGCAAGCATGTCTTTCTCCTTCAGTGGTAATAACGTGAGCCGCGGATGTTCGGATGGTCGATGGGATCTCGTGATGCCGGCCGCGGCGCCGACGCCTGGTCGAGGCAGTTGTCGAGGATCGATCTGACGGAGCCGTAGGTCCGAGCGCCGATCTCGAGCGCACGGCCGCAGGCCGCGTTGACCCGCTCCCGGCCGAAGCCCTTGACCAGGCGGATGATGCCCAGGCAGGCGCGGAATCCCTGCTCGGGATGCGGACGGTCGGCGAGAATGCGTTCGCACAGCAGCGCCGCGTTCGGGCCGATCGCGGAGGCCTCGCGGTTGATCCGCTCGATCGTCCAGTCGGCGAAGCGCCGGTGCGAGGATGGCATGTGCTCCGGGACCGTCGTATGCCGGCCGTTGCCGCTCGATCGCATATGGGCGGCGATCCGCTCGCCCTTGCGGAACAGTTCGATCGTGTTTGCGGTAATCCGCGCCTCGACCTGCTCGCGCGCGAAGCGGTAAGGCACCGAGTAATAATGGCGCTCCATCTCGACATGATAATCGAGACCGGCACGGCGCAACCGCCATTCGGCGAATACGTAGCGTTCGGCCGGCAGCGGGCGCAGCGCCGGTCGATCGATCTCTTCGAACAGCTGACGCCGCGTGCGGCCGACCCGGCGCAATATCCGGCGCTCGTTCAGATCGGCGAGCAATTCGCTGATCGCGGCATTGACGTCGGCCAGGCTGTAAAAGACGCGGTGGCGCAGCCGGCCGAGGAGCCAGCGCTCGACAATCAGCACCGCCGCCTCAACCTTCGCCTTGTCGCGTGGCCGCCGCGGCCGGGTCGGCAACACCGCGCTGTCATAATGCGCCGCCATCGCGGCGTAGCTGCGGTTGACCTGCGGATCGTAGCGGCAGGCCTTGATCACCGCGACCTTCGCATTGTCGGGAACGAACAGCGCCGGCGCGCCGCCAAACGCCTCCAGCGCATGCACATGGCAGCCGATCCAGTCCGCTAGCGTCTCGCTCCAGCGCGCCTCCGCATAGGACAGGCTCGACGCGCCGAGCACCGCGACAAAGAGATGCGCTTGCCGGGTCTTGCCCGTGAGCCGGTCGACGACCACCGTCACCGTGTCGCCCGCATAATCGACGAACAGCTTGTCGCCGGCGGCATGGTTCTGCCGCATCGTCACCGGCAGGCTTGCCGCCCAGCCCCGGTAAAGGTCGCAGAAGCGGCTGTAGCGATAGCCATCCCGGTGACGCGCGATATATTCGTCCCAAAGGATCTGCAGCGTCACGTATTTGCGCTTGAGCTCGCGATGGACATAGGCCCAGTCGGGTTCGACGCTGCGACGGTGGCCCGTCTTCGTGCCCGCGGCCCTGTAAAGCGCGGCTTCCAGAACCGCATCGGTGATCTCATCGCCCAACGGCCAGGTCAGCTCGGCAGCCTCGGCGCGTCGCAGCGTCTCGCGCACCGTCGAAGGCGCGGCCCCCACTCGGTACGAGATCGCCTTGTGGCCAAGACCATCTTCAAATCGGTATCGCAAAATCTCGCGGACACGCCGCATGGTCACTCTCTCCGCCGGCATCTGGTTCCCTCCTCCGGACAAGCCAAAAGAAGCGAACCTGAACGCACCAGCAGACCCTGCCCACCGCCCCGAAATAGGGGGCGGCATCATCTCGGTATCAGGGGGCGACTAATTCTCGGAACAGGGGGGCGAGATCATTTCGGAACAAGGGGGCGACATGCGTCGGAATCAGCACCGCGCCGGATCGTCACCCAGCGCGGGCCTTTCGGTTGAGGCGACTATTTCGTCTGCGGATGTCGCAGGAGGGCGGAGAGAGGACCGTCGTGCGGCGGCCTGTCGGCATCTCTGGCCTTGTCGTCGGCAAGCTGCACCGCGACACTCTCGGATAGTGTGAAGCGGTAGCCTTCGGCTAGCGCCGCATGATGGAGCCCATCCAGCGTCTCGAACTCGTAATCGAAAGTGCCGAGCCAGAGCGCAGGGTCATCGGTGACTTGGTGCGGAAACGCCTGCAGGAAGAAGGTGCGAAGCGGCGGATCGTAGCCGATGACGGCGTCGGGATCTGAGCGGCCTCCGCTCGTGACGGTAACGGTGTAGCGGCTCATGGAAGCCTCCTGTTCTTGTGGAGCGGAACGGGCCGGCCCCTTGTGGGGCCGGCCCGTTGCGGCTCACTGCGGGTTGTTCCAGAGGATGACCTTCTTCGTCTCGTCGCCGCCGGGGGCGGGAGCGAGGTTGCCGAAGATCACGCCGATCTCGGGAGCCTCGAGCTTGACCGAGAGGTATTCCTCGCCCGAACGCTGGGAGATGCGGTGCCAGCCGGCTCCGATCTCGAAGCCCGTGCGCTTGTTGACGATGCGGTAGTCCGGGGCGTCCTCGCGGGACTTGGTGTTGTTCGGGATCAAGGTGATCGGGGCGTTGACCCGCAGCGTGGCGAACACGCCTTCCATCGAGCCGTCGGCCTTGGCGGTGAGGTTTGCGATCGTGGTGGCCATGGTAGTAGTTCTCCTTCGGTTGCATCGGGACCATTCCCGATGGCGTCGAAGGAGAGGGCCGTCCTGCTGCGGTCATCTCGGCACAAATTCTGGAAAATTCTATTTGCCGAAATCGGCGGGCCGCACTTTCAAGGGCCCCGCTTGCGGGAAGGAAAGTGCCTGGCCCGTAACCAAAAACGAAAATCGAATTTTCCTGAATTTTTGTCGAGAGTACCCCAACGGGGTTGACCGCATAAGGCAGGCGGTCCTCTACAAAGGCGACATGAAAAGGGAATGGACCGGATGTGACCGACGGCGAGGCACCCCCCGGCCACCATCGCAATCCCCACTGCCCCGGCGCGGCAATCAGGAGTGCGGTTTGCCCGGCTGCGAGCCTGCCCCTTCATCACCGTCCCGCGCCCGACTACCCCGCGCGGAGGTCCCTGCCCCGTCTTCCGTCACGCGTCCGGTCCCGCGGTCGCTGCGGCTGGTGACGCTCTGTCGCGGCGCCGGCCGGGTACTTCCCGGGTCAAGCGCTGCAGCCGGGAATGCGCTGCCTGATCCCGTAACCGCCCTACCCGCGGGCGCGGCAGACAGGCAGGACGTTTCTGAGGATTGCCGGCAGGCTGCGACGGGTCGGCTTCGCAAAGGAGCCGGTGAACGCCTGCGGCCGGGTCAGCGCGGACGGTATTAGCCGCCCCGGTCGCGATCTGGTGTCTGTCGGCTCGCCGCGATCAGTCGGCCAGTGCGAGGCGCTCGTCCGCCGTCATGCGTGCATCGACCTCGCGGCGCACGTCAGATCCAGCATGGTGCACCATGGCCTGCCAATTCTCGATGTTGTGGATTGTCGCAACCCTGCCGCGCATCATGTCGTAGACGACGCAGGGGCTGCCGATCACGGCAAGGCGCAGCATGTTGAGGCAGGTGCCCGGGGATGCGCCGTCCCAGATCATCAGACCGAAGTCGGCGCGGCGAGCCATTTCGCGGTCCTTCCCGGCGTGGACGGCAAAGCCTTGCGCATCGTCCGGTGGGGGAATGCGATAGGCAGCCCAGTCGCCGAGATTGTTGCGGGGTTCTGCTCCGGAATGGAAGACGCCGACATGCTCGTAGTTGTAGCCTGCGAGCAGGCCCTGCATCTCGGCGTCGGCTCCCGGCGCATCGCCGATCAGCACACCGTGCTCGGCCGAGACGATTGCGCCGATCCGTTCGATCGCGGGGAACGGCAGTTCAAAGATGTCGCGTGAGCCGCCCAAAAATATCATCGCCATGGTCGCTTTCCTTTCTCTCAAATCAACCACCCCGGCCCGGCTCTCCTCTCCCTCTCTCCCGCGCGAGGGATCGTCACCTAAGGCCGAGACGGCGAACCCGGCTCGGGGAGCGGCGGCACACCGCGAGTAGAGCCCGGCCGGCCGCAGGCCGGCGCGCTCTGACAGATCGGGAGACGGGAACTTCAGTCAGCGCGCATAGCGCAGGAGAATCGACAGATTTTCCCACGAGGAAGAAGGACCAACCGTGCAAGGAGCGCTCGGCGTCGACTCGCGATGACAATGACTGAATGGGCAAAGAAATCAGCGTCGTCGGTCAGCCCGATCGGTCAACACCTGTCAATCCAGGCGGCTGATGCGACGTCCCGATTGTCGTGCTTGGGCAAAGGCGGTCGCAACCTTCATCACGAAGGCTTTGCTGAAACGGCCGAGGACATGGCTGCCCGGCTCGATGTACCAGGAGCGCTCGGCGATATCATAATTGTATTCGTCGACGACGATCCAGCATCGCTTGAGGTCGCCGAGTCCGGCGCGCTGGCGCTCTATCTCCGGGATGTCCAGCGCCATGCGACCGCCCTGCGGCGGCTGCGTGGTGATGGCTAGCAGCGCTAGATGCGTGAGTTCGTCGTTCACGTCGCGCACGGCGACGATGACACAGGTCGGCCGGTTCTTGCGGCCTTCGGTCTCGCCGCGATCCTGCTGCCATGCCCAGAGATAGGGATAGGCGATGATCTGACCGGGCAGGTATTCACGGCTCATCGTCATAGCCCTCGCCGCGCGCGAGCCGGTCGATCTCCCCGGCGAAGAGGTCCTTGTGCTCCTGCGGCATCTCGGAGACGGGATAGGCGCGACGCGGATTCCGGCCTGTACGCATCCGCTCATAATGCTCGTAGCTCATAAGCACGAAGCGGGGTTTGCGGTGCTTGGTCAGCACAATCGGTTCGCGGCTGGCGGCATCGGTGACGTCGCCTACCTGCTTGTTGAGATCGCCTGTCGTGAACTGTCGCATGCCATAGCTCCTTATCGAACTCCATTTTATCCCGATTTTCCCGATTTGCAAGAAAAGCTCTGACGGTATGACACCAGAGCGGCGGATCCAGGAAGCTATGCGCGCGACAAACCCGACCGCGCAGACAGTCGGGTTCTTCGACGCGGTAAAAGGGAGGTGGCGCTCACGCGCCACCCTCGGTGAAGCGCCAGACGGGGATGCCAAGGCGGCGTGCCTTGTCGGCGAGGTTCTCGGTGATGCCGGAGCCGGGGAAGACGATTAGGCCGTAGGGCACGACGGACAGCAGCTGATCGTTGCGGCGGAAGGGTGCGGCCTTGGCGTGCCGGTTCCAGTCGGGCTTGAAGGCGATCTGCGTGACCTTGCGGTTCTCCGCCCAGCAGGCGGCGATGCGCTCGGCGCCGCGCGGGCTGCCGCCATGGAGCAGCACCATGTCCGGGTGCTTCTCATGGGCCTTGTCGAGCGCCTCCCAGATCCGATCGTGATCGTTGCAATCGAGACCGCCGGCGAAGGCGATCTTGGTACCAGCGGGCACCAGCACCTCGGTCTCGGCGCGGCGGCGTGCGGCGAGGAAGTCCCGGGAGTCGATCACCGCCGACGTCATCGCCTGATGGGAGACCTTGGACCCGGTGCGCGGCCGCCATGCCGACCCTGTTTGCGCCTCGTAGAGGTCGGCGGCCTCGTCGCGCATGATTTCCAGCACGTTGCGGCGCTCGATATAGGTGGTGCCCTCGGCCGTGAGCCGTTCCAGCTCGACGGACTTCACCTCGGAGCCGTCCTGCTCTCCCTGGCTCGATCGCTGCGCTTCCTCGTTGCGGTCGAGGTTGCGGGCGACGCGCTCGGCGGCGCGGTGGAAGAGATTGGCGAAGGACCAGAGCAGGTCGTCGAGGTCGGGTTCGAGCCTGGTGTCGCCGAGCATGCCGGCGAAGGTCTCGACGATCCCGGCGAGGCCGGCACGGATCACCTCGTCGTCGGGCAACGGGCGGGGATCGGGCTCGTCCTGATGCGGGCGATGGCCGTACATCTGCAGTTCGAGGATGACGCGGTCGGTCGGCGAGGAGGCGTGGTAGGGCTCGTAGACGTCGTCGAAAGGAAGCTCGTACGTCATGGCGTGTCTCCGTCGGTTGTGCCGCGCCGATCGCGGCCTGACAGCGAAACCCGGCCGCGCCCAGGGCGCGGCCGCACCGAAGGCCGGAGTGAAGCGGAGGACGGCGCAGCCGTTGCGGCCGTGACCGGGGAGTGGCAGGGATCGCCTCTCGGCAGGCCGCGGGCGCGGCCTCTCCGATGGACCTCCGCCATGCCTGCGGGCGTTGCGGTGACGCCGCCCCTGCCCGCCTGCCGCCTGCCGGCCGGAACCGGTCATGCGGGCGGCAGGAACAGACGGGCATCCTCCGGCACGAGCTGTTCGCGCAGGCATGCCGCGAGATGGGCCGGGCCGAGATGGCGCAGATCGTCGTTGAAGTCGCCGAGCTGCGGCCGTAACGCCAGAGCGAGGATCCCGGCCTCACCGGCGCGCTGGCTGAGACGCTCGATGCCATGCCGGCCGGCGGCGTCCGCATCGGCCGCGATGTAGAGGCGACGGCAGCCAGGCGGGAAGGTCAGGCCCGCGAGGTGATTGGCCGAGGTGGCCGCGGCCACCGGCAGCGCCGGCATCAGCGTCCTCAGCGACGCCATCGTCTCGAAACCTTCGCCGGCGGCCATCACTGGAACGGGCACACCGGGATCGAGGCCAAGCCAGATGCCGTTGCCGAGCAGGTGACCGAGCGACCGGCGCGGATCAGCGACGGGCGCCTTGCCGTTGCCTGCCGGATCGAGCCAGGTGCGCTGGACCCCGGCGATACGTCCGTCGAGGCCGTTCACGGCCGCGATCAATGCGGGCAGGGTCAGCGTCTCGCCCGTCACGAGATCCCGGTAATAGCAGCTAGGGTGGAAGCGCAAGGTGCGCTCAGGCGCGGCCAGCAAAATGCCGCGGCCGGCGAGATAGCGTTCGGCAAGTGTGCCGGCGATCTGCTTCGACATGGCGAAGAGGCGCCGCGCAGCGTCTGGAGAGCCGCGCGCCGCAGGTGGTTCGCGCGTGGCGCCAGATGGTCTGGATTGGGATTCTGGCCGCGGCATGGCGAGGAAGCGACGCGCTTCATCGGCGACCTCGCGGAACTCGATGAGGCCGCAGGTTTCGCGGATCACATCGAGCAGATCGCCATGTTCGCCGTTCGATTCATCGACCCATTTGCCTGCTGGACCCTTTGCGTTTGCTTTCAGCCGCACATGCATGGATCGGCCGCGCGTATTGCGCACGTCGCCGACGATCCAGTGATTGCCGGAGCGATGACCCTTGGAGAGATACTCGCGGCACACCGCCTCGGCATATTCGCCTAGACGGCGCGCCAGTTCGGAGGCCGAGCCGGTCATGATCGCCTCCGTTCACGCTGCGGCCGTGCGGTCGGTAACACCGACCAGCGTGTGACGATCGAGAAGCGAGGCGAGCATGGTGGAGCCTTGCGCCGTGTTCGGAATGAACAGCCTGAGCTTCCAGGAGATGATCTCGGAAATCAGGCCGAGAGCCTTCAGGCGCGGGACCATTGCATCGGTGAAGCCGATCAACTCGACCCGGTAGTCGTTCATGACGCGGCTGCGGCGCAGGATCAGGCCATCGGCAAGCTGCAACCCGATCCGGCCGTCTGCCAGGCCGGTCCATGCCTCGTCCGGTGCGAGGGTCGGGACATCGTCGAGACCGAGATTGCGGAGCATGGTCGCGACCAGTGTCGGCGCGATATGGCGGCCGATAATGCGTTCGCCGGCATCGGTCTGGATCCGGTAGACACGACAGTCGTCGTCCGGCAGCCGACGCCAGATAGGCAGCAGCAAGCCGGTGACGATGTGGAAGGTGCTGGTGGTGAATTCCGGGACGGCGGCGACTTCGGCGTCCCAGAGTTCCGCGAACAGTTTGCGGTCGACGGGTTGCCAGTGGGTTTCCGCAAGCGCACCGAGGCCGAAGCGCTGCTCGTCGGTCGGTCGAAGCAGGCGCACACGGTGCTCGATCGTTCCGTCGTCGAGCATCAGGCTCGCCGTCGGCAACTGGATCGCCGCGCGTCTCGACCGCGTATTGGCGAGCAGGACCGATTGCGGCTCGGCGCGTTCGATCGCGAGCGCGTCGACCAAACCGAGAGGGCGAATGCGGTCCTTGCGGGCGACGGTGAGGACATGCGACTGCGCGCCCGAGACCGGATGGGTGTAGACCGTCCGACGATCGGTGACGGTGATGCTCTCCGCCGTGATCGTCTCCAGACCCTTGTCGTAGGCGCCGGCGGCAACCGCGCCTTCGATCTTGGCCGTCATCAACTGCTCGAACACTTCGAACAGCAGGTTCTGGGTCTCTATGCGCATCGCCAGCAGACGGTTGAGCCAGGTCGTGATCGGCGGCAACTCGTCGCGCAACCCGCCTTCATCTGTGGCTAGCGACAGCCCGGTGACCGCCTCGAAAGTGGTCAGCGAGTAGCCTTCGATCCTACCCTGATGCAGCAGCATGTAGAACTGCCGCAATGCCGCGCGGGCATAGGGGCTTTCCAGATTGTCCTCGGCGCGGAACAACCCTGCCCCGCCCGTCTGGCGCTGACCGCGCGTGATCGCGCCCAACGTGTCGAGCCGTCGTGCGATCGTCGAGAGGAAGCGCTTGCCGGCCTTCACGTTCGCTGCCATCGGCCGGAACAGGGGTGGCTGCGCCTGGTTGGTGCGATGGGTCCGTCCGAGACCCTGGATGGCGTTGTCGGCGCGCCATCCGGCTTCGAGCAGATAGTGCTTGCGCAACCTCTGGTTTTTTGCGCCGAGATCGGCGTGGTAGGATCGGCCGGTGCCACCGGCGTCCGAAAAGATCAGCACGCGCTTGTCGTCATCCATAAAACTCTGGGTCTCGGCGAGATTGGCAGAGCCGGGACGGTTCTCGACGGCGAGCCGGTCGATGCCGTCGCGGCCTGTCTTCCTGACGATACGGCGCGAGCGGCCTGTCACCTCGGCGACGGTGTCGGTGCCGAAGTGATGGATGATCTGGTCGAGCGCACTGCCGACCGGCGGCAGCGAGGCGAGCCTCTCGATCATCTCGTCGCGCCGGCGCAGGGCTTCCCGGCATTGGACCGGGTTGCCCTCCGCGTCATGCACGGACCGCGAATAGACGTTCCCCTCGGCATCGGAGTATTCCTCGAACAGCCGCGTCGGGAAGGAGTGCATCAAATACCCGCCGACATATTCGCGCGGTGTCACGTCAACATGCAGATCAGACCATTCCTCGGTCGGGATTTCGGCGAGCCGACGTTCCATCAGCGCCTCGCCGGTAGAGACGATCTGCACCACCGCCGAATGACCATCGGCGCGGTCCTGCTCGATCGCGCCGATCAGGGTGGGCGTCATCATCGAGGTGATCAAATGGCTGAAGAAGCGCTGCTTGGTGCTCTCGAAGGCCGATCGCGCTGCCGCCTTGGCGTGGCGGTTGAGCGTGGCGGAGTCACTGGTGATGTTGGCCGCCTCGAGCGCCGCGTTGAGGTTGTTGTGGATGACCTGGAAGGCGTCCGCATAGGCATTGTAGATGCGGATCTGCTCCTCGGTCAGTTCGTGCTCGAGGAGGTCGTATTCGACACCGTCATAGGAGAGCGAGCGCGCTGCATAAAGGCCAAGCGATTTGAGGTCGCGGGCAAGAACCTCCATGGCGGCGACGCCGCCATCCTCGATGGCCGCCACGAACTCGGCACGGTTGGCGAAGGGAAAGTCTTCACTGCCCCAGATGCCGAGGCGCTGGGCATAGGCGAGGTTTTCGACCGCTGTCGCGCCGGTTGCGGAGACGTAGACGACACGGGCGTCGGGCAGCGCATGCTGCAGGCGCAGGCCTGCCCTGCCCTGCTGCGAGGGCGCCACGTCGCCACGCTCGCCTTTGCTGCCCGCGGCATTGGCCATGGCGTGTGCTTCATCAAACACTACCACACCATCGAAGTCTCTTCCGATCCAATCGATGATCTGGGCAATCCGCGACTTCTTGCCCTCGCGTTCCTGCGAGCGCAGGGTCGCGTAAGTGGTGAACAGGATGCCTTCGGCAAGGCGGATCGGCGTTCCCTGCCGGAAGCGAGAGAGCGGCTGGACGAGAAGACGTTCCTGGCCAAGTGCTGCCCAGTCGCGCTGGGCGTCTTCGAGCAGCTTGTCAGACTTCGAGATCCAGATCGCACGGCGTCGGCCCTGAAGCCAATTGTCCAAAATGATGCCGGCGACCTGTCGACCCTTGCCGCACCCGGTTCCGTCACCCAGGAACCATCCCCGGCGGAACCGGACCGCGCGTTCGGCGCCTTCGGGGGCGGCCGAGACCACATCGCAGGTTTCGTCGACCGTCCAGTCACCGGAGAGATATGCGGAGTGGGCTTCACCCGCATAGATCACGCTCTCGAGTTGTGCGTCCGACAGTAGGCCTTCATCGATAATCGCATCCGGCAGCAGAGGCCGGTATGATGGCTTCGGCGGGGCGACCGCAGCCATCGCGGCCGACTGGACCAGCGGCGTCGGATGCGGCTTTGCCCGCGGAATTTGGATCGACTGGAGTGCATAGGGCTCATAGATCGTGTCGGTGAGCCGGCCACCTTCCTCCGGCATCCAGTCGCGCAGCTCATAAGCAAGCGGTGCCGCGGGGGCGATGTTTGCGGTGTCCGGGCCGATGGGCTTCGCCCGGGCAACTGGGCGGACTGACCGAACGGCTTTCGGAGCGGCCGCTGAAGCGGCGATGGGTGCGGCTTTCGCCGCAGATCGGGCGGCAGCCATTTGCATCGCGGCCTTGCGTAAGATGCCGTTCGACAGGGCGCCGATCGAGTTCGGATGGCCGCCGGGCGTCCTGAGCGGGATATCGGCAATCCAGGAGAGCAGCGTCTCGACGTCCATCGCCTTGCCGGGCGAGGCGACGAAGCGGGACGGGTCGGCTGCTGGCACCTTGTCGATGACCGTCAGGCGGGTTTCGGCGGTGGTTCCATGTCGGGCATAGACCCGGCCGTCGATAGCAGCGGTGAAGAGCATGGTTCCCCGGTGCTGCAACCGCTCGAAAGCAGGCCGCCATCTGGGGTTTTCCGGCGAGAGCCCGGCGCCGGTGATCGCGACAAGACGGCCGCCAACCCGCAGCCGTGCGAATGCCGATGACAGGTGCCGCCATGCCGCATCGGCGACATGGCCGTCGACATAGGCGCCGACCGAAAAAGGCGGGTTCATCAGCACGACGGATGGCTCGATGCCGGCATCGAGATGATCGTCGATATAGGTTGCGTCGTGTCGGGAGATCGGAACACGCGGAAACATCAGGCCGAGCAGATCGGCGCGCGTCGCGCCAAGCTCGTTGAGGGCGAGCGAAGCACGGACGATCTCGGCATGAACGGCGAGAAGGCCGGTCCCGGCCGAGGGTTCGAGCACGAGATCGGAAGAGCAGATCGCGGCTGCGTGGGCGGTGACGAAGGCGAGCGGCAGCGGCGTCGACAGCTGCTGCATGGCCTGGCTCTCGTCGGAGCGCCGTGTGTGGGTGGGAACAAGTTCGGCGATGCGTTTCATCATCGCCAGCGTCGCCTGCGGCGAGGCCGATCTGGGCAGGATCGCCGGTCCGAACCTGCGGATGAACAGGACCTGTGCGGCTTCGAGCGCCTCATAGGCGTCCTTCCAGATCCAGAATCCCTGGGCATCGGTGCCGCCGGAGCTCTCCGTCATGGCGGCGCGCAGTGCGCCTGTGGTGATGGGCTTGCCCTGTTCGAGAAGGGGAAGAAGCAGCACTGCCGCCTGGTCGATCGCCTGAGCGTTGTCGATGGCAACGGGTGCCGGTGCTGCAAGGGGAGCGGCCGTCCGGGCGACGGCCGAT
>NZ_JAAAMK010000007.1 GCF_024105665.1 Aliihoeflea aestuarii | reverse complement strand
AAGAGCGATACTCTGTAATGTCAACCAACCTCGCGAAACCCAGGAGCAAACCTCCCCGTCGCCAGCAGCGTCGCCGCCGTCGTTGGTGAGCGCCTTATAGACCCCACAAACCAAAACTGTCAACGACGCAAAACCACTTTTATGAACTTTTTGCGTCACCAAACGGAAGACCATGAGGAAGCTCGGCTATCAATGGAAATCACGCGATTTCGGGATCCCGCGTACATTACGTGGATGGCCATGAAGGCGCGCAGGCTGGGGTTTGAGTATTTCATCGGCGCGCGCGAATTCGGTTCGCGCCTTATAGGATGAAGACAGGCGATCGAGATCGCCGCTGCGATCGTGAACCGCCGTGGCGATCAGATGGATGACGCCTTCCGGGCTCTTTTGCACCCTCCCCTCCACCAGTGCGAGGCGGGCCGCCATGATCGGTCGGCGGTAATGCTCGAAACGCCTTTTCCAAACCAGGGCATTGGCGATGCCGGTCTCGTCTTCCAAGGTCATGAAGATCGCATTGCCCTTTCCCGGGCGCTGGCGAACCAGAACGATACCGGCGACACGCGCCCATGCGCCGTCGGGAAGATCGGCAAGCCCGGCACAGGTCGAGACCTTTTCGTCATTGAACAGGTCCCGCAGGAAGCGCATCGGATGCGCCTTCAAAGAAAGCCGGACCGTCTGGTAGTCTGCCACGACATGTTCGCTGAGCGGCATGGCAGGCAGGAAGACCGCTGCTTCTTCGGCGAGCTCATGGCGTTCGGCGACGGCGAACAATGGCAGCGGCATGTCGTCCGGCAGGCGGCGGATGATCCATAGCGCTTCGCGCCGGTCTATGCCCAGCGAGCGAAACGCATCGGCATCGGCCAGGAGACGCAAAGCGCGCGCCGGAAGGCCGGTGCGTCGCCATAAATCTTCAATACTGTCGAATCCCGCTTCCCTCACGGCTGCGATGTGACCACCCCACTCATCCTTGAAGCCGTCGATCTGGCGAAAGCCTATGCGAAGCGCGCATTGCCTTTCGCCTTTACGCATCTCGAGCGTGTTGTCGTGACAACTGTGGTTTATGTCGACCTCGCGCACCTCCACGCCTGTGGTGCGCGCATCTCCGACGATCTGCGCGGGTGCATAGAACCCCATCGGCTGCGCGTTCAAAAGCGCGCAGGCAAAGACATCCGGGTGATGGCATTTGAGCCAAGCCGAGACATAGACGAGCTTGCCGAACGAGGCAGCATGGCTTTCAGGAAAGCCGTACTCGCCGAAACCCTTGATCTGGTCGAAACATCGTTGCGCGAATTGCCGCTCATAGCCCCGCGCCACCATCCGTTCGACCATCATGACCTGGAAACGCTCCATCTTTCCGTTGTTGCGGAATGTCGCCATCGCCTTGCGCAACTGATTGGCTTCGACATCGGAAAATTCGGCGGCGACCATGGCGATCTTCATCGCCTGTTCCTGGAACAGCGGCACGCCGAGCGTGCGCCCCAGCACATCCTTCAACTCACCGGGATCATGAGGCGGCTTGGGCGACGGATAGACGATCTGTTCGGGCGGTTTGTGGCGGCGGCTCAGATAGGGGTGCACCATATTGCCCTGGATGGGGCCGGGGCGAACGATCGCCACCTGAATGACGAGATCGTAGAACACTTTGGGCCGCAAGCGCGGCAGCATGTTGATCTGCGCCCTGCTTTCCACTTGGAAAACACCGATCGACTCACCTCGTTGAAGCATCGCAAAGGTGGGTTCGTCCTTCCGGGGAATGGTCGCAAGCTCCCACGTTTGTTCATAATGTGCATGAAGAAGCCCAAAGGCCTTGCGGATACAGGTGAGCATGCCGAGCGCCAGCACATCCACCTTCATCATGCCGAGCGCGTCGATGTCGTCCTTGTCCCATTCGATGAAGGTTCGATCCTCCATCGCCGCATTGCCGATCGGGACCATTTCGTCGAGCCGGCCGCGAGCGAGTACGAAGCCTCCGACATGCTGGGAGAGATGGCGGGGGAAATTCAGCAGCCGCGTCGCGAAATCCACCGCGCGACGGATCATCACATTGGCCGGATCGAGCCCTGCTTCCTGGATTCGCTTGTCCGGCAGCGCATCGCGGCTCCAGCTTCCCCAGACCGTGCCGGCGATGCGGGCAGTAACATCCTCCGACAGGCCGAGCGCCTTTCCCACCTCGCGGATCGCGCTTTTCGGACGGTAGTGGATGACGGTCGCCGCGATGCCGGCGCGATGGCGTCCGTAGCGCTCATATATATATTGGATGATCTCTTCACGGCGGGAATGCTCGAAATCCACGTCGATGTCGGGCGGTTCCTTTCGCTCGTTGGACAGAAACCGTTCGAAGAGAAGCTCGTGCTCTTCAGGGTCGACAGCAGTGATGCCCAGGGCATAGCAAACGGCGGAGTTGGCAGCCGACCCCCTCCCCTGGCATAAAATCCCTCTATTCTCGGCTTCCTGCACGATGTCGTAAATGGTCAGGAAATAGCGCGCGTAATCCAACTTCTCGATGAGGGCGAGTTCCTTGCAGATCGCGTCGACCACCTTGGAAGGAACGATGCCGTCATAACGCAAAGCCGCGCGTCGCCATGTCAGTTCCTCAAGCCAGCCCATGGGCGTCCAGCCCGGCGGGATCGGTTCGTCGGGATATTCGTATTTCAATTCGCCGAGCGAAAATTCGATGCGGGCAAGCAGATGCTGCGTTTCTTCGACAGCTTCAGGACAATCGCGGAAGAGCCGGGCCATCTGATCGGCCGGCTTCAGATGACGCTCGGCGTTGACAAGCAGCCGATGTCCGGCCGCCTCTATGGTTGTGCCTTCGCGGATGCAGGTGAGAACGTCCTGCAGATCGCGCTGGTCGGGCGAATAATAGAGCGCGTCATTGACGGCCAGAAGCGGCGCGCCGGACGCTTGCGCCACCGCATTGAGCCTGGCCAGTCTTCGCCGGTCGCGTCCATTATAAAGCATGCTTCCGCCCAGCCAGATGCCCCCGGCCTTCGAGAGGCGCGTGAGAACGGGCGGCAGAACCGAAAAATCCTCTTCCGGCATGACGACCAGAAGCAACGATCGGCAGCGGGCAACGAGATCATCTATATAAAGAACGCAGTCGCCTTTCTTCGCCCGCCGGTTGCCGGTCGTCAAAAGCCGGCAGAGCGCCCCCCAGCCTTCACGGTTTTCCGGATAAGCGATGATGTCGGGCGTGCCGTCGGCAAACACGAGACGCGCCCCGACCGCCAGCATGAAGCGCCCTGCAAGTTTCTTCAGTTCCTCGAGATCCACTTCGATGTCTTCGAGGATGCCTGGAACTTCCCAAACATATTCACCCGGCCCCGACCCTTCGCGCACCTTGTCGAGCGGTATTTCTCCGTTGCGCAGTTCCTTGAGGGTCGCATAGGCACGCACGACGCCCGCCACCGTATTGCGGTCGGCGATGCCGATGCCGTTATGGCCCAAAAGCAATGCGGCGAGCACCATTTCCTTGGGATGAGAGGCTCCGCGCAGGAAGGAGAAATTGGTGGTGCATGCAAGTTCGGCATAGTCCATCATGGAAACAATCCCTGAAGGAACCAGCGCACATCGCCCGCCTCACGCGCATAAAGCCCTTCGCGATACAGCCAGTAGCGATGACCCTGCCGGTCTTCGACACGGTAATAGTCGCGTGTCTTCGGTTCCTTTTCGGACTTCCACCATTCGGGGGAGACGCGTTCGGGGCCTTCCGCATGCGTGATTTCATGGAGCACATGTCGCCAGCGAAATCTGTAGGGCGGCCCTTCGGGAACTTCGGCGATGGTTTCGACCGGCTGCGGCGGCGTGAAGATCAGGATCGGGCGCAAAGGAGGCTCCCCGGCATGGCCCGCCTGCCATTTCCCCCTTTCCTTGGCATCGGTAATCGCGGACACGCGCCTTGCCGCGCGTTCCGGCACATGGCTGTCGACGGGTAGAAAACGCTCGACCGCGCTCAGTCCGAACCGTGCGGTCAGCCGGTCGACGAGATCGGTGACGGCGCCCTCCTCCATAGCATCCCGTTCGAAGCGTATCTGCTCCCCGTCGGCTTTGTCGCCGGCAAGCACGCAAAGACGGATCATGTCGAAGCCGAAACCGGGATCGACCGGATCGGCCAGCGCGTCGAGCCGAGTCATGAAGAGTTTTTTCAAGGCCGCCGGATCGCGCAAGGGTCGCCCGACGAGCGCCTCGATGCGCCGCGTCGCACCGTCTGCGCGAAAGAAGGTCGCTTCGAAGGCACGCCCCCCTTGCCCCTGTTGTTCGAGAGCGGTGCAAAGATCGTGCGACAAGCCATCGAAAGCGGTTGCGATATCCTCTTCCAGCCCGATCGGATCGGCAAAGCGCTGTTCCGATGACAGGAGCGGCAAGGGTCGGCGCGGATGAAGCGGCGGATCGACCTCACCGATTACGCCAGCCAGGCGACGCACGAACTCTCCCCCGAAACGGGCGGCGAGCGGTTTGATCGGACGGGCGGCGACATCTCCGACGGTCATCAGGCCGGCACGACGCAGGGCCAATGTCGTCTCTTCCTCCATTTCGAGCGCGGCGACGGGGAGTGCCGATACGCTTTCCCGTTCCTTGCCCGCACGAATGATGCCACCCCCATCGAAACGCGCGACGGCGCGCGCGCAAAGAGAGGTGCCGGCGATGGCCGTCCGCGCCGTGAAACCGAAACCGGCAAGCCGGCGCTCTATATCCTCGCAAAGGCGTGCCTCGCTGCCGAAAAGATGCACCGATCCCGCAATCTCCAGGATCAGCGTATCGGACATTTCCTCGGCCACGACGGGTGTGTAACGATCGCACCAGTCCGCTATATGCCGCAAAAGTGCCAGGTCGACTTCCGGCTCATGTTCGTGAACCTCGATGGCCGGCACGCGCGCCCGCGCATCGGCAAGGCCGAGTCTGGGGCGAAGGCCGAGCGAAAGCGCTTTCGGGTCGGCTGCGACGAGGCGCATGGCGCCCGCTTCAAGGGCTGCGACCACCATCGGTCGCTCATCCCGCCTGCCGCCAGCGCGCTGCGCCAGCCGCTTGATCCTCTCGGTCGAAAGGAAGGGAAGCCACAGTGCGAGATAGCGCCTGTTCC
This sequence comes from Aliihoeflea aestuarii, assembly GCF_024105665.1. Taxonomy (GTDB): domain Bacteria; phylum Pseudomonadota; class Alphaproteobacteria; order Rhizobiales; family Rhizobiaceae; genus Aliihoeflea; species Aliihoeflea aestuarii. The sequence continues at coordinate 209,965 of NZ_JAAAMK010000007.1, read as the reverse complement.
TCGAATTCATGTCGATCAATGTTCCACTCCATCTTCCAGTCGAGGCCGCCTATGCCGGCGCGCTGCCTCACGAGAGTGACGTCGAAAGCAGGATGGCCCGGCGCGTCCGCCTCGAGCGGGCGCGAGGCAAGCGAGCGGACCTGCCAGCGCGTCGCAGCGGCGCTCGATTCAACTTTCCGGGAAAAGCGCAGCAGGAAAACGGGAACCCCGCTTTCCTCCGCACCAAGCGCCAGACGCCGCGTTGCCGTAAGGTCGAGAATCTTCGGATCGCCCCAGATTTCGATCACGACGCAGCCGAGCGCCTCGCACCTTGCTCCCTCGATACCGGCGCGCAGAACTCCCGTCGCATCCCTAAGGCGGACCTGAATGATCGATCGCGGATCGAGCCCCATCTCGAAAAGCCCATGCGGATAGAGCTTTCCCGCCTCGGCCTCGCCGGTCGTCTGGCGCACCCACAGCATCGCGCGCGACGGTCCGCCCGCCCTCCGGGACAACCCCGTCACGAAGCCGATGGCGGCTGCCGCATCCGCGCTGCCGAAGGTGACCACCTCATGCAATGCCGCGCGCGACAGACCGCCGCCGAGCGCATCGTCGACCCGCTGCGAGCCCAGCGTAAAGCGGCTTTCCTGCCCGAGAAGACCAACCGGCTCCAAAGCGGAAAGACGCTCGCGCAGCGCGTGAATTTCGCGTTGCCTGTTCATTTCTATGTTCCTATTTTGTTCTATTAAGGACTCAATCTCGAAAGGGAGTCAACGCGCTTCGAGAAAACGTGATCTTCCGAACGGGAAACGGTTCGCGCAAAGCAAAACGGCACCCGAAGGTGCCGTCTCGCTTGATCAATTCGAAGTGGGCTCAGCCCTTCTTGGTGCGCCAGCTATCGGCGTAGTTCTCACGCGCTTCGCTGGAATAGGGCGTCGGAGAAACCCGAACCCGAATTTCGGCCTGCTTGTGCCGCTCGGTCGAGGTCTTGCCCGAGCCGCCATCCGGCTCGCCCCAGATCATGGTCAGGACATCGCCTTCCTGAACGTCGGCATCCACGACGCCGAGCGAAAGCATGCAGCGCTCATTATAGCTGTAGCCGTTGAACATCGACATGCCGACCATTTTGCCGTCGCGCAGAACCTTGTCGGCCGAGGTCGAGGCATAGTTCGGCTGCGGGAAGTCGATCCATTTGTAATGGTCCTCGCCCGGCCGGAAGGCCGAGGCGATGACCTCGACGACGTCTTCGGCATTCCATTCGAAGGTGACCTTCTTGCGGTTGGTCTGGCCCTTCATCTTTTCGAGCGCCTGCTTGCCGATGAAGTCGTCCTTCTTCCAGCCGATATAGAAATCGTAACCGAGCTCGAACGGAGTGACGTAATAGTCCTCGATATTGTCGGACACGAAGCTGCCGCCGATCGCGCCCGTCGCTTCATAAGAGTCCGCACCGAGCCAGTCGCGATAGGCCGCCAGCATGCCGTCGCCGGTATAGATGCCCGGCAGCGGAGAGGGAATCCATCCCGATTCCAGCGTGTTGGTCGAATAGGCACGGCTTCCGCAGCGCACCAGATCGACGCCGGCATCCTTGGCGGCCTGAAGGATGGCGGCAAGAATGTAGCTCTTGTCCTCGTAGGGGCCCCAGATTTCAAGTCCGGGCGCGCCCGACATGCCGTGGCGCAGCGCCTGCACCCTCTTCGAGCCGACATTGATCTGGTCGACATGGAAGAACTTGATGTCGGGGATCGCCCCGCCATTCATCTTCTCGAAGATCTTCGGCGCTTCCGGTCCCTGGATCTGGTAGCGGTAATGCGTGCGCAGGACGCGCTCGCCCTCGGGCCGCGACGGCGAGCGCGGATCGTGCTTGATGCGCACGTTCCATTTGCCATAGGCGGCGCAGAACATCAGCCAGTTCGAGGTCGGCGCGCGCCCGACGAGGATGAACTTGTCCTCGCGTTCGCGGAAAATGATGTGATCGCCGATGACATGGCCGTTCGGCGTGACGGGAACGAAGTGCTTGGCGCGGTTCAGGCCGAAGTTCGAGAACGAGTTGATGCCGTGATAGGCGAGGAACTTCTCCGCGTCCGGCCCCTCGACGATCAGTTCGTCCATGTGGTGCGACTGGTCGAAAAGCACCGCGCCGTCGCGCCAGGCGCGCTGTTCGTCGCGCCAGTTGGCAAATTCCGGCGCAACCACCGGGTATACATACATGCCGATCCGCGAATTGCGCAAAAGCTCGACCGTGTTCGGATTTTCCGTCAAAACATTACTGAGGCTGGATGTCGCCATTTCGAATACCTCCCTTTCGAATGCGGGAAATGTATACATGGTCTGGCGTTTTGGCCAGAGCTTTCGTGCGAGCGACATGAAAGGGCGCCAGTTTCAGGCGCGGATCAACGCCATTCCGCGAATTTGCCCGATCAGGCTCGGATCCTCGGCAACGATGTATTCAAGATTGCGCCTTGCAATCCGCGCATGCTCGCGCGCGATGCCCTCCGCACGCGCGCTCTCGCGTGCCTCGATCGCGTCGACCAGCGCCCGGTGCTGCTCCTGCGCGAAGCGGAGAGAGCGACGAAACGTGCCGATATTGGTCTTGTCCGGCAGGAAGGCCGAGGGCGAGGCGAAGGGCAGCGAGGATGCACGCTCCACTTCCCGGCGGATCGTATCGCTGCCGGCAAGACGCGCCAGATCATTGTGGAACCGCTCGTTCAGGTCGGAATAGCGGTCGAAATCGACATCGTCGGCGCGGTCTCCGAAACAGGTGTCGATCTCGTCCAGCGTCGCCTTGACCCGGCACAGAATTTCGGGATCGGCCCCGCGCTCCGCCGCAAGACGCGCGGCCGTCCCCTCCAGCACGCCGCGAAGTTCGATCGCGTCGATGACATCGTCATAGCTGAACGAGCGCACGACGAACCCGCCATTGGGGACGCGCTCCAGAAGCCCTTCCTCGGCCAGCCGCGACATCGCTTCGCGAACCGGCGTGCGCGAGATGTCGAGCGCTTCGGCAAGCTGGACCTCGAACAGCCGCGTCCCGCCGGGATATTCGCCGCCGAGAATCTTTTCGCGCAGTTGGATGACGGCCCGGCGACCGTGGGTGGCTCCTTCGCTTTCCTTCATGCCGATCTCCCCTGCCCGTTCCTACCTGCCGAACACGACGGTCTTCTGCCCGTTGATGAGAACGCGATCCTCAAGATGCAACGCGACCGCGCGCGCCAGCACCCGGCGCTCGATGTCGCGCCCCTTGCCCACCAGATCATCCGGCCGGTCGGCATGGGTGACGTGCTCGACGTCCTGGCTGATGATCGGCCCCTCGTCGAGATCGTCGGTGACGTAGTGCGCCGTCGCCCCGATCATCTTCACGCCGCGCTCATGCGCCTGATGATAGGGCTTCGCGCCCTTGAAACCCGGCAGGAACGAATGGTGAATATTGATGCATCGTCCCGAAAGATATGAAGAGAATTCTTCCGACAGCACCTGCATATAGCGTGCAAGAACGACGAGTTCCGCCCCGGTCTCCTCGATCAGAGCCCTGATCTGCCCTTCCTGCTGCGCCTTGGTGTCCTTCGTGATCGGCAGATGGTGATACGGCAATCCGTCCGTCAGCGTCAGGTTCAGCGCCGAAAGCGGGTGATTTCCGACGATGCCGACGACCTCCATGTCGAGTTCGCCGATCCGCATCCGGTAGAGAAGATCGCCGAGGCAGTGGTCGAATTTGGAGACGAGAAGCAGAACCTTGCGCTTGTCGCCCGAGCGCCGCAGGGTCAGATCGAGCCCGAACCGGGCGACGACCGGCTGGACGGCGCTCCGGAAGGTCTCCTCCGCACCTTCCATCGAAAATTCCACCCGCATGAAGAAATTACCGGTTTCGGCGTCATCGAACTGATGCGCTTCGGTGATGTCGCCACCATTGTCGGCAATGCAGGCGGCGACGGAAGCGACGATCCCGCTGCGGTTCTTGCAGCGAAGCGTCAGGATGTAATGCGTCATTAGTGTTCCTCTTGAACCGCAGAATCAGGTAATTTCGCAAAGACCATACCGTCGAACAGCTTTCGCGCCGTTCTCAAAACCGCCGCGTCGGTGACACTTCCGTCGCGCACCGTTGCGATGACGGTCATCTCGCCGGTCGGATGCTCGATCGACATCGCTTTTTCCCCGCCCTCCGGTAGGGTCGCAAGCTCGGCCGCGGGGCCTTGTGGCAGCAGGCAGGCGGTGGCAACGCTGACTGCCCCGAGAACCCCGATCGCGTCATGGCACTTATGCGGAATGAAGGTACGCGTCGAGATCGCGCCTTCATTGGTCGCCTTGGAAACCATCGTCATCTTCGGCACGGATTTCTGCGCCACGTCGCCGAGATTCATCAGCGGCCCAGCCGTCAGCCGGATCGCTTCGAGCTTGGCGCGCAGGGCCTCGTTTCCTTCCAGTTCGTCCGGCGTTTCGGTTCCGGCAATGCCGAGATCGCCCGCCCGCATGACGACGCACGGCATGCCATTGTCGATCAAGGTGCAATCGACACCCTCGATCGCATCCACCATATTGCCGGTCGGCAGCAGCGCGCCGCAGGACGAGCCGGCCGTATCCGCGAAGGTGATCGGCACCGGCGCGGATGTGCCGGGAACGCCGTCGATGCGCGCCTGACCGCTATAACTCACCACGCCGCCCGGTGTTTCGACGCGTGCGGTGGCGATCTGGCCGGTATTCTCCATGAAGATGCGCACCGGCGTCACGCCGTCCTGCACCGCCACCAGTCCGCACTCGATGGCGAACGGCCCGACGCCGGCAAGGATGTTGCCGCAATTCTGCCCGTCCGAAACAATCGCCCTGTCGACGAACACCTGCAGGAACAGATAGTCGACATCTGCATCCGCGCGCGCCGACTTCCTCACCACCGCGACCTTCGAAGTCAGCGGATCGGCCCCGCCCATCCCGTCGATCTGGCGCGGGTCGGGTGAGCCCATGACGCCGAGCAAAAGCGCATCGCGCGCCGCAACATCTGCCGGCAGATCATCCGCCAGGAAATAACCGCCCTTCGACGTGCCGCCGCGCATCCACATGCAGCGCACACCGTCGCGGGCTTCAGACATATTTCAACCCCTTCTCGGCGAGCCGCTCGCGCATCTTGTAGATGTCGAGGCCGAGCTCGCCGGCCGCCAGACGCTTGCGCTTGTCGTCCTCGGCGGCGATGCGCGCCTCGGCCTTCGCGGCCACCGCTTCGGCTTCGCCGAGCACAACGACGCACACGCCGTCATCGTCGGCGATGATCACGTCGCCCGGATTGACCAGAGCGCCCGCACAGACGATCGGCACATTGACCGAACCAAGCGTCTCCTTGACCGTGCCTTGCGCAAACACCGCCTTCGACCACACCGGGAACTTCATTTCCGTCAGATCGGCGACGTCACGCACGCCGGCGTCAATGATCAGTCCCTTGCAGCCGCGTGCCAGCGCCGAAGTGGCAAGCAGGTCACCGAAATAGCCGTCTTCGCACGGGCTGGTCGGAGCCAGAACCAGAATGTCACCGTCGCTGAGTTGCTCGATGGCGACATGCAGCATCCAGTTGTCGCCGGGCGGCGCCGAGATCGTCACCGTGCTCGCGGCCAGCCGCGCGCCCGAATAGATCGGCCGCATATAGGACGCCAGCAAACCCTTGCGACCCTGCGCTTCGTGCACCGTCGCGACGCCGCAGACCGCCAGCCGGTCGATGACCGCCTGGTCGGCGCGTTCGATGTTCTGGACGACGACGCTCATCTAGAGTTCATCCACGGTGCGCGGGAAGATCGACTGGAAGCCCTCCGCATGGGTCGCCTTGCGCCCGCCGGACTGGCCGCCCGAATTGCGCATGAAGTGATTGGCGCGATTTTCCGCGACGTTCTTGTAATAGTGCCAGAGGTGTTCCTGCCCCTCCATGCACTGGATCGCGGCCCATTTCCTGTCCCACACCGGCGAAATGTCGAGGAAGGTGTCCGGCTTCCACTCCATCTGCTCGGTCTGGTGCGGCTCGAACAGATAGACCTGCGGCGCGCCGAGGATCTTTTCGCCCGGCTTATGACCCCAGGCCTGCGCGATGGCGCGGCATTCAAGCGTCCATTCGGACACATACATGTGGTCGGTGTTGTAGGGATCGTATTTGGAGTGCGTCATCATGAAAGCGGGCTGAACCTCGCGCATCACGTCGACGAGACGATCCTTGGCTTCGCGCGTCATCTCCAGCGGATAGTCGCCGAGATCGAAGAACCGGATATTGGCAACGCCGAGCGCCTTGGCGGCGTTCTCGGCCTCGCGCTGACGCTCCGTCTTGACGCGCTCAAGCGTCATGCCCTCGTTCTTCCAAAGCTTCGCGCTCTCCCCGCGTCCGCCATAGGACAGGCAGACGACCGTTACGTCGTAGCCCTTGTTCGCATGCAGCGCGATCGCCCCGCCGCAGCGCCAGACGAAATCCGCCGAATGCGCGCTGATGATAAGAGCCGTCTTCGCCATGATTTCAATTCCTCCCTGTCACCGGTGGCGTTCCATGCGTGTGGAACGTCTCGATCGTCTTCAACCCCCAGGCCTGCCCCTTTTTCCGTTCGGTCTCCGTCCACGTCACCGTCGGCCAGTCGGGCCGCAGGATCAGCCGCGCGCCGGCATTGGCGAGTTCCACCCGGTTTCCCGCCGGCTCCCAGACATAGAGAAAGAAGGTGCCCTGAATCGCATGCTTGTGCGGCCCGGTCTCGATATGCACGCCGTTTTCCAGAAAGATGTCCGCCGCGCGCAATATGTCTTCACGCTGGTCGACCGCATAAGTAATGTGATGAAACCGCCCCTTCGCACCCGAATGGTCCTCGGAATAGGCGATGTCGTAGCTTTTGTTGTTGACCGTGAACCAGCAACCGCCGAGCCGCCCATTGTCGAGACGAATCTGCTCCGTCACCCGACTGCCGAGCGCCATGACCATGAAATCGCGAATGGCCGACACATCGGTCGCAAGAAGGTTGAGATGATCGATACGGCGCGGCGAACACCCCCGGCCGTGATAGCGCTGGGCGATGTTCTTCAGCGCCGGACGTTCCTCGTCCGGCGGTTCATAGACGCGCGTGTCGTAGTAAAGCTCAAAGACATGCCCGTCGGGATCGGCGAAGCGATAGGCGCGGCCGTGGCCTTCGTCGCCATCGACCCAGCCGATGCCGCATCCCATGTCCTCGATCACCTTCGCGCGCCGCTCCAGCGCCTCGCGCGACGAGGTCCGGTAAGCGACATGCCCGACGCCCGTCGTGTGATGGCGCACGAGCTTTAGCGTGTGGAACTCATAATCGTCGAAGGCACGCAAATAGGCGCAGCCATCCTCGACCGCGCTGGCCGTCAGCCCATAGACCCGCGTAAAGAAATCCAGGCTGTCCTCGAACCGATCCGTATAGAGTTCCACATGCCCCAGATGGGCGACATCGAAACATGGCTCCCTCACGACCAGCACCACGATTGCGCATAACTGGAATTCATGCACGCTCCTCCCTTACACTGCCTGTTGAACAGATATGAATACACCAAACGAAAACGGATGATCCTCACAGGCATCACAGGGTCACGACGCTACCACGGCGGCAGCAATCGAGCCAGAGATGTATACATGGCATGCACAACGACACCTACGCGTATCGACTCCTCGAAATAATCCACTACGCCAATCTTGCGCCGGAGCCGAATTGGTGACTTTGCTGTCCGGAAGGTGCGCATCCGATCCGTCGGACCACGTCGCATAACGCCTGCTTTCCGTCGACCGATCTCGTTCGTGGTCTGGTTGGAGATATATGGAAGTCCAGCACTTTTCCCTCATTCGCGCCTGCGGGGTAACGGGATCGCAGGCGCAGCCCGCGAGAACGGCGCGACGATGCGCGATGTCCTTCGTTCCGGCCAGACCCTCGCGATGAACGTCTTTCGCCGTGCCCTGACAGGAAAGTCCATCTTCGCACGCGCCGTTCGCGGTGCGAGTTGGACCGTCGTCGGTTTCGGCACCATGCAGGCGGTGCGGCTCGCCTCGAACCTCGTTCTCACCCGCCTGCTTTTTCCCGAGGCATTCGGCCTGATGGCGCTGGTCGGTGTCTTCATCACCGGATTGACGATGCTGTCTGATGTCGGTCTCGGCCCATCGGTGATGCAAAACAAGCGCGGCGACGAGGAGGATTTTCTGAATACGGCCTGGACGATCCAGGTTTTGCGCGGCTTTGCCCTGTGGGTCGGCACCTGCGCGCTGGCGCTTCCGCTCGCCTATCTCTACGGCGAGCCGACGCTTGCGCAGATCCTGCCCGTCGCAGGGCTTGCGCTGGTCGTATCCGGCTTCAATCCGACCCGGCTGCTTTCGGCAAACCGGCATCTGCTTTTGGGGCGCATCACGGGGCTTGAACTGCTCAACCAGATCATCTCGTTAGCCGTCCTGGTCGGGCTTACATGGTGGATGCGATCGGTGTGGGCGCTTGTGATCGGCGGCGTCATTTCCTCAGTGGTATATCTGATCCTGGCGAACCTCCTGCTTCCGGGACGGCCGAACCGGTTTCGCTGGGAGGCCGCGGCCGTCAACGATCTGATCCATTTCGGCAAGTGGATATTCTTCAGCACAGCCCTCGGCTTTCTCATCTCGCAGGGCGACAAGTTGATCCTGGGCAAATATCTGTCGATCGACATGCTGGGCATCTACAATATCGGATATTTCCTGGCGAGCTTCCCGCTTCTTCTCGGGGGCGCCGTCATCACCCGCATTCTCATCCCTCTCTACCGCGAAGGGCCGCCGTCGTCCTCACCCGAAAACTTCCGAAAGATACGTTGGATGCGCTTTGCGCTCAGTGCGGGCGTAATGGGCATGATGACGGTGATGGCGTTCGGCGGCGTCCTGCTCATTCAATTCCTCTATGACCCGCGCTACGCGGCGGCGGGCGGCATCGTCGTCCTGATCGCCTGCGTCCAGATGTTTCAGCTCGTCGGCCTGACCTACGACCAGTCCGCGCTGGCTGCCGGCGACTCGCGAAGCTACTTCACGCTGTTCGTCGCCAGAGCCTCGTTGCAGATCGCCAGTCTGTTGATCGGCATTGAGGTTGCGGGGCTGCTTGGCGCGCTTGCGGGTCAGGGGCTGGCCGTCATCGTCACGCACATCTTCATCGTCTGGCTGGCGCGGCGTTATCGCGCCTGGGACCCCTTGCACGATGCCGTCTTCGCAAGTCTCGCGATTTTGCTTTCGACAACGGCCCTTCGGCTCAACTGGGAAGCCGTGGTAGCACTGAGCACTTGGGCCGGTTGATCTGCCGGCCAATTCAACTGTGATCGCTCCGTCAGAAACACGCGGCTCGCAACATCCGCTCGCCGAGCTAAAATCCAGTTGTTCGACCACCCCTCCGCTTCGATTACTGCCGAAATGCTTGGCTTGAGCCGCGCTTAACAGGACGGTCTAAATAATTTTGTCAGGTTCATTGGATTTTCTTGCCGCGATAGCTTCACCGGACCGGGCTTGGCCGGGTTGGGTTTGCATGCTTCGGGGGCACAATGAAAGGGATAATTCTGGCAGGCGGCAGCGGAACGCGGCTGTTCCCGGCGACATTGGCCATCTCCAAGCAATTGCTGCCCGTCTACGACAAACCGATGATCTACTATCCGCTCGGCGTGCTCATGCTGGCGGGGATTTCAGACATTCTCATCATCACGACCCCGCGAGACGCGTTTGCTTTCGAGAGCCTTTTGGGGGACGGCAGCAATTTCGGCATTTCGATCAGCTACGCGCAGCAGCCCGAACCCAACGGGCTGGCTGAAGCGTTCATCATCGGGCGCGACTTCGTTGGCCAGGACTCGGTCGCCCTTGTCCTTGGCGACAACATCTTTCACGGCGCCGGACTGTCCCAGATGTGCCAGCAGGCGCGAAAGCGCGAAAGCGGTGCGACGATCTTCGCCTATTGGGTGGATGATCCGGAGCGCTACGGCGTCGTCACATTCGATCCGTCCGACGGCACGGCGATCTCCATCGAGGAAAAGCCCCCCCAGCCTCGATCCAACTGGGCCGTGACGGGACTTTATTTCTACGACAACGATGTCCTCGACATCGCCGCCTCCATCAAGCCCTCGGCTCGCGGCGAACTCGAGATAACCGACGTGAACATCGCTTATCTGCAACGCGGATCGCTTCAGGTGACCCGGCTGGGCCGCGGATATGCCTGGCTCGATACAGGCACGCATGACAGCCTGCATCAAGCATCAGCCTTCGTGCGCACGATCGAGCAGCGCCAGGGCATCAAGGTGATGTGCCTTGAGGAAATCGGATATGATCTTGGCTACCTGACGGACGAGCAGTTGCTGTCGCGCGCCGATCAGTTGGGCAAGACCGACTACGCGTCCTATCTTCGCCGCCTCAAGGATTTCTCCCGTGTCTGAGATCAGGCAACTGGCATTGCCCGGCGTGGTCGAGATCGTTCCCAAGCGGTTTCAGGACGACCGGGGTTTCTTCTCGGAAACCTACAGCGAGCGCGATCTTCCGAACGTGCGCTTCGTGCAGGACAATCACTCCCGTTCGACCCTGCCCGGCACGGTGCGCGGCCTTCATTATCAGATCGGAGCCATGGCGCAGGACAAGCTCGTGCGCGTGGTGCGCGGCGCGATCTTCGACGTGGCCGTCGATATCCGCCGCTCCTCGCCCACGGCCGGCCAGTGGGTGGGCCTGACGGTATCGGCGAAGAAATGGAACCAGATCTTCGTGCCGAAGGGCTTCGCCCACGGCTTCATGACCCTCGAGCCCGATACCGAGGTCATCTACAAGGTCTCGGCGCCCTATGCCCCCGAGGCGGAGCGTTCGATCCGTTTCGACGATCCCGACATCGCTATCGACTGGCCCGAACCTGCCGGTGAGATCATCCTCTCGGACAAGGACGCCAGGGCCGCTTCGTTTCAAGCTGCGGAGATGTTCGAATGAACACGGCCATGCGCATACTCGTCACCGGCGGGGCCGGCTTCATCGGTTCCGCGGTCGTTCGCCATCTGGCGGCAAATCCTGCGATTACGGTTATCAATCTCGACAAACTCACCTATGCGGGCAACCCCGCATCCGTGCTCAGCGTTTCCGGCCAGCCCAATTATCGGTTTTATCGCACCGACATTTGTGACGAAGCCGCCGTGCGCGAAATCCTGATACGTGAGGACGTCACGCACATCATGCATCTTGCGGCCGAAAGCCATGTGGACCGCTCTATCGACCAGCCGGACGATTTCATCCAGACCAATGTCGTCGGCACCTGCCGCATGCTCGGCGCGGCGCTGTGGTACTGGCGGCAATTGCCGCAAGACCGACGCGATGCGTTTCGCTTCCTGCATGTTTCGACCGACGAGGTATTCGGCGACCTCGACTTCGACGACAGTCTCTTCACTGAAGAGACCCCCTACCGTCCCTCTTCGCCCTATTCGGCGTCCAAGGCAGCCTCGGATCATTTTGTTCGGGCATGGCGCGAGACTTACGGCCTGCCGGTGGTCATGTCCAACTGCTCGAACAATTACGGGCCTTATCACTTCCCCGAAAAGCTGATCCCGCTCGTCATCCTCAACGCGCTGCACGAACGCGAATTGCCGGTCTACGGGCGCGGCGAAAACGTCCGCGACTGGCTGTTCGTCGAGGATCACGCCCTGGCGCTCGAACGCATATTGCTCAATGGCAGGCTTGGCGAAAGCTACAATGTCGGCGGCAGGTCTGAACGTACCAATCTCGAAGTCGTCGAGTCGATCTGCGATACGCTGGACCGGCTGCGTCCTCGCTCAGGCACGGCCGGCCACCGCGATCTCATCCGTTTCGTCGCCGATCGGCCGGGCCACGACAGACGCTACGCCATCAACGCGACCAAGCTTGAAACCGAACTCGGCTGGAAACCCGGCCATACATTTGAAACCGGCCTAGAGCGCACCGTTCGCTGGTATCTCGACAGCGAAGCCTGGTGGCGACCGATCCGCGAACGCAGTTATGCGGGAGAAAGGCTGGGCCAACTTGCCTGAAACCTCGAAGACCCGCGTGTTGGTCCTGGGCAAAAGCGGCCAACTTGCCCAGGCTTTGTCACGCGCCCGGCACCCGGACGCGAGCGTCATCTGCGCCGGTCGGCCCGAACTCGATCTCGAAAACCCGGCTTCGATCAGGTCGACAATCGCGCGCCATGCGCCCGATGTCGTGATCAATGCCGGCGCGTTCACTGCGGTCGACCGGGCGGAAAGCGAGCCGGAATCGGCAATGGCGATCAACGCGAAAGGTGCCGGCAATGCAGCAACCGCGTGCAAAGAAGCTGGCCTGCCGATCATCCATATTTCCACCGACTACGTCTTTTCGGGAAACAAGGCGGCGCCCTATGTCGAAAGCGACCCGACCGGCCCGATCAACGCCTATGGCCGCTCCAAGCTTGCCGGCGAAGCGGAAGTGGCAGCATGCAATCCCGCACATGTCATCCTGCGAACCGGATGGCTCTACGCGCCATGGGGCACGAATTTCGCGCGCACCATGATGAGGCTGGCGCAGGAGCGCGAAATCGTGCGTGTGGTGAGCGACCAGTTCGGAACACCGACCTATGTGCCGCATCTGGCCGAGACGATCCTGAGGGTCGCGCTGACAGGCGCAAAGACGCCCGACCGTCGCGGCGTCTTTCACGCTGCATCGTCGGGCGAGGGAAATTGGGCCGACTTCGCCGAGCGCCTCTTTGCCGCTTCAAAGCGCCTTGGAGGCCCATATGCGCGCGTGGATCGGATCGGCAGCGCCGACTATCCCACGCCGGCCGCGCGGCCGGCCTATTCGGTGCTTTCCACGACGAAACTGCATGCGGCTTTCGGTCTGGAACTGCCCGCCTGGCAGGCCAGCGCCGACGCATTCGTCGAGATCTATCTGCGAGATGCGTCGACGGCACCAGTCCTGCCGTCCCCGGTCGCGTAGACGCGATCCTTGGGGGAAGAACGATCTGCCGTTTCGCCATCAATAGCGCCAATCTCGGCCCGTGCCGCGGCCAGCCTTTCCAGATGACCTGACAAGACCGTCAGACGTTTTTCACATGCCATGACCGTCGTGGACAGGTCCGCCAACATCGCGTCCCGGCTGCATGTTTCGTTTTGCGAATTGTCGTCGAGAGCGAAGCCCGCCGAAACGCACGCCTCGTCATAACGGGCCTTGAGACCACGACGTTCCAACAGGATTTCCGAGGCGACATCCTCCATGAGCTTCACGATCCGGCTACGTCTCAAGCGGTCCGTTTCAGCATCGCGATCAGAGGATCGCGTACGAAACGACAAATGTGAAAGCCGATTGAGCATTGCCTTTGCTTTCAGTCGATGACGTTTCGCAAGAAACGATGCCGGGTCTGGCCGAAATATCGTCCAGAGCACGATAGCCTATCCATCGCCATCAATCTCTAGCCAGGATTATCTACTTCCGACATCGCACGCTCGACCATAACGTGGATGTCGATGCAGGAATCGATGGGCAGGCAGCGGCGCGATCGTGATAATTCAACTCCAGGGGGTCGAAGCATCCATCGCTGAAGGGCAAGTAAGGCGGGCGGCATAGATGCCGGGGAATGCATTTGCATATCTGATGCTTTCGGCATGGCCGGTCGTCGTCTTCGTGATGTTCCGCCGCATGCCGGTGGAGCGCGCGCTGATATGGTCGATTCTCGGCGGGTATCTTTTCCTGCCGCCGCTCGTCGCCTTCGACATTCCCGTTCTGCCCTCGCTGGACAAGCACGCCATTCCTGCCCTTTCGGCCTGCCTGTGCCTCCTCGCGCTCGGTCGCAGGATCCGTCCCCTGCCGGCGACGATGCTCGGCAAACTGCTTGTCCTGACTTTTGTCCTCAGCCCGATCGGAACGGTCCTTACCAATCGCGAGCCGATCATCTTCGCGACCGGTGGTCTGCTCCCCGGCCTTTCGTCGCGAGACATCCTGTCGAGCGCGGCTTATCAGTTTCTGGCGTTGCTTCCGCTTCTCCTCGGGCGGGAGGTACTTGCAACGCCGAATGCGCATCGCGAGCTTGTCCGGGCGCTGGTCATAGCGGGGCTGATCTATTCGATCCCCATGCTCTACGAAATGCGTATGAGCCCGCAGCTCAACACGAAAATCTACGGCTTCTTCCAGCACGGCTTCGCCCAGACGGTGCGGTTCGGCGGCTTCAGGCCGGTCGTGTTCCTGCAGCACGGCCTCTGGGTCGCTTTTTTCACCGTGACGGCACTTGCGGCTGCGGGCGCCGCCCTGCGTTTCGCCGAACCGCGGCGGCGGGCACGCTACCTCGCCGCAACGCTCTATCTCGCAGTCATCCTGATCTTTTGCCGCAGTCTGGGTCCGCTTGTTCTCGCCGCAGCGCTCCTCCCGCTCGTTCTGTTTGCACGGACGCGCACACAGCTTCGGGTCGCCGCCATTCTGGCCGTCGTCGTCATCGCCTATCCGATCCTGCGCGGTGCCGATCTCGTGCCGGTGCAGGCAATGCTGGAACAGGCCGAGCGGATCGATCACGAGCGCATGCAATCGCTTCAGTTCCGCTTCGACAATGAACAGGCATTGCTCCGAAGAGCCGGTGAAAAACCGATATTTGGCTGGGGTGGATGGGATCGGAGCGCGATCCACGACTATGAAACGGGTCGCAATATTTCCACCATGGACGGTCGCTGGATCATCGTGTTGGGCTTGGGAGGCTGGATGGCGTATATCGCCGAATTCGTTTTGCTCGCACTGCCGGTTATAATGCTTTGGCGACAGAGCCGCTCATTGTCGGACGAAGGCGCTTCGCCCTATCTGGGAGCTCTTGCGCTGATGCTGGCATTCAACATGCTGGACCTCATTCCCAACGCGACCTTGATCCCCTTCACCTGGCTTTTGTGCGGGTCGATGCTCGGTTATGCCGAAAAACTCGCCGAGGTCAGGCGTATGCGATCTACCGCAGCGCGGGGGCGTATCCGGCTAATTCGAGGGCACGCCGTTGGACAAGGCTGACACACGAAACGTCGAAAGCTCTACCCAGCGCGCACCGCGTGTTCTGATCGTGTGCGAACATGCATCCTTCCGGTTCGGCGGCGAGGCGTCCTTGCCGCTCCACTATTTCACCCGGTTGCGCCGCCGCGGCATCGAAACCTGGATGGTCACGCATGAAAGGACCCGCGACGAGATCGCGCACGCATGTGCGACCGATCTCGATCGGATTGTTTTCGTGAAGGACAACGCTTTCAACAGGCTATGCTGGCGTCTGGAAAGCCGGCTGCCATCCATGGTCTCCCACTTCACCATCGGCTATGCCAGCCGTCTTGCGACCCAGCTCGAAGCGCGGCGGATCGCTCGCGACATCATCCGCCGCCACAAGGTGACGATCCTGCATCAGCCGATTCCCGTCTCTCCAAGGGAGCCGTCTTTCCTGTACGACATGGGATGCCCAGTCGTCATCGGCCCCATGAACGGCAACATGACATACCCCGAAGCGTTTCAGCCGAGCGGCGCTTTTTCAGGTATGAACGCCGTGAAAATCAACCTCGCACGAGCTGCCGCGCAGATCGCCCATCGCGTGGTTCCGGGCAAGTTACGGGGCGCTGCGCTGCTCCATGCGAATGAACGCACGCGCGCCGCCCTGCCGCAAGGCAGCAAGGGCGAGATGGTCGCGATGCACGAAAACGCCGTCGATCTGGCCGTCTGGCAATGCGGCGACATCGCAAGCGACGCGGGCAAGCGGCATTTCGTCTTTATGGGACGACTGATCGGCCTGAAGAATGTCGACATCGCGATTCTGGCACTCGCTCGAATGAAGAGTGGCGACGACGTCACGCTGGAAATCATCGGATCGGGTCCGGAGGAGGACGCCTGTAAGGCGCTTGTGGCCGATCTGGGACTTGGCGAGCGCGTGATCTTCAGCGGCTGGCTGCCGCAAGCGCAATGCGCCGATCGGGTCCGTGGCGCCCGAGCGCTGCTTTTGCCCAGTGTGCGCGAGTGTGGGGGCGCGGTCGTGCTCGAGGCGATGGCGTGCGGCACGCCGGCCGTCGCGACCAGATGGGGCGGCCCGTCCGACTATATCGACGAAACCTGCGGCATTCTGGTCGAGCCGACGTCGCGCGAGGCGATGATCGCCGGCTTCGCCGCGGCGATGGAGCGACTGGCGAACGACGCGCAATACAGGGACACGCTCGCCCGTTCCGCGCGACAGCGCATCGTCGATCATTTCGACTGGGACAAACGGATCGATTCGATGATGTTAGTCTACCAGCGCCATCAGGCCACGGCCGCTGTGCATTGAAGCCGCAAGGCCGCGCTCGAACTTTCCCTCTGCCTCCGTCGCTCGTTCACGCTCCATCGCGCCAGACAAAGCGCGGCGGATACGGTCGGCCAGCATGCGCACATGCGGCTCGAGCACCATGCTGTCGTGATCGCCCGAAACGACCGTCACTTCGAAATTCTCGATGAAGGGCGTCCAGCCATTGTCGTCGAAGACGAAATTGCGCCCTTCCTTCAGCCGGCGGCCGCCGCTCAGATGATAAAGGATCTCCGGCTCGGGCCTGAAAAGCGTGACTCTGCCGTCATAGGGCTTGAGTTCATAAAGCGCCAGCGCCCGCAGGAATGCCGCCTCGATCTGCGCATTGTGGAAAGTTTCGGACGATACGACCTGCGATCGCGCCTCGCGCCTCCGCTTCCTTTCCATCTCCCAGCGAACGCGGTTGCGCAGCCAACGCGAGAAAAACATGACGCCGTCACGGCGAACGTCCTGAAGCTTCATCGACGCAAGGTCGCGCTTCGAAAGGCCCGGCTGCACAGGCAGCGGCGTATCGAGCAGGATCAGCCGTGCGACCTTCTCGCCGGCTCCGTCGAGTTGCAGTGCCATCTCGTAGGCCGTTATCCCCCCACCCGAAAAGCCCGCCAGGAAATACGGCCCATGAGGTTGCACGGTCCGCACCTCTGCAAGATAGTCGCGCGCCATTTCCTCAAAGGTTTCGTGCGGCGGCGCATTGCCGAAAAGGCCCCGTGCCTGCAGCGCATAAACAGGTCTGTCGCGCCCGACATGCATCGCAAGCTGGCGAAGATTAAGAACGTTGCCGAACATGCCTGCGCAGATGAAAAGCGGGGTTGCCGACGAATTCGCAGCGCTTGCGTGAAGAGGAACCAGATGAACGCTCCGGGCGGCCGTCGTTCCGGACGCCTGCGCCGCAATCTGTTCGCAATCGCCGCCCGCCCCATGCTCGGCAAGCAGCGCCGCACATGCGCCGATCGTCGGCGCTTCGAAAAGGACCGACATCGGCAGGTCGATGCCGTAGTGATTGCGGATCATGCGGAACAGGCGCACGGCGATCAGGGAATGGCCGCCGACATCGAAGAAGTTGTCGTGAACGCCGACCCGTACCACGCCTAGCAGCTCGCGCCAGAACTCGGCCAGTTTCGTTTCGATCTCGTTGCGAGGCGCGACGTAGTCTTCGTCGAGTTCCGGTCGATCGAATTGCTGCGATGGGCCGGCCGCATCCGCCTTTCGTGCCGACGCGCGAACGCGCAGCGCCTCAAGGTCCATCGAACTGACGATCGGTTGCGTCTCGCCGGTGCCGAGCGCCCGCACCAGCGCCTCGAACCCTTCATGTGGTGAGATGCCGTTGCGGACCTGCGCGGCAAGCGGTGCATGAGCCTGCGATGTTCGGCCGATGGCGGCGGTCGGAACCTCCGGCGCGTCGGCGAAACCGAGGTCGTTCACCAGCCGCTTGACGACGAAATTCTCGATCTGTGCAATGACCACGCCGTCGTCACCGACGATCTGCACGTCGAACGCGGCATACCCCTCCCCGAGATCCGCGTTCTCTGCGAGCCGAACGATGCTGTCGAAGCTGGCGGGCAAGGACCGATGAAGAACGATCGAACCATAGCTTGCGGGCGCCCAAAGCGTTTCGTCGGGCTCGTAGCCGGGAACGAGTTCCAGCGCGCAGCCGGTTGCGATATCGAGAAGCGCGGGATGAACGACGCATCCACTTTGGAAATCGCCAAGAAAGTCCGGAGCCAGTGCGATCTTCGCCATGGCGACGCGCGGCCCGAGCGCCAGGTGTCGCAGCACCCGCCAGCGCGGACCGAACCTTATATGTCCCTCCTGCACCGACGCCAGCGCCCTCCCCTCCGGCGCCATGCGGATATCGGTGCATGCCGCTTGCAGCCGCGTCGTCGGGTCGCCGCGCCTGCACTCCGGCTCGCCGGGCACGAAAAGCGCTTCGGCATGTTTGCCGGCGCAGTGGATGGTCGCCTGAAACCCCTGCCCGGTCGGCGTAAAGCCGATTCGCAACGTCCGCGTCTCGCCATCCGGCACCATCAGCGGCCGCAGGAAAACGAGGTCCGAAAGAACGCCGGTTTCGGCGAGGCCGTATGCACGCGCAGCACGCAGAAAGATGTCGATATAGGCCGTTCCCGGCAAGATCGACTGCCCGGATGTCAGCCGGTGTTCGTCCAGCATCCAGTGCGAATCCGGCCCGATATCGGCTTCCAGCCAGGAAACGCCGTTCTCATCCTCGACCCAGCGGTCGAACAGGAGATCCGACGGGCGCTCGTGCGAGACCGTGGCCCCATAATTGTTGGACGAGACGCCGGCGACAGCACGGGCCGCCATGCCCACTTCGTTCCACACGCCCCAGTGTACCGCAACGGTCCGTCGATTCCGGTCGTTTGCGTGCGCCTCGGCATAGGCATTCAGATAGGCGTTTGCTGCGACGTAATCGACTTGTCCCGCCGGCGCGGTGTCGGTGCTGGTCGAGGAGAACAAAACGACGAGATCGACCGGGTCGCGCGCCAGAACCTGATCGAGCACGGCAGTTCCGTAAAGTTTCGGCGCGAGCACATTGTCGATGCTCTCGGTCGACTTCGCCGCCATCAGGCCGTCGTCCACGACGCCCGCTGCATGAAAGACGCCGTCGATCCTGCCGAACCGGTCCCGAGCTTGACCGAAAGCGCGTTCCATCGCTTCCGGATCGGTGACGTCCGCCTGCACGTAAAGCACTTCGCCGCCGCCCGCTTCGAGGTCGTCGATCACTTCGATGGCGCGCCGAATGCCGTGTCGCAAAGGAAGGACGCGTCGCCAAAGCGGCCACGCATCTTGCGGCGGCAGGTCCGTTCGGCCCACAAGAACGAGGCGGGCTCCAAGGTCACGCGCCAGCGACCGCGCGAGTGTGATCGACAAATCGGCAAGGCCGCCGGTAAAGAGGTAGACGCCCTCCTGCCGCAGGCCAGCAATGTCCGCTGCCGCCGGCTTGAGCGGCAGCTTCATATAGGATTGCGTCCATCGCCGCTCGCCGCGCCACGCGACGATCTCGCTGGCAGCGCCCGAAAAAACCTCCTCCCAAAGCTGGTCGGATATCGCATCGACCGGTGCCGCCTGACGCTTCCAGCGCCGCACCTTTACCGGCACACCGGCAACCTCGAAATCCACAACGCGCACGAAACTGTCGGCAAATTCGCGCGGAATAACCATTGCCGGCCCGAGCATAGTCGCCTTTTCCGGATACGGCACGGCCTCTCTATCGACCCGCTGAAGTCCGTTCGTTCCGATGGTGATTGCCAGATCATGCCCCTGATCCACCTCCGCCAGCGCCTGCGCAAAATGAAGCAGGCTGTCGAACCCGCATTCCTGATTGCGCTGAAAGAAACTCGATCCCGGCCTGAATGTCTCGGCTTCCGACAAAAGCCACAGATGGACGATCCTGCGCGGCAGGTCTCCCCGTTCGCCGAGCGCGCTGACCAGCGCGTCGTATCCGGCTGCCCCGTCCTCCGGGCACAGCACGAATTCATCCGCGCCGCGAACGGCGAACACATCGCCGATTGCGACGGTGGCGACGGTGTGTCCGATACCACGCAGTCTCGTCGCCAATTTTGCGCCATGCCCACCATCGTCGAGGAAAATCAGCCAAGACGCAGTTTGAGCCTCCGCGTGGGGCGTATAGTCGGGAACCGAGCGCTTCCATGAGCGTCGGTAGCCCCATTGCTCCATGTCGACAAGTTTCTCCAGCGGCGCCTCAGTGGCGGCTTGATGGCCCCGTTCACGCGACGGCTCGATGAAATAGCGCTTGTGTTGAAACGGATAGGTCGGCAGGCCGACGCGCCGCGCACCCGGGCGCGACGTCAGACCCTCGATGTCCGGGGCGAGCCCGACCGCCCAGCTTCGTCCGAGCGCGGCATTGAAATGCAGATGGTCGTTCTGGTCGTCATCGGCATGCGGCAGCGAATTGATCACGCGGTTGGCGTCGATATTGCCCTGCGCTTTCACCAGCGAGGAGAGCGTGCGACCCGGACCGACTTCGATAAAGACGCGCCGCTCATCGGCCGCTAGAAAGGCCAGTCCCTTTGCGAACTCGACCGTCGAACGCAAATGCCGAACCCAATAGGCGGGATCGGTGGCGTCCGCAGCCGAAAGTGGCTGGCCGTCCCTGTTCGAGATGATCGCGATCGCGGGTGGTCGCAACACGATGCTGCGCAGATAGGCCTCGAAGGGCGCGAGAATGCCGTCGAGCATGCGCGAATGCGCGGCAATGTCGATCGGCACGCGCGCCGTGTCGATATTTTGGCCGGCAAGGACGCCGCTGAACGCCTCCAGATCGGCATTGCGTCCCGAGACGACGCAAAGCTGCGGCGCGTTCACCGAGGCGATATCGAGTTCGGCCGGCATGAGGTCGCGAAGCATCGCGGCATCGGTCGAAACAGAGAGCATGCCCCCCGGCTCCACCGTGTCGAATAACCGGCCGCGCAGATGGACGAGACCGACCGCATCCTTGAAGCTCAGCACGCCGGCGACGCAGGCCGCTGCATTCTCCCCCATCGAATGTCCGATCAGAGCGGTGGGGCGTATCCCCTTTCCCATCCACAGGCGCGCGAGCGCGACTTCCGTGATCAGGATGGCCGGCAACTGGCGCGACGGGATCAGAAACAGCCCGGCCGCTTCATTGGGTGCCCTCGACCGGCCAAGCCAGACTTCGCGGATATCAGCCGCCGCCTCGGCTGGCAGATAGCCCAGCCCCTCATCCACATGCGCCCGGAACTCGGCGTTCTTCTCGTAAAGGCTTCGGGCCATGCCGGGATGCTGGGCACCGCCGCCGGGAAACAGGAACACGGCCTCGCCCGCGCCCTCGACGCTTTTGTGAGCGAAGAAGCGATTGGTCGTCAGCGCCGCGATCGCATCTTCGCGGCCCTCGACGCAGATGACCCGGCGATGTTCGAAATGCTTGCGGCCGGTCAAAAGCGTATGGGCGACGTCGCCTATCTCCAATTCGGGCTGCGCTTCGATCGCCGCACCCAGTCTTGCGGCCATGTCATCGAGCGCTTTGGGCTGCTTTGCCGAAAGAAGCAGCAGCGTCGCCTGCTCGTCACGTCCGCGCTCGATACGCGCTACCGTAGGTGCCTGTTCGAGCACCACATGGACGTTTGTGCCGCCGACGCCCAGAGAATTGACGCTCGCGCGGCGTGGCCGTCCTGTTCGTGGCCAGGCACGCAGGGCCGCATTGACGAAAAACGGGCTGTTCCCGAAATCGATGGCCGGGTTCGGCGCGTCGTAACCGAGCGAAGGGGGGATTTCGCCGTGCTTGAGCGCAAGCGCGGCTTTGATGAGGCTGACGACGCCTGCGGCCGTGTCGAGGTGACCGATATTGGATTTGACCGACCCCACGCCGCAAAAGCCCTTGCGCGTCGTGTTTTGGCGGAAAGCCTGCGTCAGCGCCTCGATCTCGATGGGGTCTCCGAGCGCGGTTCCGGTTCCATGGCATTCGACATAATCGATCGTGTCGGCATCGACCCCGGCAAGACCCATCGCCTCGATGACGGCCTCGGCCTGCCCGTTCACGCTGGGCGCCAGATATCCGGCCTTCGTCGCGCCGTCATTGTTGACCGCCGAGCCCTTGATGACGGCGTGGATCCGGTCCCCGTCGGCGATGGCATCCGCTAGGCGGCGCAGCACGACCACGCCCACGCCGCTCCCGAACACTGTGCCGGCTGCGCGATGGTCGAACGGCCGGCAATGCCCATCCGGCGCAAGGATTTCGCCCTCCTGAAACATATAGCCGCGCCGATGCGGAAACTCGATCGTCACGCCGCCGGCAAGCGCCATGTCGCACTCGCCGCTGATGAGGCTCTGACAGGCATAGTGGGTAGCGACCAGCGAGGTCGAGCACGCGGTCTGCACGTTGACGCTCGGCCCGCGCAGATCGAAACTGAACGAAACGCGGGTGGCGAGGAAATCCTTGTCGTTGCCGTTGTGCCGAAGCAGGAACATGCCAACCTGATCGACAAGCTGCCTATTGCTGCACACATTGAAATAGAAGTAGCTGCCCATGCCGCAGCCGGCGAAAACGCCGACCGGCCCGGACGCCGTATCCGGCGTTCGCCCCGCATCCTCCATCGCCTCCCAGGCGCATTCGAGGAAGTGGCGATGCTGCGGGTCCATGATCGCCGCTTCCTTCGGGCTGAGACCGAAGAAATCCGCATCGAACATCTCCATATCCGCCAGATCGGCCGTGCGCGGCACATAGTTTGCGCCGTCCAGCGGGTCGCCGTCGGCGGCCGCCGCCGCCATTTCCTCGGCCGTCAGGTCGCGGACCGATTCCACGCCGTTTCTGATATTGGCCCAGAACTGCGCGACGTTCCTGGCGCCCGGAACGCGCAACGACATGCCGACGACGGCGATGTCGTTCGGCGATACAGCAGCCAGCGGCGAACAGTCGTTCATGAAATCACGCACCCAATGACAGACCCTGCGGGGCTCGAATTTACCGGTCGTGCAAGTGCGTCTTCAATCAATCATTCGATTGTGCTTGCACGACAGGCACCTGTGCTTGTGAAAATCACGAAGCGGCGCTTCAGCGCACATCCTCCGCGCCTTTCCCGATCCAGCCGAGCTTTCGGTTGCCCGAAAGCCGCGTTGTGGTAACCGGCGTCCGGTTCTCGGAAAGCCGGGCAGGTTCGACGTCCGCCGCGAACATCTCGGCGAGTTGCGCCGCGCAGCGGTCGACGTCGTGCCGGTCGAGGGATCGTTCGCGGCATGCGCGGCCCATTGCGCCGAGTTCCTCGGCGGGCGTCACGGCAAACCGTTCGATTGCAGCCACAAGCGACGTTACATCGCCCGCCGTCACGAGCCAGCCGTGAACGCCGTCGGATACGAGTTCAGGTATGCCGGCGATCCGGGTTGTGATCACCGGTCGCGCCGACGCCATGGCTTCCATGAGCACGACCGGCAAGCCCTCGGCAAAGCTCGGCAGAACGAGCGCGTCCGCGTCCGCCAGTTCCCGCCTGACAGCCTGCTCGTCCAGCCATCCGGGCATCGTGACGTTCCGCTCCAGCCTGGCGTGACGGATGGCGCGTTCGATCTCGCCGCGCAGGACGCCGTCGCCGATGATGGTCAAGTGGAGATCGGGAAAGGTTTTCGATGCCTGCGCCATCGCCTCGATAAGTAGCAACTGTCCCTTCTGCTCGACCAGACGTCCGATCGTGACGAGCCGTCGGCGCCCGGCCGGCGGTGAAGGATCCGGAAACATCGTCGTGTCGAGACCGCAATGGACGACCTTGATCCGATGCCAGTGCGTGGCCTCGCTCCACCTGTAAAGCTGGCTGCGGCCGAACGAACTCACGCCCACAACGAAGGCGGCGCGAGCGATCTTGTCACCAAGCGACAGCGAAATCGGCATGTCGAACTCTTCCGGGCCATGGACGGTGAAACTGTAGGCCGGACCGCCGAGCATGTTCGCCAGCATCGCGATCGCCGCGGAATTCGTTCCAAAATGCGTATGGACGTGCTGGATGCGAAGCTCCCGGCAACGCCGCGCGAGATAACAGGCCTCGACGAGATATGCGACATGTCGCACGTATCCTTCCCGCGACCGGCCCGCCATCTGCATGGCAAGGCCGAATGCACGCAGCGTCCGGACCGGAAACTGAGCGATCGTGCTCAATGCGATCCAGATCAGCCGCCACCAGGATTGCCCCAGAATATACTCGGTCTTCGCCCGTTCCTCGATATCGGCCGGCTCGATGAGGGGGGCGCCGACGCGCACGGCGATCCGGTTGACATTGATGCCGGCGCGCTCGACCGCCTGGAGTTCGCGACGAATGAAAGTCGAACTGCCCAGCGGATACGTGTTTATGAAATAACAAATATTCACATCGACCCCCGCTCTATTTCAAAGACCTGAAATAGCGCCCTGAAAATAATACAATGCAGGATGTCTTGACCGAATACGCCTAGCAAATTCGATCTATATATCAAGTATCTCTTAAACAGCCTTGCGCCAGCGAGCGGGGCTTCGCAACTGCGACGCCCAGGGCATCGGCATAAGAGGCGCGCATCTGGTCTCGATCGTCCTGATTCCCGAGGAATTGCCGGCGGTGTGAATCGCGAGGGTTACCTCGGTAACGTGCAGTGCGAAATCCGCCGTCAGACGCGGCGCGCGCTTGTCTCGGATCGCTTCGACGAGATCGAGCGGCCCAAGCGCGAAGTTCATCGATGCCGCCCCGAACCTGCGCGGTTTGGCATGCGTTTCAGCCGAGAACTTCAGTCTTTGTGGAATGGGCGACGTGATGAGGCGGCGGCGAAACGGAAAACGCCGGCGAAAGCGGACCCGCGCAGAATTGTCCCAGCAATCGTCCACCTGCAAAATGCCGTTGTCGCCGACGACGACGAGCTTGTGATTGTGCGGCGCCAGTATGGAACAGGTCAGACGCGCGACCACGTTGGATTCGAAGAACAGTGTCGCGACCGAGAAGTCGGGAGCCGGCTGATCGACTTCCATCTGATCGGGCGCCAGGCAGGCCGATACGGCGACGATGCTCTGGACACTGCCGAACATGGCGATCAGCCATGTCAGGTAATATCCGGCATGTTCGATCGTGCAGCCGACCTCGAATTCGTCCTTCGAAGGCCATGGCGCTCCCGAATTGCTGGTCCACAGGCTGTAAGGCGCTTTCGATATGTAATCGTCGTCGAGTTCGGCGTAGACGAGCCTGACGCGACCCGCGACATCCGCCCGCACCGCTGCCGCCATCAGTTGCGCGGCTTCGCCGAGCACGCTGCACGGCGCGGAAGCAAGCAGCAGGCCGCGTTCCTTTGCCAGATCGCATAGGTGCCTTGCCTGTTCGAGTTCGAGCGCAAGCGGTTTTTCGGAATAGACGTTAAGCCCCGCCTCGAGGCATTGCCGGCTGATCTGATAGTGTGCGGCCGGGTTGGTCAAATTGAGAACGAGGCCGCCCGGCCCGATAGCTTCGGCAAGGGCCGCGAGATCGGGAAGCGCGACCAGCCCCCAATGTCGCGCGAACCGTTCGCTTCGATCGATTGCGATGTCCGTAACGCCCACGATGTCGAGCCCCGGAAAGCTCGCGAATGAGCGCATGTAAAGGTCAGCGACATAGCCTGTGCCGACGATGCCAATTTTCACCATGGCGATCCTCGCCGCGACCAAGGCCCAACCCTAGAAGAGGACGCCGCAAGTCCACTTTTGCCGGATCATGCGCGAGGATTGCTCATCGCGCCATTAGATAAATGCAGCTATCCGGCGGTAACGCTTGGGCTAGCGCATGTCTCCCGAAAGTGGGCACCGGTTTCGGGATAAAGGCATGCGCAAGAACAAGAGCCTAAAGCGCACGGAGAGAGTCTGAAAGATCGCGACGCGCTTTAGGAATGCGACGCGTACTTATCGTCCGTCCGGCACCTTTGCAGGCATCTGCGAAACACGCCGCCGAGCAGAAAGCCGAAGTTGAGGGCGGCGATATAGGCCGCCCATGCAAGAAGCGTCACGGATCCCGGCGACACCAATCCCCATGCTAGGCACGCGATGGTGATGGCGACGCCGAAGGGAACGAGCACGAAGACGGTGAACCGCGTTCCCAGGATCAGCCCCGCTGCAAAAAGGATCAGCATCATCAATGTGATATCCTGACCCGATCGCATGATCGGATTGCGCCTCGCCAAAAGAAGGCCGCCCGAGCGAATCGCGGCCTTTCCGAACAGGCAGACTGCCGCAAACCGGTTTACGCATCGCTAATTTCGGCACGTCCCGGCAGAAGATATCGTCAGGCTTCGAGGTTTCCGGCCGCCGCGAAAGAGCCGTATTTGTTCATGTCGTCCGTCACCTTGTTGACGATCCGCTGGCCGACGAAGCCCTTTCGTTCGGCGAAGGCATAAAGCAGGCAACGGTCCGCAACGATGTTCATGACCCGCGGAATGCCTGCCGCATGATCGTATATCAAGCCGGTCGCCGGCCGCGTGAAGAGACGCGGGCTTCCCCCGGCGACGGTGAGCCGGTGCGCGAAATATGGCACCGCTTCAGGCACCGATAGCGGTAGCAGATTGAAGTCGGACGAAACGCGCTGCGCGAACTGCTTCATGCCCGGCATCCTGAGCAGATCGCGAAGTTCCGGCTGGCCCACGACGACCAGTTGAAGCAGCATTTCGTCGACATTGACGTTCGACAGCATCCGCAATTCTTCCAGACGCGCCGCATCGAGATTCTGCGCCTCGTCGATGATCACGACCGACCGGCGGCCGCCCTGACGCTGCTCGACCAGAAACCGCTGGAATTCCTGATACAGCCTTGGATAAGAGCGGTCCTCGAAAGGCTGGCCGAAAGCCATCATGATCCAGTCGAGCAGCCGGCCGGACTGGTCCGATGTGTTGCTGATAAGCGCCGTCGTCACGTTTTCGGGAATCTCGCCCACCAGCTTGCGCACGAGCGACGTCTTGCCCGACCCGATATTGCCGGTGATGACCGTGAAACCGGCATTGTCCGCCACGCCGTACTCAAGCATCGAATAGGCCATCCGATGGCGATTGCCCAAATAGAGGAACTTCGGGTTTGGAAGGATGGAAAACGGTTTTTCCCGAAGTCCGAAATGCGATTCATACATGGATCGAAATCCTGATCGTACCTTGAGAACGGCGCCCGAACCTGCGCCCGACCGCAAGCGCGGGCGCGCCGTGCCACCCTGCCCCAGCGACGGGAGCGTCGGCAAGCAGGAAAACGATGCCGTTAAAGACCGTGAGGGCGCGCCTTGTTGAGGACAACGTAATGAGGTGTCTGCGCAAGCGAACTTCGGCATGCCTCGATGTCCGCGACGGTCGATGATCCGACACCCACGACGAGCAGCGCCGTATTCGACATCATCGCGACCGTTGCGCTGTCATCGCTGATCGGTAGCGGCGGCAGGTCGAGGATCAGGACGGTCGGTCCGCATTCTCTTTTGACATGATCGATCCAGTCGCGGAGAAGCGTGTGCCGTGCAACGGTTTGCCCGCTCAGTTCGCCAAGAGTAGCCAGGTTTGCCAGATAAAGCGCAGAACCATCGACCTGAACCCTGATCGTCTCGGCTCCCGCCACACTGCCTGAATCCGCTACGGTGGCGCGAAGTCCGAGGCGTTCGAATGTCTGCGACGGGTCGAGCGTGGCAAGCACGACCTGCCACTGCCGCTTTCGCGCGGTGCTGAACGCCAGATTGGCAGCGAGTGTAGACACTCCGCAGCCATGTGCGGGCGCCACCACCGCGATCACGCGTGTGTCGTGGTCTCCAACCGTTCCAAGCAGCCCGTTGCGCAGAAGGTCGAATATCCTCGTCTGGCGATCTCTCGCGTCGAATGCGACGATCCGCTTGTTTTTGAGATCGAGCGACGATGGTGTATGGGCCGGCAGATTCGCCGCGCGAAATGGATCGGCATGCAACTGGTCTGCGTGAAAACCTTCCGCCGGTGCGCCAGCTTTTGCCCTCAACTCCTCGATGGAGAGGATGCGAGCCCGATTGAGGGCTTCGATTACGCTTTCCATGGATCGGTCCTCGACATGTCGGCAATTGCAAAAAGGTTGGGGCTGTCGTTCGAGGCCATGAGGTTCGGCGGCCAGCCGTAAAGGCCCAAAAGGGCGGAGCCGCCGACAAGCGCAAGGAGAAGCAAGGCAATCGCCGCAAGTGCGATATTCCGGCGCTTCTGCGCCGAGGTCTGCCAGTAATCGATGATGACCAGCGGACTTTCGCCGATGACCGGCTCGACATCGAACGCACCGCGTATTTTGGGATCGAACGTATCGGCGACGTAAAGACACCCCATTCCAAGGGCGAGCGAGGCGCCCAGCATGGCGAGCATGTAATTGGTGCGCGATGTGCCGCTCGGATAAAGCGGGGCCTCCGGCGTTTCGAGAATCCTGATCTGCTCGTCCTGCTGATCCGTCTCGAGCCGCTCGCCAAGCCGCGCGACGTTCAGCTTGCCGGACATGTCGTCCAGGTTCCGCTGCACCGCGTCGCGCTCCGCCACGAGGAGGTTGAGTTGCGCCTCGACATTCGGCATGTCGGCGACGATGTTGCGGATTTCTTCGAGGTTCCCCGTCAGCGCCACCTGCTGCGCTTCAAGCGCCTCGACCTGCTGCTCGGCAAACTTAATGCGTTGTCCGACAAGCATGACTTCCGGCGACATATTCACGGAAACCACTTCCTGGCCATCTTCGGGCGCGGCTTGCGCCAAATTCGATTCCAGTGCGGCGATCCGCGATTTTATCGACCTGATCTCGTGATGCTGCGGTGAGAGCACCGTCGAGCGCGCAACGAGATCGGCGCGCAGCGTGCGCAACTCGTCGCGTCGTTCCCGAAGCGAAGCATCTCCGGATGTTTCGTGCACGAAAAGTTCCGCGCGCAGCACGTCGAGGTTCGAGCGTGCTTCGGCCAGTTCCCGAGCAATTTCCGCCAGTTCGCTCTGCCCTTCGCGAATATCGCTCAGATGCAGCGTGAGACGGCTCGGCAGCCGATTTTCATTGTCCTGCGTGAATTGGGACAAGCGTGCGCCCAGTTCATTCGCACGACTGGTCAGCACCGAAACCTCACGCTCCAGGAACGTGCTGGCTTCCGTTGCGCGCGACATGCGCGCCCTCCGGTTCTCCTCGGTGATCATGGCCGCGATCTCGCTTGCCATGTCGGCGGCAAGGTCGGGTGTCGAGGCGTTGACGCCGATGCCGAAGACGGAACTTGCGGCGAACTGCTCCGACGCTTCCGTCGCCCTCATGGTGATGACAATGTGACCGCGTACGATATGCGCCAGTTGCGTGTTGGAGACCTGCCCCTTCAGTTCCGGCAACAGGTCGAATTTGCGTACCAGCTTGAGCAGGTTCTCGCGGGCCAGAACGCGTTGCTCAATGAATTGAAGGCGCTCGTTGGTGACGGTGGACTGGACCAGCGTCGACGGTATCGCCTGCGAACTGACGACGATCACCGCCTCCGAATAGTAGCTTCGCGGGATGTTGACTATATAGACCGCGCCGAGCGCAAGCGCGATGAGCGCGGGTACGATCCAGACCAATGGACGGCGGATCGCCAGATCCAGATAGTAATAGACAAGTCGAAAATCACTCATTGAACGCCCTACCCCGCCCGTTCTCGGGCCTTCGCCAGCCTGCGTCGCTTCAGTTCACCGTCGCGCTCGCCATCGGCGTCGCGCTCGAAATCTTCATGACTTCCACCAGATCGCCCGGCAGCAGGGCCGTCAGCGTCGAGGCATCGATTTGCGTGCTGGTTCCCTCGATCGTCCGCATGATCCGATAGGCGAACGGCGCTTCCTGGCTGTTGCCTGCACTGTCGCGTTCATAGACCGCCAGCGCTCGGCGATTATCGCCCAGCCTTGCGTTCAATGCCTCCAATTGCCGCCGCGCATCGTTGAGCTCGGTCATGAGCTCGACCTGCCGTTCGCCGGACAGCACGCCGTCGCGGTTGGCTTCCTCGATGGCCGACGCCTCCGCTGCGGCGATCTGCGCCTCGAGTTCACCGGCCTCGCCGTCGATCGCGGCCAAACCGCCTTGTTGCTCCAGCAGTTGCGAGCGCTGCATGTGGCCTCGCTCAACCAGCGTGGTGGCCGAGGCGACGCGTTCCGCCTGAAGCTCCCGGCGGCGGTCGATGATCCCGCGCTGCTGGCGCACCGCTTCGATGCCGCGCGTGGTCATCTCCCTCACCTCGCTCGACACATTCGACGCGGAGGTGCGTGCGGCGATGCGAAGGTCCAGAAGCCGTTGTTCACGCTCCCCGATTTCGGCGAGCTGGGCTTCGGAAAGCTCGAACGCGAGATTGCTGGGAGCCACGACCCGATCGGATCCGGCAAGTTCGGCTTCCAGTCGCGCGATCGCAAAGCTGATTTCGGCGCCCGACTTCTGCGCTGCGTCGATTTCGCTTTTCAGAAGGATCGAGCGATCGACGTCTCGCGCGACCAGCGGTGTGCGATAAGGACCGCCCGCCAATGTTATCGCATGGAGCACCGTCATGCCCGGACGATACGGAAAGACGCCGGGTTCCTCGACCTCACCCGCCACGAATACCGACGGCAGATGCGAGGGATGCGGCTGTAGCATGACCGCGATATCGAGACTGTCCGTATAGTAAGGACGCAGGCGATCGATAACGTCCGCCTCCACTTCGTCGACGGTTTTCCCCTCCACGGTCAAATGGCCGACCAGAGGCAGTGAGAGCCGTCCATCGGGGCCGATAGTCACACTGCGATTGAGCTGTTCGTCCTGCGCGACCCAGAACTCCAGAACGTCTCCCGGTCGAAGCGTGTATGCCTCCTGCGCGTTCACTTGTGCCGCCGCGACACATAGCAGAACGAGCAGGGCGATTGCGCGATTTGCTACGCTCCGGCACGTCGTCGAAAAGCGGTTCGCGATATTCATTGCAGTTCACCGTGCATAGTTGCGCCGTTGTTCTTGAAATGGGCAGGTTCAACGACCACCGGATCACGCGAAGCCAGCGCTGTCGGCGACGCCCGTTCGCTGCGCCGCCCGTCGCTCGCGACCCCGGAACGGGGATAGGATCGGACCGCCTCCCACGCGATTTCCTGAAGCCGTTCTGCAAGGTCGGGCTGGGCGGTGAAAAACACCTGCCCCCATTCGTTCCGCAAGCTGGTGGGCAGGCCGACCGGGCTTTCGCCGTAGATGGTTGCGTATTGCACCATGGCGATGAAGTAGGCGCCGATATCGTTCGGGTGGATGTCGTCGCCGAAAACGTCGTTCAGCCGCTTCGTTCCCGGTACCGTGCCGTCTGCGATCTCGTCATGAAGCAGAGCCATGGCCTGACCGCCCGGAACGATGAGCATTTCGGGCTGACCGGGCGCGCGCTCGTCATTGACGAAATCCACGATGCTCTCCCAAAGCGGGAGGTCCTGATCAATCCGCACCCGCCACGGGATATCGTCATTGCCATTGTTCTCGATGCGCACGCCGGTTCCGCTGTTGAGGCTGTGCCATGTTTCGAAGAGATAGACCCGGGCATCCGGATTCGCAGTGACGGCGAGGTCGTAGAACTTGAATGCGTTTTCCCCGGACGCGCTCCACGTCGTATGGCTGAGCAGCGGAACGGCCTCGGTCATCACCACCACGTCGACGTCGCCGCCCGGCAGCACCGCCCGCGCGTCGACGCCCTGCGCTTCAGCCGAATGGTCCCAGTTCCAGACCAGCGGCGCACCGTTGATAATCTGGAAGTTCACCTTGTCGCCCGCATGCCGAGCCCCGACGACGTCCTGCAGCATCAGGGGCATCGTGGTTCCGATCAGGCTGTGCCCGATCAGGAGAATGTTGATGAGGCTAGAGGCCATGCGACGCCACCCCCGTCTTCGGGTAGGTCGAAACGACGGTCCACACGATTTCCTGCATCAGCCGTGCCGCCTCTTCGTCGGGAGCCTGCGCCGCGCTGCCGTCGGCACGCATCAGCGTGCGGGGAAGCCCCTGCGGATCACGACCGTAGAGCACCGCATAATGCGTGAGCGCGACGAGATATGCTCCAAGGTCGTTGAGGTGGATATCATCGCTGAAAAGCGATGTGCGGTCCGCCACGTTGCCGACCCCGCCCCGCGCCTCCACCTCGCGGACGAAGGCGCCGAGAACCTGGCCTGCCGGAATGACGTGGATCGGACGGTCGCGAAGGGCCGGTACGAGAACCTGACCTTCCCAGTAAAGACCGATGTCGCGGTCGATGCG
Organism: Aliihoeflea aestuarii; assembly: GCF_024105665.1. GTDB lineage: Bacteria > Pseudomonadota > Alphaproteobacteria > Rhizobiales > Rhizobiaceae > Aliihoeflea > Aliihoeflea aestuarii. Next base: position 178,072 of record NZ_JAAAMK010000007.1, on the reverse strand, counting down.
CGCCAGCCACCCTTCCCGGTCGTTCAAAGGGTGCCAGGTCTCATAGAGATAGACGCGGATGTCGGGATTGGCTGTCCAGCCGGCCTCGGCCCAGCGTCTCGTATAGGTCGCACTGTCGAAATAGCGGATCGCGTCCTTGATCTCGACCATTTCGGTCAGAACCAGCGCGTCGTAGTCTGCGCTGTCGACCGCTTCGCGTGCGGGCCGGTATCGGGGATGGTCGTTTTCGACATCGAATCCTTCGATCTCGTGACCGGGCTCCCAATGGGCTTTCATCGTCGTGCCCCAGCCGAGCTGGCTTTCATATGTATGGCCCGCTCCCGCAAGCTGGGCGAGCATGGCGGGCATGTCGCGCCCGACGAGACTGTGTCCGAGGTGGAATACGCGCAGCGGCGCCGACGGCGCTTCGACCGGACGCGCGTAAAGTGCGTCGGTATCCGCCGACCCCGTCTTGCTTCCGCTGAGACCGAACGCGGCCACGACAAGCAGGCCGACGGCAGCGGGGCTGAATAGCCTGTACATTCGCGCCCACCTTCTTCCCAGCGCCACGCAGCATTGTGACATGCTCCCTGGAAGAAATTGAAGCAAAGCTCGCTAACAACACAACATTCAATTCGATCTAGACCGATTAGGTTATACTTAGGTGCATTTATGAAATCCCCCTATCAAATATAATAGCAATAGTATTTCCATTGCGGCCTGGGGTCTTCCGAACGCCGGCACAAGTCGAAAAGGAGGAGCAGCCTCGTGACCGGTATCGCCGTCATCATCTTGAACTACGACGCGCTCGATCTGACGATCGACTGCGTCGATTCGCTGATCGAAGATTCTCTTCTGCCCAAAGACACGCGAATCGTCGTCGCCGACAATGCGTCTCCGTCGCAGGACATGAAAAGCCTGCGCGAAGCCGCGATCGAGCGTGACTGGGGCGATCGCGTCACTTTGGTTGAACATTCCGAAAATCGTGGCTTCTCGGCCGGGAACAACGGGGCGATCGAGGTCGCGGATGCGTTGTTCGGGCCTTCGCGTCTTTATCTGCTTCTCAATCCCGACACGCGCGTGCGAACCGGCGCTGTGGCGCGACTGGCTACGTTTCTGGACGAAAACCCGAATGCGGGAATTGCCGGATCGCGGCTGGAGGACCCGGATGGGACACCCCAGGCATGCGCCTTCAGGTTTCCGGGCGTCGCCAGCGAACTGGAATCGACCATACGCGTAGGTCCTTTCACCCGCTTGCTCGAAAACTGGCGTGTCGCCCCGGATATGCCCGACCGGCCGAGCCGGATCGACTGGGTCTCCGGCGCGAGCCTGATGGTGAAACGCGAGGTCGTGGAGGCGGTCGGCTTGCTCGACGAGGCCTATTTCCTCTATTACGAGGAACTCGATTTTTGCCTGCGTGCATCCAAGGCCGGCTTCGAATGCTGGCATGTTCCCGAAAGTCGCGTCGTGCATCTCGTCGGGCAATCGACCAACGTGACGAAACGCGACGCGGCCGCAAGACGCCGTCCGGCCTACTGGTTTCACTCGCGCCGGCGCTATTTCGTCAAGCATCACGGACAATTCTATGCGCTTCTCGCGGACCTCGCATGGCTTGCGGGACAGGCCGGCTTTCGTCTGCGGCAACTCGCATCGTCCCGCTCCCGATCCGAGCCACGATTGCTGACCGACTTCATGAGACATAGCTGGCTGAAGGTTTGATCACGATGTCGATGAATATCAGCCCTGCGGACGTCACCGCCGCGACAGGTCAAATCGGGATCGTCGTGATCGGCCGCAATGAGGGTCAACGGCTGGTCGACTGCCTCGCGTCGATTCTCGGCAAGGGGAAGACGACGATATATGTCGATTCCGGCTCCACGGATGGCAGCGTCGCAACGGCCGTGCGAATGGGCGCGACGGTCGTCATCATGGAACGCGGCTCGCAGTTTTCAGCCGCCCGCGCTCGCAATCTCGGGTTTCGGCAGTTGATGCACGAAGCGCCCGAAACTTCCTTCGTCCAGTTCCTTGACGGCGATTGCCAGCTTCAGCCGGACTGGATTTCCGCGGCGGCGACGTTTCTCACTCGCAATCCCAAGGTCGCGCTCGTCTGCGGACGGCGCCGTGAGCGCTGGCCCGAACGCACCGTATATAATGCGCTTTGCGATCAGGAATGGAACGGTCCGCTAGGCGAGATCGATGAATGCGGCGGCGACTTTCTGGCGCGTGTGGACGCCTTTCGTCAGGTCGGCGGCTTCAATGACGGCCTTATCGCAGGCGAGGAACCCGAACTTTGCATTCGGCTTCGTGAAAGAGGCTGGCGCATATTCCGGATCGCCGAGGAAATGACCCGTCACGACGCCGACATTCTTCATTTCTCCCAATGGTGGCGACGGACCGTGCGTGGCGGCCATGCCTTCGCACAGATCGAGGCCATGCACCGGGCATCTCCGCAACGCCTTTGGCGGCGCAACGTGTTTCGGGCTTTCTTTTGGGGCGGGCTTGCACCGGCCCTCCTCGCATTGGCGCCGATTGCCGGCGGGTGGGCGCTGCTGGGCCTGCTCGCCTATCCGCTTCAGTGGGCACGGCTGGTCTTTCGAAGACGCGATTTTTCACGCTTCGGACTCGCAAGCGCCGGTTTGCTCGTCATCGGCAAGCTTGCCGAACTGCAAGGCATTGCGACATTTCACCTGTCGGCGTTACGCCGCCGCGATCCACTCCTGATCGAATATAAATGAGGCGGAGCGAACGTCAGATCCGCTTCATTCGGCTGCGCCGTATCTGGCCGACGAGGAGCTGGAACAGCGGAACGACGGCGAGGGTGTAGCGCCGCCACAGGCGTCGCGGTTCGCTCATCAGCCGATGCAGCCATTCCAGCCCCGCCGCCCGCATCCAGCGCGGTGCGCGCGTCTTCAATCCCACGATGAACTCGAGAGAGGCGCCGACGCATAGCGCGGTTCCTGTGGTGCCCGGACGACGCGACCACGCATGCGCGATCCGTTCCGATTGGGGCGCGCCGATTGCGACGAAGGCGAAGCGCGCCGGCTCTGCCGCAAGAAAGTCGACGCACGCTTCGAACGCGTCGCGCTGGTCGGCAAGCCGCGCCGGCGGGACATGGATACGAAATCTCAGATCCGGGTAGTTCAGGATCATCGCATCCGCGAGCTCCTGATTTGCGACGACCAGCGCCACCGGGTCGCGGGCACGAAGTACGCTCTTGAAAATGTGAGCGGTCAGGTCCGAACCGGTGACATGGTCCAGTCCGCCGTTCAGATACCGCGACATCGCCCATACCGGCTTGCTGTCGCACAAAGACAGCCACGCATCGTCATATATGAAGGCCAGCTTGCTGTTGCGCGAGAGCTTCACGACATGATCGGCATTGGGCGTCACTACATAACGCGCGGGCTGATCGGTCCCGCTGGCGCGCAGCTCATCGAGAACATGCGCAAAACTGACCTGATCGAACGGCATGCCGAGGAATTGCGAACGTCGTGACCGATTTGGTTCACGATCGAATCCAGACAAATCGTCAGCCAGCACCATTTCGATGTATCCGGGAACAGAGAGAAAGTCCCCGAAGCATCGCCGTTGAAGATACGAAATGTTAAGGTATCAAATCTTCCTACGTCTATATCGTTCAATCTAAATCTGGCGACGAATAAACTAACGTCCTCTTTCCCAGGCGAGCCCGACGTCTCCAGCCGGCATGCGAACGACGGCCGCAACGCTTGAGTAGATGATGAATCCCAAAGGGTCGCGCAGGGCAAGCCGTGCAAGCTTTCGAAGTCCGGGTTTCTTTTTTTCGTCGTTTCGGCGCAGTTCGGGAAAGAGCCTCGTCACCTCACGAACGCCTCGGTCCTGACGTCGCCGCACCCGAACGAGATTTCGGAATCCCTCAACCATCGGCCAGTCGAAATATTCGCGAACCGCAAGACGTTGCGGCGGTGAAAATTGCAGCCGGACGAACGTATCGTCCGAGACGATGTCGGGAAACCTCCCCCACTGAGCGCGGCCGGCGGCATTGACCGCGAACAACCCACAGCCGGGAACACCTTCCGAAACGAAAGGAAGCTTTTCCCAAAAACGCGCATACCGGCGCGTTACGAAGCTGCGCGCTTTGGAAATTCGCAGCATGCCGCTCGCATAGACGGGTTCGGGACTGTCCAGCACATCCGCCAGCGCTTCCAGAAGGCCCGGAGCGACCACGACATCGGCGTCGAGATAGATGCGGTTGTCATAGGACGCGTTTTCGTCGCCCACGTTGAGTGCGTTCAGCTTACCGCCCTCGGCGATATCGAGGCTGATCAGCGACCAGTCCCGCGCTCGTGCCTGCTCCGCAAAGCTGCGCGCCACGCCGCTCGTATCGTCGCCGCATCCATTCGCCACGACAACGATCTGGACGGTAAACGGCACCCCGCCCCCGGTCCGCGACGACAAGAGTGCGGAAAGGGCGTTGCCGATCAACGCCGCTTCGTTGCTTGCAGGAATGATGACGCTCAATCCACGCGCCCGCCCGGCAGGCTTCATCTCCGCGTTCCCCGACCACCTGACAAGTCGACTTTATCTATGCGAAATTCTTTCCGAAATAGACCGCACGATCTATATTATGCACGTCACAAAGACGGAGATTTAAGCGAAAAAACCTAAGATGGAAAAATATAGACATATCGATAGTCAGTATAGACCGTTTTTCTCTCTTACCCGGATGTGACCGCGTGAACGAATATCCCTCTGGGACGTAATCGCGCGTAGCGTTTGGGCAGGTAGTACAGATGAGAAACGAATATGCGGCTCAGACCGGCGGCGTAGTTCGACTTCATGCGGCCGACGAGATCGGCAAGCCGCGCGTAGGATCGATATTCTATCTGGCTGCGACCGCCGACGCGATGGTGATCGTCCTGGCAACCGTGGCCTGCTATGCGCTCTACAGCTATTTCGCAGAGCTTCACAACACCCCCGAGCTTTCCAAGTATATTGGAGCCGGCATACTTCTGGCGGCAGGTTTCGTCGCTCAGGCCATGGCGAAAGGCGCTTATCGGCCCATCGAACTTATGCGCGTTCGCAAACAGTTCCTGCGTATTGCTGTCTATGGATCCACATCGATCGGATTTCTCGCCCTCCTGAGCTTCCTGTTCAAGATCAGCGATCAATTCTCGCGCGGCACCGCGCTCATGTTCGTTGTGCTTTGCCCGGCCCTGCTCATCTCGACGCGACTGTTCTGGGCGCACTGGATACCCAGGGCCACCGCGCGGGGACTGGTCCAGCCGCGTCGCATCGTGCTCGTGTGCAAGGCGGGCTATTCCATCACCCGCCTGCGCGAACAGATCGCCGACAGCGGCGTCATCCTGACCGGTGTGCTGACCCTGCCGGAAAATCAGTCGGCGGCACAATGGATGTCGACGACCAATACCATGATCGCCCGAAGCGCCGACGAGGTGCTCGTCGCGTGCGACAGTTCCGACCTGACGTCCATTGGCGAGTTGCTGGCGGAATTGCGTACCATGCCGATGCCCGTGAAGCTCGCGCTGGAGCCGATGATCGCCGACATCATCCGCCAGCCCGCGACGAGAATCGGCCGCCTTCCCGCTGTCGAAGTGCAGCATGCGCCGCTGAGCGGCGTCGAGCATTTCCTGAAGCGCAGCTTCGACATCGCATTTGCCCTGTGCGCGCTCGTTTCGCTCTTCCCGATCTTCATCATAACGGCGTTCGCCATCAAGCTGGAAAGCCGTGGCCCGGTCTTCTTCGTGCAAAGGCGGCGCGGCTGCAACGACGTGACGTTTCCCATCGTCAAGTTTCGAAGCATGAAAGTTCTGGAAGACGGCGACGCGATCATTCAGGCCAGGCGCAACGATGCCCGCGTCACCCGCGTGGGCGCGTTCATACGCTCCACAAGCATCGACGAGATTCCGCAACTGTGGAACGTCCTGCTCGGCGACATGTCCGTGGTCGGACCACGTCCGCACGCCGTCTCGCACGACGACAGCTACGATGCGCTGATTGCGCAATATGCCTTTCGCCGCAACGTGAAACCAGGGATCACCGGATGGGCGCAGATCAACGGCCTGCGCGGCGAGACACCGACCATCGACAGCATGAAGGCGCGCGTCGAACACGACCTGTGGTACATTCACAACTGGTCGCTTTGGCTCGACATCAAGATCATGCTGCTGACGCTTGTTGCGCTCTCCGACCGCAGCAAGGCATATTGAGATCGCGCAACCACGCCGAACTCAGAACGTAATCCTCAGTTTCCCGCAACCGTCCGCAAACGATGCGTCCCCGCCGCAACGGCCCTGCGTCCCGCAGCAAAACGGCTTCGAAGCTGGTGCGGTCGAAGGCGATGGCGACCTCGATATCGGTAAATTCGAGCCAGACTCCGGTGAGCGGGAACTGACACTTGAAGACGCTTTCCTTGATGCTGAAGATCGTCTTGGCTTGAAGCCGCGCCTGACCGGGCGACATCATCCGCATGCCTGCCCGCTCGACCGGTCCGCATATGAGATCGACAAGCGATGCGTCGAGTTCGCCCGCCGCTTCGACATCGACACCAACCCCGGCATAGCTTTGCGAGCGCGCGACCGCCGAGATGGCGAATTCGTCCGTATGGCTGATGGAGCCGACGACGCCCGCCGGCCAGCATGGCGCGCGCGCGCTGCTCGCTGCAATCGCGGTCGCCGTTAGTCCCAACCGTTCAAGAGCAAGATGCGCGCATTGGCGTCCCGCGCGAAATTCGGCGATCCGAGACGGGCAGGCATTGGCGATCGCGGCACGCTCGACCGGAAACAATGGCTGATCGCACATGTCGACCAAGGCCGCTGCAACGGCGACGTCCGCGTCGAACAATCCTGCCGTGTCCATCGCTCAGTGCCGCGCCCCGGCCGTCTGCTGCATGCGCGCGCGCCTCATGGCCGCGCGGTCGGCGACCGAACTCAGCCGCTCGCTCGATGCGGAGCGGTTCGCCAGATGCCCGGCAAGCGCAGCAACCGTCGGAAAGCGGAAGATATCCGTGATCGTGATTTCCGGCGCGATCGAGGCTTTGATATCCCGATGAAGATGCACGGCGAGAAGCGAGTGACCACCGAGTGCGAAGAAATTGTCGGCGAGCCCGATCCGCTCAAGGCCCAGCACGCGCGCGAATGCCTGCGCGATCGCCTTCTCGCGGTCGCCGGACGGCAAAAGCAAAATAGGTTCGACTGTGGCCAGTGAGCGCTCTTCCACTTCCGGCAACCGGGCACGATCGACTTTCGCGTTGGGTGTAAGCGGGAACCGGTCGAGTTCGATGAAGCGCGACGGCACCATGTATTCCGGCAGCGCGGCAGCGACATGCGCACGCAATTGCGCCTGATCGACCGGCGCGGACGCCCGAAGATAACCAATGATGCGCGCATTGCCTCGGGCGTCGTCCCGTGCCACGGCAACGGCTTCGAGAACGCCGGAAAACGACTGCATCCGCGCCTCGATCTCGCCAAGCTCGATCCGGTAGCCGCGCACTTTGACCTGATGGTCGGTGCGGCCGATGAAGCGCAAGGTCTGGCCATCTGGATCGAAGCGAACGAGGTCGCCAGTCCGATAGATGCGTCCATCCGCGAACGGATTGTTCATGAAGCGCTCGCGCGTCAGTTCCGGCCGGCCGAGATAGCCCCGCGCGACGCCGTCGCCGCCGATGCACAACTCGCCCGGCATGTCCGCCGGCACCGGCTTGCCCCTCCGGTCGAGCACGTAGAACTGCGTGTTCAAAATAGGCGTTCCGAGCGGCACGACGCCATCGGTTGCCTCCGCGTGCATGGTCGACGACCAGATCGTCGTTTCCGTCGGGCCGTACATGTTCTCGATGGTCGCGTCGGTGATCGTTCGCAGTTCCGCCAGCAGCGCACCGGACAGCGGTTCCCCGCCGATCATGAGATGGTCGATGGTGCCCATCGCCCGGCGGTTGTCCTCATCCGCCAGAAACATGCGCGCCATTGATGGCGTGCATTGCAGATGCGTGACCCGATGGCGTGCGACTTCCCCTGCAAAGCCGATCGGCTCTTCCACCCGTGAAGCAACGCCATTCAACCGCAAAGCGCCCTTGCCGCATTCGGCGACGAGGCGGGCAAGCGGTTCGAGGCGCGGAAGGATCGCATCCGTCGCGACGCCGAAATCGATCAGGCACGCCACTTCGTCCACCCCGATGGCCTTGAGCTGCGCAATGCGCTCGCGGCAATCCTCGACCGTGCCGAACAGGCCGCTATCCTCGAAATAGCGATGGAACGCGAAGTCGAGGATCGCGTCCATCTCGTCCTCAGCCAGATCGCGCAGATCGATATCCATCGCCTGAGCCACGCCGACAGGTTTCTTGAAGGCCGGGAATGCCCATGCATATTGCTTGATGAGCGCGGCGGCGCTGCGCAGATAGTCCTTCATCGGCTCGCGCGCGAGTTCGCGGACTTCTTCGCGATCCTCGCCCATGAGCGTGTGCAGCATGAGCGTGACCTTGTGAGCGGCCGGATCGCGCCCCTGTGCGGCCAGCGCCGTGCGATAGATCGCGATCTTCTCGCCCAGTTCCTCGATCGACTGTCCGAGCAGATGGGTCAGAACGTTGGCGCCCAGATTCGCCGCTTCGCGGTAGCTTTCCGGATTGCCGGCCGTCGTCAGCCAGACCGGCAGGTCGCGCTGAACCGGGCGCGGCTGCGTGATGACCGAAACGACCTTGTCGCCCATCGGAAACTCGACCGATTCGCCCCGCCACAGCCGGCGCACGGTTTCGATGTCACGGCTGAGCGCCGCCTTGTTGGCGGGCGGTGCGTTTTCCGGCCGCAGCACGAAGTCCTCCGGCATCCAGCCGGACGCGAAGGCAAGCGCGACCCGCCCGTTCGATAGATTGTCGACGACGGCCCATTCCTCGACCACCCGCGCCGGGTGATGCAGGGGCAAAACGCAGCTTCCCGCGCGAATTTCGAGATTGGATGTCACGGCAGCGACCGCCGCACCGGTCACGGCAGGGTTCGGATACGGGCCACCGAAGGCATGAAAATGCCTTTCCGGCGTCCAGATCGCTGTGAACCCGTGCGCGTCGGCGAATTTCGCCCCTTCCAGAAGCAGCCGATATTTCGCCGGCCCCGCGCCATCGTCATTGCCCCAGTAGAACAGGCCGAAATCCATCGACCCGTGCACCGGCACCGAAGCGGTTGCCGGCACGGCCGCCAAGCGGTGCGCGCGATGGACATCGCTTGTATGGATCACGACCTTGAAGCCGCGTGACAGCGTCCAGAAAAGTTCGAGCACGGATATGTCGAACGAAAGGCTCGTCACCGCCAACCACACGGGCTGGCGCTCCGTGCCCAAGGGCACGCGCTGGTCCATCCCGGCGAAGAAGTTGACCACGTTCCGGTGCTCGATCATCACGCCTTTGGGCCGTCCGGTCGAACCCGACGTATAGATGACGTAAGCGAGATTTTCCGGCCGAACGGGCACACCATCGGGCTTGGGACGCTTCGTCGCGACGAGTTCGTGAATATCCAGCAAGGCGACGCCCTGCTTCGTCGTCACCGGCGTCAGATCCCGTTCGGTGAGAATGAAGGCCGTCTCGCTGTCCTCGACCATCATCGCGAGCCGGTCGGTCGGAAAATCCGGATCGAGCGGCACATAGGCGCCGCCCGCCTTCAAAATGCCGAGCGCGCCGATGACGAGTTCTGCCGAGCGCCTGACATGGAGGCCGACGGGCATGTCCGGCCCGACGCCTTTCTCACGAAGCGCGGCGGCCACCGTGTCGGCGGCAAGATCGAGTTCGCGATACGTGATCGACCGGTCATCGAACGCGACTGCAACGGCATCGGGGGTCAGTAGCACCTGTCGTTCGATCAAATCGTGCACGCAGGCATCTCGGTCGTAATCGCCGTCCGTATCGTTGAACTCGACGAGAAGGCGGCGCATCTCCTCCTCGCTGGCCGTCGGCATGTCACCGACGCACATTCCGCCCGCAGCGAAGGCAGCGGCGAAAACGGTCAGACGATCGGCAAGTTCGCGAGCCTTGCCGGGAGAAATGCGTCCAGGATCGCAAATGGCGACCATGCGTCCCTTGCGATCGATGGCGAAGGTCACCGCGCATCCGGGCAATCCCACCGAGCGGGCGGCGTCTGCGGTCTCGACGATGCCGATGGACAAGTCCGGCTGCCGCAGGCCCGGATGCCGAAGAAAAATGTCGCTCAGAAACGTCGACTTTCGTCGCGCCTCGTCGAATGTCCGCGCGAGTGCAGCGCGCAGAGATGCAGCGTCGCCATCGAGATCGATGTCGAGACAGACGGGCACCGACCTCGCGACAAGCCCCCTTAAGGGTGCCGCCATGGCGGTCAGTTCGTCGCTGGAATAAGCAACCGCAAAACGGGAAGCCGCGAAATATCGGGCAAAGAACGCGACGGTCGATGCCAGCATATCGGGCGGCGTCATGCCGTCCGGCATCGCCAGTTCGATCACCGCCGGCGTCCCGGAACCTGCGCCCGCCCATTGCGCGTCGATATCGGCAGCGCCCGCAAGCGACGACAGCCAATAGGCTTCATGGGGTACAACGCGAGCGACGACATCATCGACGGCTCGCAGGAATTCACCGCTCGGAACCGGCAGCGTCCGCAAGGAACCGGCCACGGAAGCGAGACTTCCGCTGCCGTCGATCGCCTGCCCCTCGACGCGCAGCAGCCGGTCGGCTGCCGCCACGATGACGCCGTCGGCATCGACGGCAACCACGGTGCCAGGGGGCTGATCGCTCGGCTGATCGAGCACGGTCAGTTCAGTCAAGGCGTAGATGGTGTCGGCCGCGGCGATCTTCGGCATCACCAGCGGATTCGCGTAGCGCGATCCAAAATCGAGTGCCCGCGAAAGCCGCGAAAGCTCCACCGCGCTGCGGCTGAAATCGATGAGGCCCGCAGCGACTGGCCGAGCCGTCTTGCGATAGGTAACCCGCGCACCTTCCGGCTGCGGCCGGGCTGTCGACATATCCGTTTCGATGCCGGAAATCAGATCGGTGAAGCTCGAAATTCCCGCCTCGAAGCACTTGGCATTCAGCGTCAGAACCGTTTCGTCCGGCGCGATCGAAAATTCGAGTGACGCAAGAATGTCACCCATATCGATGCCGCCCTCCATGTCGTGCCAGGTGACGCCATAGGTCTGCGCGCCCTCCATGATCGCCCAGGACGGCGTGTTGAGGCCCGCATAGCGCGGCAACGGGCCGTCATGGAAATTCACCGCACCTGAACGCGCCTGCCGCAGAATGTCCTGCGGGATTACGCGCAGATTGGCGATGCTGAAGAACCAGTCGAACGAAACCCCGCGAAGCTGCTCGCCAAGCCCCTCCCCCCAGTCACGCACATCCAGGTTTTGGCTTTGCGCCCAGTCGCGGATGGCAGGCGCGTCCGTCATCACGAGCGCGATGCGATGTCCGCGCTGAAGCAGAATTTCGCCGCATTGGGCAAGAAGCGATTCCTCGCCTGCGAGAACGACCGCGATTTCCCTCATGTCTCACGCCCCGACGCTATAGTCAAAATCATGCTCAAGAAAAGCTGCGAACATTTATGTCGGAGGCAAGCATCCATTACCATTAATCGTAAGATTTACTCTGCATGATCAATGAGCCGGACGGGAAGCCATGCGATAGTGTGCGCACACGCCGGAACTGGTGAACGCCACGGGCATCGGCTACCATCGCGCGGAACCAGGCGGCAGGACTGAAAGAATGGATGCATCGGTTTCGGATGATTTGACCCGTCTCGTCCGACCGGTCAATAAACTTGAACGTTTGTGGACCTTTACGCCGAGCGACGCGTCGCTTCTCTGGAAGCTGCGGCGTATCTGGCGGTTTTCCCGCAGACGACGCGCCCGGCCCACGCACCACGTCCTGAAGCCTGTATTTCAAGCGCCGCGATGGAACATCTGTTTCCTATTCTCCCCGCAGGGTGATCTTTCCGCATCGCAACTTTATTCCCTGCACGCCTTGCGATCGGCAGGCGTTCCATTGCTGGTGATCGTCGCGACGAAGGATCCTCTGACGATCCCGCCGGATCTGACGAAATTGAGCGACGCCCTCATCTGGAAAGGTCTGTCGGGGTACGACTTTTCCGCATACCGGATCGGGCTGGAGCAGATCGCGGAATTGTCACCGGGGGCGGACGTCCTGATGATGAACGATTCCGTGTTCGGGCCTTTCGGCGACATCGAAAGGCTCGTCGCCGCTACGCCCTGGAGGCTTGCCGGCTTCACGTCGTCGGCGGTGATCGAAAATCACATCCAGTCCTATGCGTTCATCATGAAATCGTTCGACGCGGAACTGCTTGAGAATTTAAGCCCCGTCTTGCTTCCTCACCATGCGTTCGATCGCGCAGCCGACGTCATCTTGTGCCAGGAAGTTCAACTCGCACGCATCGCGGCGCGCCATGTCACCGTCGGAAGTTTCTGGCACGGCGCTGCCCGGTCGGATCTCGACCCGATGCTGAACATGCCGCTCGAACTGATCGATGCCGGCATGCCGTTCCTGAAGAAATCGCTCTTCGGGAAGATGCGGTCGTTTCAGGACAGCGAAGTCATTCAGCGGAAATTGATCGAGCTTGGACATCCCCCACAATCCGCGCTTTGATTGTGAGGTTTGGAACAGTTCCGAAACATGGCCGGCAAAAATGTCGCCGCTACGCCGCCTTCGTTGAAACGAGGCGCTTTCTTTCAGGCTCGTCGGTGCCCATCATGTGCCGAGCCTCGGCCAGAAGCTCCGTCCCGATCGGATCGGGCTGCATTTTCAGGATACGAAGCGTTTCCCGGCAACCCTCGGAATCCAGAAAGAGCGGCGATTTTTTAAGAAACGGAAATCCCAGTTCCCGCACCGTCAGTTCCGGCAGTGCGTAGCTGATTCCGGTTCGGGCGATGGCATTCAAGATGAATCTGACGGCGTCACCGCGCCATTCGGCAGACGCCGGTTCATGGGCCAGAAAGGCAGCTTTTGCTACGCTGAGTTCCCGCTCCTGAGGAATGATCAGCGCACGGACGAGTTGCCCGAGACGCTCGTCCGACAAGCTTGCGACGTAGGAGCCGAGATCATCCATCGCCAGCGTGCAGCCATGACTATGTCCGCGACCGATCAGGAGTTGCGAAAGCCCGACCTCTCCGCGCCGGACCGTTTGAATTTTGTCGTTCGTAATCTGGAACCGGTCCCAGAAAGACCAGAATGCGCCATCGCGCAGGATTTTTTTCCCAAAGCTCAACGCGTAGGAACCATAATGAAATTGCGGCCGTCCGGTCTCATAGGACCATTCGAAGGACCGGAATTCTTCAGGGGCGAGAGGTGCGAGCCCAAGATTGGACGCAGCACCCGCAAAATCCACGCCCAACGCAGATACATCCTCGATCCAGTCCCGACTGCCCGCAAGCGGAAACCAGGTGGAATCGTTGACAAGGATCAGTTGATCGAGCGCATCGCGACAGCTTCGGATGCTGCGGACTCCATCCTGATACCCGCCGAAGTCATACCCGATATTGGGTCGTTCGATAATGCTCGTGCTGTGCGGTCGGAGCAGGTCGATATCGTTTGGAGACAAAGCCAGATTGGAGACGACGATTACCGAAAAGCCCTTTTCGGCCAAGTATGCCATCGACCGTATGTGGGAGGGCTGGACGGTCCATTTCGGATAGATCAGGTAGATCGCGACTTTGCTTCCCGGCTTCCTGTACCCCGGCATGGTCCTGATCTTGCGCCGGCCGTACAAGCGATGCCAAAGCGTCGTCGCGAACGGCTCGACATAGCGCTCCCGAACCCCTCGCCATCTCCAATATGCGTATCTGAAAACTCTCTTCATTTCATCGGCAGACGGTCTGAGCAAACGAATTGCGGACCGGAACCGTCTTTTCGGATCAGGATGAAATCAAGTAGCAAATAGTAGCTATTCTGGACTCGCACTGGACGAGTTCGCGACGCTTGCGCAAATGCGGGAAAGTGAAATGGTGGGTGATGTAGGGATCGAACCTACGACCCGCTGATTAAGAGTCAGCTGCTCTACCAACTGAGCTAATCACCCGGCCATCGAGGCGCCGGGGCGCTTCGAAGAAGCCGCGTCTATAGCCACTCATCTTTGGCCTGTCCAGCACCTGCGCCAAAGTTTTTCGTCTCCAACGAATGCCCTTTGGGCACCTTGTCGGAGCAAATCAGCACGTTCCCAGTGCGAACCGCTGCCAGCCTCAAGCTTCGTACAAGATCGCAGCGCTAATCTTGGCGACGATCTGATTTGGAGCATGACGTGACGCGGATTCTTTCGACGGCAATCGCCCTATCGATGATGGCAGGCGCTGGCCATGCCGCCGATATGCTGCAATCCCGCAGCGCGCCGGTCATTGCGCCGCCACCGGTGGCGATCGCACCGCAAGTCACGATCGTCGAGGAACTCGGCAGTCCGCCCCTCCCCTACAAGGGATTCGAATATCCGTTGGACGATGCGAGCTGGTTCTACCCGCCGCATCCGGCAGCCATTCTGCCCGCCGCACCCTATGCCTATGGCGGACGCCGCGTCGTTTCCGGTCCCGTCACAATGCCTACGCTGCCCTTCGCCCATGTCCAATGGTGTCAGACCCGCTACGCGTCCTATCGCGCGTCGGACAATTCATTCCTGCCGCCGCGTGGCCAGCGCCGGGTCTGCGTCTCACCCTACCAGTGAGGCTTTGTCCGAGCGTTTGCGGGCTGCTAAGCTGACGAACAGGTTGCGCCATCGGCAAGGAAGGTGATTGTGAACGATGACAATCTACGGGCGGAGCACCGCCAGCGCGCCTTAAAGGGCGCGTCCATCATCATTGACATCAACACATCCGAAATCGCCTGTACGGTGCGCAACATACACTCCAGAGGTGCGGAGCTTCGCATTCCGGCCGAAGTGCAAGTCCCGGACAATTTTCTTCTTTACATCCCGACCGACGCAAAGGGCTATCGCTCGGTGGTCCGCTGGCGTGCCGGAAACAGAATGGGCGTCGAATTCCTTGCGGAAGAACCAAAGCCGCACTGGCATTACGGATAGTTCGGTCCAGATCGACCGCTCAGCAAAAAGGCCGCCCTGGGGCGGCCTTTTCTATGAGCTTCGGAAGCAAGCTTAGTTCTTCGCCTTGTCGACCAGCTTGTTCTTGGCGATCCACGGCATCATGCCGCGCAGCTTTTCGCCGACCTCTTCGATCTGGTGCGCGTCGTTGCGGCGGCGGATACCCTTGAAGCGCGCCATGCCGGAACGATATTCCTGCATCCACTCGGAGGTGAACTTGCCGGTCTGGATATCGTCCAGCACGCGCTTCATTTCCTTCTTCGTCTCGGCAGTGATGATGCGCGGGCCCGAAACATATTCGCCCCACTCGGCGGTGTTCGAGATCGAGTAGTTCATGTTGGCGATGCCGCCTTCATAGATCAGGTCGACGATCAGCTTCACTTCGTGCAGGCACTCGAAATAGGCCATTTCGGGCGCATAGCCGGCTTCCACCAGCGTCTCGAAACCGGCGCGGATGAGCTCGACGATACCACCGCACAAAACCACCTGCTCGCCGAACAGATCGGTCTCGCACTCTTCCTTGAAGTTGGTCTCGATGATGCCCGAACGGCCGCCGCCGACGCCGCAGGCATAGGAGAGGCCGAGGTCGAGCGCATTGCCCGACGCGTCCTGATGAACTGCGACGAGGCATGGCACGCCGCCGCCCTTCTGGTATTCGCCGCGAACCGTATGGCCCGGCCCTTTCGGCGCGACCATGAGCACGTCGACGGTCGACTTCGGCTCGATCAGGCCGAAATGCACGTTGAGGCCGTGCGCAAACGCGATCGCCGCACCGTCGCGGATGTTCGGCGCAATCTCGTCGCGGTAGATGTCGGCCTGCAACTCGTCGGGCGTTGCCATCATCATCAAATCCGCCCACTTGGCGGCCTCGGCGACGGTCATGACCTTGAGGCCGTCGGCCTCGACCTTCTTGGCGGTCGCCGAACCGGCCTTCAGGCCGATGGCGATATCCTTGGCCCCCGAATCCTTGAGGTTGAGCGCATGCGCCCGCCCCTGAGAACCGTAGCCGATGATGGCGACCTTCTTGCCCTTGATGAGATTGAGATCGGCGTCGCGATCGTAATAAACGCGCATGGTTTTGTCCTTCCCTAGTGTGGTTTGTGCTCCGCCGTCACGGACGGCGCATCCGATGCCCCGTAAAGGGCGAAGAACTGCTGCGTCGCGCGCGCGGCATCCCGCGCGATCTCCGCGTCAGTCGTTTCCATCCGGTCGCCGAGCAGCAACCGGATCTGAACGTCACGGCCCAAAAGGCCGAAAAAGGTGCGAAACGTCGTTTCCGTGTCGTCGAAGTCGAGCAGGCCGTTCGCCCGCCCCGCCTCCAGCAGCGGCTTCACACGCTCGCCGATGGCGAAGCGGCCGTTTTCCAGCACGATACGCCCCAGATTGCTCTTGCCGGAACCCGCATGGCTGACCCCGACGCGGTTGAGCGCGATCGAGTTTCGACTGGTGATGACGGTGAGCCAGTTGACCGCGAAGGCTTCGAGGCTTTCGCGCAGTTGCGACGCATCGAGATGCTGCGCGTCGAAATTGCCCGCCCGAACGCGCGATGCCTGCCAGCGAACTGTTGCCGCAAGCAGCCCGTCACGATCGCCGAACCACTTGTAGAGCGTTTCCTTGGAGCAATTCGCCTTACGGGCGACGGCGGCGGTCGTCAGTGCGTCTCCGCCGGAGACGAGCAAGTCGAGAACGGCGTCGAGAACGTCTATCTGACGCTGTGTCCAATCCGGTTCGCCTGCCGTTTCCATGCCCGATTGCCATCCGCTTAAGTACCGTACGGTACGGTTCTGATAATGAGTTCACCTGCTCCTGTCAATCGGGTGACGAGCTATGGCCACATTCGCGACATAACAACTCACGGTTGTAAAAAGAGACGCATCAGGATGCAGCATTCGATCCGCCTTGCCGCCGCGAGCGCCCTTCTCGTCACCGCAACAGTCGCGCATTCGCCGTCCAGCGCACAGTCACTGTCCACCGAGCGCGAGTTCTGGAATGGTGAAGCGTTGCATGAGGACTATGTCGCGCAGTTCGGCCGGGACACTCGCGAATGCTATTCCGACTACGTGATGCGCGACGGACCGGAAGGCCCCGACCAGCAGGAAATCCCCGCAGAACGATGGATCCGCGCCGTGATCGCACTCGATGCATCCGGCTCGATGGCCGGACGGGTCGGCGGGGGCCGCAAGATGGATGCGGCCAAGAACGCAGTCTCGCGCTTTCTGGATGGTGTGCCGGAGGATGCCGAGATTGGCATCCTTGCTTTCGGTCATACCGGAAATAATCAGAATAGCGGCAGGCAGGAATCCTGCCGTGGCGTGGAGATGGTCCACGAGACGGCGACGCTGGATCGCAAAGCATTGAGGTCGGCGCTCGACGCGTCCGACGCGACCGGGAGGAACACCCCTCGCCGCGGCCATCCCGGCGGCGGGTGAAGCGCTTGTGCCCGCTGCAAGCGAAGGGGAGCAGGTGGTTTTCGTGGTTTCGGACGGGCTGGAAACCTGTGGCGGCGATCCGTCGAGGCCGCTCGCTTGCTGCGCGGATCCGACATCAATGCGGTCGTCAACATCATCGGCTTCGACGTGTCGGAACGGGATCGGCGCGCCCTTGAGGACGTAGCATCGGCCGGTGGCGGCATGTTCGCGGCCGCATCGAACGCCGCCCAACTACGCGAGCGGCTCAGAATCGAACTGGGAAACCAGTTAAGACAGACCCAGTTCGAGCTCGGCACGATGACCGTCAGGAATATGAACAGGATTCAATCCGATACGGCCAAGAACCAGGCGTCGGCATGTGTCAGACGTGCCGGCAGCAACGAAAACATCAATTTCACGACGATTTCCAACAGCCTCCTTCGCAGGGGCCTGACCGACAATGAAGCGGTCGCTTTTGTCCGCGAAAGGCTTGTCGAGCGCCAGACGGAGCTTGACGCCTTCATTGCCACGGTCGATGCCGATCTCGAAGGCGCCGAAGACACCATGAACGACTAGATCAGATCACCAATTGCGTTCCGATTTCCACGACGCGCCCGCTCGGGATCTGGAAATAGGCCGTGGCATCGGACGCATTGCGCGCAAGCGCGATGTAGAGCCGGTCCTGCCATTTCGGCATCGCCGACTGGCTGGACGCCTTGAGCGTGCGGCGGGACAGAAAGAACGACGTGGTCATGATATCGAACTGCCAGCCGGGGATCTGACAGCGCGCCAGTCCTTTCGGCACGTTGGGCCGCTCGGCATAGCCGAAATACAGCACGACGCGCACGAACAGATCGTTGATCGATTCGACCTTGATCCGCTCCTCCCGGCTCACGCGCGGCGTTTCCACCGTCGCGACCGTCAGGATGATGTTGCGCTCGTGAAGCACCTTGTAGTGCTTGAGACTGTGCATCAGCGCTGTCGGTGCGCTTTCGGGATCGCTGGTCAGGAACACAGCCGTTCCCGACACAATGGTGGGACGGTTTTTGGCAAGATTGTTCGTCAGGACATCCAGCGGAACCTCGCTCTTGCGGGTCTTGCGAAAAAGCAGGGCGCTGCCGCGCCGCCACGTCATCATGACGACCATCGCCGCGAGCGCGACACCGACGGACACCCAGCCGCCTTCCAGAAACTTGAGCGAATTGGCTGCAAGGAAGACCAGGTCCAGCAGAAGAAACGGCACGACCAGAGCCACGACAGCGACAAGCGGCCACTTCCATGATTTGCGCAGCACGACCATGAGCAGCAGCGCCGTCACCACCATCTCACCGGTAACCGAAATGCCGTAAGCCCCCGCCAGCGCGCTTGACGAGCCGAATTCGAGAACCAGAATCACGACGCCGATCAGAAGAAGCCCGTTGATTTGCGGCATGAAAATCTGGCCGGACTGTGTGTCCGACGTGTGAAAAATGGCGAACCGGGGAAGAATGCCGAGTTGGATCGCCTGACTCGCCAGCGAAAACGTACCGGTGATGACGGCCTGGCTTGCGATGATCGTTGCAACGGTAGCCAGAACGACCAGCGGCAGTACACCCCACTCGGGCACCATCTGGAACAAGGGCTGCTCCGCCACCTCGTCATGGGTAAGTATGAAGGCCCCCTGCCCGAAATAATTGAGCAACAGTGCCGGGAAGACGAGCCCGAACCAGGCGAGAACGATCGGCTTGCGCCCAAAATGGCCAAGATCGGCGTAGATCGCCTCGGCACCCGTCACAGCCAGAAAAGCTGCGCCGATCACCGCGAAAGCAACTGCTGAGTGGCTGAAAAGGAACCCGACCGCGTAGGAAGGATTGAGCGCGGCCAGCACTTGAGGCGCAGCGATGATATGCCAAAGCCCCAATCCGCCCAGCACCAGAAACCAGCACGCCGTGATCGGACCGAAGACGCTGGCGACCGATGCCGTTCCGCGCTTTTGAACGATGAACAGCGCGACGAGAATCACAACCGTGATCGGAATAACGTAGGGCGCGAATGTCGGCGTCGCGACTTCCAGACCCTCCACCGCGGACAGGACGGATATCGCAGGCGTAATCAGCGCATCACCTAGAAAAAGACCCGCCCCGATCATGCCGAGCAGCATCACGCCGGGCGAAAACCGGCCGGCATTCTGCCGGGCGAGCGCCATCAGCGAAAGCGTGCCGCCCTCGCCGTTATTGTCCGCCCGCAGCACGATCAGCACATATTTGATCGTGACGATAAGCGTCAACGACCAGACGATGATCGACAGAACGCCCATCACTTCGACATCGGTCGAACGTTCCGGACTTGCAGTGGCGCGCATAGCCTCACGCAGGGCATAGATCGGGCTTGTTCCGATATCGCCGTAAACGACACCTATCGCGGCCAGCGCCAGCGCACCGGTGCCCTGCCGCTTTCTGAGCGGCGATGTCTGAGGAGACGTTTCGACCGACGCCTGCATGCCGGGTCCTTTCTCGAAGGACGGCGGCTATATGTCCGCTGCCCGCAAGCACAATCGCGGATTTTTCGTGAACCGCATAGGTCGATGCGCGTCGCGGCGTTATCCTTTGCAGGAACGCAGGAACCGGCGCACCGTTTCGGCCATCCCGTATTCCAGAGCGTCGGCCGTCAGCCCATGTCCGATCGAAACTTCCGCAATTGCCGGTATACGCCCCACCAATGGCTTGAGATTGGCAACTGTGAGGTCGTGACCGGCATTCACATCAAGACCGAGCGCGATAGCAGCCTCGGCGGTTTTCGCCAGTCTTTCCAGTTCCTTGGCGGCTTGCCCGGAATCTTGATGTGAAGCACCGTAAGGCCCGGTGTAAAGCTCGACACGGTCGGCGCCCGTTGCCCGCGCGGCGTCAAGGCCGGCCGGATCGGGATCGGCGAACAGCGACACGCGCATGCCCGATGCCTTCAGCCGCTTGACGATCGGCGTCAGGAATTCCGCGTGTTCGACGAAATTCCAGCCATGGTCGGATGTCGGCTGCGACGGGTCGTCAGGCACCAGCGTCACCTGCTCCGGCGCGTTCTCTTCGACCAGATCGAGAAACTGCGAATTGGGATAGCCCTCGATATTGAACTCCGCCTTTGGAAATTCGTCGTCGATCAGTGCCCGCAACTCGGGCAAATCGGAAAAGCGCGTATGGCGCTGGTCGGGACGCGGATGCACCGTCAGGCCATGCGCGCCCGACGCCAGTGCGATGCGACCGAGATCCACCACGCTCGGCCACGGCAGATCGCGCCGGTTGCGCAGCATGGCGACGGCATTCAAATTGACCGAAAGTTGTGTCGCCACGCGTGTGCCCTCCTTGGTTCTCCACCCGTTCTAATGGCCCTTTTGCGGAACGAACAGGCCCCGAAACGTGTTCAACCCGATGAGATTTTTGGTCCAGCAATCGGAGTCCTGATGCAATCCCTCGACCGCGTGCCCGCCATTCGCCGCATTGAAACCGACCGCACAGACGTCTTTGCTATCGAAATCATCGGCTATGTGACGGGCGCGGACGTGGAAAATCTCTACGGGCTGATGGAAGGTGCCTATGCCCTGCACGACAAGCTCGACGTGGTTGTACGCCTGAAAAATTACGAAGGCATCGAATGGGATAACGTCTCCGGTGAGACGACGGATGAAGGCCGGCTCCATGCCGTCCAGCATGTGCGGCGCTGCGCCGCTATTGGCGATCCTGACTGGACCGGGCGCGTCGCGGGCTTCTTCGAACCCGAACTTCCCGTCGAGCTCAGGCATTTCGACATCAAGGACGAAGCCGACGCCTGGGAATGGATCGGCGCACGGGAAATCCCGCAGAAAATCTGACCGCCTACCGCACGATGGTCAGATTTTCGGCCGCGCGCGTAATCGCCGTATAGAGCCAGCGCTGCCTTGTATCCTTGAAGGCATAGCTTTCGTCGAAGAGGACGACCTTGTCCCATTGCGAGCCCTGCGCCTTATGGACGGTCAACGCATAGCCGAAATCGAAATCGTCGAAGCGCTTCTTCTGCTGCCAGGGAATATCGGCGTCCGGATCGTCGAAGGCAGCTTTGAGCAGCTTGATCTTCGCCACGCCGCGATCGGGATCGTCTTCCTCCGGAGAGACGAGCAGATTGATGCCGGGCTTCACCGTCTCACGCGATGACGTCATCACCTTCCAGAGCGAGCCGTTGAGAAGCCCTTTCGCCGGATCGTTGCGAAGGCAAACCAGCTTGTCGCCGGCTTGCGGATAGGACGCCTCGAAGCCCTTCAACTGCCGCAGGCGCTGGTTGTAGCGTCGGCGCGTGCGGTTGGTGCCTACCAGAACCTGGTCGGCTTCCAGCACGAGGTCCTGATTGACCTCGTCGCGGCCGATCACCTGCGCGCGGCCGTAGTCGCCATTGACGAATTCGCGCCCCTCGCGCACGTCCATCGCCAGCCGGATGATCGGATTGTCCTGCGCCTGCCGGTGAATTTCGGTCAGGAGGTAGTCGGGCTCATGCTCGGTGAAGAACCCGCCGCCCGAAATCGGCGGAAGCTGCGCGGGATCGCCCAGAACGAGAATGGGCGTGCCGAACGTCATCAAATCCCCGCCGAGCGCCTCGTCGACCATTGAGCATTCGTCGATCACGACGAGCTTCGCCTTCGCGATCGGGCTTTGCCGGTTCAGCGAGAATGTCGGGTTGATCGAGGTCTTGCCCGTCGTCTCGTCCGCGACCGCTTCCTCGCCGCGCGGCCGGTAGATCAGCGAGTGGATCGTGCGTGCGTTCAATGCACCTTTCGAACGAAGCACCTGTGCCGCTTTGCCCGTAAATGCAGCGAACTGAACCTGCCCGTCGACATGATCGGCAAAATGGCGCGCCAGCGTCGTCTTGCCGGTGCCCGCATAGCCGAACAGGCGAAAGACCTGCGGTCGCCCGCTCTTGAGCCATTTGGCGACAGCCTGAAGCGCTTCGTCCTGCTGGGGAGAAAAATTCATGCGGTTCCTTCGCAGGATTCGTCGTTGAGATGCAACGCCGAAAAACAGTCGCTTAATTAGAACGCATCAGGAACATCGATCAAGTGAATTCCACATTCACCACAACATCGGCACCACCGACGCCGCGAGCAGCACGCCCATGGTGACGTTGAACCACTTCAGCCGCACGGGATCGGCAAGAAAACCGCGCAAGGCCGTTCCGAACCCGGCCCATGTCGAAACACTCGGGAAGTTCACCAGCGCAAAGGCTGCGGCGACGAAGAAGACCGAGAGATAAGGCGCGTCAGGCCGCGTGAACAGCGCCATGCCCGTCACAGCCATGATCCATGCCTTTGGATTGACCCATTGGAAGGCGGCGGCTTCCATGAAGGTCATGGGCCGGGCTTTGGCGCCCTTTTCGGACGACAGCGATCGTGCTGTCGCGATCTTCCAGGCCAGCCAAAGCAGGTAGAGCCCGCCGACGATCTTCAGCACGATATGCAATTGCGGAAAGGTCGTGAACAGCGCGCCAAGTCCGAAGCCGACGCCCATAAGAAGCGTGAAGAAGCCGGCACCGATACCGCACATATGCGGGATCGTACGGCGGAATCCGAAATTCACGCCGGACGCCAGAAGCATGAAATTGTTCGGGCCGGGCGTGATCGACGACACGAAGGCGAAGACGATGATGGCAAATAACGTTTCAGGCGACATTGGAGTCTCAAGAAAAAGAGAAAAGCGATCGGCTCTCAGTCGGAGTTCGCTACACCCAGATCGTCGAGACCGACCCGCGCGTTTCGGCAAGCTTCGCCGTTCGGGCTCAAGTTACATGCACGCCGGAAATGACGGGCCGCCTGCTCGCCGTCCTGCGCGACGCCTTCGCCGCTTTGATACGACCTGCCATGCATCGTGCACCCCCAGGGATCATCACCTTCACAGGCGACCTTGAAGCTGCGGTAGAGGCAGGCTTCGACCGTTCCACGCTCCAGATCGGCGAAAGGGTCGCCCCGATGATCGCCGTTACGGATGCCCGCGCCGCGATTGGTGCAGCCCGCGGCAAAACCGTTCGCGCAGGAACGAGCGAAAAGCTGCTGGTGATACGGTGACCCGTCCTCTCCGCCGCGCCGCTGAATAACGCGCGCCAGACTGAAGCAGGCGCCGCCCGCCGCGCTTTGCGTGCAGCGCTCGTAGCAGGACATCGTCGCCTCCTCGCATACCGCGTCGGACAGGCTCTCGTCCGGCACGATGAAGCGCCACAATGAGCGCTGCGTGGCATGGATGTCGGCCGGGCACTGGGCATACTGCCCGACGAAGGTCGCATCGGCGTCCATCGTCTCATAGACTTGCTCCAGTCGCTCTTCGAGCGTCCCCGCCTCGTCCGTCTGGGCGAGCGCGGATCCTGCGGCAAATGCCAGTGCGGCGCAAAGGACGAGGCGGCGCAGCACCGTCCTACATGCCTTCGGGGCCGCGGTTCATCGCCGCGACGCCGGTTCGGCAGATCTCGACGAGGCCGAGCGGCTGCATGATGGAGATAAACTGATCCACCTTGTTGCTCTTGCCCGTCATCTCGAAAATGAAATGCTCGGTCGTCGCGTCCGAAACCTTGGCGTTGAACGCCTCGGCAAGGCGCAACGCCTCGACCCGGTCATTGCCCGTTCCGGCGACCTTGACCAGCGCCAGTTCGCGCTCGAGCGGACGCTCATGTCCGCGCTCGGCGGCGATCACGCTGAGGTCGTTGACACGGTGGACCGGCACGATGCGTTCGAGCTGGTGCTTGATCTGCTGGAGGACGTGCGGCGTGCCGCGCGTCACGATCGTGATGCGCGACAAATGCCGTTCATGCTCGGTCTCCGACACCGTCAGGCTGTCGATATTGTAGCCGCGTCCTGAAAACAGGCCGATCACGCGGGCGAGCACGCCCGGTTCGTTGTCGACGAGCACGGAAAGTGTGTGGGTGACGGGCTGTTCGGTTTCCTTGGCGATGAAATAGGCGGAACCGGTCGGTTGAAGATGGGCGTTCATTGTCTGAATCTCTTTGTCAGGAAATCTGGTCAATCGGCTGGTTTGACACGTCTTCTGTCAAACCAGCGCTCGTCCCTTCGCATCGATTGCGTTCGCCACGGCCTCGTCGGTCGCCTCGTCGGGCAGGAGCATCTCGTTATGCGCCTTGCCGGAGGGGATCATCGGGAAGCAATTGGCGAGATTCGCGACCCGGCAATCGAAGATCACCGGTTTCTTCACATCGATCATCTCCTGGATCGCATCGTCGAGCTGGCCCGGCTTTTCGCAGCGAATGCCGTGTGCGCCGAAAGCCTGCGCCATCAGGACGAAATCCGGCATCGCCTCGGTATAGGAGTGCGACAGGCGGTTGCCGTGGAGAAGCTGCTGCCACTGGCGTACCATGCCCATATACTGATTGTTCAGGATAAAGATCTTGATCGGCGCTTCATACTGCACCGCCGCCGACATTTCCTGCATCGTCATCTGCACCGAAGCGTCACCCGCGATGTCGATCACGAGCGCGTCGGGATGCGCGATCTGGACACCCAGAGCGGCCGGCAGACCATAACCCATCGTACCGAGACCGCCCGACGTCATCCAGCGATTGGGCTGCTCGAACCCGAAATGCTGGGCAGCCCACATCTGGTGCTGGCCGACCTCGGTCGTGATGTAGGTTTCGCGGCCCTTCGTCAGTTCGTAGAGCCGCTGGATCGCATATTGGGGCATGATGACATCGTCGTTCGGCCGGTAGGCGAGCGACTCGCGCGCGCGCCATTTCTCGATCTGCTCCCACCACGGCGACAGGCGCGCCTTGTCCGCACGCGCCGTCGCGCGCCACAGCCGCACCATATCTTCCATCACGCGGCCGACATCGCCGATGATGGGCACGTCGGCAGGCACGTTCTTGTTGATCGAGGATGGGTCGATATCGATGTGGATTTTCTTCGAATTCGGCGAGAACGCGTCGAGCCGCCCGGTGATGCGGTCGTCGAAGCGCGCGCCGATGCACAGCATCACGTCGCAATCGTGCATGGTCATGTTGGCTTCGTAGGTGCCATGCATGCCCAGCATGCCGAGCCAGTTCTTGCCCGATGCCGGATAGGCGCCGAGCCCCATCAATGTGGACGTGATGGGGAAATTGGTCAGTTCGACGAGTTCGCGCAGCAGATGGCTCGCTTCCGCTCCCGAATTGATCACCCCGCCGCCTGAATAGATGACGGGGCGCTTGGCGTTTGCCATCATCTCGACGGCGGCCTTGATCGCCTCCATGTCACCTTGAACATTGGGGTGATAGCTCGTGCGCGGTGCCGTCTGGGGCGGCGTGTAGACGCCTTTTGCGAACTGGACGTCCTTCGGGATATCGACCACGACGGGACCGGGACGGCCGGTAGTGGCGACGTGAAACGCCTCGTGCAGGATTGCCGAAAGCTTGTTGACGTCCTTAACCAGCCAGTTGTGCTTGGTGCAGGGGCGCGTGATGCCGACGGTGTCGCATTCCTGGAACGCATCGGAGCCGATCAGCGGCGTCGGAACCTGCCCGCTGATGCACACCAGGGGAATGGAATCCATCAGTGCGTCCTGAAGCGGGGTGACGGCATTCGTCGCGCCCGGCCCGGAGGTGACCAGCATCACGCCCGCCTTGCCGGTCGAGCGCGCATAGCCTTCGGCTGCATGCCCCGCCCCTTGTTCGTGTCGCACAAGGATGTGTTGGATATCTTCCTGCTGGAAAAGTTCGTCGTAGATCGGAAGGACGGCGCCGCCCGGATAGCCGAAGAGATGCTCGACCCCGTTGTCGCGCAGCGCCTGGACGACCATCTCCGCTCCGGTCATTTCCCGTCGTCCGCTATCGTGCCTGGCGCTGTTCATCGTTCTGGTCCGTCATCTGATGTTTTGGCTTCTGAAAACAAAAAAGGCCCCCTTGTGGGAGCCTGCATCGCGCATGGGGTGCTTTCGCCCGGCGGTTACACCGCCTTGCCCACGCGCCTTCCTACTACGAGAATGAGTGCTGCATTGATCATGGCGCGCACATTAGGCGCAGCACGAAACGACTGTCAATGCCTTGCGCAACGCAATTTCATTGCGCCCTGGCCCTCGATTAACCCGCGATGAACCATCCACCCCAACCCGTACTTAACCCGAAGGGGCTAATATGTGCCGGCAATCGGGGAATGCGCGCAATGTATGTGGAACGAACGGGGCCGCAAGGCGACACGATCAGTCAGGAGCGTCGAGATGCGCTTCAGCCCCAGTCGCGCGTTCTCGGCCGCGTCGTCCAGTGCGACGGCGCACGAGCCACGATTGCCGCGATTGCGGACGGAACCCAGTCGGAAACGGATGGACTTTGGGCCGTCGGGCGCATGATCTCGATCAATCTGGGCGTCGCCCGCACCGTCGGCCTCGTTTACGAGATCGAGACGCCGCATGCCGAGTGGAACGAGAGCGCCGACAATGCACTCATCGTGCGCGTCGAACTTGTCGGCGAAGTCCGTGACGCGGCGGGCAAGCCGACCTTCGATCGCGGTATCACGCTCTACCCGCATGTCGGCGCCATCGCGCACCGCATCCGCTCGCGCGATCTGGAGGCGGTTTATGATCTGGCGGGCCGCGCGGCCGTCTCGATCGGGCGGCTTTCGCAGGACGAGCAGATTTTCGCCCGCATCGCGATGGATACGACGCTCAGCCGCCATTTCGCGGTATTGGGAACGACAGGCGTCGGCAAGTCGAGCGCGGTGGCGCTCGTATTGCGCAAGGCGATCGAGGCTAATCCCAATCTGCGCGTTCTGATCCTCGATCCGCATAACGAATTCCATTCCGCCTTCCCCCATCAATCGATCCGCATCGATCCCAATTCGCTCGACCTGCCCTTCTGGGTCTTTCGCCTTGAAGAACTGAGCGAGGTGCTTTTCCGGGGTCGCGAACCGGTTGCCGAGGAAATCGACCTCCTGCGGGACCTCATTCCACTCGCCAAGAACCGCTACAATCGCCCGTCCGGCGCCGCGGGCCTTCTTCGGCGCGGTGCCGATACCATGTCGGTCACCGCCGACACGCCCGTTCCCTACCGCATGGTCGATCTCATCAAGCTCATCGACGAGCGCACGGGCATGCTGGAATCCAAGGCCGACCGGCCTTACTGCCGCGCGCTGAGGGCGCGGATCGAATCCGCCCTTGCCGATCCGCGGTATCGCTTCATGTTCGCGTCCCGCTTGATCGAGGATACGATCCACGAGGCGATCGGCAAGATTTTCCGCATCCCTCATCACGGCAAGACGATCACCTGCTTCGAACTGGCCGGCCTTCCCTCCGAAGTGGTCAATTCGGTCTGTTCGGTCCTCGCGCGGCTCGCCTTCGATCTGGCCGCCGGCTCGCAGGGCAAGCTCAAGCTTCTCGTCCTGTGCGAGGAAGCGCATCGCTACATGCCCGCCGACCATCGGCTGGGCTTCGCGCCCACCCGCCACGCGCTGTCGCGGATCGCCAAGGAGGGGCGTAAATACGGAGCCTATCTCGGCGTGGTCACGCAGCGTCCCGGCGAGCTCGATCCGACCGTGCTTTCACAATGCTCGACGATTTTCGCCATGCGGCTCGCCAACGAGCGCGATCAGGAGATCATCCGCTCGGCGATCGCCGACTCCTCGGCTTCCACCCTCGCCTTCCTGTCCTCGATGGGCCAGCGCGAGGCGATCGCGTTCGGCGAAGGCGTCGCAACCACGATGCGCATGAAATTCGAGACGCTGAAACCGGACGAATTGCCCGGCCGCGCGTTGGATGCGGCAGATTTCGATGCCGGTGCGGACGAAATAGACCTGCATGCGCTGGTCAAGGGATTGCGCGGGGATACGCCCGTTCTGGTGCCCGATGATGTCGATCCGGTAGGATTCGATCCGTTCGAGCGCCTGGCCGCCGCCCTCGACGCACCGCCGCCCGCCCTGGCCCGGTCCGGCCCGCTATCCGCCACGCGTCGCTATCCGAAAGACGATTCCCTGCGGCGTCTTTACGAGGATTGAATGGCCTTAGCGCCCCATCGTCAGGCGCAGACGCGATTTCGACCGAGGCCCTTCGCCTGATAAAGTCGCTTGTCCGCACGCCGGTAAAGCGCATCGCCTTTTTCCTCGCCGTCCCAGACGGCAAGGCCCACGCTGGCGGTCACTTTCAGTCTGATATTGCCGTTGGAGACGGTCAGCGAAGAAATCGCCTTTCGCACCCTTTCGGCAAAGGCGATCAGGCGCGCATCGTCCAGATCGGCGGCCAGAATGGCGAATTCCTCGCCGCCCAGCCGCGCCACCACGTCATGATAGCGCGTCAGTTCGCGCAGGCACCCGGCCACCTCCTTCAACACCTTGTCGCCGATGTCGTGGCCATGCGTGTCGTTGACGCCCTTGAAGTGGTCGAGATCGATGATCATCAGCCCGACGGGACGGTCGATCCGGCCGAAGGCCAGGAGATATTCACGCAGGGCCTCGTCGAAAAACCGCCTGTTCTGCATACCCGTCAGCCCGTCGGTCAGCGCGGCATGTTCGAGCGTTTCGGAACGCGCGCTCAGCTTTTCGGTCATCGCACGCAATTTACCCTCTTCCTGCACCTGTTGACGGATCAGCGGATAGATGAAGAAGGCGCCGAAGAAGATGGCCGTGGCCAAAAGCACGCTGATCGCGAAAAGCAGTCTGGCAAGATGGGTGATCTGCGTCCCGTCGATCGTCGTCTCATTGAGTGACTGCAACACTCCATAGGTGTGGAACGTCGTCACGCTGGCGGCGATGACGACGGTTATAAAGACGAAAAAGGCCAGTTCGGCTTGATGGAACCGCATGCAGTCCTCGACCCACGAAGGCAACCAGACTGACGTATCAGTCCTTATCCCAGGTTAACATCGGCAGTATCATCTGGCAGTTCGAAATATGGCAAAATGATTTCAAAACACTGAATTAAAAAGGGATTTAGAAAAATCGAGGATTGGACGAAAATTAATTTTCGCGTTTAACGCGAGCGATTAGCAGTCAGGTTGCGGTCCGGTCCCAATCCGGTGTCAACTGATTGCGGAACCAGGTATCCTGGCGCTTGGCATATTGCCGCGTCGCCGCCTTCGCGCGCTCGATCGCAGCCGAAAGTTGCGACCGTCCGCCCAGAACGTCGCCAAGCTCGCGCACGCCGATCGCCTTCATGGCCGGCAGCGTCGGCGATAATTCCATGGCGAGAATATCCCGAACCTCGTCCAGCGCACCTGCCTCAATCATCTGGTCGAAACGCCGATCGATATTGGCGCGCAGTCGGTCCCGGTCGGGCTGGAGGACGATCTTGCGGGCACGGTCGGCGTCGATGATCGGCACGGAGCGATCACTCTGCCAGTCGATGATCGAGCGGCCGGATACGTCGAAAACCTCCAGCGCGCGGACGATTCGCTGGCCGTCACCGGGACGTAGCCGTTCTGCTGCGATCGGATCGCACTCCTTGAGCCCGCGGTGAAGCGCTTCTGCGCCCTCCTCCCTCAAGGCACCGCGCCATTTTTCCCGGATCGGCGCGGGGATATCCGGCATCTCGGACAGGCCCTGCGTCAGCGCGCGGAAATAAAGACCCGTTCCGCCCACGAAAACGCATGGCCGGCTTTCCGTGTCGACCTCCCTCACATCCCGCACCCATTGCGCCACCGAATAGGCCGACGACGGATCGACATGCCCGAAAAGCCGATGCGGAACGGCCGCTTCGTCGGCTTCGCCCGGTCTGGCGGTGAGAATGCGCAGGACGGAGTAGACCTGCATGGAATCGGCATTGACGATGACGCCGCCGATCTGCCCTGCGATCTCCATCGCCAGGCGCGACTTGCCGCTGGCGGTCGGCCCCGCTATCAGAACCGCATCCTTCACCTGTGTCCTGCCTGTTCTGGAAAGTTCGCCATGCCGTTCGTTGCCGTCCTGATCTCACACCCGGCTCGCCCGGCGGTAACTGTCGAACTGGCCAATACGGCGGCAGCCACCCTCAACGCAAGCGCTTCACCGCGCTGGCTCAGCGAAGGCATCGCCTGCGAGATCGATCTGCCGGCAGGCATGGCCGCGGCTGCGGCGCTGATCGCCTTACGTTCGCTGGCGGTGCCGAGCCCCGTCGACGTCGCCGTCGTCGATACCTTTCACCGTCGCAAATCGATCCTGATCGCGGACATGGATTCGACCATGATCGATCAGGAATGCATCGACGAACTGGCCGACGTGATCGGCATCAAGGCGCATGTCGCCGCCATCACCGCGCGCGCCATGAATGGCGAGATCGCGTTCGAACCCGCTTTGCGCGAGCGTGTCGCACTCTTGCGCGATCTCGACGCGGCGGTCATCGACAAGGTCATCGCCGAGCGCATCACTCTGGCGTCGGGCGCACGAGAACTGGTTGCAACCATGAACGCGAATGGAGCGGCAACGGCGCTCGTTTCCGGCGGCTTCGAAAGCTTCACCAGCCGCGTCGCCGCCAATCTCGGGTTTCACGAACATCGCGCAAACACTCTTCTCGTCGCCGATGGCAGGCTGACCGGACAGGTCGCAGAGCCGATCCTCGGCAAGGAAGCCAAGGCCGACGCGTTGCGCGACCTCGTTTCACGTAGGAACGTCACCTCGAACGATGTCCTCGCGGTCGGCGACGGCGCCAACGATCTCGACATGATCCGCATCGCGGGCATGGGCGTGGCGCTTCATGCCAAGCCATCTGTGGCCGCTGAAGCCGGCATCCGCATCGACCATGGCGACCTGACCGCCCTCCTCTACCTTCAGGGATACCGGCAGGCCGAGTTCGCCGCATGATGTTCGAGACGCAGCGACTGCTTTTACGCAACTGGCGGGACGAAGACCGCGCGGCGTTCCATCGGCTGAATTCGGATGAGCGGATCATGCGCTTCTTCCCCTTCCGCCGCACGCGCGCGGAAGCCGACGCGGTGATGGACCGTGTGCGGACGGAAATGGAGCGGAACGGTATCGGATTCGGCGCCGCCGAGTTGAAGGCGACCGGCGAAACCATCGGCTTTCTCGGACTGAACCGCGTTGCCGACCTGTCGCCTGCGCTCGACGGCAGCGTCGAGATCGGCTGGCGGCTTCTGCCCGAACATTGGGGCCAAGGTTACGTGACTGAAGCGGCCCGCGCCTGGGTGGCGCACGGTTTCGATACGGTCGGTGCCGATGAGATCGTGGCCTTCGCGGTCCGCGAGAACGCACCGTCTATCGCTGTCATGAAGCGGCTCGGCATGGTCGCCGATCCTTCGCGCGACTTCGATCATCCGCGGGTTCCGAACGAACATGCGGCCCTCAGGCCGCATGTCGTCTATTCTCTCAAACCGGACGCGATCAATCGATCCGGAGCGTGACGAAGCGCAATTCGCCGGTCGGTGAGGCGAGCATCAAAAGTGCGTTGCGCCGCCCCTGCTGTTCGAGTGCATCGATACGCGCCTGAACGTCTTCGGGCGTCGAAACGGCTTCCTGCGCGATTTCCGTGATGACCTCGCCGGCGGTGATGTTGCGCTCGGCGGCCTGCGAACCGGACGAGACATCCATGACGACGACGCCGGAAATGCCCTCAGCGATGCCGAATTCGCCACGCGAACCGTCATCGAGCGAGGCCAGCGTCATGCCCAGGACCTCGACAGTCTCGGCAGTAGCCTCGCCGTCATCGGTATCTTCGTCGGGCGTCACCACGCCGCCTTCCGCCATCTGCTCGCTGTCCTCGAGGCGACCGAGCGTCACGCGCACGGTCTGCTCCTCGCCGCGCCGCACGATCACGACATCGACCTCCTCGCCCACCGGACTTTCCGCCACGATGCGCGGCAGATCGCGCATCTGACGGATCGGCCGGTCGTTGAAGGAAAGGATCACGTCGCCGGGCTGGATGGTCCCGTCATCGACCGGGCCGCCATCGATCACGCCTGCGACCAGCGCGCCGGCGGTGTTGTCCATGCCGAGGCTTTCGGCGATGTCGTCGGTGACCGGCTGGATGCGCACGCCGAGCCAGCCGCGCCGCGTTTCCCCGAACTCGCGCAACTGGCTGATGACGTTCGTCGCCAATTGCGAGGGGATCGCGAAACCGATGCCGATCGAACCGCCGGACGGCGAGATGATGGCGGTGTTGATGCCGATGACGTTGCCATGCATGTCGAAGAGCGGACCGCCGGAATTGCCGCGGTTGATGGCGGCGTCCGTCTGGATGAAATCGTCGTAGCGACCGGCATTGATGTCACGCCCCCGCGCCGAGACGATGCCGACCGTCACGGAACCGCCGAGCCCGAACGGATTGCCCACGGCCATGACCCAATCGCCGATGCGGATCGCTTGCGAATCTCCGAAATCGACCGCCGTCAGTTCGCGGGCGGACGGATCGACCTTGAGCACGGCAAGATCCGTCTCCGGGTCCGCACCGACGAGTTCGGCAGGCAAGGTGCCGCCATCGGCGAAGTTCACTTCGATCTGGTCGGCATCGGCGATGACATGGTTGTTGGTGATGACGATGCCTTCCTCGGCATCGATCACGAAGCCCGAGCCGAGCGACTGCATGGGGCGGCCGGACGGCCCGCCCTCCTGCTGCTGATTGAAGAACTCGTCGAAGAATTCCTGGAAAGGCGAACCTTCCGGCAATTGCGGCACCGGCACATTGCGCTGCCCGCGTGTGCTGGGTGCGCTTTGCGATGTCGAGATGTTGACGACGGCATCCAGAAGTCCCTCGGCCAGGTCGGCCACGGAGGCCGGTCCTTGCTGGTTCGGCTGGGCGCTGCCGGCTTCCGGTTGCGCCTGCGCGAGGGCCTGCGTCGCGGGGGCGGCAAGTCCCGTCAATCCGAGCGCTGCGATGGATACGCCGACGGTGAGTTTCCGGCGGATCGAGATTTTGATGGTCATCAGGCAGTTTCTCCCAGAGCGCGTTCTGCTGCGCATTGATCCGGCCAATTGCGGCGCGTTTGCGACCCTCTCAGCCCTTGACGAACCAGATGAGACAAACGCCGGCCACCATCGCAACGAGGCCGACCGAGCGCAAGGTGCTCTCGGGCAGCTCCACGACTTGTGAAGCGAGACGTTTCACCGCGGACGGCATTCCGCCGTAGAAAAAGCCCTCGATCACGAAAACGAGACCGAGGGCTATCAAAAATTCCGACACGAACGACGCTTTAAGGCTGTGTTGCGCCGGTCGTCAGGTCCGCACCCGCGGCAGGCGGCGCCGGTTGCGGCTGCGCCGGGCTCTCCCCTTGCGGTGCGCGGCCGGCTGCACTGCCGAAGAAGCGGAAGAACTCCGTATCCGGCGACAGGACCATCGTCGTCGCATCGCCGTTCAGCGCATTCGTGTAGGCCGTCATCGAACGGTAGAATTCGAAAAACTCCGGGTCGCGCGTGAAGGCGTCGGCGAAGATCGAATTGCGCTCGGCCTCGCCCTCGCCTCGAAGGATTTCCGATTCGCGACGCGCGTCCGCGACGATCTCGACGACCTCACGATCTGCGCGAGCGCGGATACGCTGAGCAGCTTCACGGCCGCGAGCGCGCAGACGCTCGGCTTCGGCAAGACGCTCAGCGCGCATGCGCTCATAGGTCTGTTGCGAGACCTCCGCGGTCAGGTCCGTGCGGCGAATGCGCACATCGGTGATCTCGAGACCGAGCGACGTCGCGTCCGGGCGAAGTTGATCGCGAACTTCGCGCATCATCGAGGAACGCTCGTCCGAGAGTGCCGCTTCGAAACCGCGCAGACCGTAGACCCGGCGCAGCGACGCGTCGAGACGAGTGCGCAGCCGCTGTTCGGCAAGCGGCACACTGCCCGAAACCGCCTGGCGGAAACGACGCGCATCGGCGATGCGGTATGCGATGAAAGCGTCGACTTCATAGAACCGGCCGCCCGAGACCTGAACGCGGATGTCGTCGAGATCGAAGCGCATCACGCGATCCTCGATCATCTGGACGCTGTCGGCCTCGGCGAAGCCGAACGGCAGCTTGAAATAGAGCCCCGGCTCCGTCTTGACGTCCACGATCTCGCCGAAGCGCAGCACGATCGCCTGTTGGCGCTCATTGACCACGAAGAACGAGGAATAGGCGAGAATCAGAAGCGCCAGGACGACGATGGCGATGATGGGAAGACGATTTGCCATCAGTTTGCCCCTCCCTGGGTCGATGCGGTCGTTGGATTGCGGCGTGCGTCGAGTTCGGGCAGCGGCAGATAGGGCACGACGCCCTGCGCGCCGTTGGCGCCCTGCTCGACGATCACCTTGTTGGAGGTGCGCAGCACGCCTTCCATCGTTTCGATGAACAGGCGCTGACGCGTCACTTCGGGAGCCTTGGCGTATTCATCATAGACGGAAATGAAGCGTTGCGCCTCGCCTCGCGCTTCCTGCACGACGCGGTTGCGATAGGCGGCCGCCTCTTCGCGAACCTGAGCGGCCTCACCGCGTGCAGCGCCGAGCTGCTGGTTGGAGTACTGGTTGGATTCCTCGACGAAGCGGTCCTCGTCCTGCTCGGCACGCTGAACTTCCTCGAACGCGTCCGCCACTTCACGCGGCGGCGCCGCATCCTCGATCGAGATCGCGTTGATCGCCAGACCCGCGCCGTAATCGGTCACGGACGTTTCCATGATCTCGCGAACTTCTTCCGCGATGCCCTGACGATCGTCGCGAAAGATGTCCTGCGCGGGCCGGCGGCCGACCACCTCGCGCATGGCGCTTTCCGCGACCTGCCGCAGCATGTCGTTGGGCTCGGCCACATTGAAAAGATAATCGCGCGGCTCGGCGACCTGATACGCGACCGAAAACCGGACGTCGACGATGTTCTGGTCCCCCGACAGCATAAGACCCGTCGAGGTTCCGCCGGAGCGCGGGTCGCCGATCTGGACAAGTTGCTCGGCAACGGTGGCTCGCTCGACGGTTTCGACCGGCCACCAGTGGAAGTGCAGGCCCGGCTCGGAAATCTCGTCCTTCGGCTTGCCGAAGCGCAATTCGACCGCAAGCTCGTCCGGCTGGACGGTATAGACCGCCTGAAACAGCCACAGGCCCGCGATCACGACCGCGCCGATGCCGATCATGGCCGGGCTCACGCCGCCGCCACCGCCACCGGGAAACGCCTGTTTCAATCGGTCCTGCCCGCGGCGAATGATGTCTTCGAGATCGGGAGGCGTGCCTTGCGGACCGCCCGGACCACGCGGCCCCTGGCCCCATGGACCGCCGCCGCCATTATTGCCACCGCCGCCGCCCCATGGGCCGCCGCCATTGCCGCCGCTTTGATTGTTCCAGGGCATGAACTTCCTCTTGTTCTGAATTCTCAGCGTTGCGGCGGAACCTCCGACGCGAACCAACGTTACAAATCGTTATAAGGGGCCATCCGTGCCGTTTCAACGCATTGACGGACGATACGCTGTTTTAGCGGCCCTTGGTCGCGGCCAGACGGTGATAGATCACATACTCGGTGGCATGGCTATCCCGTTCGGCGGCCGGAATCGTTTCCGAATGACCGCGTCTCCAGACGTGCGGATCTATAAGGGGAAAGAACGTATCTCCCTCAATAGCGTCCAGCACATGCGTCACATGAAGGACATCCGCTATCTCGATCGCTTCGGCGAAGATCTGGCCTCCACCGATCACGCAGATTTCATCTGGATGTTCGCCTGCCGCGATCGATAACGCTTCTTCCAAAGAGCCTGCGCGAACGGCTCCCTCATCGGCGAAATCCCGGCTTTTCGTGATCACGATATTCGTGCGCCCCGGCAGCGGGCGCCTGGGAAAGCTTTCCCATGTCTTGCGCCCCATCACGATCGGCTTGCCGAGCGTCAGCGCCTTGAAACGCTTCAGGTCGCTCGACAGCCGCCACGGCAGATCACCGTTGCGGCCGATGACGCCGTTTTCGGCCATAGCGACATAGATGCCGACCGGCGGATGCGTCATGCCCGCCATCAGACCGCGATCGGGGCCTTGATGGACGGCTCCGCCACATAATTTTCGAGCCGGAAATCCTCGAACCGGAAATCGTAGAGGCTCGTCACCTCGCGGTTCAGATGCATGACCGGCAGGGCGTGGGATTTCCGGGACAATTGCTCGCGCGCCTGGTCGAAATGGTTCGAATAAAGATGCGCATCGCCCAGCGTATGCACAAAATCACCGGCTTTCAGTCCGGTCACCTGCGCGATCATCATCGTCAGGAGCGCGTAGGACGAGATGTTGAACGGCACGCCGAGGAAGATGTCGGCCGAGCGCTGATAAAGCTGGCACGACAGCCGCCCGTTCGCGACATGGAACTGGAACAGGCAGTGACAGGGCGGCAAGGCCATCTGGTCGACCTCGGCCGGATTCCAGGCCGACACGATGAGCCTGCGCGAGTCCGGGTTGGTCCTGATCTGGTTGACCAGATTGCCGAGTTGATCGATCGAACCGCCGTCGGGCTTCGGCCAGGATCGCCACTGTTTGCCGTAGACCGGTCCGAGTTCGCCGTTTTCATCGGCCCATTCGTCCCAGATCTTCACGCCGTTTTCGTTCAGATAGCGAATGTTCGTATCGCCCGCGACGAACCACAAGAGTTCGTGGATAATCGATTTCAGATGCAGTTTTTTGGTCGTCAGGACGGGAAAGCCGCGCTCCAGATCGAACCGCATCTGATGTCCGAACACGCCGCGCGTGCCGGTGCCCGTGCGGTCACCCCGGTCCACACCTTTTTCAAGGACATGGCGCAAAAGGTCGAGATATTGCCGGTCGACATCGTTCCCGGGGGCATCCGCTCGCTGCAACATCCATTTCTCCGGATCGTTTCTCGTGTCGATATCCGATTCTGCCCGTCACGACCATGGATCGCCGGTTTCGTCGGCAACGGAAAACCCTTCTCCCGGTTGTCCCCGCTCCGCCTGTGCAAAAGCCCTCCGAAGCCTGTGGATAGCTGTGGACAGCCTGTGCATGCCCGCTAAAGCGCTTCGAGCCGACCCAGTTGCTTGGCGACCAGATAATAGAACGTCACGCGCCGCTTTTCACCGTCGCCATCCATGGCCAGCGCCGCCATTTCCGTCGCAAGGTGGCATTTTTCGCCGTCGCTGCAGCCAAGTCTGCCGGAACACCATTTGTCGCGCACTCGTGCGATTTGCCGGCTTTCCTGCGGATCGATGTGAACGGAGCGGGGATTCCTGAGCGCCACGCCCAGATATTTCACAATGCGCTCGACTGCTTCGGCATCGGCCGTCGGATCGTAGCGGCGGATATCAGCGAGATGATCGTCCATCATCCCTCCCTGTAGCCAGCGCCCCCGCCTGCTGACTGACGCCGCGCCGCCCTCCTGTCAAGACGCCGCAGCCTTGCCAATCGCCGGCAAACCACCTATTTGTGAACTGCCGTCGCAAGGCGGCTATGGTGCTAAACCGACTGTGCAATAGATGGACCGGACGCGGTTTCGAAACCGCCACCTCCACCAGGAACCCGCCGGCCGCTCGTCAAATCCGACGGGCTGCTGATGGGGGTGAAATGGGATCGACGGACGTTGAAAGACAGTACGCTGTACCCGGCATGGTACCACCGTCATCGGGCTACAATAGTAGTTGCAAACGACAACTATGCGGAAGCACGTCTCGCAGCGTAAGCTGTGCGATCGCTTCAAATTAAGCCCTAGGGGTTCGCACTTCTAGGCGGGGTTCGGAGGTACCTGGCAACAGAAACCTCCACTTCCTCCTCCCCGACGCCGCGTACCGTGCATGAAACATGCCTGCGCGCCCGTGATTTTCTTCCTTCGAAAAAGACGGCAAACCCCTCCAATGAATAGATTTTTTGTGCTGACCGGCGGTCCCGGATCGGGCAAGACGACGCTTGCGAACGCCCTTGAACGCAATGGCCTTCACGTCATGCCCGAGGCTGGCCGAACGGTCATGACGGCACGGCAGGCTACCGGCTTGCCCCCGCGCGGAGACGATCCCGCCCATTTCGCGGATTTGATGCTCGCGCTCGATCTGGAGAATTTCGAAACCGCGCGACACCTTGCCGGGCCGGTGCTTTTCGACCGCGGAATGCCCGATCTCATCGGCTATCTTCGCCTGATGGGATATGCCGTTCCCACCCGTCTTTTCGAAGCGGCAAAGCGACACCGCTACAATCGCCGCATATTTCTTGCCCCGCACTGGCCGCAGATCTACGCCACGGACAGCCAGCGCGACCAGTCCCCCGCCGAGGCGCTGGAGACCTGCCTTTGCATCGCCGCCGCCTATCGTGAACTCGGCTACGAAACCGTCGAACTGCCGCTTTGCGACGTTGTAACCCGCGCCGCCTTCGTCCAGCATGTGATCGCGGGCGCCGCGCCGATCCGCTGAATCCGGTTTACGTCCGCATCAAGCTTGACTACACCATGAGCGAAACGATTCAGGACACGCAGGCGACCAATGGCCGAAGACTTGATACGCTACGACATTCTTGCGCAGGAAGCCTTGCGCGGCGTCATGCGCAAGGTCCTTGGCGAAGTGTCGAAGACTGGCCTGCCGGGCAACCATCATTTCTTCATTACCTTCCTGACGCGTGCGCCCGGCGTGCGCATTTCAAGCCGCCTGCGCGAGCGCTATCCCGACCAGATGACCATCGTGGTCCAGTTTCAGTATTGGGACCTGAAGGTCACCGATAGCGGCTTCGAGATCGGTCTGTCCTTCGCCGACGTGCCGGAAAAGCTCGAAATCCCCTTCTCGGCGGTACGCGGTTTTTACGATCCTTCGGTCAATTTCGAACTGGAGTTCGACGTTCGGGCCGAGGAAGACGGCGAGGAAGCGCCGGTACCTCCCATCGAGCCCGTCACCGATCTCAAACCTGTTCCCGCGCCTGCCAAGAAGCCGGCAGCGAAAAAGGCCGAAAAGATCGAACTCGCGTCGAAGGACGACGAGGCTGGCGAGAAGTCCTCCGAGACCGCCGGCGCACAGGTCGTCTCCCTCGACGCGTTCCGCAAGAAATAGCGAGCCGGAAGACCGATGGGCGAGATCGTCAACCTACGCATGGCGCGTAAGCGTCTCAAGCGCAGGGACGATGAAATCCGCGCCGACGAGAACCGCCGTCGCCACGGTCGCACAATTGCCGAGAAGGAACTGGAGCGCCGCGAGATCGAGGCACGGCAAAGCCATCTCGATGCGCACCGCCTTGGCCGCGACGACGAAAAATGAGCGGCGTCACGAAGCGTTCGTTGTCCATTCGCGGCCACAGCACGAGCATTTCCCTCGAGGATGGATTT
Organism: Aliihoeflea aestuarii; assembly: GCF_024105665.1. Taxonomy (GTDB): domain Bacteria; phylum Pseudomonadota; class Alphaproteobacteria; order Rhizobiales; family Rhizobiaceae; genus Aliihoeflea; species Aliihoeflea aestuarii. Next base: position 138,542 of record NZ_JAAAMK010000007.1, on the reverse strand, counting down.
TTCGACGAACTGATGCGGATTGCCCGTGACCGCTCGCTGTCCTTCGCAGCGTTGGTGGCCGAAATCGACGAGCGGCGCGACCGGCGAACCAATCTGTCATCCGCCTTGCGGCTTTACGTTCTGGACGATCTGAAATCTCGACGGGCGTGATCAGGGCTGCATCTGGAAGGGCGGGGCGTTTCGGCCCAGCAACCCTTCGATGGTGAGGCTTTCAGGCTGGAACGGATCGGCCGGCGCGGGGGCCGGTTGCGTCTCGCCGTCGTCGCTCGGCTGGTATTGGCGCAGGAACTCCTCCACGTCGAATCGCAGCCTGTCCGGCGCCGGCTCTGGCGTCGGTCGCGACGCCTCCTCTTCTGCTCGGCGCTGTTCCTCTTCTGCGGCGCGACGCGCCTCCGCTTCGGCCGTCTCGCGTGCGACGCGCGCGGCCTCGGCCCGCAGCCACGCTTCCGCCTCGTCCCGGCGTCGTTCCTCGATGCGTTCGAGCCGTGCGCTTTCCAGCGCCGCGAAATAGCGGTTTTCCCGGCGCAGTCTCTGCCCCTCGAGCAGGCCCGCCTGCATCGCCTCGACCCGCGCCTGCTCGATCTCCAGCGCGCGCTGGATCAGGAACTGGGCAAGCGGTTGCGTGTCGAACCGCACATCTGGATCGCTCGGCGGTCCGTCGAGCAGGATGCGGATCGAAGGCGAAGAACCGACGAGTTCCTCGTCTCCGGCGTCGAAGGCCATGAGCGCATCGAGTGCGATGCTGCCTTGGGAAAGGTCGCCGCGCAAATCGACCGTCAAATCCGCGCCGTCGCCGGAAAGCCGGATCGGCGGCGCACGCACCTGGCCGCCGGCAATCGAAAGCGCGACCTGTCCCGGCGCAGCCTCGTAACGTCCGCGAGAGATGATGCCCGGTGCGAATCCGGTGGTCTGCGCCTCGTCGATGTCGCGGCCGATCCGGTCGGCCTCGGCGATCAGCGCCGGAAAGGCGCTCCCATCCAGCCCCTCGACGCCAAACGCCGGCACGGTCAGGCTCGCGGTGCCCGAAAGCGCGCGCACCATGGAATCGAGTGTCCTGCCGCTCGCCGTCACGACACTTGAAAGATCGAAGCGTCCGTCGAGAGCCGGCTGTCCCAAGGCATCGGAGAGCGAGGCGTCCGACAGTGAAAACTGCGCCGACAGGAGGCCCGTGCCCGCATTGTTTGCAAGTTCGGCGAACCCGCGGAGCGTGCCTGCTGCAAGTTGCGCGGTCATGTCGTTGAACCGCAAGCCTTCGCTGCCGTAGCGGATCTCGCCGTTCAGATCGCGCAGAATTTCCGGGCCGATCGATGCGCGAAGCGCGGTCATCGCGATGTTGGCGGTGAAAAGATCGCTGCCAGCCGCAGTGAAAGGCTGCTGCGGATCGGCGGTCGCCTCCTCGCCCAGAACAAGAGACACCAGCCATGCGAGATCGATATCCGGCAGGCCGAGCGATCCCGATACATGCGGACGCGCCTCGCGCATCTCGACATTGAGGTCGCCGCTGAGCGTCTGGTCGAGCGCCGATCCGCTGATGTCGGACAAAACGGCCAGCTTGTTTTGCAGGTCGAGTGTCGCGCGAAGGTCGAGCGGCAGGCCTGCCGTCATGCCCGGCAAGGACACGCCGGCCGTTGCCAGCCAGCCCGACAGATCATCCGCGGCGAGCGTCGTGGTGCCGGCGATCGCCGCGCCGGCGGCATCCAGCCGAACTGTGCCGTCGAACACCGCATCCAGCCCCGCCCCGCGCAGGCGAAGGCTCGCCTCCGCTTCGCGCGCCAGTTCGCCGGACAGGCGCGCCGTCACCTCGGCCGGGCCGACGAAACCGAGCGGCAGCCCCGGCAATCCGGCAAGACCGTAGAGCGCCGCCGGTTCGTCATTGCGCACCGAGACGTTCGCTTCGAGCGGCAGTTCGGCAAGCGGCCGGTTGGTGTAGGGCGTGGTAAGGCTTGCCAGGAATGTCGATCCCCCGAACGAGCCCTCAGCGGTGAGCGTTCCGCCCTCGTTCGGCAAAGCGCTTGCGACAAGGTCGATCCGCGTGTCTTCGAGGAGGCCAGGATAGGCATTCGCGCGCTCGGACAGCTCCGATAGAACGGCGCTTTGCGGCAGCCGACGCGACAATTCCTCGACGAGCGGCGCAAGATCGACCGCAATCACCGACGCATCGACATGGCCGGCCGGATCGGTTCCAAGTCCCGCCAGCGACGCGGTCGCGCTGATATTGGCGCCCGCCAGATCGGTGATCGCCAGCCGGTCCACCTCGACCTGACCGTCGCGAAGGCGCACGGCCGTGTCGAGGGAGCCGGCGACGAGACCGTCGAATTCCACCGGTCCGGCCTTGAGATCGATATCGACGTCGCGTTCCTCGAGCCGCGCCGCGCCCTGTCCGTCGACGAACAGCGACGCGAATGCCCGCATGGCCGGAAGGTCGAGCCGGTCGCCGTCGAGCGCGACGCGCAGCGACGCCGGCGCATCGGCGGGTGTTGCGCTGTCTATCTCGCCACGGAAAATAGCCCCGCCCAATGCCAGTTCCAGCGCGCGGAAGGACTGGCGTTCGCGCGACAACGCCACGTCGGCGCTGAAGCCGCCCGGCGGCAGCCGGCGCACGGTATCGTCCACGTCGCGGGCGAGCCAGGCAGCGAAGCCCGATGGCTGGTTGACGGCAACGAGCAGTTCTCCGTCGAAGCTGAGGTTACCCTGTGTGACCAGATCCCCGTTCGCCTCGATGGTGGAACGACCGGGCAGAACCGCCCGCAGATTGTTGACGCGCCAGCCCGTATCGCTCGGCTCCGCGCTCAATTGCAGGTTGCGGATCATCGTATCGCCCGCCACGAGCGCCGGAAGATTCACCTCCACCGTGCCGGGAATGACGGGTTTGGGAAGCGCACCCAGAACGCGCTCGATCGTCGCCAGCCGCGTTTCGAGGCTGGCCGTGCCGGCGGTCTCTTCCGTCTCGTCGAGCCGTATCTGTGCACCGTCCGCAGCGATGAGAAAGCGTGGTTCGGCGCCGAAGTCGAGCGAGCCGCGTCCGCTCGCGACATAGGGATCGTCTGCCGGGCCGGTCTGATAGGTGAACTCCGGAATGTCGAGCCCGCCATGATCCATCTCGAAACGGCCGGCCACGCGATTGCCCGCCGCCTGCTGCCCCTCCCCGCTTTCGGGTTGAGGCGCGGCCAGTTCGGCGCGAAACTGGCCCGAATAGGTCGATCTTTCATCCGCCACGATCACCGAGCCATCCGTCTCGATCTGAAAGGATGAGCCGAAAGGCGACGCGCGCACGCGAAGCCGCATCGAGCCGTCGGTGAGGGTGCCGGTCGAAAGCGCCAGCGTCGTCGCGACGCCGTCGATCGAAGCGGTTCCGTCGAGCCGCCACGGGCCGGCGAGCGTCTGGGCCGAGACGCGCGCATCGATGTTGGATATCCGGTGCTCGCGCCCGCTCAGCCGGTGCAAAAGCCGCACTTCGCCATCCTCGACGGCGACATTCTCCAGCGTGATCTGTGCATCCGGAAACCCGCTATCCGCTCTCGTCGGCCAATCGAAACGACCGCCCTCCTCGAGCGCGACCGTGACGACGGGGCGTTCGAGGCGCATGTCGAAGATCAGGATTTCCCCGCGCAGGAACGGCGCGAGTTCGACATCCATCTCGAACGTGTCGACATGGATCGCGGGCGCGCCATCGGGACCGCCCGCCACCGTCACATCGCCGAACGTCACCGATGGAAACGGCAGGAGACGGGCGCTGGCCGCGCCTTCCACGGTGACCTCGCGCCCTAGAATCCGGCTGGCCTCGCGCTCGAAATCGGCGCGGTAGGAGGTCCAGTCGACGAAGTACGGCGCGACCAGCGCAACGGACAACGCCAGAACCAGCAAGCCACCGATGAAAACGAAGAGACGTGCCAGCGATCAACTCCAGATCAATAATCTCGCATTCACGGGATAACCTTACCCGCTGGCGCATGTCGATACAGGGGCAAATCCCCGTAATGCTTCACGAATGCGCGCGGGGAAGTATTTTTCCCGGATTCATGATGTTGTGCGGGTCGAGCGCAGCCTTGATCGTGCGCATGTAATCGATGCCCGATCCAAGCTCGTGAACGAGATAGCCGCTCTTGCCCTGACCGACGCCGTGCTCGCCCGTACAGGTTCCGTCCATGCCGATGGCCCGCATGTTGAGCCGTCCGACGAAGGCTTCCGCGCGTTCGACCTCGCCGCGATCCTCCGTATCGATCATCACCTGAACGTGAAAATTACCGTCGCCGACATGTCCCACGATCGGCGCGATCAGGCCGTTGGCGGCGATATCGTTTTCCGTTTCGGTGATGCATTCGGCAAGGCGCGAGATCGGCACGCAGACATCGGTAATCAGCGCGCTTGCGCCCGGCCGCAGCGCCATGCCAGCCCAATAGGCGTTGTGACGTGCTTTCCAGAGCTTCGCGCGGTCCTCGGCGACATTGGTCCACTGGAACGGTCCGCCGCCGAACTCGTCGGCGATCTCGCCGAAGCTTTGCGCTTGTTCGGCCACCCCGCTCTCCGAACCGTGGAATTCGATGAAGAGGCAGGGGCTCTCGCCATAGTCGAGCTTGGAATAAGCATTGATCGAACGCATGCCGAGCGCGTTGATCAGTTCGATCCTGGCGACCGGAATGCCCATCTGGATCGTGGCGATCACCGTCTGGCACGCCGCCTCGATGCTCGGAAACTGACAGACGCCGCCCGAAATCGCCTGCGGAATGCCGTAAAGCTTCAAGGTGAGTTCGGTGATGATGCCGAGCGTGCCCTCTGCCCCGATCAGAAGCCGTGTCAAATCATACCCGGCCGACGATTTGCGCGCGCGCCGCGCGGTCTGCACCACCCGCCCGTCCGGCATGACCGCGCGCAGCGAGATCACATTGTCGCGCATCGTGCCGTAGCGAACCGCATTGGTTCCCGAAGCGCGCGTCGACGCCATGCCGCCGAGGCTTGCATTCGCGCCCGGATCGATCGGGAAGAACAGGCCCGTATCGCGCAGATAGGCATTGAGATCCTCGCGCGTGACGCCCGGCTCGATCGTGCAGTCGAGATCCTCCGCATGGACCGCGACAACACGGTTCATCCGCGACAAATCGACAGAGATGCCGCCGCCCGGCGCGTTGACCTGCCCTTCGAGCGACGTGCCCGTCCCGAACGGAACGATCGGAACGCGGTGCATTGCGCAGAGCTCGACGGCCTCCTGCACGTCAGCCTCGCTGGCCGCGAAGAAAACGCCGTCCGGCAACTGGGACGGAATGTAGCTCGTCGTGTGCGCGTGCTGCCGGCGGATCGCCTCGCCGGTCTGGAACCGCTCGCCGAAGCGGGCGGCGAGTTTGCCGGCGACGACGGTGATCCCGCTCTCGTTTCGTTCGACGCCGACCAGTTCCGCCAGTCCCATCTCGTTCTCCGCCTGCTATCGCTCAAAAGTGGACCACCGCGTGGTGGTTCTGTAACGCTATCGGCTCGTCATGCAAATCACCAAGGAGTTTTCGATGTCGATACCGGCCCCGCTCATGTCCCGAACCATGGAAGTCGAAAAGGACTGGATCGACTATAACGGCCATCTCAACATGGCCTATTACAACGTGCTGTTCGATCGCGGCGCCGACGAAGCCTTCGAAAAGCTCGGCATGGGGCCGCTATATGCCGAAGAGCGCAAGCTGACGACCTACACGGCGGAAATCCATGTCTGCTATGTGCGCGAGTTGCATCTGGGCAATCGGGTCAACGCGACGTTCCAGCTTCTCGATTTCGACGAGAAGCGCTTTCACGTCTTTCAGGAACTGCATCACGTCGATGGCTGGCTTGCCGCGACGTCGGAGGTTTTGACCTTGCATGTCGACATGACCGGTCCGAAAGTCGCGCCCTTCCCCGACGACGTTCTGGCAAACATGAAGGCCATGCACGCCGCCCATGCGGCTTTGCCCAAGCCAGAACGGGCGGGCCGCTCGATCGGCATCAAGCGGAAAAGCTGATCAGCGCTCGCAAAGAAGCCTGGGTCCGCGAAAGGGCTGGTAGCTGCAATCGGACGCCCGGAACGAGCGATAGGCGCGCGAACAGGCCTGCACGTTGCACGCCTGCGCCACCGCGCCGTCACCTGCTTCCGTGCGGGCGATGGCATCGGCGGTCGTTCCCTCGACGAGCGCCTTCCAGATTTCCGCCGGCAGCGAGCCGCCGGTGACGCCCTGCATCGGCGTGTCGTCGTCATTGCCGACCCAGACGCCCGCAACGATATTTTCGGTGAAGCCCACGAACCACGCGTCGCGGTAGTTCTGGCTCGTCCCGGTCTTTCCGGCCGCGAACCCGTCGATCCGTGCCGCCTGCCCCGTGCCCTGCTCGACCACCATGCTCAAAAGCCGGATCATCTCGTCCTGAAAGGGTGAGATGTCGATGTCCGGCTGCCGCGCCGGGCCGATGCGGAATGTCTGCCCCGTCTCGTCGGTGCGAAACCCATCGATGCCCCATGGCTCCACCGGCGCGACGCCGGCAAGGATCGACGCATAGGCCCCTGTCAGGTCGAGCAAGGTGACTTCGGATGCGCCGAGCGCCAGCGCGGGCGTCTCGGTCAGTTCCGCATCGATGCCCAGATCATGAGCGGCGGCGGCGACATGGGCAAGGCCGATTTCCTGCGCGAGCACCACCGTCGCTGCGTTCAGCGAACGCACGAACGCTTCATAAACCGGCACGAGACCATAATAGCGCCCGCCGAAATTCTCCGGCGTCCACCCGTTTATGGTGATCGGCTCGTCTGGCACCAGCGCGCGCGGATCGATGCCGGCCTGAAGCGCGGCGAAGAGGACGAATGTCTTGAAGGTCGAGCCCGGCTGGCGGCGCGCGTCGACGGCCCGGTTGAAAGTGCTCGCCTGATAGTCGCGGCCGCCGACCATCGCCAGTACCGCCCCGTCCGGTCCCAGCGCCACGAGCGCGGCCTGCAAACCGGCGGCCCGCTCACCGGCCGCATCGAGCGTTTCCCGCACGGCCCGGTCCGCCACGGTCTGCAACTGCGGCTCCAGCGTCGTCGCAACATTGATCGTGCCGCGATAATCGGCGGCGATCTCGCGCGCCTCGCGCATCGCCCAGTCGGCAAACCAGCTTCCCGAACGGGCGGCCGGCCTTGCCGGCTGCAACTGCGCGTAAGAGTCCTTGGCGGCCTGCGCCTCTTCGGTGGTGATCTTGCCGTTGGCCGCCATCGCGTCGAGCACGACGCGGGCGCGATCCGCCGCCCGCTCGGCATTCGCGATGGGGTTCAGGACCGACGGCGCGATGATCAGCCCGGCGATGGTCGCCGATTCGGCCAGATCGAGCTCGCCCGGCTCCTTGTCGTAATAGATGCGGGCGGCCGCCGGCACGCCCGTCGCGCCCGCCCCCAGATAGATGTTGTTCAGGTAGCGCGTGAGGATCTGATCCTTGCCGAGGCGGCTTTCGAGCCAGAACGCGATCACGAATTCCTGGATCTTGCGCCGATAGGTCCGGTCCCGCTCCAGATAGGAAATCTTGATGAGCTGCTGCGTGATCGTCGATCCGCCCTGCACGACCTCGCCCGCGTCGAGATTGCGCACGAACGCCCGTGCGATGCCGCGCCAGTCGACGCCCCAGTGCTGATAGAACCGCCGGTCCTCGATGCTGAGCACGGCATCGATCAGATGCTGCGGGAAAGCGTCCAGCGACGTGTACGCGCCTTGGTAGGGCCCTTCCTGCACAAGCGGTGAGCCGTCGGCGCTTTCGAGCACGACGACCGGCGCGATCGACCCGTCGGCGATCTCGTCCCAGGGAACGCCGCGCAGGGCCCAGAAGAGAACGCCCGCGACGACGACGCATCCGGCAAGGCCGAGCACGGCGACAGCCAGCAGGACACGCCGCCGCCAGCTTCGCCGCGCCGCATCGGGTTTCGGCGGCTCGGAAAAGTTCCCGGTGTTCCGCTCGGCAGTTCCACTACTGTCCATATCCACTCTCGATGGCCCTCGATTTCTGTCGAGTAGGCCATATGATGGTCGCTTGCCAAGCCATGCCCGAACGCGTCGTCGTGAACGCTGGTCCCGTCGCGCGAAATGTTCGCGTTCTGGTCTTTCGGTCCCGAATCACTACATTGCTGCCATCATGTCCGGATTTCCAGACGATATTCCCTTCTTCGACGAGGACGACCGTCCCCGCCGCCCCTCCCCCGCGCCAGCGCAGGGCGGCATCGCCGCGCGCGCCATGGCCGCACGTCGCCCCGCCGCACCGCCGATCGATTATCTGAGCGGGCTCAACCCTGAGCAACGGCGCGCCGTGGAAACCACCGAAGGCCCGGTTCTCGTGCTTGCGGGCGCCGGCACGGGCAAGACGCGCGTTCTGACGACGCGCATCGCGCATATATTGTCGTCCGGCCTTGCCTATCCCTCGCAGATTCTCGCCGTCACCTTCACCAACAAGGCGGCGCGCGAGATGAAGACGCGCATCGGTGTCCTCGTCGGTGAGCAGGTGGAAGGCATGCCTTGGCTCGGTACCTTCCACTCGATCGGTGTCAAGATACTGCGCCGCCACGCCGAACTCGCAGGCCTGAAGAGCGGCTTCACCATTCTCGACACCGACGACGTCATTCGCCTGATCAAGCAGTTGATCCAGGCCGAGGGACTGGACGACAAGCGCTGGCCCGCACGCCAGTTCGCGCAGATGGTCGACGGCTGGAAGAACAAGGGCCTCGGTCCGAAGGAAATCCCCGAAGGCGACGCCCGCGCCTTCGCCAACGGCAAGGGCCGCGAACTCTACGCCGCCTATCAGGACCGGCTCCAGACGCTGAACGCCTGCGACTTCGGCGACCTCCTGTGCCACCCGATCCGCATCTTCAAAAGCCACCCGGACGTTCTGGCCGAGTACCACCGTCGATTCAAATACATCCTCGTCGACGAGTATCAGGACACCAACACAGCCCAATATATGTGGCTGCGCCTCCTCGCCCAGCGGCCTAGAGGTGTGCCGGGAGGACGCTCGCCAACGGTCTCTAGAGACACACAGGTGCGCGATCCTTCATCTGGCGAAACAGCGTCGTATACGGCCGAAGGCCGAGCAGCCGACCGGCTGCCGCTCGACTTTTCGGGCGCGCCCGCGCAGGCCGGCGAGCGAAGCGAGCGCTCGGCCGCGAGCGTAAACATATGCTGCGTGGGCGACGACGACCAGTCGATCTACGGCTGGCGCGGGGCGGAGGTGGACAACATCCTGCGCTTCGACAAGGATTTTCCCGGCGCGGCCATCATCCGGCTGGAGCGCAATTACCGTTCGACGGCGCATATCCTCGGCGCGGCCTCGCACCTGATCGCGCACAATGAAGGCCGGCTCGGCAAGACGCTCTTCACCGACCAGGCCGACCCGGACGACGGGCGCGTCATGGTCCACGCCGCCTGGGATTCGGAAGAGGAAGCCCGCGCGGTCGGCGACGAGATCGAGGCGTTCCAGCGCAAGGGCACCAACCTCAACGACATGGCGATCCTCGTGCGCGCGTCCTTCCAGATGCGCGAGTTCGAGGACCGTTTCGTCACGCTGGGCCTCAACTATCGCGTCATCGGCGGCCCGCGCTTTTACGAGCGGCAGGAGATCCGCGACGCGATGGCGTATTTCCGCGTCGTCGCGCAACCGGCCGACGATCTCGCCTTCGAGCGCATCGTCAACGTCCCCAAGCGCGGGCTTGGCGAAGCGACGATCCGCCTCGTTCACGACACGGCGCGCGCCCTGCGCATTCCGATGCTGGAAGCTGCCGCGAAGCTTGCCGAAAGCGACGAGTTGAAGCCCAAGCCCCGCGCCGGCCTGCGCGAGGTCGCCGCGAACTTCGCCCGCTGGCAGGCCGCGCTCGAAACGATGCCGCATACCGAACTTGCGGAAATGATCTTCGAGGAAAGCGGCTATACGGACATGTGGAAGAACGACCGTTCTGCCGAAGCGCCCGGACGGCTCGACAACCTCAAGGAGCTGATTCGCTCCATGGAGGACTACGAATCGCTGCGCTCGTTCCTCGAGCATGTCGCGCTCGTCATGGATGCCGAGCAGAAAGAGGAGATGGACGCCGTCTCCATCATGACGCTTCATTCGGCCAAGGGTCTGGAATTCGACACCGTGTTCCTGCCGGGCTGGGAGGAAGGGCTGTTCCCGCACCAGCGTTCGCTCGACGAAGGCGGGCGCTCGGGGCTGGAGGAAGAACGCCGCCTTGCCTATGTCGGGTTGACGCGCGCCAAGAAGAATCTGCATCTGTGGTTCACGTCGAACCGGCGTATTCATGGCCTGTGGCAATCGACGATCCCCTCGCGCTTCCTGGAAGAACTGCCGGAGGCGCATATCGAGATCGCCGAAACCGGCAACACATATGGCGGCTATGGCGTCGGTCACGATGGCGGCTTCGGCGGCAGGCGCAACCCTTACGGCTCGTCGCGCTTCGACGATGCTGGCTCTTTCTCCAACACCTATGCCACGCCCGGCTGGCAGCGTGCGCAGAAGAACCGCACCGACGCGACTGACCGCAACTGGGGCTCGCGCTCCGGCCATCAGGTCGAGCGCATCGGCTATGGCGAACCAGATTCGGGTTTCGGCGCCGGACGCGGCTCGGTCAAGGGTCGCACGATCGATGGCGAACTTGTGGCGAAATCGGTCGCCGAAACGCCGTCTGCTTTCTCGGTCGGCGACCGCGTGTTCCACCAGAAATTCGGCAATGGCAACATCCGAAACGTCGAAGGCAACAAGCTGACCATCGATTTCGATAAGGCCGGGCAAAAGCGCGTGCTGGACGGGTTCGTCACGGCGGCATAACGCCTTTGCGTGCATTTATATTTTAATGCACTTTTAAGTTGTATATGCGATTTTGCCTCTGCACGGCAATGGTGCCTTGCAAAGCTCCGCTTTCGGGCGGTTCGCTTCCGGGACCTCTTCCGTCACACCACCCCCGCGGCGGAAGGGGTTTCGCGGACCGCTTCGATGCAGGGACCGGGGTTCCATGCGCGCTATCGCCCTTGCAGCATCCATTCTTCTTGCGTGGCATCAGCCGTCCGCCGCCGAAGAATCCCAAACAGCTCCATTCCGGGCCGACATGTCCGTTTCCCGTCATTACACCGACAACGCGCTCGATGATCCGCTTGCGGTCTCCGACTGGTACTCGCTGATGCGCGGGTCTCTGTCGGGCGATTTCGATCACGATTTCGGTCGAACGACGCTGACGCTCGACGGCGAACTGCGCCGCTTCGACACGTTCACCATCGAGAACGATGGCGCGATCGGCCTGGAGGGAACGACCAATATGCGTCTCTCCGGGTCGGCGGAGATCCAGGCCGGCGCGTTCCTGCGCGGCCAGCGCAAGGGCGACGCGATCGTCCTCGACGATCTGGCGATCGGGACGACGACGGACAAGATTCTGGGCGGCGCGAGCCTCATCCTCGGCTTGCGGCTGACGCCGGAACTCGTCTCCACCACCGCGATTACGGGATTTCGCGAACGCGCCGGCGACACGCGCTTCGAGGACGATCTGGCGATACCGTTTCAGCTCGAACCCGACCGTGACCGCATCACGGTCTCGCAAGGTCTGACCCGTTCTCTGGACGGAGGCCGCGCCATCGGTCTGCGCGGCACGGTCGAGCGCACGGTCGTATCGGAAGTTTTCGACGAGCCGGTCGCACTCGATCGGCTTCAACTTCGCGGCGAAGTGGGCTGGCAACGGGAAGACGGTCTGGCACTTGCGCTGGCGGCCGGCGCCGACTGGCTTCGTGCGTCCTTCGATCTCGTCGATATCGTCCGTCCGTCGATCGAGGCGACCGCCATCGTTCCGATCGGAACCGTGAAACTGCGCGGAGCGATCAGCACCGCCTTCGACACCGGCGATACGGACGATCTTCTGGTGTCCTGGCTGCGGCGCGGCGAGATCGAGCTTCTCGTTCCGCTCGCCGAAAAGCTGGCGTTCAAGACCGGCATCTTCGGCGAATTGCGCGACAATCTCGTCCTCGCCTATGCCGAAGAGCGGCGCGGCATCTATGGCGAACTCGGCTGGCAGGCGGGCGAAAGGGTCACGCTCCTGCTTCGTCTTGATTACCATCGGCACGATGCCGACGAGATCGGCTTTGCGAAATCCCGACTGGATGCATCCTTCGGGCTGCGGACACAGCTTTGAGCACGGCACGCCAAAACGGGCGACCCATGCGGACCGCCCGTTTTATCGTGATCGGCCTCAACGACGGCCCTTGACCGAATAGCGCTGGCTGTTGCCGCCCAGGATGCCGAGCGTCGCGCCGTTCAAGACACCGCCCAGAATGCCGTTGCCGGTCTTGTTGCCGTTGAGAATGCCCGAAACGACATTGCCCGAGGCGATGGGCGAGTTGTTCAGGATGCCCAATCCGTTGAGCAGGTTGACGTTGCCCGTGCGCACGGTCGGCGAAACATTGATCAGGCCGCTCGAATTGGCGCTGGAATTATGGCCGCCCCAGCTTCCGCCTCCCCAGCCGCCGGCATGAGCCGACATACCCGAAAGAGCCAGAGTAGCAGCAGTGACCGTAGTGATAATGAACGTCTTCATGTGAGTTCTCCCTCTCGATAATCGCTTCGATCAGTTTGCTTCCGAGAAGAAGAAAGCCACAACAGATGGGTTAACACAATCTTAAATTGCATTCATTCGTCGATACAACCTATATACAGACGATTAACTTTACCGCTTCACCTTAATGCAGACGATTTGAGATAATTTTTACTGTTAGCGATCATTGTATTTCCCAACAAAATCCTCGATCGACAGCGCCTGCATATCCGGTATCGCGGTTGCCAGCCGCTCATGCGGCCAGTCCCACCAGGCCATCTCCTGCAAGGCGGCGATCATTTCGGGCGAAAACCGATGGCGCAGATGCCGCGCAGGCGCGCGGGCCACGACTTCGTAAGGCTCGACATCGCGCGTCACGACCGCATTCGCGCCGATCACCGCCCCGTTCGCGATCGTGACGCCCGGCGTGACGACCGCGCCATGCCCGATCCACACATCGTTGCCTATGGTGACGCGGGCGTTGCCGCGCCGTTCGCGAAACTCGGCATCGACGCCTTGAAAGCGGAAATACTCGTTCGGCCGATAGGTGATCTTGTGCGTCGTCACGCGCTCCATGGGATGCTCGAGCGTGTTGAGACGCACATTCGCTGCGATCGAGCAGAACTTCCCGATCGAGCAGTAGATCGCCTCGCCATGGCGCTCGAAATAGGAAAAATCGCCGACCTCCACATCGCGCAGGATGACGCGCGCGCCGACCGAAACGAACCGTCCGAGCCTGCAGCCCTTGAGTTCTGCGGTTGTATGGATTTTCGGCTCGGAATCGTGTGGCAGGAACTGGGTCATCGCAAAAGCGTGTAAGGTTCGCCGGGCATGGCGGCAAGATGACATCTTTCGGGCAACGCGCAGGCAGATTATATCAATTCCATGATCAAAGGTCAGTTCACCGTGCCTGTTCTTCTAGCCGCCGGAGCGATCCTGGCGTCCGGTGCGACCGGGCTTGCCTTCGCCGGCTGGCTCGACAACGGCGCGCGCATCTTCATGACGATGGCCGAAAGCGGCCTTGCCTGGTGCTTTTGACCTCTCCACCAATCGAACCGGATAATTGCCGATATGCGAATTCTCGTCCTTGCCAGCGTGATCGTCGTTGCAGCCGTCGTCGGCTGGGTCAGCTTCGACTGGTATTCCAGCCGCAATGCGGGCCAGGCTTTCGGTGATCCGTTCGCGCTGGTCGACCAGCGCGGCGAGGAGATCACGGAAGCTGCCTTTCGCGGCCAGCCGTCGGCCGTCTTCTTCGGCTTCACCTATTGCCCCGAAATCTGCCCGACGACGCTCTATGAGCTCGACGGCTGGCTCGACCAGATGGGTTCGGAAGGCGAGGATATCCGCGCCTACTTCGTGACGGTCGATCCCGAACGCGACACGCCGGAGATCATGAATGCCTATGTCGGCAACGTCTCCGACCGCATCACCGGCATCACCGGCGAGCCGGCGAAGATCGAGGCGATGGCCAAGTCCTTCGGCATCTACATGAAGAAGGTTGAGCTCGAAGGCGGCGACTATACGATGGACCACACAGCGTCGATCATTCTGCTCGACAGCGCAGGTGACTTCCTTGGCACCATCGCCTATGGCGAGAGCCCGGAGATGGCGCTCGCCAAGTTGAAGCGTCTCGCCAATAGCTGATCATTCAAAGGAAGTACCGGGTGGGCCAGACCAGACTTTTCTTCAGCGCCGCCAAGAGCGAGGCTGAGGCCGCCTTCCGCAAGCTCGAAACCCTGCTCGAGGATGACGGCTTTCCGCTGTCGATTTCCGAACTCGACGAAGATGCAGGCATCGACGAGGTCTCGGTCTATGCCGAAACCGAAAATGCCGAGCTTCGAAAACTGATCGAAGACATCATCTCGCAGACGGCCCCGTCCGCAACCCTTGCGGACGAATCGCTCGATGATGTCGATTGGGTCGCGAAATCTCTGGAGGGCTTGAAGCCGGTCCGGGTGGGCCGTTTCCTCGTCCACGGCGCGCACGACCGCGCCAAACGTCGCATTGGCGATCTCGCTATCGAAATCGAGGCCGGGCTGGCATTCGGCACCGGCCATCACGGCACGACGGCCGGCTGCCTGGAACTCATCACCGAGGTCGCGCGTCGCGAACCACCGCGTAACGCGCTCGATCTTGGAACAGGCAGCGCCGTTCTGGCGATTGCTCTGGCGAAGTTCTGCCGCGTTCCCGTTCTGGCCACCGACATCGATCCGGTTGCCGTGGATGTGGCCAAGGCGAACATCCGCCTCAATCAGACCCACGCCTATGTCGATGCCGTCACTGCGGCCGGCTTCCATCATCATGTCTTCGCCAGATGGCAGCCTTTCGACCTGATCGTCGCCAATATCCTTGCACGCCCGCTGATGGCGCTTGCGCCGCAGATGGCGCGCCACCTCACGCCGGGCGGCTCGCTTATTTTGTCAGGGATTCTGGAACGTCAGCGCGAGGCGGTGATCGCGGCCTATGTCGGGCAGTCGTTCCGGCATGTGAAGACGATCCGTCGCGAAGGCTGGGTCGCGCTCCACCTCAAGCGATAATTCGCCCATAAAGAAAGGGCGGCCCTTCGGACCGCCCTGCCTGAACAGGTCTGAACTCGCCTGAAACTCAGTAGAGGTACGACGTCGTCGCGCGCTTCGCGAGGTCTTCGCGCTTGTAGCCGTTCGCGCGCAACGTCTCATCGTCGAGCATGAGAAGGGCACCGTTCACATAACGATCCGCCTGACGCGTACGTGCCTCGACGATGGCGCTCATCGCGTTGCTGAAAAAACCGCGCTTTGCTGAATTTGCCATGACGCTTCTCCTTGATCCGGTTGGAAGAACGATCCTCCACGCCCAAAAAGGTAAGGAATGCTGACCTACTTTACCAGCGACACGCTTGCATGGCTGCCATGTTATTTTGCAATTGCGAAATATACGCTGCGCCGCAGCATTCCATTCCGGCCGCCAAGTGTTCCGAACGCGCCACAGCCGCGCCAGACCATGATGCCGAAAAGTGGGAACCGGTTTTCGGACGACATCATGGTCCGACTCTTTATTTTGCCGCATGTCTGCGACGCCAAGTGATTCCACTTGGCTGCATGATGCTCTAAGGATCATGCCTCGCAGTTTGGAGACGGCCATCATGTTCCAGAGTTTCGAAAGCCACAGCGACTCCCGCCAGGGAACGGAACGTGTGCCATTGCTGCGCCGGGAATTGCAGCGCGCGAACATCGACGGTTTTGTCGTACCGCGCGCCGACGAGCATCAAGGCGAATATGTCGCCGCCCGGTCCGACAGGCTGAAATGGCTGACGGGCTTCACCGGATCGGCGGGCGCTGCCATCGTGCTGATGGATCGCGCGGTGATTTTCGTGGACGGTCGCTACACGCTTCAGGTGCGCTACCAGACCGACGAAGACACCTTTTCCTATGACAGCCTCGTCGACAACCCGCCCACGAAATGGATCGCTGGCAATCTGCCCGCAGGCGTCCGGCTCGGTTTCGACCCATGGCTGCACACGGTGGCGGAAACGAAGGCGCTGCTCGCGGCGGTGGAGAAGGCCGGCAGCGAACTCGTGCCGCTCGCCGTCAATCCGATCGATACGATCTGGCAGGACCAACCCGATGCACCGAAGGGCGCGGTTGCGATCCAGCCGGTCGGCTTTGCCGGCGAACTGGCAAAGGACAAGATCGCGCGCATGGCGGATGCGATCGGCGAAGCGGGCGCGACCCATACGGTCGTGACGGACCCGTCCTCCATCGCCTGGATCTTCAATATAAGGGGGGCTGACGTCGATCACACGCCCCTTGCGCTCGCCTTCGCGATCCTGCCCGCCGAGGGCCGCCCTTCCCTTTTCATCGATCCCGGCAAGCTCGGCATCGAGGCGAAAGCCTATCTGACGCAGCTTGCCGAACTCCACGCACCCGCCGCACTCGAACCGGCACTGCGCAAACTGGCGGCGGACGGCGCGACGATCGGGCTCGATCCACAACTGGCGGCCGAGCGGTTGCGCATGACGGTCGAGGACGCCGGCGGCAAGACGATCGATCTGCCCGACCCCGCCCGCCTGCCGCGTGCCTGCAAGAACGAAGCCGAACTCGACGGCGCACGCGCCGCCCACCAGCGCGACGGCGTGGCGATGGCACGGTTCCTGTCATGGCTGGATGCGCAAAAGCCGGAAACGCTGGACGAGATTTCGGTCGCAAGCCATCTGGAATCCTGCCGCATCCGCAGCGGCGAGGAAGTCCAGATGCCGTTACGCGACATCTCCTTCGACACGATTTCGGGCGCGGGACCGAACGGCGCGATCATGCATTACCGCGTGACGACCAAGACGAACCGGAAACTTTCGGCCGGCGAACTCTATCTCGTCGATTCCGGCGCCCAGTATCAGGACGGTACAACCGACATCACGCGCACGGTCGCGATCGGCGCGCCGACCGACCAGATGCGCCGGCACTATACGCTGGTGCTCAAGGGTCTCATCGCCATCTCGACGCTGCGTTTTCCGACCGGAACGCGCGGCATGGACATCGACCCCTTCGCGCGGCATGCGCTGTGGCAGGCCGGCCTCGATTTCGCCCACGGCACCGGCCACGGCGTCGGCTCGTTTCTGAGCGTCCACGAAGGCCCGCAACGCATCGCGCGAACCGGCACGCAAACGCTGCTGCCGGGCATGATCCTGTCGAACGAACCCGGCTACTACCGGCCCGGCGAATACGGCATCCGGCTCGAAAACCTCATCGTGGTACAGGATGCCACGACGACCGAGGACGGCGAAATCCCGATGCACGGCTTCGAGACGCTGACACTTGCACCATTCGACAGGCGGCTGGTCGACGTCTCTTTGCTGGATGTATCGGAAATCGCCTGGCTCGACGCCTATCACGCGCGCGTGGCTACCGAACTCGCCGATCTCGTCGACGACGATGTCAGGCAATGGCTGGAAAAAGCCACCGCGCCGCTGTCAGAATAAATTGCGGCCGGCGATCAGCACCGCCGCACCGACGAGGAACATCGTCATTAGCCCGCCGCGCCATCCGACAATGGCGGCAACGGCGAGCGCCGCCAGTTCCGCAGGTCCCCCCGTATAGGCGGCAGGCGCGACGAGCGTGGTCAATACCGCCGCCGGCACAGCGTCAAGCGCGGCTTCCACGCGCGGATGAATGCGATTGAAGCGGGACAGGACGAGATGGCCGCCGATCCGCGACAGATAGGTCGCGACCGCGCCTGCAAGGATGATCCAGACCGTCGTCGTCATACGCCTTCGCCTTCCTTGGTCCGGATGGGCATGAAGGCGGCCAACGCCATACCTGCTATGGCCCCGACCGAGACATGCCAGGGCGACCCGATCGTCTCATAGGCGATGATCGACGTAATCGCGCTCGTCGCGACGATCGGCCACCACATCGGCCGCATGCGGAACGACAGCACCAGCCCGAGGAAGTAGATCGGCAGAAGGAAGTCGAGCCCCAGCGCATAGGTGTTGGGAATGAGGCCGCCGAACGCGGCACCGACATAGGCCTCCAGCACCCACATGATGTAGACGGGAATCACCATGCCCATGAACCATGGGAAATTGACCGCCAGCCCGCGCTCACCGCGAGCCTCCGCTTCGGCATAGGCCGGATCGACCAGAAAGAAGAAGCCGAAGGCACGCTGCGGCGAACTCCAGTGCGGTACGCGCCGCCCGACTGCCGCCGAATAAAGCACATGGCGGAAATTGACCGCGAAGATCGACAGCACGATCAGCCATGGCGCGACGTGCTGCCCGAAAAGGTCGAGGCCAACCATCTGGCTCGCGCCGGCAAAGACGGTCGCGCTCATCAGCACCGCTTCGCCGACCGTCATTCCGTTGTCGACCGCAAGCGCGCCGAAGAGCACGCCGAAAGGCGCGGAAGACAGGATGACGGGAGTGCTGCGGCGCATGCCGCGCATGAATTCTTCTGTGAGGAACATGCGCTCTCTTAGGTCAGCACTCTTGTCCTGTCACATGAAAAGACTTGGCACAGTCATCAATGAAACGAAGCGATCACCGACCGACACGCTCGAACCACTGATCTTCATCGATGACTTCGATTCCGAGTTCGCTCGCCTGCTTGAGTTTGGAGCCCGCCCCCGGCCCGGCCACCACCAGGTCGGTCTTCTTCGAGACCGAACCTGCGACCTTCGCGCCGAGCCGCTCGGCCATCGCCTTGGCCTCGTCGCGCGACATCTTTTCGAGCGAGCCGGTGAAGACGACCGTCTTGCCCGCGACCGGCGACGAAACAGCCTGCGGCGCCTCTTCATCACGCGGCTTCATCTGGCCGAGCAGATCGTCCACGGCGCGGATGTTCTGCGCTTCGGCGAAGAACTCCACCAATGCCTCGGCGACCACCGCACCGATGCCGTTGACGCCGACGATCTCCTGCCATCCGGCGCTGCCCGGATCGCCCTTTCCTTGCGGCATCTTGGCTTCGCTCGCAGCAATCCGCAGCGCCTCGAAACTGAGGAAATGCCGTGCAAGACGCTTCGCGTTGGTCTCACCGATATGGCGGATGCCCAGCGCGAAGAGGAAGCGCGAATGTTCCACTTCTCGCCGCGCATCGATGGCGGCGTAGAGCTTCTTCACGGAGACCGCGCCGAAGCCGTCGACATTTTCCAGTTTCGCAAGCGAGCTCTTTTGGCGCTCTTCCAGCGTGAAGATGTCGGCCGGTGTCCTGATCGAGAAATTCGCGTCCGAGTGATTGTAGAAGAACTCGATCTGCTTTTCGCCCAGTCCCTCGATGTCGAGTGCGTTGCGCGAGACGAAATGCCGGATACGCTCGACCGCCTGCGCCGGGCAGACGAGCCCGCCCGTGCACCGGCGCACGGCCTCACCCTCCTCGCGCACCGCATGGCTGCCGCAAGCCGGACAAATATCCGGAAAGACATAGGGCTGGGCGGCCTTCGGTCGCTTTTCCGGCAATATGTCGAGGATTTGCGGGATGACGTCACCCGCGCGCTGAACGATCACCGTATCGCCGACGCGAATGTCGTGCCCGTCCGAGCGAATGCCGATGCCCTTGATGTAGTCCTCATTGTGCAGCGTCGCATTGGTGACGACGACGCCGCCGACCGTCACCGGCTTCAACCGCGCGACCGGCGTCAGCGCACCGGTGCGGCCGACCTGAATGTCGATTGCGTCGAGTTCAGTCATCGCCTTTTCGGCCGGAAACTTGTGCGCCGTCGCCCAGCGCGGGCTGCGCGAGCGAAAGCCCAGCCGCTCCTGAAGCGCCAGATCGTCGACCTTGTAGACGACGCCGTCGATGTCATAGGGAAGGTCCGCGCGCCCGGCCTCGATAGCACGATAATGCGCCACCATCTCGTCAAGCGATCTACAGCGTTCCATCAGCGGATTGACCGGGAAGCCCCATTTTCCAAGCCGCGCAACGGCCTCGAACTGCGTCTCGCCAAGCGGTTCCGACGTCTCGCCCCAGGCATAGGCGAAGAAGCGCAAAGGCCGCGTCTTCGTCACGTTCGAATCGATCTGGCGCAGGCTGCCGGCCGCCGCATTGCGCGGATTGGCGAAGACCCTGCCGCTTTCGGCCATCCGCTCGTTCAGCGCCATGAAGTCCTCGCGGGCCATATAGACCTCGCCTCGAACTTCAAGAACATCCGGCGCGTCCTTGATCCGATTCGGGATTTCCGAAATCGTGCGGATGTTCGCCGTCACGTTCTCACCGGTCGTCCCGTCCCCGCGCGTCGCGGCCGTGACGAGTTCTCCGTCCACATAGCGCAGCGACATGGACAGCCCGTCGATCTTCGGTTCGGCGGTGAAGACGAGTTCGTCATTGGGTTTCAGCGACAGGAAGCGCCGCACCGACTGGACGAAATCGGTTACGTCCGCATCGGAAAAGACGTTGTCCAGCGACAGCATCGGCCGCGAGTGGCGAACGGGCGTAAATGCCCCCGCTGGCTCGGCCCCAACTTTCAGGGAGGGTGAATCCTCCCGCACGAGTTCGGGAAAATGTGCTTCGATCGCGGCATTGCGCTGGCGCAATGCGTCGTAGTCCGCATCGGAAATCTCGGGCGCGTCCTTGCCGTGATAGAGCTTGTCATGCCGCGCAATTTCCGCGCTCAGCGCCGCGAGTTCCTCAGCAGCTTCCTCCGGGGTCAGGTCATCGACGGGTTTTTCAGCATGGGTCATGGTATGAATTTCCGGTGGAACTGCACCGCAAAATAGCCGGAAACGTCCCACGCTCAAGCGGAGCTTTCAGGCAGCCCCAAGCAAACGCTTCGCTGCCGCCCGCGCTTCGTCGGTAATCGTCGCGCCGGCCAGCATGCGCGCGATCTCTTCCTGGCGGGCATCGAGGTCCATCGCCGCGACGCGCGTGGCGACGCCGTCGTCATTGCCGGATTTGGAGATGAGATAGTGCGTCGAGGCACGCGCGGCGACCTGCGGCGCGTGCGTGACCGACAGCACCTGCACCCGCTCGGACAGGCGCGCCAGCCTTGCGCCGATCGCATCCGCCACCGCGCCGCCGACGCCCGTGTCGATCTCGTCGAAAACCAGCGTGGGCGCGGACCCCCGGTCGGCAAGCGCCACTTTGAGCGCAAGCAGAAAGCGAGACAATTCACCGCCCGACGCCACTTTCATGATCGGCCCTGCCCGCGTGCCGGGGTTCGTACGAACCCAGAATTCGATCTGGTCGATGCCGAATTCTCGGCGATCGTCCGGTTCGGATTTCATTTCCACGATGAACGCTGCCCGTTCGAGTTTCAGCGCCGGCAATTCGTCCATCACGGCACGGGCGAGAAGCTCGGCTGTGCCGGCGCGCAACTCCGACAGATGCAGCGCCTTTTTATCGAACGCCGCCCGCGCATCGCGCGCATCCTTTTCGAGCGCCTGAAGGCGTTCCTCGCCTGCATCGAGGTCGGCGAGATCGGCCAGCATCGTGTCGCGCAATTCGGCAAGGTCGTCCACGTTCACGGAATGCTTGCGGGCGAGCGCTCGCAGGGCGAAGAGGCGTTCTTCCGCCTGTTCCAGCACCTGCGGATCGAATTCGATCGCCCGCAGCGCCTCGTCCACGGCGGTCTGCGCGGCATCGAGCGAGATCAGCGCCTCGTCGAGCGGCAAAATGATCGGGTCGAGCAGCGCCGGCGCTTCCTCCGCCTTGCGTTGCAGGCGTCGCAACAGGCTGGCCAGTTGCGGCACGGCAGACCCCTGCCCCGAAAGCACGTCGAGCGCGTCGTTGATCTCGGTCGCGATCTTTTCCGAGCGCATCATGTCGGCGCGTTGCTCGGCAAGATGCGTTTCCTCGCCGGGCTGCGGATCGAGCTTGCCAAGTTCGTCCACCGAGGCGCGCAGATAGTCCGCCTCGCGCGCGGCCGCATCCACCTTGGCGCGATGGCGCTGCAACTGCACTTCCAGATCGCGCCAGTGCCGATGGGCACGCGCGACGCTGCGCGCTTCACCAAGATGACCGCCGAAAGCGTCAAGCAGGTCGCGATGGGCCGTCACGTCCACCAGCGCCCGGTCGTCATGCTGTCCGTGGATTTCGACCAGAGCCCGGCCGACCTCGCGAAGAAGCGCTACGCTCGCCGGCTGATCGTTGATGAAGACACGGCTGCGACCGTCGCCGGTCTGGATACGCCGCAGGATGATGTCGCCCTCGTCCTCGACGCCGTTTTCGCGCAGGAGTTCACGCGCAGAATGTCCGGCCGGAATGTCAAAGACGGCGGTGACGTTGCCCTGCCCCGCGCCGTGTCGAACGAGAGACGCGTCCCCGCGCGCGCCGAGCGCCAGCGAGAGGGAATCGAGCAGGATCGATTTGCCGGCGCCCGTTTCGCCCGTCAGCACCGAAAGGCCGGAGCGGAAATCGATGTCGAGCCGCTCGATCAGGACGATATCGCGGATCGACAGATGAGCCAGCATGAAGCGTTAGGGTCAGCTTCGCCCGAACAATGTCGAGCCGGCCCTCGAAATCCACGATCCCGAGTTTTCGCGTGGTTGAAGCCCGCCCGATTGCAGGAGCGCGTAGGAATCGCGGTACCACTGGCTGTCCGGATAATTGTGTCCGAGCACGGCTGCGGCCGTCTGCGCTTCGGACGCGAGGCCCATCGCGTAATAGGACTCGGTCAGCCGTGCGAGCGCCTCCTCGACATGGCGCGTATTGGAATAGGTCTCCACGACGAGGCGGAACCGCTTCACAGCCGCGACATATTCGCGACGTTCCAGATAATAGCGCCCGATCTGCATTTCCTTGCCGGCAAGCTGGTCGCGGGCATAGCGGATCTTGGTATTGGCATCCTCGACATATTCGGAATCGGGCCAGCGCTGCGTGACGGCTTCCATCGCCTCGATGGTGCGGCGCGCGTCCGCCTGGTCCTGCGTTACGTCCGAAATCTGGCGCCAGTAGCTGAGGCCGACGATGTACTGTGCATATGCCGCTTCCGAATCGTTCGGATAAAGCTGCACGTAGCGGCGCGCGGAATTGATCGCGTCCTGGTAATTGCCCTGCCGGTACTGCGTGAACGCGCTCATCACCATGGAGCGCCGGGCATATTCCGAATAGGGATGCTGGCGATCCACCGCCTCGAACTTGCTGGCAGCTTCGCTGAGCCGGCCGGCTTCCAGATTGGCAAGGCCCTGATTGTAGAGCGTGTCGGCAGGCTCGACGCTTTCCACATAATTGGTCAAATCCATCGCATCGTCGGTCGACGCGCAGGAAGCGAGCGCGAAAGGCATGGCGAATGCGGCCGCCAGAAGCAAGGCGGGTCTGGCGCGACGGGTCTGGCGCTCTGTGCGTTCGAACGTGTCGATGGGCATTGCCCCTCCGGCAAAACTTAATGGCAATTGCCAGTCTTAGAGCATAACGACCGGCTGGCAGCAACGCTATGGTAATGTATTGCCGCAATTTTGTGGCGGCGTCGGCCACATTCGTCAAACCACCTCGAACGCATCGGGCGAGGACAACAGCGCGTCGAGCGCCATCGCATTCATCCGGTGACCGGCCCTGAACGAGCGGTAGAGCCCCGTGATCATGCTCCCGCCAATGGCAAGATCGCCCACGGCATCGAGCGCCTTGTGGCGGACGAACTCGTTTGCGAAGCGCAGACCGCCTGCATTGACGACCCGGTCGTCCTCGCCGATGACGACCGAATTCTCCAGCGACGAGCCGAGCGCGAGACCGGCGGCCCACAGCCTTTCGACATCGCGCATGAACCCGAAAGTGCGCGCCGGCGCGATCTCGCGACGATAGGTTTCGGGCTCCAGATCGAAGGCGATCTCCTGCCGGCCGATGGCAGGCGACGGAAATTCGATGGCGACTTCGAAGCGGTTTCCGTCATGCGGAACGAACTCGGCACATGCCGGTCCGTTTTCGACTCGGATTGGACGCAGGACCCGGATCGCGGCCTTCGTCGCTTCCTGTCGCTCAAGCCCAACCGCGTCGATCATCTCGACGAAATTCAGCGCGCTGCCGTCCAGGATCGGAATTTCCGTACCTTCGATCTCGATCCCGACATTGTCGAGCCCGATGCCGCAAAGCGCGCTCATCAGATGCTCGACGGTGCCGACATGGAAACCGTTCGGATCGCCGAGCACGGTGGAAAGTTCAGTCGACGCCACGTTCTCGCGCCGTGCAGCAAGCCGCTGGCCGGTCTGCATATCGACGAAGACGATACCCGTATTGGGGTCGGCGGGCCGCAGAACGAGCCGCGCCTCGCGGCCGCTATGGACGCCGATTCCTTCGATCGTCGCCTCGCTCGCCAGTGTCGTCTGAAATGTCGTCATGCGCTTTCCGATACGAAGTTCGCGCGAACATAGCCGCGCTCGATCCATGTGCAAGCCGGAAACGACGACGGGCCCCGAAGGGCCCGCCATACGATGTCATCTGGAAGTGGCTCAGTTCGCCTGACGACGCAGGAACGCCGGAATTTCGAGCTGATCGTCTTCCTGCACCTGACGCGGCTGGACCGCCATGCGGCCATTGTCGTCCATCTGGCCGCGACGCGGCGCGTAGTGCTGCGCATCCGCGCTCGGCGCGCGGCGCTGTTCGGGAGCCGGTGCCTGCGGACGCAGACGCGGCTCGCGCGGCTGTGCAGGCTGGAGGCGGGCAGGCTCTTCCTCGCGGCGCGCCAGACCGTTCGTCAGGCGCTTCAGGAGGCCCATCGGGCCGCGATCTTCGCTCTGCTGTTCCGGCTGGGCACGCGTCAGTTCGGCCTGCACCATCGGCGGAAAGTCTTCCACACGGGGCATGCGGGCCTGCGGCGCAGGCGCCGGCGCGGCGACGGGCTGCACGGGCGCGACATGCTGGACCGGCGCTTCGACCGGACGGGCCGGCTCCGCGAACAGGCGGCTTTGCGGGCGGAACTCGTCCTGCGGGGCTGCGGGGCGAAGCTGGGCGGCTTCCGCGTCGGCCTGACGGATCGCCTCGGCGACCGGATCGAGCGGAGCAGCAGCGACCGGATGGCCCGCTACAGCGACCGGCTGCGGACGCTCTTCGATCGCGCGCGGTGCGGACTGGGGAGCGGCGGGAGCTTGCTGGACCGGTGCCTGCACCGGCCGTTGCTGTGCCTGACGCGGCGTGATCGCCGGGGCGGCGATTTCGGCCGACGACTTGTCGATACCGGTCGCGACGACCGACACGCGGATGACGCCTTCCAGTTCCTCGTCGAAGGTCGCTCCGAGAATGATGTTGGCGTCCGAATCCACTTCCTCACGGATTCGGGTTGCGGCTTCGTCGACTTCGAACAGGGTCAGGTCGCGCCCGCCGGTGATCGAGATCAGAAGGCCCTTGGCGCCCTTCATCGAGGTCTCGTCGAGCAGCGGGTTGGCGATGGCAGCCTCGGCGGCAGCCTGCGCGCGGCCCTCGCCAGAGGCTTCGCCCGTGCCCATCATGGCCTTGCCCATCTCGCGCATGACCGAACGTACGTCGGCGAAGTCGAGATTGATCAGGCCTTCCTTGACCATCAAATCGGTGATGCAGGCAACGCCCGAATAGAGCACCTGATCGGCCATCGCGAAGGCATCCGCGAAGGTGGTCTTGTCATTGGCGATGCGGAAGAGGTTCTGGTTCGGAATGACGATCAGCGTATCGACGCATTTCTGCAGTTCCTCGATACCCAGATCCGCGGTGCGCATGCGCCGCTGGCCCTCGAAATGGAACGGCTTGGTAACGACGCCGACCGTGAGGATGCCCTTTTCGCGCGCAGCACGCGCCACGACCGGAGCTGCGCCCGTGCCGGTGCCGCCGCCCATGCCTGCGGTGACGAAGCACATATGCGTGTTCGACAGATGATCGATGATCTCGTCGATGCACTCTTCGGCGGCGGCGCGGCCGACTTCCGGCTGCGAACCGGCGCCGAGACCTTCGGTCACGTTCGCGCCGAGTTGGATGAGGCGCTCGGCCTTGGTCATCGTCAGCGCCTGCGCGTCGGTGTTCGCCACGACGAACTCGACGCCCCGCAGGCCCGCGGTGATCATGTTGTTGACGGCGTTGCCGCCACCGCCGCCCACACCGAAGACGGTGATACACGGCTTCAGCTCGGTAATGTCCGGCTTTTGCAGATTGATTGTCATGAGTGTCGTCCTTTTTTCGCCTGTCCTGCCGCGACGCTGCTGCGGCCGCTGGGGCTAAGCCCCGTCAAAACTCAAAAACTATCCCGTAACCACTGGCTCACACGTTGGAATCGTCCGCCCGTCCCGGTGGCCTGCCAGCGTAAACCTCCACCTCGTCTTAGCTGACTTTCCAGTTCCGAAACTTGCGGGTAGATCAAAAGCCCGGCTGCCGTCGAAAATGCCGGCCCCTTGGCCGCTTCCGGCAGACCGCTGACGCCGAGCGGCCGCCCGAGACGCACATTGCGTCCCAGAATGCGGCGCGCCGCATCGGTCATTCCCGTTAGCTGGCTCGCCCCGCCGGTCATTACGACGCGCTTGCCGACGACATTTCCGTAGCCGGACTTGTTCAGCCGGTCGCGAACGATCTCGAGCGTTTCCTCGACACGGGCACGGATGATCCGGTTCATCACCGAGCGGGGAACCTGAAGCGGAACGTCGCCGTCCTCGCCCATCGGATTGATCGTCACGATGTCGCGATCGTCTCCGCCCACGGTCATGGCCGAGCCGTGCATGACCTTGAGCCGTTCGGCGTGCGAAAGGCGCGTCGAAAGCCCCTTGGCCAGATCCATCGTCACATGCGTTCCGCCGATCGGCAGCGAATCGACATGGGCAAGCTTGCCGTCTGCGAAGATCGCCAGCGTGGTCGTGCCACCGCCCATATCGATGCAGGCCGCTCCCATCTCCATTTCGTCCTCGACCAGCGCGGAAAGTCCGCTTGCGTAGGACGTTGCGACGAAGCGCTCGACGGAAAGATGCGAACGGTTGATGCACAGTTCCAGATTGCGCAGCGGCGCGGCATCGGCGGTCAGCACATGCATGTCGACGCCAAGCGTGTCGCCGACCATGCCGCGCGGATCGCGCACGCCGCGTTCGGCATCGAGCGAAAAGCCGATCGGCATGGAATGAACGACTTCGCGCTCGGAGCGCTGCACCTGTTTGGCGCCGGCCGCCAGCACCCGTGTGATGTCGGATTCGTCGGCCTCGTGGCCGCCCAGATCGACCGTCGCGCTGAAGACGCGACTCTTGAGCCTGCCGGCCGACATGTTCACGATCAGGGAATCGACGGTCAGCCCGGCCATGCGTTCGGCGGCATCGACTGCGAGCCGGATCGCCTGCTCCGCGCGTTCGAGCTCCACGATCACGCCCGACTTGATGCCCAGCGATTTCTGGTGGCCGATGCCGATGACCCGTGCCTGATGGGTACGGCCCGGCAAGACGTCACTCTGCTCGCTCGGCTTCAGCTTGGCGATGATGCAGCACACCTTGCTCGATCCCACATCGAGGACGGTGACGATGCCGGATCGCTTTGCCGAAGCCGGCTTGCCGGAGGACAACCAGCTCATGTGCGTTTCTCCGGAGAATATCGCCTGCCCAGACGTTCCTTGAGCATGTCGTCGCGTTCGGCCATCGCCGCTTCGCTCAATTGCAGCACCATCCGGCCGTCGAGACGCATGTCGACCACCGAAACGTCGCGGGCGAAAAGCTCCTGCGCGCGGTCGACATCGACCAGCGCGGCAAGCGCCTGCTCGTAATTCTCGACCGGCAGCTTGACCGTCGTGCCGTTGCGCATGCGCAGGTCCCAGCGGCGGTCGGCGACGCGGATATAGGCCCGCGTCCGCGATGCGAGTTGCGGGAAGCCCTGCATCACGCTGATGAATTCAGCCGCGTGTTCTTCCGCACCCGACCCGACGACCACCGGAAGCTCGGCATGCTGGCTGCGCGCCAGCGGCGTGATGACCCGGCCGTCTTCCTCGACGACCCACAACCGCGAACCCTGCTGCCAGACGGCGAAAGGCTGGCGCTCGATCATCGTGACGGCAAGCGTCGAGGGATAGACCTTCTGCACCTCGACCTTCTCGACCCACGGCAGGCGCGCGATGCGCTCACGCGCCTCGCCGGCGCTGAAGCCGATCAGCGATGTCCAGCCGTCGAGGCCGACCGCGCCGAAGACATCGATCTCGGATGTGTAGCGGTTGCCGACGATCTCGATATTGTCGATGGCGAAACCGGTTCGAGCGGTGACCGACTGAACGACGCCGGGCATATGTCCACCGACGATCGTGCCATAGACCACCGACGAGCCGATCAGCAGAGCGCTTGCCATCAGCGCGGCAAAGCGCGGCGGCTCTACCTCGCCCGAAGTCCAGCGATGCAGATGGCGCGCGGGACGACGAAGGAAGCGCGGCAGGACGAACGCATCATGCGCCGACCAGGTCACTCGACCGGTTCGCTCTCCTAACGCAGACACGATGCGTCCTCCACCATCCAACTCAACAATTCCGCGAAGCTGTGCCCCGCATGCTCGGCCAATTCCGGCACAAGAGATGTCGGCGTCATCCCCGGCTGGGTGTTCACCTCCAGCCAGATGACCTCGCCATTTTCGGAATGACGGTCGTCGTAGCGGAAGTCGGATCGGGAGACCCCCCGACAGCCGATTGCTTGATGAGCCTTGAGCGCGAGTGTCTGTATTTTTTGGTAAATAAACGGTGAAATTTTTGCCGGCAGTTCGTGTTTCGAGCCCCCTTCGACATATTTTGAATCAAAATCATAGAAGGAGTGGCCGACAGGGATGATCTCGGTCACGCCAAGCGCGATATCGCCCATGACGGCGCAGGTCAATTCCCGTCCATGGACGAATCGCTCGACCATCACGATGTCGCCGTAGCGCCAGTCGGACGAGCCGATGATTTGCGGCGGATGCGCCTGATCTTCCTTGACGATCACGACGCCGAAGCTCGATCCCTCGCTGACGGGCTTGACCACGTAAGGCGGTTTCATGGGGTGAGCCTGGCCGATCGAATGACGGTTCATCACCTTCGCTTCGGCCACCGGGATGCCGGCCGATTTCGCGACGCGCTTGGCCTGCTCCTTGTTCATCGCAAGAGCGGAGGCAAGGACGCCTGAATGCGTATAGGGGATTTCGAGATATTCGAGGATGCCTTGGATGGTGCCGTCCTCGCCGAACGGGCCGTGCAGCGCATTGAAGGCGACGTTCGGCTTCAGTTCGCCCAAAACCGAGGCGACATCGCGCGCCACGTCGACACGCGTCACGCGATAGCCCGCGCCTTCGAGCGCATCGGCACACGGGTTTCCGGAAGCCAGAGACACAGGCCGCTCGGAGGAAAATCCCCCCATCAGGACGGCTACGTGTTTTTGCACCATGCCCGGAAATCCCCTCTTCCAACGGGCCAAAATTCTCAGCTATCGAGACGTGAATCGACACCGGCCGGCCAAACAAAGGCCAACCGTCCCCACACGCTTCAAGCGTGGCCGACTCAAATCAGATAACGCCGCACACCCAAAGAATCAGATCGCGGATTCCGTGGCAAGTGCTTGGGATTCAGGGAGCATTATTTTTTGTTTCAGCCCGTGATCGCGAGCCGGCTTCAAGGGGATCGTGAGTAGCGTCGTCGACGATCGTGGTCATGGCGCAGACCGTAGCGGCATATCGACAGTCGAGGCATGGATTCCTGTGACGAGCACAGGAATGACGGCATTGAGGAGTATGCAAATCGCCAACCTGCGAGACTGGTTAAAACAGCCCTGCAACCGTCATTCCTATGCTCGTCACAGGAATCCATGCCTCGCCGTTCATTCAGCCATCCGCTCTGCAGGACGGAGCGCTATGAAACGGGCCTGATGCCGGGATATTGTGCGCAATCTTTGTCTGGCATTCCCCGAGCATCACACCCGCTCGCCGAGAAATTCCGCAACCTCGTGGCCCGGCTTCGCCTGCCCGATCCGCTTGATCTCCCATTCGAGCGCGATGCCCGAATTCGCCAGCACGCGGGCGCGAACGGTTTCGCCCAGAAATTCGAGATCGTAGGCCGATGCGGTACCGGTATTGATCATGAAGTTGCAGTGCATGGGCGACATCTGCGCGCCGCCGATGACCAGCCCGCGACAGCCCGCCTTGTCGATCTCCTTCCAGGCCGACGTGCCTGCCGGATTCTTGAAGGTCGAGCCACCGGTCTTTTCCCTGATCGGCTGGACGGTTTCGCGGTGATGCTGAACCTCGTCCATAGCTGCACGGATCGCATCGGGATCGTCCCGGTAGCCTTCCATGAGCGCGCCTGTGAAGATCAGGTCGGCAGGCGCGTCGGAATGCCGGTAGGCGTAGCCCATCTGCGCATTGGACAGGACGTGGCGCTTGCCGGTTCGGTCGAGCGCATAGACATCCACGACGCGCTCGCGCGTTTCGACGCCGTTCGCACCCGCATTCATGCGCAGCGCACCGCCGATCGCGCCCGGAATGCCGTGATAGAAATGGAAGCCGCCGATCCCGGCATCGAGCGCCGCAGCCGCGACGCGCTTGTCGGGTGCGGCGGCACCGGCGCGCAAACGCGTTTCGTCCAGCACCTCGACCTGCCCGAAACCCTTGGCCGAAAGACGGATGACGACGCCCGGAATGCCTTCGTCCCGCACCAGAAGGTTCGACCCGATGCCCACGACAAGAACCGGAACATCATCTGGAATAAGGCGCAGGAATGCCGCCAGATCATCCTCGTCGGCGGGCTGGAACAAAAGCTCGGCCGCACCGCCGACGCGAAACCAGGTGATCGTCTCCATCCGCGCATCGGGCATCAGCCGTCCGCGAATGGCGGTCAGATCGCCGAGCCGCGCCAGAAGCGCATGTCCGTCGATCATGCCGCGGCCTCGAGCGAATTCAATTCCTTCGGCAGCGCGTAGGCCCATTGCGTGATGTTGCCCGCACCGAGGAAGACGACGAAATCGCCCGGCTCGACCAGTTCCCGAACAGCGGACGCGATCGCATCCGGCCCGCTCAGCGTTCGCGCATCGCGATGCCCGCCGGCCTTCATGCGCGAGACAAGCGTCTCGGCGTTGATGCCGTCGATCTCGTCCTCCCCCGCCGCATAAACGGGCGCGATCATGACCGTATCGGCATCGTTGAAGCAGGACGCGAAATCGTCGAACAGGTCGCGCAGGCGCGTAAAGCGGTGCGGCTGCGCGATCGCGACGATCCGGCCCTGACAGGCTTCGCGTGCCGCGCGCAGGACGGCCTTGATTTCGACCGGGTGGTGTCCGTAATCGTCGAACACCTTCACGCCGTTCCATTCACCCGTCAGCGTGAAGCGCCGCTTCACCCCGCCGAAAGCCGAAAGCCCCTTGCGGATTGCATCCGCACCGAGGCCGAGCTCGTGGGCGACGGCGATGGCGGCCGTGGCGTTCGAAACATTGTGGCGGCCGGGCATCGGCAGGCGCAGCCCCTCGATCGTCAGGGTCGCATCGCGCTTGCGGTTGCGAATCATCACGTCGAAGAGCGACGATTCCCCGTCCATCCGGTGATTGTAGAACCGAACGTCCGCCTGCGGATTCTCGCCATAGGTGATGACGCGCCGGTCCTCGATGCGTGCGACGAGTTGCTGCACTTCGGGATGATCGATGCACATCACGCCGACGCCGTAGAACGGCACGTTCTCGACGAACTGGCGGAACGCCTCGCGCACCTTTTCGAACGAGCCGTAATGGTCGAGATGCTCGGGGTCGATATTGGTGATGACGGCGATTTCAGCCGGCAGCTTCAGGAAGGTGCCGTCGCTCTCGTCTGCCTCCACCACCATCCACTCGCCCTCGCCCATGCGCGCATTGGTGCCATAGGCGTTGATGATGCCGCCATTGATGACGGTCGGGTCAAGCCCTCCGGCATCGAGCAACGTCGCGACCATCGATGTGGTCGTGGTCTTGCCGTGCGTGCCGCCGATGGCGACGGCCTGCCGGAAGCGCATCAGTTCGGCCAGCATCTCGGCCCGCCGCACGATCGGCAGAAGCTTCTCGCGTGCGGCGCTGAGTTCCGGATTGGATTTGCGGATCGCGGTCGACACGACGACGACCTCGGCCTGACCGAGATTTTCCGCCGCGTGGCCGACGAAGCACTCGATGCCCTTGGCGCGCAGGCGCTGGACGTTCGCGCTCTCCGACTGATCCGACCCCTGAACCTTGTAGCCCAGATTGTGAAGAACCTCGGCTATTCCGCTCATGCCGATGCCGCCGATGCCGATGAAATGCACGACGCCGATGGTCTGGGGCATTTTCATGGGGCGGCTCCTTGAGTGAATTGGCTGACTGTCTGGCCCGCCGCAATAGCCTCGGCGAGGTCGGCAAGCAATGCCGCCGCGTTCGGCTTTCCGGCCGAGCGGGCCGCCGCAGCCATCTTCCCCGCACGATCCGCATCGCTCATGAGACCTGCGATCAGTTCCGCAAGCCGTTCGGCCGACAGGCCCGATTGCGCCTCCACGAGCGCCCCGCCGGCTGCGGCGAGCGCGGCGGCGTTCGCCGCCTGGTCGTGATCGAGCGCATGGGGATAGGGAACGAGGATGGACGGCCGTCCGATGACCGCCATTTCCGAAACCGTCGACGCGCCCGAACGGGAAATCACCAATTGCGCCGAAGCGATCCTTTTCGCCATGTCCCTGAAGAACGGCGAGACCTCCGCCTCGATTCCCAATTCGGTATATGCCGCCTTGACCGCCGCCTCGTCATCGACGCGCGCCTGCTGAGTGACCTTCAACCGCGCGCGAAGTTCGGCTGGCAGCAGGCCCACCGCCTGCGGAACCGCCTGCGAAAAGAACTGCGCGCCCTGACTGCCGCCGAAGACGAGCAGATGAAAGGGCTCGCCCGCACCCGATGCAACATAGGATACGGATGAAGCCTCGATCACCGACGGACGCACGGGATTACCGGTGACGACCACCCGGCTGTCGGTTCCTGGCTCGAGGAACCCGCCGGCGATCGCCTTGGCCTTGCCGGCAAGCGCCTTGTTGGCACGTCCCATCACCGCGTTCTGCTCGTGCAGCATGGTCGGAACGTTGCGCCGCGTGGCCGCGTAGAGCGGCGGCAGCGTCGGATAGCCACCGAACCCGATCACGACCTTGGGGCGGATCGTCTCGATGATCTTCGTTGCCTGACGCACGCCCTTCCAGAGCGCGAGGAAAGTTCGCGCCAGCGCCAGCGGATTTTTGGAGCCGATCGTCGCCGAATCGATCGGATGGACCTTGGCGGCCGGGAAGTCTCCCGCGAAGCGTCCGGCCCGGTCGTCGGTCGCCAGATGGACCAGCCAGCCGCGCGCATTGAGTTCATGCGCCAGTGCCTCAGCCGGAAACAGGTGCCCACCCGTGCCGCCCGCCGAAAGGAGCATCAATCCCCGGCTCATGTCATTCGCCCGCCGGCAGGGGCTGCGCCCCGAACCCGCGTCCCGAAAGCACGCTAAGCTGCTGCGGCTTGCGCCGCGACAGGGCCAGCACCATTCCCATGGAAATCGCCATCGCGACGAGCGACGAGCCGCCATAGGAGATGAACGGAAGCGTCATGCCCTTCGTGGGCAGGAGTTGCAGGTTGACGCCCATATTGATGATCGACTGGAAGCCGAACAGCGCCACAAGCCCGGCGATCGCGAAACGGGAGAAATCGTCGTGTTCGCGCGAGGCTTTGGCGATGCCGCGCAGAACGACGAATGCGAACAGGCCGGCGATGACCAGGCACAGGATCAGGCCGAACTCCTCGGCCGCGACCGCGAAGACGAAGTCGGTATGGCTGTCCGGCAGGATGCGCTTGACCGAGCCTTCGCCCGGCCCCTGCCCGAACCAGCCGCCGCGCACCATCGCCTCATGCCCCATATCCACCTGGTAGGTGTCGCCCTCGCCGGTCAGGAAGCGGTCGATACGGCCGCGAACGTGATCGAATGAGGTGTAAGCGCCCAACCCCAGCGTCAGGGCGAGTCCGCCCAGGATGGCGATCCATATCCATGGCAGACCGGCGAGGAAGAACATGACCCCCCACGTCGCCACCACCAGGATCGACTGGCCGAGATCGGGCTGCGCAACGAGCAGGGCCAGAACCACGCCGAGCAGCATCATGGCGAAGAGGTTGCCCGGAATAACGTTCGACCGTGCGCGTTCGGCAAAGAGCCACGCGCAGATCACCACGAAGGCGGGTTTCAGATATTCGGAGGGCTGGAACGACATGGTGCCGATATGCAGCCAGCGCCGCGAGCCCTTGATCTCGGCACCGACGAACAGAACCGCGACCATCGCGATCAGCGAACAGACCAGCATTGCCAGCGCCAGCCGCCGCACCATACGCGGGCTAAGGAAAGACACACCGATCATCACGATGACCGCCGGGATCATGAAGATGATCTGGCGCGTGACGAAATGGAAGCTGCCCAGCCCGATGCGCTCGGCGACTGCCGGGCTGGCGGCGAAAGACAGGACGACGCCGAGAAGCATCAGCGCCAGAAACGCCGCCAGGAACCAGCGGTCGATTGTCCACCACCATTGCGCGACGGGGCTGCGGTCGACGCGACTGATCATTTGGATGTCCCTCCGAAGGAAACGAACCCGTCGAGCGCCTGAACCGCGCTGCGAAAGGCATCGCCACGAATTTCGAAATTCTTGAACTGGTCGAAACTGGCGCAGGCCGGCGACAGCAGCACGACCGGCTCGTCAACGCCGTCCGCGCCGGCATCGCGCGCGGCATGCGTCACGGCCGCATCGAGCGTACCGGCGATCTCGAATGGCGCGGCATCGCCCAACGTGGCTGCGAAAGCGGGCGCGGCCTCTCCGATGAGATAGGCGCGCTTCACGCGCGGGAAGAAACCGCGCAGCGTCTCGATACCGCCTTCCTTCGGCAAACCGCCGGCGATCCAGTAGATATTGCCGAAGCTCGACAGCGCCGGGGCCGCCGCTTCCGCGTTGGTCGCCTTGGAATCGTTGACGAAGAGCACGTTGCCCCGAGTGCCGACGAGTTCCATCCGATGCGCCAGACCGGGAAACGACGTCAAACCCGCCTGGACTTCCGCAGGGGTCAGCCCGAGCGCGACGCAGGCCGCGACGGCGGCCAGCGCATTTTGCGCATTGTGCTGACCGCGCAGCGTGTCGATGCCGTGGAGCGATGCGACGGTTTCGTTTTTTCCGGCGGATGCGTGCACGAGATCGGAGCCGGACGCGAAGTAGCCATCGGCAAGTTCGTGCCGTTTGGAAATCCGCACTACCTGATTTCCCGCCGCTTCAAGCCGCGACGCGATCTGTTCGCAATGGACGTCGTCCACGGCAATCACTGCCGTCTCGCTACCCGCGACCAGCCGCTCCTTGATCGCGGCGTAGTGCTGCATCGTTCCGTGACGGTCGAGATGGTCGGGCGTCAAATTGAGCAGGATGCCGACGGTCGGGTCCAGCGAAGGGGCGAGGTCGATCTGATAGGACGAGCACTCGACGACGTAGTGGCGGCCCGGCATCGGCGGTTCGAGCGTCATCACCGCCTTGCCGATATTGCCGCCCATCTGTGTGTCGCGACCGGCGTGGCGCAGCAGATGCGCGATCAGGGCCGTCGTCGTCGACTTTCCGTTCGTCCCCGTGATCGCGACCAGCGGCGCATCGGGCGCGGCCAGACGCCGCTCGCGTGCGAACAACTCGATGTCGCCGATGATCTCGACGCCGGCGGCGCGCGCCAGATCGACGGTCCAGTGGGGCTTGGGATGCGTCAGAGGGACACCGGGCGCAAGGAGTAGGCTGGAAACTGGCGTCCAGTCGATCTTGCGCAGGTCGCTTACCGGAACGCCCGCACTTTTCGCCTGCTCGACGCTTTGAGGATTGTCGTCAAACGCGATCATCTTCGCACCGCCCTCGATCAGCGCGCGCGCGGTCGCGATGCCCGACCCGCCGAGGCCGAAGAGCGCAACGCTGCGATTTGCGAAGGAGCGGGCCGCGATCATTTCCTACCTCAGCTTCAGCGAGGACAGGCCGATGAGGGCCAGGATCACGGCGATGATCCAGAACCGGATCACGACCTGACTCTCCGTCCAGCCGAGCTTTTCGAAATGGTGATGAATCGGCGCCATGAGGAACACGCGCTTGCCGGTCAGCTTGAACCAGCCGACCTGGATGATGACCGACAACGCTTCCATGACAAACAACCCGCCGATGATGGCGAGCACGATCTCATGCTTGGTCGCCACCGCGATCGCGCCGATCAGGCCGCCGAGCGCCAGCGACCCCGTATCGCCCATGAAGATGGCGGCGGGCGGCGCGTTGAACCAGAGGAAGCCGAGCCCCGCGCCGATCACCGCGCCGAGAATGACCGCCAGTTCGCCGGTGCCCGGTACGAAATGGATTTGCAGATAATCGGCAAAGACCGCGTTGCCCGACAGATAGGCGATGACGCCGAACGCTGCCGCCGCCACCATCACCGGGACGATGGCGAGGCCGTCGAGGCCATCCGTCAAATTGACGGCATTGCCCGCGCCGACAATGACGAAGGCGGCGAACGGAATGAAGAACCATCCCAGATTGAGCAGCAAATCCTTGATGAACGGGAAGGTCAGCGACGACGAGAACGGCGCTTCGCCGGCATTCATGATGACGAAGGTGGCGATCCCCGCAATCAGGAACTCCATGCCGAGGCGCGCTTTGCCCGAATAGCCCATATGGGACTGCTTCGTGACCTTGAGGTAATCGTCGTAAAAGCCGATCGCGCCGAAGCCGAGCGTGACCAGCAGCACCACCCAGACATAGATGGACCCGAGATTTGCCCACAAAAGCGATGCGCCGACGATGCCGATGAGCATCATCAGGCCGCCCATGGTCGGCGTGCCCGCTTTCTTGAAATGGGTCTGCGGCCCGTCCGCGCGGATCGGCTGCCCGCGCCCCTGCCGGATGCGCAGTGCGTCGATGATCATCGGCCCGAAGATGAACACGATGAGCGCCGACGTGATCAGCGCCCCGCCCGTCCTGAAAGTAATGTACCGGAAGACGTTGAAGGCCGAAACCTGATCCGCCAGCGGTACGAGAAGCATCAGCATGTCGGTTCCTGTCTCCTCAGGCGTCCTGAGCGGTTTCGCGCTGCGGATTCGTTTCGGCTGCGGGGAACATATCGCGCAAGGCTGTGACGAGCCTTGACGCGCCGATGCTCTTCGACGCCTTGATCATCACTACGTCGCCGGCCCGCACCAGGCCGGTCAGAACCGGCTGAAGCTCGCCGACCGTCTCGCGGTGCTCGACGCGCATAGTGTCCGGCAGAGCCTCGGCCAGCGCCTTCATTTCCGGGCCGACCAGCAATACGACGCCGGTCGCCGCCGGATCGATGGTTTCCGCCAGTTCAGCATGCAAGGCCTGCGAATGAACGCCCAGTTCCAGCATATCGCCCAGAACGGCGATGCGGCGTCCGTGACCGTTTACATCAGTGGCCTGCAACACATCCATCGCAGCGCGGATCGACGCCGGGTTGGCATTGTAGCTTTCGTCGATCAGGACGAACGCGCCTTGGCTGTGCTGGAGACGATGACGCGCGCCGCGCCCTTCTTCCGGGCGCATATCGGCCAGCGCGTGGGAAACGCGCGCCATATCGGCACCGGCGAGATAGGAGGCGGCCAGAACGGCGATCGCGTTCTGAACCATGTGACGGCCGGGGGCGCGGATCTTGGCGACGAGGTCTTCGCCGGCCATCTTGGCCGTAAAGGCCGCGCCGTCAGCGAACATCTTCGTCTTTACGAGCTTGAACGTAGCGCGCGAGTGCTCGCCGAAGCCCCAGACATTGTCGACGCCCGCATCGCGCGCGGCCTTTTCGAGCTGCTTGAAATGCGCGTCGTCACGGTTGAGCAGCGCGTGGCCGCCGGGCTCGACACTTTCGAAAATCTCGGCCTTGGCGGTCGCGATCTCCTCGACATCCTTGAAGAAACCGAGATGGGCGGCCGCGATCATCGTCACGATGGCGATATGCGGCCTGACCATCTTGACCAGCGGGCGGATTTCGCCGGGATGGTTCATGCCGATCTCAAAGACGGCGTAGTCCGTCTCGGCCGGCATGCGGGCGAGCGTCAGGGGCACGCCCCAATGGTTGTTGAACGATTTGTCCGATGCGTGAACCGTGCCGACGGCCGAAAGCGCCGTGCGCAGCCCCTCCTTCGTGCTCGTCTTGCCCGCCGAGCCCGTCACGGCGATGATCTTCGCCTTGGAGCGCGTGCGCGCGGCGATGCCGGTCGCGACCAGCGCTTCGAGAACGTCGGGAACGACGATCATCGGCGTGTTGAGACGTCCGAGAGCAGGCAATTTGTTTTCCTGAACGACGAGAAGGCTCGCGCCGGCCTTGATTGCGGCCGTCGCGAAGTCGTGCCCGTCGAACTGGTCGCCCTTGATGGCGAAGAAGGCTTCGCCGGGCCTCAAGGTGCGGCTGTCGATCGAGATACCGGTTATGCCTTGCGGCATCGAGCCGACGGGCCGTCCGGCCATGGCGGCGACGAGATCGGTTCCAGTCCAGAGCGGACTCATTTTGCGTTCTCCTTCAACGCCGCCCGCACCTCGTCATGATCGGAAAAGGGCAGCGTCCTGTCGCCTACGGTCTGCCCTTCCTCGTGTCCTTTGCCCGCAACGATCAGCGTGTCACCCTTGGACAGCATCCCGACCGCCGCACGGATCGCCTGCCGCCGGTCGCCGATCTCGGTTGCCTGCGGCACAGCCTCCATGATCGCGGCGCGGATCGATGCCGGCTCCTCGGAGCGCGGGTTGTCGTCGGTCACGATTACCACATCGGCAAGCCGTCCGGCGATCTCGCCCATGATCGGCCGCTTGCCCTTGTCGCGGTCGCCGCCGCAACCGAACACGACCATCACGCGTCCCGTCGTGAACGGCCGCACCGCCGAAAGCACGTTTTCCAGCGCCTCCGGCTTATGCGCATAATCGACATAGACGGGCGAGCCCTCGCCTGTCGTGCCGACCAGTTCGAGACGGCCGGACGCACCCTTCAGCTTGCGCAGCGCGCCGAGCGCCGTTGCGGTGGGCGTTCCGGTTGCAATGGCAAGACCGGCAGCGACGAGCGCATTCGAAATCTGGAAATCGCCTGCCAGCGGCAGGTCGATCTCGTAGATGCGGCCCTCATGGCAAAGCTCGGTGCGCTGGCGATGACGCTCATGCTCGACGCGCTTCAGCTCCAGAAACGTCCCGGCACGGCCGACGGTCAGGACGTCCAGACCAGCCTTCTTGCCCGCCTCGATCGCCCGAGCCGACCACACATCGTCCGCAAAGACGATCGCAGGACCGGATTTTTGCATCAACGTGTCGAAAATTCGCATTTTCGCTGCGAAATATTCGTCCATCGTCGGATGATAATCCATGTGGTCGCGGCCGAGATTAGTAAAGCCGGCGGCCGCCAGCTTCACCCCGTCGAGCCGGCGCTGTTCGAGCCCATGGCTCGACGCCTCCATCGCCGCATGGGTCACGCCATCATCCGCGAGCCGTTTCAAAAGCTGGTGCAGCGCGACAGGGTCCGGCGTCGTCAACGAGCCATATTGGGTGAGCTTCGGCGAGACGATCCCGGTCGTGCCGATGCTGGCCGCCTGTTCGCCCGCATACTCCCAGATCTGCCGCGTGAAGCTGGCGACCGAGGTCTTGCCGGCCGTTCCGGTAACCGCGACCATCGTTTTGGGCTGTGTGCCGTAGAAGGCTGCCAGCGCCAGGGAAAGCGTGCGGCGGGGATCGTCGGACCGAATGACGGGCACATCCGCAACCAGCCTCGAATCGGGCGCGGCGATGACCGCGCTTGCGCCGCGCGCGACCGCCTCCGCCACGAAGTCGGAGCCGTCTGCCTTCGAGCCCTGAAGTGCCGCAAAGACGAAACCCGGCTCGACCTTACGCGAATCGAGCGCAAAGCCCCTCACCTCGATCGCACCCGCTTCGGGCGGAACGACGGCTTGGACGGTTGCAAGGTCGGCAAGTTTCATGCGTTTCCAATCGAACGGAAGCCGGCGGCCAAAGGGCAGCGGGCCGGAATCACTGATAGGCGGCGAGCAAAGCCCCACTTTCATGGCTGAAATCTGGCTTTACGCCAAGAAGTGCGGCGGAGCGGCGCACGATGTTGCCTGCCATCGGCGCGGTATTCAGACCCGCAGTCGCGCTCATTCCTGCCTTTTCGGGCTTGGGCTCGTCAAGGATGGTGAGAACCACATATTCGGGATCGTTCATCGGAAATCCTGCGATAAACGCATTGAACCGCACATCGTTGGCATAGCGGCCATTGACGACTTTTTCGGCCGTTCCGGTCTTGCCGCCGACGAAGTAGCCCGGCACTTCCGCCCGGCGAGCGGAGCCGTTCTCCGCATTGTAGCGGAACAGGTAGCGCATCTGGTCGCTGGTCGAGGGCTTGAGCACCTGCAATGCCTGATTCATCGCCCGATCCTCGCTGCGCGGCAGGAAGGTCGGGTTGATGAGATTGCCGCCGTTCAGCACTGCGGCCGCCGCGACGGCGGTCTGGAGCGGCGTCGTCGCCACGCCATGGCCGAAGGAGATCGTGATCGAGTTGATCTTGCGCCATGTCGCCGGCTCCGTCGGGCGCGCGACCTCGGGCAGTTCGGTCGTCATGCGGTCGAGCAGGCCGAGTTGCTTGAGATAGTTGCGCTGGCTTTCGATGCCGAGCACGTCGACCATGCGCGCCGTCCCGATATTCGACGAGTAGAGGAACACTTCCGGTACAGTCAGGACACGGCCCTTGCCGTGAAAGTCGCGGATGGTATGGCCGCCGATGCGGATCGGCGCGGTCGC
This sequence comes from Aliihoeflea aestuarii, assembly GCF_024105665.1. GTDB lineage: Bacteria > Pseudomonadota > Alphaproteobacteria > Rhizobiales > Rhizobiaceae > Aliihoeflea > Aliihoeflea aestuarii. The sequence goes on along the minus strand of NZ_JAAAMK010000007.1, from coordinate 97,912 downwards.
GTCGAACCGATCCGTCATCTTGACGAGCCCGGAATCCAGCGCCATCGCGGTGGTGAAGCCCTTGAACGTCGAGCCCATCTCGAACACGCCCGCCGACATGCGGTTGAGCCGGTCCTTTTCCAGGGCATTGAAGGGATTGTTCGGATCGTAGTCGGGCAGCGAGGCCATGGCGATGACCTCGCCCGTCTTCGCGTTGAGCACGACGGCCCCGGCCGCGATCGCGTTATACTTTTCCATCGCAGTGACGAGTTCGTCGTGAACGATGTGCTGGACGCGCAGATCGAGCGACAGCTTCACCGGCGACAAATCCCCGGCAAGCGCCAGCCCACTCTCCTGAAGATCGGCAAGGCCCTGGTCGTCGATGTATTTTTCCATGCCCGCCGTGCCGCGATTGTCGACATTGACGAGACCGAGGACGTGCGAGGCCGTCGCGCCTCCCGGATAGAACCGCTTCTTTTCGGTCCGGAACCCGACGCCGGGAATGCCCAGCGCCATGATGTCGGCCTGCTGACGCGGTGACAATTGCCGGCGCAGCCACACGAACCCGGCATCGGTGGAAAGCCGTTGATAGGTCCGGTTATAGTCAAGGTCGGGCAGGATGGTCCGCAACTTCTCGATCGCCTCGTTCGGATCGATGATCCGGCGCGGTTCGGCGAAAAGCGATGCCGACTTGATATCGGTGGCGAGCACCATTCCGTTGCGGTCGACGATATCGGGCCGGTTGGCGGTCACCCGCGAGGGCGGCGGGCCGCCGGCCGGCAGGTCTTCGAGGCCGAGATAAACGAGGCGTCCGCCGATCACTGCATAAACGCCCATGAAGAGCGCGAAGGTGATGGCCATGCGCGCGCGCGTCGATCCGCCGGAACGCTTGCGTGCGCCTTCCAGAACGATGGCTTCGTCGTCCGCCTTGCGAGCCGGGCGTCGGAGCAGCGAGGACATCTGTTTCACGATCCTCATTGCATGATGCTCCCGGTTGCGGTTTCGTCGATCAGCCCGTCGCCTGCGATGAGATCCTCGATCGCGAGCGGCCGGCGCGCCAGTTCCGAAATGGTGGCGAACTGCCATGGCTGGGCGGGATAAAGCTCCAGCTCATCCCGGAAATTTTCGGTCAGTCTTTGCAGGCGCGAGGGCTGCGTAAGCACGCTCCAGTCGGCGTGAAGCACGTCGATGGAGTCCCGCTCGAAGGTGATCTGGCTTTGCAGCCGGCGCACCTCTTCAAGGTGGTTTTCGGCCTCGTGCTTCGTCTTGTAGGTGAAGGCGGCGGCTGAAACCATGACGACGATGAGAACGATGTCGGTTGTGCGGAACATGTCAGATCGCCTCCTCGGCGTCGCTGCCGACGATTGGCAGCTTGGGAAGCCCGAACAGTGAAAAATCCGCGCGGCGCGGCGCGGCCGATGTGCGTGTCGCCGCGCGCAACTTGGCCGAACGTGCGCGCGGATTGGCTTCGGCCTCCGCTTCGCTCGTCGCCACGACCTTGCCGACCTGCGCGAAGGTCGGCTCGATATGATGGGCCTCGGGCAGATGCCGCGATCCCGACGCCTTGCCTGCCCGGTCGGCGATGAACCGCTTGACGATGCGGTCTTCGAGCGAATGAAAGGTCACGACGACCAGCCGCCCGCCCGGCTTGAGCACCCGCTCAGCCGCCAGAAGCGCACGGGCAAGTTCGCCCAGTTCGTCGTTGACGTGGATGCGCAGCGCCTGGAAAACGCGCGTCGCGGGATGAATCTTGTCCTTCGGACCGCGCCCGACAAGCGTCTGGATCGCATCCGCCAGTTCGGATGTGCGCGAGAAGGGACGGCGCGCGCGCTTGTCCTCGATCATGCGGGCGATGCGACCCGCCTGTCGTTCCTCGCCCAGAAAGCCGAAAACGCGCGCCAGATCGCCCGTCTTGTAGGTGTTGACGATGTCGGCGGCGCTCATGCCCTTGCCCGACATGCGCATGTCGAGCGGCCCATCATGGCGAAACGAGAAGCCGCGATCGGCTTCGTCGACCTGCATTGAAGAAACGCCGATATCGAGGACGACGCCGTCGACCGGTTCGTCCGCATATGTATCGAGCTGCGAAAACGGCCCCTCGACGAGGCGCAACCGCCCGGCGAACTCGGATTCCATCGCCCGGCCGATGACGACCGCCGTCGGATCGCGATCGATCGCGATCACGTTCGCGCCCTGTTTGAGGATAGCACGCGTATACCCGCCCGCCCCGAACGTGCCGTCGATGACGACCTGGCCGGGTCCGGCCTCAAGCGCGGCAAGCACCTCGGGCAGAAGCACCGGAACGTGGCGGGCCGGTCCGCCACCGGCCTTCTCGTCGCCGTGGCCCGCCATCATTCCGGGTCTCCATGCGGTCGAGCCGCTGCCTGCCTGAGCTTCAGAAGCCGCGCACGCACCGCCTCGCCATACGTTTTCAGCCGCGAAGGCTCCCACATCTGAAAGAACGTCCCGCGTCCCACGAAGGCGACTTCCGTCGTGATGCCGGTATGCTCGCGCAGGAAATCGCTGACCGTGATGCGCCCGTCCTGATCGAGCTTCAGAAACGCACCGTCGCCATGACAGAAAAAGGACATGTCGTCCGCCGTCTGCAGGAACGGGTCCTCCAGTGCGATTCGCTCCTCGTAGCGGTCGAGCAGGTCCGGGCCGCCCACATCGAGCGCCGGCACATCGAGCGCGCGCAAGGCGTAAAGATCGCTGTAGCCGCGCTTCTGGGCGACCGTGCGGAAATGCGCCGGAACGGAGACGCGGCCCTTGGCGTCGATCCTGTTCACCGCGCTGGAGAGAAAGCGATCCATCAGGCCCGGCCGTGCCGATATTGTGCGCCGAAGTGCTGCGCGCGATCGCCCAAGATGTGCTCTCCCCTCTCGACCTGTCCCCGGCGCCGAATTGGCAACAGCACCCACACGCCGGACCCGTTGGCCCGGAGCTGATGGACGCTGGAACGTGAACTGAAACGACAACCGAATGTTGCTCGAGAGTTATCATGGGCCATTATGGGCGTCAACGGGATTGGACGGGTCAGACTGGTCCGAAGCCGCGTTTTGCGAGGACTTCAGCCCATCTTCGTTTATGCGCCATTAAGGCTAACGAAAACTTACCGGGCAGCTTGTCGGCTCGCTGACCCAGCGGCCTGCCGGCGTTGCGCGCCCGTCCAAGGCGCACTAGCGTTCCGCCTTTCGTAAACGCCAGGGATTCGCGAATGTCCGACGATATTGCGCCACGCACCGCCGCCCTCTCCCATCTGCGCCGCTCGAAGCTGAAAAAAGGCGATCCGGTCGCGCTGCCACTGACCATGGCGTCGATGTTTCATCTGCCGGGCGCGCCGGAAGGCTTTGCGCAATATGGCCGATTCTCGAACGGCACATGGGAAGCGGTCGAAGACATGCTCGCCCATCTGGAAGATGCGCCGGTGCTCGGATTCCCGTCCGGCATGGCTGCCGTCGCCGCCGCCTTCTTCGCGGTACTGAAAGCCGGCGACAAAATCCTGCTGCCGTCTGACGGCTATTACACGACGCGCGTTCTGTCGGAGCGGTTTCTGACCCGACTGGGGGTCACCTACGATCTGCGTCCAACGGCGACGTTCCTCGATGGCGGCTTCGAAGGCTATCGCCTCGTTTTCATCGAGACACCCGCCAATCCCGGCCTCGACTTGTGCGACATCGAGGCTGTGGTCGATGCCGCCCACGCGGCCGGCGCGATCGTCGTCGCCGACAACACCACCATGACGCCGCTCGGCCAGCGACCGCTCGATCTGGGGGCCGACATCGTCGTCGCGTCGGACACGAAGGCCCCGAACGGTCATTCGGACGTCCTGTTCGGCCATGTCGCGAGCCGCGACCGCGAGATCATGGCGGCCGTATCGGACTGGCGGAAGCTGGCGGGCGGCATTCCCGGCCCGTTCGAGGCGTGGCAGGTCCATCGCGGGCTCGAGACGCTCGACGTGCGCTTCCAGCGCATGTGCGACACCGCTGAATTCCTTGCCGAAAAGCTCGGCAAGCGCGATGATTTGACCGCTCTGCGCTATCCCGGTCTCGCGGGTGATCCCTCGCACAATCTGGCGCGCGCGCAGATGCTTCGCTTCGGCTTCCTGATCGGCATGACGCTGGAGAACGAAACGAAGGCGGAAGCCTTCATCGACGGGTGCGAATTGCTGCAACCGGCAACCTCTTTCGGCGGTGTCCATTCGTCGGCCGAACGGCGCGCGCGCTGGGGCGACGCGGTCGCTCCGGGCTTCGTGCGCCTGTCGGTCGGCTGCGAGCCGGCCGGCCAGTTGTGGCGGGCGATCGAGACGTCGCTCGACGCCGCCAAGCGCTGAATCGGCGCTTCAGCTTCACGCCGCAAGCGCTTGAAACAAAATGTCAGTCGGCCTGTAAGCCGGGTTCTGTATGGCCCTTGCGCCTTGCGACACAAGAACGTGGCGACCATTCTTCTGGGACGCATCTTGCGATGCGCCTCAAGCAACCAACCCGGACGGCAAGGCCGGAAAAGCCCTGAAGGTTTCCCCTCGTGCCGCCCCTATTCGGTTTTGCTCCCGGTGGGGTTTACCATGCCGCTCCCGTTGCCGGCAGCGCGGTGGGCTCTTACCCCACCCTTTCACCCTTGCCTCACTCCGAAGAGTGAGGCGGTCTGCTCTCTGTTGCACTTTCCCTGGGGTCGCCCCCGCCGGCCGTTAGCCGGCACCGTCTTTCCGTGGAGCCCGGACTTTCCTCCCCGCGACAAGCGCGAAGCGGCCGCCCGGCCGACTGACAGCGCGTATAAAGGCTGGCACAGGGCAAAACGCAAGGCGCTTGTCAGGCTGCCCCGCCGATAATGCGTTGAACCTTCGCGCAATAATTCGCCGAGATCGGGTTCATGCGCTTGGCCGCATGTCCCGCATTGTATTTCAGGATCGTGCCGCACATCGTGCCGTCGCCGACCGATTGCGCCATGGCAAGATACTTCATGCCGTAGCGGATATTGACCTCCGGATCGTACAGACCCTTGACGCTACCCGAATATCCCATCATGCGCGCCGTCGCCGGCTTGATCTGCATGAGGCCGACTTCACCGGCACCACCGGTCACGTTCGGCCGGAAATTGCTTTCCACCTGCACGACGGCATGGGCAAGTTCGGCCGGAACACCGTGCTGCGCGGCATATTTCGCGATGATCGGGCCGAACGTTCCGCCCTTGACCGCATTGGTCTTCGCTGCGGCTGCCTGCGTTGCGGCAACCGATGCGGTCGTCGTCATGTCGACGCCGGGCAGTTCATCGGCCTGTGCCTTTTCGGCACGCATGGCTTCAATGTTGGCTTTCGATTCGGCAACGGCCGCAAAATCCTTGTCGGCGAGAGAGAGCGAGGCAAAGGAAGTCATCCCGGCAGCCAGGGCTGCCGCCGCAACGGTCAGTTTTTTCATGTTTACCCGTCTAGGTTGGTGCTTTGAGAATGTAAGGCACTCTGATTTTTGGACTGGCGAAACCTGGCGGCCTCGCCTTCTGGAACAGGCACCCAGATGAAAGCCGAACCCGTCGCAAAAATGATCCGGCGAATCACAAAAAATGTCGCCGCAACATAAGCCCTCAGCTCATGGCGAGGTCGGACGGCAAAACGGACAGCAGGCGATGAAGCGTCTCGATGGTCGATCGGTCCGCGACGCCGTCGACGAGCGATTGCCTGAAATGACGCTGGAACGCTTCGACGACCCGGCAGGTCTGGTCGTCGAAAAGCGCATTGATCTCAACATCGTAACCGTAGAGCGCGAGCATGGATTGAAGTGCTTCGACCGGTTCTCCTTTGTCGCCGGATGCCAGAAAGCGGCCGCCCTGGATCGGCGCGGGATCGATATGATGCCCGACGCCGGACCGGGCGAGTTCGCACCAGGGAAACCGTTCGCCCGGATCGATCTTGCGACCAGGTGCCACATCCGAATGCGCTAAAACCCGCTCCGGGACGATAATGTTTCGGGTGAGAATGTCCCTGCAAAGCGCGATGACTGCTTCGATCTGCCGGTCGGGAAACGGCGGCAGGCCGCCATCATGCCCCTGATTGACGATCTCGATCCCGATCGAACAGGAATTCATGTCGCGGCAACCGCGCCAGAAGGATTGCCCCGCATGCCAGGCGCGGTCGGCCTCGCGCACCATCTGCACGACGCGGCCATCCTCATGGACGATGTAATGCGAGGAAACGGAACTCTCGGTATCGCAAAGGCGTGCTTCCGCGCCCTCGCCGGTCGGCATTCCCGTATAATGCAGGATCAGGCTGTCAACCTTTGCCCCATCGGGCCGCGGGCCGAAATTCGGCGAAACGCGGGGTTCGGCATGGCTGTAGTCGCATACGAATCCCGTCATGCGTGAACCTGTCGCCGTTCGATCATCTCGAACGCCGCGTTGATGGCGGCAAGCCGCGTCGTCGCGATGGCGACGAACTCTTCGGGAACTCCTCGTCCGATCAGCTTGTCGGGATGGTTTTCCGCGACGATCCTGCGATAGGCACGCCTGATTTCGGAGAACGGCATGTCGGATGGGACGCCGAGCACCCGATAGGGATCGCTTTCCGCCCCGAAGGTGTGCCGCGCCAGAATGCGCTCGAAATGCAATCCGTCGATCTCGAAGATCGAAGCGACCTCCGCCAGCAACGTCAATTCGCGTTCGTGGATGTAGCCGTCGGCCTTGGCGATGTGGAACAATCCGTCGAGAATGTCTTCCAGCAATGCGCAATTGGGTTTGCCGGAACCGCAAAGCGCCGCCATCTGCCGCGCATAGGCGTCGAAACCGGCGATGTCCTGCTTGGCGAGATTGTAGAGCCGCGAGACGTTGCGCGCCTCCTCGTCCGGAATTTCGAAGATTTCCTGAAAGGCCGCCACCTCGCGCTGGGTGACGACACCGTCGGCCTTCGCCATCTTGGCCGAAAGCGCGATCATCGCCACCGAAAACGCGACCCGCTGGCGCAATTCCGGGTTGGTCGCGAAGATCGACCGGATGCTTTCCACCAGCGACGTGACCGCCGTGGAGGAGACACGCGAGACAAAATCGCCAAGGCGGAACCAGATCGACATGGCTGCCATCTGTAGAAAGAAAAATGCGTCTTGGCGACCCCTGGTTGAGGGGGCAAAGCAAAAGGGGCCGGCAAAGCCGACCCCTTAAGGTACTCATACGCTAATCTATTATTCGGCGGGGGCCGGAGCCATCGTTCCGCCGTCAGCAGGTGCTGCCGGATCGGCCGGAGCCGCTGCCGGATCGTCCATCGTCGCCGGGGGCGGCGCCGTGTCGACACCCGAGTTGGTTTCGTCAGCGTCCGTGCAGGCAGCAAGGCCCATGAGCGCGATACCGGAAACCGAAGCAAGAATGATCTTCTTCATTTGAATTTCTCCTTCTCTCTCATTCCGCCCGCCGTAACGAGCGTTCGAGATAGAAATGCCCCGTTCCCTCTATCGTTTCATAACGTTGAGTGACTCCATGTTACAGCGATCTATCGAATGGCGTCCACCAGCGCCCCGATCATCGGAGCGGGCGAGTAGTTCAGTCGCGACGGCGTCAGCCCCAGCCGAAGCACGATCAAATCGTGCGAGGGAACGATAGCCATGAACTGACCGTCATGCCCGCGCAGCCAATAGGTATCGGTCGGCAGCGCGACCTGCGCGCCGCGCTCGGAACCTGCCAGCCAAAGCTGCCCGCGCCCGTAGCGCCCGTTGGACGCCGGCGCAGCCTCGCGCATCCACTCGACGAAGCCTGCCGGCAATATCTGCTCGCCGTTCCATTCTCCCTCCTGAAGAAGGAATTGTCCGAACCGCACCCAGTCACGAGCGGTCGCGTAGAGATAGGAGGAACCGCCGAACGTGCCGACTGCGTCGGTCTCCAGCACGGCGCTTTCCATGCCAATCGGACCGAACAGCGCACGGCGGGGCCAGCCGAGCGCCTGCTGCGGATCGTCGAACCTGTCCTGCCAAAGCCGCGACAGGATGACGGTCGTCCCGCTGGAATAGCTGAAGACCTCTCCAGGCCTGCCGACGAGTGGCTTGTCCGCCGCAAAATACGCCATGTCGGATTCCAGATAGAGCATGCGCGTCACATCGGTCACGTCGCCATAGTCTTCGTTGAACTGGAGACCGCTCGACATGGCGAGCAAATCGGCGACCGTGATGTGCCTTCGATCGTCGAACCATTCGGGCAGAAGTCCGGCCTCATCGACGCCGATGCGATCGGTCAGCGTGCCATAGAGCGCCGCAGTGACGGTCTTCGTCATCGACCAGCCGAGCAACGGCGTGCCCGCATCGAACCCTTCGCCATAGCGTTCGCCGACGATACGTCCGCCCTGAACGACGACGACGGCGCGCATGCCAGATCCCGTCATTGCCGGATCGTCCAGAATGGCGGTGATGTCGGGATCGGCGGACGCTTCGACCGCGTCGCCCTCGGGCCAGAGAGCGGAAGTGTCGCGTTCGACGCTTGCTGTGCGAGCCGCCGCCCCCAGCGCAGGGATACGTGCAGTCGCCCCACCAGGCGCGCTCGCGCAGCCGAGCCCTTCGCGATAGACGGCCTGATTGCGGCCGAACACGCCGAAAAGCGCGGCCGAGACGACCCCGCGCTCGCGATCCACATCGACGGAGATGAACCCGAGAAGCGGATGCCCCGGCGCCTGGACGTCTAGTTTGAGCACCTCCTCGGGATCGCGGCCCGCCAGGAACACATTCGAGCAGACGATCTTGGCCGAATACCCCGTGCCGACCCTGATCAGGTCCGGTGGCGCGAAATAGAGCCAGGCAGCAAGGCCGCCGATCGCTACCGCCAGCAGGACGAGCACGCCCTTGAACACTCTCTTCAAAATGCGCATTCGATTCCCCCTCGCTTTCGCAAGGCCCGAATTCATCGCGTCGCAGGAGGGATTGCAAGTGTGTCGCGGGCGTCATGGCAAATCTGCCGGTTCGCCGTTAACCTCCCCTCAACCATGAAGGCGCAAGCCTCGGGCCTTGGGACGATTCGGCGGGCGCATAAGATCTGTGGTCCGGCCGGCTTTGCGGGACATCCGATGCGCATCTTTGCAGCCATGCTGACCTTCGCCTTGCTCCTGACGGGATGCAGTTCGACCGGGCTCGACCTTGCGGCGATAGCGCCGATTTCGGGCACGTCCACTGGGCAGGCGGCCGGCGTCGAAGCGCCTGTCAAGGTGACAAATCCGCGTTTCGGCGACCGCAAGCCGCATCCGTGGAGCGGGCGCGCGCCATCGTCCTATGCCGTCCACGGTACGGACGTCTCACGCTACCAGAGCGACATCGACTGGCCGACCGCACGCGACGCGGGCATTTCCTTCGCCTTCATCAAGGCAACGGAGGGCGGCGACATGCTCGATCCGCGCTTCATGGACAATTGGAACGCGACGCGCCGGCACGGCATTCCGCGCTCCGCATACCACTTCTTCTATTTTTGCCGCCCGGCGTCGGAACAGGCGCAATGGTTCATCCGCAACGTGCCGCGCGAAGCCGGCACGCTGCCGCATGTGCTGGACATGGAATGGAACCATTTGTCCCCGACCTGCCGCGCCCGGCCGGACTGGCGCATCGTCCATAGCGAGATGAAGATCTTCCTCGACATCATCGAGCGCCATTACGGCCAGCGCCCGATCATCTACACTTCTGTGGACTTCTACGAGGACAACCGGCTCCACACCTTCAAGGGCTACGACTGGTGGCTCCGTTCGGTCGCCGCCCACCCGCACGACCGCTACAACGGTGAGAACTTCCTGTTCTGGCAATATACCGGCACCGGCATCGTGCCGGGCAAGGTCGGCGATGCGGACATCAACGTCTTCAACGGGTCCGTGCGCGATTGGCGCGATTGGGTCGCGCGCAATACGTCAACGAGTTGAGCGCCGGATCCCATCCGCTGCTACCGCAGGATATCCCTCATCCGCCTGCCGGCACCTTCTCCCCGCGGGGAGAAGGCAGATTGCCGCGACGCTCCTGCCTCCTCTCCCCTTGGGGAGAGGGTAAGGGTGAGGGGACTCCCAGCGAAAGCTTGAGCGATCTAATCCGCCATCGTCTCCAGACTGGCGAAACCTTCCGGCTTCGTCCCTTCCTCGAACGGCGTCGTCACCTCCACGAACGTATCCGGGTAGAACCCGTTGAACCGCGTGCGCAAGGACAGCGAATAGGCGCCTATATGGCCGATCTCGATCCAGTCGCCCGTATCGACCGTTTCCGGCAGCCAGAACGGGCGCGACAGGATGTCGACCGAATCGCAGGTCGCGCCGCACACCTTGAACGGCACGATGTTTTCCGCCCTGCCGTTGCGCGAGCGGATCGCCGGATCGGGAATGAACCGCGCCGGCAGCGTGATCTTGCCGGTCCATGAATCCGACAGCGACGCCCAGATCCCATCATTGATGTAGAGCCGCTTGCCCTTGCGCAGCAGCACCCGAACAATGAGCGAAAAGGCACGCGCGACGATTACCCGCCCCGGTTCGGCGACCAGCGGCACGTCCGAAAATCCCCATTCGTCGATGTCGTTTCGAAGCCTCGACATCAACTGACCGATGGACGGCATGGCCGGTTTCTTGCTGTTGGGGTCATGGCCGTATTCGGCCGGAAACCCGCCGCCCACGTCCAACCCCGCCAGCGGCACGCCGCAACGGTTGCGCACCCAGTCGGCGGAAGCCAGCGCGCGCTCATAGGTGTCCGGGTCCTCGATCTGGCTGCCGACATGGAAGCAGATGCCGACCTTGTAGCCCTGCCGGTGAAGGCGCTGCATCAGTTCCACGGCAGTCGCCGGACCCGCGCCGAACTTCTTCGACAACTCGTAAGCGGCGCTTCCCTTTGTCTGTATCCGCACGAAGACGGTGATCTGACCCGGATCGATGTCGAGCGCACGCACCACGCGCGTCATCTTGGTGATCTCGTCCTCATGGTCGAGCGAGATGACGCGGATGCCGTAGGTCTCGAGGGCGAGCCGGATGTCGGACTGCGCCTTGACCGGGTGCATGTAGAGCATCTCGGCCTGCGGCGCGACGGACCGCACCGCCTCGAACTCGGCCGGCGAAGCCACATCGAAGGCATCGACGCCGATCTCCGCCAGCGTCTTGAGCACCATCGGTTCGCCATTGGTCTTGACGGCATAGGCCGTCTTGCCGGGAAACATGCCCATGAACTGCAGCGCGTCTTCCTTCAGCACGTCCGGGCGAAAGCAATAGATCGGATCGTCTGGCCGAAGCGCGAGGGCGGCTTCGCGGGCATTTTCGAATTTCTGCATGGTAGCTCCTGCACTGTCCTGCGAACCTAGCGCACGAACATGACGGATAGAACCGAACCTGCCATCAAAGCGGTTGACAATCATATTCAGCATTTTCGGGTGGCGCGGTTTTCCCAACGGTCGTAGAGCGAGACCAAAGGACCGCAAGATGACCGACGCATCGCTACCCCGCCTGACCACGCAGATGTCGCTGCGCGACTGGAGCATGCTGCTGCTGCTGGGCCTGCTGTGGGGCGGCTCGTTCTTCTTCGCCCGTATCGCCGTTCTGGAAATAGCGCCGCTGACGCTGGTCCTTTTGCGCGTCGCGCTGGCCGCCGCGGCGCTGCATCTCTATCTGCTCTGGCGCGGCCCCTCCTTCGCGCTGGTGATGCCGATGGCCGCGAGCTTCTTCCTGCTTGCGCTCCTCAACAACATCATTCCCTTTTCGCTGATGTTCCTCGGCCAGACGGAGCTTGGGGCCGGCCTTGCCTCGGTGCTCAATGCCACCACACCGTTCTGGACGGTGATTCTGGCGAACGCCTTCACGACCGACGAGAAGTTCACCGGCCGCAAGCTTGCCGGTATCGCGCTCGGCATCGCGGGAACGGCGGTGATGATCGGACCCGGCCTGCTCGCAGATCTCGGCGGCCCCGCCTGGGCCAAGCTCGCATTGATCGGAACCGCCTTTTCCTATGGCTGTGCGGCGATCTTCGCCAAGCGGTTTCGCGCCCTGCCCCCGCCCATCGTCGCGACCGGCCAATTGACTGCATCGACCGTGATCATGCTGCCGATCATTCTGGCAACCGGCGGTCTTGCCGGTCTTGGAAACGTCAGCGAGGCGGCGTGGCTTTCGGTTGTCGGCCTGGCGCTCGCCTCGACCGCCTTCGCCTATATCCTGTTCTTTTCGGTGATCGCATCCGCCGGAGCGACCAATGCCTCACTGGTTACGCTGATCGTACCCGTCTTCGCGATCATCCTCGGCGCGGTCTTTCTCGCCGAGCGCCTAGAAACGTTCGAGCTGGCGGGCATGGCCCTGATCGGATCGGGGCTGATCGTCATCGACGGACGGCTTCTCGGGCGGCGGTGACGTATCGGCACGGCATATTTCCGTCACGCCGATGTCATATTTATGAACAGGTGGTTAAACGGGATTACGCGTTTAGTTAGAATGGGATAGATCGTTCGATAGGTCGTTTTTTCTACACCGGCGTCGCATTGCAGCAATATTTGTCCTTGCTTGACGGGCGAAGTTGCCTAGATTCCGATCCTGCGTAGTCTGTAGAGGAGGCACCGCCTATGGGACTGACACGGCCCATCAACGCATTGATGATATGTGCTGCGTTTGCATTCATCGGAGCCTTGGTCATGGGGATCGTCGTTTAAGAGCGACCCCGTCAAGACCGACCAGACATAAAGGAAAGGCCGGGTTCGCCCGGCCTTTCTGCGTTCAGGCCGCGATCCGCTCGCTTTGCGCGCCGGGCCGGATGCCGATCAGGTGGCAGATGGCGAAGACAAGGTCGGCCTTGTTCATCGTGTAGAAATGAAAGTCCTCTACGCCGCGCTCGATCAGGTCGAGCACCTGCTCGGCGGCAACGGCCGATGCGATCAGGGCATGGGTCTGGGGATCGTTGTCGAGGCCGTCGAACCGGTCTGCCAGCCATTGCGGAACATGGGTGCCGCAGCGCCCTGCAAACCCGGCCATCTGCCTGAAATTCTGGATCGGCAAAATGCCCGGCACGATCGGGATGTAGATGCCGGCACGGCGCACGCGCTCGACATAGCGCTCGTAGACGTCGTTGTCGAAAAAGAACTGGGTGATGGCGCGTGTGGCCCCCGCATCGACCTTGCGCTTGAGCACGTCGATGTCGGTCGCGAAATCCGCGCTTTCGGGATGTTTTTCGGGATAGGCCGAAACCGACACATCGAAATCGCCGATCCGGCGCAGGGCAGCGACCAGTTCGGCCGTGTTCCGGTAGCCGTCGGGATGCGGTCTGTAGGTCGTGCCGACGCCCTCGGCGGGATCGCCGCGCAGGGCGACGAAACTGCGCACGCCAAGCCGCGCGAATTCGTGGATCACCGCGTCGACCTCGGCGCGGCTGGCATCCACGCAGGTCAGATGCGCGGCGGCGTCGAGCGTGCTTTCGCCGCAGATGCGAGCAAGCGAACTCGTCGTGCGCGCCTTGGTCGATCCGCCCGCTCCGTAGGTGACGGATACGAAACGGGGGCTGAGCGGCTCCAGCCGGCGGACCGCCTCCCAAAGCCGCGCTTCCATCGCATCGGTCTTCGGCGGAAAGAACTCGAAGGAAACGCCGATGCGCTCGCCAAGATCGGAGCGGCGGGAAAACTGGATGTCCTTCATCACGCGAGAGCCTTTTGTGAAGCGGGTTGCGAGGGTGAAGCGATCTGGATGCGTGGATCGCGGGCAAGCCATATCCTGACCGTCAGCCGCTGATCGCTTTCGGCGTCCGGCGGTACGGTTTCGCTTGCCTCGAGATCGAGGCCGGCCTCCGCCAGCCAGTCGCCGATCTGCGCATCGGAAATGCCCAGCCGCACATGGGCGTGCGCGTCGCGCAGGAAATCGAGCGCATGCGGCGCGAAATCGATGATCGCCAGCCGTCCGGCCGGGCGCAGCAGCCGCGCCGCCTCGCGAATGGCGAGCGCCGGCTCTTCGAGATAGTGAAGCACCTGATGCATGGTGATGAGGTCGAAGCTGTCGCGTTCGACCGGCGGTGCGTAAAGGTCGCCGAGGCGCACCTGCGCCTGAGCGATGCCGGCCTTGTCGAGATTGGCCCGTGCCACGGCAAGCATCTCGCGGGAAAGGTCTACGCCCGTGCCGCGCCGGTAAAGCGGCGCGAAGAGTTCGAGCATCCGGCCGGTTCCCGTACCCAGATCGAGCATCGACTGGAACGGCGTCTTGCCGACGATTTTTGTCAGCACGCTTTCCACCGCCTTGTCGGGCGCGTGAAGCGAGCGCAGGCGGTCCCATTCGACGGCGTTGGCGCTGAAATAATCGCTCGCCCGGCTTTGGCGGCGCTGCTTGACGGCATCGAGCCGCTCCAGATCGCGTTCGATCGTCGGATCGGCCGCATCGAGCCGCGCGACCATGGTCGACAGGAAATCGCGAACCCAGTCTCCGTCCGACAAGCCGAAATACGCCCACGACCCTTCCTGATACCGGTGGATGAGATCGGCTTCGAGGAGCAGCTTGAGATGTCGCGAGACGCGCGGCTGCGACTGCCCCAGGATTTCGGTCAGGTCGGAGACGGTCAGGTCGCCACGCGACAAAAGCACGAGAATGCGAAGCCGGCTGGATTCGGCAGCCGCCTTCAAGCTATCAACGAGCGAGGTCAGATTGATGGGATGGGAGGCAAGCATCGCCAACTCCGTGAAAGACATAAAGATATGTTTATGTATTTGGATCGATTTGGCAAGGGGCAGCCAAAGGTATTTTGCATGAGCGGCATTCGAGACGGCGAGGAAGCCCTGCCATTCGACCCGGCCGAAATGCCGGGCGAGGCCCATCTCGTCTTCATCGGACGCATTGCCGCGCCATGGACCGACCGCACCGAATGCCCGAAAAACATGGCCGCCGCGCGCGAAACCGGCCGCCCTGCCCGTGCGCTGGTGGATGCCCCCTACAGAAAGGGTCTCGCCGGACTTGAGGATGCCACTCACATCGTTCTTTTGACGTGGCTCGGCGACGCGGGGCGCAATCTCATTTTGCAAAAGCCGCGCCATCGCGCGGAGCCGACCGGCACCTTTGCCCTGCGCTCGCCCGTGCGACCCAATCCGATCGGCCTGCATGTCGTGAAACTGATAAGCATCGACGCTGAAGCCGGCATTCTCGACCTCGAAACCATCGACGTGCTCGACGGCACACCGCTTCTCGACATCAAACCGTATTACGCCTCGACGGATGCGGTGCCGAACGCCACGGTGACGCGCCGATGAAGCCCTCGACCGGACGTCAGAAAGCATTGGCCAAGGCGCTGACGGCGCTCATTCCGCTCGCGCCCTATGCGGACGCGGAAGCGATCCGTGACCTGTCCGGCCAGCGCAAGCTGCGCGACCTGCCGCCGTCCATCGCAATGTGGATCGCGACCATCACGCATATCAGGCACGAACACACGGACTACGATGCCCTGCTCGACGAAGGCTATGATCGCGACTCCGCGCGCCACTTCGTCATCGAACAGATCAACACTGTCCTGACGACATGGCGCGCGACGCGGTTGCTTGATCCTGACGACGACGAAACCGGTTGAGCCTCAGCCTCGATAGATCCACTGTTCGGGAACACGAACGGAAACCGCCTCCCCTTCCGTGATCGTACCGGGCTTTTCGACCCACGCGACGAGGCCGCGCAACCGACGCCCGACCTTGGGGAAAAGAAGCGCCCCCGCTTCACGGTCCGCCATCCCGGCGTGATCGGCGACGGAACGGCCCGCCAGCCGGCATGGCCCGTTCTGACTGTCGATTTTCAGCGTGACGCCCTCCTGGAAGAACAGCAGCGTGCCCGCCGGCAGAAGCGAAAGACGCGGCACGCCGTCGAGCACCAGATTCGCGCCGATCCATTCCGGCGCGATGCGCGCAATGCCCATGCCGTCGGCTATTTTGGCAAGTTCGTCATCGGCGACGATGGAGACCTGCCGTTCGTTGCGCATTTCCGTTCCGCGCGGATACCAGGGTTCGCGCCCGCCCGAGCGCCGCGTGCGGCCGCGATGAAAATCGCCGGCAACACCCTCGAAATCGAGCTGAAGCTGGCTCACCTTTTCGGTGACGAAATCATCCCCCGACGCACGCAAAAGCCCGCCGACGGTGCCCACAAGCTTTCGCGCCGGAATGATTTCGATTTCGTCCGCGCTGCGCTCGAACAATTCCGCCATGGCTTCGCCTCCGTTTCAGGGCGTTTTTGCCGTGCCCGATGTCGCAAATCCAGTCAATTTCGCTGATGGGCGGATCAGCGCCGACGCTCACATCATGCGCAAAAGTACGCCGCCGATCGAATAGCCCGCGCCGAATGCGCACAGGAGCCCGACATCGCCCGCTTCAAGGTCGCGATGGTTTTGTTCGAGCGCGATGACCGCGCCGGCGGCAGCCGTGTTGCCGAGTTCGGAAAGGACCATCGGCGCGCGGTCGTGGCCGACCTCGTGACCGAAGGACAGCTTCAGGATCATCGCATTCATGCGCGCATTCGCCTGATGCAGCCAGAAGCGCCTTATACCCTGCGGCGAGTGGCCGTGCTCCTTCAGGAAATCGACGATGAAGCGGTGGCCGGCGACGGTCACTTCCTTGAAGACCTTGTTGCCGACCTGCTTGATCATGTTGCCTTCCATCGGCACGACCGAGGGATCCTCGAGGCCGGCGCGATTGAGAAAGCCGAAATTGGTGCGGATATTGTTGGAGAACTGCGTCCAGCCCCGCGTGTCGATCACCTCAAACCGCCCGCTCCGCTCCTCGTCGTCATCGACGGCCTCAAGCAGAAGCGCCGCCGCCGCATCGCCGAAAATGAAATGCGTCTGGCGATCGCGAAAATTGAGATGGCCGGTGATGATCTCCGGCGTAACGACGAGCACGCGCCTGTGCGCGCCGGCGCGCAACAGATTGAAGGCGACATGCAGGCCGGCCACCGCCGACGAACAGCCAAGGCTCATGTCGAACGCGGCGCCAGACGTTCCCAATTCCTTCTGGATTTCGATCGCCTGCGCCGGATAGGGGCGTTGCTGGTGCGATGCCGCGCAGATCACCATGTCGATATCCGCGGCATCGATTCCCGCATCCGCGATCGCCTTCCGCGCGGCCTTGGCGCCGAATTCCGCCATGACGGAAAGTGCATCGTCATCACGTTTGGGAATGCGCGGCGTCATGCGGCGCGGATCGAGAATGCCGTCGCGGGTGTGCACATGGCGGGTCTGCACACCCGACGCATAAACGATGAACTCGGCATCCGATCTGGCCAGAGGCTCCTCGCCGCGCGCGATCCGCATCGGGTTTTCCAGATCGACCCAGGCGTTGAAGCTTTCGACAAGCTCCTCGTTGGAGATGATCTCGTCAGGTATCTCGGTTCCGATACCGCTGATGACGACGCGCTTCATGTTCACTCGCTCGTCTGGGCCAATCGACCATTGATGCAGCCTATCCCCTTGTGCGTCGTGGAGGCCAGGGACGGCGGCATATCACATCCATCGCACAAATCGAGTTTTGCACGAATAGGTTTCGTCAAGGTTAGCTCGGCTGCGGGCGCGCACGGCGCCGGGAATCAGCCTCCGCCCAGGGCTTTTGCCAGGCTGCCCGAGACTTCGTCCATCGTGTAGGGCTTTTGCAGAACGGGATTGCTGTGCCAGGACGTGGGAAGACCGGCCTGCCCGTATCCGGTGGCGAAGACGATCGGGATGCCCCTGACGGCGAGTTGTTCCGCGATCGGGAAAACGGGTTCGCCGGCGATATTGACGTCGAGAATGGCAACGTCCGCCGTGAACGCGCCGTCGAGCATTTCCTTCGCTCGGCCGAGGCGCATCGCCGGGCCGATCACTGTACAGCCGAGTTCGTCCAGCATGTCTTCGAGATTGAGGGCGACCAGGGCTTCGTCCTCCACGACGAATACGTTGAGGCCCTGGAGCTTGCCGGAAACGTCAGGCATGATCTCGTGTCCTGATGTAGGAAAGTTGCGGAACCACCAGTTTACAAACGAGACCATCCGTCTCGTAGCTGGCGTTCACGGAACCGTCCAGTTCCCCGCGCACCACCGCATTGATCATGCGCGAGCCGAAACCGGCCTTTGACGGGGGCGCCGAAAGCGCCCTTCCCGTTTCGTGCCAGTCTATGACGAGATCTCCATCGGCGCCGACCTGCCAGACGACATCGAGCCGCCCTTCGTCGCCGCTCAAGGCGCCATATTTCGCAGCGTTGGTCGAAAGTTCGTGCAGCACCATCGCGATCGCGATCGAAGCCTTGGGGTTGAGGAGCACGTCCGGCCCGCTGGCGGCCAGCCGGGCCCGGTCCAGATGCGCGAACTCGTGGTCGACGAGGTCGGACATCGTCGTCGAATCCCATGCCGTCTGCGATAGGAGATTGTGCGCCTTCGACAACGCGATGATGCGCCCTTCGAGATCGTCGTTGGCCGCCTGCATGTTCGGCGCGGCCCGCAGGGTCTGCTTGGCCATGGATTGCACGGTCGCCAGCGTATTCTTGACCCGGTGATTGAGTTCGTCGAGCAGAAGTCGCTGATGTTTCAGCGTTCTGACGGCTTCGGTCCGGTCCATCCCCTGCACGAACACGCCGGTTACAAGGCCATCGAGATCGCGCACGGCATCGTAGGAAAAATCGAGGAAGCGTTCCTGCATCTCGCCATGCTGCGTTTGCAGGACGATGCGCGTTCCCTCGCCGCTGCGCGTCTCGCCTGACGAATAGACATGGTCGAGCATCTCGATAAACCCCTGACCCGCAACCTCCGGCAACGCGCTTCCAACCGCCTTGCCGATCACCTCCCGCCCTCCGATAAGACGCACATAGGCGTCGTTGGCGAAAGTGAAAACATGATCGGGGCCGCTCAGCACCGCGATGAAACCCGGCGCCTGCTCGAACATGCGGCGGAACTCGGCGCTTTCGGCGAGCAGTGAACGGTGCGCGGTTTCCGCTTCGCGGGCACGTTCGACCAGTTGCGTCTCACCCGAGAAACTGCGGTAAGGCAGCGATGCCGCTTCCCGCAACCGGACCATTTCGGTGACGTCCACCGTGTTCTGGGCGAGATAGGCGACCTCGCCGTCGCGGTTCGTCAGCGGCGTGTGAACCGCCGTCCAGTAGCGTTTCTCCATTCCGCCGCCCAGTGATTGCGGGCGGGGAATATCGTAGGGGATATACGCGATCGTATCGGCTTCGCCCGTGGCAAAAACACGTTCGAACGATTCGCGCAGCGCAACTCCGCTCGGTCCGTCATTGGGAAAGATATCGAACAGGTTCCGGCCGACCAGTTCCTCGGCGGAGCGCATAACGGCAGCCTCATAAGCACCGTTCGCCGCCACATAGCGGCAGTTCCGATCGAGGATCATGTAGGGGCTGGGCAGCCGGTCGAACAATTGTCTGAAATCGATGTCCGGCATATTTCCCCGGTGGCCTGCAGCCACCCTTCCCCTCAACAGGCACGAGAACGGGTTTGCCCGCTAAAGGTTCCGGCCGCCATACCATTTGTTTCGGCGGCCGGAATTATTCCGGTTAGCGCGTGAGGCGCTTGTAGGTGACGCGCTTCGGGTTCACCGCATCGGGGCCGAGACGACGGATCTTGTCCTGCTCGTAATCCTCGAAATTGCCTTCGAACCATTCGACGTGGCTATCGCCTTCGAATGCAAGGATGTGCGTCGCAAGCCGATCGAGGAACATGCGATCGTGGCTGATGATGACGGCGCAGCCGGCATAATTTTCCAGCGCGTCTTCCAGCGCCGCCAGCGTCTCGGTGTCGAGATCGTTGGTCGGCTCGTCCAGCAGCATGACGTTGCCGCCATCCTTGAGCATCTTTGCCAGATGCACGCGGTTGCGCTGACCGCCCGACAGATTGCCGACCTTCTGCTGCTGGTCGCCGCCCTTGAAGTTGAACGCGCCGCAATAGGCGCGGCTGTTCATTTCGTGCTTGCCCAGCTTGATGACGTCGTTGCCGCCGGAAATCTCTTCCCAGACCGTCTTGTTCGCATCGAGATGGTCGCGGCTCTGGTCGACATAGCCCAGATGCACCGTCTCGCCGATACGGATATCGCCGCCGTCGGGCTTTTCCTGACCCGTGATCATGCGGAACAGCGTCGACTTGCCCGCACCGTTCGCGCCGATCACGCCGACGATGCCGCCGGGCGGCAGCTTGAATTCGAGCCCGTCGATCAGGAGGCGGTCGCCGAAGCCCTTCTTCAGATTGTCCGCTTCGATGACGACATTGCCGAGACGTTCGCCGACCGGAATGATGATCTGCGCCTCGCCGGGGCGACGATCGTTCGCCGCCTCGACCAGTTCGTCATAGGCACGGATGCGAGCCTTGGACTTTGCCTGACGGGCCTTGGGGCTTGCGGCCATCCATTCGCGCTCGCGCGACAGCGCCTTCTGGCGCGCGTCTTCCTCGCGGTTTTCCTGCGCCATGCGCTTGGCCTTGGCGTCCAGATAGGCGGTGTAATTGCCCTCGTAAGGCACGCCCCGGCCGCGATCCAGCTCAAGAATCCAGCCGGTGACGTTGTCGAGGAAGTAGCGATCGTGGGTGATGAGCAGGACGGAGCCTGGATATTCGCGCAGATGCTTTTCCAGCCAAGCGGTCGTCTCGGCGTCGAGATGGTTGGTCGGCTCGTCGAGAAGCAGGAGGTCGGGCTGCGACAGGAGAAGCTTGCACAGCGCCACGCGGCGCTTTTCGCCGCCCGAAAGCTTGGTCACGTCCGCATCGGCCGGCGGGCAGCGCAGCGCTTCCATCGCCATCTCGACCTGGGATTCGAGGTCCCACAAATTCTGGCTGTCGATGATGTCCTGAAGCTTGGAGCCTTCTTCCGCTGTCTCGTCGGAATAGTTCATCATCAGTTCGTTGTATCGGTCGAGGATCGCCTTCTTGTCGGCGACGCCTTCCATGACGTTGCCCATCACGTCCTTTGACGGGTCGAGTTCCGGCTCCTGCGGCAGGTAGCCGACGGTCGCGCCGTCCGCCAGCCACGCCTCGCCGGTGAATTCCTTGTCGAGACCGGCCATGATCTTGAGGATCGTGGACTTACCCGCGCCGTTCGGCCCGAGGATGCCGATCTTTGCGTCGGGGTAGAAGGACAGATGAACGTTTTCGAGCACCTTCTTGGCGCCGTAGGCCTTCGAAAGGCCGGACATGTGGTAGATGAACTGGCGTGCCATGGCGCGCGCGAACTCCGTGTTGTCGTGGTTCGGAAATTGAGGTGCGCCGTATGTAGGAGAAACCGGGCGGCGGGGCAATGACGTCGCCGGACGGCCTTCCCATCCTTGCGGTGATGAGCTAGAGGGAGCGCCCCTCCCATCCCCGCACCGGATCGCGCGTCTTGCGCCCGCGCGGCGCATTTCGCGAGCAGTCCATGTCCACAACCGCCTTCGGCATCGATTTCGGCACGACGAATTCCACGGTCGGCCTTGCCGCGCGCGGACAAGCGCCCAAGCTCATCGCGGTCGAGGGCGCGCATGTGACGATCCCCTCGGCGCTCTTCTTCAGCCTCGAGGACGGGCAGACCTATTTCGGGCGCGGAGCGGTGTTCGAATATATGGACGGCGCGGAAGGACGCTTCATGCGCGCGCTCAAATCCATCCTCGGCACGTCGCTGATGAAGGAGACGACGCAGGTCGGCCGCACCCGCATGACCTTCGAGATGCTGATCGGGCGTTTTCTGCGGCATCTGCGCGACAGCATCCAGGCGCATCATGGCGCCGTTCCGTCGTCGGTGGTGCTCGGCCGTCCCGTCCGCTTCATCGACGAGAACGACGCGGCGGACACCGAAGCACAAAACCAGTTGGAAGCCGCCGCCCGCACGCAAGGATTCGAGCATATCGAATTCCAGTTCGAACCCGTCGCGGCAGCGCTTCACTACGAGCGTCTGATCGACGCCGAAGAACTGGCACTGGTGGTCGACATCGGCGGCGGCACGTCGGACTTTTCGGTGCTGCGGCTGTCGCCGGAACGGGCAAAGCGCCTCGACCGGTCGGACGACATATTGAGCACGGCCGGCGTTCATGTCGGCGGCACCGATTTCGACCGCCTGTTCAACATCGCCAGGGTGATGCCGGAATTCGGCCTCGGCTCGGGCACGAAGGACGGCAAGCGCCATCTGCCCGTCTGGTATTTCAACGACATGGCGACGTGGCACCGCATCAACACGCTCTATACGGCGAAGAACATGCGCGACATCCAGGCGCTGGCGCGCGAGGCGGCCGCGCCGGAAAAGCTCGAACGCTACGCCCATCTGCTCGCGCATCGCTCGGGTCACCGGCTCGCCGCCGCCGTGGAAACGGCGAAGATCGCGCTTACGGATGCCGACGCCGCCGACATCCATCTTTCCGAGCCGGGGCTGACGCTGGAACTCCCCGCTTCGCGCGCCGAGTTCGAAGCCGCGACGGCCGAACTCGTCGCGCGCATCGATGCCTCTATCGACGACGCCATCAAGCGTGCCGGCATTTCGGGCGACGAAATCTCGACCGTTATCCTGACCGGCGGCGGCGCGCTCGTACCGGCCGTACGAGAGGCTGCGGAACGCAAGCTCAAAGGGGCACGCATCAGCCAGCCCGACCAGTTCGGCGCGGTCGGGCTCGGCCTTGCCATCGACGCGGCGCGCCGATTCGGCTGATCATCAAACTCTCGCCATGGTCGTCCCCCAAGCCCGTCTCATGAGCGGGGATGAACAGTGAAATCAGCACTCGTGAGATATGGCGTCCTGGCCGCAGCCGCGCTCGGCCTGGCGGCGTGCCAGGGCGGTGACGGCGAAAACGCCATGACCGCCGCGCAAGGCACATTCGTCGGCCCCATGCAGTGCGCCGTTCCGTTGCCTTCCGGCCCGCCCGCAAAGCCCGAACGCATGTCGGCCTTCGGCACAGCGACGGCATGGAATATGGGCCGCAATGTCGGCCGCAGCGCCATCACCGGCGCGGGCACTTTCGTCGCAGGTCCCGTCGGAGGCGCGGTCGCCGGCAATCTGGCGGCACGCGCCTTGCCCTCCGAATTCGACATTCGCGGCAACTGGACCGTCACCGACGGAACCGCCAATTGCGGCTGTTCGCTCGCGTTCGCCGCACCGGGTAACTGGTCCGGAGCGAACCCACCCCGCGGCACGGCACGCACCTCCGGCTGCAACAACCCGCTGCTGGCGTCCGCCGCCGACTGGCGTCTCGACGAGACTATGACGGGTCTCGAGGCCGAGATGCTCGTCTATGCGCAAAATGGAAATCGCGTGGCTGTTCTGAAGCGCGACGGGCCGGACTATTATTCCGGCCAGTTGTCGACAGGCCAATCGCTCACGGTCTGGCGCGACTGACATCGATCTGGACCTGTTCGCTGCAAGCTTCTAAACGGGCCGCAGCAAAGAGGTATGTCGTGATCCCCTGGATAGAACTGGATTCGGCCGACGCGCCGGGCGGCAAGCAACGCCTGCGCCTGAAGCAGCGCGGCACCGAATTCTCGATCATGCTCGGCTCGAACGAGTTGATGAACAGCCGGCTGAGCGGTTCGGAAGAAGCGCTGGCGACGCTGGCTTGCGAGCGGATCGGGCATGAGCGGAGCCCGCGCGTTCTGATCGGCGGGCTGGGCATGGGCTTCACGCTGCGCGCCGCCCTCGCCGTTCTGCCGAATGACGCCCATGTCGAGATCGCGGAACTGGTGCCGGCGGTCGTACGCTGGGCGCGCGGACCGATGGCCGTAATCTTCGAAGGAAGCCTCGACGATCCGCGCGTCACAGTCCAAGAGGACGATGTAGCGAGGATCATCAGGTCCAGCCAGGCGGGTTACGACGCAATCCTTCTCGACGTGGACAACGGACCCGACGGCTTGACCGTCGAAGCCAACGACGCGCTCTACGCCTATTCCGGCCTCGCCGCCGCGCACGCGGCATTGAAGCCGAAGGGCGTCTTGGCGGTCTGGTCGTCCGGCCCCGATCCGCGCTTTACGGCGCGCCTGAAAAAATCGGGGTTCGACGTGGAAGACGTGCGCGTACGCGCCAGCCGCTCCAAACGCGGCGCGCGTCATGTCATCTGGCTGGCTATGAAGCCGCGCTGACCCCACGATTGTGCATGGTCGCTCTGCAACGGCATCGATTGCGGCGCTGCTCGACCCCGGCTAGATTCACAACGTGTCGGGAGGAGCCGCACTCCACTCCATGGAACGATCCTCATGACCGACGCATCCGCGACCATTGCCGCCCCTGCCGACATTCCTGCCCAGGAACTCGCCGCCACGAACGTCCCTCTGACGATCCTGGCGCTTGCGATGGGCGGATTTGCGATCGGGACGACCGAGTTCGCGGCGATGAGCCTTCTGCCCTATTTCGCCGCCGGGCTTCAGGTTTCCGAGCCGATGGCCGCGCATGCGATCAGCGCCTATGCGCTCGGCGTCGTCGTCGGAGCGCCGATCATCGCGGTCCTCTCCGCCCGGCTGTCGCGCAAATTCCTGCTGATCGCGCTGATGGCGGTGTTCGGCATCGCCAACTGCCTCAGTGCGATCTCGCCTTCCTATAGCTGGCTGATCGGATTCCGGTTCCTGAGCGGCCTGCCTCACGGCGCTTATTTCGGCGTCGCGGCCCTGCTCGCGGCCTCGCTCGTTGCCCGCAACAAGCGCGCACGCGCCGTCTCGTCCATCATGCTCGGCCTGACGGTCGCGATGATCTTCGGCGTCGCGCTGGCGACCTTTATCGGCCAGAACGCCGGCTGGCGCTGGGGCTTCGCGCTGCCCGGCCTTCTGGCGCTCGTGACGATGGCGATGATCGCGGCTTTCGCGCCCGCCGATCGCCCCGACGCCAAGGCGAGCCCGATGCGCGAATTGTCCGCCTTGCGGAACCGGCAGGTCTGGCTCACGCTCGCCACCGGCGCGGTCGGATTCGGCGGCTTCTTCGCGGTCTATTCCTTCACCGCCTCGACATTGCTCGAAGTCACCCGCGTCGATGCCTGGGTGGTGCCGATCGTCATCGCAATCTACGGCGTCGGCATGACGCTCGGCACGATCGCCGCCGGCTGGGCCGCCGACCGCAATTTGATGGCGACACCGGTCTGGTTCATGCTGGCGAGCGCGGTGTCGCTGACGGCGTTCCCCTTCGCCGCCGGCAATGTCTGGACGATCAGCGCCGTGATCCTGTTGATCGGCTTCTTCGGCAGCCTCGGCGCCGTTCTCCAGACACGCCTGATGGATGTCGCGCAGGACGCGCAGACGCTCGCCGCCGCGCTCAACCACAGCGCGTTCAATGCCGCGAACGCGCTCGGGCCCTTGCTGGCCGGCATCGTCATCACGATGGGATATGGCTTCCCGTCAGCCGGCTTCGTGGGAACCGTCCTCGCGCTTCTCGGCCTCGGCATCTGGCTCTATGCCTGGCGGGATGCGAACCGCCAGGCATAGCGCTCCTGGCGCTCAGGCCTGCGCCAACTGGCTGCGATGCGCCCAGCCGGTCATCCGCATCTCGACCCACGCCATGACGGCGTACATGGCAATGCCTTCGATCGCGAGCATGATCAGGCCAGCCCACACAAGCGGCACGTTGAACTGGCTCTGCGCCGCCAGCATCATGTGGCCGAGACCCGAATTCGCCGCCACCGTCTCCGCGATCACCGAACCGACGAAAGCGAGCGTGATCGCGATCTTCAGCGAACCGAAGAAATACGGCATCGAGCGCGGAATGCCGACCTTGAGCATGATGTCCATCTTCTTCGCGCCGAGCGCGCGAAGCACGTCCTCCATTTCGGGCTCAATGGTGGCAAGCCCCGTCGCCACGTTCACGACGATCGGGAAAAACGCGATCAGGAACGCGGTCAACACCGCCGGAACCGTGCCGATACCGAACCAGATGACGAGGATCGGCACCACCGCGACCTTCGGAATCGCGTTGAAGCCGATCATCAGCGGATAAAGTCCGGCATAGATAAAGCGCGACCAGCCGATGGCGATGCCGAGCCCCAGACCGAACACGACGGCAAGGATGAACCCGACCGTGGTCGTATAGAGCGTTTGCAAGGAATTCTTCCAGATCGCCGGCCAGAACTGGATGATGGCTTCGAGGATGCGCGTCGGAGCCGGCAGGATGAATTGCGGGATCGCGAAGATGAGGACGGCCAGTTCCCAAACGATGAACAGCCCGGCCGTGTAAAGCCAGGGCGCAAGCTTGATCCAGTTGATCTTGGACGCGCTCATGCGGCCTTCCTCGCATCGGCGATGTTGCCGCGCAGTTCGTGGACGACATCGTTGAAATCGCCCTGATAGAGGAGTTCGAGGTCGCGCGGCCGCGCGAACGGCACCGTCCGCTCCCTCGTGATGCGGCCGGGCCGCGAGCTCATGACGAAGATGCGATCAGCCAGAAACACCGCTTCGCGCAGATCATGGGTGACCAGCACGATCGTCACCCCTTGAGCGGCGTGAAGATCGCGGATGACGCACCACAATTCCTCGCGCGTGAACGAATCGAGCGCGCCGAACGGCTCGTCGAGCATCAATAGGTCCGGCTCGTGGATCAGCGCACGGCAAAGATTTGCGCGCTGCTGCATCCCGCCCGACAATTGCCACGGGAATTTCGCGCCGAACCCCTTGAGGCCCACCGTCTCCAGCAGCTTCTGCGCCTTTTCGACGTACTCGGCCTTGTGTTTGCGCAGTCTCTTGCGGTGCCGGTCGACCACTTCGAGCGGCAGCAGGATGTTGTCCAGCGTCGTGCGCCAGGGAAGCATGGTCGGGTTCTGGAACGCCATGCCGACGATGGAGACCGGCTTCGTCACGCGCGCGCCTGCGACCGTCACCTGCCCCGCCTGCGGGATGTAGAGACCGGTGACGAGCTTCATCAGTGTGGACTTGCCGCAGCCCGAAGGCCCGACCACGGCGGCGAATTCGCCCTTGGCGATGTCGAGCGTCAGCCCCTCGACGGCAAGCAGGCCCTCGGCCCCGCCATAGCGCATGTCGACGTCTTTGATGGTGACCAGTGGTTGGGTCATGAGCAATACCAGGTGACTTGAAGCGTTCCAGCCCTCTGTTTCCCCCTTTGTCCGGCACGACAGAGGGGGGCGCGACGAGGCGCGATCTGAATGCCGCTACTGCAGCATCCGCTCTTCCTTGGCCGGCAGGAACGACGCATCGAAGACGTCAGCGCCGTCGACATTTCCCTTCAGCCCCATGGAAACGCCGAGATACTCGATCGACTGCGCGAGCTTGGCGTCATCGACGCCGCCGAAACCGTTTTCCTGCACATAAGCCGTATTGATGTTGAGTGCGTTTGCCATTTCCAACCGTTCGACCTCGATTTCCTTGGTCAGGATTTCGTTACGCTTCATGACCGCCTCGACGCCTGCTTCCGGATCGGCGACCGCATCGGCGAAACCCTTCGCCAAAGCGCGCAGGAAGCCCTTGACGGCGTCCGGGTTCTCAGCCGCGAAATCCGTGTTGACGAGGATCGAGTTGCCGTAAAGATCGAGCCCGTTTTCCGCCATCAGGATCATCGAGATGTCGTCTTCGGCGATGCCCTGAGCCTTGAGGTTGAGAACCGAGGAAAAGGCGAAACCGAAAATGCCGTCGACCTGGCCCTGCGCCAGCATGGGCTCGCGCACGGGAAAACCGACGCTTTCGATGGTCACGGTGCTTTCATCGATGCCGGCAGCCTCGACGAAAGCGGGCCACTGCGCGAATGCGCCGTCCGGCGGCGGCGCGCCGAGCTTCCGGCCCTCGACCGATTTCGGATCTTCCGTGATGCCCTGGCTCTTGCGGCCGATGATCGAGAACGGCGGCCGCTCGTAGATGACCATGACGGCCTTGACCTTTTGCGCTGGATCCTCGTCGAGGAACTTGATCAGCGAATTGATGTCGCCGAAGCCGAGCTGATAGGTGCCGGTCGCGACGCGCGGGATCGCCTCGACGGAACCATTGCCCGAATCGATCGTGACGTTGAGCCCTTCGGCCTCGAAATGCCCGTTGTCCTCGGCCAGGAAGAACCCGGCCGCCGGTCCCTCGAACTTCCAGTCGAGCGTGAAGGCGATGTTGGTGGTCTGCGCTGCGGCAGGCGCGAAGCTCGCGGCGATGCCCGCGATCGCGGCCGTTGCGGCAAGCGTGAAACTGCGTCTCGTTATCATTGTGAATCCCTCTGGCGCCCCCCGGCGCGATCCCGGCATCAAAGCGCCGGCGGCCAGCCTTGGCAAGAGGATTTTGCCTAAGCCTTCATCAAAATTGTGCATTGCACATACGCTGCGCATAGTCCTTGACGGCGGGTGCCCTTCTCAACGAGGGCTCACGGCGATACCGTCGCAGCAACCGCCGGAGCGTCCATGTCCTTTTCATCCCGTTTCGACATTCATTCGCCGACCGGCGCAGTGCTCAACACGTATCATCAGGCAGCGACCGCCCCGGCCAGAGGCGTTGTTCAGATCAATCACGGCATGGCCGAGCACGGCGCGCGCTACGCCCGCTTCGCCGCCGCGATGGCCGATGAGGGATTTCACATCTATGCGCACGATCATCGCGGTCACGGCCATACGAAAGCGCCCGACGCGCCGCTCGCCCATTTCGGCAGCGAACCGGCGGCGGACAAGATCATCGCCGACGTCGATGCCGTGCACGATCATATCGCGCAAGCCCATCCCGGCCTTCCCGTGATCCTGTTCGGGCACTCGATGGGCGGACTGATCGCCCTCAACTACCTCTTCGCCCATTCGAACCGGGTCGCTGCCGCCGCCATCTGGAACGCCAATTTCTCGGCCGGCGCGGCCGGTCGCGCCGCGCAGGCGGTGCTGGCGTGGGAGCGGTTCCGACTGGGATCGGACGTGCCCTCGCGCATCCTGCCCAAATTGACCTTCCAGGCGTGGGGACGACAGGTGAAGGTCGCGAAAACCGGTTTCGACTGGCTGTCGCGCGATGCGGCGGAGGTCGACAAATACATTGCCGATCCGCTGTGCGGCTTCGACGTTTCGGTCGGGACATGGCGGACGGTCTTCGGCTTCATCTTCGCCGGCGCGAACGACGCCGGCTTCAAACCCATCCGCCGCAACCTGCCCGTCTTCCTCGTCGGCGGCGAGCGTGACCCGGCCACGAATGGCGGCAAGGCCGTTCAGGACCTCGCCGAACGGATGAGGCGGATGGGATTTTCGAATCTGCAATCAACGATCTACGACGAAACCCGCCACGAATCCCTGAACGAGTTGAATCGGAATCTGATCACCGCCGATTTCGCCGCCTGGGCAAAGCGGGCACTGGCCTGACGGATACCGGGTTTCGTGGCCGACTTCGGTCTGCTACCCACGGCTGGATCGAAACGGAGCCTTGCACGAACACATGTCACAACCGCCGCTCAAGGGTGTCCGCGTCATCGAACTCGCCCGCATTCTCGCCGGACCATGGGCCGGTCAGGTGCTGGCCGATCTCGGTGCGGACGTCATCAAGATCGAGAATCCCGAAGGCGGCGACGACACGCGCAAATGGGGGCCACCCTTCGTCATGAGCCATGACGGCGAGAACCTGTCGGCCGCATATTATCACTCGACAAATCGCGGCAAGCGCTCGGTCGCGATCGATTTTTCCAAGCCGGAAGGCGCGGAGCAAGTCCGCAAGCTGATCGCCACCGCCGACGTCCTGATCGAGAATTTCAAGCTTGGCGGCCTCAAGAAATACGGCCTCGACTATGAAAGCCTGAAAGCGATCAATCCGCGCCTCATCTATTGCTCGATCACAGGCTTCGGACAGAACGGTCCTTACGCACCGCGCGCGGGCTACGATTTCATCATCCAGGGCATGTCCGGCATGATGTCGATCACCGGCGAGGCCGGCCGCGAACCGCAAAAGGCCGGCGTCGCGATTTCCGACGTTTTCACGGGGCTCTACTCCGTGATCGCCATTCAGGCCGCGTTGCGTCACGCCGAGGCGACCGGCGAGGGGCAGCATATCGACATGGCGCTGCTCGACACGCAGATTTCCGTGCTCGGCAACCAGAACCTGAATTATCTCGTCTCCGGCAACCCGCCCGTTCAGATGGGCAACGCTCATATGAACATCGCGCCCTATGAAGTTCTGCCGACAAAAGACGGGCACTTCATCCTCGCCGCCGGAAACGATGGCCAGTTCGCCCGCTTCTGCAAGGTGGTCGGCCTCCAAGAACTGCCGCTCGATCCCGACTTTGCGACCAATCCGGCGCGCGTGGTCAATCGCGACCGGCTGCGCGCGAAGCTGATCGAAACGCTTGCGAGTTGGGACCGCGCCGACCTGTTGCCGAAACTCGATGCCGCGGCCGTCCCGGCAAGCCCGATCAACAACATAGCTGAAAGCTTCGCCGACCCCCAGACGATCGCACGCGGCATGCGGATCGACCTCGATGACGGCCACGGCAACATTTTGCCCTCGGTGCGCGCTCCGATGATGATGTCGGGCACGCCCTTGAAATACGAACGCCCCTCGCCGCGCCTTGGCGAGCACACGGACGAAATTCTTTCGGAAATCGCGGAGAAGACCATATGAGAACCGGCGGACAACTGATTGTCGACGCACTGGAAGCCAACGGCGTCGAGCGCATCTATTCGGTGCCGGGCGAAAGCTACCTTGCCGTTCTCGACGCGCTTCACGATTCCAAGATCGAGAACATCGTGTGCCGCCAGGAAGGCGGCGCGGCGATGATGGCGGATTGCGAAGGCCGTCTGACAGGCAAGCCCGGCATCTGCTTCGTCACGCGTGGTCCCGGAGCCACCAACGCATCGGCGGGCGTGCACATCGCTGCACAGGATTCCAACCCGATGATCCTTTTCATCGGGCAGGTCGCACGCGGCATCAAGGAGCGCGAGGCATTTCAGGAAGTCGATTACAAGGCGTTCTACGGCTCGATCGCCAAATGGGTGGTCGAAATCGACGACGCCGCCCGCGTGCCCGAACTCGTCACCCGCGCCTTCGCGGTCGCGACCTCCGGTCGCCCCGGTCCCGTCGTCATCTCGCTGCCCGAGGACATGCTGCGCGACGCGGTCGAGGCCCCCAAGCCCCTGCCCTTCGTGCCGGTCGAGACCCGCCCCGGCCAGCCCGAGATGGACCGCCTCGTCGAGCTTCTGAACGGCGCGCAACGTCCCTTTCTCGTGCTCGGCGGCACGCGCTGGACCGAGGAAGCCGTCAAACAGATCTGCGCCGGCATCTCGAAATGGAAGCTGCCCGTCGGCTGCTCCTTCCGCCGCCAGACGCTTTGCGACCAGATGCACGAGTGCTATGCGGGCGACATCGGCATTGGTGCAAATCCGAAGCTTGCGAACTACATCAAAGACAGCGATCTCGTCATCCTTGTCGGCTGCCGCTTCGGCGAAATGCCGTCGGCCGATTACACGCTTCTCAAAAGCCCCTATCCGGACCAGAAGCTCGTCCACATCTTTCCTGACCCGGAAGAACTCGGCCGCGTTTACCGGGCCGATCTGCCGATCAACGCGTCGAACACTGCCTTCGCCGCCGCCTTCGCCGCCACCGCGCCGGATGCGACGCCAAGCTGGGCCAACCGCACCGAGGAGCTTCACCAGAGCTATCTCGAATGGTCGACGCCGCCCAGGGACGGTGCAGGCGCGGTCAAGATGGGACCCGTGATGGCATGGCTGGAGGAGAACCTTCCCGAAGACGTCATCGTTACCAATGGCGCGGGCAATTTCGCGACCTGGATGCACCGCTTCCACCGCTATCGCCGCTTCAATGGTCAGGCCGCACCGACATCCGGCTCGATGGGCTACGGTGTGCCGGGAGGCGTCGCGGCCAAAGGCATTTTCCCCGAGCGCGAAGTGGTCGTATGGGCTGGCGACGGCGATTTCCTCATGCACGGACAGGAATTCGCGACCGCTATTCAATATGACCGCCCGGTCATCGTCGTCATTCTCAACAACGGCATCTACGGCACGATCCGCATGCATCAGGAGCGCGACTATCCCGGCCGCGTTTCCGGCACGACTATCAAGAA
This sequence comes from Aliihoeflea aestuarii, assembly GCF_024105665.1. Taxonomy (GTDB): domain Bacteria; phylum Pseudomonadota; class Alphaproteobacteria; order Rhizobiales; family Rhizobiaceae; genus Aliihoeflea; species Aliihoeflea aestuarii. Next base: position 66,113 of record NZ_JAAAMK010000007.1, on the reverse strand, counting down.
TCCCGATTTCGCCGCCTATGCCCGCGCCTTCGGCGGCCATGGCGAGACGGTGGCGACGACGGACGAATTCGGCCCCGCCTTCATGCGCGCACGCGCCAGCGGCAAGCCGTCGATCATCGAGATCAAGCTTGATCCTGAAGCTCTGACGCCGATGAAGACGCTGACGCAGATTCGCGAAGGAAAGTGATGCGGCTCACGCCGCGTCGAAATCGAGCACCAGTCTTTTCGAGGTCGGGCGCGTCTGGCAGGCCAGCGTGAACCCGGCTTCGATTTCCCACGGCTGGAGCGAGTAGTTCACCGCCATCTCCGACTGGCCTTCGACCACGCGGCAGCGGCAGGTGCAGCACATGCCGTTGGCGCAAGAATAGGGCAGTTCCAGCCCTTTGCGATGTGCGGCGTCCAGAACGTTTGCGTCCTGATCGATCATGTCGAACGAGCGGCGCACACCGTCGACGACCACTTCGATCTGCACGCCATCCTTCGCCGCCTGCTCGGCTTGCGCTGAACGCGGGCGCGGCCTCGGCGCATCGCCTGACAGGGTGAAGCGCTCGAACCTGATCTTGTCCTCGTCGACGCCGAGCGATTTCAGCTCGGCGGTGACACTGTCGATCATCTCGCCCGGACCACAGAGGAAGATTCCGTCGGCACCGAGCGGATCGACCGCTCCGCGCGCAACGAGTTCGCGAATGCGCGCCCCGTCAATGCGGCCGTTGAGAAGTTCCACGTCCTGTGTCTCGCGCGACAGGACATAAATCAGGCTGAACCGGCGCATATGCCGGTCCTTCAGATCCTCGAGTTCCTCGAGAAACATGATCTGATCCGAGGCGCGATTGCCGTAGACGAGCGTGATCGTGCTGTCCGGCTCGTGCGCCAGCACCGTGCGCGCGATCGACAACATCGGCGTGATGCCCGAACCGGCCGCGATCAGGATATAATCGTGCCGCTCGCCGGCAAGCGAGGTGAAGCGCCCTTCCGGCGGCATGACGCGGATGACGTCGCCGACCGTCAGATGCGTATTGACGAAGGACGAGAACCGCCCGTCCGCGACACGCTTCACGCCAACGCGCAAGTGAGGGTCGCCCGGCGCGGAACAGATGGAATAGGACCGCCGCGCCTCGGTACCGTCGATATCGGTCGCCAGCGTCAGATACTGCCCCGGCGCGAAGAGAAAGGCATCGCGCAGATCGTCCGGCACCTCGAACGCCACGGCAACCGAGTCCGATGTCTGGCGCTCGATGCCGGCGACCTTCAGTTCGTGAAAACGCGATGCCATCCGGCCCTCAAATACATTTGAAATAGTCGAAGGGTTCGCGGCATGCCGTGCAACGATAAAGCGCTTTGCACGCCGTAGAACCGAACTCGGAAATGCGCTGCGTTTCCAGCGAGCCGCATTGCGGACAGGCGACTTCCGTCTCGCCGAACAGGGCGCGTACGGAGTTGGACGCCTTAACCGGCGGCGCTATGCCGTAGACGCGCAGTTTTTCGCGGCCCTCGGCAGTGATCCAGTCCGTCGTCCAGGCCGGCGAAATGACGCGCTCCAAGCGTGTCTTGAAACCAGCGTTGAGAAGTGCAGCTTCCACCGCCAGTTCGATGGCGAGCACGGCCGGACACCCCGAATAGGTCGGCGTGACCTTCGCCACCGCCACGCCAGCGATAATCTCGACCGAGCGCAGGATGCCGAGATCAGCCACCGTCACGCAGGGAACCTCGGGGTCGAGCACGGAAGCGGCCACGTTCCAGGCGCGGCGCTGGTCAAGTTCGGAGAAGTCGCGATCCTCCGCCCCCCCCTCTGGCCTGCCGGCCATCTCCCCCGCAAGTGGGGAGATTAGTGTCGGCATCGTCTCGCTCGGCGAGGTACGGTAATGGCGAACCTGAGGACGTGCTTGATCTCCCCCCTTGCGGGGGAGATGGCCGGCAGGCCAGAGGGGGGCGCTGTCCCACAAACCCTTCAGTTCGATAGACATCACCACACCGCTCCCGGATAGGTCCGCTGCATATATTGCAGGTCGGCGAGCAGGAAGCCCATCGCCTCGCCATGCCGCCCTGTGCGACCGCCCCGCTGGGCGAAAGGTGCGGCCGGCATGTCGAGAAACGCTTCGGCAAAAATCGTCGCCACAGTCCGGTCGAACTCCGCCCGCAGCGATGCGGGCTCGGGCGCGATCCCGGCCTCCGCCATCGCTGCCGTCACCTCGTCGCCGTCGAACAACTCATCGATATAAGGCGCAAGGTCCTCGACGGCCTGCTGCATACGTACGGCACTCTCTTCCGTGCCGTCGCCAAGGCGGATCACCCATTCGCCCGCGTGGCGGATGTGATAGGCGACTTCTTTCACCGCCTTTTCGGCAATGCCGGCAAGCGTCGCATCGTTGGATTTTGCTATCGCGTCCCACATCGGCTCCATGAAAGCCGCGAAGTAAAGCTGACGCAGCATCGTATGCGCGAAGTCGCCATTGGCGCGCTCCACCATCAGGCAGTTCGTGTAGTCGCGCTCGCGCCGCAAATAGGCGAAATCGTCCTCGGTGCGTCCCTTGCCCTCGATCTCGGCCGCATATTGATACAACGCCCGCGCCTGCCCGATGAGGTCCAGCGCCATGTTCGGCATGGCAAGGTCCTCTTCCAGCATCGGCGCATGGCCGCACCATTCCGACAGGCGATGACCGAGGATCAGGTGATCGTCCGCGAGGCGCAGCACGAAGGCGAGAAGCGCTTCATTCGCCATCACATGTGCCCCACTTCGTCGGGGATTTCGTAGAAGGTCGGGTGACGGTAAATCTTGGACGCGGCCGGCTCGAAGTTCTCGGCCTTCTGATCCGGATCGGATGCCACGATCGATGCCGACGGCACGACCCAGATGGAAACGCCCTCGCCACGCCGCGTATAGACGTCGCGCGCAGCCTGAAGCGCCATTACCTCGTCGGCTGCATGGACCGAGCCGCAATGCTTGTGCGCGAGGCCGTTGCGGGGCCGGATGAAGACTTCCCAAAGCGGAATTTCGTTCTTGGCCATCGTCAAAACTCCGTCATCCTCGTCCACGGTCTTCGTTCAGGCCCGGTCCGGGAACCGGGTGCAGCGACTGGCCGAACGCGATGCGGTGACCGTCCGGATCGACCACGTCGAAATCAATGCAGCCATAATGTTGAGGAAAATGCATCTCGGTCGGTTGCCGCAGTTCCAATGTCGCAAACTCTTCACGCAACGCCTTGGCATCGTCGACATAGATGTAGACAGCCCACCATTGGTTCAGCGGGATTGGATCATCCGCCCGCGCTTTGTCCAGTGCGATGGTCACGTCACCCCGCTGGACGATGGCAAACAGGGGCGGATCGCCCCAACCGCCATGGCTGGCAAAGCCCAGCGCCTCGTAAAATGCCACAGAGCGCGCAACACTGCGTACCTGCAACACCGCCATCGACCGCAACGTTTGCATCACTCCGCCGCCATTTTCGCCGCCTCGCGGCGTGCCTTGCGCTTTTCGCCATGGGCAAGCACGGCTTCGCGCACCCACTCACCGTCATCCCATGCCTTCTTCCGCGCTGCGATGCGCTCCTTGTTCATCGTCCCGCCGCCCTTCACGACACGCCAAAATTCGTCCCAGTCGATCGCGCCGAAATCGTAGTGACCGCGCTCATCGTTCCATTTCAGGTCCGGGTCAGGCAGCGTCAGGCCAAGATATTGGGCCTGCGGAACGGTGGAATCGACGAATTGCTGGCGTAACTCGTCATTGGTGAAGCGTTTGATCTTCCACGCCATCGACTGGTCGCCATGCTGGCTGTCGCCGTCATGCGGACCGAACATCATCAGCGAAGGCCACCACCAGCGATTCAGCGCATCCTGCGCCAGTTCCTTCTGGTCGGGCGTTCCCCGCGCGAGCGTCATCATGATCTCGTAGCCCTGGCGCTGGTGAAAACTTTCCTCCTTGCACACGCGGATCATCGCGCGCGCATACGGACCGTAGGAACAGCGGCAGAGCGGAATCTGGTTCATGATCGCCGCGCCGTCGACCAGCCAACCGATCGCACCGATATCGGCCCATGTCTGCGTCGGATAGTTGAAGATCGAGGAGTATTTCGCCTTGCCGGACAAAAGCTCCTCGGTCATCTGCTCGCGGGAAACGCCCAGCGTCTCAGCCGCCGAGTAGAGATAAAGCCCGTGTCCGCCCTCGTCCTGCACCTTGGCGAGAAGGGCCGCCTTGCGCTTAAGGGACGGCGCGCGCGTGATCCAGTTGCCTTCCGGCAGCATGCCGACGATTTCCGAATGCGCGTGCTGGCCGATCTGGCGGATCAGCGTGCGCCGATAACCGACTGGCATCGGATCGTTCGGCTCGATCTTTTCCTCCGCATCGATGCGCGCCTGAAAGGCGGCAAGGAAGGATTCGTCCTCCGTCGTCTCGGTCTTCGCGCCGATCAGGCCTTGGCTGTACATGGCATCCTCCGTATCGGCTCCAATCCGATCCTCTATATGTAACAATAATTCGCATGAAATGCAAATTTTCGTAACATATCTAAATCGAGGAATTAGGAGCCGATGACGGTGCGTGAACTGAGCTCAGGAAAATCCGTGCGATTTCGCCCTTTGCGGAACGCCTGCCGCGTCGAGCCAGGCTTCGCTGGCAGGACTGAGACCGGCGTGTATCCGGCGCACCATCGCACGCGCTTCCTCGCCGGGCCAATCCGCCGGCAGAAGCTGGCTCGGAAGCCCCGGATCGCGCAGAACGATGCGCCGCCAATCGTGGATGAGCAAAATGCGCGCGGCCATGGCGTCCAGCCCCCCAAGACCATCACAGCCCTCGATAGCGGTCCCCAGCGCTGCGACATCGGTGATCAGCATGCGATAGGCGTTGCCGATTTCACGCGAGGGCCAAAGCAGATGAAACGCCTCGGGATGCTCGGCGCTCGATCCGTGTACGATGAGCGCGCCCGAAAGCGCTTCGCCGATTTCCGGCACGCCTTCCGTTTCGGGCCGCAGATAGACGTTCCCGTTCACACGCACGAAGCCGAGGCCGACCGCGTCGGTCAGCACGCCATCCGCGTCGTCCGGCGGCGCGATCGCCACGGTCCATGCACCGTTCCAGACGGGCGGCCCACCTGCATAGATGCGACGCGTCGCGCGATCGAAGGCGTGGCGCCCCTCTTCCGCCAGACGGTAATAGGCGTTGCGACCCTCACGCTCGCGGATCACCCATCCGTCGGAAGCCAGACGCGACATGGCCGTGCGCAACGCGCCCGGCTCCACGCGCAGCCGCCCCATGACGTCCTGCAACACGCCGAGCGCGACGCGTCCGCCGCGCGGCACCACCGCATCGCCGAACATGGTGATCACGAGCGACCCGACCCGAAGCCGACCCCGTCGATGGAGCCGGTCGATCATGCTTTCGAGCGCGCGCTGCGCAGGGTTCAAGGGCAAGGCCATGGTTTCGCCTTCGCACGAGGCGCGGCCGCCTGCAAGCAGGTCACAAGGATCGCACGCCGCCAACGATGAGTTGCGTGGCAAGCGCCGCGTACTCGGCGCGACTGACGGCGCCATCATCGCGGAACCACATATAGAACCAGTTGAGCATGCCGAAGAGGCTCATCGTCACCGGCTTGAGCAGGGCCTTGCCCTCGAATGCATCCGGGTTGAGCGCGCGGATCGCATCCGCGAAAATCGTCACCAATTCGCGCTCCAGTGCCTTGAGCTTATCCTGCTCGTCTGGCGGCAAAAGCCGCAATCCCTCGATCTGGACCCGATGCTCGGCATCCGCATCGCGATACGCCTCCAAAAGCGCCGCGACCAGAGCATGAAGCCGCGCCTGCGGCTCCGGCTCGTCGGCATCCGCCTCGCGCACGGCCTCGATCAGCATCTTCAAATGGCTTTCGACGATATCGAACAGCAGCGCGTCCTTCGACGCGTAATAATGATAGAGCAGCGCCTTCGACACGCCACACTCGGCGGCCAGTCGCGACATCGAGGCACGATCGAAACCTTCGCGCGCGAAAATCTCGGCGGCCCGATGCAAAAGCGCGGAGCGCTTGTCGTCGTAATCCTTAGCGCGGCTGCGGGCCATGTCAGTCCTCTGCGATGAAATGCCGGCCGTCGATGACCCGCGACGCGCCGCGAAACTCCGCGATGACATGGCCGTCCTGATCGGTAACGCGCACATCGTAGAGCCCCGAGCGTCCCGAGCGCGTCAATTCGCGCGCTTCGGCTGTCAGCCGGTCACCGAGTTTGCCCGGCCGCAGGAAGCTGATCGTATTGTGCTGCGCGACCGCGATCTGGTTGTAGGAATTGCAGGCAAAGGCAAACGCGCTGTCAGCCAGCGTGAAGATGAAGCCGCCATGGCAGATGTCGTGCCCATTGGTGTGCTGTCGCTCGACCGTCAACGACATCGTCGCCGTTCCCGGCCCGACGGCATCGAGCGACAGGCCGAGCCATTTGGACGCGTCGTCATTCGCCCACATCGCCTCCGCGCTTTTCTCGGCAATTTCGTATGGCGTCAGCATTTCACGATCCTCCAGCACGGACCGACGCTTGCATAGACCGGCCGGACGGTCAATAATAAGAGCGAATTTGAGGAAGAGATCGATGAGCGTATTGTCGTTGCAAAGCTTCGCTAAGGGCGAATGGATTGCGCCTGCGGGTCGCATTTCCAGCCTGAAAAGCGCGGTGACGGGTGAGGTCGTCGCCGAGATCGGCTCAGGTGCCCTCGACTTCGGTGCAATGGCACACCATGCGCGCAATGCGGGCGGGCCGGCGCTCCGCGCGATGAGCTTCCACCAGCGCGCGCATCTTTTGAAGGCGTTGGCACAATATCTCAACGACCGGCGCGAGGCGCTGTACGAGCTTTCCTACGAAACCGGCGCGACCAAAGCCGATTCGATGATCGACATCGACGGCGGCATCGCAACGCTATTCGTCTATGCCTCGAAGGGTCGGCGCGAACTACCAGACGACACGATCTACATTGATGGCGGGTTGGAACAGCTTTCGCGCTCCGGGAATTTCGTCGGCCAGCATGTCGCCACCTCGCTGCAAGGCGTCGCGCTTCACATCAATGCCTTCAACTTTCCCGTCTGGGGCATGCTGGAAAAACTCGCCCCCACGCTGCTCGCGGGCGTTCCGGCCATCGTGAAGCCCGCTTCGTCGACCGCATGGCTCACCGAAGCCGCGTTCCGCATGATCGTTGAAAGCGGCATTCTGCCCGAAGGTGCGGTTCAGTTCATCGCCGGTTCGACGGGCGACCTGATCGACCGGCTGACCCTTCAGGACGTGGTTTCCTTCACCGGCTCGGCCGCGACCGCCATGATGTTGCGCGCCAATCCAAATCTCCTGAAGAACTCCGTGCGGTTCGTTGCCGAACAGGATTCGCTCAACGCCTCAATTCTTGGACCGGATGCCACGCCCGGCACGCCGGAATTCGATGCCTTCATCAGGGAAGTGCATCGGGAAATGACTACCAAGGCGGGCCAGAAATGCACCGCCATCCGCCGCATCATCGTGCCTGACGCGCACAGAAGCGCGGTGATCGAAGCGCTATCGGATCGGCTGTCGAAAACCACCATCGGCAATCCGCGCGACGAGGCGACCCGCATGGGCGCGCTCGCAGGCCACGCGCAGCGCGACGACGTCCGCGAAAAGGCAAAGCGCATCGGCCAAGATGCACGACTCGCATTCGGTGATCTGGACTCCGTCGAAGTGGCGAATGCGGATGCGCAAGCCGGCGCGTTCTTCTCGCCGATCCTTTTCGAATGCGCCGACCCGGACGGCGCACAAGACGTTCACGAAGTCGAAGCCTTCGGCCCGGTCTCGACCGTCATGGGCTATCGCGATCTCACCCACGCTTTGGCACTGGCCAATCGCGGCCAAGGCTCGCTCGTCGCGTCGGTCTTCACCCATGACGGCGCGGTCGCCCGCAAGGTCGTGGAAATGTCCGGAGCGTTTCACGGCCGTCTCTATTTCGCCAACCGCGACACGGGAAAAGACGCGACGGGCCATGGTTCGCCCCTGCCCCACATGATCCATGGTGGCCCCGGCCGTGCCGGCGGCGGCGAGGAAATGGGCGGCATAAGGGGCGTCATGCACTACATGCAACGCACCGCGATCCAGGGTAGCCCCGACCTTTTGATGGCGATCACCAAAAGCTGGACGCCCGGCTCGAAAACACTTGAAAAGGACACGCATCCGTTCCGCCTGACTTTCGGCGATCTTGAAATAGGCCACACTTTGCGGACAGAGGCGCGCACGGTCTCGCTGGAAGACATCGAGCATTTCGCCGAATTCACCGGCGACAATTTCTACGCGCATATGGACGAGGAAGCGGCGAAGGCGAACCCGTTCTTCCCCGGCCGCGTCGCCCACGGCTACCTCATCCTGTCCTTCGCAGCCGGTCTCTTCGTCGAGCCCGCGCCCGGCCCGGTGCTCGCCAATTACGGCCTCGACAATCTTCGCTTCATGAAGCCGGTATCGCCGGGCGACACGCTAAAGGTGCGGCTCACGGCCAAGCAGAAAGCACGCCGCAACGACGAATATGGCGAGGTGCGCTGGGATGTCGGCGTCTACAATCAGGACGACGAGCAGGTCGCAAGCTACGAGCTTCTGACCATGAATGCGATGTAGAAATCAGGCCCGGGCGACGAACGATACCGAGCCGAGCAGGCTTTCGGCGGTTCGCAGGGAGGCCGCTGTCGCAATCACCATCTGCGGCAAGAGCATCCATTCGAGCGTCCAGGCCGCGCCGGACCGTTCGTTCTCATGGACGAGCGACTGGTGCATACCCGCAACGAGCGTCGCATTGAAACGGGCAAGTGACACGAGCGTTTCCGCGCCAACGGGATTCACCTTGTGCGGCATCGCCGACGAACCACCGCCCGTTGCCAGCTTCACTTCGCCGATTTCGTTCTGCGCCATCAGCGCAATGTCCTGCCCCGTCTTGCCGAGGCTCCCCGTGACCAGCGAGAGCCACGAGGCGAAGACCGTGAGGCCGTCGCGCTCGCTATGAGGCGGCGGTATGGCCTGTGAGAGGCCGAAATGCTTCGCGAGAAGTGCCGATACCACCGGCCCCTTCTCGCCCAGCTTTTCGAATGTACCGGCTGCCCCGCCAAACGACAGGACCCGAATACCATCGACGACCTCCGCCAGTCTTTCGCGGTGACGAACCAGCGGATTGCGCCAGCTTGCGATCTTGCGGGAAGCGGGCACCGGAATCGCCGCCTGCATGCGCGTATGCGCCATCGTCTCGATCTGCCCGTCGCGCGCTTCGATCTTGGCGAGCACCTCGATGACCTGCTTCAGCCGCTGTTCGAGCAACGCCGCCGCGGTCGTCAGGCGAAGCGCCAGGCTCGTGTCGATCACATCCTGGCTGGTCGCGCCGAAATGCACATAGGACGCATGGGGATCGCCGACCGCCTGCCGCAATTGCTTGACCAGCGATGGAACCACAACGCCGTCACGCGCCGTCCCTGCGCGCAAATCGTCCACGTCCGCGACGAAATCCGCAAGTTGCCTGTCGATCGCCATCCCCGCATCGGCCGGAATTACACCGGCTTTCGCCTGAAACTCGGCCAGCGCGCGCTCGAAAAGGACCATCATGCCGATATCGGCCTCGGCAGCGAACAGCGAACCTATCTCCTCGTCGCCGAGAAGGCCGGACAGAAATGGATGATCGAAAGGCAATATGCTCACAACAGACCTCAGATGTCGAAGAAGATCGTTTCCTTCTCGCCTTGCAGATGAATGTCGAAGCGGAACGTGTCGCCCTCTCGCGGCGCGATCAGCGTCGCGACGCGCGACCGATGCTCGACGCGCGCAAGCACCGGGTCCTTTCCGTTGGCCTCGTCCTCGTCGCCGAAATACATGCGCGTGTTGAGACCGAGATTGATGCCGCGCGCAACGATCCAGAACGAGACGTGCGGGGCCTGGCCGCGGCCATCCTTGAACGGCACCGAGCCGGGCTTGATCGTCTCGAAGCGGAACTCGCCATTGTCCATATTCGTCGCACACCGTCCCCAGCCGGTGAAGTTGGGGTCCGCCGAGCCGCGCATTTCAGACGGTGAGTTGTAAAGGCCGGCGGCATCCGCCTGCCAGATCTCGACCAGCGCATCCCTCAGCGGCGTTCCGGTTCCGTCGAAGATGCGCCCGACGATGGTGACGCGCTCGCCCCTGGTCTTGTCGTTGACCATGGAGATGCCGAGGTCCTCGCCATAGACGCCGTCGATCTCGGCGAAATTCGGCGTCAGCCCGATGTGGACGTAAGGACCAGCCGTTTGCGAAGCGGATTCCTTCAGGCGATTGAGCGATTGAGCCATGATGAACTCCTTCTAACGATAAACTTCCCGGCGATGGCCGATATCGATGACGAGGACCACCAAATGATGATCCTGAATTTCGCAGATCAGCCGATAGTCGCCGACGCGATAGCTCCAATAGGACTGCAAATTTCCTTGAAGTGGTTTGCCCAGTGCGCGCGGGTTGTTCGTACCGCCCACTCTTTCGATAAGGTATCGCGTCACGCGCTTGGCGATTGCACGGTCCATTTTTGAAAGTTGCCGTTCCGCGGCAACGGACACCTCAATCGTCCAGGCCAAGTTCACGCATCACCTGCTCAAGCGGCTTGGTCGTTTCCTCTCCACGCCGAATCCGCTTGGATATCTCTTCCGCACGATAGTAATCCTCCAGATCGTCGATGCCGTCTTCGACGATCTGCCTGAGATAAAACGCCTTCGTGCGCCCGGTCTTTGCAGCCAACGCATCAAGACGTGCTTCGATTTCCGGTTTCAGTCTAACCGATGTGGGCATCGCAGCCTCCTATGAATACATGTATTCAATGTATTCAATTTCGCGAAAATCGCAAATCAATTCCCCTCCATCCGGTTCTCGAACATGGTCGAGCGGCGGCCACGCAGCACGATGTCGAACTTGTAGGCGCGCGAATCCATCGGGATCGTCGCCTCGCGGTCGAGCGCCGCCGTCAGTGCTTCGATCGCAGCGCGGTCGTTGATCGTCTTCACGATCGGGCATTGCCAGATCATCGGGTCGCCATCGAAATACATCTGCGTGATCAGGCGTTGCGCGAAACCGTGTCCGAAGACCGAGAAGTGGATATGCGCTGGCCGCCAGTCGTTGATGCCGTTCGGCCACGGATAGGGGCCGGGCTGGATGGTACGAAAGGAATAATTGCCGTCCTCGTCGGTGATCGTGCGTCCGCAGCCGCCGAAATTCGGGTCGAGCGGCGCGATATAGCCTTCCTTGCGGTGGCGGTAGCGCCCGCCCGCATTGGCCTGCCAGAATTCGAGCAGCGCGCCCGGCACGCCTTTGCCGCGCTCGTCGAGCACGCGCCCATAGACGATGATGCGCGGGCCGATCGCCATTTCGCCGGGCTTGGCGAAATTGGTGATGAGATCGTTATCGTGCTCGCCGAGAATGTTGTGGCCGAACACCGGGCCGGTGATCTCCGACAGCGTATTGTCGAGCGACAGCAATGCTTTTTGCGGCGATCGCAGCACGGAGGTCTTGTAGCCCGGCGTGAACGCCGCCGGGTGCCAGTCGCGGTCGCGCTGGAAGAACGCGCCCGTTTCCGGCTTGAGGTTGGAATTGCGGACGTCGCTCATGCCTTTTCCGTCTCCATCTCGGCCAGCACCTGCTTCACCACTTTGATCCCGTGATTGGCGCGCGGCACGCCTGCATAGATCGCGACATGGAGCATCGCTTCCATGATGTCGTCGGGTGTCGCGCCGGTGTTGGCTGTAGCGCGCGTATGCAGCGCCAGTTCCTCGAAATTACCGAGCCCGGCCAGCAGCGCCAGCGTCATCATCGAGCGCTCGCGCTTCGTGATCGTATCGCGCGACCACACATGCCCCCATGCCGCCTCGGTGATCAGTGTCTGGAACGGCTCGTCATAAGCGCTCGGCTTCTTCGTCGCGGCATCGACGTAGGAACCGCCCAATACCGAACGGCGTGTCGCCATTCCCTGATCGTAGCGTTCGGATTTCTCGCTCATAAGACCCTCCTAATATGGCAGCCCGACATAATTTTCCGCGAGTGACGTCGAGGCCGCCTGCGAATGGACCAGATAGTCGAGCTCGGCTTCCTGAATGCGCTGACCGAAGGCACCCGTATCGGGAAAGCGGTGCATGGTCGAGGTCATCCACCACGAAAACCGCTCCGCCTTCCACACGCGCGACAGCGCCTTTTGCGAATAGGCGTCGAGCCCGGCGTCCGACTTCTCCCCATAATACTCCCGCAAGCCGTCGAAGAGATAGCGCACGTCGCTGGCCGCCAGATTGAGCCCCTTCGCGCCGGTCGGCGGCACGATATGGGCCGCGTCACCGACGAGTAACAGCCTTCCGAACCGCATCGGCTCGGCGACGAATGAACGCAGCGGCGCGATGGATTTTTCGATCGACGGGCCGGTCGTCACGCGGTTCGCGGAATCGGGCGGCAGGCGGCGGCGCAGCTCGTCCCAGAAGCGGTCGTCGGACCATGCCTCGACCTTGTCGTCGAGCGGGCACTGCACGTAGTAGCGGCTGCGCGTGGTCGAGCGCATCGAGCACAGCGCAAAGCCGCGTGGATGATTGGCGTAAATGAGTTCGTGATGAACCGGCGGCACATCGGCGACGATGCCGAGCCAGCCGAAAGGATAGACCCGCTCGAAGGTTTCCAGCCCCTTGCCTTCGACCGCCTTGCGCGAGGCGCCGTGGTACCCGTCGCACCCTGCGATGAAATCGCAGTCGAGGCGGTGCGAAACGCCGTCCTTTTCATAGGTTATGAAGGGCTGGCTGCCGAAATCGTGCGGCTCGACATTGCCCGCTTCATAGATCGTCACCCCGCCCGTCTCGGCGCGCTTGTCCATCAGGTCACGCGTGACTTCCGTCTGGCCATAGACCATGACGCGTTTTCCGGTCAGTGCATGAAGATCGATGCGATGGTGCCGCCAGCCAAAGGCAAGGTCGAACCCGTCATGCGGCAGGCCCTGGCGATTCATGCGCGCACCGACGCCCGCTTCATCGAGCATGCCGACCATGCCCTCTTCGAGCACGCCGGCACGAATGCGACCACGTACGTAGTCACCGGTCTGGCGCTCCAGAATGACATTGTCGATGCCCGCATTGGTCAGAAGCTGGCCGAGCAGAAGCCCGGACGGCCCCGCGCCGATGATGGCGACCTGCGTGCGCATTGCATTTCCTCCCGAAATCCTCACCGCCACGAATGACGCAGAAAACGGGCGGCCTCAATGGACAGAAGCATCATCCGATTGCATTATCCGACCATGATGATCCATGCGCCCGATGTTCCCTCCTATCGCCTCTTCGATGAGAAAGCCGACGATCCCGCAGATTTCTGGCTGCACTGCGAACCGATCGCGGATCGCACGCACCTGCACAATTGGGAGATTGCCCTTCATCGCCACGAACAGTTCTTCCAGATTTTTCTTCTGCCCACCGGTTCGGGAGAGATCGTCACCCAAAGCGGAACGCGCCGTTTCGAGGCGCCCGTCATCCTGTTCATACCGCCGGACGCCGCGCATGGTTTTCGCTTCACCCGCGACATCGACGGGCTGGTCGTCACCGCGCTTGCCGATCGCCTGCGCACGCTGACCGCTGCCGATCCGGAGATCGCCCGTTTCGCCTCGCAACTCCGCATCGTCGAGATCGGAAGGGAAGACGCAGAAGCCCAGCGAGCCGTCGAATCCATCGAGCGGATCAATGTCGAACTTGCCGGTCGCGCGGCCGGGCGATCCCTGCTGCTGGAACCCTTGATGACAGAGGCGCTCGTGGCGCTCACGCGTAATGTCGGCGCAAACGGACCGGCACCTTCAGGTGGCATCGGGCGACAGCGCATCGAAGCGCTTCTGACCGTGATCGACACGCATTTTCGTGACCGGCCATCCGTCACCTTCCTTGCCGGCCGCCTCGGCATCTCCCCCACGCATCTGAACAGGGTCGTGCGTAATGCGACGGGATTGAGCGTCCAGATGCTTCTCGACCGCCGCACGCTGGAAACGGCCCGGCGCGACCTGATCTTCACGCCATCGCCGATAGCCAAGATCGCGTTCTCTCTCGGCTTTGCGGATCCCGCCTATTTCAATCGCTTCTTCCGCCGCCAGACCGGCATGACGCCCGGCGCGTTTCGCGAACGGGAGCGCAAGCGGCTGTCGCCATAAAAGAAAAGAGGCGGTCGCCCGCCTCTTTCGTTCAGTCGCGCTGCGAACCGATCAGTCGAGCTGGTCGGTGACGACGGTCGTGGTCGCGCCTTCCGGCTCCTCGGTGATCGCCGGATTGTCCGGCGAGACCGCCGAAAGCAGCGTCTGCACGGTCTGTTCGTAGGATGCCGGATCAAGCGCTGCCGTATCGCCGACAAGCCCGGCCGCGACTTCCACCTGCCAGACCTGACCGTCCTCGGTCAGCGCGCCGGAAAGGTCATTCTCCAAAACGATACCGGCCGCTTCATCGACATTGTCCCTGGCGTATTCCCAGCCGCGCATCGACGCACGCACGAAGCGAACCATCTGGTCTACGAATTCCGGATCGTCGAGACGGTCCTGCATCACGTAAAGCCCGTCTTCCAGCATGCCGACGCCTTCGTCCGCATAGTTGAAGACCTTGAGGCCGTCTTCCGGAACGCCCGCGTCGAGCAACTGCTTGAACTCGTTATACTGCATGGTCGAGATGCAGTCGGCCTGGTTCTGCAGCAGCGGATCGACGTTGAACGCCTGACGCAGCACCTCGACGCCGCCATCACCGCCTTCGGTGGAGAGCCCAAGCTTCGCCATCCAGGCATAGAACGGATATTCGTTGCCGAAGAACCAGACGCCGAGCGTCTTGCCGGGGAAGTCGTCGGTCGACTGGACGCCGCTTTCTTCTGAGCAGACGAGTTGCAGTGCCTGACGCGCGAAGGGCTGGGCGATGTTCACCAGCGGCACGCCGCGTTCGCGCGCTGCAAGTCCGGCCGCCATCCAAGTGGTGATGACATCGGCGCCGCCGCCTGCGATCACCTGCTCGGGCGCGATGTCCGGCCCGCCCGGATTGATCGTGACGTCCAGCCCTTCCTCCTCGTAATAGCCGAGATCCTTGGCGACGAGATAGCCGGCGAACTGGCCCTGATTGACCCATTTGAGCTGGAAGGTGATCGGGTCGAGATCCTGCGCCATGGCCGGCAACGCGGCCAGTGCGACGGATGAGGCGAGCGCGCCCATGATAAGCTTTTTCATGTCAGTTCCCCTTTTTATAGTTCACGTCTTTCCACCACGGATCGACGGATGCCAGAAGGTTACGCCACGCTCGATGAGCGCGATGACACCGTAAAACACCGAACCGGCGAGAGCCGCCACCGCGATTTCAGCCCAGACCATGTCGACATTCAAGCGGCCGATGGCCGAGGAGATGCGAAAACCCATTCCGACGACAGGCGTGCCGAAGAATTCAGCCACGATCGCGCCGATCAGCGCCAGCGTCGAGTTGATCTTGAGGGCGTTGAAGATGAACGGCCAGGCGGCCGGCAGGCGCAGCTTGAACAGCGTATGCCAGTAGCTCGCCGCATAGGTGCGCATCAGATCCTGCTCCATGCGGCTCGCGGCATTGAGACCGGCGACGGCGTTCACAAGCATGGGAAAGAAGGTCATCACGACCACGACCGCCGCCTTCGAATGCCAGTCGAACCCGAACCACATGACCATGATCGGCGCGATGCCGACCAGCGGCAGCGCGGAGACGAAATTTCCCACCGGCAAAAGCCCGCGCTTGAGGAAGGGCGAGCGATCGATGGCGATGGCCGCGGCGAGCCCGGCAGCGCAGCCCATCACGTAGCCCGGAAGCACGGACCGGATGAAGGTCTGGTAGAAATCGGCCCACAGCGTCGCCGTCGAAACGGTGATGCGTGCCCAGATCGCGCTCGGCGGCGGCAGGAGCACGGACGGCACGTTGAAGCCGCGCACCAGCCCTTCCCACAAAACAAGCAGCGCCGCACCGAACAGCACCGGAACGAGGACGTTGATCAGCCGCGCGGCAATTCCACGAGCCCTGACGCGCACGAGCCATTCGTTGATGGCCCATGTGACGAGCCAGAAGGCGACCGCCCCCGTGACGAGACCCGCATTCATGCGTTTGCCCCCATGCGGGCCAGCACGACGCGCTGAGCGACGGTGATGGCGAGGATGAGCATCGCCGACAACGCTGCCGCCATAAGCAGCGCCGACCAGATCTGCACCGTCTGTCCGTAATAGGAACCGGCCAGAAGCCGCGAGCCGAGGCCGCCGGCCGCGCCTGTCGGCAATTCACCGACGATGGCCCCGACGAGGCTTGCGGCGACGCCCACTTTCATCGACGTGAAGAGATACGGCAACGAAGCCGGAAAGCGCAGTTTCCAGAAGGTCTGGTTCGAACTCGCATTATAGGTGCGCATCAGGTCGAGCTGGATCTGATCGGGGCTGCGAAAGCCCTTTACCATGCCCACCACCACCGGAAAGAACGACAGATAGGTCGAGATCAGCGCCTTCGGCACCAGCCCGGTCATCCCGATCGACGCCAGAACGACGACGACCATAGGCGCGATGGCGAGAATCGGGATCGTCTGGGAGGCGATGATCCACGGTAAGAGCGAGCGATCCATGGCGCGGTTGTGGACGATCAGGACAGCCAGCAAAATGCCGAGCCCGGTGCCCATCGCGAAGCCGAGCAGCGTCGCCGACAGCGTGATCCAGGCGTGATAGACCAGGCTGCGCCGCGAGGTCACGTTTTGCCCGACGACCGTGTTCCACAACTCGACCGCCACCTGATGCGGCGCGGGCAGCAGCGGCCGGTCCTGGGAAAACGTGCCGGCGACGAATTCGCCCCACGTCCAGTCGCCGTCGCCGCGCGCGAAGACCTGAAACTGCCATGCCGAGTTCAGCCAGACCGACGCCGCGTACCAGATGACGATGATCGCCGCGACGACGATCAGCACGGGTACGGTCGTGCCATGCGACATGCGAGTCCAAATACCGGTGCGGCCGATGGCGGTCGAAGGAGCGGCGATCGCGATCACGCTTCACCCCCCTCACCCGGCCGCTTCGCGGCCACCCTCTCCCCGGCGGGGAGAGGGGCAGCCTGCCGCGCGGCATTTGTGAAATCCGGAAAAGTCAGGGATGAGCGCTCCCCTCTCCCCGCTGGGGAGAGGGTGGCCGCGAAGCGGCCGGGTGAGGGGTTGAGCCGTCCTTCAAGAGCTGCGAGAATCGTATCGAGAACTGCTTCCCGCTCTTGCAGAACCTCCCCGTTCCAGAACCGCAATACCGAATATCCGGCGCCGTTTAGAAAGAGCGTCCGCCGCTCGTCATGCACAGACTCGGCATGCTGGCTTCCATCAACCTCCCCGACCAGCTTGACCTCGCAGCATACGAAATCCGCGAAGTAGGGGCCGAGCGGTACCTGCCGGGCGAACTTGAAACCGTTCAACCGCCGATTTCGCAACTCGCGCCATAACCTCATTTCGGCGTCGGTCTCATCATCACGCAACAGGCGGGCCCGCCCGGTTGCGCCTTCTCGACGCCTAGTAATCGGCGCCACGCTATTCGTCATAGCTATGCCCCGCCCGCAACCCCTCGCGCACCCGCGCGGCAATGGCCAGAAACTCCGGCGTCTCGCGGATGTCGAGCGGACGTTCCGTCGGCAAGGTGCTTTCGATCACATCGGTCACGCGGCCCGGACGCGGCGACATCACCACGATCTTGGTCGACAGGTACACCGCCTCGGGGATCGAGTGCGTGACGAAGCAGATCGTCTTGTTCGTCCGTTTCCACAATTGCAAAAGCTGCTCGTTCAGATGATCGCGCACGATCTCGTCGAGCGCGCCGAACGGTTCGTCCATCAGGAGAAGGTCGGCGTCGAAGGCGAGCGCCCGCGCGATCGAGGCGCGCTGCTGCATGCCGCCGGAAAGCTGCCACGGATATTTCTTCTCGAAACCGGAAAGGTTCACGAGGTCGAGCGTGCGCGCGATGCGCTCGCGTCGCTCAGTGCGCGAATAGCCCATGATCTCCAGCGGCAGAGCGACATTACGCTCGATGGTCCGCCACGGATAAAGCGCCGCCGCCTGAAAGACGTAGCCATAGGCGCGGTGCCGACGCGCCTCTTCCGGCGACATTCCGTTGACCGAAATCGTGCCCGAAGTCGGTTGTTCCAGATCGGCGATGACGCGCAGGAACGTCGTTTTCCCGCAGCCAGACGGTCCGATGAAGGAAACGAACTCGCCCTTTTTGATGTCGAGACCGACATCCGTCAGCGCATGGACGGGGCCGTCATTCGTCTCGAAGGTGAGGCCGAGGCCCTTCGCCTCGATCACCTTGGTCGTTGTTTGCGGGGCTGGCTTTGAGAGGCTGGCAGGCGCATTCATATGGAATGCCGCCTTAAACGCCGCTGGCCGGAATGCCCGTCCGCTCGATCCTGCGCGGCGCGACGACTTCCTTCCATGTCGACAGGGCCTTCGACACGGGCGGATTCGCCTCGCGCACCACGAACTTGCCGTGACCCGGCTCGGCCTTCACCGCACCGTTCTCCACCGCCACCTTGCCGCGCGTGAAAACCGTGCGCGGCAGGCCCTTCACCTCGATGCCCTCGAACACGTTATAGTCGATCACCGATTGTTGGCTGCCGGCGGCGATCGTCTTCGTCGCCTCCGGGTCCCAGATGACGAGGTCGGCATCCGCGCCTTCCACGATCGCGCCCTTCTTCGGGTACATGCCGAAGATTTTCGCGACATTGGTCGATGTCACCGCCACGAACTCGTTCGGCGTCAGACGGCCGGTGACGACGCCCTTGGTCCACAGCACCGGCATGCGGTCTTCGAGCCCGCCCGTGCCGTTCGGGATTTTCGTGAAATCGCCGACGCCGGTGCGCTTCTGCTCGGTCGTGAAGGCACAATGATCGGTCGCGACCACTTGCAGCGAACCCGCCGAAAGCCCGGCCCAAAGCGAATCCTGATGCTGCTTGGAGCGGAAGGGCGGGCTCATCACCCGCCGTGCGGCATGGTCCCAGTCCTTGTCGAAATATTCGCTCTCATCAAGCACGAGATGCTGAATCAGCGGCTCACCGAAAACGCGCATACCCTTCTGGCGCGCCCGGCGGATCGCCTCGTGGCTCTGCTCGCACGACGTGTGGACGACATAAAGCGGCACGCCCGCCATGTCCGCGATCATGATCGCGCGGTTGGTCGCCTCGCCTTCCACCTCCGGCGGACGCGAATAGCCATGCGCTTCCGGGCCGTTGTTGCCGGCCGCCAGCAGTTTTTGCTGAAGCTGCGCCACGACGTCGCCGTTCTCGGCATGGACCATCGGCAACGCGCCGAGTTCGGCGCAGCGCTGGAACGACGAGTACATCTCGTCGTCATCCACCATCAGCGCGCCCTTATAGGCCATGAAATGCTTGAACGAGGTGATGCCCTTTTCGACCACCTGCGGCATCTCGTCGAACACCTGCTCGCCCCACCAGGTGATCGCCATATGGAAGGAATAGTCGGTGCAGGCCCGCGTCGACTTGTTGTCCCACATCTGGATCGCTTCGAGCAGCGACTGGTTTGGCGACGGCAGGCAGAAATCGATCACCATCGTCGTGCCGCCAGCCAACGCCGCGCGCGTGCCGCTTTCGAAATCGTCGGCCGAATAAGTGCCCATGAACGGCATTTCGAGATGCGTGTGCGGATCGATGCCGCCCGGCATGATATAATAACCGGTCGCATCGAATTCCTCGTCGCCGGCAAGGTTCGGCCCGATACCGGCGATTGTCTCGCCGTCGATCAGGATGTCCGCCTTCCAGGTCCGGTCGGCGGTGACGATGGTTCCGTTCTTGATGACTTTCGTCACTCTCGTTCCCCTTTTTTCATCGGCCGCTTCTTGGCGAGCAGCTTCAGGAATTTTCTTCAAGCGATTCGGATTATTCGACAATCTCCGCCGTCTCGACGACCGCATGGAACAGCACGTCGGCACCCGCGCCGGCCCACTCTTTCGAGATGTCCTCGGCCTCGTTGTGCGACAACCCGTCGACGCAAGGGCAGAAGATCATCGCCGTCGGTGCGAGCGTGTTGATCCAGCAGGCATCGTGCCCCGCACCAGAAACGATGTCCCGGTGCGAATAACCGAGACGATCCGCAGCATCGCGGACCGCCTTCACGCAATTCTCGTCGAAGGTCACCGGCTCGAAATGGCCGACATTTTCGATGTCAAAGCCAATGTCGAGCGCTTCACAGATCGTTTCGATACCGGCCTCGATGCGAGTTCGCATCTCATCGAGCACTCGCGCGTCGGGCGAACGAATGTCGATTGTGAACACCACTTCGCCTGCGATCACGTTGCGCGAATTGGGATAGACTTCGATGTGCCCGATCGCACCGACCGCGTCCGGCTGGTAGTCCATCGCGACTTCATGAACGAGTTCGGTCACCCGGGCGAGACCAAGGCCCGCATTGCGGCGCTTGTGCATCGGGGTCGAGCCGGTATGCGCATCGTTGCCGGTCAGCGTGACCTCCAACCACCACAGTCCCTGCCCGTGCGTGACGACGCCGATATCGATGCCCTCGTCCTCGAGGATCGGCCCCTGCTCGATGTGAAGCTCGAAAAACGCCTTCATCGGGCGATTGCCGACTTCTTCCTCGCCCTTCCAGCCAATGCGCTCCAGTTCCTCGCCGAAGCTCTTGCCCTTGGCGTCGGTGCGCTCATAGGCCCATTCGAGATCGTGCTTGCCGGCGAACACGCCCGAGGCGAGCATGGCGGGCGCAAAGCGCGTGCCTTCCTCATTGGTCCAATTGGTCACGACGATCGGATGCTTCGTCCTGATGCCGAGATCGTTGAGCGAACGGATGACTTCCAGCCCGCCGAGAACGCCCAGCACGCCATCGAACTTGCCGCCGGTCGGCTGCGTGTCGAGATGCGAGCCGACATAGACCGGCAATGCGTCGGGGTCGGTGCCCTCGCGACGGGCGAACATGGTGCCCATCTTGTCGACGCCTAGCGCCAGCCCGGCATCCTCGCACCAGCGTTTGAAGAGATTGCGGCCCTCGCCGTCCTCGTCGGTCAGCGTCTGCCGGTTGTTGCCGCCGGCGACCCCCGGTCCGATCTTCGCCATCTCCATCAACGAATCCCACAAACGGTCTGGATTGATTCGCAGATTTTCGCCGGGTGCGGCCATTTCTCTTCCTTTATGCTTTCAGTTCGACTTCCACGAACGACATCGGAGCGGCACCTGCATTGACGACATTGTGCTCCACGCCCTCGTCGCGGCGATAGGCAAGTCCGGCGGCGAATCCAACCGTGCGGCTCGTCCCGCCCGGTTCCTCCAGAAGCATGGAGCACGGCGTCACCGTGGTGATGACATAGTCCATGCCGTGCCTGTGCCAGCCCGTTTCAGCTCCCGGCGCGAAGTCCCAGCGCGTGACGCGAACCTTTGCGTCGTCCACCAGCACCTCGTGCGTCGCCTGCGGCCGTGCCATGTCAGGCCACCTCGTTCAGGACGGTGCGGATGCAATCGACGATCTCGTCGATATGATGCTTTTCCACGATCAGCGGCGGCGACAGCGCGATGATGTCGCCGGTGGTGCGGATCAGGACGCCCTTCTCGAACGCTTTCACGAAGGCCGAAAAAGCGCGCTTGGTCGGCTCGCCGTCGATCGGTTTCAGTTCGATCGCACCGACGAGACCGATGTTACGGATGTCGATGACGTTCGGCGCATCCTTCAGCGAATGAAGCGCATCCTCCCAATAGGGCGCGAGTTCCGCGCCGCGCGTCAAAAGCCCCTCTTCCTTGTAGGTGTCGAGCGTGGCGAGTGCGGCTGCGCACGCGATCGGATTGCCCGAATAGGTATAGCCGTGGAAGAACTCGATCATGTGTTCCGGGCCGGTCATGAAGGCGTCGTGGATTTCTTTCGTCACGAACACGCCGCCCATCGGGATGACGCCGTTGGTGATGCCCTTGGCAGTCGTGATGATGTCGGGCGTGACGCCGAAATAATCGGCACCGAAGGGCGTTCCCAAACGTCCGAACCCGGTGATGACCTCGTCGAAAATCAACAGGATGCCATGCTTGGTGCAGATTTCGCGCAGGCGTTTCAGATAGCCCTGCGGCGGGATGAGGACGCCGGTCGAGCCTGCGACCGGCTCCACGATGACCGCCGCAATGGTCGAGGCGTCGTGCAGCGTGACGATCCGCTCCAGTTCGTCGGCAAGGTCGCCGCCATGCTCGGGCACACCGCGCGTAAACGCGTTCTTCGCCGGCAGATGCGTGTGCGGCATATGATCGACGCCCGTCAAAAGCGTGCCGAACATCTTGCGGTTGGTGACGATGCCGCCCACCGAGATGCCGCCGAAATTGACCCCGTGATAGCCGCGCTCGCGGCCGATGAGACGCGTGCGAGAGCCCTGCCCCTTCACGCGCTGATAGGCGAGCGCGATCTTCAGGGCCGTCTCGACCGATTCCGAGCCTGAATTGGTGAAGAACACATGGTCCATGCCTTCGGGCGCCACATCGACCAGCCGGTTGGCGAGTTCGAAGGCGATCGGATGGCCCATCTGGAAGGCAGGCGCGTAATCGAGTTCGGCCGCTTGCTTCTGGATCGCCTCGGTAATCTTCGGACGGCAATGACCGGCATTGACGCACCACAGGCCCGCGGTGCCGTCGAGCACCTTGCGCCCGTCGGTCGTGGTGTAGTGCATGTCCTTCGCACCCGCCAGCATACGCGGCGTCTGCTTGAACTGACGGTTCGCCGTGAACGGCATCCAGAATGCGGAAAGATCGTTCGGCGCGACGTTGAGCCGGTTCGACATGACCAAGCTTCCCCTTGTTATCGTGTTCCCGTTTCGGCCAACGCTTGGTTTGTCGGGCGCAGTCATGCTACGCATTTTTTGACCGATTGGACAAACGTTAGCACCGCCACCATGGCGGTCAAGAACAGAATAGGGGAAAGTGCCTTGCAGTCTCGCGCGCCACACGACGGCAGCGACTGGTCCAGTCGATTGGTCCAAAGCAAGGCGTGCCATGGACGCTGACGCCCCGCCCCGCCGTCCGCGCACGCGCATCCAGACCGAGAAGCGCCAGCGCATCCTTGACGCTGCGCTCGATGTCTTTTCGCAGCACGGCTTTCGCGGTGCAACGATCGACCAGATTGCGGATGCCGCCGGCATGTCGAAGCCGAACCTTCTCTACTACTTCCGTTCCAAGGAGGAGATGTTCACGACGCTGATCGAGAGGCTGCTGGAGACGTGGCTGGCACCCTTGCGCGAACTCGACGACATTGGCGACCCGATCACGGAGTTGCGTTCCTATATCCGCCGCAAGCTCGAAATGGCGCGCGACTATCCACGCGAAAGCCGCCTCTTCGCCAATGAGATATTACAGGGCGCGCCACGCATCGCCGACTTGCTCGAAGCCGAACTGAAGCCGCTGGTCGACGAAAAGGCGGCGCTCATACGCGGCTGGATGAAAGCCGGCAAGATCGCCCGGACCGATCCCTGGCACCTGATCTTCTCGATCTGGGCGACGACGCAACACTATGCCGATTTCGACGTGCAGGTCCGCACGGTGCTCGGCCCGGATCGCGGCGGCGACGGCCGCTTCGAAGACGCCGCGCGGTATCTGGAACAGCTTTTCCTCGACGGGCTGCGGCCAAACCCGCCGAAATGAGAACGGCCCCACCGAAGCGGGGCCGTTAGACTATGCGGAGCGCTCGTTGCGTTTCCATTCATCCCAGCCGGCATCGCCCTTCATGAAGGCTTCGATCTCCTCCGTGTTGGCTTCGAGCTTCGGATCGTGCTTCAGGTAAAGCCGCGTTTCGCGAACGATAAGACCGGACAGGATCAAAAGGCCGATCAGGTTCGGGATGGCCATCAGCCCGTTCATCACGTCCGAGAAGTTCCACACGACGCCGAGCTGCACCGTGCAGCCGATGAAGACGATGAGCGAGAACAGGACGCGGAACGGCATCACGCCGCCACGCCCGACCAGACGCTCCACGTTACGCTCGCCATAATAGGCCCAGCCAAGGATCGTCGAATAGGCGAAGAGCGCGAGCCCGATCGTCACGACCCAATGGCCCCATTCGCCGGGCAGGCCGTGGCTGAACGCTTCGCCCGTCATGATCGCGGCGGAAATCTGCTCGCCCGTCGCCGGATCCGTCGCCGTCCACACGCCCGTCGTGATAATGACGAGCCCGGTGCAGGTCACGACGATGATCGTGTCGATGAAAGTCTGCGTCATCGACACCAGCCCCTGCCTCACGGGATGCGCGGTTTGCGCCGACGCAGCCGCAATCGCCGCCGAACCCATGCCGGATTCGTTGGAGAAAATGCCGCGCGCAACGCCATATTGCACCGCGATCATGATCGTGGAGCCGATGAAGCCGCCGGCCGCCGAAGATCCGGTGAAAGCGGACGAGAACACCAGCCCGATCGCGCCCGGCACGTCGCCGATATTGGCGAGCAGGATGTAGAGCGCGCCGAGCACATAGAAGATGATCATGCCCGGCACGAGCCTGGCCGTGACGCTGCCGATCGACCTGATGCCGCCGATGAGGACGAGCATCGTCATACCGGCCAGAACGATGCCCGTCGCCCAGGTCGGGATCAGGAAGCTGCGCTCGAGGTTGGAAGCGATCGAATTGCCCTGCGTCATGTTGCCGATGCCGAAGCACGCACACACGGCGAAGATCGCAAATGAAAGAGCGAGAAACTTGCCGAAGCCGCCCGGGATGCCGCGTTCGAGATAATATTGCGGCCCACCCGATTTTTCGCCCGCCGCGTCGGTGACGCGGAACCGAACGCCCAGAAAAGCTTCGGAATATTTCGACGCCATGCCGACGAGCGCCGTGATCCACATCCAGAAAAGCGCGCCCGGCCCGCCGATGGCGATTGCGGTCGCGACGCCGACGATATTGCCAGTGCCGACCGTCGCGGCCATCGCTGTGGTCAGCGCCTGAAACTGCGTGATGTCGCCATCGGTCGTATCGTCGCTGCGTTTCAGGAGACCGAGCCGCAAGGCCGCGCCGAGCCGGATGAACTGGATGCCGCCGAGCCGCACGGTCAGATAAAGACCAGTGCCGAGCAGCAACGGGATCAGGAGATACGGTCCCCATACGATGCCGCCAATGTCTCCGAGAAAACTTTCCAGACCGTCGAGATTCATCGCCCTTCTCCGTGTGGCCGGACCTTTACGGCATCCCCCGACCTTGAACAGGTAAACTAATACTCATCCGGCCTTGCGTATCGTGCCTTGCGCGGTTGCACACATCTTTTCCGTGCCGTCGCCGGACACGAAAACGTCGCAGTGGCAGACGGCCTGTGTCTTGCCGCTTCCGGTAACGCGCGCGCGGGCGACGAGGCGCTGACCGATGGCCGGGCGCAGATAGTTGATCTTGTATTCGAGCGTGACGGAATCGCCGAGCACCGAGCCGCCTGCGAATGTCAGCGCATTGTCGGCAAGGTAGCTGACGACGCCGCCATGGGCGAAGCCGTGCTGCTGGAGATGTTCCGGTTGCAGAGCAAGCGCAAGTTCTGCCCGGCCTTGTTCGAATACAACGAGTTCCGTGCCGAGCAGCCGGCTGAACGGCTGCGCCTCTAGGACCGATCGGCCGAATTCGAGCATGTCCGTCAAAACTTTCTCCTTACCCATCCGGTGCCATGGCCAGTACAAACAGCGCCGCCATCGTAACCAGCGCGCCGACCGCGACCGCGCCGCTCGCCCATCCATGGCCAAGCAATCCTTCATAGAGAATGATGAAGGACGGCGTCAGATAGGTGTAGGCCATCACCTTCGCCGCCGGCAGGCGCATGGCGCCGAACTGGACGAGAAAGGTCGTGCCGGCCGTTGTAAACACAGCGAGATAGGCGACCGCGATCCACACGATCGGCGGCAATGCGGTCCAGTCCGTTTCGAAGATTTCCGGCAGCGCGTAAAGCGCGATCCAGGTGCCGGTCCCAAACAGCGTCCATAGCGTGAAGACCGGCAGCGCCTCGCCGCGATTGAGCCGGCGCACCAGCGGCGCATAGGCCGAATGGCAGGCGACGCCGACGAGGAAGATGAGTTCGCCCGCGCCCAGATCGAACGCCATCAGCGCGTTCAGGTCACCGCGGAAGATAACCCAGACGGCACCGCTTGCAGCGACGACAAGGCTGACGATCACCAGCGCGCGCGGCAGCTCGCCGAGAAAGAGAAAACCGAAACCGGCCGCCATCAGCGGCATCAGCGTGAAGACCGCGCCGGTCGAGACCGGCGTCGTCAGGCGCAGCGCGATGAACATGGTGATGAAGAACACGGCCATCAGAAAGCCGAGCACGCCGTATCGCCATGCCGCCTGCGGAGCGGGGATGCGTCCTCTGTTGAGCAGTGCCACCGCGCTCGCCATCACGCAGATACCGAAGACGAAGCGCACCGCATTGATCGCGCCCGGCCCGATATGGGGCGCGGCCATAGCGCCGATCGAATAGGAGCCGGAGACGAAGGCGGCAAAGCACAGCATCGCCAGATGGCCGATCAGCTTGTCGCGGCCCTTGGCGTGGGCGTGCTTTATCGTGATGTCCGCCAATTTGGCTCCTCCCGACGGCGACGGGCGCGGTTGCCCGCGCCCGTCTCAGTTCACTCCGGAATGAAAGCTGCCGCAACACTATTCGGCCGCCACCTTTGCGGCAGGGTTGTTGGGATGAGTGGTCCAGTTCGCATAGTCCGGCGAGACCGTCCGGTCGGTGCGCCTGTCCATCGCGCCTGCCGCCAGCGGCACCATGTCGATGCAGCCTTCGACGGGACACACATTGACGCACAGATTGCAGCCGACGCATTCCGCGTCGATCACCTCGAAATGCCGTTTGCCGTCCACCATCGAGGTGATCGCCTGATGCGAGGTATCCTCGCAGGCAATGTGGCAGCGCCCGCATTTGATGCACAGATCCTGGTCGATCCTTGCCTTGGTGACGTAGTTCAGATTGAGATACTGCCAGTCCGTCACGTTCGGCACGGCGCGCCCGATGATGGCGTCGAGGTCGCGGTGACCCTTTTCGTCCATCCAGTTCTTCAGCCCGTCGATCATCTCCTCGACGATCTTGAAGCCGTAGGTCATCACCGCGGTGCAAACCTGCGCGTTGCCGGCGCCGAGCGCCATGAATTCGGCCGCGTCGCGCCACGTCGTGATGCCGCCGATGGCCGAGATCGGCAGTCCATGGGTTTCGGGATCGCGCGCGATCTCGGCCACCATATTCAGGGCGATCGGCTTGACCGCCGGGCCGCAATAGCCGCCATGTGTGCCCTTGCCGTCGATGGTCGGCTGCGGGGCGAAATCGTCCAGATCGACCGATGTGATGGAGTTGATCGTGTTGATCAGCGAGACCGCATCGGTGCCGCCGGCATGCGCCGCGCGCGCGGGCTTGCGCACATCGGTGATGTTCGGGGTCAGCTTGGTGATCACCGGCATGCGCGTATATTGCTTGCACCAGCGCACGACCATTTCGATATATTCGGGCACTTGCCCGACGGCCGCGCCCATGCCGCGCTCGCTCATGCCGTGCGGACAGCCGAAATTGAGCTCGATGCCGTCCGCGCCGGTTTCTTCCACACGCAGGAGGATCGCCTTCCAGGCATCTTCCGTGCACGGCACCATGATCGAGACGACCATCGCCCGGTCGGGCCAGTCGCGCTTGACCTGCTTGATCTCGCGCAGGTTCGTTTCAAGGTCGCGGTCGGTAATGAGTTCGATATTGTTCAGGCCGAGCAACCGCCGGTCCGCGCCCCAGATCGCGCCGTAGCGCGGCCCGTTGACGTTGACGACGGGCGGACCTTCCTCGCCGAGCGTCTTCCACACGACCCCGCCCCACCCCGCCTTGAAGGCGCGCACGACGTTGTAGGCCTTGTCGGTCGGCGGCGCGGATGCCAGCCAGAACGGGTTCGGCGATTTGATGCCGACGAAATTGCTGCGAATGTCTGCCATGGCTTTCTTCCTCTGGCTTCGGCAGGTGCCAGCGGCACCGCCCAAAAATCGTCACCGTCCGGCCGGCTTCAGCGCAGGCTTACCCGTCGCATCGGGCAAAGCGCACCGGCTGGCCGTCCTCTACCGTCACCGTGATCTCATCGGGACCGTCCCGGTCGGCCTGAAGACGGACCGCTCTTTCGTCCATGCGGACCCATCCGCCCTGCCCGTCGGCATGGATATTCGCGCACGACACCATCACATCGAAGGCGCCGCCTTCCGGCCGGTTCTCGCTCCATTCGCACACCGTGTGCTCGTTGAAGCCAACGACATCCCCGTCGATGACAAGCCGTTCGCCATCCGCCTCGCACCATTCTCCCACCACCCGGTCGGCCGAGGCGGGTGCTGCTGCGGCCATCAGCACAGCCAATCCCGCAGCCATTCTCATGCCAGCGCCCGATGAATGCTCTCTGCCGCGTCGCGGCCCTGCGCGACCGCCGAGACAGTCAGATCGTCGCCGCCGAAGATGCAGTCTCCGCCGGCCCAGACGTTGGCCAGTGACGTGCGGCCATCCGCATCGACCTTGATACGCCCACCTTCCATGACGACCGCCGCGCCCGAGCCGTTGAGCGGAATCGGATCGAATGTCTGGCCGATCGCCTTGAATATCTGGTCGGCATCAATGCGCACAGTCTCGCCTGTCCCGGCGAGCCTCCCGTCGCGCATGGTGGTGTATTCCATCTCGATGCCGCTGACCTTGCCGTTACCGGACAATATACGCGCGGGCTTCAGCCAGTGCCGAATGGTAACGCCCTTGGAAGCAGCAAGGTCCTGCTCGAACTCGGATGCGTTCATCGCATCCTTGCCGCGCCGGTAGCAGATCGTAACCTGTTCGGCACCGAGCAACTTGGATTGTACGGCGGCGTCCACCGCCGTCATGCCTCCTCCGATGACGACGACGCGCCGGCCGACGCTCAGCTTCGACATGTCGGACGCCTGCCGGATCATCGCGATGAAATCCACGGCGTTCTGGACGCCTTCGATGTCCTCGCCCTCGGCCTGAAGCGCGTTGACGCCTGAAAGCCCAGCGCCGAGGAACACGGCATCATGCCGGTCCGCAAGGTCCGAAAGCGAAAAGTCGCGGCCCAAGATCTGGTCGTTCTGCACCTCGATATTGCCGATCGACAGCACGTAGTCGACCTCGTCCTGCGCAAAGCCTTCCGGTGCTTTGTAGGCCGCGATGCCGTATTCATTAAGGCCACCCGCCTTCGGTCGCGCCTCGTAGATCGTCACCTTGTGCCCGTGCATGGCCAACCGGTGTGCACAGGCGAGACCAGCGGGTCCCGCGCCGACCACCGCGACATGCCTGCCGGTATCCGGCGCGCGCTCGTAAAATTGCGCGCCGCGTTCCATCGCCGTGTCGGTCGCATAGCGCTGGAGCCTGCCGATCTGCACCGGCTTTCCTTCGGCGACCTCGCGCACGCACACTTCCTCACACAGCGTCTCGGTCGGACAGACGCGCGCGCACATGCCGCCGAGAATGTTCTGGTCGAAAATGGTCTTGGCCGAGCCGAGCGGATTGCCGGTCGAAATCTGCCGGATGAACATAGGAATGTCGATCGATGTCGGGCATGCCTGCATGCAGGGCGCGTCGTAGCAGAAATAACAGCGATCCGATTCCACCAGCGCCTCGTGCCGGTCGAGCGGCGGGTGCAGATCGGAAAAATTCGCCGAATATTGTTCGGGCGCGAGCCGCTCGGCGGCAATGCCCTCCTTATAAAGGCCGTCAGCCATCTGGTTCCCCATTCTTATGACTTAGGGGAAGGCTAGCACGGATTCTTTTTTTATCAATCGGTCAAAATTTGACACGATGCGCACAAGCGACTGATTAATATGAGTAATATTGTCCACTTATCGCGACTTGGCTTGGCCGACTTCACGGGTTAAGCAGCGGAATGACCGATTTCGCATTTTCCCCACCGCCGCAGGCCTCGCTTGCCATCGCCGACAGCGCCCAGCGCTTCCCCATCCGCCGCGTTTTTTGCGTCGGGCGCAACTACGCCGCCCACGCCCGCGAGATGGGCAATGACGAGCGCGATCCGCCCTTCTTCTTCATGAAGCCGGCCGACGCCGTGGTCGATGCGGCGGGCGAAATTCCCTACCCGCCCCTGACCCAGGATCTGCACCACGAGGTCGAACTTGTCATCGCCATCGACAAAGCGGGCCGTGACGTTGCGCCGGAAAATGCGCTCGATCTCATGTTCGGCTGTGCCGTCGGCATCGACCTGACGCGGCGGGATTTGCAGGACGTGGCCAAGAAGGCCGCGCGTCCGTGGGAGTGGGCCAAGGCGTTCGACGCGTCCGCGCCGATCGGCGCAATCGTCCCCACATCGCATGACAGAACCGGAAACGGCCTCATTTGGCTCTCGGTCAACGGCAAGATGCGCCAGGAAGGCAACCTTGGCGATATGATCTGGAACGTCGCGGAAATCATCGCGGCTGCCAGTCGCTCGGTCGCGCTGGCACCCGGCGACCTGATCATGACGGGAACGCCCGCCGGCGTCGGCGCGCTCCAGCCGGGCGACCGCGTGGAAGCGGGAATCGACGGCATCGGCACGATCGCATTTTCGATCGCGCCGCGAGATTAGGAGACCGGCTCGCCTGCCGAAATCAGTTCGGCAGGCCCTTTGACCCCACAGGCTTCGCCCCGATCGCGCGGCGGGCTTCCTCCGGCGAGTTTGCGTAATCGACGGGGCGCGAAGGCGTCGCCGCGCGGCCTTTTCCCGCCGCTTCTTCTTCCGGCGTCGCCGCCAGTCCAGGCTTCACCTCGGCGCTTGCGGCCTCGCGTCCCTCGCCAACTTCCGTCAGCGTTCGTTCGGGCGCGGATTCGCCTGGCAGGGCGGACATCTCTTTCGATGCCACGACCCGAGGCTCGCCGCCCGGCGCACCATCCTCGATCGCATGCTCGGTCGGGTCCAGAACCTGCCCGCGCGCGGCACCGTCGTCCGGCCCGCTTGTCGCGGAATCCGCCGGCTTGTCGCCGTCGAAACTGATCACCGGCTCCATCGTGCGCAGTTCCTCGTCGGGAAGCCAGCACAGGCTCATATGCCCGCCGCCGAGATCGCGCAGCGGCGGCAGTTCCGTCTCGCATTTGTTGCCCGGAACGCGCTCCTTCCAGCGGCAGCGCGTCTGGAACGGACAGCCCGGCGGCGGGTTCATGGCCGAGGGAATGTCGCCTTCCAGAACGATATGCTTCTTGACGACGGACGTGTCCGCAATCGGGATCGCCGAAAGAAGCGCCTCCGTATAG
This sequence comes from Aliihoeflea aestuarii, assembly GCF_024105665.1. Taxonomy (GTDB): domain Bacteria; phylum Pseudomonadota; class Alphaproteobacteria; order Rhizobiales; family Rhizobiaceae; genus Aliihoeflea; species Aliihoeflea aestuarii. The sequence continues at coordinate 34,930 of NZ_JAAAMK010000007.1, read as the reverse complement.
GGATGATAGGGCGGCGCGAATATCTGGTCCGTCGTGCCCTGCTCCACGATATGGCCCAGATACATGACGACGACGCGGTCGGCGAGATAGCGCACGACCGACAGATCGTGGCTGATGAACAGCATCGTCGTCTTGTTCTTGCGCTGGATATCCATCAAAAGTTCGGTGACGGCCGCCTGCACCGACACGTCGAGCGCCGAAACCGGCTCGTCGGCCACCACCACCTTGGCGTTGCCGGCAAACGCGCGCGCAACGCCGATGCGCTGCTTCTGTCCGCCCGAGAGCTGGCGCGGCATGCGCGTCGCGAACGCGCGTGGAAGCTTCACCAGATCGAGCAGTTCGAACATGCGCTGACGCCGTTCGGCCGTCGAATTGCCGATCTTGAATTTTTCCAGCGTGCGGACGATCTGCGAGCCGACCGAATGGCTGGGGTTCAGCGTATCGAACGGGTTCTGGAACACCATCTGGATCGACGAGATCGTGTCGGTGTCTCGCTTTTCGATGCCGATCTCGCCGATCGGCCGGTTGCCGAGCGTCACGGTTCCGTCCGTCGCCGTTTCGAGCCCGAGCAGGACCTTCGCCAGCGTTGATTTCCCGCAGCCCGATTCGCCGACGATCGCCACCGTCTCGCTCTCGCGCGCCTCGAAGCTGATCTGCTCGTTGGCCTTCACGGTGCGCGTATCGCCGCCGCCGAAGATCGCATTGGCGGTGACCTGATAGTATTTCTTCAACCGGTCGATCTTGAGCGCCGTCGCGCCCGGCGTCACCGCTTCCTTCTCGGTCTTGGCGCCCTCGGGCAGCGCCGCCCAGTCGATCTGGTCGAAGCGCACGCAGCGGCTGAAATGGCCTTGGTGCTCGCCAACCTTGACCATCGGTATTTCGGCGGCGTTGCACACGCCTTCCACGAAATGGTGGCAGCGCGGCCCGAAATTGCAGCCCTTCGGACGCTCATGCGGCAGCGGAAGCTGGCCGGGAATGGCGATCAGCGGGCGCGAATTCTTGTCGGCTCCCGGCAGCGGGATCGAGCGGAACAGCCCTTGCGTATAGGGATGGCGCATATGGTCGAAAACGTCGCGGATCGAGCCGGTCTCGACCGCTTCGCCCGAATACATCACCGTGATCTTGTCGCAGGTTTCCAGGATCAGACCCAGATTGTGCGACACGAAGATCATCGACGTACCGAAGCGCTTCCCGAGATTCTTCACGAGTTGGACGATGCCCGCCTCGACGGTCACGTCCAAGGCCGTGGTCGGCTCGTCGAGCAGCAGAAGCGCGGGCTTCGACAAGAGTGCCATGGCGATGACGATGCGCTGCTGCTGGCCGCCCGAAAGCTGATGCGGGTAGGACCCCATCATGCGCGCCGGATCCGGCAGGCGCACGGCCTCAAGCATCTCCAGCGCGCGGTCGTAAGCTTCCTTTTTGCCGACCTTGTCGTGGATGATCGGCACTTCCATCAACTGTCGGCCGACCTTCATCGCCGGATTGAGGCTGGCCATCGGCTCCTGATAGATCATCGCGATCTTGTTGCCGCGAATGGCCCGCAGTTCGGCCTCCGACATGTCGCCCATGTCGCGGCCCTGGAACTTGATGCGGCCGCCGACGATCTTCCCGACATTGGAAAGGTCGCGCATGATGCCGAGCGAAACAGTCGATTTCCCGCACCCGCTCTCGCCCACGATGCCCATCGCCTCACCCGGCATGACCGTGCAGGAAAAGTCCATCACGGCGGGAATTTCCCCGCGCTTGGTGAAGAACGAGATGGAGAGGTTCTCGATCTCGAGGATCGGCTCGGCATTCTCGATGCTTTGCGGGGCGACGGTCTCGTTCATGGCCTCAATCCTTCAGCGATTGTTCGCGCAGGGCGTCGGCGAGCAGGTTGAGCCCGAGCACGAAGCTCATCAGCGCGATGACGGGCGGCAGGGCAGGATGTACGAAGGCGCGCAGGAGCCGGCTCGCATCCTTGATCGCCGTGCCCCAGTCGGGGCTTTCCGGCGACAGGCCGAGGCCGAAATAGCCGAGCGTCCCGAGCAGGATCGTCGTGTAGCCGATGCGCAGGCACGCATCGACGATCAGCGGTCCGCGCGCATTAGGCAGCACCTCCCAAAGCATGATGTACCAAGGCGTCTCGCCGCGCGTCTGCGCGGCGGCCACATAGTCCCGCGTCTTGATGTCCATGACGAGGCCACGCACGATGCGGAAGACGCCCGGCGATGAAGCGAACACCACCGCGACGAAGATGTTCAGCTCGTTCGGGCGGATGGCGATGATGCCGAACGGATCGGCATTGAAGACGAGACCCGCATAGATCCAGCCGCCGATCAGCACCGTCAGGCCGAGTTGGATCGCCAAAAGACCCGGCCGATGCTTGTTGCGCGTATAGAAAAGCGTGGCGAAGAAGATGATCGGGAACAGGAAGAAAACGCCTGCCATCGCATAGGGGATCGGCGTTTCCATGATACCCGGCGTGACCAGCAGATAGAAGAGCAGGATCACCGGGAAGGCCAGAACGAGATTGGCCAGGAACGACAGGATCGAGTCGATCCGCCCGCCATAGTAACCGGCCGGCAGCCCGAGCGTGGTGCCGACCATCAGCGCGAAGCCGGTTGCCGCCGGCGCGATCAGGAGCACGATCTGACTGCCATAGACGGTGCGCGAGAAGATGTCGCGCGCCAGCCGGTCGCCGCCGAGCAGGAAGGCGCGGCCGGATTCGGGATCGATCGCGCCCGGCAGCGAGTCCTTCATGATCAGCACCTGCGCCAGCGGGTTGAACGGCGCGATGAGGGAGGCGAAGAGCGCGGTAAACAGCCAGAAATAGCATAGCGTCACGCCGGCGATACCGACGCCCGACCCGAACAGTTCGCCGTAGAGCCCAAGGCTCCTGCGAAAGAAGAAGGATAGCGACAGCACCACCGCCAGCGCGATCCAGACGGGCAGAAGCTGCCACAATATGCCGGTGATGATCTGCGGAACGGTCAGGAACTCATACATGGCCGCCCCCTACTGAACACGGATGCGCGGATTGAGATAGGCATAGCCCACATCCGAGATGAGCTGCGTCGACAGGACGACGAACACGGACACCAGCGAGGCCGCCAGAAGCATGTCGATGTCATTGTTGCCAGCCGCTTCCACCAGCATGAAACCGAAGCCCTGATAGCGGAACATGACCTCGACAATGACAACACCGGTCAAAAGCCACGGGAACTGAAGCATGATGACCGTGAACGGCGCGATCAGCGCGTTGCGCAGCGCATGCTTGACCACCACCGTGCTGAAGCTGAGGCCCTTCAGACGCGCCGTACGGATATATTGCTGCGTCATCACCTCGACCATCGAGGCGCGCGTCATGCGCGCGATGTAGCCGATGCCGTAGATCGCCATCGTCATCACCGGCAGCGTGAAGTTCGAAAAGGTGATGCCTTGCGCGGTGGCGCTCGCCGCCGAGCCGTTCAGCCAGCCGAGCCATGAGGCGAAGATGACGGTGAAGATGACGCCCGAGACGTATTCGGGCGTCGCCGTCGTCGTGATCGCCGCGACCGACAATGTCCGGTCCGTTCGCGTGCCCTCGCGCATGCCGGCGAATATGCCCATGATGAGCGCCACGGGCACCATCGTCACCATGACCCAGAACATCAGCTTGCCGGTTGCGGCAAGGCCGGGGAAAAGCCGGTTCTCGACATTCGTTCGGAATGTGGTGGAGCAGCCCCACTGGCCTTGCAGGATACCCGAATAGGAAGGCTCCGTCGGCTCCGAACAGAAGGCGAAGCGGCTGACCGCCTGCCCGTCCTCGTTGACCGCGGGCTGCTTCTGGACCACGCCGAGCCATTGACCGTAGCGGATCAGGAACGGCTCGCGATAGCCGTTGCGCTCCAGCCAGCTTTCGATCTGCGCGTCGGGCGTGCGCATGTCGAGCTGGCTGATCGCGAGCCGGCGCAGATTCGGGTCGAGATTGACGAGAAAGAAGACGACCAGCGTCAGGCAGACCATGGTCAGCGCCATGACGCCCAGCCGCTTAACGATAAAACCCAGCATGTGCCCCCTGCCGTTCTGGTTGGGGTTTTATATTTATGTTCCCCGATGCGGTTGGCGAGGGCCGCTTACGCCCCTCGCCTCATTATCGCGATATCTCGCTGTTTCCGGATCGCTCAGGCGCTTTCGTCGAGCCAGACCTTGCCGAGATCGATCTCGAAGGTCGGGTGCATGCCGTGGTTCTTCACCGCGGCCACCGAGTGGTTGTAGAGCGTGCGCCAGTAAGGCTGGATGATGATGCCCGAATCCTGGATGATCGTCTCGATGCGCTCCATGACCGACTGGCGCTGCTCCGAATCGGCGATCGACAAGGCTTCGGCGATCAGGCCGTCGAGTTCCTCGTTCGAAAACGCCGTCTCGTTCCAGCTTCCGCCGGTGCGATAGCCGAGCGCGATGACCTGGATGCCGAGCGGGCGCATGTTCCAGTTAGTCGCCGAGAACGGATACTTCGTCCAGTCGTTCCAGAAGGTCGAGCCCGGCAGAACCGTACGCTTGACGCGGAAGCCAGCCTCGCGAAGCTGCGCGGCGACGGCGTCGCACGAATTGCGGTGCCAGGTTTCGTCGACCGAGATGATCTCGTGCTCGAAATCCATCTGGCCGGCTTCTTCCATCAACTGCTTGGCGCGCTCGACGTCGCGCTCATGCGTGGCGATGGCAACGTAGTCGGGCTGGATCGGCGCGACGTGGTAATTGTCGGCCTTCTCGCCCGCGCCATCGATGCCGAGCGCGAGGATGGCGTTGTTGTCGACGCCGAGTTGCACGGCCTTGCGCACGTTCTGGTCGTCATAGGGCGCGTTGTCGACATTCATGCGGATGGTCAGCGTGGTGGAGGTCAGAACCTCCGAGCGCACCAGGCCAAGGCTGTCCATGATGTCGAGATAATCGGCCGTCGTCTCGTAGTTGGTATGAATTTCAAGCGCTTCGAAAGCGTTGACCATGGCCGACGGATCGGTGCCGTAGTCGATGAACTCAATGCCGTCGAGATAGGCTTCGCCGTCCCACCATGCACCGTTCTCGCGGCGCTTGAACTCGATCCGGTCGCCGACCGAATAGGAGACGAGTTCGAACGGGCCGGTTCCGATTGGATTGGCGACCCAGTCCGCGCCCGTCTCGTCGAAGGTCGGATGCACGATGAGGGCCGGATAATCCGAGAACCCCGGAATGATCGAAACGTCCGGCTCGGAAAGGATGAGCTTGACCGTGTAATCGTCCACGCGCTCGATCGCGCCTTCGCGAAGCTGGTTTGTATCAGGATCGATCATGGAGGCGACGCGCGTCGCCATGGAATTGCCTTCGGCCGTTCCGTCCGCCCAGCGCGTCAGATTGTAGATGACGTCGTCGGCGTTGAATTCATCGCCATTCGTCCATGTCACGCCCTGGCGCACGTTGAGGACGTATTCGGTGGCGTCGTCGTTGGCTTCCCAGCTTTCGAGAAGCATGCCCTCGAAGGTGAATTCGCGTGTGTACTTGACCAGCGGCTCGAGCGACTGGCGCATGCCGTTGGAGATTTCCGACCAGTCGGCGGTGCGCGGGTCCTTGTTGGCCTTGACGAACATGGCCACGCGCAGGACGCCGCCGATCACAGGTTCGCCGAGCGCCTCGTCCTGCGCGAGCGCCTTCGACGGCACGGCAAGGCCGATCATCGAATAGGCCAGCGCCGTCGAGGCGCCGAAGGCCGAAGCGATCGCGAGGAACTCGCGGCGGTCGACCCGTCCCGCCTTCACGTCCTCGGCCATCTTCTCGACGTGCCGGGGAACGCGATTCCCGTTACTTTTGAAGAATTTCATGCCACCGACTCCCACTTGTTCCTGATGTTCCCTACCATCCCGTATCAGCCCGCTCTTGTCAAAAAGCCCTATAGATCAGGATGTTCGGCTTCAATTTGGTACCACTTCGACCGTTCCACTGGCGCAAAAACGACATCTAGCACCTCGTTTTTGCAACTTTACGACTGAATCTGACGCAAGGGAATGGATTGCGTCAGTTGCGGCGAAGCAACAACGCGTGACGACCAGTCATGAACGGCTCGCAACGGCGATTGACCGCGCTTCCCCGTGCCTGCTACGCACGCATCAGCTTGAGGTGCCTGCGTCGCTGACGCCGGCTAAGAGGGAATGCGGAAGGACATTTTGTCTGAGCCGCGGCTGCCCCCGCAACTGTAAGCGCCGAGGACATTCGAAAACCACTGGGCGACCGGGAAGGTGAGTGATCCGCTGAAGCGCGAGCCAGGAAACCTGCCTTGAGCGTCACCTTTGCCGGATGCGGGGAGCGTCCGGGGCTGTGGTTTCGCAGTGGTGACATATGTCATCGCTGGCGAAGCCGGATCGGGCGATCCGAAGGTTTCTCCAGCATCTTTGAGAAGATGGGTTCCGGCCAAGGCCGGATATCGGGGGACCGAATGCACAATTTGAAACTTGGAGCGGCCTGCGCCGCATCCGCCATCGCCATCTTAGGCAGCCAGCCGGCACACGCGCAGTTCACCGAACTGCCGCAGATCGTCATCACGCCGAACCGCGCGCCGACGGAAGCCGAACGCTCCGGCTCGCGCGTCGAAACGGTCACGCGCATGGAGATGGAAGAGCAGAATCTGCCGCTCGCCGTGGACTATCTGGAACGCCTGCCGGGCATTTCGATTTCTTCGCCCGGCGGTGTCGGGCAGGAAGGATCGCTGTCCGTGCGCGGCGCGCCGCGCCGCTACGTGAAGACGCTTTATAACGGCATCGACATTGGCGATCCGACGAGCCCTCAGGTTCAGACATCCTATCAATATCTCCTCTCCGGCGGCCTCGATTCGATCGAGGTGCTGAAAGGCTCGCAATCGACACTGTACGGTTCGGACGCGATCGCGGGCGTGATCTCGTTCTCGACACTCGGCGACATCGAGCCCGGTGTCTCGCACATCCTTCATGGTGAAGCCGGTTCGCGAGGCACCGTACGCGGTGGATATGGCCTGCGCGCGGCAACCGACGCCGGCCGCGCGGCTGTCAACATCACCGGCTTCCGCACCGACGGCATTTCTGCCGCCGCTGGCGGCAGCGAGCGTGATGGCTATGAGAACGTCACCTTCGATGCCGCAGCCGACTATCGTTTCAACGAAGTCGTCTCCGTTTTCGGCTCTCTCCTGTTCATCGACGCCGAAGCGGAATTCGACAATGACGGCTTTTTGTCGGGAGGCATCTTCTTTCCTCCTAGCGACAACCTGACGGCGAAGAATCTCAGTCGCCAACTGGGGGGCCGCGCGGGGGTCAACGTGGATGTTCTGGACGGTCGTTTCCGGAACCAGTTTTCGATACAGGCCTTCGACATCGACCGCACGATAGAAGGAACGACCTTCGACGGCGTATATGAAGGCGAACGACGCAAGATCGAATATCAAGGTGCTTTCGATGTAACCGAACGCGTTACGCTACAGGGCGGCGCGGATTACGAATGGCAGGATGCCCGTTTTCCGGCCGGCAGCTTTAATCCACAGGTCGATGCCGACTTCACTATCGGGGGTGTATGGCTCGACGCTATGGTGGAACCTGTCGATAATCTCGACCTGACGGTCGGCGTGCGCCAGACCGAACATTCCGACTTCGGCGGCGACACGGCGTATCGGGCGAGTGCATCCTATCTTATTCCCGGCACGTCGACGCGCTTTCTCGGCTCGATCGGAACCGGATTTCGCGCACCCTCGTTGTCGGAACTTTTCGGGCCGTTCGGCCCGAACCCCGATCTACAGCCCGAAACGAGCTTCGGGTTCGATCTGGGCATAGAACAACGTTTTCTCGAGGATCGTCTGACGGCAAGGCTTACCTATTTCGATCTCGATATCGATGATCTCATCGTTAGCAACGCCTCGACGGGTTTCGTGTACGAGAATACGCCAGGCACCTCAACGCATCGCGGTATCGAAGCCTCCTTTACCTATGATGTGAACAACGCTCTCGCACTCGGCGGTGCCTACACCTACACGGATACAAAGGGTGCTTCCGGTGCGCGCCTGATCCGCGTTCCCCGCCACGAGGTCGCCCTCACCGCAGCTTATAAGCCGGCAGAAAAGTGGACGATCACCAGTTCGGCTAAATTCGTCGCCGACACGGTTGACAGCGGCGATTTCGAACTCGACGACTACGTCCTCGTGAACGCCAAGGTCTCCTATCAGGCGACCGAATCCACGGAGCTTTACGTGCGCGGTGAAAACCTGCTCGATCAGGACTACCAGACGGTCCGTGGCTACAACACGCCGGGCATCGGCGTCTTCGCCGGCTTCCGGTCCACCTTCTGATGAAACGGGCGGCGCGCGGACGATCCGTTCTGCGCGTCGCCACCCTTACGCTTGCTCTGACTGCGCCAGCCATCGCGTCCGATGCGCCGCGCGTTATGTCGATGAATGTGTGCACGGACCAACTCGTGCTGCTTCTGGCCGATCCCGGTCAGATCGTCTCGCTCTCGGATCTCTCCACCGACCCGACGCTGTCCTTCCTCCACGAGGAAGCCGCGCCCTACGCCAAGAATGGCGGACGGGCCGAAGAGGTTTTCCTGTCGAGGCCCGATGTGGTCGTGACCGGCACGTTCAGCCTGCACAACACGACAAGCCTGCTTCAGCGTCTCGATTTTACGGTCGAGGAATTCGCTTACGACAATACGGTCGACACAGTGCCGGCCGAGCTTCGGCGCATGGGCGCGATAGTCGACCAGCACGAACGCGCCGAAGAGCTTGCCGGCGCCTATGAGCGCGACTTGGACGACTTGCGCGCGCGCCAGTGCCCGACGCACCCGACCGCCATCGCCTATGAGCAGAACGGCGTCGTACTCGGTGCGGGCACGCTCGCCGACAGTGCGATGGAGGCCGCCGGCCTCACGAACCTCGCCGCCGAGCTTGGCTATTCGGCGATGACGCCGCTGCCACTGGAGCAGCTCGTTTCGCACCGGCCCGACATCATCATCCTTTCTGAGCCAATCGACGGCGCGCCTGCACTGGCCGACCAATTCGTCAGCCACCCGGCCCTGAAGGCTTTGGAAGGCGCAAAAGTCGGTGCATTCGTGCCGCGCGGCGCATGGGCCTGCGGTGCGCCCTTCGTCATCGAAGCCGTCCGCGCGCTGACCGAACTGCGCGAAGAGATCGCGCCGTGCGGCGAAACGCGATAGGAAGCGCGATGCTGAACGCGGTCCTCGCCCTCGCCTGTCTCGTGCTCACCGTGGCATCGCTGCTCATCGGCCCGGCCGATCTCGACCTGACCGCCAGCGTCACCGGCCTGTTCGCCGGCGGCGACGAGGCGGCGATGATCATCATGCAGGAAATCCGCCTGCCCCGCGCGCTTCTGGCGCTGACGGTCGGCATCGGGCTCGGGCTTTCAGGTGCTGTCCTGCAAGGATTGCTGCGCAACCCGCTCGCGGAACCCGGCATCATCGGCATCACGGCCTCGGCGTCCTTCGGCGCGGTCGCAATTTTCTATACCGGCCTTGCGGGCGCATCGCTCTACGCGCTTCCAGCCGGGGCGCTTGCCGGCGCGGCGCTCTCCGTCGTGCTTCTCCTCGGTATCGCCGCACGCGCGGGCGCGACGCTGACGCTGATCCTCGCCGGCGTCGCGCTGACCAGCCTTGCCGGCGCGCTGACCTCGCTGATCCTCAATCTGTCGCCCAATCCGTTCGCCAGCTATGAGATCATCTTCTGGCTGCTCGGCTCCCTGCGCGACCGCTCCATGAGCCATGTCTGGCTCGCCTTGCCGCTCATGGTCGCCGGCTGGCTCATGCTTGCCATGACGGCCCGCGCGCTCGACGCCCTGTCGCTCGGCGAGGAAGCAGCGGCGAGCCTCGGCGTCAAACTGCCCCTCGTGCGGCTGCTGATTGTCGCCGGCACGGCGCTGTGCGTCGGCGCGGGTACGGCCGTGGCAGGCGCGATCGGCTTCGTCGGCCTCGTCGTGCCGCATCTCGTGCGTCCCTTCACCGACCGCCTGCCGTCGAGCCTGCTTCTACCCAGTGCCTTGGGCGGCGGTGCGCTGCTGCTGGCAGCCGACATCGCGGCGCGGCTCGTCGTGCCGACGCGTGAACTGAACGTCGGCGTTCTGACGGCACTGATCGGCGCGCCCTTCTTCCTGTGGCTGGTCGTGCGCAGTCGGCGGGAGCTGTTCTGATGCTCGCCGCGCGCAATCTCTCCGTCAGCCTGTCGGGTCGGCCGATTCTCAACAGCGTCGATCTCGATCTTGGGCGCGGCGAGGTCGTCGGCCTTCTCGGACCGAACGGCGTGGGCAAATCGACGCTGATGCGCGCGCTTTGCGGCCTCTTGCCTTTCAAAGGTTCGATCCGGATAGACGGACGCGCGCTCGGCAGCATCACCGAGCGTGAACGCGCCCGGCTCGTCGCCTTTCTGCCGCAGGCGCGCGCGATCGCCTGGCCCCTGTCTGTCGAGAATGTCGTTCGGCTGGCGCGCACGCCCTGGCGCGGCATGGGCGGATTTTCCGAACGCGATACGAACGCCGTCGTCTCGGCCATGGAAGCCATGGACGTCGCGGACCTCGCAGACCGCACCGTGACCGAATTATCGGGCGGCGAACAGGCGCGTGTTCTGGCCGCCCGCGCGCTGGCGCAGGAAACGCCGCTTCTCATCGCCGACGAACCCGTCGCCGGCCTCGACCCCGCTCACCAGATGACGATGATGGCGGCCCTTCGCGCCCACGCAGCGGCGGGCAAGGCGATTTTCGTGTCGCTTCATGACTTGACCTTGGCCGCTCGCTGGTGTGATAGGATAATCCTGACTAAATCAGGAAGGATTTACACCGCAGGCCGACCAACCGAAACCTTGACTGCGACGGCATTGGCGGACGTGTTCGGGATCGAAGCCATGATCGCGTCCGACAGTTGCGGCATGGTTCTGGCGCCCACGGGTCTTTCCACGCATGAACCGACGGAAACGGACTGACATGATTGTGAGATTTGCAACTTCGCGCGTCGGCTTCGCCGCTCTGATGCTGCTTGCCGGCGCGCCGCTGGCGTACGCGCAGGAACCGGGCCTCGAAGGCACACTCGCCCCGATTCCCCACGATCTGTCGGCCGTGGGCATGTTCATGGCCGCCGACTGGGTGGTCAAGGCGGTCATGATCGGCCTTGCCCTCGCCTCGGTCGTGACCTGGGCGGTCTGGGTGATGAAGGTGATGGAAATCGGCCGCGCCAAACGACAGGTCGCAAACACACTTGCCGTGGTGACGAAGGTTCCGACGCTCGGTGAGGCCGAAAAGGCGCTCGCAAACCGGCCCGGCCCGGCAACCGCGATGGTCAAGGCGGCAGCCGACGAAGCGCGCCAGTCGGCCGCCGCGCTCGGCAGCGCCGGCGGCGACGGCCTCAAGGAACGCGTCTCGTCGCGGCTCGGGCGCATCGAGGCGCGCGCGGGGCGCAATCTTTCGAAGGGAACCGGTATTTTGGCGACGGTCGGCTCCGTCGCGCCCTTCGTCGGCCTGTTCGGCACGGTCTGGGGCATCATGAACTCCTTCATCGGCATCGCCGAAGCGCAAACCTCCAATCTTGCCATCGTCGCGCCGGGCATCGCCGAGGCGCTGCTCGCGACAGCGCTCGGCCTCGTCGCGGCCATTCCGGCGGTCGTCTTCTACAACGGCTTCGCCCGCTCGATCGTCGGCTACCGCGCCTCGCTCGCCGACGCTGCTGCCGGCATCGAGCGCCTCGTCAGCCGCGATCTCGACTATCGCCGGTTCACCAACGCACGCGAAGCGGCGGAGTAGACCCATGGCCGGTGGCATCAAACGCGGCGTCGAAAGCGGCGATATGGAGGAAAACCACGAGATCAACGTGGTGCCCTTCATCGACATCATGCTCGTGCTGCTCATCATCTTCATGGTGGCGGCGCCGCTGGCGACCGTCGACGTCAATGTCGACCTGCCCTCTTCCAACGCCGCGCCGGGGCAGCGCGTGGACGACCCGGTCTATCTGACGGTCCGCAACGATCTGACGCTCGCGCTCGGCGACGACGACATCGAGGACGGCACTTTGCGCACGGCGCTCGACGAGCGCACGGGCGGCGACCGCGAGGCCCGCATCTATCTGCGCGCCGACCGCGCCGTCGCCTATGGCGACTTGATGGAGGTGATGAACGACATGCGCGCTGCGGGCTATCTCAGCATCGCGCTGGTCGGCCTCGAAGCACCCGCGCGAAGCGAATGATCATGAACTAAGCGTGCGCCGGACGGCGTCGCGCCAGCCGTCGAGCTTGCTTTCGCGAAGCTCGTCGTCCATGCGCGGCTCGAACCGGCGTTCGAGCTTCCATGCTTTGGAAAAATCCTCGATGCCTGGCCATACGCCTGCGCGTGAGCCGGCGAGCCAGGCTGCGCCCAGCGCGGTGGTCTCGAGGATCGTCGGCCGGTCGACCGGCGCGTCGAGAAGATCGGCGAGGCGTTGCATCGTCCAGTCGGAAGCGACCATTCCGCCATCGACGCGCAGCACCGTCTCGCGAGCCTCCGGCCAATCCTTCTTCATGGCGTCGAGCAGGTCGCGGGTCTGGAAAGCGACGGATTCGAGCGCTGCCCGTGCGAATTCCGCAGGCCCAGTCGAACGCGTCAGGCCGAAGATCGCACCCCGCGCCTCCGCATCCCAATGCGGCGCGCCGAGGCCGACGAAAGCCGGCACCAGATAGACTTCCTGAGCCTCGTCGGCCTTTGCCGCCAGAACGCCGCTTTCCTCCGCCTTGCCGATGACGCCGATCCCGTCGCGCAGCCACTGCACCGCCGCACCCGCGACGAAGATCGAGCCTTCGAGCGCATAAATCGTCTTGCCGTCGAGGCGATAGGCAATGGTGGTCAGGAGCCGGTTCTTCGAGCGCACCAGCGTTTCGCCCGTGTTCAGAACCGCGAAGCAACCGGTGCCATAGGTGGATTTCATCATGCCCGGCGAAAAGCACGCCTGCCCGATAGTCGCCGCCTGCTGATCGCCGGCCACACCGAGAATCGGGATCGCCGCGCCGAACAGCCCTTCTTCCGTCACGCCGAAATCGTCGGCGCTGTCGAGCACCTTCGGCAACATGCCGAGCGGCACGCCGAGAAGGTCGGCAAGCTCACCGTCCCATTCGTTCGTCCTGATGTTGAAGAGCAGTGTGCGCGAGGCGTTGGTCGCATCCGTCACATGCGCCTTGCCGCCAGTCAGCTTCCAGATCAAGAAGGAATCGATCGTTCCGGCGAGAAGCTCGCCCGCCTCGGCGCGGCCACGCGCGCCGTCGACATCGTCGAGCAGCCAGGCGAGTTTGGTGCCGGAAAAATACGGATCGAGCAGAAGCCCGGTCTTTTTGGAGAATGTCTCCTCAAGCCCCTGCTCCTTCATGTCGTGACAAATCTGCGCCGTGCGCCGGTCCTGCCACACGATCGCGTTGTGGATCGGCGCGCCGGTCGCCTTGTCCCAGACGACGATCGTTTCGCGCTGGTTGGTGATACCGATGGCGGCTACGTCGCCGGCCGTTATCCCGGCCCTGTCGAGCGCCGATTTCACGACGGCGACGACGCTGTCCCAGATCTCGTCCGCATCGTGCTCGACCCAGCCCGATTTCGGGAAATGCTGGGTGAATTCCTGCTGTCCGACGCCGACGATCTCCATCCGCTCGTCGAAGACGATCGCCCGGCTCGATGTCGTGCCCTGATCGATCGCGAGAACGAACCCACCCATGAAACCTCCCCGGTTTTCGTTTACGCGGCCTTTGCGGTATCGCGCATGAAGCCGTCGAGCGCGGCTGCCTCGTCCTTTGACAGGACGAGACCGCGCTTTGTACGCCGCCATAGCACATCGTCCGCCTTCATGGCCCATTCATGCGCGATGAGATAGCGCACCTCCGCCTCGTAAAGATCGGCCCCGAAATGCTGGCCCAGATCGTCAAGTGACGTGGCCGCTCCCAGAATCTGCCTTGCGCGCGTGCCGTAAAGCCGGATCAGGCGGCGCGCCATCTGCTCGTCGACAAACGCATAGTCGGCGCGCAACCGCCTGACCTCGTCGCCGAACGTGCCCACCGCGAAATCGCCGCCCGGCAAGGTCCCGTTCGCGGTCCACGCCTTGCCCTTCCTTCCGATAAGGCCCTCGATCTTGTCCAGCATGGATTCGGCGAGCCGGCGATAGGTGGTGATTTTGCCGCCGAAGATGTTGATCAGCGGCGCGCCGTTCGTGTCGGCCTTGAGCACATAATCGCGCGTCGCCTCCTGCGCCTTCGACGCGCCGTCGTCATAGAGCGGGCGCACGCCCGAAAACGACCACACGATGTCGTCGCGCTTTACCGGTTCGGCGAAATATTCGCTGGCGCAGGCGGTGAGATAGTCGACTTCCTCGTCGCTGATCGAAACATCCTTCGGATCGCCTTCATAGTCCCGGTCGGTCGTGCCGATCATGGTGAAATCGTCGTGATAGGGAATCGCGAAGATGATCCGCCCGTCCGGGTTCTGGAAGAAATAGGCGCGCTGATCGTCGAACTTCTTCTTCACGACGATATGGCTGCCCTGAACGAGACGCACATTGTGCACGTTCGCGCGGCCGACCGTATCGCTCAACACATGATCGACCCACGGCCCGCCGGCATTGACGATGAGCCGTGCCCGGACGATCCGGCGCGCGCCGGTCGCCCGATCCTCGATTTCGGCCGTCCAGCCATCGCCCTCGCGGCGCGCGGCGACGACCTTCGTGCGGGTGCGGATGACGGCCCCCTTGTCCGCCGCGTCCCGCGCGTTGAGGACGACGAGACGCGCATCGTCGACGCCGCAATCCGAATATTCGAACGCCTTCTCGAAGATCGGCTTCAGCGGCTTTCCGGCCGGATCGGCCTTCATGTCGAGAACGCTGGTTTTCGGCAAAAGCTTGCGCCCGCCGATATGGTCGTAGAGGAACAGGCCGAGCCGCAGAAGCCATGCCGGGCGCAGGCCCTTGTGATAAGGCAGCACGAAGCGCATCGGCCAGATGATGTGCGGCGCGCTTTTCCACAGAACCTCGCGTTCCTTCAGTGCCTCGCGCACGAGCCGGAATTCATAGTGCTCCAGATAACGCAGCCCGCCATGGATCAGCTTGGTCGACCATGACGACGTGCCGCTCGCCAGATCGTTCATCTCGGCCAGAAACACCGAATATCCACGCCCGGCCGCGTCGCGTGCGATCCCGCACCCGTTGATACCGCCACCGATGATGAGAATGTCGTAGGTCGTCTCGCTGGGCACGTCCGCAAAATCCGCAATTTCGAAATCAAACGAAATCTAAGCGAAACGACATCGAAATCCAAGACTTCAATGCGATCCGCGCGCGGTTTCCACGAGTTGCACATTTGCCTCCTGGCAGATTTTCTTGATTTCCGCGCTGGGGCATGTGTCCGTCACGAAGCTCGACACCTGCGACAGATGCGCGATCCGAACCGGGGCGGTGCGTTCGAATTTCGTGGAGTCGGCGACTAGAATGACGTGGCGCGCATTGGCGATGATCGCCTGCGCGACCTTCACTTCGCGAAAATCGAAATCGAGCAGCGCGCCATCCTCGTCGATCGCCGAGGCACCGATCACGGCGTAATCGGCCTTGAACTGACGGAAGAAATCCACCGCCGCCTCGCCCACGACACCGCCATCGGAGCCTCGCACCACGCCGCCGGCGATCACGACTTCGATGGATGGCTGCACCCGCATGCGGTTGGCGACGTTGATGTTGTTAGTGATGACCATCAGCCCCTTGTGGTTCACCAGCGCTTCGGAGACCGCCTCCGTCGTCGTTCCGATATTGATGAACAGCGACGCATTGTCCGGCACCAGCGCGGCGGCGGCGCGCCCGATGGCATGTTTTTCATCGGCCGCAATGCGCCTTCGCGCCTCGTATTCCATGTTTTCGATGCCGGACGGAATGACCGCCCCGCCATGGATGCGCGCCAGAAAGCGCTTCTCGCACAATTCGTTCAAATCCTTGCGGATCGTCTGCGGCGAGACGTCGAAGCGCTCGGCAAGCTCCTCGACCAGCACACGGCCATTGTCCTTGGCGAGTTGAACGATTTCGGCATGACGGGGCAAAAGGAACATGGTGCGAACGGCTTTCGTTTTTCGCTCTTTCTAATGCAATTCGAAAGCCGGCGCAGCCGAAATTCGCGTCAGCCCCGCGCGATGGCCTCGATCTCTTCGATCAGCGACCGCGCCGTCGTGATGCCTTCGCGCGTCAGCTTTTCACGCAGCGCGATGCGGCGGTGTCCCGGTACGCGCGCGCCTTCGGTTCCCGCAATGGCGTCCGCCATCTGCGTGAAGCGGCCCGTTGCATCCCCGCCGAAGATCGCCGGATCGATGGCGATGATCGCCTGTCCGCAACCGGGCGCATCGCCCTGATCGTCGAACAGCGACGTCTGCTCGTAGGCATAGTTCGCGCCCGTCAGGCCGGCGCACATGAGTTCGACCATCAGCGCCAGCGCGGTTCCCTTCGCCTCGCCGAGCGGGATCATCGTGCCAGCCATCCCGGCAACGGCGTCGGTGGTCGGGTTGCCGTCCGGGTCGAGCGCCCAGTCCTCCGGGATCGGCTCGTTTTTCTGCTTCGCCGCCATGATCTTGCCGCGCGCAACCTTGGAGAGCGACACATCGACCACGATCGGATCTCCGCCCTCGGTCGGGCAGGCGAATGCGATCGGATCGGTTCCGAACAGCGGACGCCGCCCGCCCCACGGCGCCATCGAGGCCGGCGCGTTGGCGAACATCAGCGCCACGAGACCGCGTTCGGCCAGCGCCTCGACAGTCAATCCCGCGACGCCGGCGTGGTGAGAACGCCGAATGCCGGCCATCGCAATGCCCTGACCGGGGGCCATTTCGGCAAGTTCGCTTATGGCAAGGTCGAGCGCGGGATAGGCGAACCCGAAATGTCCGTCGACGGCGACCGCGCCCGGACGCGTGCGCTCGGTGCTCGGACGCGCGTGGCCCTTGACCTTGCCCGCCTTTGCCTGCGCGCAATAGGCCGGGACGCGCCGCAGCCCGTGACCGCCCTGGCCGGCGAGTTCGGCGCCCACGAGCGCCTTTGCCACGGCCTGTGCATTTTCCGGCGACGTATCGCAGGCCGTCAGGGCATCGACGATCAGTCGGCGCGCTTCATCCAGCGTCAATGTCAGTTCACTCATTCGCTCGTTCGCCCTTCCAGTTGCGGCGCGCCGCCATCGGTATCTGGCAAAGCCGCATATCCGATTCGTCCAGCCAGCGCAGACCGGCACGCATCGCAGCAGACACTAAATTCACCTCGTCGGGGTTGACCGCCACATTTGCCCCGCCATCCTAAGGGACTGCGAAGCCTCTCAGACTCTGGATGCATTTTCCCATCATGCGATTTATCGTCAGCGCCCTGTTCGCCCTGCTTCTGTTTTCGGCTCCCGTGAGTCTGGCGCAGGAGGCCGTCGCTCCCGAAACCACCGCTGCGCAGGAAAGCGCGGGCGTCGACGAATTGATCCGGCTGCTCGAAAACGAAACCACGCGCAACGAACTGATCGAGCGACTGCGTGCCGCCGGGGATGCCAACCCGCAAACGCAGGCCGAAGCGGCGGAAGGTACGAGCGACCCGACCATCGCACGCCAGATCGCCGAATATACGCGCGACATCGCCGAGGGTGCATCTGCGACGGTCGGCATGGTCGTCCAACTCGCTTCCGATATCGGCGATCTCGTTTCAGGTGTCGAAGGGAGCGATTATACGGAACTCGGCCGCATCGCCACCACGATCGCCATCCTCGCGGCCGTCCTTTTCGCAAGCTATTTCGTGCTGCGCACCATAGCGGGACGCGTTCAGACTTCGATTTCCAACCGGGTAACGGGGCGCGGATGGATCACGCGCCTGGCAGGCATCGTCGGTGCCGTTCTGGTCGACATCGCGGCAGTCGCTGCGGCCTGGGCCATCGGTTACGCTGTCGCGCTTTATTTCCTGACCGGAACGGGCGGGCGCATGGGCATCAACCAGACGCTGCTCCTCAACGCGTTTCTCGTCGTCGAACTGACGAGAGTGGCTTTGCGCGCGGTTTTCGAGCCGAACGGACCGGCATTGCGTCTCCTGCCGATGAGCGAAACGACCTCGGCATACTGGTATTTCTGGTTCTCGCGGATGATCGGCCTGATCGGCTATACGTTCATGTTCTTCGCGCCGGTCCTGGCCGACACTGTCAGTCTGGTGGCGGCGCAGTCGCTGCGCGTACTGGCGATGCTGACGGCCATCGTCATCGGCATCCTCATCGTTCTCCAGAACAAGCATCCCGTCCGCGCCGCGCTGAACCACAGGGCGAAAAACGGCAAGCAGGACGCACTGTCCAAATCGCTCGCCCTGGTCGGCGTCTATTGGCACCTGATCGCCGTCGCCTATCTCATCGCGATCTTCGTCTTGTGGCTGGTGCATCCCGACCATGCGCTGCCCTTCGTGCTGCGCGCCACCGTCCAGTCGATCATCGCGATCGTCGTCGGGGTCGTCATCATTGCCTTCATCTCCCGCTTCGTGAATGTCGGCGTGCGCTTGTCGCCCGATATCAAGGAGCGGTTGCCGCTTTTGGAAACACGTCTTCATGCCTTCGTGCCGCGCGTCATGCAGGTCGTGCGCACGCTGACGCTGATCGGCGTCATCATCGCCATCGCGCAGGCATGGGGTTTGGTCGATTTCTTCGGTTGGGCCGCGAGCGAGACGGGACAGCGCGTGACCGGGTCGGTTCTGTCCGCACTGATCATCGTGCTCGTCGGTTTCGCGCTTTACCTCGCCATGTCGTCATGGATCGAATATCGATTGAACCCGAATTACGGGACCGTTCCGACCCCGCGCGAAAAGACGCTCCTGTCGCTGTTCCGCAACGCGTTTACCATCACTTTGGCCGTACTCGTCGTGATGCTCGCGCTGGCTCAGATCGGCATCAACATCGCGCCGCTTCTGGCCGGTGCCGGCGTTCTGGGCCTTGCCATCGGCTTCGGCGCGCAGAAATTCGTGCAGGACATCATCACGGGCATCTTCATCCAACTGGAAAACATCATGAACGAGGGCGACGTGGTGGAGGCCGGCGGCCGATCGGGCGTCGTCGAGAAACTGACCATCCGTTCCGTTTCGATCCGTTCGCTCGATGGTACTTTGCATCTCATTCCCTTTTCCTCCGTCGACATGGTCTCGAATTCGATGAAGGGCTTCTCTTTCCATGTGGCCGAGATCGGCGTCGCCTATGACAGCGACATCACCGAAGTGAAGGCGGCCATGCAGGCCGCGTTCGAAAAGCTCATGGAGACGGATGCCAAGACCTCGATCATGGGCCCGCTGGAAATTCACGGCGTAACGCTCTTTGGAGATTCGGCGATCAACGTGCGCGCACGCATCAAGACGCTGCCAGGCTCGCAATGGGGAATCGGACGCCAATATAACGAGCTCATCAAAGACGCGTTCGCAGAACGCGGCATCGAGATACCGTTCCCGCAGATCACCTACCACGTCGGTGTCGACGGACAGGCCGACGCTCTCGCCTCGCGAAAGGCCCGCAAGAAAAACAAGCGAACGCAGGAGAAGATCGCGCCCCCGACGTCGCAAAATCCCGAAGGCGAGGACGGAAACGGGGCGTCGAAGGCATAGCCGCCAATCCTTCATTTTGGCTGTTGCCGAACCTCATTGGCAGGAACCAAAGCATGTGTCCCTTCATTATCGGCGCGCAAAGGGACATTTGCCGCCGCCTCTCTGATCCGGGCGGCGCATTCATATGAGAGGATTTTGCATGTCTGATCGTGGACCGACCGTAATCAACACCGGTGGCGGCGGCGGAAGCGGCGGCTGGGCCGTCGCGCTTCTTCTGGCCGTCGTGATCATCGTCGGCGGCTTCTGGCTGCTCGGCGGCTTTGGCACAGGCGGCAGCGGCGCGCAGGACGTGAACGTCACGATCGACACGCCCGCGATCGACGTACCCGACGTCAACGTCGAAACAACCGGCGACTGACCAAACCAACAAATGTTAGTCGAAGAGCCCGCCGAAATCGTCCGGCGGGCTCTTTTTCCTTTGATCTGTCGGTCCGACGACAAGATTCCAGTGGCGTTTGCGCGAATGATCCGGCATTGCTCGGACCTGTTTGGGCGAACGGGGCTTCATGCCGACTGCTAACAAAAATTTCATCGGGGCCACCGCAGCCCTGTTGCTGATCGGCCTTGCCGCGCTGACGATCATCGTCAGCATGTCCATCTGGCTGGTCGAACTTAACGAGGAAGAATTCGACCGCGTGCTGGCCGTGCGCGTCGTGCGAGCCAACGCGGTCGACCTTCGTGCCGCCCTTCAGGATATCGAGACGAGCCAGCGCGGCTTCCTTCTGACCGCTTCCGAAAACTATCTCACGCCCTACACCCAGTCGCGCGACGACATCGCCCCGCTTTACACGTCGCTGGTTCAACATGCTCGGACGCTTCCGAACCTGACCGGGCCGGTGGCAAGGCTGGGCGAGATCATCGACGACAAGCTGGTCGAGCTGGACGGAACCATTCAGCTCGTTCGTGACGGGCAACAGCAGGCCGCGATCGAGATCTTGCAGACCGATCGCGGCAAGGAACTGATGGACGAGGCGAGAGCCATTTTCGCATCGATCGTCCAGACGACCGATGCCGCTTATGTCGAAGCGGCCGGCAATCAGCGTTCAAGCGTCGACTGGCTGCGCTGGACGACCTTTGCCGGAGCGTTCATCATCGCGCTCGTGGTCGGCAGCGCGGTGTGGATGGCATTGCGCTATACCCGCGAACTCCTGAATGCGCGCCGGGAAGTGGAAGCGCTGAACGCGGGGCTGGAAGCGCGCATCGACGAACGCACGCAGGACCTCGTGCGCGCCAACGAGGAAGTGCAGCGTTTCGCCTATATCGTGACGCACGATCTGCGCGCGCCACTCGTCAACATCATGGGTTTCACCAGCGAACTCGACACCACGATGGAAACGATCCAGACCTATGTTCTGGCCGACGGCGACCCGT
Organism: Aliihoeflea aestuarii; assembly: GCF_024105665.1. Classification (GTDB taxonomy): domain Bacteria; phylum Pseudomonadota; class Alphaproteobacteria; order Rhizobiales; family Rhizobiaceae; genus Aliihoeflea; species Aliihoeflea aestuarii. Next base: position 13,987 of record NZ_JAAAMK010000007.1, on the reverse strand, counting down.
TGAGCGAACAGGAAATCAAGGAGGCGCGTCTTGCCGCATCCGAGGACCTGCCCGAGGCCATCGGCTTCATCCGCTCGTCCACGCGCAAGATGGATGCGCTGATCAACGCGATCTTGAAGATATCGCGTGACGGGCGTCGTCCCTTGAAGCCGGAGCGAATCAACCTTGGCGAACTGATCGAGGCCAACGCGAACACCGTTCAGCATCAGGTCGCCGATACGGACGGTCGCATCAATCTCGACATCAAGACGCCGCCGATCGTCTCGGACCGTCTGTCGCTCGAGCAGATCTTCGGCAATCTTCTCGACAATGCGGTGAAATACCGCGCGCCCGACAGGCCGGTCGAGATCGACATTTCCGCGCATCGCGGGCCGAACCGCCGCATCATCATCGACGTCAAGGACAACGGGCGCGGCATCGCAGCCCAGGATCATCAGCGCGTCTTCGACCTTTTCCGTCGTGCCGGCACGCAGGACCAGGCCGGAGAGGGCATCGGCCTTGCGCATGTGCGCACGCTGGTGCGCAATCTGGGCGGAGATATTACATTGGAATCCGAATTTGGACAGGGAACGACCTTTCGGGTCACATTGCCCGAACAACTCCCGAACGTGGACAGGAGTAATTGAAGTGAGCAACGGACAGCCCGTGACCATCATCATGGTCGAAGACGACGAAGGCCATGCGCGCCTCATCGAGAAGAACATCCGCCGCGCCGGGGTCAACAATCAGATCATCCCTTTTCAGGACGGCACGTCCGCGTTGCGTTATCTGTTCGGCGCAGACGGCTCGGGCATGGAAAGCGCCGGCCGGCAGCTTTTGATCCTGCTCGATCTGAACCTGCCCGACATGACGGGCGTGGACATCCTCGAAAAGGTCAAGAGCAATGTCCACACCAAGCGCTCGCCGGTCGTCGTTCTGACGACCACCGACGACCAGACCGAAATCCAGCGCTGCTACGATCTGGGGGCGAACGTCTACATCACCAAGCCGGTCGACTACGACGGTTTCGCCAATGCGATCCGCCAGCTCGGCCTGTTCTTCTCGGTGATCCAGGTTCCCGAAACCGCCTGACCACGATGAGCGAACCCGTCCACGTCCTTTACATCGATGACGATCCGGCGCTGGCGCGCCTGGTCCAGAAACGCCTTGGCCGGCAGGGCTTCGTCGTCGAGCATGCCGGCGATATCGCGCAAGGTCTCGCGCGCATCGACGAGACGGGCATCGACGTCGTCATTCTGGATCACTATCTGGCGTCCGGCACGGGGCTCGACGTGCTGGCCGCGCTGAAGAAGCGGCCCGTTGCACCGCCCGTCGTCTATGTGACGGGCTCGTCCGAGGCCACCGTCGCGGTCGACGCCCTGAAAGCGGGCGCTGCCGACTATGTCCTCAAGAGCATCGGCGACGAATTCTTCGTGCTCTTGTCGAGCGCGATCGACCAATCGCTTGAGAAAGCACGCCTGCATCGCGAAAAGCAGCGCGCCGAACAGGAAGTGCGCGATGCCCGCGACCGTGCCGAAATTCTGCTGACGGAGGTCAACCACCGCGTCGCCAATTCGCTGGCGCTCGTCGCCGCGCTTGTCCGGATGCAGATTTCGGCGATTGCCGAGCCGAAGGCCAAGGATGCACTGGCCGAGACCCAGGCACGCATCTCGGCGATCGCGGGTCTTCATCGCCGCCTCTACACCTCCGAAGATGTCAGGACGGTCGATCTCGACGCCTACATTTCCACCCTCATCAACGAACTCGACACCTCGATGAAGGCGGCCGGTCACGCATCACGGATCAGAACCGACCTCGACGCGCTCATCGTCCCGACGGACAAGGCGATCTCCATCGGCATGATCGTCACCGAACTCGTCACCAACGCCTACAAATATGCCTATCCGGGAAACGCGGAGGGCGAGGTGCGGATTTTCATCCGCAGGGAGGGCGACGGATCGGCGGTTCTGCGCGTCGAGGACGACGGCATCGGATGGAACGGCGAAGGCAAACCGCAGGGAACCGGCCTCGGCACGCGCATCGTCAAGGCGATGGCCACGAGCCTCAATACATCGATCGTCTACGGAAACGGCGTCGGCGGCACACGCCTGACCATGGACTTGCCAATCGGCGGCAGCACATCACCCAACTGACTTGAGATCAGCGCCCTGCCTCCTGCGACAGCCACCGCAGGACCAGCATCTCCTCGTCGTCGAGCCCTTCCAGCGGCTTGCGATAGCGCTTTCGCGCTTCCGCGAGTTCTTCGACCAACCGCCCCGCCGACCATGAATCGACCACGCGCGGATGAATGTAGCAACTGCGGCAGACCGCGCGGGTATTGCCGAGGCGCGCCGCGACCTTGTCGATCAGCGCATTGAGAACCTTCGCCGTTTCGCGCTTGGTTTCGGGCAGTTCGACGGTGGCGAACAGCGCTGTCGCACTGGTCGTACCGCCCCATGTGCGAAAATGTTTCGACGAGAACTCCTCGCCCGTCGCCTCGCGGATATAGGCGTTGACGTCCTGTGAATGCACCATCCGCCGTGTTCCCTCCTCGTCGCGATACTGGAAGAGGTGCTGACCGGGCAGGTCGAGAATGTCTTTCAGGATGCGCGCCATGCGCCGGTCGACGAGCTTGAGATTCCATTCCTTTCCCGACTTGCCCTTGAAGGCGAAGCGCAGTTTCGATCCGTCCACCTCGACATGGCGCGAGCGCAGCGTGGTCAGGCCGAAGCTCTTGTTGTCGCGCGCATAGGCCGGGTTGCCGACGCGGATCATCGTATTGTCGAGAAGCCAGACGATCGAGGCCAGCACCTTTTCGCGCGGAAGGCCCCGGCGGCGCAGGTCGCTGTCCATCCGCGCGCGCAGACGCGGCAGGGCAGCGGCGAAACTGGCAAGGTTCTGGTATTTCACGTCGTCGCGATATTCGCTCCAGCGGGCATGGTAGCGATACTGCTTGCGCCCCTTCTGATCGCGCCCGGTCGCCTGGATGTGACCGAGCGCGTCAGGCGAAATCCACACATCGGTCCAGGCCGGGGGAATGACCAGCGCCTTGATCCGCGCAATCTCGGCCTTGTTCGTGATCTTCTTTCCATCGGGTGACGTGAACCCAAATCCCGTGCCCGCACGTCGACGGCGGATACCGGGCTCGGTATCGCTGACATAGGCCAGATCGTCCGGCCGGCGCGGTGCTGCCGGATCGTCGTCGGCATGGTTGGATGACACAGTGGAGACCTTATCGAGCACGGGCAACGCTCCTGAAGCTGCACGGCAAAATGCGCACCGCTCGCCAAAAGTTCCTCATCGTCATTTCGAACGCTGGAACGTGTAACCGCCCGTCGCGTTAGAACTGCGCCCCGCCACGGGGCTCAACTTTCGAAAACGACAGGCTGGAACCATGGATCACCGAGACCGGCTCATTCTCGCTCTGTCCGCACTCGTGCGTGCGGAACGCGAGGTCAAGAGTGCCTGGGAAGATGCGATCGCCGCGGACGCGATTTCTCCCGCTATCGTCGAAGCGGTCGGCAACGATCCGCGTCGGCTCATCGATCAGGACGATATCGACCTGGCCGAGGCGTTCGTATCGCCGATCAGGGCGGAAGCGCACCGCGCAGGCGCGGCCTGACAGCGGCCGATCGACAAATTGAATTCCGGCCCGGCGTCATCGCCGGGCTTTTTGCATCAAGGCCGTGGTTCGCAGGCAGGCGATCGGTTATCACGACAGGGACGAGTGGGGAGACCGGCCGCAATGACATCCGAACTGATCAGCAAATCCGCCTGCGAAATCGTGGATCGGCTCCGGGCCGAAACCCTTGACCCGCATCGATTGCTCGATGCGCTCGAAGAACGAATCGCGGCCGTGGAACCTTCGGTAAACGCTCTTCCGACGCTTGCCTTCGAACGTGCCCGCGCACATGCCGACGCAATGCTGAAGCGCCCTGTGAGCGAACGCGGCCTGCTTGCGGGCATCCCCGTCGCGATCAAGGATTTGACCGAAGTCGAAGGCGTGCGCACGACGCACGGCTCGCGTATTTTCGAGAACAACATTTCCGCCCGCTCAGACATCATGGTCACGCATCTCGAAACCGAGGGCGCACTGATCTACGCGAAGACCGCGACGCCTGAATTCGGCGCCGGCGCCAACACGTTCAACGACGTCTTCGGCGCAACGCTCAATCCGTGGAACATTTCGCGTTCGGCGGCAGGCTCGTCGGGCGGCTCGGCCGTAGCGCTCGCCACCGGCATGGCGTGGCTCGCACAGGGCTCCGATCTCGGCGGCTCGCTGCGCAATCCGGCAAGCTTCTGCGGCATCGTCGGGCTTCGCCCCTCGCCCGGCCGCGTCGCTGCCGATCCGGGCCTGCTTGTCGACGACATCCTCTCTGTCGAAGGCCCGATGGCGCGAACGGTCGAGGATGTCGGGCTCTTCCTCGACGCCATGAGTGGCGAGGATACCGCCAATCCAATCTCGCTGCCGCGTGACGGGACGAGCTATCGTGCGGCGGCGCAAAGCCGCGCGCTCCCCGCGCGGATCGCTTTCAGCGCCGATCTCGGCATCACGCCCGTCGACCCGGAAGTCGCCGACATCTGCCGCGCGGCCGCCTACCGCTTCGCCGAACTCGGCGTCGATGTCGTGGACGCCCATCCCGACCTTTCGGGCGCGCACGAAACATTCCAGACGCTCCGTGCAGTCTCCTTTGCGACGGGCCATGCGTCCAAGCTCAAAACCCATCGCGACCTCTTAAAGCCCGAAGTGATCTGGAACATCGAAAAAGGACTTGCACTCACGGTCGGCGATGTCGCCAAGGCCGAAGCGCGCCGCGCCGGCATCATCACCCGCGCCCTCGCCTTCTTCGACGACTACGATCTGCTTTTGACCCCGGCCACGATCGTTGCGCCCTTCCCCGTCGAGAACCGCTACGTGACGGAATGCGCCGGCAAGACGTTCGAAACCTATATCGACTGGCTGGCTATCGCCTATGCGATTACGCTGACCACGGCGCCGGCGCTTTCGCTACCTTGCGGGTTTACGCGCGAGGGTCTGCCGGTCGGACTTCAGATCGTGGCGCGACCACGCGGCGAAGCGCGATTACTCGCAGCCGCCGCCGCGCTCGAACATCACCTTGATCTCGGAACAGTCGATCCGATCGATCCACGCTCCGGGAATTGATCAGCTTTCCGCTTTTATCGTCGCGGCGATCTTCATCAGGTTCTCGCGGTCCGCGCCGTGTTTACGCACCAGCTCGGCTGCCTGATTCGGCGATAGATCGGTATGCTCGACGAGATGCCGAATCTCGGCCTCGTCGGGATTTTTCGGATCCATCCATTCATGCGGTTTCGTTTCAGCCATCGTCTTGCCTCCACTTCATTCATTGAGTGAAGCGGTCAACGGCTCGCTTGTTCCATTCCACCGCGCGCCTAGCCCCGCGCGGGTCCAAGCGTGATCATCGCAACCGCGATGACCGCCAGCACCAATCCCGCAGCTTGGACGCCCGAAACGCGCTCGCCGAAAAAGGCGAGTGCGACGAGATTGACGGCAACGAGTTGTACCACCGCCGACAAGCTGAGCGCCACGCCCATGCCGACATCGCGGATCAGCCTCAGCATGATCAGATTACCGACCGTGTAAAGCACGAGCGTCAGTGCCAGCCATGCGAAATTATTGGCTGAAAGCGTCCACGCCTTCGCCGCGCTCGCCGCACTGACGAATATGATTGTCGAAGCGGCAAGCAACGCGGTGCTCAGCGGCGACATGGGATGGATGGGTCCTGCAAAAGAGGAGGGACCGGCCACGCCGATCCCCGCATAATCTCCATCAGACCGATGATTCTGTCACGAGAATTCTTCGTCGTCTCAACAGATCTGAATGCCCGTCAGCCGAGCACCTCGCGCACAGCCTCAGTGGCCTTGGAAACGACCTCGTCGGCCTGTGCCTTCGTCAGGCAAAGCGGCGGCGCGAAGCCCAGAATGTCGCCCTGCGGCATCGCACGGCCGATCACGCCGCGCTTCAAAAGCGCCGCCGCGACGGACGGCCCGACCTTCTTCGCCGGGTCGAAGAAGGTGCGCGTCGCGCGATCCTCGACGAATTCGACGGCGCACAGCATCCCCTCCCCGCGCACGTCGCCGACATGGACATGGTCGCCGAGTGCCGCCCTCATCTGCTCGTTCAGGTAGCGTCCCGTCTCGCCCGCATTCTGCACGAGCCCCAGATCGTCGATCAGCTTCAGATTGGCGACACCCGCAGCCGCCCCGATCGGATGGGCCGAATAGGTCCAGCCATGGCCGATCGGCCCGTTCTCGTCGGTGCCCTGCTCTAAAACCTTCCAGACCTTGTCCGACACGATCGAGCCCGAGAGCGGCGCATAGGCCGAGGTCAGCCCCTTGGCGATGGTGATGAAATCCGCCTCGATGCCGTAATGATCCGAGCCGAACATCGTGCCGAGCCGCCCGAAACCGGTGACGACCTCGTCGGAGATCAGGAGAATGTCGTGCTTGCGAAGCACTGTCTGGATCGCGTCCCAGTAGCCGGCCGGCGGTGGCACGATGCCGCCGGTGCCGAGCGCCGGCTCGCCGATGAAGGCGGCGATCGTGTCCGCGCCTTCGCGCGCGATCAGTCTTTCGAGGTCGTCGACGCAATGGGCGACGAAGTCCGATTCGCTCAGGCTAAGATCGGGCCTGCGGAAATAATCCGGTGCCTGCGTGTGCATGACGCGCTCCAGCGGCAGGTCGAACTTGTCGTGAAAGAGCTTCAACCCCGTCAGCGAGCCGGTGACGAGGCCGGAGCCGTGATAGCCGCGCCAGCGCGAGACGATCTTCTTCTTTTCCGGTCGGCCGAGAATGTTGTTGTAGTACCAGACGAGCTTGATGTTGGTCTCGTTCGCATCCGAGCCGCCGAGACTGGGGCGAGCGCACCATCTCGTTCCGCAAGGAAGACGAGACGGTTCTCGAAGCCGGCATGACCTTCCATTTCATGCCGGGTCTGTGGATGGACGACTGGGGGCTGGAGATCACGGAGAGCATCCTGATCCGCGACAACGCGGCGGCGGAATGCTTCTGCGACCGCCCGCGCAAGCTCATCGTCAAGGACTGAGCCCGTGAGCGAGCTTGACCACACGCGCGAAATCCTTAGCCATCTCGTCGCCTTCCCGACGGTCTCGTCCGACAGCAATCTCCAGCTCATCACCTATGCCGGCGATCTGCTGTCGAGTGCGGGCGCGCGCCTGTCGGTCTCGCTCGATCCGTCCGGCGCCAAGGCCAATCTCTTCGCCACCATCGGGCCGGAAGGCGATGGCGGCATCGTGCTTTCGGGCCATTCCGACGTGGTGCCGGTCGAAGGGCAGGACTGGACGAGCGACCCCTTCGAACTCACAGAACGCGACGGGAGGCTCTACGGGCGCGGCACCTGTGACATGAAAGGCTTCATCGCCGCCAGCCTCGCCATGGCACCGCGTTTCGCAGCTTCAAAACTGCATCGCCCGCTCCACTTCGCCTTCACCTATGACGAGGAAATCGGCTGCATGGGCGCCCGCGCGCTCGTCGGCGAATTGAGGAAGGCGGGCGTCCGACCGTCCGTCGCCACCGTCGGCGAGCTGACCATGATGGGCGCCATCGAGGGGCACAAGGGCTGCTTCGAATACACGACCGAATTCACCGGGCTGGAGGGCCACGGCTCGCAGCCCGACAAGGGCGTCAACGCCATCGAATATGCCGTGCGCTACATCGCGCGGCTGATGGAACTTGGTGAAGACCTGAAGGCGCGCACGCCCGAAGACAGCCGCTTCACGCCGCCCTGGACCACCGTCCAGGTCGGGCGCATCGCGGGCGGCAATGCGCGCAACACCATCCCCGGCCAATGCGCGGTCGAATGGGAGATGCGCCCCGTCCATCTGGATGATTCCGACCATGTGAAGCGCGAACTTTCCGCCTATGTAGACGGCGTGCTCAGGCCCGCCATGCGCAAGGTCTGCGCTCATGCCGACATCGTCATGACGACGATCGGCGAGGTGGAGGGCCTTCTGCCCGTCACAGAATCCGAAGCGCGCGACATCGTCTTCGAGCTGACCGGCGCGCATGAGGCCGAACTGGTCGCCTTCGGCACCGAGGCCGGACTGTTTCAGTCGATGGGCATGTCGGCCGTCATCTGCGGTCCCGGCTCGATCGCGCAGGCGCATAAGCCCGACGAGTTCATCGCCATCGAACAGCTCGACACCTGCCTGACGATGCTCGGCAAGCTCCACGCGAAGATGGCTGCCTGAGGAGCGATTTAACGTTTCCTTATCGGCTGCTGGCCCAGATAGCTTTCCGCGACCCCACGGCAAAGTGCAGACCCTTCAAGTGACCGGCGAACTCGCGTTCAAGTTACTCAACCCGGCGATTTCGCTGGTGCTGGTGACGACATTCCTGACACTCTGGTTCAGGCACAGGAGTCACACGCATCTCCTGATGCTGGCAGGCGCCTTCACACTCAGCGGCATCGCCTTCGCCGCAAACGATTTTCTTCATGCCTATGACGGCCCCGCCCTTCGCGTTTTCGTCAACGGCCTGTTTCTCGCCGCCATCTTGGGGGCCTGTCTCAGTGCTTTTGTTCGCGCCCGTATGCCCGTCCCGTTGGGGCTTTTCGCGGCAGTCGTCACGGCAGGCGCGACGGGCTTTTCGTGGTTCCTGTTCGTGGAGCCGTCGACGCCGGCGCGCATCTATATCGTGAACGCGACCTTCGCCGTGATCGCGACGATAACCGGCTACGCCTTGATCCGCGCGAAGCCGCGATCGGCGGTCGACTGGATGTTCGTCGGCCTTGCCGGTTTCATCTTCACCCTCGCGATCGCGCGTCCTGTCGCAACGTTCATGGACAGGCTCGACATCAATCCGGGCGGTCCGATCGGCGCCTCAGCCTATTGGGCGACGATTCAGGCGCTGACCCCGTTGCTCGCGCTGACTATCGCATTGTCGTTTCTGGCCGCCTTCGCCGTGCAGATCTTCGCCGAGCTGCGCAATCAGGCGGAGCGCGATTACCTGACCGGCCTTCTCAACCGTCGCGGCTTCGACATGCAGGCAGCCCGGTCGATTGATGCGGTCGAGGGGACGATCTGGCAGCCGGCGCTGATGGTCGTCGACATCGACAACTTCAAGATGATCAACGACACCTTCGGCCACGGCACCGGCGATCGCGTTATCGCGGCAGTGGCGCGCGCGCTGGCGACCCATGCCGGTGCGGATATTGTCGGGCGCATGGGCGGGGAGGAATTCGCCCTCTTCTACAATCGCGCGCGGCGCGGCGAACTCGCCCCTTGCGCGGATGCCCTTCGTCGTGAAATCGGGCGGCTGCGGATCGTCGATCTGCCGGCCGGTTATCCGCTGACGGTCAGCATCGGCATCCACCCGCGCCACCAGTCGCAGACCCTCTCCGAGATGATGAAGCAGGCCGATCAGGCGCTTTACGCGGCAAAATCCGGCGGCAAGGACCAGGCGCTGATGACGGCGCTTTCGTTGAATCCGGTGCCGGACAAGCGCGACACGGGCACCGGCTGAAAGCCGGATTGTGTTGACATCGATCCTGTTCCGGTTAGCTTCGTTTTCAGCTTCTGGAACGGACCGTCGATGCGCCGTGTGCGCTCATGCCAGCCGGCATTTGGCGATCGGATTGAAGATCGTGACAGGCAACCGCCTGTCCTGTTCTGAAATATTCAGGCGCAGCCCGCTTTTTCATATTTTGGAGGAACGTCCATGCATCGCCTGATCGGCGGCGTGGTCGCGGCTGTGGCCCTTGTGCTTGGCAGCATTGCGACATCCAGCGCCCAGACCACCCCGACCCTCTATTTTTCCGCCATTCCCGACGACGACGAAACGCGCCTGATGGAACGGTTCGGCAACGTCGCCGCCTATCTTTCCGAAGAACTCGGCGTTCCCGTCGAGTATGTCCCGGTGAAGAACTATGCCGCATCGGTCACGGCCTTCCGCAACGACCAGATCCAGCTCGGCTGGTTCGGCGGATTGTCTGGCGTTCAGGCCCGTCTTGCCGTGCCGGGGTCGCGGGCCCTCGCCCAGGGCGACGAGGACATGAACTTCATCTCCTATTTCATCGCGCATGAGAGCACCGGGCTCGAACGATCCGACGATTTTCCGGCGGAAGCTGCCGGCATGAGCTTCACCTTCGGCGCGCAGACCTCGACATCGGGCCGCCTCTTCCCCGAATTCTATATCCGCGAGGAAACCGGCGAAGCGCCGGACGACTTTTTCTCGCAGGTCGGCTTTTCGGGCGATCACGGCCAGACGCTGCGGCTCGTCTCGACCGGCGCATTCCAGATCGGCGCGCTCAACTACACCGTCTACGACACGGCCGTCGCCGAGGGCGCTCCCGAATCGGAAACGGCGCGCGTCATCTGGCAGACGCCGCCCTACCCGGACTACAACTGGACCATCCGCGGAGACGCGGACGAACGCTTCGGCGAAGGCTTCACAGAGCGGGTGAAGGCGGCGCTGATCGGCATGGACGATCCCGACCTTCTCGCCTCCTTCCCGCGCGCGGCATTCGTGGAAGCCTCGAACGAGGACTACGCGCCGATCGAGGAGACCGGACGCGCACTCGGCATTCTCGACTGATCGATGCTGAGATTCGAGGGCGAGGCGCTTGCCTATGGCAGCACGACCGTTCTTGCGGATGTGGACTTCGCGCTGCATCCAGGAGAACGCGTGGTCCTGCTCGGCCGCAGCGGCGCGGGCAAGAGCACGCTTCTCAACGCCGCTTATCGGCGCCTCGCCGAGACTTTGCCCGAAATAGCGCTCGTGCCGCAAGAACACGGGCTCGTTCCGCAATTGTCGGTCTTCCACAACGTCTATATGGGGCGGCTCGACGCGCGTGGAGCGATCTATAACCTGGCCAACCTCGCCTGGCCGTTTCCTTCGCAACGGCGCAGCGTCGCGGTCGCACTGGAAACGGTCGGCCTGACCGGTTTCGACCGAAAGCCGGTGGAAAGCCTGTCCGGCGGCCAGAAGCAGCGCACCGCGCTTGCCCGCGCCATTCATCGCGGCGGCCGCATCCTCGTCGGCGACGAGCCGGTTTCGGCTGTCGACGAGCGGCAGGCCGCGCTTCTCGTCGACGAACTCGAACGCTGCTTCGAGACCGTTCTTCTGGCGCTGCACGATGTCGAACTGGCGCGCCGTTTCGCAACGCGCCTTGTCGGCATACGCGGCGGGCGCATCCATTTCGACCGGCCGACCGCCGAGGTTTCAAACGGCGACATCCATGACCTCTATCGCGCCTGAGCGGCGGCGGTTGCCGCGCCTTGGTCGCATCGGAACGGCCGCCGCCTTCGTGGCGCTTGCCGTCGCGCTTCTTCCAATCGCCGATCTGCGCATGGCCAGCCACGATCCGTGGGCTGAACTCGGCCGCATGGGCGCGGGCCTCCTGTCGCCGGATTTTTCCTCGCTCGGCGCACTTTCCTATGCGGCGGCACTGACGGTGGCATTCGCGATATGCGGCGTTGCCCTGGGTGCGACTGCCGGGTTTCTTCTCGCCCCGCTCTATCGTTTCGCTCCGGTGCGGCTTTTGTGCATCGCCATCCGTTCGATTCACGAACTCTTCTGGGCGATCCTGCTCCTTCAGGTCACGGGCCTCTCCGCGACGACGGGCATTCTGGCAATCGCGATTCCCTATGCCGGCATCTTCGCCAAGGTCTTTTCCGAATATCTGGACGAGGCCGATTCGCGCCCCGCGGCCGCCATGCCCCCACGCGCCGATTTCGTATCGGTTCACTTCTTCGCCCGCCTGCCGCTCGCCGCGCGCGAGTTTCAGGTCTACCTTCTCTACCGGCTCGAATGCGGCCTGCGGTCCAGCGCCGTCCTCGGCTTCGTCGGCCTGCCGACGCTCGGCTTCCAACTCGATACCTTCTTCAAGCAGGGCATGTACGGCGCGGTCGCCGCCGTCCTCATCATCTATTACGTTCTGATCGCAACGATGCGGCTGTGGATGCACTGGCCGCTCGCGCCGGTCTATCTCATCGGCTCGATCGGCTTCATGGCGACTCTGACGACACCGCCCATGGCGCAGGGCGCGCTGATACGCTTCCTGACGAGCGACATCGTGCCCGCCCCCTTGCGCAATGGCGATCTGGCCGATGGCGAAACATGGTCGCGCTTTTTCGACTGGCTCCACAATCTCCTCGTCAATCAGGCCCTGCCGGGCCTTACGGCAACGATGATCGTGACGCAGATCGCCCTCGTCCTTGCCGGCTTCGTCGCGTTGATCGGTTTCCCGCTTCTCGTGCGTCCTGTCATCGGTCGCTTCGGCTCGATAATCGGCCATATCGGGCTGGTCGTCGGCCGCTCGACGCCCGAATACATGCTGGCCTACATCGCCTTGCAGGTCTTCGGCCCGTCGATACTGCCGGCTGTGATCGCGCTGGGCCTGCACAACGGCGCGATCATCGCGCATCTCTTGGGACGCCAATCCGCGCATGTGCACGAAAGCCTGCGTCAGGATGCGCCGCGCGGGATCGTGCTTTACGCCTATGAACTCCTGCCCCGAATCTACGGATCGTTCCTGGCGCTGTGCCTGTATCGCTGGGAGATCATTGTTCGCGAATCCGCCATCGTCGGACTTCTGGGCATCGCGACGCTCGGCTTCTATGTCGACCGCGCCATTCAGGAAATCCGTATCGACCGGGCTGTTATCCTCCTGCTCGTCACCATGCTCGCGACCGTCGCTATCGACTACATATCAAGAAAGTTTCGTGCCGCGATCGGCATCGAGAAACTGGTCGCGAAGAAGGATCAAGTGCCGACGAGTGCCACGAATCTGCACGCGGCCATATCAGGCAGGTAGCCTGCCACCCGCTGGAAACCGAAGATTCGATCTGAAATGCCCGCGCCTCCTTGATCCTCGGTCACGATGCGCGCAAGGCATTGATCCGCGAAGCGGACAGGGTCGCGGCTTTTGGAAGCGACGCCTTCATCTGCTCAACGCACAAGGTCCGAAGTACCCTGGCCGCATCGGAATAGGTCACAGGTTCAGCCACCATTGCGAAATTCTCGCCGGTGACGGCGGCGATATCTGCACGCACGCGCGACGGGAGCACGTCGGTGCAGACCCGCATGCGACCGAACAAGACGCTGATGGGAAGATTCCGGCCGGCAAAGGCGATCACCGGCTCACCGCTTCCGTGGGACCAGTCTTCGAAGGCCGCGAGCGCGCCATCGAAGGCTTCCAGAAGCTCGGCAGGCGCATGACCTTCAAACAGAACGGGCAATTTTTCACGCATGACAAGTCCTCCTTTGCCAGAAATGAAACTGTTCTTGCGCAAGCTCACCAGTGGCCGTGAACGCACCAGCCCCAGTAGTAGCTTTCGTCCCGATAGGCGCGCAGGCAATCGTCGTCGGCGGATTCGCCTTCCAGAGCGCCTGAAGGATTGTCCAACACGATGGTGGGTTCGTGGATTGCCGGAAAGACGCGGCCGAGAAACGACCGGATCCGATCGATTGCTTCCTGTGTCATCTGAACCTCCGTCATGCGAACATGAGTTGATCGGCTTCAAGCTGGCACGTCGTTAATGACTATGAACGAAACGCCCGATCTGTCAAATTGCTCAACCGTTACTGTCGGCATTCACGCGCTCGTTACCGCAGCATGGGCTCGCACCGGCCGCTGACATCAGACCCGGCCAGCCGCCACATCGAAAATATGATCGATAAAGCCATGGCGCTGAAGCGGCTCCATCTTAAGGGTGAGAAGGTTCAGCCGATCCTCCAGATTGCGCCCTTCTGCTCGAAGGGGCTTTCACTGGGAAAACTGACCGCCAACGCTTATGCCGGAGACATGTCGGCTCTTCAGGCGTACTTTCTGGTATACAAGCCCGCGCCATGATGGCGATTCTTATTTAAGGTCAATTAGTTAAGAACGACCCGAGACATAGGTGACGTTTTGTACCGGACACATGGGTAACACTTTTCGGCTTTGCCGGGAGGTGTTGATGCCGTGGATGGAGTGTTCGGTGATGGAAGAACGTCTACGCTTCGTGGC
>NZ_JAAAMK010000006.1 GCF_024105665.1 Aliihoeflea aestuarii | reverse complement strand
GCAATCGCCGCGAGATCCGGCTCCAAGAAACTCGCCATCATCGCCGTCGCAAGGAAACTCCTCACCGTCCTCAACGCAATGCAACGCGAACAAAAACAATACGCCTGAAAACACAGTTGCCATGCCTCACCACATCCACCGCGCAAACATGGCCACCTTCACTCCTCCTCGACGATCACACCCTGCATGACGCCGACATCGTAATCGAGCGCGTCAAGAAAGTTTCCGATCCGGCGCGCATTCTCGCCCTGATCGTGACTGCCGTAGCGCGAGGCAGAGCGCATGTCGACGCGCGTGCGCATGCCATCCGGCCGCAACCTGATCGCGATATCGGATGCAAAGCCGACCACCAGCGAATAGCCGGTGAACTCCAGCGTCGTCCCGGTCGCGCCCGCATCTTCGCGTGCGACAGGCTCGAAGCCACGCTCCGCGGCGACGCGCAGGACAGCTTGTATAGTGTCTGCGAGCGACAGGTCGTAGATGCGCGATACGAGATCGGGATAGGCCGTTCTGATCGACGCTGCCTGGTCGGCTGTGATGGGCGTCACGCGGTTCATCGCGCCTTCGCGCCGGGCGGCTGCCTCTGTCAGGAGCGGCGGATCGAGCGGGTCGGTCGCAACGTCCGACAGATGCGGATTGGTTGCCGCTCCGTAAAGCCCTACGCCAAAAGGCGCGAGAACAAGCAGGGCGAGAAGAACCCCTGCGAACGCAACGCCGGCGCCCGCATCGTCCTCGATCCACACGCGGCGCAGCGCCAGCCCTGCCAGCAGGAGCGACAAAATCGCCAGCGCGGCGGTGATGGCAAGCACCCAAAGGAACTCTGGCGTGCCGATCGCGCCGAAACGATGCGCGAGCGTGGACAGGACGAACAGCACGCCGGCGAAGAACGCAACGCCGCGCGCAGGCGCTGCCTGCGGCGCATATCCGCGTCGATCATACTGCACCATCTCACCCGCCCCGTTTGCGAATCCTCATCCCGAGGCTTCTAGCCGATCCGCGCCGAAGACGTGAGGCGCGCGCACCATTTTCACGCAGCCGGCAGGCGATAATCCCTGAACTGCTCGCGCAAGGTCGTCTTCTGGATTTTGCCCGTCGCCGTGTGCGGAATCTCCTCCACGAACGCCACGTCGTCCGGCATCCACCATTTGGCGACCTTGCCGTCCAGAAAGGCCAGCAATTCTTCTTTCGACGGATCCTTGCCTTCCTTCTTGACCACGACGAGCAGCGGACGCTCGTCCCATTTTGGATGCGCGACGCCGATGACCGCCGCTTCCGCCACGTCGGGATGGCCGACGGCGAGGTTCTCCAGATCAATCGTCGAAATCCATTCGCCGCCGGATTTGATCACGTCCTTGGCGCGATCGGTGATCTGCATATAGCCGTTGGCATTGATATGGGCGACATCGCCCGTGTCGAACCAGCCGTCCTCGTCGAACTGCTCCTTACCCGCACCTCCGTAATAGGCGGCCGCCACGGCCGGGCCGCGCACCTTCAGCCGGCCGAAGGTCTTGCCGTCCCAGGGATGCTCCGTGTTCTCGTCATCCGTCACCTTCATCTCGACGCCGAAGGGCGCGTATCCCTGCGTCTGCTTGACATCGAAGAGCGCGTCGCCGGTCGTATCGCTGTATTCGGGCTTCATCGTGCAGAGCGAACCGAGCGGCGACATCTCCGTCATGCCCCAGGCGTGGATCACCTCGACATCGTAGTTCTTCTCGAATTTCTCCGTCATCGCTCGCGGGCAGGCCGATCCGCCGATCACCACCTTTTTCAGGTGCGGCAGTTTCAGGTCGTTCTTTTCCATATGCTGGAGAAGAAGCAGCCAGACGGTCGGCACGGCGGCCGTGAAGGTCACCTTTTCGGTATCCAGAAGCTCGTAGATCGCCTCGCCGTCCATTCGTCCGCCCGGCATGACGAGCTTGGAGCCGATCATCGGGCCGGATTGCGCAAGGCCCCACGAATTGGCGTGGAACATCGGGACGACGGGAAGGATCGTGTCGCGCGACGACAGACCCATCGCATCCGGCATGGACGCGATCATGGCGTGAAGCACGTTGGAGCGATGCGAATAGACCACGCCCTTCGGATCGCCCGTCGTGCCGGAGGTGTAGCACATGCCGGCAGCCGCCTTTTCGTCCAGCGCCTTCCAGCGATAATCATCGTCGGTCTCGCCGATCCAGTCCTCATAAGCGACGACGTTGGGCAGGCTCGTTTGCGGAAGGTTCGCCGCATCCGTCAGCACGATCACCTGTTTCAGCGACGGCACGAGCGGTGCGATCTTTTCGGCAAGCGGAAGGAAGGTGAGATCGACGAACAGCGCCTTGTCCTCGGCGTGGTTCATGATCCAGACGATCTGCTGCGGAAACAGCCTCGGATTAAGCGTGTGATAGACGCCGCCCATGCCCATGATTCCGTACCAGGCCTCAAGGTGGCGCGCGGTGTTCCAGGCAAGCGTCGCGATGCGGTCGCCTTCGCGATAGCCTTCCCGGTCGAGACGCTTTGCGACCTTCAGCGCGCGCTGGCGAACTTGGCCGTAGGTCGTGCGCACGATCGGCCCTTCGACGGAGCGCGATACGATTTCCCGGTTCGGGTGCTGGATCGCCGCGTGATCGATGATCTTGTGGCAAAGAAGCGGCCAGTCCTGCATCAGCCCGAGCATATGAACCTCCCTGTTCGAACAAGCGGCAATCTTGGACGGATAGGCGTGCGTGTCCAGAGCTAAGCCCGTTCACAGATTGAAAAAATTCTCTATCGGCACAGCCTTATTCGAGCCGCGATTGACGACGAGCGTGGCCATAGGCGGGACACATCGACAAATGGAATCTCAACGATGAAGAAGGCGAAAAAGTCCGCCAAGCCCAAAGCCCTGCCCGCGTCAGCCGAGCTTGATCTGCCTGCCGCCATTCTCGACGCCGTCAAGAAGGGCGATGCCGTTTCCTTCGAAGAGCGGGTGCGTGCCGCGCTAGACGATCTGCCCGCGCAGTTTCTTTTTCACATGCGCATCGACCTCGACCCCGTGCTCGACGTCGCGGCGGTCGTGACGACCGACAGGGAAGCCGCCGACTTCCTGATCGTCCGCCAGAGCGGGGGCGAAGAGATCGCGATCGAACCTGCGTCCCAGTCCGACCTTCCCATCGCGACGCTCATTCCCGCCTATGCAGGACTGGCCGCCACCCTGCCCGTTGCCGCATGATCTAGTGGCACAGCGGCACTGGACCAATCGAAGACGCGCGTGCGGGGGTTCTGTGACCTGACGATCTTGGCTAGTCTCCTGCCAATTCAGGAGAACATCATGCTCGACCAGCCACCGCTCACCAATCTTCAGACCCGCGACATCGAGGCGGTGCTGCATCCCTATACGCCGTTGCACAAGCTGAAGACGCAGGGGCCGCTCGTGATCGAGCGCGGCGAAGGGGTCTTCGTCTACGACACGCAGGGCCGCGACTATATCGAAGGCATGTCTGGCCTCTGGTGCGCCGGCCTTGGTTTCGGGAACGAGGAAATGGTCGAGGCAGCGACCGAGCAGCTTCGCACCCTGCCCTATTATCACCTCTTCGGCGCCAAGGGCATGGAGCCGGCCATCGAACTTGCCGAGAAGCTGAAAGAAATCGCGCCGATGCCGATTTCCAAGGTGTTCTTCACCTCGTCCGGCTCGGAAGCCAACGACACGCAGGTCAAGCTTGCCTGGTACATGAACAACGCGCTCGGGCGGCCCAACAAGAAGAAGATCATTTCGCGCCAGAAAGCCTATCACGGCGTGACCATCATGGCCGCGTCGCTGACTGGCCTGCCCTATAACCACATCGGCTGGGACCTGCCGGTCGACCGCGTCCTGCACACCGATTGCCCGCATTATTATCGCTTCGGGAAAGACGGCGAGAGCGAAAGCGAGTTCGTCGCCCGGCTCGTCCAGTCGCTGCGCGATTTGATCGAGCGCGAAGGTCCGGACACGATCGCCGCGATGATCGCCGAACCCATCATGGGTGCAGGCGGCGTCCTCGTCCCGCCCGCGACCTATTTCGCCGAAATCCAGAAAGTGCTCGACGAGCACGACATCATGATGATTTCCGACGAGGTCATCAATGGCTTCGGGCGCACCGGCAATTGGTGGGGCTGCCAGACGACGGGCATGACGCCGAAGACCATCTCGGCCGCCAAGCAGCTTACCTCGGCCTATGCACCGCTCGGTGCCGTTCTGGTGCCGGACGACGTCTACGACGCCTATGTCAGCCATTCGGAGAAGATCGGCACGTTCGGCCACGGCTTCACCTATGGCGGCCATCCGCTCGGCTGCGCGCTCGGCGTCAAGGCCATCGAGATCTACCAGAAGAACGACATTCTCGGCCATGTCCGCAAGATTTCACCGCTGTTCGAGGCACGGTTGAAGAAGGTCGCGGACCATCCGCTGGTCGGCGAAGTCCGCTTTTCCGGGCTTATGGGCGGCGTCGAACTCGTGGCCGACAAGGCGACCAAGCGTTCCTTCGACCCGAAGAGCGGCGTCGGCGCGCAGACGGCAAGGTTCTGCGAAGCCAACGGCGTGATCCTGCGCGCCATCGGCGACACCATCGCGTTCTGCCCGCCCATGGTCATCAACGAGGCCGAGCTGAACGAATTGTTCGACCGCTTCGAAAAGGCGCTGGCCGATGCCGCTGGGTGGGTGGCTAAGGAAGGTCTGCAGAAGGCCGCTTAGCGGTACGCCGCTTTGGGGGAGAGGCATGGATTCCTGTGACGAGCACAGGAATGACGGCATCAAGGGGATATGCCAATCGTCAACGCTGGAGATTGGCATCAGACTTCTCCACCGTCATTCCTGTGCTCGTCACAGGAATCCATGCCTCACCGGTCAAGTGCCGCCGAGCTTGCCGACTCGAGCAAACCCGCGACTCTGCGGCCTCTTCCCCCGATCCCGCACATCGCGTAAACGGCCTTCGCAAAACTCTCCCGCAGGGCCACTTTTCCATGATTCGTCTCGAAAGCATCTCCAAGCAGAACGGTCAGCAGATCGTCTTCATCGAGGCGTCGGCAGCGCTCCAGCGCGGCGAGAAGATCGGCCTCGTCGGCCCGAACGGCGCCGGCAAGACGACGCTCTTTCGCATGATCACCGGGCAGGAAATGCCGGACGAGGGTCAGGTCGCCGTCGATCGCGGCGTGACCATCGGCTATTTCAGCCAGGATGTCGGCGACATGGAAGGCCGCAGCGCGGTCACCGAGGTCATGGACGGCGCCGGTCCCGTCAGCGTACTCGCCGCTGAAATGGCCGAACTCGAAGCCGCCATGGCCGATCCCGACCGCGCCGATGAGATGGACGAGATCATCACCCGCTATGGCGAGGTGCAGGGCCGGTTCGACGAACTCGACGGCTACGCGCTCGATGGGCGCGCGCGCGAAGTGCTCGACGGCCTCGGCTTTTCCCAGGAGATGATGGACGGCGATGTCGGCAAGCTTTCTGGCGGCTGGAAGATGCGCGTCGCGCTTGCCAAGATCCTGCTGATGCGCCCCGACGCGATGCTGCTCGACGAGCCGAGCAATCATCTCGACCTCGAAAGCCTGATCTGGCTCGAAAACTTTCTCAAGGGATATGACGGTACGATCCTCATGACCTCGCACGACCGCGAATTCATGAACCGCATCGTCGGCAAGATCATCGAGATCGATGCGGGCTCGCTCACCTCCTATTCGGGCGGCTACACCTTCTATCAGGAGCAGCGAAAGCTCGCAGAAGTCCAGCAGCAGGCGCAGTTCGAGCGCCAGCAGGCCATGCTCGCCAAGGAAATCGCCTTCATCGAGCGCTTCAAGGCGCGCGCCAGCCACGCCGCGCAAGTCCAAAGCCGCGTCAAGAAACTCGACAAGATCGACAAGGTCGAGCCACCCAAGCGCCAGCAGACGGTGCGCTTCGAATTCAAGCCCGCGCCGCGGTCCGGCGAGGATGTCGCGACCTTGAAGAACGTCCACAAGAGCTACGGCGCGCGCACCATCTATGAGGGGCTCGACTTTCAGGTTCGCCGGCGCGAGCGCTGGTGCGTGATGGGCGTCAACGGCGCGGGCAAATCGACGCTGCTCAAGCTGATCGCCGGCGCGTCGGAGCCGGACGACGGCACGGTCGCGCGCGGCCCCAGCGTCCGGATGGGTTATTTCGCGCAGCACGCCATGGAAGTGATCGACGGCGAGCATACGGTCCTCCAAGCACTCGAACACGAATTTCCGCAGGCAGGGCAAGCACCGCTGCGCGCCCTTGCCGGCTGCTTCGGGTTTACCGGCGACGATGTCGAGAAGAAGTGCCGCGTTCTGTCCGGCGGCGAAAAGGCGCGGCTGGTCATGGCGATCATGCTGTTCGACCCGCCGAACTTCCTCGTCCTCGACGAGCCGACGAACCATCTCGACATCGCGACCAAGGAAATGCTGATCGACGCGCTTTCGCGCTATGAGGGCGCGATGCTGTTCGTCAGCCACGATCGGCACTTCCTCGCGGCCCTGTCGAACCGCGTGCTGGAACTCACACCCGATGGCATCCACGCCTATGGCGGCGGCTATACCGAGTATGTCGAGCGCACGGGGCAGGAAGCGCCGGGGCTGCGCAGCTAGTCTTCGAAGCGGCTCGCTTCGTCGCGATCGCGCTCATATCGTCGCTTCACCGGAAACGGCGGCAGCCATGCCTCGCGGCGAACGGTCCACAATTCGTAGGTCGGCGTCAGTTGGTTGGGCGCGTCGAGCGAACCGAGATTGATCTCCACCTCGTCGCCCGATCGGCCAAAGACGGGCGAACCGCAGCGTGGGCAGAAGAACCGTCCGGCATAATTTCGCGCCTCGCCCTCGACCGTCACCGCGCTTTCGGGAAATATTGCCGAAGCATGAAAAAGCGCGCCATGATGCTTGCGGCAGTCGAGACAGTGGCAGATGCCCACACGGTACGGACGACCGAAGGCCACGACCCGCACACTGCCGCACCGGCATCCACCTGTGAATCGATCCATCGTTTTCCTCCGCACGGTGCGCGAGTGCCCGGTTTTTGCCGCTGCTTTCGCATCCCTGTAACATGGCCGATCTATGCGTGCCTCGCACCATCGTTGTCATCACATGTAAGGGGATTTCACATGCGG
The DNA here is from genome assembly GCF_024105665.1 of Aliihoeflea aestuarii. GTDB lineage: Bacteria > Pseudomonadota > Alphaproteobacteria > Rhizobiales > Rhizobiaceae > Aliihoeflea > Aliihoeflea aestuarii. Next base: position 208,212 of record NZ_JAAAMK010000006.1, on the reverse strand, counting down.
CATCTTTCTCGCTTCACGATTTCACTCGGCCTGACCTGCGCCTTCGTGATGCCGGCATTCGCCGACGAACCCGCAGCCAAGAACGTCATCCTGATGATTTCGGACGGCATCGGCTTCAACGGCTGGCTCGCGGCCGATTACTATCAGGGCAAGGCCGGTAGCCAGTCCTACCAGATCGCCCGCCCGGACGGCACCGAGCCGCGCCTTTACGGCCAGACGCACTGGTCGGTCAATCCGGTCGATGAAAACGGCAATCTTGTAAGCGACGATGAGGCTGACCAGGCCGCTGGCGTTGTCGAGCAATATTACGATCCCACGACCCGCTGGAACCGCTTCGAGAACACGTTCCTCAACGATTTCGCGCCGGTCGGCCAGAGCTACACGTCCTATACGGACTCGTCGTCGGCCGCGACCGCGCTCTATACCGGCCGCAAGACCGTCAACGGACGCATCAATAAGGACTGGAAGGGCGAGATCGACTTCGTCACGATCGCTCAGATCGCCAATGCACAGGGCCGCGCGACCGGCGCCGTCTCCACCGTCCAGGTCTCGCACGCAACGCCGGGCGCCGTCTGGTCGCATGCCGCTTCGCGCAATTCCTATGCCGACATCTTCAACGACATGGTCGGAAGCGGGCTCGACGTTATCATGGGCGCCGGCCACCCCGATTTCGACAGGAGCGGCCGCCGTCTTGAAGACGGTGCCGAGCGCGACTACAAATTCGTCGGCGGTGAGGAAACCTGGACGGCCCTGACCAGCGAGGAAGGCCATAACGACTTCGCCTTCATCGAGGAAAAGAGCGACTTCGAGGCACTGGCCGCCGGCGAGAACCTGCCGCGAAAGGTCGTCGGCGTCATGCAGTCGATCAGCACAGCCCAGTCCGACCGCAGCGATCTCGATGCCGACGAGGCCAACCCGTCGGGCATGGCCTTCGTCGAAAACGTTCCCTCGCTCGCCACGATGACGCAGGCCTCGCTAAATGTTCTGAACCAGAACGAAACCGGCTTCTTCGTTATGATCGAGGGCGGCGCCGTCGACTGGATGGGCCATGCCAACGATATGCCGCGCTACATCGAAGAGCAGATCGATTTCAACCTCGCCGTCGATGCGGCGATCGAGTGGATCGAGGAGAATTCGAACTGGGAGGAAACGCTGCTGATCGTGACCTCCGATCACGAGACCGGTGGCATCTGGGGCGAAGGCACCTACGCCAACGGTTCAGGTCCGGCCGTCGCCGATCCTTCCGACAAGGAAGCCATCGAGGCCGCTCGCTTCGACCCGACGCAGGACCGCTTCAACGACTATCTGGCGGTGCAGGATCGCGGCGCAGGCAGCATGCCGGGCTATCAGTTCTCATCCGGCAACCACACGAACGAACTCGTTCCGCTCTGGGCCATCGGCTCCGGCAGCCAGCTTTTCGACGAGGCTCGCCGCGTCGATGTCAGGGCAGCAAAGCTCTGGGGCAACGATGCGGCCTATGATTGGGATGGGTCGTTCATCGACAACACCTCGGTGTTCGACGTCATGAACCGGGTGCTTTCAACCGATCATCTCGAAAGCCGCGCCGGCCTCTGACGCACGGACGCATGTATCGGAACGCCCGGCCTCGCGCCGGGCGTTTTCGCGTATGCTCGATCAGGCGTTCGGGATCTTGCGCGCGCCCTTGGCGGCACGCGTCGAAGCATTCAACGTAATGGCCGCGCGGATGAGCGTCTTGAACGCATCGGCATCGATCTTGTCATCCTCGCCAATGTCGATCGCGCGGCGCGTATTGCCTTCGAGGCTGGAATTGAAAAGTTTCGCGGGATCGTCCAGCGCCGCGCCCTTGGCGAAAGTCAGTTTCACGACCTTCTTGTAGGTCTCGCCGGTGCAAACGATACCGTCATGCGACCAGACCGGTACGCCGCGCCATTTCCATTCCTCGACGATATCCGGATCGGATTCGTGAATCAGCTTGCGCATGCGTGCCAGCGCTTCGCCGCGCCAGTCATCAAGCTCCGCAATCCGCGCATCGATGAGTTTCGACGGGTCTTTTCCGGTGTCATCGGTCATAAGTTCGCTCCGCCCTACATTTTCTCGCCGGGCAAGCGGCTCGCCTGCTTTACCCAACCGGTAAATTGCGCCTCGTTGATCTCGGCGCCTTCATGGACATGGAAATAGCGCACGTCTTTCTGCTTCGATCCGACCGGCGGCATCGGATCGATCGACGCACCCTTGAAGAACGCGACCTTCAAATATTTGTCGAAGCAATGGAAAGAGAGGAAATAGACGTCATCTTCGACACCGTAAAAGGGCGAGTTCCACTTCACCGCCTTCTTCACATCCGGCAGGGCCTCGACGATCAGCGCGTCGAGCTTGCGGCCGACATCGCTTTTCCAGCCGGGCATCGCATCGATGTAAGCCTGCACCGGCCCATCGCCGTAGCCCTTAGGTATTTGCGGATTGCCGCCCGAAAGAAGCACCGGTTTTTCGGACGTCTTTGCTTTTGCAGATGCTCCAGCCGCCATGATCTCCTCCGTTTCGCGGGAGAAAGGATCATAGCCGCCGGGCCCTTTTTTGAAAACGCTAAGGTGTCTTCACCGCCGCCTGCGCCGCCGCCAGCCGCGCGATCGGCACGCGGAAAGGCGAGCACGAGACGTAGTCGAGCCCGACTTCCTCGCAAAAATGGATCGAGGACGGGTCGCCGCCATGCTCGCCGCAGATGCCGAGCTTGATATCGGGGCGCGTCGCTCGTCCCTTCTCCGCCGCCATGCGAACGAGTTCGCCCACGCCCTCCTGATCGAGCGAGACGAACGGATCGCGCTCGATGATGCCCTTCTGGCGGTAGGTTTCGAGGAAGGACGAAGCGTCGTCGCGGCTGATGCCGAACGTCGTCTGCGTCAGATCGTTGGTGCCGAAGGAGAAGAATTCGGCCGCTTCCGCGATCACATGCGCGCGGATGGCCGCGCGCGGCAGTTCGATCATCGTGCCGACGAGATAGTCAATCTCGCGGCCACGTTCCTGCATGACCTCTTTTCCGACCGCCTCGATCCGCGCCTTGACGAAATCGAGTTCCTTCATGATGCCGACGAGCGGTACCATGATCTCCGGCACGACAGGGCTCCCGGTCTTTTCGCCCGCTTCCAGCGCTGCCTCGAAGATCGCGCGTGCCTGCATTTCGGCAATTTCCGGATAGGACACGGCCAGACGGCAGCCGCGATGGCCGAGCATCGGATTTGTTTCGTGCAATGCCTCCGTGCGCTCGACCAGTCTAACCGGATCGACGCCCAGCGCCTTCGCGACCTCGCCGATTTCCTGTTCCGTCTTCGGCAGGAATTCGTGCAAAGGCGGGTCGAGCAGCCGGATCGTGACCGGCAGGCCGGCCATGATCTCGAACAGTTCGACGAAGTCGGAGCGTTGCATCGGCAACAGCTTGTCGAGCGCGGCGCGCCGCCCCGCCTCGGTATCGGCCAGGATCATCTCGCGCATGGAGATGATGCGTTCCTCGTCGAAGAACATATGCTCGGTGCGGCAAAGGCCGATGCCTTCGGCTCCGAAGGACCGCGCCATGCGCGCGTCGGCCGGCGTTTCGGCATTGGCGCGCACCTTCATGCGCCGCGTGCCGTCCGCCCATTCCATGATCGCGGCGAAATCGCCCGACAATTCGGGTTGCAGCATCGGCACCGCCCCCTTGAGCACCTGCCCGCTCGCGCCGTCGATGGTAATGATATCGCCCTTTTTCAGGCTGACGCCCATGGCGATCAGCGTGCCCGCGCGCGTGTCAACGCGCAATCCACCCGCGCCAGACACGCAGGGTTTGCCCATGCCGCGCGCGACGACCGCGGCGTGGCTGGTCATGCCGCCGCGCGTCGTCAGGATGCCTTCGGCCGCATGCATGCCGTGGATGTCTTCCGGGCTCGTCTCGACACGCACGAGAATGACCTTGCGGCCCTGCCCCTTCAATTCTTCCGCCTCGTCGGAGGTGAAGACGATCTCGCCCGTCGCCGCACCCGGCGAGGCGGGCAGGCCCGACCCGATGATGTTGCGCTCGGCCTTTGGGTCGATGGTGGGGTGCAAAAGCTGGTCGAGCGATGCCGGATCGATGCGCTTGACCGCTTCCTCGCGGCTGATCAGCTTCTCGCCCGCCATATCGACTGCGATCTTCAGCGCGGCCTTCGCCGTGCGCTTGCCCGAACGCGTCTGGAGCATCCACAATTTGCCGCGCTCGATGGTGAATTCGAGGTCCTGCATGTCGCGGTAATGCGCTTCGAGCCGGTTCGCGATGTCGACGAAATTCGCATAGGCTTCCGGCATCACCTTTTCGAGCGACGGCTTGTCCGAGCCGGCCGCGATGCGCGCCGTCTCCGTCAGATTCTGCGGTGTGCGGATGCCGGCAACCACGTCCTCGCCCTGCGCATTGACGAGGAATTCGCCGTAAAGCGCCTTTTCGCCGGTCGAGGGATTGCGTGTGAAAGCGACGCCGGTCGCCGACGTGTCGCCCATATTGCCGAACACCATCGACTGGATGTTGACCGCCGTGCCCCAACTTTCGGGGATGTCGTGCAGGCGGCGATAGGTGATCGCGCGGTGGTTCATCCAACTTGAAAAGACCGCGCCGACCGCCCCCCAAAGCTGCTCGCGCGGGTCCTGCGGGAACGGGTGGCCGAGTTCCTCGACCACTTTCTCCTTGTAGAGCTCGACGATCTTACGCCAGTCGGAGGCGGACAATTCCGTATCCAGTTCGACACCGCGCTGCGCCTTTTCGTCCTCCAGAATTTCCTCGAAGACTTCATGATCGAGGCCGAGCACGACATCGCAATACATGGTGATGAAGCGGCGGTAGCTGTCGAAAGCGAAGCGCTCGTCGCCCGCCTCGCGCGCCAGCGCTTCCACCGTCTCGTCGTTGAGGCCCAGATTGAGGACCGTGTCCATCATGCCCGGCATCGATGCGCGCGCGCCGGAACGTACGGAGACGAGGAGCAGCTTTTCGGGATCGCCGAAGCTCTTGCCCGTGATGCGGCCGACCTCGGCCAGCGCCGCGTCGACTTCGGCCTCCAGCTCGGGCGGATAGGCCCGTTCATTGGCGTAATAGTGGACGCAAGCGTCGGTCGTGACGGTGAAGCCTGGAGGGACCGGAAGGCCCAGATTGCACATCTCGGCAAGATTTGCGCCTTTGCCACCCAGAAGGTTCTTGTCGCCCGCCCGGCCCTCGGCCTTGCCGTCGCCGAATGCGTAAACCCACTTCGCCATGCCGTCCTCCATGCTTGCGGGTTTCGAGCGATAGAGTGCAGCGCAGCAAATGGCAAGGCGCGGCAACGGCCGGCTCCGAACTCAATCGATTGAGGTGGAACAGCGCATCATTTTGGTTCGCCGCAACTTGCGGCGTTCCGAAACACAATATAGAACATAACGCGAACATGGAGGATGCGACATGCGCGAAGACGGCAAGCTCGACTACATCGAAATGCAGGCGGCAGGCGGCGCGATCGACAGCGTCAAGGCGTTCTACAGTGCCGCTTTCGGCTGGACTTTCACGGATTACGGTCCACGCTATTCGGCCTTCTCCGAGGGGCTCGACGGCGGCTTCGACGCATCGGAAACGGTGGATGCGAAGCCGCTGCCGGTGCTGTTTTCGACCGATCTGGAGCGTACGCTGGAGCAGGTTCTGCAAGCCGGCGGCCGGGTCGTGAAGCCGATCTTCGAGTTCCCCGGCGGCCGGCGGTTCCATTTCGCCGATCCAGCCGGCAACGAACTGGCCGTCTGGGCCGAATAGGAGCACCGCGCCATGCACAAGGGAAGCTGCCACTGCGGAAAAACATCCTTCGAAGTCGACGGCGAATTCACCGAGGCCATGGAGTGCAACTGCTCGCATTGCAGCCGCAAGGGCTATCTGCTCTGGTTCGTTCCGCGCGAGCAACTCAAACTCGAAACGCCCATGAAAAACCTGTCGATCTATCACTTCAACAAGCATGCGATCGACCATCACTTCTGCCCCGACTGCGGCTGCGCGCCGTTCGGTCTCGGCACCTCGAAGGACGGCAAGAAAACGGCCGCGATCAATGTGCGCTGCCTCGAAGGCTTCGAGCTTGCGGATGTGAAGCGCGTGCCGGTGGACGGCCGGTCCTATTGAACCGGGCTGCCCAGCTCGGCCAGAACGTTGCGCAGCTTTCCGGTCGTGATCGCCACGTCGGGCGCGTTCTGAACGGCCATCAGGTGGCGCAGGCGAAATTGCGGGTCGTGGTCCTCTCCCTCGCCGATCAGGCGCTTTGCGCTGGCCACCGCATCGGCAAGCACGGCCTCCGTCAAAACGCCCTCCTTGTCCGCGCGCGCCTCGTCTATGAGCACTATCAGTTGCGACAGACCTTCCAGCCATGAAAACCGCGGATTACCGATAACGGCGAAGAGTAGCGTGTAGGGGTTCTCAAAGGCCGGATCGTCGCCCGCCTCCGCGTGGATCAACGCCTTGTGGAGATCGCGCAGCGCCCTTGCAAGATCATCCGCGCGCGTCTTCAGCTCGTCCGTCATACCGCTTCCCGCATCTGTTCCGCCGTTTCGAGATCGACCGAAACGAGCTGGCTGACGCCCTGTTCGGCCATCGTCACGCCGAACAGCCTGTCCATCCGCGACATGGTGATCGGATTGTGCGTGATGATGACGAACCGCGTTTCCGTCGTCGCCGCCATTTCATCCATGAGATTGCAGAAGCGCTCGACATTGTGATCGTCAAGCGGCGCATCGACCTCGTCCAGAACACAGATCGGCGCGGGGTTGGTCAGGAAAACGGCGAAGATCAGCGCCATCGCGGTCAGCGCCTGTTCGCCGCCCGAAAGCAGCGTCATCGTCTGCGGCTTCTTGCCTGGTGGACGGGCAAGGATTTCGAGCCCCGCTTCCAGCGGATCGTCGCTCTCGATCAGTTGCAGTTCGGCCGTGCCGCCGCCGAAAAGATGCGTGAACAGCCGGCGAAATTCGGCATCGACACGCCCGAATGCGCCAAGCAGCCGCTCGCGCCCCTCGCGGTTCAGGTTCTGGATCGCCTCGCGCAGCCGCGCGATCGCCTCGACCACGTCGTCCCGCTCCCGCGTGATGAGGTCGAACCGATCGGACAGTTCGCGCGCCTCCTGCTCGGCGCGAAGATTGACCGCGCCCAGCCGCTCGCGCTCTGCCTTCAGCCTGTCGAGCCGTCGCTCCACATCCGCAATTTCGGGCGCGGCCTGATCGGCCAGAAGCTCGGCCTGCCGCGCGACGAGATGCGGTTCGACGCCAACCACCTCGCGCATTCGCGCTTCGATCTGCTTGCGCCGGTCTTCCGCTGCCGAAAGGCGTTCCTCGGCGCGGCCACGCTCCTCGCGTGCCTTGCTCAGCGCCTCGATCGCGTCGGTCGCGGCGCGGTCGAGCAGAACCTGGCCGGTTTCGGCCTGCGCAAGCGTGTCGGCGGCTTGCCGGCGCGCGGCCTCCGCCTTGTCCAGTTCGCCGGCTAGCGCCCTGCGCTTTATTTCGAATTCATCCGGCGCATCGGCCAGCGTGGCGGCCTCCGTCATCGCTTCCGCCCGGCGTGCCTCCAACGCCTCCATTTGCGCCTGCGCATTGCCGGCGCGCTTCAGCCAGCCTTCGCGCTCGGAAACGATCGCCGCCAGCCGGTTGACCCGCCCCTGCGCGTCCCTTTTCAGGTCATCGCATGCGGCGCGCGCCTGCGCTTCGTCCTCCCGCGCCTCACCCGTGCGTTCGCGCAATGCACCAAGCTCAGCATCGAGCATTTCGGGATCGGGCGCTGCGGCCAGTCCGGTTTCCGCCTCAGCTCGCTGGCTGGCAAATTCGCCAAGCGTTTCGACGAAGCGCGCCTCCGTCTCGGCCAGTCCCGCACGCCGGGTGTCGATCTCGCCGCGCGCGCGCTCGGCGCGGGCGAGGTCATCGCGCTTTTCGCCGACAGCGTTTTGAGCCGCGCGGACGGCCTGGCGAGTGATCGTGTCCTTTTCAACCGCCTCCTTGACCGCGCGCTCGCGCGCCGCGAGCCCCGCTTCGGCCTCGGCAAGACACGCCTGTGCAGCCTCAATCTCGCCTTTCAGTTCCGTAAGCCGGTTGCGTTGCGCAAGCCTCTGCGCTGCCGCCGTCGGCGCATCCGCGCTTGCCACGACGCCGTCCCACCGCCACAGATCTCCCTCGCGCGAGACGGCGACTTGTCCGGTGGCGAGACGCCGCTGCAAATCCGCCCCGTCGGCCCTCGACACGAGGCCGACCTGCCCCAGCCGCCGCGCAAGTTCCGGCGGTGCGTCGACGTAGGCGAGCAGGGGCTCAGCCCCATCTGGCAGCGCCGGGTCATTGCCGCTCCCGCCCGTCAGCGCCCAGTAGGCGGGCGCATCGGCGCCGAGGGGCAATTCCAGATCGTCGCCGAGCGCCGCGCCAAGGGCCGTCTCGAAGCCGCGCGCAACCTTGATGCGGTCGAGAACGGGCGTCTGCCCGGCGCCCGTCTGTCCGGCGGCGAGCACCTTTTCCAGCGTGCGCGCCTCGGTTTCGACCTGCGAAAGCACGCCCCGCGCTTTGTGGACCGGCTCGCGCCCGGCGGTCTCTGCGGCGCGCGCCGACGCGACCGAAGCTTCCGCCATTGCAGCGGCGCGCTCGGCCTCCGCGAAATTTCTCTCGGCTTCGTCAAAGGCCGCGCGACGCTCACCCATGTCGGGAAGCGCCGCCGCGCGTGCATCCAGCGCCTCGATTTCCCTGCGGGCCTCGCCAAGCTGGCGCTCGGCCCTTGCCTGACGCTCGTCCAGTTCGCGCAGCGTTCTGATGGCCTGTGCGCGAAGCGCAGCGCTTTCCGCACGCTTCGCAGTCAGCGCGGTCAACGCCGTTTCCATACCCGCCAGCGCCTCGGCGGCCCTGCGCAGCATTTCGCCCGCTTTCGCCGAGCGCTCGTCATGGCCTTCGCCTGCTGCGAGCAGTTCGGTCTCCTCGGTCGCCAATCGGTCGAGAACGCCCGCATTGTCGGCCAGAAGCTGGCGCTCGCGTTCGATGTCGGCTTCCGCCTGGTGCAGCCGGCGCTCAAGCTCTTGCCTGCGCGCGGCAACGCGTTTGGTCTCCTCCTCAAGCTGGGTGCGCGCGATCGTCAGGCGCTGCAGCACGGCTGCCGCGGCCGCCTCGACCTCGCGCAAACCGGGCAATCCGTGCGCGCCGACGGCTTGCGCCTTTGCCGCCTCGATCTGCGCCTGCGCGCGCTCGGCAACCAGCGAAGTCGCCCGCGCAAGCACCGACTTCGTCTCACCTTCCTGCGTCTTTTCGTGCACCCAGCGTAAATGAAGCAGCGTCGCCTCGGCCTTGCGGACATCGGCCGACAGCGCCTTGAAGCGCTGTGCCTGCCGCGCCTGCCGCTTCAGGCTGTCGATCTGCGTGCGCAATTCACCCGTCACGTCGTCCAGACGTTCGAGGTTCTGTTCGGCAGCGCGCAAGCGCAATTCCGCTTCGTGACGGCGCGAGTGCAGGCCGGAAATTCCGGCCGCCTCCTCCAGAAGCGCGCGCCTTGCCTGCGGCTTGGCCTGGATCAGTTCGCCGATCCGGCCCTGCCCGACCATGGAAGGCGAGCGCGCGCCGGTGGACTGGTCCGCGAACAGAAGCTGCACGTCCTTCGCGCGCGCCTCCTTGCCGTTGATGCGGTAGACGGAACCGGATTCGCGCGCGATGCGGCGCGAAACCTGCAACTCGTCCGATGCGTTGAACGCGGCCGGCGCGGTTCGGTCGGAATTGTCGAGGAAGAGCGTGACTTCGGCCGTGTTGCGGGAGGGCCGCGTGCCGGAGCCCGAGAAGATCACGTCGTCCATACCGGACGCGCGCATGTTCTTGTACGAGCTTTCGCCCATCACCCAGCGCAGCGCCTCCACCAGATTCGACTTGCCGCAGCCGTTCGGCCCGACAATGCCGGTCAGGCCGCGCTCGATGACGAATTCGCCGGGATCGACGAAAGATTTGAAGCCAAGAAGACGGAGTTTGTTGAAGCGCATCGTTCAGAGCCCTGCCCGGCTCGACGAACGAAATCCGGGCACGGTTGTCCCGCGCCCGGCCGAAGAGATCGGGAAATCAGAGCATCGAGTCGATGATGGCCGACATTTCGTCAACCGACAGAGCCCCCGCATATTTGTTGCCGTTGATGAAGAAGGTCGGCGTCGAATTCACTCCAAAGTCGTTCTGCGCGCGCGCACGCACCGACCTCACATCATCGAGAAGCGCCTGATCGGTCAAGCAAGCCTCGAAGGACTCCTGTGTAAAACCGCCCAGACGAGCAAGGCGAAGCAAGGCTTCACGCGCATTGTCGACCGGCACCCAGCTATTCTGCTGCTTGAACAGGACATCCGACATCGCGAAGAAATTGGTATCGGCGCAGCGGGCGAGCATCGCGCCGGCCTCGGCGCGCGGGTCGAACGGGAATTCGCGCATGATCAGCTTGGCCTGGCCCGTATCGATATAGCGTTCCTTGATCGTCGGCAGCGTGTTGTTGTGGAAGTTGCCGCAATGGCCGCACGTCATCGAGGCGTATTCAACGATCGTCACCGGTGCGTCGGCATCGCCCATGACCTTGTCTTCCAGCGGGCCGGGTTCCAGCAGCGCGGCCATGTCGACCGTGCCCTGCGCGCGCGGCGCCGTGGACGACGTCGTGACGGGGTCGGTGCCCTGCGCGCTCGCATTGGCGGAGTTTCCGCTATCGCTGCACGCCGAGAGGGCCAGTCCGATGGCCGGGAGCGCCACCAGCGAGGTCAGGACATGTCTGCGCGACAAAGAGGCCATTCGAATCACCTATGTTGAAGTTGAGTATCGCCTGTATTGCGATCGTCTAAAACGCGAATACGGCAAGGATCGTCCCATTCCTACCGCGAAAGCGCGACACTGTGTTCACAAAGGTGCGAACTTGGGAACAGCGCATCAAGCGGTGCGGCGTTTCGCGCCGATCACTTCGGCACCCAGTCGTTCCAGCGCATCGCGCAAATCGTCGCTCTCGATTTCGCGCGTCAGGCTTTTCACATAGGCGGCATCGTTCTCGTCCAGCCGTGCCGGTCCCCTCGGCCTGCGCGGCGCATCGACGGCGACCGGCTTTTGCAGGATGCGGATGCGGCCGACGGCCGCAAATCCGAGAAAAGCGTTCACCCGGGAAATGACTTCGCCCGTCTCGTGCTGGAGCGCGAGTGCCGCCATACCTTCGCAGGCGACGATCAGCATTGCCGGCTCGAACGGATCGCCCTCGCTCATGCGGCGCGGCCAAACGATCTTCTCGGGGAGCGACGAGCGCGCGATGCGCTCGCCCACGATCTCTTCCCACGACTGAACCAGAGCGACCGAAATGCCGGCCCGCTTGCGCAGCACCGGATCGAGGATCTTCGACGCCAGATCGGCAACCGGCTGAGCGCCGAACGATCGCCCTTTTGGTTTGCCTGCCACGGCGAAAATCCTCTATGCGCTTTGGTTCGAAGCTTTCTAACAGGAACACGATGGCAACGCCAATCGCGACACATGACTGGTTCGACGACGCGCGCGCGCAGCGTGTCTCGTCGTTGCTCGTCGACTGGTACGACCGCCATCATCGCGACCTGCCGTGGCGCGTGCCGCCGCGCGACCAGGCGTCCGGCCTGCGCTCCGATCCCTATCGCGTCTGGCTGTCGGAGATCATGCTGCAGCAGACGACTGTCGAGGCGGTGAAGCCCTATTTCGGCAGGTTCGTGATGAAATGGCCGACCGTTTCGGATTTGGCGGCGTCGGATAGCGACGACATCATGAAGGCGTGGGCCGGGCTCGGCTATTATTCGCGGGCGCGAAATCTGAAGATATGCGCGGAAGTTGTTGAAAAGGAATACGGCGGACGCTTCCCCGACACGGAATCAGGCTTGCTCGCGCTGCCCGGCATAGGCCCTTATACGGCAGCCGCCATCGCCGCGATCGCCTTCGACCGGCCCGCCGCCGTGGTCGACGGGAATGTCGAGCGCGTCTTCTCCCGCCTCGGCGCCATCGCTACCCCGCTTCCCAAAGCCAAGAGTGAAATCAAGGCGTTGGTGGCAAAAGCTGTGAATTTGAATCGGCCGGGAGACTTCGCCCAGGCGACGATGGACCTCGGCGCCACGATCTGCACGCCGCGCCGCCCGAAATGCCTGATGTGCCCGGTCAATAACGAGTGCCTTGCGCTGCGGCAGGGCGACCCGGAGCATTATCCGGTCAAGCCGGCAAAGGCGGAAAAGCCGCTTCGGCGCGGTGCGGCCTTCGTCGCTATCCATGGCGATGCGATATTCCTGCGCAAGCGCACGGCAAAGGGATTGCTCGGCGGCATGGCGGAAGTTCCCTCGACGAACTGGTCGTCGCGCGCTGATGGCGAACTTATCCCCGCTGCCGCGCCCTTTGCCGCGAACTGGTCCAAAACGGGCGAAATCCGGCATGTGTTCACCCATTTCCAGCTTGAACTTGTAATTTTCCGAGCCGAACTTGCAAAAAAACCGGACGTTTCGGACGGATGGTGGGCACCGCTCGAATTTATCCACACGGAAGCGCTGCCGACTGTCATGAAGAAGGCAATCGAAGCTGCCATACCCGGTGCGACGAAACTCCAACGCAAGGCGAAACTGAGTTGACCCAGATCGACCACATCGTTTTCGACATCGGCAAGGTGCTCATCCATTACGACCCGGAACTGCCGTATCGCGACCTCATCCCCGACGCGACCGAGCGCCGATGGTTCCTCGACAATGTGACGACCGGTGACTGGAACATCGAACAGGATCGCGGCCGAAGCTGGGAAGAAGCCGAGACGCTTCTGATCGCCGATCATCCCGATCATGCGGAAAACATCCGGGCGTTTCGACAGCACTGGCACAAGATGGTGCCTCATGCCTATGACGACAGCGTCGCCATTTTCGAAGGACTGATCGAGGAGGGTCGCGACGTGACGATGCTGACCAATTTCGCGGCGGACACCTTCTCCGAGGCGCAGGAGCGGTTCGCCTTCCTGAAGAAGCCGCGCGGTGTGACCGTTTCAGGGCATCATCGACTGTTGAAACCCGATGTTGCAATCTACGAGCTTCACGCCTGCACGTTCGGCCTCGATCCGGCGGCGACGCTGTTTATCGACGACAGCGCGAAGAATGTCGAAGGCGCGAAGGGTGCGGGTTGGCAGGCGGTGCAGTTTACCAATGCCGAAAGGCTGGAGCGGGATTTGAAGGGGTTAGGGATACTTTAGCCGTCGCGCTTTGCGATGGACGGGTGAGGCATGGATTCCTGTGACGAGCACAGGAATGACGGTGGAGATGTTTGACACCAATCTCCAGCGTTGGCGATTGGCATATCCCCTTGATGCCGTCATTCCTGTGCTCGTCACAGGAATCCATGCCTCGCCGTGTCAGCCGTAAGCCGATCTCCCCTGAAGGCGGAGCCGGCTTACGCCCCGGCGCGGTCCATGCCGAGGCGGGCGATGCGGCGCAGTTCGTCGATCTGGTTGAGGCCGCCCGAGCGCTCGTAGTGCCAGAAGGTCCAGCCGTTGCAGGCGTCGAGGCCCTGCACGGTCGCACCGACTTTGTGGATCGAACCCGACACGTCGCCGACAGCGATGGTGCCGTCGGCACGCACGCGGGCCTGATGGCGGCGGCGTGCATCGTGCAGCACGGCGCCGGGCTTGATCAGGCCGGAATCGATCAGGCTGACGAAGGCGACGCGGGGCTCGGCGCGCTTGCCGGTCATCACCGACAGGTCTACCGCAGCCAGTGGCTTCACGTTGTCGATCCGCTCCTGAGCGGCGTCGACATAGGTCTGGTCGCGCTCGATGCCGACAAAGTGGCGACCAAGACGCTTGGCGACCGCACCGGTGGTGCCGGAGCCGAAGAACGGGTCGAGGATCACGTCGCCGGGTTTCGTCGACGACAGCATGATTCGGGCGAGCAGCGCTTCGGGTTTTTGCGTCGGGTGGACCTTGTTGCCGTTCTCGTCCTTGAGGCGCTCATGGCCGGTGCAGATCGGGAACAGCCAGTCCGAGCGCATCTGCACGTCGTCGTTGGCCGCCTTCATCGCATCGTAGTTGAAGGTGTAGCCCTTGGCTTTCGGATCGCGCGAGGCCCAGATCATGGTCTCATGCGCGTTCTGAAAGCGGCGACCGCGGAAGTTCGGCATCGGGTTCGTCTTGCGCCACACGACGTCGTTCAGGATCCAGAAGCCGAGATCCTGCATGGTCGCGCCGACGCGGAAAATGTTGTGATAGGAACCGATCACCCAGATCGTGCCGTTCGGCTTCAGCACCCGGCGCGCCGCGAGCAGCCAGGCGCGCGTGAAGGCGTCATAGGCCTGAAAGCTCTCAAACTGGTCCCATTCGTCATCGACCGCATCGACCTTCGACTGGTCGGGGCGATGCAGATCACCATCGAGTTGAAGATTATAGGGCGGATCGGCGAAGATCACGTCGACGGAATGATCCGGCAACTTGTTCAGCGCGGCGACGCAGTCGCCCTTGAGGATGGTGTCGAGCCACTGGCTCGGTTCGGCGGAAGGAACGAGGTCGGCGAGAGCGCGCACGGCAGACATGAAGATACCCGGTACTCGAATGAACTCTTTTACACTCCGTTATGGTTACCGATCGGCGTTAACATCGCGTGAATGGCGGTGAATTTGCGGTCCGCCTCCGGCTCGTGTAGGACCGCGCCAACTCCTCCTGAACACGGCAATACCACCATGTCCCTACCCGAACTCGTCATCTTCGATTGCGACGGCGTGCTCGTCGATTCCGAGATTATCGCAGCGCGCGTCGAGGCGGAAATCCTCTCGGCGGCAGGCTACGAGATCAGTCCCGAAGAACTGGCCGAGACCTATGCGGGCCTGACATTTCGAGAGATCATGCTGCGCATCGAGCGCGAGGCCGCCATCCCGTTCCAGGCTTCGATGCTCGACGATGTCGAAAAGCGCGTTGACAGCAAGCTGAAGGCGGAAGTGAAGGCCATCGAAGGCGTTCACGAGGCGGTCGCCTCGGTGACGGGCAAGCGCGCGATCTGCTCGAATTCATCCGCCGAGCGGCTGGACATGATGCTGACCAAGACCCGGCTGAAGCCGTTTTTCGAGGGCCATATCTTTTCCTCGCGCGACACGCCGTCGCAAAAGCCGAAGCCCGCGCCGGACGTGTTCCTCTTCGCGGCCGAGGCGATGAAGACGTGCCCGTCCAATACGTTCGTGATCGAGGATTCGGTTCATGGCATTCACGGCGCGAAGCTTGCCGGGATGCGCGTCATCGGCTTCACCGGCGCATCCCACACGCATCCCGGCCATGCCGACATGCTGACCGAAGCAGGCGCGGAAACCGTCATCCGCCGCCATGCCGACCTGCCCGCCACGATCGCCGCGCTCAGCGCCTGGTCGGAGAGTTGATCCGGGTCGGAAGCGGCATGGCTGTCGAGATGGTGATGCCGTCATTCCTTTGACGAGCACAGGAATGACGGCATTGAGGGGGCTGCCAATCACCGCCGTCGAGGAGTTGCGGTTCCGCTAGCGCAATCCGTCATTCCTGTGCTTGTCACAGGAATCCAGGCCTCTACACTCGATCGCATGGCTCGGCGGGGTTATGTCTATATCCTTGCGTCACAAAAGAACGGCACGCTTTATATCGGCGTGACGAGCGATCTGGCTGGTCGATTGCTTGAACACCAAAATGGGACGGGGTCGGAATTCACCGCGCGATACGGTGTTATGCGGCTGGTCTGGTTCGACGAGTACGAACTGATAAGTCAGGCGATCACGACCGAGAAGACGATGAAGAAGTGGCCGCGTCGGTGGAAGATCAACGCGATCGAAGCCCGCAACCCGCACTGGCACGACATCAGTGCGCATCTTTTGTGAGGTCGAGCGACGGGGGCGTCGAGGCCTGGATTCCTGTGACGAGCACAGGAATCCAGGCCTCAACCCGCGATCATAAAGCGAAAGCTTGCCCTTACGAACCGGGCGTGTCGATTCGCACGATGATCTGTGTTTGCTGCGCGCCTTCCTGGGGGATGATAACGGACGGGTCGTTGAAGACGAACTGGGTCGCGCCGACCGTATCGCCGACCTGGACGGCGTAGTTCACGCGGTTCGAATAGATCACTTCGCTGCCGCGGCGTGCCTCGACGAGGATCGGGACCGAGACCTGTCCGGCGCGTCCGGCGGGACCGGGAACGACGCGCCCCGCCGCCGCCACGTTCAGCGTGATCTGGCCGGGCGCGTAGGAGCAGGCGCGAGTGGTTTCGGCGATCGTCGTGCGATGGACGAGACGGCTCGCATCCCCTTCGCCGCCACGCTCGAACTGCGACCACACCGCACCGTCGCTTTGCAGGACGACGCGCGGGCAAAAGGCGCGCAGCTCTTCTATATTGACCGTTTGCGTGTCCGATGCAGCGACAGCAGCGCCGTCACCCGACTGGCAGGCCGACAACGCGGCGGCCGAACCGATGACGGCGCAAACCGCCATGCGGCGAAACGACGAACGACAAAACGACATGGACGGCCCTTCCCTCAAGCAAATCTCTTGTCTGGAGCATTTCCGGCGAAAAGAGGCTCGCCTCCAATGCTCCATCTTTCTGTTTTCAACACAATCGTCCGCGCAAAACCGCTTCGCACTTTTGCTGGAATTGCTCTATACCAACGCCGCAAACAAAAGGCGACCGGGACCAACTGCGTTTTCCAACGCCCCGGCATGCCGATGGATTGGGATTCGATGCTCTATTCAAGTACGCGCGGCGACGCGCCGCGACTGGGCTTTGCGGATGTGCTTCTTGCCGGGCTCGCACGCGATGGCGGGCTTTACCTGCCCGACCAATGGCCACAATTTTCCACCGACGACATTCGCACCATGCGCGGCCTTTCCTATCCCGATCTTGCGATCCGGCTTTTGACACCGTTCGTGGAAGAAGACATCGCAGTGGACGATTTCCGCCGGATCGTGGAGGAGGCCTACGCGACGTTTCGCCATGATGCGGTATGCCCACTGGTACAAACTGGCGCGAACGAATTCACGCTCGAACTTTTCCATGGACCGACGCTCGCCTTCAAGGACGTAGCGATGCAATTGCTCGCGCGGCTGATGGACCACGTTCTCAGCGAACGCGGCCAGCGTGCGACGATCTGTGGGGCGACGTCTGGCGATACGGGCGGGGCCGCGATCGACGCCTTCGCCGGCCGCGACCGCACTGACATCTTCATTCTGTTTCCGCATGGACGCGTCTCACCCGTGCAGCAACGCCAGATGACCACGTCCACGGCTGCGAATGTCCACGCGCTCGCCATCGAAGGCAATTTCGACGACTGCCAGGCGCTGGTGAAGGGCATGTTCAACGACCACGCCTTCCGCGACCGGGTGATGCTGTCAGGCGTCAACTCGATCAACTGGGCGCGGATCATGGCGCAGATCGTCTACTATTTCTCGTCCGCGATCGCGCTCGGCGCGCCGGACCGGTCCGTCTCGTTCACCGTGCCCACGGGGAATTTCGGCGACATCTTCGCCGGTTACGCGGCAAAGCGTATGGGCCTGCCGGTCGAGCAGCTCGTGATCGCCACCAACGACAACGACATTCTGGCGCGCACGCTGGAAACGGGCCGCTACGAGACGCGCGGCGTGGTCGAAACGACCTCGCCCTCCATGGACATCCAGATCTCGTCCAATTTCGAGCGGCTCCTGTTCGAGGTGGCCGGGCGCGATGCGGGCACGGTCAAGCGCTATATGGACAGCCTGAAGCAGTCCGGCGCGTTTACGATCGACGCAGCGGCGCTCGGGGCGATCCGGGCGGAATTTTCGGCCGGCAGGTCGAGCGTCGAGGAGACGGCGGCCACAATCCGCGATCTTCTCGACAATTCCGGCTATCTGGCCGATCCGCACAGCGCGATCGCCATCAAGGTCGCGCGCGACGGCAAGCATGACGCCTCGGTGCCAATGGTGGTTCTGGCGACCGCGCACCCGGCCAAGTTTCCGCAGGCTGTGAAAACGGCTTGCGGCATCGAGCCTGCCCTTCCCGTCTGGCTTGGCGACCTGATGGATCGCCCGGAAAAATTCGACATCCTTTCCTCCGACCTTAAAATGGTGGAAGATCATATCGAGCGCCGCACGAGAGCGGCTAACAATCACAGCCGCATCTGAGCGGCCGATAATCACTGAGGCGCATCGGCCACGGCATCAGCCGGACAGTCTTCAAAAGCCGATCAGCGCACCGTTCCAGGGAGTACGACCCGCATGGGGGTTGAGGTAAGCCGTTTGTCCAACGGCCTGACGATTGCCACCGAAACGCTCGCGCATATCGAATCCGTTTCTCTCGGCGTCTGGGTCAAATCCGGGTCGCGCGACGAGCATGACGGCGAGCACGGCATCGCGCATCTGCTCGAACACATGGCGTTCAAGGGGACGTCCAAGCGCACCGCACGGCAGATCGCCACCGATATCGAAAATGTCGGCGGCGAGATCAACGCGGCGACCAGCGTCGAGACCACCGCGTTTTTCGCGCGCGTGCTCAAGGACGACATGCCGCTCGCCATCGACATCCTGTCCGATATCCTGACGGAGTCGAGATTCGACGCAGACGAGCTCGAACGCGAGAAGAACGTCATCTTGCAGGAGATCGGCGCGGCGCACGATACGCCCGACGACATCGTGTTCGATCGCTTCACGGAAACCGCGTTCCGCAACCAGACGCTCGGGCGATCCATCCTCGGCACACCGGAGACGGTGCGCGCGTTCACCGCGCCGCAACTGCGCGGTTTCCTCGAACGGCAATACGCGGCCGAGCGGATGGTCGTGGTGGCGGCCGGCGCCGTAGACCACGATACTTTCGTGCGTGAGGTCGAAAAGCGCCTCGGCGGCTTACAGCAGCATTGCAAGGCGACGCCGCCGCAGCCGGCGCATTATGAGGGCGGCGATTTTCGCGAAAGCCGCGACCTGATGGATGCGCAGATCGTTCTCGGCTTCGAGGGCCGCGCCTATCATGTGCGCGACTTCTACGCGAGCCAGGTCCTGTCGATGATCCTGGGCGGCGGCATGTCCTCGCGGCTCTTCCAGGAAGTGCGCGAGCAGCGCGGCCTGTGCTACTCGGTCTACGCGTTTCACTGGGGTTTTTCCGATACCGGCATCTTCGGCATCCATGCCGCGACCGGCAAGGAGGATATCGCCGAACTGGTCACGGTCCTGCTGGCGGAATTGAAGAAGGCGGGAGAAGGCATCCTGCCCGAGGAACTCGACCGTGCGCGCGCGCAATATCGCGCCGGCCTTTTGATGTCGCAGGAAAGTCCGTCGAGCCGCGCGTCGCAGATCGCACGGCAGATGCTGCTTTACGGGCGCCCCATCCCGACGGACGAGCTGATGGACCGGCTGTCGAAGCTGACGACGGATCGGCTGGCTGATCTGTCGGGCCGGCTGTTTTCGGCCCATCCGACCGTCGCCGCCGTCGGTCCGGTCGGATCGCTGCCGGCATTCGACGCAGTCCGCGACATGCTTTCGGGCCCGTCGGTCATGCCGCACAAGCTGGCCGTCTGATACGAAAATGCCGTTCGCGCCTTTCGCCAAAAGTGCCGCACCGGCGCTCTCTGGGGGCGGCGTCACCATACGGCCTGCGCATCGGCGCGACTATGCCGAATGGGCGCAACTGCGCGAGGAAAGCCGCGCCTTTCTCGAACCATGGGAGCCGCGCTGGCCGAGCGACGACCTCGACTACGCCGCCTGGAAACAGCGGCTCAAACGCTACAATCGCGAGGCCGCCGCCGGCACGGGCCATGCCTTCATGATCCTCGAAAGCGCAAGCGGCCGGCTCGTCGGCGGCATTTCCATTGGAAACATACGCCACGGCGTCGCCCAGAGCGCGCAGATCGGCTATTGGATGGGTGAACGATATGCGGGCCGCGGGCTGATGCAGGCGGCAATGAAGCTGACGCTTGCGCATGGTTTCGACACGCTCAAACTGCACAGGCTGGAAGCGGCCTGTATTCCCGACAATGCGCGCTCCATCCGCGTGCTTGAAAATGCCGGATTTCGGCGCGAAGGACTGCTGCGATCCTACCTGCGCATCAACGGCGTGTGGCGGGATCATCTTCTCTATGCCCTGATCGCCGGCGAGCATCGGGCAAACACGAAAGAGGCCAAGGTTTGGGGCGCTTGAAGGCAAACGCGGTCATCTTGTTTCTGGCGGCGCTTTTCGTGGCGCTCGGCTCACCCGCCAGGGCGCTCGATCCGGTCGCCATCACGGGCAACGAAGCGGCCGTCGACCTCACGAGCCGAATCCAGATCTATCGCGACCAGGGGTCCAGTTTTCAGGTGCAGACGGCACCTGGAACCGACGGCATCGTCCGGCGCATCGAGGTGGAGGCCAATGACGAGCGCTCGTCCGGAGACTGGGCCGTGTTCGCGATCTCCAATCCGACCGATCGCCAGATCGACCGGCTGATCGTCGCGCCGCACTTCCGGCTGGTCGATTCTGGGCTGATCTGGCCGAATCTCGGCTCCAGCCGGATCGCATCCATCACGCCTTCGGAAGGTTTCGCGCTCGACCGGCAGGCCGCACCTGAGGCGGATGTCTTCCTCGTGACGCTCAACCCCGGTTCGATCGTCACCTTCGTGACCGAACTCGCCTCGCCCGACCTGCCGCAACTGAGGCTCTGGGAGCCCGAAGCGTACAAGGACAACGTCAACGCCTATACGCTGTTTCGCGGTATCGTGATCGGCATTGCGGGTCTGCTCGCGCTCTTCCTGACGATCCTGTTTGTGGTCAAGGGAACCTCGCTCTTTCCCGCCACGGCCGCCCTTGCCTGGTCGGTGCTGGCCTATATCTCGATCGATTTCGGCTTTCTCACCCGCGTCATCGAGATCACGCCCGGAAACGAACAGATCTGGCGCGCGGGCGCGGAAGTGGCGCTGGCGACGACGATCGTCGTTTTTCTCTTCGCCTATCTCAATCTCAACCGATGGCACTGGCATTTCAGCTATGCAGCGATCGCCTGGATCATCGGCCTCATGGGGATGGCTGGCGTCGCCACGTTCGACCCGGCGATAGCCGCGGGCATCGCGCGGCTTTCCTTCGCCGTCACGGCTGTCGCCGGTCTCGGATTGATCGGATACTTCGCGTTTCAGGGCTATGACCGGGGTGTCATGCTGATCCCGAGCTGGCTGATGATCCTCGCCTGGGTCGCTGCCGCCTACATGGCCGTATCGGGCCGGATCGACAACGACATCATCCAGCCCGCGCTCGGCGGCGGCCTCGTGCTCGTCGTTCTCCTGATCGGCTTTACCGTCATGCAGCACGCCTTCGCAGGCGGCGCGCTGCAACAGGGGCTTTTCAGCGACATGGAGCGGCAGGCGCTCGCCGTCACGGGCGCGGGCGATACGGTCTGGGACTGGGACGTGACCCGCGACAGGATCGTCACGCGGCCCGATCTCGCTCGCCAGCTCGGACTGGAGCCAAACGAACTCAACGGACATGCGCGCAACTGGCTGCCCGCCCTTCACGCCGACGACCGCGACACGTTCCGAACACTGCTCGACGTGATCCTCGAACATCGTCGCGGACGCATTTCGCAGGCGTTCCGGCTGCGCGGCGCGGACGGTCACTATCACTGGTTCACGCTCAAGGCGCGGCCCGTGATCGGGTCGGATGGCGAGATCATCCGCTGCGTCGGTACGCTGGTCGACACGACCGAACAGAAGAAGGCCGAGGAGCGCCTGCTTCACGACGCCGTCCACGACAATCTGACCGGCCTGCCCAACCGGCAGATGTTCCTCAACCGGCTCGAAGCGCTGCTTTCGGTCGCGCAGTCGGAGGACGCGATCCGGCCGTCGGTCTTCGTCATCGACATCGACCGGTTCAAGCAGGTCAATGACGGGCTCGGCATCTCGGCCGGCGACACGATATTGCTGACGATCGCCCGCCGCCTGCACCGCATCCTGAAGCCGAAGGACAGCCTTTCGCGGATCGCGGGCGACCAGTTCGCGCTAATGCTTGTCTCCGAACAGGAACCGGCACGGATCGCGGCGGTCGCGGAGGCAATCCGGGATGCGATCAGCGCGCCGATCACCTTCGCCAAGCGCGAAATCGTCCTGACCGCCTCGATCGGGCTCGTCTCGTGGACCGTCAACACGACCAGCGCGGCCGACATGATCAAGGATGCCGAGCTTGCCATGCATCAGGCCAAGCGCTTCGGCGGCGACCGGATCGAACCGTTCCGCCCGGCCTTCCGCTCGGGCGGCAGCGACCGGCTGCAGATCGAATCCGATCTGCGGCGCGCCGTCGAGCGCGGTGAAATGCAGCTTGCCTATCAGCCCATCATCCGCCTCGAAGACCGCACGATCGCCGGCTTCGAAGCGCTGATGCGCTGGGACCATCCGCGCCGCGCCGCGATCCCGCCGTCCGAGTTCATCCCGATCGCCGAAAGCTGCGGGCAGATCGTCCAGCTCGGCCAGTTCGCCATGCAAAAGGCGGCGGACGATTTGCACGAATGGCAAAAGCTCGCAGCCGAACTGCCGCTTTTCGTATCCGTGAACCTGTCGAGCCGCCAGCTCCTGCGGCGCGATCTGGTGTCGGACGTGCGCTCCGTCATCGCGCGCGCCAGCATCAAACCGCGTCATTTCCGGCTGGAACTGACCGAATCGCTCGTGATGGACAATCCCGAACAGGCCGCGCATGTGCTCGGCAAACTGCGCCAGATCGGCATCGGCCTTTCACTGGACGATTTCGGAACCGGATATTCCTCGCTCGCCTATTTGACACGCTTTCCCTTCGACACGATCAAGATCGACCGAAGCTTCGTCGAGGATGCGAGCCCCAAGAGGCTGGTCCTGTTGCGATCCATGGTATCGATGGCGCACGATCTCGGCCTGTCGGTGGTCGCCGAGGGCGTCACGCAGGACACCGATGCGGATGAGTTGCGCGACGCCGGCTGCGAATACGTCCAGAGCTTCGCCTTCGGCCAGCCGATGGTGGCGAGCGAAATCGTGCGGATGCTGAAGGAGAAGCCCGCCCCGGCGGCGGCGTAATGACCCGCCGCGGGCGTATGCCGACGCGATACTTGTCGACACGCATCCGACGATGAACCGTCGAGGCATGGTTTCCTGTAACGAGCACAGAAATGACGGCGTCAAGCACAACGCCAGCTTTGAACGCCTGCGATTTGCATCGACATAAATGCAATCGTCATTCCTGTGCTCGTTACAGGAAACCATGCCTCGCCCTCGCAGGCCATGCGACGATCAAGGCCAGACCAATGCGCGTTGCTTTTGTTCAGGCGTGGCCGGCCTGCGTGCTCAGCCGCGTCAGGTCGATGCCGATCGAGGCAAGGACGCGGTCATACTGGCTGCCCAGATCGCGGTCGAACAGCAGGCCGGGATCGGCCGGGCAGGTCAGCCAGCCGTTTTCGGCAATTTCCTGTTCGAGCTGACCGGCGCCCCACCCCGAATATCCCAACGCCATCAGGGCGCTGCGCGGGCCACGGCCGACGGAGATGGCGCGCAGAATGTCGATCGTCGCCGTCAGGCAGACAGCATCGGCGACCGGGAGCGAGGATTCCACGACATAATCGTCGGAATGAAGAACGAAGCCCCGGCTGCGCTCGACTGGCCCGCCATTTCGAATGACGATCGACCGGGCAGGCTCGGGCAGGCGGATCGCCTCCTCCTCCTTCAGCACCTCGAGCTGGACGAGAAGATCTGGAAACAGAAGCTGCTGCGGCTGGTTGATGACCAGCCCCATCGCGCCTTCCTCGGAGTGGGCGCACAGATAGACGACAGAGCGTTCGAAGCGCTCGTCCTGCATGCCGGGCATCGCAATCAGGAACTGGTTTTCCAGAAACCCGTTGCCGACACCGCTTTTCTTGTGGCCCAGAATATCCATCGTCGAAGCGTAACGCGTTTCCCTGAAACGTGAAAGCCGCGTCGTCCTGCTTTGTTAAACCACATCACCGCGAAATGATCCGTGCGGCACCACGCAGGCGTTGCCAATTCCGTCCGGCTTCGCCAAGACAAAACCATGAGAATCATCGTCGCACTCGCAGCCGCCCTGATCGTCACGCCCGCCGCTTTCGCCGGCACCGGCGCGTGGCACGAGACGACGGGGGGCAAGCTCAGGCTCGTCACCAAGGGCGCGGCGGATGCGCAAGGCGCGCTGCGCGGGATGCTCGAAATCCGCCTCGACGAGGGCTGGAAAACTTACTGGAAGGAACCTGGAGAAACCGGCGTCGCACCACAGGTTTCCCTTGAAGGCGCAAGTGACGTCAGGGGCGTCGCCCTTCATTTTCCAGCGCCCGAACGGTTCGACGACGGCGTCTCGCAATGGGCCGGCTATCAAGGCCATGTGCGCCTGCCGGTCGCGTTCTCGGGGCTGGAGGATTTGTCATCGCCACTGACGCTCGATGTGTTTCTCGGCGTTTGCGAGACGATCTGCGTTCCCGTTCAGGCGAGCCTTGACGTAACGCCGGGCGCGGATAGCGGCCCGATCGACGAGGCGCAGATCGACGCCGCCTTCGCCGCCCTGCCCGGCGCGCCGCATGAAGGTTTCGACGTGACCGGCGCCAGCGCCGGCGACGATGTGCTGACGATCGAGGTAGAAACCCCTAAGGGGGGCGGTGCGCCAGACATATTCCTCGCCGGGCGCGACGGGCTGTCGCTTGCGGCTCCGAAATTCGAGCCGGCGGCCGATGGCGGGACCTTCACGGCACGCATCGTCCACCGCGGCAAGGGCGCGGCGTTGCAGGCCGATTATACGCTGGTGAGCGGCGGCGCGGCGGTTTCGGGTCTAATCGAGCCGGACTGATTTGCAAAGAGCCGGACATGCGGCTATCGCAACATGATCCCATTTATCGGAGAGAGAACATGACGATTTCGGTCGGCGACAAACTGCCGGATGCAAGTTTCAAGACGATCGGCGCGGACGGGCCGGCGACCATCACCACGGCCGAGCTGACGGCGGGCAAGAAGGTCGTTCTGTTCGGCGTGCCGGGCGCGTTCACGCCGACCTGCTCCAACAACCACCTGCCCGGCTTCCTCGAAAATTTCGACGCCATCAAGGACAAGGGCGTCGACACGATCGCCGTCGTCGCCGTCAACGACATCTTCGTGATGACCGCGTGGGCACGGTTTACCGGCGGTGAAAACAAGCTGGTCTTCCTCGCCGACGGCAGCGGCGACTTCGCCAAGGCTTGCGGCCTCGACATCGACCTGTCCGGCGCGGGCATGGGCCTTCGCGCAACGCGCTTTTCGATGATCGTCGAGGACGGTACCGTGACGGCGCTCAACAGCGGCGACAAGCCGGGCCAGGCGACCGAATCCGGCGCTGCGAAGATCCTCGAACTTCTTTGATCGAACGGAACGTCACGCCTTGCGCGTGGCGTTCCCCATCAGGCGGGGCTTGCGCGGCGGCGTTGCAGGCGCGGCGCTTTCGGGAAGCTTCGGCTTTGCCGGCTTGAAAGGCGCCATGGCGAGGCGGGCGAGTTCGTCCGCACGCTCGTTTTCCGGGTGGCCGGCATGGCCCTTGATCCAGTGCAGCGTCACGTCGTGCCGGCCGCGCGCCGCATCCAACGCCTGCCAGAGCTCGGCGTTCTTGACCGGCTTCTTGTCGGCGGTTTTCCAGCCGTTCTTCTTCCAGCCGTGGATCCATTTCGTCAGGCCGTCGCGGACATAGTTGGAGTCGGTGTAGAGATCGGCCTTGACCGGTTCCTTCAACGCCTCCAGCGCCTTGATGGCAGCCATCAGTTCCATGCGGTTGTTGGTCGTGTCGGCCTCGCCGCCGGACAGTTCCTTTTCCTTTGCGCCGAAACGCAGGATCGCACCCCAGCCGCCGGGGCCGGGATTGCCCGAGCATGCACCGTCGGTGAAAATCTCCACGTTCTTCATCGGGCAAGTCCGTATTCTGCGGCGGAAGAGATGCGCCGGTGGAAGCGCATCTTGCGCAGATATTCGAGCGGGTCCTTCTTGACCACGAGGCTGCCGGCGGGCGTGTTCACCCAGTCATAAAGCCGGGTGAGCATGAAACGTAGCGCAGCGCCATGAGCGAGCGTCGGCAAGGCGTCGGCTTCCGCGTCGGAAAGTGGGCGCAGCGAGATGTAGCCCTTCAAAAAGGCGGCGCCCTTCGTCAGGTTGAAGGAATGGTCCCGCTCGAAACACCACGCGTTGAGGCAGATCGCAACGTCGTAGGCGAGATAATCCGTGCAGGCGAAGTAGAAGTCGATGATGCCCGGATCGGTGCCGAGAAAAAGGACATTGTCGGCGAAAAGATCGGCATGGATCGTGCCCGCCGGCAAATCTTGCGGCCATGCCGCTTCGAGACGCGACAGATCGGCCTCGGTTTCCCTCTCCAGCCCCGGCTCGACCGCATCCGCGCTTTCCCGCGCCTTTTCCCAGAGCGCGCGCCAGCCCTCGACGGACAGCGCATTGGGGCGCGTCATGTCAAAGTCCGCACCGGCAAGGTGCATGCGCGCCAGCGCCTCGCCCGCCGCGCGGCACTGCTCGACGCTCGGGCGGCGCGGCCACATGCCCTCGATGAAGGAGATAATGGCGGCGGGTCGGCCGGCGAGTTCGCCGATCATGCCGCCTTCGCG
Source organism: Aliihoeflea aestuarii (assembly GCF_024105665.1). GTDB lineage: Bacteria > Pseudomonadota > Alphaproteobacteria > Rhizobiales > Rhizobiaceae > Aliihoeflea > Aliihoeflea aestuarii. The sequence goes on along the minus strand of NZ_JAAAMK010000006.1, from coordinate 181,710 downwards.
CGGCTCGATCGGCACGGGGCAGCGCACGCCGCGTGCTGCAAGATGCCTCATCAGGCCGAGGAAGAACGGCAGATCGGCCTTGTTCACGCGCTTTTCATAGAGCGTCAGGAAGAAAGTGCCCTTGGTCGTGTGGACCATGTAATTCGAGTTCTCGACGCCCTCGGCGATGCCCTTGTAGGAGGTCAGCGTTCCGATGTCATAGCGCGCGAGGAAGTCGGCGAGTTCGACCTCGCTGATGTCGGTATAGACCGCCATCACGCAGAACCGTTGACGAAGGCCATGTCGGCGCTGGTCAGCTCGACATCGCGCAGAACCTGCATGACAGGAAAGTTCTCGCGTTCTTCGACGGTGATGACGATGTCGAGCTTCACGTCGAAGCGCGCGCGGAACGCCTCTATGATCTCGTCGACGATGATTTCCGGAGCGGATGCGCCGGCCGAGAGGCCGAGGATGGAAATGTCGCCGACTTCATCCCACGGAATTTCCGAAGCCCGCTGAACGAGCAGCGCGCGCTTCGCTCCCGATTTTTCAGCAACCTCGACCAGCCGCCGCGAGTTCGACGAATTCGGTGCGCCGACGACGAGGAACAGGTCGGAGCCGGGCGCGGTTTCCTTCACCGCATCCTGACGGTTGGTCGTCGCATAGCAGATCGATTCGGCGGCAGGCGCCTGGATGTGCGGAAAGCGAATTTGCAGCGCCCGGATGACGCCGGCCGTGTCCTCGACCGACAAGGTCGTCTGCGTGACGAAGCCGAGTTCGACGTCATCGGGGATCGCAAGCCGCTCCACATCCGCCTCGGTCTCGACCAGCGTCACATCGCCCTCGGGCAACTGACCCATGGTGCCGATGACCTCGGGATGGCCCGCATGGCCGATCAGGACGACATGGCGGCCGAGCCGGGCATGGCGCATCGCCTGCTTGTGAACCTTCGAGACGAGCGGGCATGTGGCGTCGAGATAGAAAAGGTTGCGCGACTGCGCATCGGCCGGAACCGACTTCGGCACGCCATGGGCCGAAAAGACCACCGGCTTGTCGGCATGATCGACCGGGATTTCCGCCAGTTCCTCGATGAAGACCGCGCCACGCTCCTTCAGACCCTCGACCACATATTTGTTGTGCACGATCTCGTGGCGGACATAGACCGGCGGCCCGTATTTCTTGATCGCCAGCACCACGATCTGGATCGCGCGGTCGACGCCGGCGCAAAAGCCGCGCGGCTCGCAAAGCCGGATGGTCAGGGGGCGCATTTGGACGGTCATGAACTCTCTTTCGGGCATTGCAATCCGGGCCGGTCTGTCCGGGCAGATGCGGTCTCATGGCCGACCTGTCAAGCCTTGCGCCGCGACCGCCAGCCCCAGACAGCGAGTACGCCGACGAGCGCGGCGGCCAATCCGTACCAGGTGACTGCATATTGGAGGTGGTTGTTCGGCAGATCGATGATTGTCACCCCGCCCATCGGGAATCCGCCGGGATTGGGTGCAGCATTCGCATCGAGGAAGAAGGGCAGGACTTCGGCGCCGTCCGGCAGACCGGCCGTTGCGGCCATGATTTCGAGGTCCTTCCAGAAGAAGATATTGGCGGAAGGGTCGTTGTCGGGAACGATAAAGGACGGCTTTTCGTCAAGCCGGCTGCGGGCCAACCCCTCTACTGTGACTTCGCCGTCGACCTGCCCGTCGCCGCGCCGGGCCGGGTCCTTGCGGTCGAAGGGAACGAAGCCGCGATTGACGAAGAGGATGCGGCCGTCGTCGAGCTGAAGCGGCGTATAGACGTAATAGCCCGATCCGCCCTGATGGGTGGCGAAGAAGTGGCGCTCCCCTTCATGCAGGAAGCGGCCTTCGACGCGCATCGGCCAATATTCGACATCTCCGGTGTCGCTGAGAATACGCTCGATCTCGGCGAGCGGGCGCGGTTCGCTATGCGTGCGCGCGTCGATCGTCTCCAGAAGGCCGTCCTTCCAGTGCAGGCGCTGCACCTGCCACGTTCCGAGCGCGATCAGCGCCGCGAGCATGAAGATGCTGGAGATGACGAGTGCGACGACCCAGGAACGGCGCATCGGCGCGGTGGTTCGGGATTCACTCATTCGGGACGGTCGAGCCTGCCTTCGGCAGCCTTGTTGGAGTATTGCAGCGTGATGAGGACTCCCTTGGCAAGGCGCATCGCCCACAGGGAGAGGCCGATGGCGAGCGGAATCCATAACAGGAAATGCACCCACAATGGCGGGCCATAATTGACCTCCATCCACAATGCCAGCCCGACGACGATGAAGCCGACGATCAGGATGACGAAAGCGGCCGGCCCGTCGCCTGCATCGGCGAAACCGTAGTCGAGCCCGCAGACGCGGCAATTCTGGCGCATCGACAGGAAACCGGAAAAGAGATGTCCTTCGCCGCAACGCGGGCAACGCCCCCCGATGCCGGCCTTCACCGGATCGACGGGCGGGTAATGCGCTCGGTCTTCGCTCATGAGGGGGTTCTTACCGGATTGGCGGAATGGATGCCAATGTCATGGCGACGCAGGGACTGCAAGTGGAGAGGTCGAAGCGCGCCGATGCGCCAGAACTCCCAACAAAAAAACGGCCGCGCTGAGCGCGGCCGTCTTTCGTTTCGATGCCGGATCGATCAGTGATGGTAGATCGGCGCGCCTGCCGAGCCCCAGACATAGATCGCGACGAAGAGGAACAGCCACACGACGTCGACGAAGTGCCAGTACCAGGCTGCCGATTCGAAGCCGAAATGCTTCTCCTTGGTGAAGCCGTTGTTCATTGCACGGACCAGGCAGACCAGAAGGAAGATGGTGCCGATGATGACGTGGAAGCCGTGGAAGCCCGTGGCCATGAAGAAGGTGGCGCCGTAGATCGAGTTCGCGAAGGCGAACGGCGCGACCATGTACTCGTAAGCCTGCACGCAGGAGAACAGGAGGCCCAGCGCAACCGTGAGGCCGAGGCCCCAGATCAGGCCCTTGCGGTCGTCATGCAGCAACGCGTGGTGCGCCCAGGTGACGGTCGTGCCCGACAGGAGCAGGATGACGGTGTTGTAGAGCGGCAGATGGAAGGGATCGAGAACCTCGATGCCTGCCGGCGGCCACTGACCGCCCGTATAGGTGGTGCGAGCGACCTGCGCGGCCTCGTCATAGAAGAGGCTGACGTCGAAGAAGGCCCAGAACCAGGCGACGAAGAACATCACCTCGGAGGCGATGAACATGATCATCCCGTAGCGCAGGTGCAACGACACCACGCGTGTGTGATGCCCCTCGCGGCCTTCCTTGATCGTGTCCGACCACCAGGCGAACATGACGTAGAGAATGATCGCCAGACCGACGAAGAACAGCCACGGGGTCGCCAGATTGACGCCCAGCAGACGGAACTGTCCGCCCTGCAGATACTGCATCCAGCCGACGCCGCCCAGCATCATGATGAACGCGCCGATCGACGCGATGAACGGCCACGGGCTCGGGTCTATGATGTGATAATCGTGGTTCTTTACGTGTGCGTCTGCCATTTCAACCCCCGAGTTCGGTAGCGGCTGCTGCGTTCTTGTCATCCCCCTCGGCCTTGTTCGCCGCAACCGGGCTGGGTGAAGCCAGCGGGAAGAACGTGTAGGACAAGGTAATGGTCTTGACGTCCTTGAGTTCGGGAACGTTCACGATCTCAGGGTCGACATAGAAGACAACCGGCATATCCATGGATTCGCCAGGTTGCAATTCGGTATCGGTGAAACAGAAGCATTCCACCTTCATGAAATAGGCGCCGGCGATCTGCGGCGTGACGTTGAACGACGCGCGGCCGGACGCCGGACGGTTGGCGACATTGGTCGCCTGATAGGCGACCTGCGTCGTCTCGCCGATCTTGATCGTCGTCGACGGCTGAACCGGCCTGAACTGCCAGGGCAGACCGCCGGAGATATTGGCGTCGAAGCGGATCGTGACATCACGATCGAGAACCGTCTGCGAATATTGCTCGACGCGCTGCGTGGTGCCGCCGTAGCCCGTAACCCGGCAGAACAAATCGTAGAGAGGCACGGCCGCGAAGGACACGCCGATCATCGAGGAAAAGAACACCGTGCACGCAATCGCGACCTTGCGGTTGCGACGCTGGTTCTGGCGTTCGAGGTCGGTTTGTTCTTCGGCCATGGTGTTCTCCCTACATCGGCCGGTCGAAGACCGCCGGCCCCAGCTTGGTGAGCGTGGCGACATAAAAGATGACGACGAGAGCGACGAGCCCGAGCGCGATCGCGATGTTGCGGCGCTTGCGGGCCTTCTTCTGCTTTTCGGTGAGTTCGATGGTTTCCGGTTCCATGCTCAACCCCCGATCAGGCGAGCTATTGCAACGTCGCCAAGCAGCACGGCGAAGATCGCGAAGAGGTAGACCAACGAATAGCCGAACAGCGCCTTGGCCGCCCCCATCGTGCGGTCAGCCTCCGGCATGCGGAAGACTTTCCAGGCATACCAGACGAAGGCGGTGCCAAGTGCGATCGAGACAACGCCATACACGGCCGAGGTCTGGCCGATTGCCCAAGGCGCGACGCCGACGGCGGCGACGAGCACCGAATAGGCAAGGATCTGGCGCTTGGTCGACGCTTCGCCGGCGACGTTCGGCATCATCGGGATACCGGCGCGGCCGTAATCGTCGGACTTGAAGAGAGCGAGCGCCCAGAAATGCGGCGGCGTCCACAGGAAGATGATCAGGAAGAGAACGACGCACTCGAGCGAGACCGAGCCGGTCACCGCCGCCCAGCCGATCATGGGCGGGAACGCGCCGGCAGCGCCACCGATGACGATGTTCTGCGGCGTCGAGCGCTTCAGCCACATCGTGTAAATGACGGCGTAGAAGAAGATGGTGAAGGCCAGCAGGCCGCCGGCGACCAGATTGGTCAGTAGGCCGAGCGTCATCACCGAGAGAACCGCCAGGATCAGACCGAAGGTCAGCGCCTGATCGGGCGTGATCATGCCGGACGGGATCGGACGGCGCGCGGTGCGCGTCATGACGGCGTCGATGTCGGCATCGTACCACATGTTGAGCGCACCCGAGGCCCCTGCCCCTACTGCGATCGCCAGAATGGCGATGAGCGCGATGAACGGGTCGATGGCGCCCGGCGCGGTCGCCAGACCAACGAATGCGGTGAACACGACCAGCGACATGACCCTTGGCTTCAGAAGCGCCAGAAAGTCGCCGGGCATGGCTTCGGACACGCGAAACTCGGAAGCGTCCGTCAGGCTGTGCTTTTCGACCAGGGCCATTTGGCTGGAATCCATTCTTGCTTTAGGCCGAAACCGCCGGCGAACCGGCGGCTTCGTAAGTCATGCACGCGTTACCGGTCACTTGACCTTGGGCAACTGTTCCCACTGGTGGAACGGCGGCGGCGAAGAGAGCTGCCATTCGAGCGTGGTCGCACCCTCGCCCCAAGGGTTGGCTCCTGCCTCGCGCTTCTTGGCGAAGGCTTCGAAGACGCCGTAGAGGAAAACCAGCACGCCGATTGCCGACAGGTAGGAACCGTAGGACGAGACGAGGTTCCAGCCCGCATAGGCATCCGGATAGTCGATGTAGCGGCGCGGCATGCCGGCCAGACCCAGGAAGTGCTGCGGGAAGAAGATCAGGTTCACGCCGATGAAGGTCAGCCAGAAGTGAATCCGGGCGATCATCGAGTTGTACATGTACCCGCTCATCTTCGGGAACCAGTAGTACCAGGCCGCGAAGATCGCGAACACGGCACCCATCGAGAGCACGTAGTGGAAGTGCGCCACGACGTAGTAGGTGTCGTGATAGGCGCGATCCAGGCCGGCATTGGCGAGCTGGACGCCCGTGACGCCGCCGACGGTGAAGAGGAAGATGAACGCGATCGCCCACAGCATCGGCGTGCGGAACGAGATCGAGCCGCCCCACATCGTCGCGATCCACGAGAAGATCTTGATGCCGGTGGGAATGGCGATGACCATCGTCGCGAACACGAAGTAGCGCTGCGTGTTGAGCGAGATGCCCGTCGTGTACATGTGGTGCGCCCACACCACGAAGCCGACCGCGCCGATCGCGACCATGGCATAGGCCATGCCGAGATAGCCGAAGACGGGCTTGCGCGAGAAGGTTGCGATGATGTGGCTGACAATGCCGAAGCCCGGCAGGATCAGGATGTACACTTCCGGGTGACCGAAGAACCAGAACAGATGCTGGAACAGGATCGGATCGCCGCCGCCTTCGGGCGCGAAGAATGCCGTGCCGAAGTTTCGGTCGGTCAGGAGCATGGTGATGCCGCCTGCCAGAACCGGCAGCGAGAGCAGCAGCAGGAAGGCGGTGATCAGCACCGACCAGGCGAAGAGCGGCATCTTGTGCAGCGTCATGCCCGGAGCGCGCATGTTGAAGATCGTGGTGATGAAGTTGATCGCACCGAGGATCGACGACGCACCCGCGATATGCAGCGAAAGAATCGCCAGATCCATCGCCGGTCCGGGCGAGCCCATGGTCGATAATGGCGGATAGATCGTCCAGCCCGTGCCGACGCCGAAGCCGCCGGGCGCGCCGGGGACGAACATCGAGATCAGCAGCAGGATGAAGGCCGGCGGGAGCAGCCAGAACGAAATGTTGTTCAGGCGCGGAAATGCCATGTCCGGCGCGCCGATCATGATCGGGATCATCCAGTTGGCGAAGCCGCCGATGAGGGCCGGCATCACCATGAAGAAGATCATGATCAGACCGTGCGCGGTCGTGAACACGTTGTACATGTGGTTGCCGCCGTCGATGGCGGCATCACCCTCGAAGCCGTAGACCATGGCCGCGAGGCCGTGGAAAATCTGGATACCCGGCTCCTGAAGCTCCCAGCGCATCATGACGGACAGGAAGCCGCCGACGACGCCCGCCATGATCGCGAAGATCAGGTAGAGGGTGCCGATATCCTTGTGGTTGGTCGAATATACCCAACGCGTCCAGCCGGACGGTTTGTGGTCGTGGGTATCGTGAGCTGCAGCGCCAGCCATTTTCCCGCTCCGTATCCTTGTTCTTGTCAGGCGTCGGCTCAGTTGCCGGCGTCAGCTACTTCCTGGTTGCCTTCGAGCGCGGCCATAAGCTCGCGGTTGGCGTTGCCGAGATTTTCGGCAGCAGCCGCGCGCCAGCTATCGTATAGTTCCTGGCTCACGACGCGAATGGCGATCGGCATGAAGGCGTGATCCTTGCCGCAAAGCTCCGAGCACTGCCCGTAGAAGAGACCTTCGCGCGTTGCGCGGAACCATGTTTCGTTCAGGCGGCCCGGAACCGCGTCGACCTTGACGCCGAAGGATGGCATCGCGAAGGCGTGGATCACGTCGCCCGAGGTGACGAGAAGACGGACCGTGGTGTCGACCGGCACGACGATGTCGTTATCGACGGCCAGAAGACGCGGATACTCCGCCAGATTCTCACGGCCGAGGCCGGCGCGATCACCCTCGCGAAGCATGATGGAGGAGAAATTTACAGTTCCCTCTTCTTCGGTATCGGCCTGATACTCATAGTCCCAATACCACTGCATGCCGGTGGCCTTGATGGTCATCGTCGGCTCTTCGTCCGGATTGTACTGCGCCGTCAGAAGCTGGAACGAGGGAACCGCCAGAGCCAGCAGGATGACGACCGGACCGACGGTCCAGATGACCTCGATCAGCGTGTTGTGGCTGGTGCGCGAGGGCACCGGATTCGCGCTTGCGCGGTACCGGATGATGACCCAGACCAGAAGCGCCGAAACGAACAGCGTGATCGGCACGATGAACCAGAGCGTGTACTGCTCGAACCAGCGGATCTGCTCCATGATCGGCGTCGCGGCCTCTTGGAAACCGAGCTGCCAATTAACCGGCTGGTCGGCGAGCGCCACTGTGGCGGCCATCGCGGCTGCCGCCGTGCTCGCGCCAAAAAGGAACTTCTTCATCACCCTCTCGTCTCCCGGATCGTCCGTCGTGTCGCGCCAATGCGGCGGCAGCCACGAGGAAGCATGGCTTTCGTCGCGCGTTCAAATCATACTCCGGGTTCGTCCGCAAGAAAGCCATCACATGAGGTGTGCGGCATTTTTGCGCGTAACGGACACAAAGGACTGCAAACCGCCCTCAATTCGCTCGATTTGTGGAAAAAGCCGAAGTCGGATACGGCAATTCATGCGGCGTGCGGCCCCGTTCAAACAAGATATGGTCGACGGCGCGCGCTTTGCGCTACACCTTGGCACAATTCCAGCCCGCGATTCGCAGGATAAAGATGACGATCCTCTCCAGTTTCCGCCCGGCCCTGACGGTTCTCGCGCTCGGCACGATGCTTGGCTCGACGACGGCAATGGCACAGCAGGCCCCTCAGGGCGCCGTGCGCTCCACCCATGGCGCATGGTCGCTGATCTGCGACACGCCGGCAGGCTCCACATCCGAACAATGCGCGCTGATCCAGAACGTGGTCGCCGAGGACCGTCCCGAGGTGGGGCTGTCCGTCGTCATCCTGCGAACCGCCGACAATCAGGCTGAAATCCTGCGGATTCTCGCGCCGCTCGGCGTGCTTTTGCCGAACGGGCTCGGGCTCAATGTCGATGGCGAGGATATCGGCCGCGCCTATTTCGTGCGTTGCTTCCAGGACGGCTGCTACGCCGAGGTGATTCTGGAAGAGCCGCTCAAGGCGACCTTGCGCAACGGCGAGACCGCAACCTTCATTGTCTTCCAGACGCCGGAAGAAGGCATCGGCATTCCCGTCGAACTCGACGGGTTCGGCGAAGGCTTCGACGCGCTGCCGTAATCTTATCGAGGGAACGGCGGATTGCTCCGCTGTTCCCTCCAAGCGCTCTATCAGGCGAATGTCGCTTTCACGGTCTGCGTGAACGGCGTCGTCGGACGCCCGATCAACTTTGAGAGCGCGCGGCCGTCATCATAGAGAGCGCCCTCGCCTGCGGCCACATCCCAGCCCGCTATCGCAGCCGCAAGGCCCGCTGGCAGACCGAAGCCTTCAAGCGTTTTGGCGTAATCGGCTTCGGGAAGGTCCTTGTATGTGACCGCCTTGCCGGTCTGCTTCGAGACTTCCGCCGCCAATTCTTCAAGTGAGAAGGATTCGTCGCCGGCAAGTTCGTAAACCTTGCCTTCATGTCCCGGTGTCGTGAGGACGGCGACGGCCGCCTCGGCATAGTCCTTGCGCGATGCCCCAGAGATGCGGGCTTTGCCAGCAGAGCCGATGATGGCGCCGGCGGCTACGGCGCCTTCAAGCGATCCGGTGTAGTTTTCCGTATACCAACCGTTGCGAAGGATCGTGTAGGGAATGCCGGATGCCTTCAGTTCCCTTTCGGTCTCGGCATGTTCGGCGGCAAGACTGAGAGTCGAGGAATCGGCGCGCAGCAGGCTCGTATAGACGATCCATTTCACGGCGTTCTTCTTCGCTGCCTCGATGACATGATGATGCTGGGCAGCGCGCTTGCCCACTTCGCTCGACGAGATGAGAAGCAAGGTGTCGACGCCCTTCAGCGCAGCCTCGAGCGAAGCGGCGTCATCATAGTCCGCGCGGCGTGTCTCGACACCGAGATCGGCGGCCTTTTGCGGTGAGCGAGCGAGCGCGACGATGTCGTCTTTCGTCCGCGTCTTCAGGGTTTCGATCACGAGGCGGCCGAATTGTCCGGTCGCACCTGTCACTGCGATTGTCATTTTACGTCTCCATTCGTTGGCCGAACGAATGTATGGGTATTGCTTATTTTTCGTAAGTACACACATTTATGTAAGCATCAACTTTTGTGGAGACGGAGCGTTCGATGACCCTGACCGCCAAGATGGAGCGCGGCGACCTGATGGCCGCAGCGTGCCCTTCGCGCGAAGTACTGAAACATGTCACGAGTCGCTGGGGCGTGCTGGTGCTGATGGCGTTGCGTGGCGAGACGCTGCGTTTCAGTCAGTTGAGGCGGCGAATCGGCGGCGTCAGCGAACGTATGCTGGCGCAGACACTGCAATGGCTCGAAGCCGACGGGCTGGTAAAGCGCGTCGCGCATGAAGTGGTGCCGCCGCATGTCGACTACAGCCTGACCTTGCTTGGGCAGGAAGCGGCCGAACACGTCGCCGCGCTCGCCGACTGGATCGAAACGAGCCTGCCCGTCATTGCCGATCACCGCAAAGCCGGCTCGTAAGGTCGCGCCGGGCGCGACACCTGCCTATATAGGCCAGACCAAGTCCATCGATGGAGACCGAAGTGACCCAGCGCCTGATCGAACAGTTCGATATTTCCGAAGAGACCGTGCGCCGGATCGTCTCCGACACGGTCAACGGTTCGGACGATGGCGAACTTTTCCTCGAATATCGCGAGGGCGAGGCGCTGGTGTTCGACAATGGGCGGTTGAAGACTGCGAGTTTCAACACCGACAAAGGGTTCGGCCTGCGGGCGGTCGCCGGCGAAGCCGTCGGTTATGCCCATGCCAATGAATTGTCGCAATCCGCATTGCTGCGCGCCGCAGACGCGGTCGGCGCGGTGAAGGCCGGCTATGCCGGCACGCTGGCCGCCGCGCCGCAGGGAACGAACGCGAAGCTCTACGGCGACGCCAATCCGATTGCCGAGCCGGGCTTCGAGGCCAAGGCGAAGCTCTTGCAGGAGATCGATTCATGGCTGCGCGGGCGCGATCCGCGTGTGCGGCAGGTGACGGCATCGCTCGCGGCGTCCTGGCAGCATGTCGAGATCGTACGCGCCGACGGGCGCATCGCGAGTGACATCCGACCGCTCGTGCGTTTCAACGTGTCCGTCGTCGTCGGCGATGGCGACCGGCAGGAAACCGGCTCCTACGGGATGGGCGGACGCAAGGAATTCGGCGAGTTCATCGCTGAGGACAACTGGCGATTCGCCGCTTCGGAAGCCCTGCGGCAGGCGCTGGTGAACCTCGAGGCCGAGGACGCGCCGGCTGGCACGTTCGACATCGTGCTGGCGAATGGCTGGCCGGGTGTGATGCTGCACGAAGCCGTCGGGCACGGCCTCGAAGGCGATTTCAACCGCAAGAAGACCTCCGCTTTCGCGGGGCTGATGGGACAACAGGTGGCCGCGAAGGGCGTGACCGTCGTGGATGACGGCACGATTTCCGAGCGGCGCGGCTCACTGACCATCGACGACGAGGGCACGGCGACCAATCGCACCGTACTCATCGAGGACGGCAAGCTCGTCGGCTATATGCAGGACCGGCAGAATGCGCGCCTGATGGGCATGGCACCCACCGGCAACGGGCGGCGCGAAAGCTATGCTCACCAGCCGATGCCGCGCATGACGAATACCTACATGACCGGGGGTGACCACACGCCCGAAGAGATCATCGCCTCGGTGAAGGACGGTATCTACGCTGTCTCATTCGGCGGCGGTCAGGTGGACATCACGAGCGGCAAATTCGTGTTCGGCTGTACCGAGGCCTATCGGATCGAGAACGGCAAGGTGACGCGACCGATCAAGGGCGCAATGCTGATCGGCAACGGGCCGGACGCCATGCACCGCGTTTCCATGATCGGTAACGACATGAAGCTCGACACCGGCATCGGCATGTGCGGCAAGGCGGGTCAGGGCGTGCCCGTCGGCGTCGGCCAGCCGCATCTGCGGATGGACCGGATGACGGTCGGCGGCACGAAGGCGTAATCTAGAGCCACGACGCAGGCGATTTCGGCAACCGGCCTTCCGGGTCGGTGATTTCCAGCTTTGGCGCGTTTTTTCTGTTCCACGCCCATAGCGCCACGCAGGTGCCGCCGGGTGACATGAAGGACGGATAGATGATGCCGTGCTTCTTTTGTCGCGCCAGTTTTCGCTGAAGGCGGTGGGTCGCCGGTTCTTCACCGGCATCGAGCATGGAGCGCCATTCGCACTCGTGGATCGATCGATCGAGACCGAGGGCTTCGAGCGTCGCCTCATCCGTCAGGTCGACGAGATCCGCCCCGGAAAGCTCCAGCCGTGCGATCAGCGCGGGATGCTGGACGAAACCCTGATTGTACTCGGCCCATGCGGTCGACAGTTCGCGTGCCGCGTAGATGGCCGGCGTGCCGACCGGATTCCAGCGCCCGCCGAAGCGCGCCGCCCCCTCGCCCGACAGCGGCAGATACGACCAGCGCGGCACGAAGGCGCGCCAGAGCTCTATCGTGCCGTCAGGCATAGATGCCGGCGCGCACCGATTCCAGATAGGCAAGCACCTTGTCGGCCTTGCCGTCATGAACGAGATCGTAGGCCGTCTTGCCCGACCAGCCGGGAATAGGCTGGTGCTTGAACCAGACCGCGGCCCGTGCCTCGCTGCCCGACATCTCGGCCGCCATGGCGAGAATGCGCACAAGCGGGCTGAGTGCCGCATCAACCTTGCGCGCGCCCTTCGAGGCGGCGAGCGTGTTGCGCGCGACCCCGATGAGACCGGCAAGCTCGCTCATCGTCACGCCGAGCTTTTCGGAAACGCGGCGGGCGGATAGAAACGGCGTGTCGTCGCTTCCGTAGTGCGCAGCGAATGCATCGAGCGTAACCATGAAATAACTCCAATTGCGCATGATATGATCATTGTACGCTCAATTTAAGCTCACTTGAGGATCGTTTCAAGCCAATGACCGACAAGCCGTCCCGAATCGTGATCTTGACCGGCGCCGGAATTTCCGCCGAATCGGGCGTGGACACGTTCCGGGACGAAGGCGGCATCTGGGCGAAGGTGGATTATCGGGATGTTGCGACGCCAGAAGGCTTCGCGCGCAATCCAAGCCTTGTCCATGATTTTTACAATCAGCGCCGGCAGGGGCTGAAAGGAATCCAGCCGAATGCGGCGCATATCGCGCTTGCAAAGCTGGAGCGGGAATTTTCAGGCAATGTCCTGTTCGTCACCCAGAACATCGACGATTTGCACGAGCGCGCCGGATCGCAGCGACTTGTCCATATGCACGGCGAACTCGCGCGCGCGTTGTGCGTCCGCTGCGGCACGCGCCATGGCTGGAGGGAAGACATGGACGCGTTCTCCATCTGCGGGGCGTGCGGCAGCACCGGCCATCTGCGCCCCGACGTGGTCTGGTTCGGCGAGATGCCCTACCAGATGGAGCGCATTTCGGCCGCGATCGCGCTGTGCGACCTGTTCGTCTCGATCGGCACCAGCGGCAATGTCTATCCGGCCGCCGGTTTCGTGGAGGAAGCGAAGTTCGCCGGCGCGCATACGGTGGAGCTTAACCTCGAACCGTCCGAAGGGCGCAGCCATTTCGCCGAAGCGCATTACGGAAAAGCGACGGAGATCGTGCCGGTGTTTGTCGAGCGGATACTGGGTGGCTGACGCCGGGCAGCATTGCACCATCGGCGTGACGGCGATTGCGAGGCATGGACCCCTGTGACGAGCACAGGGGTGACGGCGGAACGGTTGATGGAAGTCGCCAGCGTCGCCGATTGGCAAAAACCATCTATCCCGTCACCCCTGTGCTCGTCACAGGGGTCCATGCCACTAAACTTCCAGTCGTCTGCTCGGCAAGGAATGGGCCGGCGCAAACGGCCCGTTCAGCGCCGCTTCCTCGGCTTTTCCAGGAGCGCGACGGCTTCGACATGCGCCGACCAGAGAAACTGGTCGACCGGCGTGACGGATTTGAGCGTGTAGCCGCCTGCAATCAGGATTTCGAGGTCGCGCGCGAGCGTGACCGGATTGCAGGAGACGGCCGCCACATAGGGCACGTTCGAGCGGGCGATCTGCGTTGCCTGATCCTCGGCCCCGGCGCGGGGCGGGTCGAAGACGAGCCCGTCGAATCTGGCGTCGAGTTCCTTGAACGTCACGGGACGGCGGAACAGATCGCGCCGTTCCGTCGTCACGCGCTTCAGCCCCTCGCCAAAGCGAAACGCGCGGTCGAGCGCGTCGAGCGCGGGCTGGTGGGCCTCCACCGCGTGGACCTGACTGCGCTTGGCCAGTCGCAGCGCGAAGGTGCCCCAGCCGCAGAAAAGATCGGTAACGTTTTTCGCGCGGCGCAGATGGCCGGCGACGAGATCGGCCATCGCCTCTTCGGCGGAGGCAACGGCCTGAACGAAAGCGCCGGGTGGAAGATCGACCGGCACATCGCCGGCAGGCAGCATCGGTTTGACGGGTTCGATAACGATTTCGCCATCCGCACTGACGCGCGCGAAGCCGGCATCGAGCGCGAAACGGGATGCTGCGTGGCGCGCGGTGTCGGTCAGCTTGCCTGCGTCGCGGAACTCGATATCGAGGCCGCTCGTCGTCGCCGTCACCGACATCTTGAACGCGTCGCCGGTGTTGCACAGGATGCCCGCCAATTGGCGCAGTTGCGGCAGCGCCTCGACGATGACGGGAACCGAAATCGGGCATTCCGCGATATCGATGATCTGATGCGACAGTGCCTGATTGTAGCCGAGCAGCATCGCCTTTTCGGTGCGGCGGGCGGCAAAGACGACGCGGCGGCGCGAATGCGGCGCGCAGGCGACGATATCGGCGACGGGTGCATCGATGCCCCTGCCCGTCAATGCGGCGGCGACCTTGTCGCGCTTCCAGCCCAGATAGGCCGACATCTCCATGTGCTGGAGCGCGCAGCCGCCGCAGGTGCCGAAATGACGACAGGCGGGATCTACGCGCTCGCGTGCGGCATCGATAATGGCGAGCAGATCGCCCCGCCCTTTGGTGACGGCGACCGTCACCCGCTCGCCGGCAAGCGTGAACGGCACGAACACCTGACCGGCAGACGTCGCCGCGACGCCGTCGCCCTGCGCGCCCAGATGATCGATGGTCAAAACAGCGCTCATCGATCTTTCACTCCGGCCATGAGAAATTCGCGGTTCCCGTCGCCGCCTTCGATGGGGGACGGGACCACACCCGTCACGCGCCAGCTCGGAACGTCGTCCAGCCACTCGCGCAACTCATCTGCGACGCGGTCGGCATCGGCCGGATTGCGCAACAGGCCGCCCTTGCCGATCGCGTCGCGTCCCGCTTCGAATTGCGGCTTGACCAGAAAGACGCCCCGCGCACCGGGAGCCGCAAGGTCGAGAGCGGGCGGCAGCGCGAGTTTCAGCGAAATGAAGGACACGTCGGTGACGAGAAAATCGGGTGTCTGACCGTCCAGATCGGCCAGAGACAGGTCACGCGCGTTCAGCCCCTCGATGGAGGATACACGCGGATCGGCGGCGAGCCCGGCGTCAAATTGGCCGTGACCGACATCGACGGCGAAGACGTGCGATGCGCCGCGTTCGAGCAGAACCTGCGTGAAGCCGCCGGTCGAGGCGCCGATATCGAGCGCCAGCGCGCCATTTGGATCGAGGCTGAACACATCGAGTGCGTGGATCAGCTTGAGCGCCGCGCGCGAGACGTAATTTTGCGCCGGATCGTCCACCGAAAGGGCGGCATCGATCGCAAAGGTCGCGCCCGGCTTCGTTGCCTTGACACCGTCAACCTCGACCGTGCCGCGCAGGACGGCGTCGCGTGCCCGCGAACGCGAGGCAAACAGGCCGCGCACCACAAGAAGCTCGTCGAGGCGAGATGAATTTCGGGAACCGATGGTCATTCAGGCTCTTTGAGGCAAGGATCGGCAGGACGCAAGGGCGGCAGCGCTGACGATTCATTCGGCAGAAGGGTTAGGTAGATGTTCGTTGGCCAAATCGCCATCGCGGTCGCGGCGCTGTTTTCCGGCGCCGCCTTCTACATCAATTTCACCGAGCATCCGGCGCGCATGACGCTTCCTTCTACGGCAGCGCTCGCGCAATGGAAGCCTGCCTACAAGCGAGGCTTTGCCATGCAGGCCAGCCTTGCGATCGCCGGTTCGTCTGTGGCGCGGCGGCCTGGTGGATGTCCGGCGACTGGTTGTGGCTCGCCGGCGCGCTGCTGATGATCACGAACTGGCCGTATACGCTTTTCGTGATGATGCCGTTGAACAAGCGCCTCGATGAAATGCCGGACGATGCCACTACCTCGTTGCGGCAATGGAACCGGCTGCACGCAGTTCGCACGGTGCTTGGCCTTGCGGCTCTTGCGAGTTTTCTGGCCGCTTCCCTCGGCTGAAGATCACGCCGTCGCAGCGGCGTGGTCGCGGCCCAGTGCGGAAAAGACGGTGCGAACGATGCCGGCCGAATCGAGGCCGGCGTCCGCATACATCTTTTCGGGCTTGGCATGGTCGGTAAATTCGTCCGGCAGGATCAACGGGCGGACCTTGATGCCGGTTTCGAGCAGCCCGTCATGGGCAAGGAAATGCAGGACGTGGCTTGCAAAGCCGCCGATCGCGCCTTCCTCGACGGTGAGCAGCACCTCGTGCTCCCGCGCCAGACGACGGACCAGATTCTCGTCAAGCGGCTTGGCGAAACGTGCGTCGGCGACCGTGGTGGACAGGCCGGCCGCCTCGAGTTCCTCGGCTGCGAGCAGGCAATCGGCCAATCGTGTGCCGAAGGAGAGAAGCGCGACCTTGGTGCCTTGCTTGACAATGCGGCCCTTGCCGATTTCCAGTATCTCGCCACGCGCAGGCATCTCGACGCCGACGCCGTTGCCGCGCGGGTAGCGGAACGAGATTGGACCGTCATCATAGGCGGCTGCGGTGCGGACCATGTGCTTCAGTTCCGCCTCGTCGGCGGCCGCCATGACGACGAAACCGGGCAGCGACGCAAGGTAAGTTACGTCGAAAGCGCCGCAATGCGTCGCGCCGTCGGCACCGACGAAACCGGCACGGTCGATCGGAAAGCGCACCGGCAGCTTCTGGATCGCCACGTCATGGACAACCTGATCGTAGGCGCGCTGAAGGAAGGTCGAATAGATGGTGGCGAAGGGTTTGTAGCCCTCGGTGGCCAAACCGGCGGCAAAAGTAACGCCATGCTGCTCGGCGATTCCGACATCGAAGGTACGCTCGGGAAATGCCTTGCCGAAGGTATCGAGACCGGTGCCGGAGGGCATGGCGGCGGTCACCGCGACGATCTTCTCGTCCTCCTGCGCTTCCTGAACGAGCGCGTCCGCGAAGACCTTCGTGTAGGACGGCGCATTCGCGGGGGCTTTCGTCTGTGCGCCGGAGATGACGTCGAATTTCGATACGCCGTGATATTTGTCGGCCGCTTCCTCGGCAGGTGCGTAGCCCTTGCCCTTTTTGGTCACGACATGGATCAGGACAGGCCCCTGCCCGTTCTCGCGCACATTCTTCAGGACCGGGACGAGATGTTCCAGATTGTGCCCATCGATGGGACCGATATGGAAAAAGCCGAGTTCCTCGAACAGCGTGCCGCCGGTGACATAGCCGCGCGCATGTTCCACCGCGCGGGTGATCGCCTTGTCGGCGCGCTTGCCGAGATAGGAGGTAAGCTTCTTGCCGAAATCGCGGATGCCGGCATAGGTCGAGCCCGATGCGAGGCGCGCCAGATAGTGGCTCATCGCTCCGGAGGGCGGAGCGATCGACATGTCGTTGTCATTGAGGATCACGATCAGCCGCGCGTCGAGCGCGCCGGCATTGTTCATCGCCTCATAGGCCATGCCGGCCGACATCGCGCCGTCACCGATGACGGCAATAACGTTGTTCGCGCCGCCAGAAAGATCGCGCGCCACGGCCATGCCGAGACCGGCCGAGATCGAGGTCGAGGAATGCGCCGCGCCGAAGGGGTCGTATTCGCTTTCCGAACGCTTGGTGAAACCGGACAGGCCGTTTTCCTGCCGCAGCGTGCGGATGCGCTCGCGCCGGCCGGTGAGAATCTTGTGGGGATAGGCCTGATGGCCGACATCCCAGATGATGCGGTCGGCGGGTGTGTCGAAAACGTAGTGCAGCGCGACGGTCAGTTCGACCACCCCGAGACCCGCGCCGAGATGGCCGCCGGTCTGCGAGACGGCGTCGATCATCTCCTGGCGCAACTCGTCGGCAAGCTGGGGAAGTTCGCCTTCCTTCAGACGGCGCAGGTCGGCCGGAACCTTGACCTGATCCAGAAGCGGCGTGTCGGGCGGGGATTTGAATAGGGCCATGATTTCTCGTCGCACGTTAGCGTGGGAGATAGTGACTTGGCCTGCGAAAGTAAATGCGTTCGACCTTTCCGCAGGAGAGTGCGCGCTTTTGCGCCAGCTCGACAGGGAAGCTTATGGCCAGGTCAGGACCGCCGTATCATAGCGCGAAAGATGCCGATCATACGTGACGAACTGCATGCCCTCGACAATCGATTGCGCCAGCATCAGGCGGTCGAACGGATCGGAATGGATAAGAGGCAGGCGCTCGACGAAGGCGGCGTGTCGAGCCTCGACGGGGAGCAACTGAAAACCTGCCGCCTCGAACTCGATTATGGCCTGATGGCCTGAAAACGGCGGTGCATCAATTCGGCCGAGCTGGTGCTTGATCGCGATTTC
This sequence comes from Aliihoeflea aestuarii, assembly GCF_024105665.1. Lineage (GTDB taxonomy): Bacteria > Pseudomonadota > Alphaproteobacteria > Rhizobiales > Rhizobiaceae > Aliihoeflea > Aliihoeflea aestuarii. The sequence goes on along the minus strand of NZ_JAAAMK010000006.1, from coordinate 163,483 downwards.
CCAAACACTGGCTACAGAAACGGCAACCTCGCCCGCGTTTTCCGAGATGGTATCGCGGATATGTTGCGGGATGCGCTTAGGCAGATTTACCGACCAGATCGCAACATGCGTGTCGAGCAATAGTCTCACTTGCGTGGCGGGTCTTCGGCCAGAAACATCGCTTCGATCTCGGCATCCATTGCCTGGAATGCCTCGAAGTCCATCGGAGGATATTTGCCCTCGGCAAGGCCGAAGCGGATACTCTTCTTACCCGGTGCGTCCAGAGGCACGAGCTTGGCAGCGGGCTTGCCGTTGCGCGCGATGACGATCTCGCTCTCGGCGCCGCTTTCGATGGCGTCGACGAGACGCGACAATGTCGTTTTTGCCTGAAGCATGTTGACGGTGGTCATCACGGCCTCCTTAGCCAAGTCTGGCTAAGATAATGCAGCACCTGACCTTGCGCAAGTTACTCCCCGTCGAGCGGCTCGATCCCGGACGGTCTGCCGTCGCGGGAAAGGCGAATCTTTTCAACCTTGTCTTCGGCGGCCTTCAAGAGATAATCGCAATGCGCCTTCAGCGCCTCGCCGCGCTCGTAGATGCGGATGGACTGGTCGAGTGGCACGTCGCCGCGTTCCAGATCGTCCACGATACGCTCCAGAGCTTCCAGCGCCTGCTCGAAGCTCATCGCCTTGATGTCCGCGTTCGGGGTTTCGGTCGTTTCGGTCATGGTCATCCCTTCATCAGGCGGGCAATGTGGGCGGCGGCGGAAAAGGCCAACCCTTCGAGGTCGTAGCCGCCTTCGAGCAGCGAAACGAGGCGATTGTTCGAAAAGCGGCCGGCACGGTCCATCAATTCGGCGGTCGCCCAGTCGAAATCGTCTTCTACGAGATTGATTTCGGCGAGCGGGTCGAGCCGGTGGGCATCGAAGCCGGCGGAGATGATGATCAGGTCGGGCTGGAACGAATCGATGGAGGGCAGCACGCGCGAGGTGAACGCGTCCCGAAACGTCTCGCTGCCGGTGCCCGGATCGAGCGGCGCGTTGACGATGTTGCCGGCGCCTGTCTCCGACTTGGCGCCGGTGCCCGGATAGAGCGGCATCTGGTGGGTGGAGCAGTAGAGAACAGACGGATCGTCGTAGAAGATGTCCTGCGTGCCGTTGCCGTGATGAACGTCCCAATCCACGATGGCGACGCGTTCGACGCCATGCGCCTTCTGGGCGTGGCGTGCGGCGATCGCGGCGTTGTTGAACAGGCAGAACCCCATCGCCGTGACTTTCTCGGCGTGGTGGCCGGGCGGACGCGAGGCGACGAAGACATTGTCGGCCCTGCCTGCGAACACGTCGTCGACGGCGGCGTTGGCGGCCCCGACAGCGGTGAGTGCGGCATCGAGGCTCTTCGGGCTGACCGTCGTATCGCCGTCGATCCGCGCCAGCCCTTCGCTCGGGATCAGGGAGCGGATGTTGTCGAGATAATGCTGCGGATGTGCGTAAAGCACCGTTTCCGGGTCACCCATGGGCGCAAGCTGGCGATCCAGCCGATCGAAGGTTTCGTCCTCAAGCGCGCGTTCGAGCGCGCGAAGGCGATCCGGCCTTTCCGGGTGACCGGCGGGCATCAGATGTTCGAGATAGATGGGGTGCGTATAAAGACGTGTGACCATGCCCCGATATAGGGGCAATCAGGGCGCGTGACCACGCCCCGATCCGATTCGATGATGACGATCAACAGCGATCAGGATTCAACGATCTCGGTCGAGGCGATCTCGATGCCGAAGCCTTCGAGCCCGACATAGTGGCGCGTGCGCGACGACAGGAGCCTGATCGAGGAGATGCCGAGATCGCGCAGGATCTGCGCGCCCAGGCCGATCTCGCGCCATTCGTCCTCACGGCGCAGCGCCTCCTCATGCGCCTCGGCGTCGCCGCCCTGCGCACGATTGCGACCCGTGTGCCCGACGCCGACGGAGCCTTCACGCAGATAGACGAGAACGCCGCGATCCTCCCCGAAGCGCGTCATGGCGCGCTCTAGGACGGTGCGTGGGCCGAACACGTCCGTCACCACGTCCTCAATATGCAGGCGTACCGGCACGTCGCGACCGTCGCGAATGTCGCCATAGACGATGGCGAGGTGGTGCATCGTGTCCCAAGGCAGGCGATAGGTCAGCGCCCGCGCCTTGCCGGAAGGCGTTTCGATCTCGAAATCGCTGACCCGCTCGATGAGCGTTTCCTGGCGCTGGCGATAGGCGATGAGATCGGCAACGGAGACTTCCCTGAGGCCATTCTTTTTCGCGAAGTCCTGCACCTGCGGACCGCGCATGACCGAGCCGTCGTCATTGACGAGTTCGCAGATGACGCCGACCGCCGGCAGGCCGGCGAGCTTGCACAGATCGACGGCCGCTTCGGTATGGCCGGAGCGCATCAAGACGCCGCCCTCCCGCGCCACCAGCGGGAAGATGTGACCGGGACGGACGAAGTCGGACGCGCCGACATTGCCGTTGGCCAAATTGCGAACCGTCAAGGTGCGGTCGTCGGCCGAAATGCCGGTCGTCGTGCCGTGCTTGAAATCCACCGAGATCGTGAAGGCCGTGGAATGCGGCGCGTCATTGTCGGCGACCATGGGGTTGAGGTTGAGCCGCTTGGCGTCTTCGCGCGTCATCGGCGTGCAGACGATGCCGGACGTATGGCGCACGATGAAGGCCATCTTTTCGGGCGTACAATGCACCGCCGCGACGATCAGATCACCCTCGTTCTCGCGCCCGTCATCGTCCATGACGACGACGATCTCGCCGTTTTCGAAAGCGCGGATGGCTTCGACGATTTTCTTCTGGTCGTAGGGCATGGGGGTCACTTCGTTCGCAAGCATTGGGGAGTAAGGCAGTAAGGGAATAGGGGAAAAAGGGAAGAGGGAAAGATGGGAGGTCGGGCAGGTGCTGTATTCATTACTTCCCTGTTCCCTACTCCCTTTTTTCCCTGTTCCCTTCACTTCCCCGTTTGTCCTCGATGTCTCAGATAGTGGTCGGCGATCGCGCAGGCGACCATGGCCTCGCCGATCGGCACGGCGCGGATGCCGACACACGGATCGTGGCGACCTTTGGTGCGCACGTCGACCTCGTTGCCGTCGACGTCGAGCGACTGGCGCGTCGCAAGGATCGACGAGGTCGGCTTGACGGCGAAACGCGCGATGACGGGCTGGCCGGTGGAGATGCCGCCAAGGATGCCGCCTGCCTTGTTGGACAGGAAGCGCGGGCCGTCATTGCCCATGCGCATCTCGTCGGCGTTTTCCTCGCCGGTGATGCGGGCCGCCTCGAAGCCGTTGCCGATCTCCACGCCCTTGACCGCATTGATCGACATCAGGCCGGATGCGATCTCCTGATCGAGCTTGGCGTAGATCGGCGCGCCGAGGCCGGCCGGAACGCCGTCGGCAACGATCTCGACGATCGCGCCGACCGAGGAGCCCGCCTTGCGGATGCCGTCGAGATAGGTTTCGAAGACGGGCACCGAGGCCGGATCAGGCGTGAAGAACGGGTTTTCTGGCGAATCGATGAAGTCCCAATCCCAGTTCGCGCGGTCGATATCCTTGACGCCGATGGAGACAAGCGCGCCGCGCACGACGAGGCCGGGAACGACCTTGCGGGCGAGCGCACCGGCCGCCACACGCGCCGCCGTCTCGCGCGCCGAGGAACGCCCCCCGCCGCGATAGTCGCGCAGGCCATATTTCACGTCATAGGTGTAGTCGGCATGGCCGGGACGATATTGCCGGGCGATCTCACCATAGTCCTTCGATCGCTGGTCCACATTCTCGATCAGCATGGAAACCGGCGTGCCGGTCGTGACGAGTTCGTCGCCGTCTTCAAGGATGCCGGAAAGAATCCGGACCTGATCCGGCTCCTGCCGCTGAGTGACGAAACGCGACTTGCCGGGCCGGCGGCGATCAAGGTCCGCCTGAATGTCGGCGAGTCTGAAACGGATGCCGGGCGGACACCCGTCGACGACGCAGCCGATTGCCGCACCATGGCTTTCGCCCCAGGTTGTCACGCGAAAAAGATGCCCGAACGTGTTGTGCGACATTGCCCGTTTCCTGCCCTTTGGCGCTGCTTCTATTGGCCTTTTGACGGCCGGTCAAACCGCGCGGAGTTTTGACACATTGTTTCGGTTCAAAGGCGCTGTCGTGCGCGCCGCCAACCATAATGACGGACGGCGCAAAGCCAGTCCGGAGGTTCGATCCCATGCGCCTGCTCACAACGCTCACCGCCTCAGCGGTCCTTTTCGCCGGCGCAGCCCTCGCCGCAAACGACGAAGGCCCGATCGCACAGATCGACCGTGAGACGATGACAATCACGCTGGAGAACGGCAACAGCTACAAACTGCCGGGCGAATTCGACGTCGAGTCGCTTTCGGAAGGGATGGATGTGTTTCTCGCCTATGAAGAAATCGATGGCGAGAACCAGATCACTGATGTGGATCTGGGGAACTGAGGCAGTTTGCCGGGCGATCCGGTGGAGATGGCGAGGCGTGGATTCCTGTGACGAGCACAGGAATGACAAGTGCATTTCAGGTCGCTGCAAATCCCCAATTTTGGCGGTTGGCAACACCCTTGATGCCGTCATTCCTATGCTCGTCACAGGAATCCATGCCTCTTCGGTTCGCCTACAAAGCCTTGACCGGCTACAGCCACTCCAGCCTTTCCCCGTCCCAGCGCAATATCCTGTCCTGAGGCACATCGAGAACGGCCGCCTTGTCTGCAGCCATGCCGCCGACGAGGTGGAACAGCGCGCGGATGATGCCGCCATGGGCGACGCACACGGTCGGCCGGTCGATTTCCTCGAAGAACGGACGAAAGCGGGCCGTCAGGCCCTCATAGCTTTCGGCGGCCTCGCCGGGCGGCAGGAAATGCCATTTGTCGGCATTTCGCGACGCCGCGGCGCCTGGCATGTGTGCCTCGACCTCGGCCATCGTATAGCCCTGCCAGTCGCCGAAATTGAGTTCCATGAGGCGCGGATCGGTAACGTATCCCCGGCGGGCGAGACCGGCGCCGAGACGAACCCGCTCCATCGTTTCGCATGTGCGTTTCAGCGGGCTGGCGACGAAGTGGAACGACGCGACATCAGGTTCGATTTCGGCGAGTCTCGCTCCGTTGCGGTCGGCCTGCGCGCGCCCCAGCGCGTTCAGGTCGGTATCCGCCTGACCTTGCAGGCGAAAGGTCGCGTTCCAGTCGGTCTGCCCGTGCCGGATGAAGTAGCTGATCGTTGCCATGACGAGCGGTTTAGCCCGGCCGCATCCCGTGCGGCAAGGCGAGCCCGGTCAAATCCCCGCGAAAGGTCAGTCCTTGACGGTCGCGATGTCCGGCGCGTCTACGGCCTTCATGCCGACGACGTGATAGCCCGAATCGACATGCAGCACTTCGCCGGTCATGCCGCGCGACATGTCCGACAGAAGGTAGACGCCGGTCTGGCCGACCTCGTCGATCGTCACGGTGCGGCGCAGCGGTGCGTTGTATTCGTTCCACTTCAAAATGTAGCGGAAATCGCCGATGCCGGAGGCGGCAAGCGTCTTGATGGGGCCTGCCGAAATCGCGTTGACGCGGATGTTTTTTGGACCGAGATCGACGGCCAGATACTGCACGGACGCTTCGAGCGCGGCCTTGGCGACGCCCATGACATTGTAGTTCGGCATGACCTTTTCGGCGCCGTAATAGGTCATGGTCAGCATCGATCCGCCGTCGGCCATCAGTTTCTCGGCACGCTGTGCGACTGCAGTGAATGAATAGACGGACACGTCCATGGTGCGCAGGAAATTGGCGTGCGAGGTGTCGACATAACGGCCGACGAGTTCGTCCTTGTCGGAAAAGCCGATCGCGTGGACGAGGAAGTCGAGCTTGCCCCATTTCTTTTCGAGTTCGGCGAAAACCGTATCGATCGAGGCCATGTCGGTCACGTCGCAATGGCCGGCCATGACGGCGCCAAGTTCGGCTGCGAGCGGCTCGACGCGCTTCTTCAAGGCGTCGCCCTGCCAGGTGAAGGCCAGTTCGGCACCTTGCTCGGCGCATGCCTTGGCAATGCCCCACGCGATCGAACGGTTGTTAGCGACGCCCATGATGAGGCCGCGCTTGCCAGCCATCAATCCGTTTCCACCTGCCATGTCATTTCCTCGACGCAAGTCACTTAGACCATGATGCCGAAAAGTGGGAACCGGTTTTCGGACGACATCATGGTCTAACTAATTATTTAGCCGCATGTCTGCGACGCCAAGTGATTCCACTTGGCTGCACCATGCTCTGAGCCCGAGCCTATCGCATAGAGGGTGTACGGCATCAAGCCGCAACGGGAACGATCATGACGCACGGCGGGCGCGCATCAGCGCTTCGAGGTCCTCGTCCCGGTCCATGGGCAGCATGACGGCGACATGGACATAGAGGTCGCCATGGCCGCCCGACTTCAACGGCAAGCCCTTGCCCTTGAGGCGCAGGCGCTTGTCGGAGCTCGACCACGCGGGGATGGATACGGCCAGCCGGCCCGTCGGCGTTTCGACAGCCAGCTTTTCCCCCAGCACGGCATCTTCCAATGCGACCGGCAGATCGACATGAAGATCTCGCCCGTCCAGACGATAGAGCGGATGCGGCCTGAAGTGGATTTTCACCAGCGCGTCGCCCGGCTCGCCGAGCGTGACCTGCTCGCCCTGCCCCTTGAGGCGGATCGTCTGGCCGTCTTCCAGGAAGGCAGGCAGCTTGACCGCGATCCTGCGACCATCGGAAAAGGCAGCGGTAACCTTGGCGGCGGTCGCCACTTCTTCGATCGTCACGTCGAGCGTGGCCGAAAGGTCCGCGCCGCGCGGCTGGCGGCGCGGGCCGGCGCTTGCCTGCGGCCCGGCTCCCGCACCTTGCTGGCGAAACGCCTGCCCGAATATGTGGCTGAATATGTCGTCCCCATCGCCGCCACGCGCCGTGCGGAACTCGAAATTCGCGTTGCCCGGCCCGCCGCCGGCACGGCTGAAGCCGCCGAACGGATCGCCGCCCCCAGCCGCGCCCTCGAAACCCGTGAAGCGCGGCTTTCCGGTCGCGTCGATCTCGCCGCGATCGAACCGGGCGCGCTTTTCCTCGTCGCCGACGATCTCGTAGGCCTGGTTGGCTTCGCCGAACCGTTCGGCAGCTTTGGGGTCATCCGTGTTCTGGTCCGGATGATATTTCTTCGCCAGCTTGCGGAATGCCGACTTGATGTCCTTGGCCGAGGCGTTCCTGGCAACGCCCAGCACCGAATAGGGATCGCGCATCGTGTTTGCCTTGCCCGAGAGTGAGGTTTTGTCGGCTTTTATATGCTCTCGAAGGCCATGATATTCCAGTGTTCAATGGCATCAGAGCCGGTCGAAAGCGGTCATCGCCCATATTCCGCCGGACGCAAGGCACGATTCGCCCTGATAGATCGCGACGCCATCGAAACTTTCGCGTGTGGCCTCGAAACGGCGGCACAGCGTGCCGCTTTCGCTGTGCTCGCTGATCCCGCTCAACGCACCGCGCGAACCGGTCTCGGCATTGGCCCAGGCAAGGAGCGTCGGCGCGCCGGCATCGAGATCGAGCGCGGAGACGACGTTGCGGATGGTCGCGGCGTCGGAAATTTCGGTCGTGTCTTTCGGCTTGGCCGAGGACGAGACCGAGCCGGTAATGATGGACGTATCCTTGGCAATGTCGTCGAGCGTGACGCCGCGCGAGCCGCAGGCGGTCACGACCAGCGCGCAGCCGAGCGCTGGCGCCAAACGGCGCAGCGTCATCGCCATCGCTTGCAACGGATGCAACAATGCGTCATCTCCAGCCTCAATCATGCGCGGAGGCCTACAATGTCGCAGTCGGGGTTAACAAACACTGATTTTACCGAGGAAAGCGAACCTTATGCGCTTTTTTCGCAGTGGCTGAAAGACGCGGGCGAAGCCGAAATCAACGACCCGAACGCCGTCGCGCTTGCGACCGTCGATGCAGACGGCCTGCCCAATGTGCGCATGGTTCTGCTCAAGGGTTTCGAGGAACGGGGCTTCGTCTTCTACACGAATTACGATAGCGCCAAGGGGCGCGAAATCCTCGGCTCGATGAAGGCGGCCATGTGCTTTCACTGGAAGAGCCTGCGCCGGCAGGTGCGCGTGCGCGGGCCGGTCGAAACCGTGAGCGACGCCGAAGCGGACGCCTATTACGCAAGCCGCCCGCGCGGCAGCCGTGTCGGTGCATGGGCCTCGGCGCAGTCGCGGCCGCTCGAAGGACGTTTCGCGCTCGAAAAAGCCGTTGCCGAATACACGGCTAGATACGCGATCGGCGAAATTCCGCGCCCCGCCCACTGGTCGGGCTTTCGCATCAAGCCGGTCGAGATCGAGTTTTGGCACGACCGTCCGTTCCGTCTGCACGACCGGGTGCAGTTCAGGCGGGATGCGGATGGATGGGCGAAGACGCGGCTTTATCCGTGACAGCACGAGTGAGGGTGAAGAGCGCGGCGGTGTGTGACCGTTGAGGCATGGATTCCTGTGACGGGCACAGGAATGACGATGGCGGGGATGTTTTCCGCCAGTCTTGCAGGTCTAACGCCTTGCATAGCCTTCAATGCCTTCATTCCTGTGCTCGTCACAGGAATCCATGCCTCAACCGTCATGCGAGCTTCTTTCCAGCCGGGTGGGCGGCGCTGCAAATGAAGGACGACGCGTCTATTTCTTCCGGTTCATGAACGCGACGAAGGCGTTGCGGGCTTCGTCGGATTTGAGGCGCTCGCGGAATGCGACGCCTTCGGCCTCGATCCGCTCGATGAGCGCCGTGCGGTCGCCGAGGAGGAAATTGCGGGCGATCTTCAGGGCTTCGGGCGGCTTGGCGGCGATGCGCTCCGCTGCTGTGAAAACGGCGTCGTCGAGGTCGGCGTCGGCGACGACGGCGTAGATCAGGCCCGCCTCCCTGGCGCGCTCGGCGGAGAACCCTTCGCCCAGCCCGAGAAGCGCGAATGCCCGCTGGCGGCCGATGACCGCAGGGGCCAAAAGGCTGGAACCGGCTTCGGGCACCAGTCCGAGATCGACGAAGGGCGTGCGGAATTCGGTGCGCGGCGTGGCGAAGGTCAGGTCGCAATGCAAATTGATCGTCGTGCCGATGCCGACTGCGATGCCGTCGACGCCTGAAACGATTGGCTTTTGCGCGTTGGCCAGCGCGAGCAGGAAATCGTAGACCTCGCGGCCGCCCTCGCCGCCGGTCGCGACAGCCATGAAGTCGGCGAGATCGTTGCCCGACGAGAACGCCCCCGGCACGCCGAGAATGACATGGCAGCGGATTTCGGGATCGGCATCGCCATCCGTCAACGCCTTCGCCATTTCGGCATACATCGCGCGGGTGATGGCGTTCTTCTTGTCCGGCCGGTTCATGCGGATCGACTGGACAGCGCCGCGGCGTTCGATCTGGATATGTTCGTTCATGCTTTTTCCTCTGATTCGAGCATTATGTTGTCCGAAAACCGGCTTCCACTTTTCGGCATCATGCTCGTTCCTCACCCCACGAGCGCAGCGGCGGCTTCGCGCAGGCTTGTTGAGCCTTCCATCACGCGGCGGCGCAAGGCGGCCGTCTCTTCGATCAGATTTTCGGCGTAGAACCGGCACAGCGGAACGCGCTTGCCGCTTTCGTCCCCGACGGCCCCGCGCGCCAGATAGGCACCGCCCGCAGCCAGAGCGAACAGCCGCAAATAGGGCGTTGCGCCTGCGAGCGCGTCTTCCGTGCGGCCAGAGCCAAGAGCTTCCTGCAACCATGCGGTCGCTTCGGACAGATCGTTGAGCGCGGCATCGCATTTTTCCGCCGTCGCACCGAAGCCGTCGCCGTTCGAGGTGCGCACCGCTTCGATGTCGGTGTGAAGTTCGTCGATGTAGCGCATGACCGCGCTGCCGCCATCGAGCGGCAGCTTGCGCATGACGAGGTCGATCGCCTGGATACCGTTCGTGCCTTCATAGATCGGCGCGATGCGGGCGTCACGGTAGAGTGCGGCCGCGCCGGTCTCCTCGATGAAGCCCATGCCGCCGTGGATCTGGAGGCCGATGGACGCCATCTCGACGCCGATATCGGTCGAGAACGCCTTTGCGACGGGGGTCAAGAGGCCCGCGCGATCGGCCCAGAAGCGGGCGTCGTCGCCTTCGATCCGCCGGCTCATGTCGATCGCGTGGGCGCAGGAATAGCAGATCGCGCGCGCAACCTGCGTCAGCGCCTTCATGGTCAGGAGATTGCGCTGCACGTCGGGATGATGGACGATCGGCGCCATGCCCTCGCTTTCATGGTCCTTCGCCTTGCCCTGACGACGGTCCAGCGCATAGGCATGCGCCTTCTGGAACGCGGCTTCGGCGACCGCGACACCCTCGATGCCGACGGACAGGCGCGCGTTGTTCATCATGGTGAACATGCAGGCAAGGCCGCGATTTTCCTCACCGACGAGATAGCCGACCGCGCCCTTTTCCTCGCCGTCCACGAAGCCATCGCCGAAGATCATGGTGCAGGTGGGTGAAGCGTGGATGCCGAGCTTTTCCTCGATCGAGGCGCAGAATGCATCGTTGCGGCGGCCGAGAACCCCCTCCTCGTCGACAAGGAATTTCGGCACGAGAAAGAGCGAGATTCCCCGTGTGCCGGCAGGGGCATCGGGAAGGCGCGCAAGGACCAGATGGACGATGTTATCCGTATAATCGTGCTCGCCATAGGTGATGAATATCTTTTGGCCGAAGATGCGATAGGTGCCGTCATCGGCGCGCGTCGCACGGGTGCGCAGGGCGGCGAGATCGGAGCCGGCCTGCGGTTCGGTCAGGTTCATCGTTCCGGTCCATTCGCCGGAAACGAGCTTCTCCAGATAGGTCGCCTTGAGCTGGTCCGAGCCGTGCGCCTCGATCGCTTCGGCAGCGCCCTGCGTCAATGTCGGGCAGAGCGCGAAGGCTATGGAGGCCGAATTCCACATCTCCATCGCCGCCATGGCGAGCATGACCGGCAGGCCTTGGCCGCCGAATTCCTCGGGGCCGGAAAGCCCGTTCCAGCCTCCGTCGATCCAGTGGCGGTAAGCCTCTTTCCAACCGGGCGGCGTGGTGACGGCGGCATCTGCGTGGACCGCGCCGACCTCGTCTCCAATCTTGTAGAGGGGGCTGAGTTCCTCGCCGGCGAAGCGCCCCGCCTCACCCAGAATCGCGTCGACCAGATCTTCCGAAAGATCGCCGAACCGGCCCGATTCAAGGGCCGGGCTCAGTCCCGCCACATGCTTCAGGGTGAATGCGATGTCATCGACGGGCGCGCGATACATGAAGCTTCCTCCGGCTCGAAAAGGCGTCGGCACAACAGCTAGTTTTTTTTGACGTTTACGTCAAACGGACTTAACTAGGCGGGGAATATGGAGACCGGAAATGCTCGCTCGCCCCGAAACCAATCACTGCGTCGTGTGCCGACGCCGCTTCGGCGACGAGGCGTTCTCGTATTATTACGGGCGGATCGAGCAAGGCGCCGCCTATTACTGCGACGAGGGAATCCTGTGCTCGCCGGCCTGCGCGCTGAAGCAGTTCGAGCGGCGGCGCGGTGCGGGGACCTACCCGCAGAAGCCTGCGGACGATCCGTTCGAGGTTTGAAGCGGACTTGCGGTGGAGATTTCGAGGCATGGATTCCTGTGACGAGCACAGGAATGACGGCATTGAGGCTCTGGCCAGCTACGAACGGTTTGAGTTTGCGGAATCACACTTGAAGTCGTCATTCCTGTGCTGGTCACAGGAATCCATGCCTCAACCGAGAAATGTCCGCACGAGCGAAATAAATCACCGCTTTTCGCGTTCGACCTCGCGCCAGCCGATGTCGCGGCGGCAGAAGCCTTCGGGCCAGTCGATCCGTTCGATGGCGGCGTAAGCCTTTTCACGCGCGGCGCTGACGGTCAGGGCCATTGCGGTGACGTTCAGGACGCGGCCGCCATTGGCGACGATTTCGCCATCCTTGCGTGCGGTGCCGGCGTGGAACACTTCCACATCATCGCCCACGCGGTCGAGACCTCGGATGACGCTGCCCTTTTCCGGCGTCGCCGGATAGCCCTGCGCCGCCATGACGACGGTGAGCGCGACCTGGTCGCGCCAGCGCGCCGACATATGCGCCAACTGCCCGTCGGCCGCCGCGTTCAGGAGGATCAGCAGATCTTCCTTGAGACGCATCATCAGGACCTGACATTCGGGATCGCCGAAGCGGGTGTTGTATTCGATGAGTTTGGGGCCGTCCGGCGTCAGCATCAGCCCGGCATAGAGCACGCCCGAAAACGGTGCACCCATCTCAGCCATGCCCTTCATGGTCGGCTCGATGATCGTTTTCATCACCTGATCGACCAGTTCCGACGTCAGGACGGATGCGGGCGAATAGGCGCCCATGCCGCCGGTGTTCGGGCCGGTATCGCCGTCGCCGACGCGCTTGTGATCCTGCGCCGTGCCGAAAGGCAGTGCGGTCTTGCCATCGCACAGGCAGAAGAAAGACGCCTCCTCGCCCTGCATGAACTCTTCGACGACCACCTCGGCGCCGGCCTCGCCGAACCCGCCCTCGAAACAGTCGTCGATGGCCGCGAACGCCTCGTCGAGCGTCATCGCGACCGTGACGCCCTTGCCGGCGGCAAGCCCGTCCGCCTTGATGACGATCGGCGCGCCTTGCGCACGCACATATGCCTTTGCCTTGGGCGCGTTGTTGAAGCGCTCATAGGCGGCGGTGGGGATGTCATATTTGGCGCACAGGTCTTTGGTGAAGCCTTTGGAGCCTTCCAGTCGGGCGGCGGCGGCAGACGGGCCGAAGACGCGAATGCCGTGTGCGCGAAGCACATCCGCCAGCCCTGCGACGAGCGGCGCTTCCGGCCCGATGACGACGAGGCCGATCGCCATCAGCTTGCAAAAGGCGGCGACCGCCTCGTGATCTTCGATATCGAGGACGACGCATTCGCCATGATCTGCGATGCCGGGATTGCCCGGCGCGGCGAAGAGCTTCGTCAGCATCGGCGAAGCGCCAAGCTTCCATGCCAGCGCATGCTCGCGCCCGCCCGAACCGATCAGAAGTACGTTCATGAAAACCGTCCTCGCTTTGCCGATGGCCGCGATTAGGCGGTCAGGCAGGCAGGGTCAAGCCACGGCGCTTGACGCATCTGCCGATGCCTGCCAATCGAAATACATGGAAACGATCCAATCACGCGAGACGCGCGGGCGCGTCGCCGATGCGCCGTCCGGGCACTGGGTCTATCGCGCCCTGCCCGCATCGCTCTGGCCCTATGCGCAACTTGCGCGCTGGGACCGGCCGATCGGCTGGTGGCTGCTTTTATGGCCGTGCTGGTGGTCGGCAGCGCTTGCGGGGGCCGCGTTCTTCGATGCAGACCAGCCGATCGCGGCGCAATTGCCCTCGTTCTGGCATCTGGCGCTGTTTCTGATCGGCGCGGTCGCGATGCGCGGCGCGGGCTGCACCTATAACGACATCGTCGATGAAAACATCGACCAGATGGTCGCGCGGACGCGTTCGCGCCCGCTGCCGTCGGGTCAGGTCACGCGCAGGCAGGCCTGGGTGTTTCTGTTCGGACAGTGCCTTGCCGGGCTCATCGTGCTGCTTCAGTTCAACTGGTTCGCCATTGGAATGGGCGTGGCCTCGCTGTTGACGGTCGCGATATACCCGTTCATGAAACGCTACACGGACTGGCCGCAACTCTTTTTGGGCTTTGCCTTTTCCTGGGGCGCATGGATGGGCTGGGCGGCTTATTTCGGATCGATCTCGCTTGCGCCGGCTCTGCTCTATCTCGGGTCGATCCTGTGGGTGGTCGGCTACGATACGATCTATGCGCATCAGGACCGGGAAGACGATGCGCTGGTGGGCGTGCGTTCGACCGCACGGCTTTTCGGTGACAATACGAAGCCGTGGCTCGTCGCGCTTTATACCGGTTCGCTCATGCTTTTCGCCACTGCGTTCGCGGCGGCTGACGTGGTGTGGCCGGCCTATCTCGGCCTTGCGCTCGCTGCCGCGCACATGGCGCGGCAGATCACTGTGCTGGACATCAATGACGGGGATCAGTGCCTGAAGCTTTTCAAGTCGAACTCGACCGTCGGCTGGCTGATCTTCGGCGGACTGGTGCTTGGAAGCGCGGCCGCCGCCGCGCTTTAACGTCAGACCATGATGTCGTCCGAAAATCGGCTCTTACTTTTCGGCATCATGATCGAAACTCAACGACGGGCGATGATCTCGTCGCCGCCGATCACAAGCCGCATGCCCAGATTGCCGAACTTGCGGCGGGCAAGGAATCGCGGACGGCGCTGAGCCGCCAGGCGGCGCTTGCGGCGTTCCATCGCGGGCGCCGTCTTCACGCCGCCAAGCGATTCTTCGAGCGAGCGCGCGACGCCGTCCGATTCGAAAAGAAGCATGGGAAGCTGGTACGCTTCGGCCCAGGCGCGCCAATCGGCGGCGACGTCCTCGAGATCGTGAGCGACGAGGAGGGGCACCGACAGCATGGGATCGTTGTGCATCAGTTCGAGCGTGACGGTCACTTCACCGTGGCCATCCTCGATCGCCCGCGCGGCGACGCCCTTGAAGGCGTTGGCCGGCAGGACCACCGTCACCGGCAGGCGGCTCTTTTCGAGCAGGCGGTGGATGGTCACGCGGCGGCGCTCGATCTCGAACGAGACGTCGCCGAACTCGTCATGCGTCGCGTAGGTGGTCGTCTGCGGCAGCCTGAAGGGATCGAGCCGCATGTCGCGGCCCGCCCAGGCGGGTTTTAGCCCGGTATTCATGTTCGCGCCTTCCTGTCTCTTCCTGAGAGCCGAGGTTGATCCCCGATCCCTCCGGGCGGTTCGTCCGCCTCTCTTCATGAGCGAGACTAGGCGCGGTCCCTTACCGTGGGCCTTAGATATTCGGTTAAATTTGTCTGGATGCGCGAGATGGTTATCGCTTTCCAACCTCATGAAAGGATTGGGAAAGCTGTGTTGACGAGCCGTTTATGCTCAGATCATTTTTCCCGGATTCATGATGCCGGCGGGATCGAACGACGCCTTGATCCGGCGCATCAGGTCAATCGCGAGGGGCGGCGCGGTTGCCAGCAATTCGTCGCGCTTCATGATGCCGATGCCGTGCTCGGCGGAGATCGATCCGTTCATCGCACGCACGATGGCATGGACGGCGTCGTGCATGGCACGGTCATGGGACAGGAACTCCTCCTTGTCCGCGCCTTCGGGTTGCGAGACGTTGAGATGCAGATTGCCGTCGCCCATGTGGCCAAAGCAGACCATGCGTGCGCCGGGCACGACGGTAAGAATGACCGCGGCGGCCTTTTCGATGAATTCGGGGACAAGCGCGATCGGCACGGAAACGTCGTGCTTGATCGATCCGCCCTCGGGGCGCTGCGATTCCGACATCGATTCGCGCAGACGCCAGAAGTCGCCCGCCTGCGCGAGGTTCATCGCCAGCGCCGCGTCCTCGACCAGTTCTTCTTCGAGCCCTGCGCCGACGATCTCCTCGATCAGGCCGCGAGCATCCTCCGCCGAACGGCCCGACGAAATTTCCATCAGGACGTACCAATCGTGCTCGCCTTGAAGTGGGCTGACCGTGTCGGGGATGTGTTTCAAAGTGAAGTCAAGCGATCGCTTCTGCATAAGCTCGAACGCGGTCAGGCTCGCACCTGCAGCGCTGGAGGCGATCGTGAACAGATCGAGCGCCGCTTTCGGATCGGGCAGTCCGATCCACGCGACCTCGCGGCCTTTCGGCTTCGGGACCAGCTTGATAATGGCGGCGGTGATGATCCCGAGCGTGCCTTCGGCGCCGACGAACAGGTTTTTCAGATCGTAGCCGGTGTTGTCCTTCTTGAGCTTGCGCAGATCGTCCAGCACCTCGCCGGTCGGCAGCACGACCTCCACGCCGAGGCAAAGCTCGCGCGCGTTGCCATAGGCAAGAACGCCGGTGCCGCCCGCATTGGACGAGAGATTGCCGCCGATCTGGCATGAGCCTTGCGAGCCGAGCGACAACGGAAACAGGCGATCATTATCGTCGGCCGCGGTCTGGATGGTTTCCAAGACAACGCCGGCCTCCACCGTCATGGTGTTCGACGACAAATCGATCTCGCGGATGCGGTTAAGGCGGCTGAGCGACAGGATCACCTGTGTTCCCGAATTGTCGGGCATCTGCGCGCCGACGAGGCCGGTATTGCCACCTTGAGGCACGATGGCCGTTCCGGTTTCGCTCGCGAGTTTCAGTATTTGCGAGACCTCGTCCACATTCGCCGGCCGTAGCACCAGCCGCGAAACCCCGGCATAGCGGCCGCGCGGTTCTACCAGATAGGGTTCGAGGTCGTGCGGGTCGGTGACTGCGTGCCCTTCACCGACGATGGCGATGAAGCGAGCGGCGATTTCGGGATCAATGGCAGTATCGGGCATTCGCAAAACCTATTCCGGGGCAGTTGGCTTGTCACGGGGCGCGGCCGCACGGCTCAACCTGTCGTTGATCGCTTCGCCCAGTCCGTGATCGGGCACCGGCATCACCGCGATCGACTTGGCGCCCGAGGCGTCGAGTTCGGCAAGATACGCAAAGAGATTGGCGGCCGCTTCGCGCAGATCGCCGGAGGACGAGAGGTTGCGCGTGGCGAGCGGACTGCCGGCAACCGCGAATGACCCGAAGGCCAGCAACGCCTCCCCAGGCATCAGGGCCGAAACGTTCAGCCGGACATTCGCCGTCGGCGCGTAATGGGATGCGAGCATGCCGGGCGCCTCCACCTTGCCGGTCGCCCCGCGCGCCAGAGGCATGTCGATCACGGCTTCGATGTCTTCCGCCGCCACGCCGCCGGGGCGTAGGAGCCGCACCGTTCCGCTCTCCACCTTAACGATGGTCGATTCGACGCCGACGGGCGTTGCGCCGCCATCGAGGACCAGCGGGATGCGCTCGCCGAGATCCGCCTCGACAGCCTGCGCAGTCGTCGGGCTAATACGGCCCGACGCGTTCGCGCTCGGTGCCGCCAGGGGCCGGTCGAGCCGCGCGATGACCTCATGGGCGAGCCCGTCGGGCATGCGCAGGCCGACCGTGTCGAGGCCGGCCGAGACGAGCGCATGAATCGGATGACCGAGCCTCAGCGGCAGGACGATGGTGAGCGGGCCGGGCCAGAAGGCGGCGGCGAGCTTGCGCGACAGGCTGTCGAAGATCGCGATGTCGGACGCCATCTTCATATCGGCGACATGGACGATGAGCGGGTTGAAGCGCGGGCGGCCCTTGGCCTCGTAGATCGATGCGACGGCCTCGCCATTGGTGGCATCGGCGGCCAGCCCATAGACGGTTTCGGTCGGAATCGCGACGAGTTTGCCGGCCGCCAGCAATTCGATCGCCTGCCCCACTCCCTCGCTGCCGCGTACGATCTTCGCCAAGCTGTTTGCGTCCTGATTCCGGTTATGGGCCGAAGCTTTTGATTTCGTTGCGTTCAGCCGGCGATTCTGGAGAAATCGGCGACCGCCCCGGTGGCAAAGCGGATGCGGGCCAGCAGCGCCAGACGGTTGGCGCGCACGGCCCGATCCTCGTCATTGACCAGCACCGCCTCGAAGAACGCATCCACCGGCGCACGCAGCACCGACAGCGCCAGCATGGCGGCGGAAAAGTCTTGTTGCTGAATCGCTTGGGCGGCGTTCTTCTCAGCCTGATTCACCGCGTCGAACAGCGCATTTTCCTCCGGCTGGCGGAAGAGCGCGGCATCGACTGAAGCGGCAATGACCGTGCCCTTCTTTTCCTCGGCGGCGAGGATGTTGGCCGCGCGCTTGGTGCCGGCGAGCAGGTTCTTGCCGTCGTCGGAATCGAGGAACATTCCGAGCGCGGCGACGCGCATGGTGACTAGAAGCAAATCATCGGCTTCGTCGGAGATAACCGCATCGATCAGGTCATGCCGCGCGCCCTTGTCGCGCATGTAGACCTTCAGCCGATCATGGAAGAACGAGAGCAGGTCTGCCGCAGCGGCACGATCGATCTCGACGCCGGCCATGAAAGCGCGGGTGAGCGGCAAGTGGACGCCGTTTTCCACCACGATGCGGATGACGCCGAGCGCGGCGCGGCGGAGCGCGTAGGGGTCCTTGGAGCCGGTCGGCTTTTCGTCGATCGCCCAAAAACCGACGAGCGTGTCGAGCTTGTCGGCGAGCGCAACGGCAACTGCGACCGGATCGGTCGGCACGGTGTCGGACGGGCCTTGCGGCTTGTAATGATCCTCGATGGCGGCGGCGACGGCTTCGTTCTCACCTTGCAGCAACGCGTATTTGCGGCCCATCGCGCCCTGAAGCTCGGGGAACTCGCCGACGATCTCTGTTTGCAAATCCGCCTTGCAGAGAACCGCCGCGCGGGCGGCGGCATCTGGATCGGCACCGACGGTGGGTGCCAGTTCGCGCGCCAGTGCGACGATGCGCGCCACTCGCGCGCCCTGCGAGCCGAGCTTCGCGTGGAAGGTGACGTTCAGATGATCGAGCCGCGCCATGCGCTGGTCGAGCGGTTTCTTTAGATCGAGGCCGAACTTTTCGGCGGACGACGCGAAATCCTTCAGGTCCGGCAGGTCGGACTGGTCGGTCTTCCAGAAATGAACCGCGTCCGACAGGCGGGCACGCACGACCTTGCCATTGCCATGGACGATTTCCTTGCCGCCATCGGTCGCTTCGATATTGGCGGTGAGCAGGAAGCGGTTGGCGAGCGTGTCGTCCCTGCCCTGCGGGCGTGCGACGAAGCATTTCTGGTTGGCGCGGATCGTCAGGCGGATCACTTCGGGCGGGATCGAAAGGTAGTCTTCCTCGAACTCGCCCATCAGGACGACCGGCCATTCGACGAGGCCGGAGACTTCTTCCAGAAGCCCTTCGTCCTCAACCAGATCGAGACCGGACGCGAAAGCGAGGTTCTTCGCGTCATCCAGAATGATGCGCTTTCGCCGTTCGGCATCGAGCACGACCTTGGCGGCCTCCAGCTTGGCAACGTAATCATCGAAGCGGCGTACGGTGATCGCGCCCGGCGCGTGGAAACGATGACCGTAGGTGACGTTGCCGGAGCGGATGCCATCGATGTCGAAATCGACCACGACCGGCTCCTCCGTTTCGGGGCCGAAGGTGCAGAGGATGGACTGGAGCGGGCGCACCCAGCGCATGGAACCGGGCTTCGCCGATGCCTTGCCCCAGCGCATCGATTTCGGCCACGGGAACGCACGAACGACGGACGGCACGAGTTCGGCGATGATCTCTTCTGTGGCGCGTCCGGCCTTGACGAGATGCGCGACGTAGAACTCGCCCTTCTTCGGGTCGGTATGTGTATGCGCCTGCGATACATCCGACAGGCCGGCCTTGCGCAGGAAGCCCTGGATTGCCTGTTCGGGCGCGGACACGGACGGACCCTTGATCTCCTCGCGCACATCCTTCGAGCGTGCGTTAAGGCCGCGAATGTCGAGCGTCAGCCGGCGTGGCGTCCAATATTCATTCGCCGCCTCATAGGTCAGGCCAGCCTCGACAAGACCGTCCGTGACCATCTTCTTCAAATCGCCGGCCGCCTTGCGCTGCATGCGGGCGGGGATTTCCTCGGAGCGAAGTTCAAGAAGAAGGTCGGGCATTGGGGATGTCACATTGCTGATGAGGGCGTCGAAAGGGCGGCTCTACCAAGACGCGGGGAATTTGTCATGCGTCGGCGGTCATTTTACCAGCCGCCGCCACCTCCGCCGCCGCCACCGCCGCCCGAAAAGCCACCGCCACCGGAAAAGCCGGACGAAGACGATTTCGGCGTGGGCAAGGACGCGGTGAAGCTGTTCGCCATGGACGTCGCCATGCTGCCGAGATCGGTGCCGATGGAACCGGCGTCGAAGGACCCGCCGCGATACCAGATCGGGCCGACATAGCCGGCAGCGACACCGGCAGCCGTGGCAGCCGCAAGCCAGGCGTCGAAGGCACGCGACCAGGGCTTTTCCACGCCGAGTGCGACGGCGTAAGGCAAAAGCGTCTCGAAATGCTGCGGCGACATTTTAGGCGCGCCCTGCATATTCAGGCGGTCCTTTTCGGCGACCGTCAGATAATGACGCAGACCCGCGATCTCATCCATTTTCTTGCGGCCGAGCGGCGTCGGAGCGCCCATGAGGAAGAAGAAGGTGATGTTGACCGTCAAAATACCGATATAGACGATAAAGGGCGCCACGGTCGGCAGATCGACCCAGCGGGGAAGAAGGGCACCGATAACGCCCGATAACATCGATTGCACGACGAATGCCATGAAGCCGGCGACGGCGACGGCCATGACGCGCTGCCCCAGCGTGCGCGCTCGACTGAGGCTGCGTGCAATATGCACGGCGACGAAGGCAATGATCAGCGAGGGAAACGACGTCGCCAGCAGGACGATGACTGTTCCCATGCTGACATCGGACAGCGTGAGCATCGCCAGCATCGTCAGAACGGACAGGATCACACCGGCAAACAGATATGATCCATTCTGGCGATAGAAACTGTCGCGATGCTCCTTCTCGATCGCGGTGCGGAACGCCTTGCCTGTTTTCTGGACGCGTTCGCCATTCGCCTTGTCAACCGTCAGCGTGTCGCCCTCGCCCGGCAATTCCTTCAGGATGGCGGCTTCGCCGACAGGCAGGCCGGCGGGCAAGCCGGAGCCCTTGCGGTGGATCGTCAGGTCGCCCTTGAGATTTTCGAGCTCGACATGGCCCTTGACCGCCAGATCTATCACGGCCGCCGAGAACGCATCCCAGCCTTGCCCGCTAAAGCCCCGCTTGTCGATGTAATTGACGAGCGCGGGCGAAATGCCGTCCGGCGGTGTCCAGCGCGGCACCATGACGCCAGCGGGCGGATCACGCCCGACCCGGCTCCATGCCCACAGATAATAAGCGAACACGACGGCAAGTCCGATGCCGCCGATGATCAATGCGCCGTAATCCGCCCACCAGAGCGCCCGTTCTTCCTCCGGTCCTGGCGGCGCGATGACGCCCTTGGGAATCGCGACGACGGCCGTCAGCCCCTCGCGCGGGCCGAGGGAGCGCGTCGCCCTCACCTCGATGCGGTTGCCGCCGCCGAGAAGCTCGGCGCTGGCCGCCTGCTCGGTCGATCCGTACGGGCCGGTGAAGAAGGTTACGTCGCGAGCCCGCGCACTCTGCGGCAGATGAATGTCGGCCGTCGCCTCGCGGATCGGAAAGTCCCAGCCATTGCCGGTGACATTCCAGTAAAGCTCGTCATGGTCGTCGAAGAAGCGGATCTGGCGCGTCGTCTCGTAGACGATCTCATAGGTGTGGAGACCGTGCGCAAGCAGCCTGTCGGCATCGCCGATCCTGACGCGCAGCATGCCTGAAGCTCGTTCGGTCACGTAGGGCTCTGGACTGCCGTCGCGCGTGACGGCGAGAATTTCGAGGCCGACTTCACGCAGGCGCCCGGACGAATCCTCATAGCGCAAGGGAATATCGCGGAAGATGCCGCGGGAAATGTCCCTCCCCTCGACATTGACCGCGATTTCCTCGCTGACGAGGAGTTTTCCGTCCGCACCCACATCGATCGTGGAACGGAAAGAGGGGATTTCCTCGGCCGCGTTGGCAACGACCGGAAAGACTGCGAGAATCAGGACGATGGCGAAACGGGCGAGCAAGGTCACGATAGAAGCGCCGCTCAGGTGAAGGAGACTTGCGGGACAGTGCGGTCCGCAGGATCGTCGATCTCGAAATAATCGGCCTTCGAGAATCCGAATGCACCGGCGACCAGATTGGACGGGAAGCTCTCGACCTTGATGTTCAGGTCGCGCGCCGAGCCGTTGTAATAGCGGCGCGACATCTGGATTTCGCTTTCCAGCGTTTCGAGCGTCGTCTGCAATTGCGCGAAGTTCTGGTTCGCCTTCAGATCCGGATAGGCCTCGGCGACGGCGAAAAGCCGGCCGAGCGCCTGCGACAGCATGCCCTCCACCTGCGCGCGGCCCGCGACATCGCCCGACGGCAAGCCTTGCGCGCGGGCGCGAAGTTCCGTCACCTCGTCCAGCGTGCCGCGTTCATGAGCGGCGTAGCCCTTGACCGTCTCGATCAGGTTGGGGATCAGGTCGGCGCGGCGCTTCAACTGCACGTCGATGCCCGACCACGCCTCGCGCACCATCTGCCGCAAGCGCACGAGCGCATTGTAGATGACGATCGCGTAGCCCGCGACAAGCACCGCGAGGACGAGAAGGATGGTGCCGATGCCGAAATCCATGATGTGGGGTCCCCCTTAAGATGGTTGCAGGCTAACGCGACCGATATTTCGTGAAAAGCCCGTTTCCCCGCACGTTACGACGCCAGTCGTGCCGACCGGCTGCGAAATGCACAGGATCAGGCCGCTTTCATCGTCGCGCCGCCCGCGTCCGTCCTCAGGAACGCTTCTCCGCACCCCTTGGCGAGATTGCGCACGCGCAGGATGTAGCTCTGGCGCTCGGTGACCGAAATGACGCCCCGCGCGTCGAGAAGGTTGAAGACGTGGCTCGCCTTGATCGCCTGATCATAGGCCGGGAAGACGCATTTATGCAGGGCCGCATTGGCGCCCGGAGCAGCTTCGCCGGCGGCGAGCAGCGCCTTGCACTCGGCCTCGGCCTCTTCGAAATGGCGGAACAGCACCGCCGTATTGGCGAATTCGAAATTGTACCGCGAATATTCCTGCTCGGCCTGCAGGAAGACGTCGCCATAGGTGACCTTCTCGTCGCCCTCGCGGCCGTTGAAATTCAGGTCATAGACGTTGTCGACGCCCTGAACATACATAGCGAGGCGCTCCAGCCCGTAGGTCAGTTCGCCCGCGACCGGCGCGCATTCGATGCCGCAGACCTGCTGGAAATAGGTGAACTGCGAGACTTCCATACCGTCGCACCAGCACTCCCAGCCGAGGCCCCATGCGCCCAGCGTCGGGCTTTCCCAATCGTCCTCGACGAAGCGCACGTCGTGGACCGACATGTCGAGGCCGATGGCAGCCAGCGAGCCGAGGTAAAGCTCCTGAAGATTGGGCGGGTTCGGCTTCAGGATCACCTGATACTGGTAGTAATGCTGGAGCCGGTTCGGATTCTCGCCGTAACGGCCATCCTTGGGGCGGCGCGAGGGCTGCACATAGGCCGCGTTCCAGGGCTTCGGCCCCAGCGAGCGCAGGGTCGTCGCAGGATGAAACGTACCCGCACCGACTTCCATGTCGTAGGGCTGGAGAACCACGCAGCCATAGTCGGCCCAGTAATTGTGAAGCGCGAGAATCAGCCCCTGAAAGGAGCGCGATGGGTGCATGTGGGCGGCAGTCATTGAACTCGTCTCTGGTATCGTTTCCGGCAGTCCTACAGCACCGCGCGAGGAAACGGAACGGGTGTCGCCGGCATCCGTTTCAAGGATCAGCAGCTTTCCGTCGTGAGGAGACCGGGCATGAAACGTAAAGTCACGCGCATCTCGCTGGCCGTCCTGCTTTTGACGGCAGGTATGGTTGCAAGCGCCCAGGCGCAGTTCAGGCCCGGCGAAGGCCAGACGCACGACGAAGTGACGGGTCTCTTGTGCGTCACACCGGCGTGCGACACGGTGCGGCTCGACACGCGCGAAGCACGCTGCATCTGCCGGAAGCTCAACCCGTCGGAGCGGCGCCTGTCGCAGCTTCAATTGCAATGCAGCACCACCGAACAGGGCCGCTGGGTGGAATGTCCGGCGGAGTTGCCCTGGCGGCGCTGATCGCGCTTTAGTTCTGTGGCAGGACCAGCGTCTGGCCCGGACGCAGCAGATTAGGATTGCCGCGCAGATCGGGATTGAGGTCGAGGATTTCACGGAAACGGTTGCCGTCGCCGAGGCGATCCCGCGCGATTTCCCATAGCGACTGGCCGGGCGCGACCGCATGGGTGGCCTCCGTCGGCTCCGGTTCCGGCGTCGAAACCGTGGCGACCCGCTCGGATTGTGTGGGTTCAGTTTCGGAGGGCACCGGCTCCGTCGTCGCCGAGTTGAGGCTGGCGACGTCCTGCGCGGCGATTTCGGGTTCGACGCTTGCCTCGACGAGACCCTCGCGCAATTTGCGTTCGATGTCTTCGAGCAGTTCGGGCTCGGGTTCGAGGTCGCGGGCGTGGCTCCACTGGAAACTGGCCTCAAGGCGTCTTCCGACCTGCCAATAGGCGTCGCCAAGATGATCGTTGAGGACCGGATCGGCCGGCATCAGATTGACCGCGCGCTCCAGTTCGGTGACGGCTTCGTCATATCGTTCGAGGCGATAAAAGGCCCAGCCGAGCGAATCCACGATGTAGCCATCGCTCGGCCGCAGTTCGACGGCCCGCTCGATAAGGCCCAGCCCCTCTTCCAGATTGATCCCCATGTCGACCCAGGAATAGCCCAGATAGTTCAGAACCTGCGGATGGTCGGGAAAGAGCTCCAACGCCGTGTGGAAGTCCGGCTCGGCCCTGTCCCACTGCTTCGTGCGCTCGTAAGCGATGCCGCGCTGGTAAAAGAGGTTCCAGTCGGCAGGTTCGGGCGTCGCGATCCGGGCGAGCGCGCGTTCGTAAACCTCGGCGGCTTCGGCGAATTTCTGCTGCGAGGCATAGACCCCGCCAAGCGCGAGATAGGCGCGACGATCGTCCGGCGCGGCTTCGAGCAACGGTTCGAGATGCTCGACGGCCTCGTCATGCCGGTCGAGATCGGCCAGGTTGAGACCCACCTGAAGTTCGGAAACGCGGCGAAGCGGCGAAGCCTCGGGGATGCGGCCATAGATGGCGATCGCTTCCTCCGCATTGCGCTGCATTTCGGCGATGCCGCCGAGTTGCAGCAAAACCGCGTCGCTATTCGGTTCGAGCGCCAGCGCGTAATGCAGGTAGAGCTTTACGAACGCCTCTCCACCGCCGCGATTGAGCGCGGTCGACAGGTTAAGCAGGATTTCCGACGCGCCGGCACTCGTATCGGCGGCCGGCGGCTCGATTTCCTCACCCGCCTCGATCTGCTCACGCAACGCCGTGACGGTGACCCGGTCAGAGGCGAGTTCGTCGGCCTTGGCCAGAATGTCGAGCGCGGTATCCGTATCGCCGTTCACCGCGCGGAAGCGCGCATAGGCTTCGTGGGCGCGCAGGAACACTTCCGGCGCACCGCCGCCCGCTTCCAGATTGGCCGTGGCGCTGGAGAAGAACTGCTCCGCCTGATCGTCCAGACCTGCCGATGCTGCGATCAGACCGCGATGGTAGTTCGTGAATAGTCCGTACCATGGCGGCCCCTCGATGGCGTCGAGCCGGGCGAGTGCGGCCTCGGCATCGCCCTGCCCCGCCTCCACCCAGGCGCTGATGATGGAGGTGATCAGACGGTCGAGATCGGACTGCCCATCGAAGGTGAGCAGTTCGAGCGCCTCGTCGGAATTGTCGGAACGGATCGCATCGACGGCCAGGGCAAGCCTCGAAAAGCGCTCGATATCGGCCACATCGCGCAGATCGTCGGCGAATGGCAGCGCCTCGTCGAAATCGCCGCGCGAGATCAGGAGAACCATCAGGCTCTGCTGAATCGCTTCATCAGTCGGATTGAAGGCGAGCGCGCGTTGATAATAGGCAACGGCCCGATCGACGTCGTTGTCGACCTCTGCGGCGCGCGCGGCCAGATACGCGCCGGAAAAGGAATTGACGCTGATTCGTTCCGTCGGCTGCGAACCGGATTGCCCGGCCGTCTGCGCCGAAGCCGAACCGGATACCGCCAGGCCGAGCGCGAGAGCGACGGCGGCGAGAATTTTGTCGGTGGAACGCGGCATCGCTTCCCTTCCTGATCGATTGGCATCAAGGCCTTGACCGCGACTCCTCGAATCGCCGCCCCGGCCCGTCATACTGACAGAGCGTTCACCTTGGCGAAAATCCAGTGCCATCAATTCCGGCGGCGTGGATTCAGCTTAGGACTCGCGCTCAGGCGTTCATGCAAGCATGGCCTTTTTGGGGACGCGCTTCAATCGCGCACAGGCAGGCCGGTCTTCACGTTCCGCTCAACACGGGGTCAGGAAACGCGGCTGATGCAAAAATCGATCACATCGATGAGCGCGCGTTTCTGGGTGCTTTCGGGCAAGGGCGCGAGTGCATCGCGGGCGATATCGCCGAAATGGCGGGCGCGCGCGATCGTATCGCCGATCGCACCATGCTTGACCATCAGTCCGCGTGCCTTTTCCAGCGCCGTGTCGTCGCTCTGGGCTTCCTCGATGGCGCGCTTCCAAAATGCGCGTTCGTCGTCCGTCCCGCGCCGGAAGCTCAAGATGACCGGCAGCGTCACCTTGCCTTCGCGGAAATCGTCGCCGACATTCTTGCCGAGATCCTTGGCATTGCCGCCATAATCGAGCGCATCGTCGACGAGCTGGAAGGCGAGGCCGAGATTGGTGCCGTAGGACCGCAGGGCGGCGCGATCGGCCTTAGAAACATCCGCGATGATCGGCCCGACCTCGGCGGCGGCCGAAAAAAGCGCGGCGGTCTTGGCCTTGATGACCGCGAGATAATCGTCTTCGGTGGTTTCCAGATTCTTGGCGACGCCAAGCTGCATCACCTCGCCCTCGGCGATGACCGAGGCGGCCGAGGACAGCACGTCGAGAGCTTCCAGCGAGCCGACATCGACCATCACCCGGAAAGCCTGACCGAGCAAATAATCGCCGACGAGAACGCTCGCCTGATTGCCCCAGATCATGCGCGCGGTGCTTTTACCGCGGCGCAGCGCGCTCTCATCGACCACATCGTCGTGAAGCAGCGTCGCCGTGTGCATGAACTCGACAGCCATGGCGAGCTTGACATGTCCGTCGCCCGAATAGCCGAACATCTGTGCGGCCGCGAGCGTCATCATCGGGCGCAGGCGCTTGCCGCCCGACGAGATCAGGTGATTGGCGATCTGGGGAATCATCTCGACATGGGAGCCCGCCTTCGACAGGATCAGGTCGTTGACCTTGGCCATGTCGGCACGCGTGATGTCGAGCAGCGCATCGATCGATGCCGTATTCTCGCGCGGGCTGTCGATTTTAACTACGACGCTCAAAAGGATCTCCATGGCGGCCTTGCCGCATCGGCGCGGACATTATGGCGGGGGGCGATTCCGGGCAAGAGGCGAATTGGCGCAAGATCGCGCTTTCCAGCAGGCTTTTCGCTGTGCCCCGCGACAGCTACATAGGGTAAAAAATCGAAAGGCCCATATGCGTGAACTGATGCGAACGAACGACGCCGTGCTGATCTCCTTCGTCCAGTCGCTATTGCGCGACGCCGACATCGATTTCTTCGTCGCGGACCAGAACATGAGCGTGCTGGAAGGCTCGCTCGGCATCCTGCCACAGCGGGTCATGACCGCCGAAGACGACTACGCGCAGGCCCGCCGTGTTTTGACGGACGCAGGGATCGTCGACGAACTCAAGGAATGAGCGGGCTCGAAGATTCTGGAGACCACACGATCGATGCGTTTCATCGCGGCCGGTTCCACCTCGTCCAGCCTTCCGGCCGGGGACACCGCGCCGGCCTCGACGCAATGATCCTGGCAGCTTCGGTCCCCTCCGGCTTTGCAGGACGCGTCGCCGATCTGGGCGCCGGCGCCGGCGGCGCGGGGCTTGCGGTTCTCGCACGCTGCGACGGGGCCTCAGTGCGGCTCGTCGAACGCGAGCCCGAAATGGCAGGTTTTGCCCGGCGCACCCTAGCCCTTCCCGAAAACGCGATGCTTTCGACACGCGCGGATTTGCTGGTCGCCGATGTGACCTTGCGCGGCAACGCGCGGCACGAGGCGGGGCTCGGCGACAATTCATGCGGCTTCGCGATCATGAATCCGCCCTTCAACGAAGCTCGCGACCGCGCCTCTCCCGACACGCTGCGCGTGGCCGCGCATGTGATGAACAGCACGATGTTCGCGGACTGGGTGCGCACTGCCGCAGCCATCGTCCGTCCCGGCGGTGGGCTTGCGATCATCGCGCGGCCCGCCTCGCTCGCCGAAATTCTCGCCGCGATCGACGGCCGCTTCGGTTCGGCGGAACTGATCGCGATCCATCCGCGCCCCGGCAAGGCGGCGATCCGGATCGTGCTTCGCGCATGGCGCGGCCGGCGCGGCGCGCTCTCGATCCTGGCACCGCTTCATCTTCACCACGCGGCCGGAAACGGCTTCACCGAGACGGCCGACGCGATCATCAACGGACGTGCCACGCTGTTCGGCGACTGAGCAGGCCGCATTGCGGAATCGGCCGGCTTTCCTACATGGTTTGAACAAATAGGAGATTCAGACCATCGTGCGACGCCTCGTCAACAAGCTTCTTCCCAAATCCCTGCGTTCATCAGTCGTCACCATTCCGGTCATCCGGCTTCACGGAACGATCCTCTCCGGTTCGAGCCCGATGCGGCAGAATCTGTCGCTCGCCACGACGGCGGCCCTGATCGAAAAGGCGTTCGCCGTTCAAGATGCCCCTGCCGTCGCGATCTCCATCAATTCGCCGGGCGGCTCGCCTGTCCAGTCGCGGCTGATCTTCAAGCGCATCCGCGATCTGGCGCATGAGAAGAACAAGAGCGTGCTCGTCTTCGTCGAGGACGTCGCGGCCTCCGGCGGCTACATGATCGCCTGTGCAGGCGACGAGATCATCGCCGATCCGTCCTCGATCGTCGGCTCGATCGGCGTCGTCTCGGCCTCGTTCGGTTTTCAGGACCTGATCAAGAAGATCGGCGTCGAACGGCGTGTCCACACCGCCGGGCAGAACAAGTCGGTGCTCGACCCCTTCCAGCCGGAGAAGAAAGAAGACGTTGAGCGCCTGAAGGCGCTGCAACTGGAAGTTCACCAGACCTTCATCGACCTGGTGCGCGAACGACGCGGCGCGAAATTGTCCGATGATCCCGATCTTTTTACCGGCCAGTTCTGGAGCGGCAAGAAGGGGCTCGAACTGGGGCTTGTCGACCAGCTCGGCGACATGCGGCAGATATTGAAGGAGCGCTACGGCGACAAGACGCGGTTGCAACTGATCGCGATGCCGCGCGGATTGTTCGGCCGCAAGCTCGGCGTTGGAGGTCTTTCGCAGCAGATCGCGCATTCGGCAGTCGAAGGATTGGTCGACATCGCAAGCGAGCGCGCACTTTGGAACCGATACGGACTTTGAACGTCATCACGAAAAAGCCTACTATGTCTTTTTCGATGTCAACATGGACGATCGAGCCAAGGGACCAGGCGCAATGCCTCAACTGATTTTCTTCGCGGCGGTCGGCGCTGCGGCCCTCATCGGTTACCGCGCGCTCATCCGCGAGGCCGAGAAGCTGACCGCGCGCACCCGCCGCGCGGAAACGGAAGCGCGAACAGGCGCGATCGGCACGCTCGTCAAGGACCCCGCGACAGGCGAGTACCGGGTTGCCAAGGACTGAAATCGATGTGATCGACCGGCAGCGCGTGAGCGTGCGTGCGCCCGCCAAGATCAATCTGGCGCTGCATGTCACCGGGCGACGCACCGGCGGATATCACGACCTCCATTCGCTCGTCGTGTTCACAGAACTGGGCGACGGGCTCGCCGTCGAACAGGCCGGATTCGATTCGTTCGCGATCGACGGGCCGTTCGCCGATGCAATCCCGACCGGAGGCGACAATCTCGTGTTGCGCGCGCGCGATCTTTTCCGGGCGCGCCTCGGCGATCCCGGACCTGTATCGATCGTCCTGACCAAAAACCTGCCGCCCGCATCGGGCATCGGCGGCGGTTCGAGCGACGCTGCCGCCTGCCTTGCAGGGATGGCGGAGCTACTTGGTTCAAAGATACATCTGCCATCCATGGGATCGACGCTCGGCGCGGACGTTCCGATGTGCCTTGTCGCCGAGCCGCTGATCGCGCGCGGCATCGGCGACGAGATCGCTCTTGTCGAACCGTTTCCGGCTCTGTCCCTCGTCATTGCCAATCCGGGCGTCGAGGTGCCGACACCCGAAATCTTCCGCCGGCTGTCTTCACCCGACAACGCACCCCTGCCCCCTTTGACCGACGCGGCAAGCATGGCACAGGTGACGGCGTGGCTGGAACAGTGCCGCAACGATCTGCAAGCTCCGGCCGTCGGCTATGCGCCGATGATTGCCGACGTGCTGACAGCGCTCGACGCGTTGGGTGCGAACCTTGCCCGCATGTCAGGCTCGGGCGCGACCTGCTTCGGGCTGTTTCCAGACATGACAGCAGCCCGCCGCGCAGCGGAACATTTGCGCGCCGAGCGGCCTTCCTGGTTCGTGGAAGCCACAAGCAGTTACGCCTCAGGCGAATTCAACAGACGGATCGAGCGATGAGCGAACGCCCTTTCATTCCCGTAACCTTCGCCGTCCTGACCGTGTCCGACACGCGCGACATCGAAACGGATACATCAGGCAAGACACTCTCCGAGCGGATCGCGGCGGCGGGACACACGCTGGGCGCGCGCGATATCGTCAAGGACGACGTGGCAGCCATCCGTGCCAAGGTGATCTCCTGGAGTAACGACGCGGCGATCGATGCCATCATCACCACGGGCGGCACCGGTTTCACCGGCCGCGACGTGACGCCCGAAGCGCTCGAACCGATCTTCGAGAAGCGGATGGATGGGTTTTCGGCGTTGTTTCATAAGATTTCGGCCGACAAGATCGGCACCTCGACCATTCAAAGCCGCGCGACGGCGGGCCTGTTGAACCAGACCTTCGTCTTCGTGCTGCCCGGCTCGCCCGGAGCCTGCCGGGACGCCTGGGACGGCATCCTGAAAGACCAGTTCGATTACCGGCACGCTCCCTGCAATTTCGTGGAGATCATGCCGCGACTGGACGAACATTTGAAACGCGGCGCTGGCACGGTCGTCTGAGTTCAGTCGGCTGCGTGGATTTCAGCGCGCAGGCGCAGCGGCTTGCGGGGCCTTCCAAATGCCGGTTTCGGTATCAGCAGCCCTTCGGCAAATGCGTTTCGCCTCGTTAAAAGACGCGACCAGACGGGCAAGGCCGTCTGGGACGAGCGGGAAAAGCGGGCCGGCACTTTAGACACCGCGATATGCTCACGCACCGACTCAACCCAGCCCGATGCGAGGCGCGCGCCGGGCTGAAGAAAAAGCAACCAATCGCCGCGCGCCGTCTCGGCCTGATCCTGCGCCGAGGTGCCGGCAACGAAGACGCATCCGGCATGCTCGGCCACCAGCGCCGTTCCGTCCGTCGAGCCGCGATCGCACACGACGACTTCGCGCACGACGCCCTCCACAGCGCCCTGCACCAGCGACGCCAGCGTCCGGGCCAGTTCGGCCTCGTGATCCTTGGTTTCGATCAGAACGGAAATCATCCCTTGAATTAGCGCAAACTCATGGACTGCGCCAGTTTGGGAAATCCGGCAGAAAGTTCTTGTTTTGTTCTTTTTGATTGGATAGGAATAGTTTCATCAACGAATCGACAAGCCGACCGGCAATTGCCAAGGCGGGAGCGCGAGATGGAACAGATCAGACAGGCCGACGTTGCCGCTTTCATGAGCGGAGATGCGCATATGGCCAATGCCATGGTCGAGGAAAGCGGCCTTCGGGTCGTGCCGGACAGGCGGCGTGGCCGGGGCGCGGGGGTCAATCCAAGCGGTCGCTACGAAAAGCATCAGCGCGATGTTTTCGACGATGGCTGGAGTAGTTTCGAAGAACTGCCGCCGTTCAAGACGGACGTGCAGATCGAAAAGCCGCGCACGATCATTACGCGCAACGAATCGCCCGACATTTCCTTCGACCGCTCCATCAACCCTTATCGTGGTTGCGAGCATGGCTGCGTCTATTGCTTCGCGCGTCCGACGCACAGCTATATGGGCCTGTCGGCCGGGCTCGATTTCGAATCGAAGCTGTTCGCCAAGCCCGACGCCCCTCGCCTGCTCGAAAAGGAACTGGCCAAGGAAGGCTACCAGCCGAAGACGATTGCGATCGGAACCAATACCGACCCCTATCAGCCGATCGAGAAGCAATGGCGCATCATGCGCGAGATTCTCGAGGTGCTGGAGGCATACGATCATCCGGTCGGCATCGTGACGAAGTCCGCGCTCGTCATGCGCGATATCGATATCCTGTCGCGTATGGCCGAAAAGGGACTGGCGAAGGTCGCGCTGTCTGTCACCACGCTCGACCGCAAGCTCGCGCGGGCCATGGAGCCGCGTGCGGCGACGCCGCCGCGCCGGTTGGAGACGATCCGGGCGCTGAGCGAAGCCGGCATTCCAACCTCGGTGATGATCGGACCGGTCATTCCGGGCATCAACGATTCGGAGATCGAGCGCATCCTCGATTCGGCGACGGCTGCCGGTGCGAGCGAAGCGGGTTACGTCATCCTGCGCCTGCCGCTCGAGGTCAGCTCGATCTTCAAGGACTGGCTCCTGCAGCATTATCCAGATCGCTACAGGCACGTCATGTCGCTCGTGCGTTCGATGCGCGACGGCAAGGATTACGACGCCGAATGGGGCAAGCGCATGAGAGGTTCCGGCCCATATGCGTGGCAGATCGGGCGGCGCTTCGAACTCGCGGCCAAGCGGCTCGGCCTCAACACGCAGCGTATGAAGTTGCGCGCCGACCTGTTCACGCCACCGGCCCGCAGGGGCGAGCAGCTCAGCCTGCTTTGAGGTTTCTTTCCCGTCCGGCTGTCCCCAATCCATGCCAGACGGATGCCCTTTCCATCCCGCCCCAAGGACGGGAAGGGCTTGCGGAGAATCGGACGCGATGCGAGCATTGCCGCAACATGGCTCGCCAACGCTCCGATTCTCCGCTTCTTTTCGACCTGCCCGTGCGCCCGGATTTCCGGATGGAACGCGCGGCCATGCGCGAAGGTGTGTGGCCGGTCTGTGGAACGGACGAAGCGGGGCGCGGCCCGCTTGCCGGTCCCGTCGTCGCCGCCGCCGTCATTTTGGACCCCAAGCGAATTCCCAAGGGGCTCGACGATTCAAAGCGTATGAGTCACGCCGAGCGCGAAGCCGTCTTCGATGAAATCCTGGACAAGGCATCGGCGGTTTCCATTGCCTCCGCTTGCGCGCATTCGATCGACCGCAGCGACATCCGCAAGGCGAGCCTCGAAGCCATGTGCCGCGCCGTGAAGCTTCTCTGCATCGAGCCGAAGCTGGTTCTGGCAGACGGCCGAGACATTCCACCGGGCCTGACCTGCGACGGCAAGGCGGTGGTCAAGGGCGACCAGCGCTCGCAGTCGATCGCGGCTGCCTCGATCATCGCCAAGGTGACGCGCGACCGAATGATGACGCGTACTGCGTCAATTCACGTCAGCTATGGTTTCGACCTGCATATGGGCTACGCCACCGCGCGTCATCGCACGGCGATCGAGGCGCATGGGCCGCTGACCCGGCTGCACCGCCTGTCCTTCGCACCCTTCCGGCTGGACGCGGCGGAGTAGGTGCCGCCACAAGTTTAGCGATTGTCGTGTAGCGGCGACGATGAGGCATGGATTCCTGTGACGAGCACAGGAATGACGATGGCAAAGAGGTTGCTGCCAATCGCGGTGGTTTGGAAGCATGCACAATCATGGATGCCGTCATTCCTGTGCTCGTCACAGGAATCCATGCCTCGACCTTACCGAGTCGCAACCGTGGCCGGGCTTTGCATCGTGGATCGAGCATTCAACGCCCCTACCGTGAGATGTGAGCGAAGCGAACCGCGAGGCTCCAGTTGACCAACAAAAAAACCCCGCCAAAGCGGGGTTTTTCCAACTTTCAACCGACGAACGGATCAGTTCATCCGCGTCTTTACATCGTCGAGCGACGACTTGAAAAGCTGCGTCTTCACGCCGGCATCGGCCCGCTCCTCGAGGAGCTTGGTGGCGGCCGCAACGGCGATGTCGACGGCGTTCGAGCGAACGGCATTGACGGCGTCGCGTTCGGCCTGCGCGATCTTCTGCTCGGCGAGCGCCGTGCGGCGGGCGACGTATTCCTGCGACCGCTGCTTGGCTTCCTCGACGAGGTGGCCTGCTTCACGCTTGGCAGCCTCGACGATCTCACCGGCTTCCTGCTCGGCTTCCTTGCGCTTACGCTGATACTCGGCCAGCAATTGCTGCGCTTCCTCGCGCAGCTTGCGGGCTTCTTCCAGCTCATTGCGAATGCGCTCGGCACGCTGATCGAGATTGCGCCCGATCATGCCGGGAACGCGTACGTAGACGATCAGCGCCAGAAAGACGACGAGACCGACGGTGGCCCAAAAAGTCGAATCCATCCGTCTCTCCTATCGAACCTGGCCGACGGCAGCCGAAACGGCCTTGTCGTCCGGCTTCTGACCGATCAGCGCCTCGACGATGGCACCGGCGGTTTCCTCGGCGATCGTGCCGACATCCTTCATCGCCGTCTCGCGAACGGCAGCGATGCGACGCTCGGCATCGACAAGCTTGCGGTCAAGCTCGGCTTCAACCGTCTTGCGCTGGGCTTCGGCATCGGCCTTGGCCGAGTCCTGAGCGTCCTGCGCGATGGCGTGCGCCTTGGCGCGTGCATCGGCCAGTTCCTGCTCGTAGGCCGCGATCGCAGCGTCGGCTTCTTCCTTGTTGCGCGCCGCCTGATCGAGATCGTGGGCGATGCGGTCGCGGCGCACTTCGAGAATGTTTCCGATTCTCGGCAGCACGACCTTCTGGAGGAAGAGGTAGAAAAGGCCAAAGCTAATCGCCAGCCACAGAAGCTGCGAGGGGTAGAATTCCGTCTCGAAAGGCGGGAATCCGCTATCCTCGTGGACCTCGACGACCTCGGTCTGCAATTCGCCTTCGGCGGGAACGGCGTCCTGCGCGTATCCAGGCGTTACGAACATGTGCATCCCCTGCTCATGTTGCCGGCCGCGCGTTGCGACCGGTGGGTCTCAGCACTGAAAAGAATTCGGCCGCACGGGCGCAAGCGCGCCCGCCGGCCGAGCCTCATCTTACGTGAAGAGGAGGAGCAGAGCGATGAGTAGCGAGAAGATGCCCAGAGCTTCCGTAACGGCGAAGCCGAAGATCAGGCGGCCGAACTGGCCGTCGGCTGCCGACGGGTTGCGCAGGGCGCCCGAGAGGTAGCTGCCGAAGATGTTGCCGAGACCGAGGGCGGTACCGGCCATGCCGAGGCAGGCGATGCCTGCGCCGAGCGCGCGTGCTGCTTCTACTTCCATTTCAAAACTCCTTCGTGGGACTGTTCGAATGTTGGTGTTCGAGGATGGCGGGATCGCCGGTGAAACTGGACCGAACTCAGTGCTCCGGATGAAGCGCGTCGTTCAGATACATGCAGGTCAGGATCGCGAAGACATAGGCCTGGATGAACGAGATGAGGAATTCGAGCGCGGTGATCGCGACCGTCAGGAAGAGCGGCAGGATGGCCGCCACGATGCCGACCGCGCCGAGCGAACCCAGCGTCGCGATGAAGCCGGCGAACACCTTGACCGTGATGTGGCCGGCGAGCATCGCCGCGAAGAGACGAACCGAGAGGCTGATCGGACGCGAGAGGAACGAGATCAACTCGATCGCGACGACCAGCGGCACGAGGACGCCGGGAATTCCGTGCGGAACGAACAGTTTGAGAAAGCGGAACCCGTGCGTTCGAAAGCCGTAGACGACCAACGTCGTCATGACGAGCATCGCCAGGGCGAAGGTGACGATGATGTGGCTCGTCACCGTGAAGAAGTAAGGGAACATGCCGTACATGTTCGCCGTGAGGATGAACATGAACAGCGAGAAGACGAGCGGAAAGAACTTCATCCCGTGCTGGCCGGTCGCATCGCGCAACATGTTCGCGATGAATTCGTAGGACAGTTCCGATACCGACTGCGCGCGGCCCGGCACGAGGCCGCGGCTCGACGTCGTCAGATAAAGAAAGGCACCCGCCGTCGCCACCGACGCCACCATGAACAGGGACGAATTGGTGAAAGAGAAGTCGAGTCCCCCGATTTCGATCGGAATCAGTCTGGAGATCTGAAATTGGGAGATCGGATCGTCGGCCATCAGGCGCCCCTCGATAACAAAGCCGGCGCCAAGCGCGCCGTGTCAAATTCCAAGTTCCGTATCAGTCCCGGTCGCCGTCCGGCGTCCGCACTGGGTGTTCGGCCACGACGCCGGCCGAACGCATGACATTCAGCACTCCGGCAGCAAAACCGAGGAGCAAGAACACGATCAACCCCCATGGGCTCGTTCCCGCTACCTGATCGACGAACCATCCGATTACGGCGCCGACCACGACGCCGGCGATGAATTCGCTCGACAGACGCAGAGCCTTGCCCATTCCGGTCATTCCACCGGATCTCGGACCATCCGCCTCGACTTTGCCGGCCGGCCGCAATGCGGACAAACGGGCGTCGAGTTCGCGACGGCGACGCTCGAAGTCGGCATCACTGCCAACTTGCTCCTGACCGGTCCGGCCGGTTTCGTCAGGCCTTTTGTCTTCGGCCATCGCAACCTCCTGACCCATCAGACGCCAATTGGCTACCGCTTCGAAGTCGCGCGCAACATATTCAGGGCACCCGCGCCAGTCAAGCCGAGCGGGACGATTGAAATGGGGGCAATTTCAGCATTGAAATCATGGGATTAGCAGGCTGCGACAATGCGCGCAGGCTGCATCGGTCAGAATCACACGGGCAAAGAGCGCAAAGACGGGCCGATCAACTCCAGCCGCCACCCTTGGTGCGGTAGAAAATGTGCAGACCGATCTTCTTGACCCTGTCCATGGCGCGCGCCCAGCGCGGATTGACGTAAGTGGCATGATAATGGGTCGACGATGCGACCTCGGGCAGGAAAACCTTGCCGGCGGTCACGGCCATCGCCACGTCCTCGGCGAGCCGGTAGTGAGCGGCGCTGCGCACGCGCGGCGTGGTGCCGTCGCAGGCAAAGGAAAACTGGCAGCGATTGCGCCAACTGCGGTTCTGATAGACGACGCCGCAGATCGTATCGGGATAAGCGGGCGCGCGTACGCGATTGAGAATGACCTGCGCGACGGCCGCCTGCCCCTTCACCTCCTCGCCGCGCGCTTCGAAGTAGATGCCTTCGGCAAGGCATTTCTGCTCCCTGGCCGAAAAGACGCCGGCGGGAAGCGGATTGTTCATCCAGGCATGATCGCCCGGCGCGATCGGCGGAACGAACCGTCCATTCGAGGCGTCCTCCTCCTTCAGGAGGCTGGCGAAGGGCGACGAGGTCGCGTAATTCGGCTCGGGCGGCGCATAGGCGGTCGCAAGGATATCGGCCTTTTCGCTGGTCACCAGCGCCGCCAGCATCGCCGGCATCTGGTCTTCGGGAATAGCACGGTGG
This sequence comes from Aliihoeflea aestuarii, assembly GCF_024105665.1. Taxonomy (GTDB): domain Bacteria; phylum Pseudomonadota; class Alphaproteobacteria; order Rhizobiales; family Rhizobiaceae; genus Aliihoeflea; species Aliihoeflea aestuarii. Next base: position 126,418 of record NZ_JAAAMK010000006.1, on the reverse strand, counting down.
GTCGGGTGAAAGGCCAGCGCGATGTCGAGTTCCTTGCCGTCGATCTCGGGGCGGACGAACGACATCGCCTGATCGGGCTCGGCATCCTGCAAAAGGCTCGTGCGTTCGAGGATCGAGCCGGCATTGAAGAATTTCGGCGGCGTGACGGGAGCGACGTTCATGACGCGCCCCTGCTTGCCCGACCGATCGACCCGGTCTTCGTCGGACGTCGGGTTTTTCTGGCCGTCCTGCGAGCGCAGCGCAACCGTTCCGATTCCCGGCGACTTGAAACCGGCGCCCGCGATCGAGCCGGTGATCGTGGCATCGACGAAGGGCAGTTCGGCCTGATGGACGGAGCCGGCCTGCGCCTGCTCGATGACGGCACCCCAACGGCCCGATCCCGTTTCAAGGCCCGAAACGAAGCTGGTCATGTCCTGGAATGCGGCAGGCGTGGGAAACGCAACCCAAACGCCCAGGCCGAGCAAGGCGGGCGCCACGAGCGATCTATTTTCCAGAATCGTTCTCAAACGCCGTGACAAACGCGTTACCCGCACAGGTCCTGCTCCATATACATTAGCTGCAAAGACCGGACAAAAATGATCGATTAACCTTTATGCGGGGTTAATGCCGTAGCGGCAGGTGAGATCACGTCCGATGCAATCAGGCGGAAGCGCCCGCCGCGAATTCATCGGGCGGCGTTTCGCGAAGGAGTGCGGCATGAATGTGTCGTATGGGAATGAAAGCGAAAAGTGCGACGCTGTGACAGGCACGAGGGCAGGCAAAACCGTTGCTCGACATGAAAAAGAGAGGCCTCGATTCCTGTGACGAGCACAGGAATGACGGCATTAAAGGTTGTCGCTCTTTATTCGACGTTCGTGATTTTGCAGCTACATTTATGTAGCCGTCATTCCTGTGCTCGTCACAGGAATCCATGCCTCGCCGGTTTTGCGGAGCGCGTGGTTTCAAATTCCAGAAAGAGGTGACGGATCCCCTGCCTGCTTCAATTTCGCTTCTTCGCGCGCCCGGCGAACGGATTGTCCGACGCGCGCACCAGCATGCGGATCGGCACGCCCGGCATGTCGAAGGCCGTACGCAATTCGTTGGTGAGATAGCGAATATAGCTTTGTGGCACCGCGTCGGGACGCGTGCAGGAGAGCACGAAGCCGGGCGGGCGCGTCTTGATCTGCGTGATATATTTGATCTTCAGGCGGCGGCCGGCGACAGCGGGCGGCGGATGATGCGCCGTCACGCCTTCGAGCCAGCGATTGAGACGGCCGGTCGAAATGCGCGTGTTCCAGACGCGGTGCGTGCGCTCGACCGCTCCCATCAGCTTGTCGAGGCCGCGCCCGGTTTCGCCCGAGATCGTCACGGCCTGAAGCCCGCGCACCTGCGGCAAAAGGCGCGTCGTCTTTTCGCGCAGTTCGGTCAGCAGTTCCTGACGGTTCTCGATCAGATCCCATTTGTTGAACGCAAGGACGGGCGCCCTGCCCTCACGGATGATCAGGTCCGCGATCGTCAGATCCTGCTTTTCGAACGGAATGGTCGCATCGAACACGATCACAACGATTTCGGCGAAGCGGATCGCACGCAGGCCGTCGGCGACGGATAGCTTTTCCAGCTTCTCCTGAACGCGCGCCTTGCGGCGCAGGCCCGCCGTGTCGAACAGCTTGATCTTGCGGCCGTTCCAATCCCAGTCGACGGAAATGGAATCGCGCGTGATGCCCGCTTCCGGGCCGGTCAGCAGACGTTCCTCACCGACCAGCGCATTGATGAGCGTCGACTTGCCGGCGTTCGGACGACCGACGACGGCAATGCGCAGCGGCTTGGTCGAATCGTAGGCCGGGATGGCCTCGTCGTCGGAATCGGCAACGTCCTCGCCGACCAGCGGTTCGTCGGCGATCAGCGCATCGTCGTCATCCTCGTCGGCGAATGCGCGTTCCTCGCCGATCGCCGCGACGATCGCATCGCGCAGATCGACCATGCCCTGACCGTGCTCGGCCGAAATCGGCACCGGCTCGCCCAGCCCCAGTTCCCACGCTTCGAGGAAACCGCTTTGCGCACCGCGCGCCTCGGACTTGTTGGCCGCCAGCACTACCGGCTTGCCGAACCGGCGTACGATATCGGCGAAGGAGCGGTCATCCGGCATCAGGCCGGTCTTCGAATCGACCACGAAGCAGACGACGTCGGCTTCCTCGATCGCGATCTCGGTCTGCTGGCGCATGCGCCCGGCAAGGCTCGCCGCCTCGGCGGTCTCCAGCCCGGCGGTGTCGATGACGTCAAATTCAAGATCGTAGAGCCGGGCTGCATGGACGCGGCGGTCGCGCGTGACGCCGGGCGTATCGTCCACGAGCGCGAGCTTGCGGCCGGCTAGCCGGTTGAACAGCGTCGACTTGCCGACATTCGGTCGTCCGATGATGGCGAGCTTGAAACTCACGAGGGCTCCTGCGTGCCCCGGATCAACTCCGCCATCATCTGCGCGCGCTGGCGCATATTGCCGGAGATGCGCTCGTCGTCGATCATCAGGTCGAACAGTCGCAGTGCTTCGGTCGACTGACCGTCTTTCCACGCGGCGAGCGCCAGCGCCTCGCGCGCCGAATGTCGCAGCGCGTTTTCGTCCGAGGTCAGGGCCTCGACGCGGCCGGCGACATCCTCATAGGAGCCATGATCGACCAGAAGGTAGCCGGAGCGCAGGCGTGCCGCGTCGCGGATGGACTGGGGAATGGACGTATCGGCGGCGACCGCATCGAAGGACGCGACGGCTTCGGCGAAATCGCCGGCATTGGCCTGAACGGTCGCTGCACGCAGGCGTGCCAGCACCGGATAAGCGCCGTGGCCGTCAGCTTCGAGTTCGGACAGGCGGGCGAGCGCCTCCTCGCTGTTGCCTTCATTGGCCAGCGTCAGCGCCTGCGAGAAGCGGTCTCCCGATTCATTCGCCTGACGCGTGGTCCACCAGTCCCATGCGACATAGATTCCGGCCGCCAGGACGATTGCCAGACCGATGCCGATCGCCGTCAGGCCATACCGATCCCATATATGACGGGCGCGGTCCTGCCGAAGCTCCTGATTGATCTCGCGAAAAAAACTCTCGTCCGACATGAAAGTCCAACCATATCCTGAGACGGGCGCATTTCGCGCCCTTTGGAGGGGGTTTTAGCCGAAATTTGCCGGCATGGAAGTGCCGAGCGGCAAAATCACGCGCCAGCGTTCGATCCGGCCGCTCGCGACGACATCGCCAGCCACGCCGAAACGGCCAGAGCGAGCGCGGCGAGCATCGACGGCCAGAAGAAACCGCCGGTCGAGTCGGCAACGAAACCGGCCACCACGGGTCCGACGATCTGCCCCGTTCCGAACGCAGCCGTCATCGCCGCAAGCGCCTTGCGCGGAGACGGCCCGGCCAGCATCCGGCCCGACTGAAGCCCCAGCGCCGTGATCGCGATGAACGTGCCGCCCAGAAGAAGACCGCCGAGCAACGGCCCGGCCGCACCGCCGAGGGCAACGCTTGCGGCAACGCCGAGAGCCTCGATGAGGCAGCCTGCCGCAAAGGCCGGTCGCAGTCCCCATTTCGACGCCAGCCATCCCCACAACAGAACGGACGGGAAGCCGGCAAGCCCGGTTACCAGCCAGACGCCTGTTTCGAGTGCCGGGTCCGGCGCGCTCGACCGGACGATGGCGATGAGAAACGTCGCCGTGACGATATAGCCGAAACCGAACACACCATACGCCCACACGATGCTGCGCAAGGCCGGCGAAAAGACGAGCGGCGGCTCCTTTTGCGCATCGGCAACGCGGCTGCCCGCATCGCCGAGAAGCCAGACGACGATGGCGATGGCGGCAAAGGACAAAAATCCGGCGCCGATCCATTCGCCGCGCCACCCGAAGCCGCTCCATCCGGCCCCCGCAACGACGAGCGACGACAGCGCGATGCCGAGCCCGACGCCGCCGAAATGCAGCCATTGCAGGCCCGATCGCCCGGCACGGGCCAATCCGGCAAAGACGATGCCGGACAGGAACACCATGACGAACGCGCTCGCGACGCCGGCCGCAAAGCGGATCGCCAGGAAGGCGACAAGCTCGTCCGTCGCCGCCATGGCCAGGCACAGTGCCGCGCTGACAGCCAGGCTGGCGAGCGCGATCCGCCGTTCCGACCCGTGCGCCCAGCCGCCGCCGGCCACGATCGCGCCGATCAGATAGCCCGCATAATTGGCGGCGGCGATGAAGCCCACCTGCGATGTCGACTGATCGAGCGATGCCATCATCCCGGGCAGGATGGGCGTGTAGACGAAGCGCCCGACCCCCATTGCGGTGGCCATGGCAAGCATTCCGGCGAGTGCCAAACGAAGGGGATTCGGATTTATCGCGTGCATCGCGGCGAGATTAGCGGCGAGCACGGTTCGCGCAATGGGCCACCATGGAGCATCGCGGCCTGCAGAAGCAAATGTCCGGACGGCTCAACGGGCAAAAAGCGTCGCATAGCGCTCGGGCTTGAACCCGATTTCGAAACCGGAGCCGGTATCGAGCACCGGCCGTTTGATCATCGTGGGCTCGCCGATCATCAGATCGATGGCGCTGGTTTCGTCAAGGCCGTCCCGCTTGGAATCGGGCAAGGCGCGGAACGTCCGGCTCGACTTGTTGAGCACTTTTTCCCAGCCCGCCACCTTGCACCACCGCCACACCGTATCCGCGTCGATGCCCCCTACCCGATAATCATGAAAGCTGTAGGCAACGCCATTGGCGTCAAGCCAGGCAAACGCCTTCTTCATCGTGTCGCAGTTGCGGATGCCATAGATCGTAACGCTCATGCCTGCCTCTACCTTATTCACGTCAGCGCGCAAAACAGGATGCTTTCTCGCCCAAGCCAAGCAAGATTTCCATGCCGATCTCGACGATCAGGCTCGACGTTCATGCGCGTCATGAATTATCTATAAATCATGACGACAGCCAAATCAGACACCATAGCCTCGCAAATCAGCAAGACACTCGCCCACCGCATCATCGCCGGCGAGATCGAGGCGGGCGCGAAGCTGCGGCAGGACCACATCGCCGAAGAGTTCGGCGCAAGCCATGTCCCGGTGCGCGAAGCGTTTCGCCGGCTGGAGGCTCAGGGGTTGGTCGTCAGCGAGCCGCGTCGGGGCGTGCGTGTCGCAGGCTTCAGTCTCGAAGAGGTTCGGGAAGTGGCGGAGATGCGCGCCGCGCTCGAAGCGCTGGCGCTGCGCAATGCCGTGCCGCATCTGACCAAAGCCATTCTCGATCAGGCCGAGGAAGCGAACCGGGCGGGAGATCGCGCGGGCGACGTTCAGGCGTGGGAAGACGCCAATCGCACCTTCCACCGGATCATCCTGACGCCGTGTGGGATGCCGCGGCTGCTCAACGCCATCGACGACCTTCACACGGCCAGCGCCCGGTTCCTGTTCTCCGGCTGGCGGGCCGAATGGGAAGCCCCGACGGACCGGGATCATCGTGCAATCCTCGACGCCCTGAGGGCTGGACAGGCTGAAATGGCGGCCTCCGTGCTGGCGCGGCACGTCCAGACCATCGGTTAAAAAAAAGCCGAAATAGGCGGACTGAATTCGTCTCAACCTTCGACCAGAAGCAGCTTTGTCCGCCTGGCGCTTGCCATGATGATATTTTTGTGAACTCATTTAGCGATAGATTCTTTTAATTATCTATAATTTTTGCTGAAGGAAAAACGTCATGAGCCATATCGATACGAGGCCCGCTGAAAACCGATTTGTGCCCACGGCGCAGACGGTACTGATCGTCGTCGCCGGCACGGCACTGATGACCCTTGCCGCCAAGGTCCAGATTCCGTTCTGGCCGGTTCCGATGACGCTGCACACGATGGCAGTCATGACCTTCGCCGTGGCGTTCGGTCCGCGCATTGCCGTCTCGATCTTTCTTGCCTATCTCGCGGCAGGTGCCGTGGGCCTTCCCGTCTTCTCCGGCTCCCCGGAACGCGGCATCGGCCTGGTCTATATGGTCGGCCCGACCGGCGGCTATCTGCTCGGCTATCTCATCGCCTCATGGATGGTCGGCACGCTGGCGGCAGGCAGAGGCACGTTCGGCCGCGTCGGCGCGATGCTCGCCGGAATGGTGCCGATATATGCGATCGGCATGGCGTGGCTGGCGGCCTATGTTCCGGCCGGCCAGCTTCTTGCTGTCGGCGTCCTGCCCTTCCTGCTGGGCGATCTGGTCAAGATCGGTGTGGTAGCGGCGGTCGGCATGGTGCTGCCGGCATCTTTTGCCCGCCTTCGGGGTAAGGGCGAATGATTGCGGCGGATGGAACGATCCGGCACGACTGGACGATCGACCAGATCGTTGCCGTCCACGATCTGCCTTTTCTGGAACTGGTCGGGCGCGCCAATGCGGTTCATCGCCAGCATCACGATCCGAACAAGGTGCAGAAGGCCAGCCTCTTGTCCATCAAGACCGGTGGATGCCCGGAGAACTGCGCCTACTGTCCGCAATCGGCCCATCACCGCGAGGTCGACCTGACCCGCGACCGGCTGATGGAACCTGCAAAGGTGATCGCCATGGCGGCAATCGCCAAAGCGGCAGGCGCGGAACGCTTCTGCATGGGAGCGGCGTGGCGGCAGGTCCGCGACGGCCACGAGTTCGATGCGGTGATCGAGATGGTCGAGGGCGTTCGCTCGCTGGGCATGGAAGCTTGCGTCACGCTCGGCATGCTGAAAGCCCATCAAGCCGAACGCCTTGCGGCCGCCGGGCTTACGGCCTACAATCACAACCTCGATACCAGCCCGGAATTCTACGGGCGGATCATTACGACCCGCACCTACGAGGACCGGCTGGACACGCTCGCCACCGTGCGCGCCTTCGGCATTGACCTTTGCTGCGGCGGCATCATCGGCATGGGCGAGACGATCCGCGACCGGGCATCGATGCTGCACGTCCTCGCGGGGATGGACCCGCACCCCGAAAGCGTGCCGGTCAATGCTCTCGTTCCCGTCGAAGGCACGCCGCTGGCGAAGCGACCGCGCATCGATCCGCTGGACCTGGTGCGCATGGTGGCGACGGCACGTCTGGTCATGCCGGCTTCGACGGTGCGCCTGTCCGCCGGCCGCTCCGCGCTTAACCGCGAGGCGCAGATCCTGTGTCTCGTAGCCGGAGCCAATTCCGTCTTTTACGGCGATACGCTGCTCACCACGCCCAATGCCGGGATCGGCGAAGATGCAGAACTCTTCGCCGCGATCGGTGAACCGGAACGCACCTGTACGCCGGCATCTGCCGCTTGAGCTCCACCAGCCGACTTATGTGGAAGCCGTGCCGTCGGGAGATTCGGACAGGCTCGGCACGTCCGCCGCAACCTCATCGATTTGCTGACGCAGCCAGCGTCCTTCGGGAGAAGCGTGAAACCGGGTCGACATTTCAATCGATAGCGGCATCCTTGTCGTCGGTGAAATGCGAATGAGGCTCAGGCTCTCAAAGCGCCTCAGAAGGGCGAGCGCCGTTCGATCCGGCATGGCCGCCACGAAACCGGTCGTTTGCAGAATGTCGCCCAGAGCGGAGTATCCGGGCAATTCGACTGCGATCGCCCGCTGGCGTCCCGCCCGCGACAGTTTGATATCTAGGTAGTTCTGCGTCCGTGGCCAGGGAACCGAATAGACCTGCTGTATATCGACGAGGTCGTCCAGCGTAACGCTCCGGTTCGTCGGCAAAGGCCCGTCCGGGCCTTGCAACACGACGAGTTCGTCCTCCCAGAGCGTCGCAATGAGGAGCCCTTCCTTCGAGGGCGTGTGACCGCCGACCGACAAGACCACATCAGCTTCGCCGGAAAGAAGATCGGCCTCGTAGCTGCGCCGCTGGAGGCCACGCACCGACAGCGTCCAGAGGGGTGCCTTCTCGGCGAGACGGCCCATGAGGGGTGGAAGAAGCGAAAGCTCGAGCGCGCCGGGAAGAACGAGCGTCACGTCGCGGCGCGTCGACGCCGGATCGAACGCGATTCGATCGGCCTCCAGACCTGCCCCCAGCGCATGATCAATATCGACAAGAAGCGGGCGCAGCCGGATCAGCGTCGCTCGACAGCGCGGGGTGGGAACGAGTTCACCCTTCGTCCGGATGAACAAGGGATCCTGGAGAGCATGTCGAAGCCGCCCCAGAGCATGACTGACGGCTGACGGCGTAATCCGCAGACGCATGGCAGCGCGCTGGACACTCCGCTCCTCGCCCACAATCGCCAGTGTCTTCAAGAGGTTGAGATCGAAGCGCATCATGTCCATCGAGAAACTGAACACGATTCACGCTGGACTGAAAAGCGATCATTTGATTCAGCGTTGCGGATTGCGCTAAAGACCTCGTTACGCACGCGTTTCTTCAACGATTAGAGTGCCTTATGTCGTCAAATTTTTCTGTATGCTCCGGTTTGACATTTCTGCCGCTGGTTGCCGCTTTGTCTTTAACGGCGACAACGCTGCCAGTGAGCGCTGAAACACGGGACATCGCAATCGACCGCTATCAGGCGGAAACTGCCGATTTGTCCGTTTCATTTCTTGCGCGGGATTTGTCGACCGGCACCGAATACGTTCTGGAAGGCAGCGATCTTAAGACCCGACACGTCCCGTTCTCGACCTTCAAAATCCCAAATCTGGTTCTCGCACTGGAAACGGGCGTCGCGTCTTCTCTCGGCGCCTGGCGGGAATGGGATGCCATGCAACGCCCTGCTGCCAGCTACTGGCCGGAAGAATGGCGGGAAAGCCAGGATTTGGGCACCGCCTTTGCCCGCTCGTCGGTATGGTATTTTCAGGATCTGGCCCTGGAAATCGGCGGCCCCGTCTATCGCGAGCGTCTTGCCGAATGGCGTTATGGCAACGGCGAAGCGTCCGACGGGTCGGACGATTTCTGGCTGACGGGCGAGTTGCAGATTTCGGTCAAGGAGCAGGTCGATTTCCTCGATTCCCTGATCTCCGGGCGACTGGACGTTGCAACCTCATCTCTTGCGGCACTGGCTGCCGCCAGCGACAGCGGCGCGGTCGACGACACGATCCTTCATGGCAAGAGCGGTTCCGGGCCAGATGATCCCGAAAACACGGGCGGGTCCTTCTCGGGCTGGTATGCGGGATATCTGAGCCGCAAAGACGACGCTCCTGTCGTCTTCGCGCTGCACGTTGCCGGACCCTCGTTCGGGTCGATCCGCAATTTCCGCAAGGACTTTGCCATCCGTCTTTTGCGCGATGTCCGTCTGACGAGCGATCAATGATCGCTCGACTATATAGTGGCCCGGCAACCGACCTCATGGAGCGTTGAGCGTGTCCAATCTTCTTTGCGCCGAGGCCTTCCTCGAAGCTCTTCGTGACATCAGCGATCCCGGACGGATCGCCGATGTATCAAGCTTCTTTGCCGATGGTCCCGAAAACTCGGCCTTCATGGGTGTCGGCATCGGCAAAATATTTCCGGTAGCGAAGACATTCGCCGCCATGCCCTTGCCCGAGATCGAACGCCTTCTCGACCATCCCCATTATGAGGTGCGCATGGAGCAGTCGCCATGATGGACCTTCAGGCCCGCTCCGGGAAAACCGACAAGGCCACCCGAAAAGCCTTGTTCGACCTCTATCTTCGCAGGCACGATCGCATCAACAACTGGGATCTCGTCGACCGGGCAGCGCCTCATGTCGTCGACGGATGGCTGGCCGACAAGCAAAGGGACGTTCTTTATGAACTTGCTGTCTCGGATGATCCCTGGCAGCGCAGGACCGCAATCGTTTCCACCTGGTACTTCATTCGACAGGGAGATACGGCCGATACATCCCGCATCTGCACACTGCTCGTTGATGAGCCTCATAACTATGTGCGAAAGGCCATCGGATCATGGCTTCGCACGGCAGGCAAAGCGAACCCGGATGGATTGATCACGTTCCTCGACGCGCACGCCGACCGACTGCCCCGTGTCAGCCTTCGGATGGCGACGGAGAAATTGCCAAAGACGGCCAGGGAAAAGTATCTGAAATAGGCCGGTCTCGTCGGCACCGGCCACAAAAACACAGCGCCTAATTAACGGCCTGAATCATTCCCACTCGATCGTTCCCGGCGGTTTGCTCGTCACGTCGTAGACGACGCGGTTGACGCCTTTGACCTCGTTGATGATGCGGGTTGCCGCGCGGCCGAGGAATTCCATGTCGTAGTGGTAGAAATCAGCCGTCATGCCGTCGACGGAGGTCACGGCGCGCAGGGCGCAGACGAATTCGTAGGTGCGGCCGTCGCCCATGACGCCGACAGTCTGGACCGGCAGGAGGACGGCGAAGGCTTGCCAGATCGCGTCGTAGAGGCCGGCCTTGCGGATTTCGTCCAGATAGATCGCGTCGGCCTCGCGCAGGATTTCCAGCTTTTCGCGCGTTATGCCGCCGGGGCAGCGGATCGCGAGGCCGGGACCGGGGAACGGATGGCGGCCGATGAAATGCTCCGGCAGGCCGAGTTCCTTGCCGAGCACGCGCACTTCATCCTTGAACAGTTCGCGCAGCGGCTCGACCAGCTTCATGTTCATGCGTTCGGGCAGGCCGCCGACATTGTGGTGCGACTTGATGGTGACGGAAGGGCCGCCAGTGAAGGAGACGCTTTCGATCACGTCAGGGTAAAGCGTGCCTTGTGCAAGGAAATCCGCACCGCCCAGTTTCTTGGCCTCTTCCTCGAAGACCTCGATGAACAGGCGGCCGATCGTCTTGCGCTTCTTTTCGGGATCGCTCTCGCCTTCCAGCGCGCCGATGAAGCGGTCCTGCGCGTTTACGAGAATCAGCGGCAAATTGTAATGCTCGCGGAACATGGCGACGACGTCGGCCGCCTCGTTCTTGCGCATCAGGCCGTGGTCGACGAGGATGCAGGTCAACTGATCGCCGACCGCCTCGTGGATCAGAAGCGCGGCCACGGAAGAATCGACGCCTCCCGACAGCGCGCAGATGACCTTGCCGTCGCCGACCTGATCGCGGATCGCCTGCACGGCCTGCTCGCGATAGGCGGCCATCGTCCAGTCACCGGCAAGGCCCGCGATCTTGTGGACGAAGTTCGTCAGAAGCTTCGCGCCGTCCGGCGTGTGGACGACTTCGGGGTGGAACTGCACGGCATAAAAGCGGCGCTTGTCGTCGGCGATTGCCGCGAAGGGTGCGCCGGTCGAGGTGCCGACGACGCGGAAACCCTCGGGGATGGCGGTGACGCGGTCGCCATGGCTCATCCAGACCTGATGACGCGTGCCCTTGGCCCAGACGCCGTCGAACAGCGCGCAATCATCCTCGATATCGAGGAAGGCGCGGCCGAATTCGCGGTGATGCCCCGCCTCGACCTTGCCGCCGAGCTGGTCGCACATGGTTTGTTCGCCATAGCAGATGCCGAGCACGGGAATGCCCGCCTCGAACACGATCTGCGGCGCGCGCGGGCTGCCCATCTCGGTTGTGGAGGCCGGGCTGCCGGACAGGATCACGGCTTTCGGCGCGATGCGGCCGAACGCCTCTTCGGCAAGCTGGAAGGGAACGATCTCGGAATAGACGCCAGCCTCGCGCACGCGGCGCGCGATGAGCTGCGTGACTTGGGAGCCGAAATCGATGATGAGGACGGTGTCGGGATGGGCTTCGCTTGTCATGACGAGCGTTTAAAGAAAAGGCCGACGCGGCGCAATGGGGTGTCTTGCCACTTTACCGCTTCTCGCGCACCTTATTCCCGCAAGGTGGAGGTGGCCATGCAAGGATCGTCGCGTCAGCCCGTCGTCAGGGCTCTTCTTGGCCTCACCGGCCTCGTAGCGCTGACGACGGGAGCCAATGTCGGCTTCGGCGGCATCGCCACCCTCGGCCTCGAAGGGCCGCGCGATTTCGTCCAGATCACCGACCCTGCCAGCTTCGCGGTGCATGACAGCCACGTCCGATATCTCGGCGGCCTGTGGTTCGCGATCGGGCTGCTGTTCATCGCATCGACGGCCTGGCTCGATCGCCTGCGACAGGCGGTTCTGGCGGCGCTTGCGTTCATGGTGATCGGCGGATTGTCGCGGCTGTCCGCGCCCGACCTCAGCGTTCTGGCCGACCCGCTGGTCGGCATGCCCTTCGCGGCCGAGATGATCCTGATACCGTTCCTGTTCTGGCGGGTGCGCGCCAGTATGGCTAGGGCGTCAGAAGACCGCCTATGATTGCCGCTTCCAGTTTTTCGATGGCCTCGGCAAGCCGCTCGTCGACGATATCGAGGTAATCGGTCCAGTCGGACAAGCCGGTGAGTTCGCTTCGTCCGTCCGAAATGCCGCGCAAGGCAACGAGCGGCACATCGAAGCTTTGACAGGCGCGCAGGATCGCGAAAGTTTCCATATCGACCATGTCGGCGTCGATCGCGTCATAAGCCGTGCCCGAGACGAATTTCGCGCCGGTCGACAGGCGCGCGGATGCAATTCCGGGAACCGCCAATGGCAACGCGATTTCGGCCGGGAGGTCGAGATAGGGTGTTATGCCCTTGGCGAAACCCAGCACTGAGGCGTCCATATCGCGGTAGGACACCGAGCTTGCCTGATAGACGGCGGCATGATCGAGCGTGCGCGAGCCGGCGGAGCCCAGCGACACGACGATATGCGGCGCGCGGCCGTTCGCGGCAAGCCGGGCAAGTGCCGATGCAGTTCCAACCGCCGCCTCGACCGGGCCGACGCCGACGATCAGCGGCGTGAAGAGACGTTTGAGATGCGCGCCATATTCCGCAGGAGCGGCCATCAGGAAAAGGATCCGGTGGTCGCCGACCAGTTTTTCCGAGATCGGTGTGCCAATCATCCGCGAATGCCCTCGCGGCCCGCGACGACCATGATCGTCGCGGTCATCGTCGCCACCAGCTTGGGATTGGTGTCGCCATCGAGCGCATAAGCCTGTCCGTCGGCGACGATGATGGTGCGGCCGGGCTTGGTCACGGACCCGCGAAACAGGAAACGCTCGCCCTTGCCCGGCGACAGAAGATTGACCTTGAATTCGATGGTCAGCACCGCCGCATCGGCAGGCATCAGCGAATAGGCGGCATAACCGCAGGCCGAATCGAGCGCCGTCGAGATGACGCCGGCATGAAGATAGCCGTGCTGCTGGGTAAGCGACGTCTTGTAGTCCAACTCGATCTCGACGATGCCGGGTGTCACGCTGGTCAGTTCCGCGCCCAGCGTGTCCATGACCTCCTGGCGGTCGAAACTGGCGCGCACGCGCTCCTCGTAATCGCCATCGGGCTTGAAAAGATCGTTCATCGTCCACCTTCTGCTGTCTCGCGTTTATTGCAAAGCAGCATGAAGGTGGCAATCTGTGGGCGCGTCAGCCCTCGATGTCGGCCTTGAACTCCTGCACGATGCGGCCATTGGAATGAATGCAGGTGGCTTTGAGCCGAACATTGCCGGAGCTCTTGAAGCCGTGCCAGATTCCCGCCTCGACCATCACGACGTCGCCCGGCTCCGCGATGATCTCCTCTTCATCGACGAGAAATCGTGCCGTCCCTTCGTGGATCACCCAGAGCTCCGGATATGGATGGCGGTGAAGGTCCGGCCCCTTGCCGCTCTCCGTGTCGAGCAGGAAAAGCGAGATCGGCGCGCCGTGCTCGCCGCCTTCGAAAAGCGCGGTACCGCCGGGCGAGCGCTCCTGATCGTTTCGCTTCAGAATTATCGGCATGTCGTGTTCCCTCAGTTCAGAAACCAGATCGAGGCGTTGAGAAGCGTCGCGAAGGCGACCCACGCGAGATAGGGGATGAACAGAACCGCGGAAATGCGGTCGCGATCCCACGCTATGCGGATGAACACGATGATGGTGACCAGCAACGCCAGAATGACGAGCAGCGCAAGACCGATCGAATTGAGCGTAAAGAAGACCGGTGACCAGAGAAAATTCAGGCCGAGTTGCACCCACCAGGCGGTCATCGCCCCGCGCGTCGACCGCTCGCGCCAGATGCGCCAGCCGGCAACCGCGATCAGCACGTAGAGAATCGTCCAGACCGGCGCGAATATCCAGTTGGGCGGATTGAAGGGTGGCTTGGCGAGCGACTGATACCACTCGCCGGGCACGTTGTTGACGCCGATCAGCGAGCCGCCGACGACGACGAGAAGGACGAACAGGGCAAGGGTGAGAAAGCGCGACATGTCAGGCTCCGATAAGACACCGGGAATCTGGCGCGCTTTGCCGTGGCGTCAATGTTCCGGTCAGCTCGTCTTTTTCAACAGGGCGACGAAGAAACCGTCGGTGCTGGTCAGGCGCGGCGACAGAACCACGCCACGATCCTTTCGAATACGGGCGCGGCCGGCATGACCGGGAAAAACCGCGTGGAAATGCGCCTCGTGATCGACCGGCTCGAATGCCGGGTTCCGCGCCAGGAAATCGTCGATCCGCGCGCCGTTCTCCGCATCGAAGACGGAACAGGTCACGTAGACGACGCGGCCTCCGGGCTTCGCGAAACGGCTCGCCTTTTCAAGGATTTCACTTTGCTCGTTCGTGCGGGTTTCAAGCTGGCGGTCGGTCAGCCGCCATTTCGCGTCGGGCCGCCGACGCCATGTGCCTGAGCCCGTGCAGGGCGCGTCGATCAGCACGAGGTCCATCTGGCCTTCGAGGCCGGAAAGATTGGCCTCGCCGGCCACCACCTGCGCGTTGCGAACCCCTGCCCGCTTCAGGCGGTCGAAGATAGGTGCGAGCCGCGCCTTGTCGGAATCGTGGGCGAAGATCTGGCCCTTGTTTTCCATTGTGGCCGCCAAAGCCAGCGTCTTGCCGCCCGCGCCGGCGCAATAGTCGAGAACCTGCATGCCGGGCGTCGCCATGGCAAGTGACGCGGCCATCTGCGAGCCCTCGTCCTGCACCTCGAACCAGCCCTTCTGGAAGGCCGGCTCCACCTGCACGTTCGGGTGGCGGCCGGCGCCTTCGATGGGCGCGATGCGTAGACCGTGAAGCGCGATTTCGGTAGCCGCCGCGCCGGTCTGGTGCAATTCGGCTGCAACTCGGGCGTCGTCGGATTTCAACGTGTTGACGCGCATGTCGAGCGGCGGGCGCGCGGCAAGGCCAGCGGCCTCGTTGATCCACGCCTCTCCGAACGTTTCGCGCAGGAGTGGCTCGCACCAATCGGGACAATCGGCCTGAACGAGCGGCGGCGCATCTTCCAGTCGACGCGTTGTCAGCGCCTCGATTTCTTCGGCCGTGGGCGGCTGCGGCGCAAACCGGTCGCCTTCGACCGCTGAAACGATGTCGGCAACACTCATTCCCTGCTCAAGGACCAGCGCACCGAGCGCAATGCCGCGCGGCGTGTCGCTTCCCGCGAGCCAGCCGGCCGAGCGCTTGCGACGCAAGGCGTCGTAGACGATGTTTCCGATCGCAGCGCGGTCGCCGGCGCCGGCGAAGCGATGCGACAGGCCCCAGTCCTTCAGCGCTTCGGCCGCCGGCCTGTGGCGGGTTTCCATATCGGTCAAAACGTCGATGGCTGCTGCCAGCCTGCCGCCCAAGCGCATGTCATATCCTGTCGTCGGTTACCCGGATGAGCGCTTGCTAATGGCAGCGGCCGTCCCGCGCAACCCGAAAGGTGGCGTATTATGACGAAGGCCGGGCACTGATCGGCGTCAAATCATCGTCATCTGGCAGGCCGGGCATTGCCCGGCCTGCCATGTTCGAAAACGCTGCGCGTCAGGCGGCCTTGCGGCGGGCCTCTCCGAGATCGAAACGGTCGAGTTCCATGACCTTGACCCAGGCGGCGGCGAAGTCCTTTGCGAACTTTTCCTTTGCATCATTGCTGCCGTAGACTTCGGCGAAGGCGCGAAGCTGGGAATGGGAGCCGAAGATCAAATCGGCACGCGTCGCGGTCCAGCGCTTTTCGCCCGTCTTGCGGTCGAGCCCTTCGAAGATGCCATCCGAACCTTCGATCCCCTTCCACTTCGTGCCCATGTCGAGCAAATTGAGGAAGAAATCGTTGGTGAGCTTGCCCGGTCTGTCGGTCAGCACACCGTGTTCGGGGCTTCCGACGCCGAGGACGCGCAGGCCGCCGACGAGCACCGTCATCTCAGGCGCGGTCAGCAGGAGCAGTTGCGCGCGGTCGACCAGATGCTCCTCGACCGACATGATCGGATTGCGCACATAATTGCGGAAGCCATCGGCTTTCGGCTCCATGTAATCGAAGGATTCGACTTCCGTCTGTTCCTGGGACGCATCCATGCGGCCGGGCGTGAACGGCACCGAAATCGTATGCCCGGCGTCCTTCGCGGCTTTCTCGACGCCGACGGAGCCGGCCAGCACGATCAGATCGGCGAGCGAGATCTTCTTGCCGCCGGTCTGCGAGGCATTGAACTCGTCCCTGATCTTCTCAAGAGCCGTCAGAACCTTTGCCAGTTCGGCAGGGTTGTTGACGTCCCAGTCCTTTTGCGGCGCAAGACGAACGCGTGCACCATTGGCGCCGCCGCGCTTGTCGGATTCGCGGAACGTCGACGCCGACGCCCAAGCCGTCGAGGTCAGTTCCGAGACACTCAGGCCGCTATCGGCGATCTTCACCTTCAATGCCGCAACGTCCGTGTTGTCCACCAGCGGATGATCGACCTCGGGGATCGGGTCCTGCCAGATCAGCGGTTCCTTCGGCACGAGCTTGCCACGATAAAGCTTCAACGGCCCCATGTCGCGATGGGTGAGCTTGTACCAGGCCTTTGCGAACGCCTCGGCGAATTCCTGCGGATTGGCATGGAAACGGCGCGCGATCCTGTCGTATTCCGGGTCCGTGCGCAGCGCCATGTCGGCGGTCGTCATCATCGGCGCGTGCTTCTTCTGGCCGTCATGCGCGTCAGGCACGGTATCGTCGCCGGTCGTGCCGACCGGCTTCCACTGGTTCGCGCCGGCCGGGCTCTTGGTCAGTTCCCACTCATGGCCGTAAAGCGTGTCGAAGAACGCCATGTCCCATGTGATCGGCGTCGGCGTCCACGCGCCCTCGATGCCGCTGGTGATCGTATGGCCGGCCATGCCGCTTTCGAACGTCGATGCCCAGCCAAGGCCCTGATGCTCGATCTCCGCGCCTTCCGGCTCGAAGCCGACATGATCGGCGGGACCGGCACCATGCGCCTTGCCGAAGGTGTGGCCGCCGGCGACCAGCGCGACGGTCTCCTCGTCGTTCATCGCCATGCGGCCGAACGTCTCGCGGATGTCGCGGGCCGATTTCATCGGGTCCGGGTTGCCGTCCGGGCCTTCCGGATTGACGTAGATCAGGCCCATCTGGACCGCGCCGAGATTGCCGTGGAGTTCACGGTCGCCCGAATAGCGGCTGTTCTCATGAGAACTGTCGGCGAGCCACTTGTCTTCCGCGCCCCAGTTGACGTGGTTTTCCGGCTCCCAGGTGTCGGCGCGGCCACCGCCAAATCCGTAGGTCTTGAAGCCCATAGATTCCAGCGCGACGTTGCCGGTCAGGATCATCAGATCGGCCCACGACAATGCGCGGCCGTATTTCTGCTTGATCGGCCACAGAAGGCGGCGCGCCTTGTCGAGATTGCCGTTGTCCGGCCACGAGTTGAGCGGCGCGAAGCGCTGCTGCCCGCGCCCGCCGCCGCCGCGCCCGTCACCGACGCGGTAGGTGCCGGCGCTGTGCCAGGCCATGCGGATGAAGAACGGGCCGTAATGACCGTAGTCGGCCGGCCACCATTCCTGCGAATCCGTCATCAGCGCCGTGAGGTCGGCGACCACGGCGTCGATATCGAGATTCTCGAATTCCTTGACGTAATCGAACGCCTCGCCCATCGGATTGGCTTCGGCGTTGTTCTGGTGAAGCACGCTCACATTGAGCTGGTTTGGCCACCAGTCGCGATTCTGGCGGCCACGGGAATGCGTGACAGGGCATTTGCCTGCACCATTTTCCTCAACCTTCGCATCCATGTCTTTTCTCCCTGGCGGTTTGCTTGGTGGCCCGCGCTTTAGCGCGGGCGATCAGGATGGACATATTCAACCACGACCATAATTTCAAATTGCGATTTCTAAGAATAGCGATAGATTTTGATTATGATAAAACTCACCATTCGCCAGATGGAATATTTCGCCGCGCTCGCCGAAACGCTGCATTTCGGCCGTGCCGCGCAGCTTGCCGGGGTGACGCAGCCGGCGCTTTCCGCGCAGATCGCCGAGATGGAGGAAAAGCTTGGCATGCGCCTGTTCGAACGCGGGCGGCGCGGCGTGACCTTGTCCGACGACGCGCAGATTCTGCTGCCGCGCATCGAGCGCGTGCTTGGCGACATGCGCGACATCGAAGGATTTGCGCGACGCGAGCGGGCGGCCATGTCCGGACGCTTGCGGCTCGGCGTCATCCCGACCGTCGCGCCCTATCTCCTGCCCGCGATCCTTCCCGCGCTTGGACAGCGCTTTCCCGACCTGTCGCTGGAATTGAGGGAATCGGTGACCGCGACGCTGGTGGAAGAAACGCTTGCCGGCCGGCTCGACGCGTTCATCGCCGCGCTGCCGCTCGATGAGAAGCGGTTGGCGAGCGAACCCATGATGGATGATTGCTTCGTGCTCGCCGTTCCCGAACACGACCCCGATTTCATCGAACCGCCGGTCGCGCCGGAAAGTCCGGAACTCGAGCGACTGATCCTGCTGGAGGAAGGACATTGCCTGCGCGATCAGGCATTGGCGATCTGCGGTTCGGTCAAACCCGTCGCAATGACCAATTTCGGCGCGACGAGCCTGACGACCCTGTTGCAGATGGTCGCCCACGGCCAGGGGCTGACGCTGGTGCCGGATATGGCGCTGCCTGCATCGCGCACCTTGCCCGGCGTGAAATTCGTGCCGTTCGCCGATCCCGTCCCGTCGCGCCTGATCGGCATGGTCTGGCGCAAACACGCCACGCGCGAAGGCGAGTTCCGGGAACTCGCCGCGACGATCGGGGAACTGACTAGAGAATCGCGATAGCCAGCCACACCCACAAGATGCCGAGAATCAGGAACCCCGCGGAAAAAGCTGGCTGGCGGTAGCGAATCCGGTTCGATGTCATATGAATAAAGGCGTGGATATAGCGCGAGGCGACGAACAGCCACGAAAGAACCACGGCTACGACATCCACAGCCTGGACCGCGTAAAGCGCCAGACACACGACGTGGAAAAGCACCGGCAGTTCGAACTGGTTCGCCAGATTGTTGCGCACGAACAGGCTCTCGGGCGGCTCCTTCGTGTTCTCGCGAAATTGCGAAACGGTCGTGGACCCGGCCTGAACCGCCGCCTTGCGCCGAAAGAACATCAGAAAATAAATGCCGAAGACCAGCACCGCATGCGCGATCATCGGCCAGAAAATGGCGACCTGATTCATGGGAGAACTCCGTTTCCACGCCGCAAACTGACAGGCGGCGCGAAAAAGCGAAAGCCCGTTCACGCGCAGCGCCCTTGACATTCGCCTTTCTCGTAACTTTATTTGTTTCATGAAACTGGATACGCGACTTTCCTCCGTGCTGCACCTCGTCCTTCATATGGCCGATGCCGGCAGCCCCCTGACGTCCGAAACCATGGCTGCGATGCTGGGCACCAATCCTGTCGTCGTGAGACGCACCATGTCGGGCCTGCGCGAAGCCGGCCTCGTCAGGTCGGAAAAGGGTCATGGCGGCGGCTGGCTGCTGGAGCGCTCTTTGAACGAGATCACGCTCGCCGACATCCACGCCGCGCTCGGCCATCCGGCGCTGCTCGCTTTCGGCAATCGAAACGACAATCCGCAATGTCTTGTCGAGCGGGCGGTCAACGCGCGCATGGCAACCGCGATGGAGGATGTGCAGAGCCTGGTTCTCCAGCGTCTTGCGGCGATCACGCTTGCGGACATCCGGTCCGACTTCGAAGACAAACTCAAGGATCATCATCATGCCCACCACCATTCATGACGTCGCCGTCATCGGCGGCAGCTATGCAGGCATATCGGCAGCGCTTCAGCTTGCCCGGGCGCGCAAATCCGTGCTCATCATCGATGCCGGCGCCCGGCGCAACCGCTTCGCCTCGCATTCGCACGGATTTCTCGGCCGCGACGGCGTGTCGCCCGCAGCCATAGCCGAGGAGGCGAAGGCGCAGCTTCTCGCCTACCCCGATGTCGTCTGGAAAGACGCGCGCGCGGTCGAGGCATCCGGCGAGATGGACGATTTCACCATCGGCGATTCCATGGGCGATATCTTTCGGGCGCGGCGGATCATCCTTGCCGGCGGTGTCGAGGATATTCTGCCGGAAATCGACGGACTTTCGGAGCAATGGGGCATCAATGCCTTCAGTTGCCCCTATTGCCACGGCTACGAAATGCAACGCGGTCGGCTGGCCGTTATCGCGACTGGCCTGATGTCGGCTCAAAAAGCGATCATGGTCAGCGAGTGGGGTGAGACGACGCTGTTTTCCAACGGGACGTTCAAACCTCAGGATGCCGATCGCGCCGAGTTTGCAAGGCGCAACATCGCGCTCCATTCATCGCTTATAAGGCGCGTTGCGGGCATGCCCGGTGCGCCTGTTCTCACTTTGGACGACGGTACGGAAGCGGCGTTCGACGGACTGTTCGTGACACCCGAATTTCGCCTGACCAACGACATTCACGCACAACTCGGCTGCACTGTCGATCCGACGGCGATCGGCGACATCATCAAGGTGGACGCAATGCAGGCGACCAATATCGCAGGCGTTTTCGCCTGCGGCGACGCCGCCAATCCGATGGCGACGATCGCTATGGCCGTCAGCCGCGGTGCCATGGCCGGCGTGGCCACGCACCGTTCGCTGATCATGTCAGCCGCCTCGGATAAGGCGGCGTGAGCGATCAGCTCATGCTGGGATAGTTGGGGCTTTCACGCGTGATGGCGACGTCATGCGTGTGGCTCTCGCGCCAGCCGGCATTCGAGATGCGCACGAAGGTCGCGCGCTCGCGCAGTTCAGCAAGGTTCGG
Source organism: Aliihoeflea aestuarii (assembly GCF_024105665.1). Classification (GTDB taxonomy): domain Bacteria; phylum Pseudomonadota; class Alphaproteobacteria; order Rhizobiales; family Rhizobiaceae; genus Aliihoeflea; species Aliihoeflea aestuarii. Next base: position 105,613 of record NZ_JAAAMK010000006.1, on the reverse strand, counting down.
TGCGCCGACATAGCCCATCGCAGCTTTGAGGCCGCCGACGAGCTGGTGCAGCACGCCGCCGACCGGGCCCTTGTAGGGCACCTGTCCTTCGATGCCTTCCGGCACAAGCTTGAGCGTATCGCGCACTTCCGCCTGGAAGTAGCGATCGGCCGAGCCGCGCGCCATCGCGCCGACCGACCCCATGCCGCGATAGGCTTTGAACGAGCGGCCTTGATGCAGATAGACCTCGCCGGGACTTTCTTCGGTGCCGGCCAGAAGCGAGCCGACCATCGCCGCGCATGCGCCGGCCGCCAGTGCCTTGGCGAGATCGCCGGAGAACTTGATGCCGCCATCGGCGATGACGCCAAGGCCGGCCTTGTCGGCTTCCTCCGCCGCCGCCATGATCGCGGAAAGCTGCGGAACACCAACGCCCGCCACGATGCGGGTGGTGCAGATCGAGCCCGGCCCGATGCCGATCTTGACCGAATCCGCGCCCGCATCGATGAGCGCCTTCGTTGCCTCCGCGGTCGCGACGTTGCCGGCCATGATGCGAACCGAGTTGGACAGCTTCTTTGCGCGCAGGACGGCGTCGAGGACGCGCTGCGAATGGCCGTGCGCGGTATCGATGACGAGCAGATCGACGCCGGCGTCGATCAGGCGCTCGGCACGCTCGAAGCCGTCGTCACCAACGCTGGTGGCGGCAGCGACGCGCAAGCGGCCTTGCGAATCCTTCGCCGCGTTCGGGTTGAGCTGGCTCTTCTCGATGTCCTTGACGGTGATGAGACCGACGCAGCGGCCTTCCCCGTCAACCACGAGCAGCTTTTCGATCCGGTGCTGGTGAAGAAGGCGCTTGGCTTCTTCCTGATCGACCGTTTCCTTCACGGTGATGAGGTTCTGATGCGTCATCAGTTCGCGCACCGTCTGGGCTGGATCGGAGGCGAACCGTACGTCGCGGTTGGTGAGGATGCCGACGAGTTCACCGGTGCGATGGCCGCCCGTTCCGCCATTGGCGACGACGGGAATGCCGGAGATGCCATGCGCGCGCATCAGCGCCTGCGCATCGCCGAGCGTCGCGTCAGGCCCGATCGTCACAGGGTTGACGACCATCCCGCTCTCGAATTTCTTGACCTGACGGACTTCCTCGGCCTGTTCGGCAGGCGAAAAATTGCGATGGACGACGCCGATGCCGCCGGCCTGCGCCATGGCGATGGCGAGCCGCGAATCCGTTACGGTGTCCATGGCAGCCGACAGGATCGGGATGTTCAGATCGATATCGCGTGCGATGCGTGTCGAGACATCCGTCTGGCCGGGCATCACATTCGAGTGACCGGGCTGAAGCAGCACGTCGTCAAAGGTCAGCGCGATCGCGCCGGTTGCGGATTCGATGATTTTCGCCATTGCCATTCCTCGGCCGGAAACTGGGGTTGGCGCCGGCTGGTACCATGCCCGTTCCCGCTTGGGAAGCGCTGCACCGCACAAACTCGCGATTAATGGATTCGTCAAGACTCGCCGCTAGCGTCGCGACATTATCAAGCGGGGGCTTTTCATGAAGGGTGTCGTTTTCAACCTCCTCGAGGAGGCCGTGGTGCGCACGTTCGGCAACGAGACATGGGACGACCTGCTCGACGATGCAAATGTGACCGGCGCCTATACTTCGCTCGGCAATTATTCGGATGACGAGATCGTCGCGCTGGTCGGCGCGGCAGCGGCGAAGCTGGGCAAATCCAACGGCGAAGTCCTGCAATGGTTCGGCGAGGAAGCGATGCCGATCCTCAAGGAGCGCTATCCCACGCTGTTCGAAAACCATCAGTCGGCGCGCAATTTCATCCTGTCGATAAACAGCATCATCCATCCCGAAGTGCGCAAGCTCTATTCGGGCGCGAATTGCCCGTTCTTCCACTTCAAGGAAGGCGACGGCAACACGATTACCATGGGCTACGAATCTTCCCGTCAGATGTGCGACCTCGCCCACGGCTTCGTGAAGGGCGCCGCGAACATCTTTTGCGAAGAAGTGACGATCGAACACCAATCATGCATGAATCACGGCGCCGACCGGTGCCTCATGGAAATCAAATGGGCCCACTAGCATCCGGCGCCCTGCCCGCCGATCCGGTTACCGAACTCAATTTGCGCATCCTGAAGCTGGAAAACCGCCTGCAACGCGAGCGGTCCGCAAGGTTGCAGGCAGAAGAGATCGCCGAGCGCGGCCTTCGCGATCTTTATGAGCGTCAAAGGCAGCTCGAACTTCTCGAAGCGATCACGGCGAAAGCGAATACGGAGCGGATGGCCGGCGAAACCTTCTCCTTCGCAATCGACGCCGTTTGCCGACATACCGGCTGGCCGTTCGGCACCGTCCACCTCATGGACGATACCGACGGGCGTCTGAAGCCCAGCGGCATGTGGCACGCGGCCGACGCGGAAAAGCTGAAGCCCTTCATCGAACGGACCCAGGCGACGCGTTTCGCCAGCGGCGAAGGTTTGCCCGGACGCGTCCTTGCAAAGGGGTCGGCGGTCTGGATCGACAATGTCGCGCTCGATCCCACCCTGCCTCGCTGCCATGTCGCGGCGGCGTGCGGCCTTCACGCGGCGTTCGCGTTTCCGATCCTCGTCGGCCCGGCTGTGTGCGCCGTGATGGAATTCTTCCATCGCGATCCGCAGGACATCGATGAGCAGCTTCTCAAGGTCATGGCGCAGATCGGCACCCAGCTCGGCCGCGTCATCGAACGCCAGCGCGCTGAAGAAAAGCTGATCCACGACGCGACCCACGATCCATTGACCGGTCTGCCGAACCGCCTGCTTTTCAGCGACCGGCTCGAACGCGCCGTCGCCATGAAAAGCCGGCGGTCCGGTAGCGACTATGCGGTTCTCTTCATCGATCTCGACCGGTTCAAGCTGGTCAACGACAGTCTCGGACACGGCGCCGGCGACACGCTGCTGATCGAGATCGCCGAACGTTTCTCGACCGTTTTGGAGCATGCGGGCGACGACGATATGCTTGCCACGCTCGCACGGCTCGGCGGCGACGAATTCACGGTGCTTCTGGAAGGCGTGGTGGACACGGGCAAGGCGGTCGAATTTGCCGGCAGGCTGCTGCAAGCCCTGTCGCGCCCGATCGACGTCGGTGGCCAGAATATCTACGCGTCGGCCTCGATCGGCGTGGCCGCGCATACCGACGATTATTCGCACGTCGCCGACGTCATGCGCGACGCGGACCTTGCGATGTACCGGGCCAAATCCGCCGGGCGTTCGCGGGTCGAAGTGTTCGATCGCAGCCTGCACGAGATCGCGGCGGCAAGGCTGGCGCTCGAAAGCGACCTCAGGGACGCGCTCCACAACCGTGAATTCGTGCTTCACTACCAGCCGATCGTCACGCTGGAGGACGGTTCGATAACCGGGTTCGAGGCGCTTGTGCGCTGGAAACGGCCGGGCGTGGAAAACCTCGTTTCGCCCAACGAGTTCATCAGCCTTGCCGAGGACACCGGCCTCATCGTGTTCCTCGGGGACTGGATCATGCGCGAGGCGTTCGCAACGCTGGTCGCATGGCAAGAGCAAGGCAGCGCGACCGGCGAGATGACGGTCAGCGTCAACGTATCACCGCGCCAGTTCCATCAGCCGGACTTTTTGGAGAAGGTCCTCGCGGCGATCCGAGATACGGGTATCGCAAAGAGTTGCGTGCGCCTCGAAATCACCGAAAGCGTCCCTGTGGTCGATGCCGAGCGCACGATCGAAATCATCAAGGCGCTTCGGCATGTCGGCGTGCGGGTCAGCATCGACGATTTCGGAACGGGCTATTCGTCGCTGAGCTACCTGCACAATCTGCCGTGCGACGTCCTGAAGATCGACCGGTCGTTCGTCATGTCACTCGAGGAGCGAGAGGACGGGCACGAAATCGTCCGCACCATTCTCGACCTTGCCCGCAACATGGGCATGGACGTGGTGGCGGAGGGCACGGAAACGGCCGATCATGTCCGGATTCTCAAGGAACTCGGCTGCGGCTCGGCGCAGGGCTTCTTCTTTTCGCGCCCGATCGACGCGGATGCCGCTCGCGCGCTGCTCGACAGCCGGGTTCAGGCGGCCAGAACCATCGCCCAGTAACGCCGGGACGCATCCGCCGGGTCCGTCACATAGGCAAGCCCGAAGCGGCCGAAACGCGGGTCGAGCATGTTGCGCCGATGGCCCGGCGAATTCATCCACACCGACATGACGCGTGCGGTGTCGAACCGGCCGCGCGCAAGATTCTCGGCGGCCGCGCCATTGGTCGTCACGCGGCCCATACGGGCGGCAAAGTCCCTGCCCCGGCCGGTATCATGCGCCATGCGGCCGCTTTGGGCCATGTGGCCGGCCTGTTCGAGCGCTGCCGTTTCCAGTTCGCGGTCCGCCCGGATCGAGCCGAGCGCGTTGCTGCTTCTTATTTCGGAGAAGGCCGGCGCGGCGTCCCTCGTCATTCGCGCGCCGTCACCCACGAGGCGGCGCGTGCCGCAACCGACGAGCGGCGCGAGAAAAAGCGTGGCGCCTCCGAACAGAAAGAGGCGGCGGTCGATCGTCTTATCGGTCATGCAAGCTCACTGAGGCTGGAATCAGATGACGTCTTCCAGCCTCAATAGGGCAAAGCTTGGACCGCGCCGCAATTCATTCAGACATCGAACTGGTAGCTGGCCGGTACGAAGCGGTAGCCCTGGTCGACCGGTTCGATGAAGCCGACGCCGGGAAACGGCATGTGATAGCCGATGAAAGGGACGCGATCGGCCGCGATCATGTCGAAGACGCGCCTGCGCGTTGCGGTCGCAGCATCCTTGTCCATGTCGAACTGAACGTGCCAGTCGGGCCGCTGAAGCGAAGCGACGAAATGATTGGCCGTATCCGCCGTCAGCATCAGCCGCCTGTCGCCGCTTTCGACATGAAAGATCATATGGCCAGGCGTATGACCAAAGGCAGCCATCGCCGTAATGCCGGGAACGACTTCGCCGCCATCGTCGAGGAACGTCATGTCCTCGGCCAGCGGAACGACCTTTTCCTGCACGGCGCTGGCCGCGTCCGCCGTCTGCCCCTCAGCCCGTTCCGGCGCGGTCCAGAAATCATATTCGGCCTGTCCCGCCACATAGCGCGCATTCGCAAAGGCCGGCTCGCCGCCTTCCATCAGCCCACCGATGTGATCGCCGTGAAAATGCGTAAGCACCACGATGTCGATGTCGTCGGGCTGGTATCCCATCTGCTGCATACGCTCGCGCAACTGACCGAGCCCGTTCTGGCGTCCGCCCTCTCCCAATCCCGTGTCGAAGAGAATTCGCTCGGCTCCGGTGTCGACGATAACAGGCGTGAAGCCGTTCACGAACCTGTTCGGTGGCAGGAAGTTCTGCTCCATCAGTTCAGCGACCGCGCTCGCCTCCTGATCCTGACCGAAAATCGGATGCGGCCCGTCCGACGCACGGCCGCCATCCAGAATGCTCGTGATGCGGAAATCGCCAAGCGCGAAGGAATGGAAACCGGGATTGCCGGGTTCCGCGGTATTCGCGGTCTGGGCATGTGCAGCCCGCACCATGATTTGCGGTGTCGCAAGCGCCATCGCTCCGCCTCCTGCCAGCTTGAACATCGTTCTGCGGTCCGTTTGCCAGGCCATCATCCATCTCCTCTTCCGATCATGGTCAGGCAGATGGGCCAGTATGCCCAAGAGGCAAACAAGTTCACACGTTAGTGAAGTTGCCACGAAACCGTTCACATGTGCAATTGTCGCGCAATGCGGGTCCATGCTAGATCGCGGGCCATGCCCTTTCGCCACGCCTACCACCCCGGACATCGAGCGTGAATCGTACAATCCCGCTTATCCTGGCGGTCGCGCTGTTCATGGAGCAGATGGACTCGACCGTCATCGCTACGTCCCTGCCGGCGATCGCGGCCGATATCGGAACCAGCCCGATCACTCTGAAGCTGGCGCTCACCTCCTATTTCGTCGCGCTTGCGATCTTCATACCCGTATCGGGCTGGATGGCCGACCGGTTCGGCGCCAAGCGCGTCTTTCGCATTGCGATCGGCGTTTTCGTTATCGGCTCGATCTTCTGCGCGCTGTCCAATTCGCTGGGCGCGTTCATCCTGTCGCGGTTTCTGCAGGGCATGGGCGGGGCGATGATGACGCCCGTCGGCCGTCTCGTACTGGTGCGCGCGACGCGGCGCGACCAGCTCGTCTCGGCGATGGCGTGGCTCACGGTCCCGGCGCTGATCGGGCCGCTCGTGGGGCCGCCCATCGGCGGGTTCATTACAACCTATGTCAGTTGGCACTGGATTTTTCTGATCAACGTACCGATCGGCATTCTCGGCATCATCGTTTCCGGCCGCGTGCTGCCGGAGATGCCGGGCGGAGCCGCGGCTCCCATCGACTGGCGCGGTTTCGCGCTCGCGGCGGTCGCAGCGGCGGGCATCGTCTTCGGCCTTTCCGTAGTTTCCCTGCCAGCCCTGCCGCCCATGGTGGGCGTCTCCACGCTGATGCTCGGCATCGCGGCGGCCACGCTTTATGTGCGCCATGCGCGCTCCACGCTGTCGCCGATCCTCGATCTAAGGCTCTTCAACAATCAGGCTGCACGCGTCGCCATCATGTCCGGCTCGATCTTTCGCATCGGCGTCGGTGCCACGCCCTTTTTGCTGCCGCTGATGTTCCAGATCGCCTTCGGCCTCGACGCTTTCGAATCCGGGATGCTCACCTTCGCCAGCGCAATCGGCGCGATCTCGCTGAAATTCGTGGCGACCACCGCGCTGCGCGCATTCGGCTTCCGCTCCGTACTCATGCTCGCCTCCTTAAGCGGTGCGGCGCTGATCGCGGTGAATGGCTTCTTCACGCCTGCGACGTCCTATGGCGTCATCATCGGAACGCTGGTCTTCGCCGGTTTCTTTCGCTCACTGTTCTTCACCTCGAACAATGCGCTCGTCTTCGCCGAAATCGATGATTCGCAGGCAAGCCAGGCGACGGCCATCGCCGCCGTTTCGCAGCAGATCTCGATAGCGGTCGGCGTTTCGGCGGCAGGCCTTTTTCTGGAAGCCCATCACATCTGGACCGGCGAGCCGATCGGGCTCGAGGCGTTCTCCTTCGCGTTCTTCGCGGTCGGCGGACTGGCAGCGCTGGCGATCCTGCCGATTCTCGGACTTTCGAAGACGGCCGGGCGGGCCGTGTCGGGGCACGGGCTGCCCAAAGCGCCCAAGGATCACATACCGCCGCCGGAAGCCTGATCCTCATCTTTTGAAGCAGCGCGTCCCTTGAAGTCCTTGGCAAGAATGTAGAGTTCGACCGATTCCTCTCGAGAGGCCGGCGGCTTGATGTGCTGAACCGTGCGGAAATTGCGTTTCAAGAGATCGAGCAGGCTGTTTTCGGTACCGCCCTGAAAGGTCTTGGCAAGAAAATGGCCGCCCGGCTTCAGCACCGAGACGGCGAAATCGGCCGCGACCTCACACAGATGCATCGTGCGGATGTGGTCGGTGCGGCGATGACCGGTCGTGGGCGCGGCCATATCCGACAGGACGAGATCGGGCGCACCGCCCAAAGCCTCCATCAGCCGATCCGGCGCGGCATCGTCGAGGAAATCCATTTCGAGCAAGGTCGCGCCGGGAATCATGTCGACGTGCAGGTAGTCGATGCCGACGACCGTCGGCGCATCGAGCGGGGATTTCACCCGCGAAGCCGCGACCTGACACCAACCGCCGGGCGCCGCGCCCAGATCGAGGATACGCTGGCCCGGCTTCAGCAATTTGTGCTTGTCGTCGATCTCGATCAGCTTGTAGGCCGCGCGGGAGCGGTAGCCCTCCGCCTTCGAGCGATGAACATACGGATCGTTCAAATGGCGTTCGAGCCAGCGGCGGGACGAGTTCTTCAGCCCGCGCTTCTTCTTCACGCGCGTCTTCAGCGCGCGTGCCCCGGTTGGGCCGCTTCCGGGCTTTACGGGCTTCTTCATGCTGTCGGTCTCCGCTTGCGGGCACGCCGCCATACGCCGTCATCGGCCATCAGTTCGGAAAGCATGCCCTCGCGAAGGCCGCGATCGGCGACGCGAAGCCGCTTCGAGGGCCAAACGCGGCGGATTGCTTCCAGAATCGCGCATCCGCCCAGCACCAGATCGGCGCGATCGGCGCCGATGCACGGGTTGGCGACACGCTTTTCGAATTCCCAATCGATCAGGGTCCGGATCATCCGGTCCACCTCTTCATCCTGCAACCACAACCCGTCGACGCGGCGCCGGTCGTAGCGTTCGAGGCCAAGATGAATGCCGGCGAGCGTCGTCACCGTGCCGGACGTGCCGAGAAGGTGGAACCCGTCCTCGTTCAAGACATGGGAAAGACGGTCGCGTCCTTCGAATCGCGTCAGCATCTCGGCGACATCGTCGACCATGGCGTCGAAGATTTCGCGCGTCACATGCTGCCCGCCGAAGCGTTCGGCCAGCGAGACGACGCCGACCGGCAGCGATGTCCACGATACGATATGGTTGGCAAGGCGCGGCGTGCGGTGCCGCGACAGGTCGATCAGCGCGATTTCGGAAGAGCCGCCGCCGATATCGAAAAGCACGACGCCTTTGGTGTCGCGCTCGACCAGAGAACCGCAGCCGGAAACGGCAAGCCGCGCCTCCGTCTTGCGGTCGATGATCTCCAGCGCCAATCCGGTCTCGCGCTTGACCCGCGAGATGAATTCCGCACCGTTGGAAGCGGAGCGGCATGCCTCCGTCGCGATCAGCCGCACACGCCGCAAACGCCGGTTGCGCAGCTTTTCGGCACAGATCTTGAGCGCCTCCACGGCGCGGTCCATGGCGCCATCGGACAAACGACCGGACGCCGTCAGTCCCTCGCCCAGCCGCACGATGCGCGAGAACGCGTCGATCACGCGGAACTGGCCGTTTCGCCCCGGAATGGCGACGAGAAGGCGGCAATTGTTGGTTCCAAGATCGAGCGCTGCGTAAACGCCCTGATCTGCCGGATAGTCGCGGGTTTGCGCCGGCCGGTCGGCGTTCGCCGACGGAACGGGCCGGTCGGGCAGGGCAACCGGGGCCTCTGCCGGTTTCGACCCGGCATCACTTTCGTTCGACGGGGCGGGAACCAAGCCGTCACGCGCATAGACCTTGCGTCCACGCTTGCGCTTGCGCCTTTTTCGCGATTTGCCGGGATTGCCGGCCGCCTGCTGATCCGACTTGCCGTTCAAAAGGGGCCGCGACTGTGCATCTCGCCCGTCCGAAGACGAACGCGAATACTTCCCGCCGGCATTGCCGCGCGGCTCGCGTGCCCCGTCCGACGGCTTGTCATCGCCGTGCTCGGGGTCTTTCACATCATGTCCTTCAGCGCCGCGCCAAGCAGTAACGCCCCGGCAGCAGGCACCCAGTTTTTCAAGTTGGACAAAGTGTAGCAGCCTCGCGGACGATCACCAAGCCCGCCAGTCGGCCAAGCATTCGATCGATCAGTTGGCGCCGCGACTTTCCTGCACGGCCGCGATACCGCGCAAACCTTCCCGATTGCCGGTGGCGGCCACTGCGCGAAATACACGCTCGGCATCACCGATCCGGCCGAGATTGAGATAGGCGTAGCCGCGCAGAACGAGAAGGTCGTTGCGCTCGGCCGCGATCTGCGCGCGCTGGTCGAGCGCGATCAGCGCTTCGGTGTAGCGGCGCTTTTCGAATGCGCCCAATGCGCGCTCGGCAAGGATGCTCGACTGCAACTCGGCGCCGCGTTCGGGCGTCATCGGCGCCGAGGCGGCGGCGACCGCCGCGTCGTCCACCAGCCCGGCGCGCAGATAGGCAAGGCTCTTGCCATAGGCCGCGTCCCGCCGCGCCTGCTCGGCGTTGCTTGCCAGCGCCACATCGAATGCCTGGGCGGCTTCGAGCGGCCGGTTGAGCTCCATCAGGCACCATCCGCGCTGAAGCGCCGTGGCCGGGGAAAGCGAGCGTGGATCGACCGTCGTTCGGCAACCTGTCTGCCGCTGGGGTGCGGGGGCCGCAGTGCGCGCCGGCTGCTCGGATGCGCGGGGCCCAGAGGCCACCGGCTGCGACTCCTCTTGCCGGGTTTGTTGTTGTGGCTGGGACTGCGCTGGCGCGGCAACCTGCGCGGGCTCGGTGGCATCTATCGCATTGGGCGTGCCGACGGCGAAGATGCGTTCGGATCGTCCCGTCCAGAGCCGGCGCAATTCGGCAACGCCCGTATCGTCGCCAAGTTGCAACCGCGTCAAAGCGAGCCCGTAGGCCGACGGCTCGTCGTCGGGATCGAAGCCCAGCGCCGTCGCGAACCATTGGCCGGCCGTTTCATGCTGACCATATGCGCGCGCATACCATCCAAGCTGACGTGCAACGGTGACATCGCGCACCGCTACCGCCTCCGCGACGATGCGCGCCAGAACCTGCGAGGACAGTGCCACGCGCGGCTCCGTACCGAGCAGATTGGCGGCGGCGGCGAGATAGACCGCCTGGCGATCGTCGTTCTCGGCGCGATACGGATAGATCGTGTCTTCCGCCTCGGTGAACTGGTCGCGCTCGATCAGCGCCAGCGAAAGACCTTCGGCCGCCTCGCCGGTCGGCTCGCGTTCGAGCGCCAGATGGAACCAGCGTTCGGCTTCCTCGCCATTTTCACGGCGAAGATGATACCAGCCGAGAAGCCGGGGATCGCTTGCATCATCGCCATCCTGTGCCAGCCGCTCGACACGCCGCAATGCCTCGCCGGCGACCTGAAGCGTCGGTTCTTCGCCGGCCCTGGCGAGCAGATCGCGCGCGCGTGCATCCCGGATGCTGGCGAACTCGCCCTGCCCGTCCTCGCCGGTGCGTTCAAGCGTGAGCAGTTCCTCGACCAGATCGTCCGGCAGGACGGTGCTGGCGTTCTGCATGGTTGCGAGCCGCTCCTGCACATCGTCGCAGGACGTGAGAATGTAGCGATAGGCATCGCGCGCGCGCGGTTGGCGATCCGTCATCGCAAAGGCTTCGGCGACGCGCCACAGGACGTCGACTTCCGAGCAGGTGAGAAGGCTTGGATTCTCCGATCCGAGCCGCACCACCATCTGATACTGATCCAGATCGGACGCGTTGAAAAGGCGCTCGCGCGCTTCCGACAATTGCAGCCGGTCCAGAAGGTCGGCCGGTGGCTGCCAGTCGGCCTGTTCGGACTGCCGCCGGGCTATCGCCTGACGCACTTCGCCAAGACGTCCCTCGGCATAAAGCCGCCACATCTCTTCAAGGCGCTCGTCGACATTTTCCGGCACCGCGAGCGGATCGGCTGGCGGCGTCCAGTTGGGATAGAGCGCGCGAAGTCTTGCGATTTCCGCCTCGAGCCGACGCGTGTCGCCACGCTCAGCGAAATAGCGGATGGCCGACTCGTCGACTTGCGGCAGCGGCTGGAGGGGCGTGTCCTGCGGAGCTTGGGCAACGAGCGGTTCAGCTTGGGGAGCAGGTTCGGCCAAAGGCGGCGCGGGCTCGGCCCGTTCATGCGCCTCGAACGACGGAGCGACCGGAACGGCCCCCGTGCTGGTCACTCGAAGCCGCTCGTCATCGATCGACCAGTTCTCGGCAATGGAACCGGCCGGCCAGATCGCAACGCCGGCAGCGAATATGAGCCTTGCAGCGCGCAATCTCATTGCAGACACTCCGGCGCGGCCTCACGCACGAAGGCGAGCGACAGAAGATGAAGGGTCGAAGGATAGTAGACCGTCGGTTCGAAGTCGCGCAGATCGGGCGCAAGCGGGGTCTGGTTCGCCACGCAGCCGCCAAGCGCTGCAAGGATGCGGTAGCCGGCATCCGTGAGCGTTTCCGTTGGCTCGCCGCTCCCCAGATCGACAAGGACGAGATTGCCGTCCGCATCGCGTATCGCGGCACCCAATTCCATCGCTACGTCGTCTTCAGTCATACCGCCACGCATCATGTAGAGAGGGATTCGCAGCGCATTATACCCGAATTCCGCCTTGAAACCCTGTGCGGGACGCGGAATGCCCGCGACCGACAGCCATTCGGCGGGAAGGCGGCGATCCGAAAAGCGCGCATGCGCGATCAGGTCGCGGCCCGTCCGGGCAAGTTCCTGCCACGGGCCATCCGGCGCAAGCCGCTCGAGAACCGGAAACGCCTCGAACACCCAGTAGGACGGATTGATGACCGGGCCGTCCGCGCGATCGGCCACGCCGAAGCCATCGACGGCCGGCATCAGAAGCACGCGGCCCTGATAGCGCAGCACGGCGTGCTCGGCTATCGAACCTGCCAGATCGGCCGCCGCGTCCGTGTACTGAGCGTCTCCCCAGCGCTCGCCCGCACGCGCCAGCGCATAGGCGATGAGAATGTCGCCATCGGTCGCGTTGTTGATATCGGTGACGTGCGGTGAGGCATCGGCCTCCCATTTCCAGGCTGCCAGACCGTCGTCGCGCAACAACAATTCATCGCGCGTAAAGGCCCAGATCCGGTCGAAATCGGCTTGGCTGTCGGCCATTTCGGCAAGCAGCAGCCCATAGCCCTGCCCCTCGCTGTGGCTGATTCCGGCATTCGCATCATCGAGAACCCGCCCCTCCGCAGTCACGAAGCGGCCCGAATAACGGTCCCATTCCGTACCCGTCACCAGCGACCGATCATTCTGCGCCATGGACTGCCCCGCCAAAGCCGCCGACAAAACGAGGAACAGGCACACAAAGTGTTTCATCGACGCCGTCCCAGCCTGGAGAGCAGCGCCGACGTGGCGATACCGAGGAAACCGCACGCCACGATGAGGATCGCCGAATAGGACAGGATATTGCTCGACAGCCAGTTCGCCACGATCAGCCGATAATTGTTGGCGGAGGGCGGGACCGTCTGCCGGAACGTTCCGCGGCTGATCTCCATGGCGCCTATCGTTCCATCGCCGGCGAATGTCGTCAGATGCTCCGACAGTTGCTGCCAGGCACCGTGACCGACGAGATTTTGCGCGGCTGTGGCAAGCTGCGCCTCGTGTGGAGCTGTAATCACCGTCCAGGTGCCCTGCCCCGTCGGACCCGCAGCCTGCGCCACGATCAATGCGTCCTCAGCGGTCGGCGCGTAAGGCTGTGCGTCCTGCGGGACGAAACGCAGCATGTCTGCGGATATGTCGAACGTGTCGCGCAACCATGTCCTGAAATCCTCGATCGTGCGCGCGATCAGGCCGCCGTTCACCTGCTCGCGCCACGCCTCCATGTCGAGGCGTTCAACTCCTGTCGCGGCCCCGCCGGCGATCGTCGCGCTGGGCGCCCACGACGCGGCGACGGCATCGTTGATGCCAACCTGAGACAATACGCTCGGATCGAGCCCCGCCGGCGTGCCGAAGAATATCGCATCGCGATCGCGCGCTTCCGAAGGCGACGACAGGACCTTCAAGGGAATGATCCGGCTCGACGCGATCGCGATCCGCCCAAGGACGCTGGCGGCCGCCGACAAGGTGCCCATATTGCCGCGTCCCATGACCACGGGAACCGGCTCGTTGTTCAAAAGATAGGGATAGCCCGTTCCCGACATCGCGGACAGATCGGGTATCTGCGCGATGCGCGCGAAATCCGGGAGCGAAAAGCGGGACGTGTCGAACAGGGCGAAACGTGGCGTCTGATCCGTCGCCGCGCCGGGCGCACAGACCTCGTCGGCATCCGTCAAGAGATCGGCCTCGAACGTGACCTCGTTCACGCCCGGCCGGAAGTGGCGCATCGTGACCTTGATCGGGAACTGGCGAAGCACGCGCCCGCCGCGTGTCGTGATCGGCATCGAGGTTGCTATGTTACCGTTCACATAGATATTGATCAGACTGCCCGGCTTGACGTCGTCCGTATAGGCCGCATCCAGAAGAATGCGGGCCTCGCCATAGGATTGCGCGTAAAAGTCCGCCGGCACGGCAAACTGGAACCGGCGGATGTAGCGCCGGCCGGAAAACTGTTCCGAAGAGACGCCCATTTCGGCGAAACCGAGGTCGCGCCCCTGATAGAGCATCGGCGGATTCGGGAGGCTCCAGGCCTCGGTCATCAGTGCTTCGCGCAGCGCAAAGGAGGACGGCCCGACCTGTGCGGCCAATTGCTCGACGGCGCCGACCCAACCGGAACGATCCGCGCCCGACAGGACAAGAGCCGGCGCGGATACGCCGTCCAGCCGGCGAAACGAGACCGCAGCATCGCCGTCGACACCATCATTCTGGCCGACGATGCCCTCGACCTCGCTTGTCGTACCAGCGACGACGACGAGGTTGGCACTGGAGAGCGCGCCATCGGCAACGGAACTGGCGACTTCGAACCGCAGGCTCGGCAGATTGGTGAGAAGCGCGACAGCCTGCGCGAGGCGGAGAACCTCGGACGCCACATCTGCCGTCGCCAGCGAAGGTACGACGAGACCGATCGTCGCCTGTCCGTCGCTGTCGCCCGCAATCGCCTTAAGATCAGCGATCTGCCATTGCGACACGTCATTCGCCGTGTCGAGCGTCAGATAGGTATGCTCCGCGTCAAGCTCGGTCCACAATTCGTAGGTCGAGGGGATCGAACAATCGGTGCGGTGGCGCTGGGAGGACAGGAACGAAATTTCGTTGCGGCCCGGCTGGAGCAGGCCTGCCGGAAGATCCGTCGCCACCTCCTTGACGCTGTTGGTCGACGCGATGCTTTCTCCGACGACGCGTACGCCATTGATGTCCACGGCCAGCTGCGAGGCCTCGGGGGCGACGACGATGGCATTCTGGTAGCCGAGACGAAGATTCGCGGACGCGGCAGCCTGCTCATCCGTCAGATAGAATGCGAAACGGCGTATATCGTTTTCACCCTCGAGACGCAGGATCGAGGACGGCAGGAGATTGCGCCGCAACTCTCCGGCAGTCTCTTCCGGCACGGGCTGCGGGTCGTCTGCCACCTCCTCCGCATCATTTTCCGGCCCCGCTTCGTCCATTTGTACGGAGGGTGGCGGCGTCGGCGTATTCGGACGCTGCGGTCTCGGCCTCTCGACCGGACGCTCCGGCGTCATGTCGAAGGGTTGCGGCTGGGCAAGCGCGCTGGTCGACAGCGCGAGCAAGGCGCAAAGGGCGACGGTCAGCCGGGTCATTGCCGGTGCTCCCGCGCGCCGGACTGGCCGCCGAACAGGTAGACGAGGCCACGGAACGTTTGGAATATCGCCAGTTGGAAGAACCAGAGCGTGCCGATGAAGACCCCCGGATTGCGCCGTCGCCCGACCTGAAAGCCGCTCCACTGCTTCGCATCGGCAAAGACGAGATCGGCGACGAGGCGATGATGCATCGGTTCCCGGCGGTCATAGGAGCAACCGATATTCATGCCATTGCCTTCGCGTTCGCTGTTTCGCACGATCACGGGAAGTTCGCCCGTCTCGTCGGACCAGTGCGGCTTGAACCGCAGCGCCGTCATGGCTCCGACCTCGAACGGCGCGGCAGAGGTGGCATTGACCTTGATCCGCGCCCCGTTGACCGACACATCCTCGATCGATCCGCGCACCCAGTCCTCGCCGATCTTGAATTCGCAACGCCGCGAAATGCGGATGCGTCGCGTCGCGGCTCTCTCCCTACGCTCGGAAACGACGCCGAGCGCGCAACCGGCCAGAACGAGATTGAGAAGGTTCCAGCCGCCGACGACCAGCGTGACATCGGCCTTGTAGGGTTCGGCGTAAATCTTCCACGCCGACGCCAGCACGCCGATCAGGAGGACGCCGAAAATCACGAAGAACGGACGCGACAGTTCCGACAGGCGGCTCTTGGTGATCTGCTCGTCCTTCGCCGTCACCTTGAAAGTGGGCTTGCGCGGATTGAGCGCCACCGAAACGACGGCCGGAAGCAGATGCACGGTCTGGATGTACTCGTAGAGTTCGGAAATCCATGGCCAGCGGAACGAGCCGTAGAGATAGTTCTGCATCATCAGGTTCACGAGCATGTAGCTGAGCGTATAGGCGAGGAACTCGCCGCCGGACGCGGTGAAAATCTGAAGATCGAAGAAGATGTAGAAGAGCGGCGCGAAAAGGAAGATCGTTCGCGGAAACGGGAACAGCCAGAACAATGTGGAAGACATGTAGCAAAGGCGCTGCGGCAGCGAGAGTCCGCGCTTTAAAAGCGGAAACCGGAACCGCAGGATCTGCATCATGCCCTGCGCCCAGCGCGAGCGCTGGCCGATGAACGAGGCGAAGGTCGCCGGTTGCAGGCCCGCGATCAGCGGCTTGTCGACATAGATCGAGTTCCAGCCGCGCGAATGAAGTTCGATGGCGGTTTCGCAATCCTCGGTGATCGATACGCCGCTGAACCCGTCGGCTTCAAGCAAAGCCTCGCGGCGCAGAACCGCAGCCGATCCGCAAAAGAACGCGGCGTTCCACTTGTCGAGGCCGCGCTGGATGATGCCGTAGAACATCTCGTTTTCCGACGGCATCTTCTCGAAGGTGCGCAGGTTCTTTTCCAGCGGGTCGGGGTTGAGGAAGAAATGCGGCGTCTGGACGAGGAACAGTCGATGATCCTCGGCGAAGTAGCCGACCGTCTCTCGCAGGAAGCTGCGCGCGGGCGCATGGTCGGCATCGAAGACGACGACGAGTTCGCCGGTCGAATGGGCGAGACCGTTATTGAGGTTGCCGGCCTTGGCATGTTCGTTGCGCTCGCGCGTCAGGTAGCGCACGCCCAGATCGTCGCACAGCTTCTGCAATTCGCGGTAGCGCGTCTCGGCTGCCTGCGCGTCGACAACATTGTCAGCATTGCGCTTTTGCACCGTGCCGCCGTCGTCGAGCAGCCAGACGGTCATCTTGTCGGCGGGATAGTCCATCGCGATCGCCGCCGACACTGTATCGGCGAGAAGAGCGGCGTCTTCGTTGTAGGTCGGGATGAAAACATCGACGGTCGGCACGTTCTGCGTTTCGACAAATTCAGCGGGGCGCGACGGCAATGGCCGGGCGACGATGAACAGGCTGAGAAACAGCATGAAGACGCTGTACATCTCGGCGAGATAGAGCAGCAGGCCCGGAATGAAGTTTTCGAGCTGCGTGACCGGCGGCAATGTGCTGGTCGTGCGCCAGTAAACGTAGCGCAGCACGATCGCCGTGCCGAGCGCGAGCGCGATCAGCCGCCACGTCCCTTCCGGTTTCGTGAGTTTGAGCAGAATCATCGCCACAAGGATGATCGTGCCCGCGATCAGATGGGTCTGGAGATTGATTGGCAGCGACACGATCGCGAGCACGCAGATCGCCATTGCAAACCAGATCAGGGCAGAAGCGAATTTCGCCATTGCGTACTCAGCGTCCAAGATCGCATGTTCGACACGTACCCCCCACCGCTGGTCAACCTAGACCAAAGGACGGCGACAAAGATTAAACGGCTCCGAAACCACCGGATGTGACTAACCGTCCGTAAACGTCACCCCTCCCGAGTCTCACGAGGCCGGTCCGGTCGCAGGCGGTGGCGGAACCAACGGCGTAGCAGTGGGAGTTGCACCCGATGCGCCCGGCGGAGGCGGCACGAGCGGCGCATCGCCCGTCGCCGAAGGTGGCGGCACGACCGGTCCCGACGGAGCCGTCGCGACGGGGGTAGCCTGCCGCATCTGCACCACGTCGCTCGCCGGCGTCTGCCGTCTTGCCGGACGCAGGATCAGCGGCTCAGGTTCGGCAGGAGCCACGGTTTCGTTCCAGGACGCGCCGACAGGAAATATCTGGCTGCCGGTCGTCCCCAGCCGCGGATCGGGCGAAGCCGCCGCGCCGAAGGGATTCCATCCGTCGAAACCGAAGCTCGTCGTGATCGTGTAGCCATACATGACGGCCAGAAGCTGATGCTCGCTCGCACCCGCCTGGCACAGGCGCAGCCGCGTCTGGATCGTGCCTCGCGTGCCGAACGGCGCTGCCCGCTCCGGCCCGCGAATCCGCTGCCATGCGTAAAGACACAGATCGCGCCCCGACCGCCCGACGGCATAGCCGAACGGCCCGTAACTGTTTTGCGCGTAGAGCGGAGAAATCTGCATCGCGACGCCTGGAATCGCCGTTCGCATCTCGCGCCGAACGGTCCCTTCCGTAGGCGGCAGGTTCGACAGGGTGGACTGCCCGCCCTCCGTGCCGACGGAGCCGAACAATTGTACGCGCAGCAGGTTCTGCCCGGATACTGCCGAACTCGCGCTCAGGATCACGTCCTGCTGGATCGCATTTGCATATCGGCGTTCGACGACGTCGACGATCGTCGGCCCTCCAGGCGGCGGCACAGCGATCGCCTGCGTCGCGCCGGAGCGTTCGGAAAGGCTGGAGCGCTGAAGATCGGTCGGCGCGGCGCAGGCCGACAAGAGCAATCCCGCTCCCGCCAGACAAATCCGGTGCCAAAAAGTATCAGACGTCCGCAAATCACCGTCCCCGGTCCGTGAACCCTCGAATCACGTCCGACAACAGTGCGCGATCGATTCCGACGGCACAACAGGGTTTGTTGCAGGCGACAAACGGAGTGGAAAAGGAAAACGATCACTGTTGCGCATGGGGCGCAGCATCGCCTTCCGGCATCTGCGGGAAAGGCAGAACCGCCGCCGACATTTCGGCAGCGGTTTTCTTATTCTAGTCGATATCGGCGATCGTCTCACCGGCCGATCCTTCGATCTTGTGCGCAAGGGCGGCTTCCATGAACTCGTCAAGGCCGCCATCGAGCACGTCCTGCGGCGACGTGCTTTCCGTTCCGGTGCGCAGATCCTTCACGAGCTGATAGGGCTGAAGCACGTAGGAACGGATCTGGTGGCCCCAGCCGATCTCGGTCTTCGACGCTTCGGTCGCGCTGGCCGCTTCCTCGCGTTTCTTCAACTCGGCCTCGTAAAGACGCGCGCGCAGCATGTCCCACGCCTTGGCGCGGTTCTTGTGCTGGGAGCGCTCCTGCTGGCAGGCGACGACGATGCCGGTCGCGATATGCGTGATGCGCACGGCCGAATCGGTCGTGTTGACGTGCTGGCCGCCCGCGCCGGACGCGCGATAGGTGTCGATGCGCACATCCGATTCGGAGACGTCGATCTCGATCGAATCGTCAATGACGGGATAGACCCACACGCTTGCGAACGAAGTGTGGCGGCGCGCGTTGGAATCATAGGGTGAAATGCGCACGAGACGGTGCACGCCCGATTCGGTCTTCAGCCAGCCATAGGCCTTTTCGCCCTTGATGAGGATCGTCGCCGACTTGATGCCGGCTTCTTCCCCGTCATGGAGTTCGAGGATTTCGACCTTCATGCCGCGACGTTCGGCCCAGCGCGTATACATGCGCAGGAGCATGGACGCCCAGTCCTGGCTTTCCGTTCCGCCCGCGCCCGAATGCACTTCGAGATAGGTGTCGTTGCCGTCGGCCTCGCCCGACAGCAGCGTATCGACCTGACGTGCGGTGACTTCGCCGCGCATCGAGCGGATCGACGCTTCGGCCTCGCGCACGACCTCGTCGTCGCCCTCTTCCTCGCCAAGCTCGATCAGCCCGATATTGTCCTCGAGCGACTGCGTCAGCCCCTTGATGGCGGTGATGGCATCTTCGAGCGACTGGCGCTCGCGCATCAGCTTTTGCGCCTCCTGCGGATCGTTCCACAGATCGGCGTCCTCGGCACGATTGTTCAGGTAATCAAGTCGCTTTACAGCCTGATCCCAGTCAAAGATGCCTCCTCAGCAGGGTTATGGCCTGCCTGATTTCGTCGATGAGATTTTCCGTTTCGGCGCGCATCTGGGCGTTCGCCTTTCCTGTCGGATAGTGGGAAGAGATCGGCGCGGAACATAGGCAGGCCGCGCCGTGCTGTAAAGCCGGCGCAGCCGCTTGGAAGGCGACGATCAGTAAAGACCGCCGCCCGATCCGGAGATGAGGGCTTCGCTTGCCTGCGGCGAGATTTCGCGCGCGCGCTCGGCGGTCGCGCCATCCATGCCGATGACCCAGTAGCTGTCGGCCGGCCCCGTTCCGGGCTTGAACGCTTCCATGATCACGCCTGCCTCGCCTTGATTGGCGCGCATGCCCGTCTGGCGGTTGATGGCGATCTGCTGCATGCCCTCGGGAACGCGGAAGGCGACCGGTGTCTTTTCCTTCAGCGTCTCGGTCATGAACTCCTTGAAGATCGGAGCGGCCAGACCGCCGCCCGTCGCGCCAGAGCCCAGCGAGCGCGGCTGGTCGTAGCCGATATAAAGACCGACGACGAGGTCGGGCGTGTAGCCCACGAACCAGACGTCGCGCGCATCGTTGGTCGTGCCGGTCTTGCCGGCGATCGGATGGCCGAGTTCGGCAAGCGTCGTCGCCGTGCCGCGCTGGACGACGCCTTCCATCATCGAGGTGATCTGGTAGGCGGTCATCGGATCGAGCACCTGGTCGCGCTCGTCGATCAGTTCGGGCTCGGCCTGACTCTCCCAAGCGGGCGCGTTGCAGCCATGACAGATGCGCTGGTCGTGCTTGAAAACGGTCTTGCCGTAGCGGTCCTGGATGCGGTCGATGAGCGAGGGCTGGATATAGCGGCCGCCATTGGCCATCACAGCGTAGGCCGAAACCATGCGCATGACCGTCGTCTCGCCGGAGCCGAGCGACATGGCCAGAACCGGCAGCATCTTATCGTAGACGCCGAAGCGCTCGGCATATTCGGCGACGATGTCCATGCCCATGTCGTTGGCAAGGCGCACCGTCATCAGGTTGCGCGAGCGCTCGATGCCCATGCGAAGGGTCGAGGGTCCGGCGAAATCGCCGCCGTAATTGCGCGGCTCCCAGACGTCGTTGCCGATGCGAATCGAGATCGGCGCGTCGTCGACGACCGACGCGGGCGTGTAGCCATTGTCGAGCGCCGCCGCGTAGAGGATCGGCTTGAAGGACGAGCCGGGCTGGCGCATCGCCTGCGTGGCGCGGTTGAACTCCGATTGCGAGAAGGAGAAGCCACCGACCATGGCCTGCACGCGGCCGGTCTGCGGGTCCATCGCGACCAGGCCGCCGGAAACTTCCGGCATCTGGCGAAGCATGAACCCGCCGTCGCTCTTTTCTTCGACGTAAACGACGTCGCCGGCCTGCAGCACCTCGCCGATCGATCCGGCGCGAACGCGCTGTCCGTCGACCGTGTGGCGCAGCGCCCACTCCATGTCCGAAACGTTGAGCGTCGCCGTGTCACGATCGGCAACCAGTTCGCCAGACGCCTGCCGCTCAGGTTGCAGGCCGACCGAAACCTCGCCGCCGGACGTTTCGAGAACGACGGCCAGACGCCACTCGGGCACGTCGGCCAGACGGCGCACCTCGGCGAGCGGGACGCCCCAGTCGTCGCCAAGCTCGATCTCCTCGACCGGGCCGCGGAAGCCGCGCAAGGTGTCGTAGCGGATCAGCCCGCTGTGAAGCGCCTTGCGCGCCTGAAGCTGCATCTTCGGGTCGAGCGTGGTGCGGACGGACAAACCGCCTTCATAAAGCGCATCCTCGCCGTAGCGCGCGATCATCTCGCGGCGCACGTCCTCGGTGAAATACTCGCCCGCCATCATATAGGAGCCGCCACGGCGCAGATTGACGCCGATGTCTTCCTGCTTGGCCCGCGCGCCATCTTCCGGTTCGACGAAGCCGTTCGACACCATCTGGTCAATCACCCAGTTGCGGCGTTCGATAGCGCGCTCGGTGTGACGGAAGGGGTGATAGTTGCCCGGTCCGCGCGGCAGCGCGGCGAGATAAGCCATCTCATGGAGTTCGAGTTCGTTGACCGACTTGTCGAAATAGGTCAGCGCCGCGCCCGCTATGCCATAGGAGCCAAGGCCGAAGAAAATCTCGTTGAGGTAGAGTTCGAGGATGCGATCCTTCGAATAGGCCTGCTCGATACGGAAGGAGAGAATCATTTCCCGGATCTTGCGATCGTAGGTCACGGATGAATCGAGAAGGAAGTTCTTCGCCACCTGCTGGGTGATGGTCGACGCGCCGACGGGACGGCGGCCGGAGCCGAAATTCTGCACATTCGTCGAGACGGCGCGGAACAGGCTCAGGATATCGATGCCCGGATGCTGATAGAAATTCTTGTCCTCGGCCGACAGGAAAGCCGCCTTCACGCGGTCGGGAACCGCCTGGATCGGCAGATAAAGCCGACGCTCACGCGCAAATTCGGCCATCAGCGCACCATCCGACGCGTGGACGCGCGTCGTCACCGGCGGCTCGTAACGGGCCAGCACCTCATAGTCGGGAAGGTCCTTCGAGACCGTTCCAATATAAAGGGCGACGCCGGCGGCAACCACAAGCGCCAGCATCACGCCGATGCCGAAGAAATACCCGATGAGACGAATCATGCCCGCTCCAGTCTGTCGTTCGATTCGGCGGCGCCCCGGAATTCGATTGCCCGCTGCCGGCCGTTTCGCATAACGCTACCTGTCGTGCGCTTGTGGGCAAATTGCGGCACATATTGCAAGTGCCTGCAACAATGGAGGATTAATACCATGCCTGTTGCCGTCAAGCCACGATAACGCGAGCGATGCCGATATGATCGGATCGACGGTCATTCCGTCGAGCCGATACGCCCGCCAGCGAAACGATCTATCGCCCCGACGATACCGGCAGTCGCCTGCGCGCGCCATTCGACATCGCGCAACTGCGCTTCGTCGGCCGCGTTCGACAAATAGCCGAGCTCGACCAGCACGGATGGCACGTCCGGCGCTTTGAGAACCTGAAAGCCCGCGAAACGATGCGGATTCTTGATCATGGCGATTTCGGAGGACAGGCTGTCCACCAGCGCATTCGCAAAGCGCAGCGAAAAGCCGTCGGTCTCCCGTCGCACCAGATCGGCCAGAATGCCCGAGACCTCGTCGCTCTCTTCGGGCGAACCGTAGCCGGCGAGCTGATCAGCCAGATTCTCGCGAATCGCCTTGGCGGCCGAGGCTGCATCCGACGGGGTCTCCGACACGGTATAAACCGTCGCTCCGCGCACGTCGCGATGGCGAATCGCATCGGCATGGATCGAGATGAAGAGGTCCGCCTCGTGTCGCCGCGCGATCCTGACACGTTCGTCGAGGCGCAGGAACCTGTCTCGGTCGCGCGTCATATGCACGTCGTAGCGGTCAAGGTCCTCCAGCGCCTTCTTCAATTCCAGCCCGAAGGCGAGCGTGATAGTCTTTTCCAGAACGCCCGAAACGCCGCGCGCGCCGCTGTCGGCTCCGCCATGGCCTGGATCGATGACGATGGTGAAGCGCGGCACGTCCGGTGCCTGCCCTGCCGAGGTCACGGAAGTCGTCGCGATCTGGTCGGCAAGGGCCGCCTCGAACTGCCGGTCCGAACCGGCGACCATATCGACCACGACCCGATAGCCCGCGCCGTCCTCGTTCTTCATGATATCGACATTCTCGACCACGAACGCGCCCTCGCCGGTGACGATCATGCGCGATTTGGCGCCGCCCGCGTCGGTGAACGCGATGTCGGTTATCAGACCGCGCGGTGAGGCGGCGGTTTCGTCATGGAGATATTCGACGTCGGTGAGTTCGAGCACCAGACGATGCGGCGCGCGCAACAAAAACCAGCGCAGGTCGGGACTGTCGGAAACGTCCATCACGATCCGCGCGCGCGATGCGTCGCCGACCACGCGCAATCCCTCGACCTGAATCGGTGAGGCATGCGCGGCGCTGGACATCAGCAGGATCGCCGCGAGCCCTACGAGCCACCCGAACATGCGGGGAGCGAGAGCTGGTGATCCTTTGAACAATGATGCCATGTCGAACGTCCCGCTTCGGCGCAGTCGCTCGGCGACCGGGGATTACGAAGTCGTAGACGGACGTGGTTAATCAAACCTTTTCATGAGGCCCGCAACCGTCATTCGCGCCGATGAAAGTGCTTTAGCGGCTACGGAAATAGAGGGTTGCCTTGAAGGCCGGCAAATCATAAAAGCAGATCGGACTTTTGCGAATGTCCGTTGAGGGATGCGCAATGCGCAACCGGCGGAGTCACTCTCCCCCTTCCCGATGCGGTGCATCTGTCCGGACAGGATTCTTCGGCATGTCGGCTTCAGCCCATGCCGTTTGGAAAACGGCAGGGATATCCCCGTGCCGGCTCGTAACCCGAGCAAATCGCAGCTGGTTCGGCGACCGCCGGGCCTTGGTTCAGAAAGGATCCGCAGGCTGTAGCATGGCTTTCGACACACTCAGGCCCATGATCGCATGTGACCGCGCCTCAACGGCAGCGGGCGGTCGGCCTAACGTGTCGCGCCAGCGGCCCCGGGTCCCCCTTTTATCCGGCATGCCATATCCGTCTTCGCGGCGCGGCGTTGTGACGACCTCCCCCGGGGCGGTGCGTGCCGGGGAGTCTATATATCATGCCCAACAAAATGCTTATCGATGCCTCCCACCAGGAGGAGACGCGGGTCGTCGTCGTTCGCGGCAACCGCATTGAAGAATTCGACTTCGAATCTCAGGACAAGAAGCAGCTCAAAGGCAATATCTATCTGGCACGCGTAACGCGGGTCGAGCCTTCGCTGCAGGCCGCTTTCGTCGAATATGGCGGCAATCGCCACGGCTTCCTGGCGTTTTCGGAAATCCACCCCGACTATTACCAGATTCCGGTCGCCGACCGGCAGGCGCTGATCCGCGCCGAAGCCGAAGCTGCCGCGCATTCGGACGACGACGACGAGGATGAGGACGGAAACGGGCGCAACCGTCGCCGCAGGCGCGGCGGCAAGGGCCGTGAACGTGCCGGCCAGAAGGCGCAGGATCAGGACGACGCAGCCGAAAATGCGGACGCCGGCGACGACGACGCGCGCGGCACCGACGCCAAGGCGGAAAACGTGTCCGCCGATGTCGTTTCCGAAGACGCCCCTTCGGCGGATGACAGAGACGAGCGGAACGGAAACGGCGACGATTCCAATGGCGACGACGACCATGTCGAATCGGTCGGCGCGGAAGACGCCATCGAGGAAGCCGCCTCGCGCCGCCGCCCGGTGCGCAAGCATTACAAGATTCAGGAAGTCATCAAGCGCCGCCAGATACTGCTCGTGCAGGTCGTCAAGGAAGAGCGCGGCAACAAGGGCGCGGCGCTGACGACCTATCTGTCGCTCGCCGGCCGCTATTCGGTCCTGATGCCGAACACGGCGCGTGGCGGCGGCATTTCGCGCAAGATCACCAACGCTGCGGATCGCAAGCGCCTGAAATCGGTCGTCGAAGATCTGAACGTGCCGGACGGCATGGGCGTGATCCTGCGCACGGCCGGCGAAAGCCGCTCGAAGGCCGAGATCAAGCGCGACTACGAATATCTGATGCGCATGTGGGAAAACGTGCGCGGGCTGACGCTGCAATCGACCGCGCCGACCCTCGTCTATGAGGAAGGCTCGCTGATCAAGCGCTCGGTGCGCGACCTCTACAACAAGGACATCGACCAGATTCTTGTGGCGGGTGAGGACGGCTATCGCGAGGCCAAGGACTTCATGCGCATGCTGATGCCCAGCCATGCCAAGATGGTCCAGCCTTATCGCGAGAGCGTGCCGATCTTCGCGCGCAACGGGATCGAGGCGCAGCTCGACAAGATGGTCCAGCCGCAGGTGACGCTGAAGTCCGGCGGCTACATCATCATCAACCAGACCGAGGCGCTGGTCGCCATCGACGTGAATTCGGGCCGTTCCACGCGCGAGCATTCCATCGAGGACACGGCGCTCCAGACCAATCTGGAAGCAGCCGAGGAAGTCGCCCGCCAGCTTCGTCTGCGCGACCTCGCCGGCCTCATCGTCATCGATTTCATCGACATGGAGGAGAACCGGAACAACCGGTCGGTCGAGAAGAAGCTCAAGGAATGCCTCAAGAACGACCGAGCGCGCATCCAGGTCGGCCGTATATCGCATTTCGGCCTTCTCGAAATGTCGCGCCAACGCATCCGCGCATCGGTGCTCGATTCGACCATGCAGCCCTGCCCGCATTGCGGCGGCACCGGCCATGTTCGTTCCGAATCGTCCGTCGCGCTGCTCGTCGTTCGCGCCATCGAAGAATACCTGCTCAAGGATTCGCGCTGCCACATCACAGTGCGCACGCCGGCCTCGACGGCGCTCTACGTGCTCAACCACAAGCGCGCGACGCTCGCCGATCTCGAACGCCGCTTCGACCTCACCATCACGATCGAGGCCGATGAGGAGATCGGTTCGCAGCATTACGTGATTTCGCGCGGTGCGCAGATCGAGCGCCCGGAAGGCTATCAGCCTCCCACGCTACCGGTCGCCACGCCTACCGTGGACGATGAAGCGGAAGCGGCCAAGGACGCAGCGGCGGCAGCGGCGGCGGGCGATCTCGATATCGACGAGGACGAAGAGACGACCGAAGAGCCACAGGACCGGGCGCAGCAAAATCCGCCGGACGCCGATGAGAACGGCAATCGCGACCGCAAGCGCCGTCGCCGTCGCCGTCGGCGCGGCCGGGATCGCGACCAGGAGCAGAACGGCGAAACCGAAGCCGTCGAGACAGCCGCCGGCGATCTCGACGACGAGGACGCGGTGGCTGGCGAAGGCGATCAGCAGGCGTCCGAAGGCCAGCAGCCGGACGACGATGGCGAGGCGGGACGCAAGAAGCGCCGGCGCGGCAAGCGCGGTGGCCGCCGCAATCGACGCGAGGATGGCGACGAGCAGACCGTCGACGCCGATGGTTCGCCTGCACAGGTCGATGATGCGGCCATGAATGCGGTCGAAGCAGTTCCTGCCGAACAGGTGGGCGCGACTGAAGAGGCCGCTGCTCCGGCCGAAGCAGCGGCAGATGCCCCGACCGAGGAGCAGCCGGCCAAGCCAAAGCGTGCCCGTGCGCCTCGCAAGAGCCGTGCCAAGGCTGTGGCCGAAGAAACGGCGACGTCCGAGACGGAAGCGACGGTCAGCGCCGCCGAAGACCTTGGCGACGAAGAAGCCAAGCCCGCCGCCAAGAAGCGCGCGCCGCGTCGAAAGGCTCCGGCAAAAACGAAGGCCGTGGCCGAGGACGCTCCCGTCGTTGCCATCGAGCCGGAAAGCTCGGCAGCCGAAATCATAGAAGGTCGCAGCCAGGAAGCGGCTCCAGTCGAACCCGCTCCCGCCAAGCCAGCCGAGAAGCCGGAACCCGTCGTCCAGTCGCAGACGCCGAGCAACGACGCCGAACCGGCCGAAGACAAGCCGCGCCGTCAGGGTTGGTGGCAGCGCAAGGGGTTCTTCTGATCCCTGCCCGAGAGTTGCGAAGAAGCCGGCCCAGCGCCGGCTTCTTTCATTTCAGCCAGGACGTCAGCCGCGTGACGGCCTCGGCGATGTCGGCATTGCTGCCGGCATAGGAAAAGCGCATGTAGCGCGCGCCCTCGAACGGGTCGAAGTCGCGGCCCGGCGTCGCCGCCACGCCGGCTTCGTCCAGCATTTTCGTCGCGAACTCCATGCTGTCGTTCGAATGGCGCGAGATATCGCAATAGGCGTAGAACGCGCCGTCCATCGGTGCGGCAAGGGGAAAGCCCAATTCCGGCAGTGCCTTACCCAGCAGCGTGCGGTTCTCCAGATAGCGGCCGCGAACGATTTCCAGTTCGTCGGTGGCATCGAAAGCCTTCGCCGCGCCGATCTGGGAGAGTTCCGGCGCGGAGATGTAAAGGCTTTGCTGGATACGCTCGATCGCGCGGACGAGCCGTTCCGGAACGACCATCCAGCCGATCCGCCAGCCGGTCATGCAGTAATATTTCGAGAAGGAATTGATGATCGTGACGTCCTCGCCGAAGCAAAGCGCGGTCACGTCGCCGCTTGTGTAGGACAGGCGGTGATAGATTTCGTCCGAGATGGCCGCGATGCCCATCGCGCGGGTCGCCACGACAAGTTTCTCCAACGCCTCGGGCGGCGTGATCGCGCCTGTCGGGTTCGCCGGGCTGGCGAAAAGCAGGCCTTTCAGCCCTTCCTTGCGATGCACCTCTCCCAGCCGTGCGGCGGTCAGATATGCCGCGCCCTCAAGATCGATCTCGACCACGTCGAGGCCGAACGCCTTCAGGATGTTGCGATAGGCCGGGTAACCGGGCACCGTGATCGCGACCTTGTCGCCGGGATCGAACATGGCAAGGAAAGCGAGGTTGAAGCCGGCGGACGACCCCGTTGTGACCACAATGCGCGCGATGGGGACATCGACGCCGTAATGCTCGCGATAGTGCCGCGCGATCGCCTCGCGCAGGTCGCGCCGGCCGAGCGCGTCGGTGTAGCCGATCGAGCCACCTTCCAAAGCCCGCGCGGCCGCCTGCCGCACGATCGCAGGCGCCGGATCGGACGGCTGGCCGACGGCGAGCGACACGATGCTGCGGCCGGCAGCACGCAACGCATTGGCGCGCGCCAGCACATCCATGGCGTGGAAAGGTTCGACGTCGGAGCGGCGGGAGGGAAGAATTTGCGGCAAGATCGATATTCCTGAATATGGCGGGCCTGAATACGGAGGGGTCGCAGAGATGCCCGATCGACTGAGGGTTCACAAGTCCGCGCGGGTTTCGCCTGAGACTTTCCATCGCGTCGCCGCTGGACTACGGATAGCCTGCAGGACGTTTTTCGAGGAATCGCCATGCTGAGCACTGCCGGACGCCTTTTCAAGATCGTGACGACCGGCCTGCTTGCCGCGCAACTCACTTTTGCGCCCGTCTCGACCGCGCATGCCCAGCGGGGCGGCATTCCCGTGGTGCGCGACGCGGAAATCGAGGCGCTGGTGCGCGAATATGCAGGCCCGGTTCTTCAGGCGGCGGGCCTATCGCGGTCGGGCATCGAGATCATCCTCGTCAACAGCAATTCGTTCAATGCCTTCGTCGCCGGGCGGCGCATCTTCATCCATACCGGCGCGCTTCTGGCGTCAGAGACGCCCAACGAGATCATCGGCGTGATCGCGCATGAGGCCGGGCACATCGCAGGCGGGCACCAACAACGTCTGCGCCAACAGTTGGAAACGGCGCAGACGATGGCGATCGTCGCCGGTCTTCTGGGCATCGGCGCTGCCATCGGCGGCGCGGCATCCGGCGCGGGCGGCCTTGCACAGGGCGGCATGGGCCTTGCTATGGGCGGCAGCGAAATGGCGCGGCGCGGGCTTTTGGCCTATCAGCGCAGCGAAGAGGCGACGGCCGACCGTTCCGCCATCACCTATCTGGAACAGACCGGCCAGTCCGCGCGCGGCATGGTCAAGACGTTCGAACGCATGGCAAGCACGCTTTCGCTGACGGGCGCGCAGATCGACCCCTACCAGATCAGCCACCCGCTGCCGCGCGAGCGTATCCAGAACGTTCAGGAACTGGCGCAGGCGAGCCGCTTCTACAGTCGCGAGGACCCGGCCGCTTTGCAGCGCCGGCACGACATGATGCGGGCCAAGATCGCGGCCTATACGCAAGGACAAAGCGCGACCTCGCGCCTTTTCCGCGACACCACCGGCATGCCCGCGCGCTATGGCGACGCTATCGTCACGCATCTGACCGGCTCGCCGGCCGCAGCCTTGCAAAAGGTGGACGCCCTGATCGCCAGCGAACCGAACAACCCCTATTTCCATGAATTGCGCGGCGAAGTGCTGATCCGCGGCAATCGCCCGCAGGATGCGGTGACCGCCTTCCAACGTGCCGGACGTCTCGACCCGAACAATTCCGGCTTCATGCAGTTCGGCCTCGGCCAGGCGCTGCTGGCAGCCGGCGGCCCCGAAGCGCCGATGAAGGCCGTCGACGCGCTGACCCAGGGGCTGTCGCGCGCGCCGGAATATGTGAGTGCCTATCGCTATCTTGCGCAGGCTTACGGCCAGATGGGCGAGATCGCCGAGGCAGAGCTTGCAACTGCCGAAGGACACTATTACGCGGGCAATTTCCGCGAGGCACGGCAGTTCGCCGCCCGCGCGCAATCGCGCCTTCAGCCCGGCTCGCCGAGCTATGTGCGGGCGCAGGACATCATCAATCAGCGGCCGCAGGACTGACGGCTGCCCGAAAGGAAAAACGATGAACGCTTTGATTCCAGTCGCTGCCGGCGCGGTCGTCGCGATCGGCGCAGCCGTCGCCGGCTATGTGGCCGGATCGGCCCCCGCCTCCGCGGCCCTTGCCACGCCCGCCGTCGCATCCGCTGCCGCTCCCGACCGCGCAGCCGTCGAAGCGATCGTGCGCGATTATCTCGTGACCAACCCGGAAATCATGATCGAGGTGCAGCAGGCGCTGGAGACGAGGCAGATGGAAAGCCAGCGGCTCGTCCAGACCGAGATCATCCGGGAATCGGCCGACCGCATCTTCAATGCCGACCATGACGGCATCATCGGCAACCCGGAAGGATCGGTGACGATCGTCGAGTTCTTCGACTACAATTGCGGCTATTGCAAACGCGCGCTGCCGGACATGGAAGCGCTCGTCGCGGACGACCCGGATTTGCGCTTCGTCCTTAAGGAATTTCCCATTCTGGGGCCGGATTCGCAACGCGCCCATGTCGTTTCCATGGCCTTCCACAACCTCTATCCGCAAAGCTACGACGCGTTTCACCGCGACCTCATGGCAAGCGAAGCGCGCGTGACGGAGGACGAAGCCGTTCTTGTCGCCATTCGCCATAATGCCGACGAAGCGGCCTTGCGCCAGGAAATGGAAAATCCGGCCATCATCGCGGCCTTCCAGGAGACGTACGAACTTGCCGACCAGCTCTCGATCACCGGGACGCCCTCCTATGTCGTCGGCAACGAGGTCGTGTTCGGTGCCATGGGGCGCGACGTGCTGGCCGAGAAAATCGCGCAGACGCGGGACGAAAATCCGTCCTAATCAAGTTTTCGACATGTTTGTCGCCTGTTGAAGAGGTGCATAGCGCCCGCAACCTTTGCGTTGCGGGCCAAGGCGACTATAGAAGAGACGCCGCGCGCGAGGCGCTGCATCCGGAAAAGTATTGATGCCGAAAACCATTCTCGTCCTGAACGGGCCAAACCTCAACATGCTCGGCAAGCGCGAGCCGGGCATCTACGGCGTAAAGACGCTGGCCGACATCGAGGCAGATTGCCGGGCAGAGGCGGAAAGGCTGGGATTCGACATCGACTTTCGCCAGTCCAACATGGAAGGCGACCTGGTGACGTGGATTCAGGAGGCGCCGGACATGGCGGCGGGCCTGATCATCAACCCGGCCGGCTACGGCCACACCTCGATCGCCATTCACGACGCGCTGCGTCTTTTATCCATCCCAATCGCCGAAGTTCATCTTTCGAACATCCATGCGCGCGAAGAATTCCGTCACAAGACCATGGTGGCCCCGGTCGCGACCGGTGTGATCTGCGGCTTCGGCCCGATCGGCTACATCCTTGCAATCCAGGCACTTGCCGCCCGGCTATGACCGGAGACAATCAAGAAGAAGGGCAAAATTTCATGTCGACCAAGAAAGCCGGCGTAGACCAGCAACTGATCCGCGACCTGGCGGGCATCCTCAACGACACGAACCTGTCCGAGATCGAGGTGGAGCAGGACGATCTGCGCATCCGCGTTTCGCGCCAGACGGCTCCTGCGGTGCAGGCTTATGCCGCTCCCGCTGCGCCGGCCCCGTCCTTTGCCGCGCCCGCCGCTGCATCGGAAGAGCGCGCCGCGCCGGCAAGCGCTGCCGATCAGGCGCGCAACGCCGTCCCCTCCCCGATGGTCGGCACGGCCTATCTGTCGCCCTCGCCGGGCGCGCGCCCCTTCATCGAGGTCGGCCAGACCGTCAAGGAAGGCCAGACGCTTCTTATCATTGAGGCGATGAAGACCATGAACCAGATTCCGGCCCCGCGCTCCGGAAAGGTCACCGCGATCCTGTGCGAAGACGCGCAGCCGGTCGAATTCGGAGAGCCGCTGGTCGTGATCGAATAGGAGCGACCATGTTTCAGAAAATCCTCATCGCCAATCGCGGCGAAATCGCGCTCCGCATCCTGCGCGCCGCCAAGGAACTGGGCATCCAGACCGTCGCCGTTCATTCGACGGCCGACGCCGACGCCATGCATGTGCGCCTTGCCGACGAGAGCGTGTGCATCGGACCGCCGCCCTCGCGCGACAGCTATCTGAACATCCATCAGATCGTCGCCGCCTGCGAGATCACCGGCGCGGACGCCATCCATCCAGGCTACGGCTTCCTTTCGGAGAACGCCAAGTTCGCCGACATCCTCGCGGCCCACAACATCACCTTCATCGGTCCCTCGGGCGACCATATCCGCGTGATGGGCGACAAGATCGAGGCCAAGCGCACGGCAAAGCGTCTCGGCATTCCGGTCGTGCCCGGCTCGGAAGGGGGCGTCACCGACGAGGACGAAGCCAAGCGCATTGCCGCCGAGATCGGCTATCCCGTCATCATCAAGGCGTCGGCCGGCGGCGGCGGGCGCGGCATGAAGGTCGCACGTTCCGAGGACGAATTGGCGATCGCGCTCGGCACCGCGCGTTCGGAAGCGGGTGCCGCGTTCGGCGACGACGCCGTCTACATCGAAAAATACCTCGAAAAGCCGCGCCATATCGAAGTGCAGATTCTGGGTGACGGACGCGGCAACGCAGTTCATCTGGGAGAGCGCGACTGCTCGCTCCAACGCCGCCACCAGAAAGTCTGGGAAGAAGCGACCTCGCCCGCGCTCAACGCCTCCGAGCGCGAGAGGATCGGCGAAATCTGCTCCAAGGCCGTTGCCGGGCTCGGCTATTCCGGTGCGGGGACGATCGAGTTCCTCTACGAGGACGGCGAGTTCTATTTCATCGAGATGAACACGCGTCTTCAGGTGGAGCACCCGATCACCGAAGCGATCACCGGCATCGATCTGGTGCATGAGCAGATCCGCGTCGCGTCGGCCGGCGGGCTGTCGGTCACGCAGAACGACATCCGCTTCAACGGCCACGCGATCGAATGCCGCATCAATGCCGAGGACGCACGCACCTTCGTGCCCTCGCCCGGCACGGTGACGACGTTCCACCCGCCCGGCGGGCTCGGCGTTCGCGTCGATTCGGCGGTCTATAATGGCTACAAGATCCCGCCCTATTACGACAGCCTGATCGGCAAGCTGATCGTGCACGGCCGCAACCGTGTCGAGTGCATGATGCGCCTGCGCAGGGCGCTCGACGAATTCGTCGTCGACGGCATCAACACCACGCTGCCGCTCTTCCGCGACCTCGTCGGGAATTCGGACATCGCCAATGGCGACTACGATATCCACTGGCTGGAAAAGTATCTCGCGTCCAAGCCCTGACACGCGGCGGAGGGTTGAGTTGACATGACCCGACCCTTCGCCCCCGGCTTCTCGATCCCGACGGACCTCTTGCTGCGCGCTTATGCGGCGGGCGTGTTCCCCATGGCCGAAAGCGCCGACGACCCGGAAATCTTCTGGGTGCGGCCGGAACTGCGCGGCGTCATCCCGCTCGACGATTTTCACGTTTCGCGCCGCCTTGCCCGGACCGCGCGCAGCGGCGTTTTCGACATTCGCTTCGATACGGATTTCGCCGGCGTCGTTTCAGGTTGCGGGGCCGCGCGGCCGGGGCGTCCGAATACATGGATCAACCGGCCGATCCGCGAAGCCTATGCGAAGCTCTTCGAGATCGGTCATTGCCATACGGTCGAGGCATGGCAGGGCGAACGGCTCGTCGGCGGTCTTTACGGCGTCACGCTGGGGCGCGTCTTCTTCGGCGAAAGCATGTTCAGCTTCGAACGGGATGCGTCGAAGGTCTGCCTTATCGCGCTGGTCGAACGATTGCGCGCGAACGGTTTCGACCTTCTGGATACACAGTTCACGACGGAGCATCTCAAGCGCTTCGGCGCGATCGATGTGCCGAGACGCAAATACGAAGCTATTTTGGAAAGCGCGCTGGACGGCGAGCCGGCGCGGTTTTGATCGGATCGCCATTTCCAAAGTGTGTCAACAATGACGCGTTTCTCTTTGAAGCGCCCTCATCCGCCTGCCGACACCTTCTCCCCCAAGGGGAGAAGGAAGATTGCCGCAACGCTCGTGCCCCCTCTCCCCATGGGGAGAGGGTAAGGGTGAGGGGTGATCCCCGCAGCAAAACCTGAAAACTTCAGCCGCCGGCCGTTTCCGGCGCGGGCACGTCGGACTGTGCCTTGCAGGATTTCAGCCACACGTCATAGACGGCGTGTTCGACGGCGTTGAGGCCGGGGCTTTCGGCGAACATCCAACCGGAAAAGATGCGCCGGATCTTGCGGTCGAGCGTGATCTCGTCGACCTCCACGAAACCATCGGTGCGCGGCTCCTGCCCCTCGCCCGACGAGTAGCAGACGCGCGGTGTCACCTGCAGCGCGCCGAACTGGACGGTTTCATCGACATAGACGTCGAAGGACGTGATTCGGCCGGTGATCTTGTCGATGCCGGAAAATTCGGCGACCGGATTGGCGATCCGCTCGATCGGCACTTCAGTCGGCGCCTCCTCCATCATCGGTGCATCTTCGAAAGGCGCATTCTCGACCGGCGCTTCTTCGAAGACGAAGCCATCGGAAGGCGCTTCCTGAGAGGGTTCTTCGTAGATGAACTCGTCCGAGGGTGGCTGCTGGGCCGGCTCCTCGTAGATATACTCATCGGAAGGCGGCGGAACCCACTGGAACTGGGCCAAAGCGAGCGTCGATACGCTCGCAAGCGCGATGCTCGCGACTGCAACTGCCAGCGTGGATTTCATCTTGGCCAAGTCCCGCTCCGTTCGATCGACGATTCCCGCCTAATGCCAGATTGTGGCAAGAGCGAAGCATCCAACCGTCAGCTACCGGGCGTCCAGGCGTCGTAATCGCCGGAAACGCGCGGGCGCTTTTCCTGCGATGCGACAGAGCCCTTCGGTCGATAGGCGAAGCGCGAGCCCGTCAGATTCGGCTCGTGCGGCTTTTGCCACTCGCGCGGCTGATAATGGTCGTCCTGCGGCGGCGTGTCGACGCGGTGATGCATCCATCCATGCCAGCCGGGCGGGATCATGCTCGCCTCGGCGTAGTCCTTGTAGATCACCCAGCGACGCGTGCGCCCTTCGGTGTCGACGCCGCCCTCATAGTAGAGATTGCCGAACTCGTCCTCGCCCACCGGCTTGCCGTGCCGCCAGGTGTGGAACCTTGTGCCGAGGGTCTGGCCGTTCCACCAGGTGAAGAACTGCGTGAAGAAGGTTTTCATGGACATGCGCAAATCCGAAAAACTGGGCGCTGAATTGTTGCGTGTCTTATGGCTGTCCGGGCCGGTAATGACAAGCCTCAAGCCCAAACGATCGGGCGTTCGTAGATCAGGGCGACAACGCCGTCCGCGCCTTTTGCCTCGCCGATCCGGGCAAAGCCCTGTGCAAGATAGAACGCGATCGCCTTTGCGTTCGCCTCCTCGACCTCCAGCCGAATGCGCGCAGCTTCGGGAAAACAGCCCTCGACCTCGTCGAGCAGCATGCCGCCGATGCCCCTGCCCTGAAAAGCGGGGCGAACATAGAGCTGGCGCAGCATGAGGGTCTTGCCGTCATCCACCGTGTCGGCGAACGCCATGCCGCCGATCGCCTCACCATCGTCGGCGACCAGAAACTCGGACATCGGCACGTCGAGCCGCGCTTCCAGCGCGGCGAGCGAATGCCATTCGTCGGTGATCTGCGTCACACGATCCGCACCGTAGATGACGTCATAGGTCGCGTGCCACGTCTCCACCAGCAGATCGCGAACGGCTTGAACATCGCGCTTCGATACCGTGCGGACGAACATCAGGGACTGATCACTCAATGCCGAGCCGGGCCTTGACGAGGTCGCTGACGGCCTGCGGATTGGCCTTGCCGCCCGTCGCCTTCATCACCTGACCGACGAACCAGCCGGCCATAGTGGGCTTGGCCTTTGCCTGCTCGACCTTATCCGGGTTCGCGGCGATGACCTCGTCCACGGCCTTTTCGATCGCGCCGGTATCCGTCACCTGCTTCATGCCGCGTTCTTCGACCAAAGCGCGCGGGTCACCGCCCTCATTCCAGACGATCTCGAAGAGGTCCTTGGCGATCTTGCCGGAAATGACGCCTTCCTTGATCAGATCGACGACTGCGCCGAGTTGATCAGGCGAAACGGGCGATTCGGCGATGTCCTTGCCGGCCTTGTTCAGCGCGCCGAGAAGGTCGTTGATGACCCAGTTGGCGGCAGCCTTGCCGTCGCGGCCTTCGGCGACCTTTTCGTAATAGTCGGCGATCGCCTTTTCGGAGACGAGGATCGAGGCATCGTAGACCGAAAGGCCAAGGCCCTCGATCAGGCGCGCGCGCTTGTCGTCGGGAAGTTCGGGCAGATGCGCGGCGAGTGCGTCGACATATGCCTGATCGAATTCGAGCGGCAGAAGATCAGGATCGGGGAAATAGCGGTAGTCATGCGCTTCTTCCTTCGATCGCATGGAGCGCGTTTCGCCCTTGTTCGGGTCGAACAGGCGCGTTTCCTGATCGATCTTGCCACCATCCTCGAGGATTGCGATCTGGCGACGCGCTTCGGACTCGATCGCCTGTCCGATGAAACGGATCGAATTGACGTTCTTGATCTCGCAGCGTGTGCCGAATTCTTCGCCCGGACGGCGCACGGACACGTTGACGTCCGCGCGAAGCGAACCTTCGTCCATGTTGCCGTCGCAGGTGCCAAGATAACGCATGATCGTGCGCAGCTTGGTAACATAGGCCTTGGCCTCGTCGGCCGAGCGCAGATCGGGCTTCGAGACGATCTCCATCAGCGCCACGCCCGAGCGGTTCAAATCAACATAGGACATGGTCGGGTGCTGGTCGTGCATCGACTTGCCGGCGTCCTGCTCCAGATGCAGGCGCTCGATGCCGATCTCGATTTCCTCGAACTCGCCTTTGCGGTCCGGTCCGACCTGCACCTGGACGACGCCCTCGCCGACGATCGGCTGCTTGAACTGCGAAATCTGGTAGCCCTGCGGCAGGTCGGGATAGAAATAGTTCTTGCGGTCGAAGACAGAGCGATGGTTGATTTCCGCCTTCAGACCGAGCCCCGTGCGGATCGCCTGTTTGACGCACTCCTCGTTGATGACCGGCAGCATGCCGGGCATGGCCGCGTCGACGAGGCTGACATTGGCGTTGGGGGCCGCGCCGAAGGTGGTCGAGGCACCGGAAAACAGCTTCGATTGCGACGACACCTGCGCATGGATTTCCATGCCGATGATGATTTCCCAATCGCCGGTCGCGCCGGAGACGAGGCGCTTGGGGTCGGGCGTGCGGGTGTCGATGAGCGTCATGGGATGCCTGGCGTAAATTCGTAAAAAACATGGGGCACGCGGTGTGCGCGGACCTTGCCGTGTCGCTAGTCCAAACGAGGCCGGGTGGCAAGTGTCGAGCGCGGCGACGTCGCCCGGCAATGGACAAATCCGGCCATGGATTCTATATCCATTGCGTCCTTCATGGAGCCTTTATGTCCAATTCCAGTGAGTCCCGATAAGGCCCTGACCTCTTCCTGAGGCAGGGCAGAAAAGCTGAACCGACCGCGCCGTGCCAACGGCCGCGGCGATTTTCATCGGCGTTACGCCGGCTTTTCCACGGACACACGAAATGGACATTTCCCGCGCCGAACAGCGCATTCTCCACCTGCTCGCACAGGGCGGGCGCATCGAGGTCGAAAAGACTGAAAAGAAGATCGACGATGTAAGGGCATTCACGCGCGACGGCTGGCGTCTGCCGGGCGTCGATCTGGTGCTTTTCCGCAAGCTGAAACGAAAGGGAGCGATCGCCTCGTCAGGCGGCGGCCCTTATCGCGTCACGCGGCGGGGCCTCGCACTCGTCCGGGCCGAACAGGATAATCGCTGACGAGCCAAGGCCGGGCGCGATGCCCGGCCACCGCTCTCAAGCGGTCGCGATATATTGCTTGATTTCCTCGGCCTCGCGCTCGACATCCTCGATGCGCCGCTTCACCACGTCGCCGATGGAAATGATGCCGGCAAGTTTGCCGTCGCGCTCGACGGGCAGATGGCGGAAGCGCGACTGCGTCATGATCTCCATGACCTGATTGACGGTGTGGCCGTCCTGGCAAGTTCGCACCTTGGCGGTCATCGCGCTCGACACGCGCTCCTCAAGCGCCGCCGCGCCGTTGATGCCGATCTGGCGCACGATATCGCGTTCGGAAAGGATTCCGGCGATTTTCTGGCCATCCGCCGTCACGACCACCGCGCCGATGCGCTTTTCGCCAAGCAGGCGCGCCGCCTCGGCCAGCGTGATGTCGGGCGAGACCGTCATTACGTCACGGCCCTTGGCATCGAGAATGGCTTTTACGGTCATGGCTTCCTCCTTGCGCACAATGATGCATGGTGCCCTCACCGCGCCATTATTTCAAGAACGCGCGCTTTTCCAAGGGTTTCAGCGGCGATCGAACAGGCTCAAACCGAAAAAGCCGGCGAGCAGCCCGCCGATATGGGCTTCCCAGGCGATCTGCCCGACGCCCGGCGCGGCAAAGCCGATTCCCATCGCCAGATTGATGACGAACCAGACCGCAAGAAACGTGAAGGTCATGCGATGGCGAAGCACGACGCCGACGGGCAGGATCGGCCCACGGAAGGCAGATTTTCCGGCAAAGCGGTCGACCTGGAACGCGAAGCGCGCCGCTGCTCCCATCATGCCCGAGATCGCGCCCGATGCACCCACGACCGGCGTCGGGTCGCCGGAATGCAGGATGTAGTGCAGGGCGACGGCTGCCACCGACGTGAACACCCAGAACGCCAGAAAGCGGACCCAGCCAATCCGGTGCGCCAATGGTGAGCCGAATGCGGCCAGCCAGACCATGTTGACGAGGAGATGCGCCACACCGCCATGCAGGAACGCATATGTAACCGGGCTGACCCAGGCATAGATGTCGATGTCGTAGAGGCCGGAATAGCGGATCGGGATGAACGCAAACCGGACCAGAAGTTCGATATTCTGCTGATCGGTCAAGACGAGTTCGCGAACGGCATGGATGCCCGCGCAAAGCACGATCAGAACGGTGACGATCATGGGGAGATTGAAAACCGGCTCGCGTTTCGGCGGCGGCGTTTCGCGCCACTCCCCTTCGTCGGGACGGTCGATCGGGCGGGCGTCGTTCATCGTATGGTCTCGCGCATGCAACCGCACATAGAGGCACGCATACCTCTTCGCCAGCCCGTGCCGACAGAAAAAGGCCGTCCGAAGGCTTGCCTTCAGACGGCCAGATCGAGCCCCTGTGCTCCCCGTTTCGAGACTGGAGTGTCGAAACGCTTGCTTCCCGTAAATTCACGTTCCCACGAAGTCGCTCGCGCGGCAATCGAAACCATTCGTTAACCTTAACGGGCCGGAGAGGCGTTAAGAACTCCTAACAGGGGTGGCACGCGACCTGCATCCTTGGCCATGTAAAGAGCATCGACGACACGAGTCGTTTCATTTCGAGACGATCGGGACAGGAGCTGGATGATGAGAATGGACGGCACGACCGCGATGTTCCGATATTGGAACATGCTGCGCGCGGGTCGCCCTGCGCCGTCACGGTCGGAAATCGACCCGACGGCAATTCGCAAATGGCTGCCCGACATCTTCATCCTCGAATTCGACGACGACCGGTCGGTACGCTTCCGGCTGGCGGGCACGCGTCTGTGCTCGGTGTTCGGACAGGAGCTGCGCCATACGCACTTTCGCGATCTGTGGCGCTTCGACGACAGGGTCACCATTTCGGCGCTGGTGGAAACGAGCCTGAACCAGCAGGCGACGATCGTGCTGGACGCGCGTGCAGGCACCAGTCAAGGACGCGAGGCCGATTTCGAACTTCTCCTGTTGCCGCTGCATGCAGGTCCCGGCGTGCAGCGAACCATCGGCCTTCTGTGCGCCGACGAACGGCCGTTCTGGCTCGGATCGCATCCAGTGGCACAGCTCGATCTCCACGGAGCACGGCTGATCGATCCCGATGCCGTGCCGCTGCGCGATGTCGGCGCGCGCACGCCGAGCCTTGCACCCGATATCATCGAGCCGACCGAAACACATGGCGCGCGCCGCGTGCGCCATCTGGTCGTTCACGATGGCGGACGGTCGAACGGCGCGGACGACTGAGTCGTCCACGCCGTTTTTCGTTTCTTAGAGGCCGAGCCCGCCGATGCAGACATATTTGGTGTCGAGATAGTCCTCGATGCCCTGATGCCCGCCCTCGCGACCGAGCCCCGATTCCTTGACGCCGCCGAACGGCGCCTCGGGCGTCGTGATGATACCTTCATTGACGCCGACCATGCCGTATTTCAGGCCCTCCATCACGCGGAAGACGCGGCCGAGATCGCCCGTGTAAAAATAGCAGGCGAGGCCGAATTCGGTGTCGTTGGC
Organism: Aliihoeflea aestuarii; assembly: GCF_024105665.1. Lineage (GTDB taxonomy): Bacteria > Pseudomonadota > Alphaproteobacteria > Rhizobiales > Rhizobiaceae > Aliihoeflea > Aliihoeflea aestuarii. Next base: position 65,617 of record NZ_JAAAMK010000006.1, on the reverse strand, counting down.
GAGTTCGACGGCCTCTTCTTCCTTTTCGAAGCGGAAGACGGGCGCGACGGGACCGAAAATCTCGTCCTTCATGAATTTCATGTCGGGCTTGGCGTCCGCGATCACGGTCGGCTGGAAGAACGAACCGCCGAGCTCGTGGCGGTTGCCGCCGGTGACGACCTTGCCGCCCTTGGCCTTGGCATCGGCAACGAATTCCTCGACCTTCTCGACGGCTTTCACGTCGATCAGCGGCCCCTGCTGGACACCGGCTTCGAGACCGGGACCAACCTTGAGCCTGGCCGAAGCCTTGGCGAACTTCTCGACGAACTCGTCATAAATTCCGGCCTGCACGAAAAAGCGGTTGGTACACACGCAGGTCTGGCCGGAATTGCGGTATTTCGCGGCGACCGCACCCTCGACCGCGCGGTCGATGTCGGCATCGTCGAAAACGAGGAACGGCGCATTGCCGCCCAGTTCCATCGACACTTTCTTGACGGTCGATGCGGACTGACCGATCAGAATCTTGCCGACCTCCGTCGAGCCGGTGAAGGTGATCTTCTTGACGAGCGGATTGGTCGACAATTCCTTGCCGATCTCGCTCGCGCCGCCGGTAACGACGTTGACGACGCCCTTGGGAATGCCGGCTTCCTCGCAAAGCGCACCCCAGGCCAGCCCCGAATAGGGCGTCTGTGTCGCCGGTTTGACGACCGCGGTGCAGCCGGCCGCGATCGCCGGGCCGATCTTGCGCGACAACATGGAGGACGGGAAGTTCCATGGCGTGATGGCGGCGACCACGCCGACCGGCTCCCTCGTGACGAGGATTCGCCGGTCCGTCCATGGCGACGGGATCACATCGCCATAGGCGCGGCGCGCTTCCTCGGCGAACCAGAGGATATAGGCGGCGGACGCGCCGATCTCGGCCTTCGATTCGGTCAGGGACTTGCCTTGTTCCATCGTCAAAAGCTCGGCAAGCGCGTCCTGATTGTCCATCAGGGCGTCGTGGAGCTTGCGCAGCATCTTCGAACGGTCGAGCGCGCTCGTCTTGCGAAAGGACTTGAACGCCTCGTGCGCGGCTTCAATCGCACGGCGCGTCTCGGCAGCGCCACCCTTAGGGATGGTGCCGATCTTCTGGCCGTTTGCGGGATTGGTGACGTCTATGGTCTCACCGGAATCGGCCTGGACCCATTCGCCGCCGATCAGGTTGGCCTCGCGAAGAAAGTGACTGGTCTTCTTGAGCATGGCGCTCTCCCTCGAACTGGTTCGTCTTGTCGGTCGGGGAGAGATGTAAGGCAACGCGCCCAAAGGACCAAGCTGTTCAGGCAAAAAGGCGTTGAGCCACGGCAAGCCAGAACAGCGTGGACGCCGCCGCCGCCGCCGTGGAAAGCGTCATGACGTTGGAGGCAAGCGCCTGTCCCGTCCCGAAGCGGGTCGCGATCAGATACGGATTGACGCCCGTGGGCAGCGAGGCGGCCGTCACCGCGACCATCGCTACCAGAGGCGACAGGTCGAGCACCCACGCGGCGCCGAGCGCCGCCGCGGGCATCACGAAAAGCTTGACGGAAGACAAGGCCAGTCCCGCCTTCACATTGCCCGAAATTCCCATGCGCCGCAGCGAAAGGCCCATCGCGAACAGCGCCACGGGGCCCGCAAGATTGGCGAATGTATCGACGAAACGCTGCCCCAGCGCGGGCATTTCGAGGCCGACAAGCCGCCACACGAGCGCTGCGAGGATGCCGACGATCAGCGGATTGGCGACCAGCTTATAAAGGAAATCGCGGATGATGACCGCCACGCCGGGGCTCGCCTCCGCCGAGCCGCGATTGGCCCATTCGAACAGCGCGATCGACGCCGCCATCATGATCGGAAGATGGACCGCGACGATCAGGGACAGGACCTCTAGCCCCTCGCGGCCGAAAATCCCCTGAATCAGAGGCAGGCCGAGAAGCACCAGATTGGAGAACGACCCCGAGACGCCGCCCACGACGCTGGCGCGCGCATCGCGGCCGAACGCCTTGCTCGTCAGCACCTGCGCCGTCACCCACGCCACCGCGACGGCGAAGAAATAGCAGGCCCAGAGCGTCAGCGGCGCGGCTCCCGAAAAATCGGCCTCGATGATCGTGCGGAACAGCAAAATCGGAACCGCAACGGATACCGCGAACGCGGTCAGCGCATCGCCGATGGAGCTTTTCAACAACCCCGTCCAGCCCGACACGTAGCCGAGCGCGACGAGCCCGAACACAAAGGCGGTGGTTTCGGTCAAAGGCGACATGGAACCGCAGTAGCGCGCGCTTCGCTGCATCGCAACCGCCGGTCGCGACAATCGGACGGCGACCGCGAGGTTTCGATCGGATAGGGTCGACCTATATAGAAAAGGCCAAACCAGTTCCGGAGCCTACATGTACCGCACCTTGATCATCACCATCCTTTCCTTTGCCCTCGCACTTCCGGCGGCGGCGACGGAGGCGGGATGGGCGTTGCTGCGCAACGGAGGTCAGGTCGTGCTTTTGAACCATGCGAACGCTCCCGGTGCCACAGAACCTGCCGCGTTTGACATCGAATCATGCCGCACGCAGCGCAATCTTTCCGAGCGCGGCCGCCAGCAGGCGCGGCGAATCGGAGCGCTTTTCGCCGCGCGCGCCGCACCGGTCGAGGAGATCTTCTCCAGCAGGTACTGCCGGACCAGGGATACCGCCGAACTCGCCTTCGGCGCATCCTTGGTCGAAACGGTGGACTGGCTCGATCCGTTCGACGCCGACGGCGAGGAGGCCGATGCGCGCCGGCAAAGACTGATCGAGGAAATCGAAGCCTATACGGGTTCGGGCATTCTCGTGATGGTCACGCATGACAGCTATGTCGATGCGGTTTTGGGCACGCGGCCCCGCGAAGGCGAAGCGATCATCGTCACCGCCCATGACGGCGCCCTGCAAACGGTCGGACGCATCGTCTTCAACTGACAGTTCTCCGGCAATTTCGGCAGCGCCCTTTTCCTGCCGTCAAAAACCGATTAGAGAGCGCGCGAACCTTCTCTTTCTTCAACCTCGATCGAGGGACATCAAGTGACAGCCACATTCGACAAGGTTGCCGATATCATCGCCGAAACGAGCGAGATCGAGCGCGAGACCATCACGCCGAAGAGCCACACGATCGACGATCTGGGCATCGATTCGCTCGACTTCCTCGACATCGTGTTCGCGATCGACAAGGAATTCGGGATCAAGATCCCGCTCGAAAAGTGGACGCAGGAAGTCAACGAAGGAAAGGCCTCGACCGAGGAATACTTCGTCATGGAAAACCTCTGCGCCAAGATCGACCAGCTCGTCGCCGCCAAGGCGGCCTGACGGGACGGCGGGCGCATGACAGCGAACGACGTCGTCATCACTGGAATCGGTCTGGTTTCCTGCCTCGGCGAAGGAACGGACACGCACTGGTCGGTGCTGTCGTCAGGCAACGCCAAAGCCGTCTTCGACGGCGAGCGCTTCGCGCCCTACACCGTGCACCCCCTGCCCCAGCTTGACTGGAGCCAACAGATTCCCAAGCGCGGCGACCAGCGCCAGATGGAAACCTGGCAGCGGCTCGGCACCTATACGGCCGGGCTGGCGCTTGCCGATGCCGGAATCAAGGACGACGAAGCGCTTTGCGCCTCGATGGACATGATCGTGGCGGCGGGCGGGGGCGAACGCGATACGAGCGTCGACGAAGCCATTCTCGATGCGTCGCTGACGCGCAACGACCGCGACCTCTTGGTCAATGAGAAGCTGACGACGGAACTGCGCCCGACGCTTTTCCTCGCGCAGCTCTCCAATCTGCTCGCCGGCAACATTTCCATCGTCCACAAGGTGACGGGCTCCTCGCGTACTTTCATGGGCGAGGAGGGCGCGGGCGTAGCCGCGATCGAGACGGCCGCCGCGCGCATCCGCTCGGGCCAGTCCTCGCACCTTCTCGTCGGCGGCGCTTTCCAGACCGAACACCCGGACATGCTGCTCGGCTACGAACTGGGCGGCTATCTTCACCGCAAGCGCTGGAAGTCCGTCTGGCAACGCGGCGCGAACGACGGCGGCGGCGTCATCACCGGATCGGGCGGCGCGTTTCTCGTGCTGGAATCCCGCGATCATGCCGAAAAGCGCGGTCGCACGGCCTATGCCCGGATCGACGCGGTCGCGTCCGGGCGGGCGCGCCGGCAGGACACCGATTTTGCCGCGGCCGTTTCCGGCTTGTTGCGCTCATTGCCCGATGTGGACGGAACGGAACTCGTCATTTCGGGCGCATCCGGCGCGCATGCCGCGACCGGCGCCGAACGACTGGCGTTGCGCGAACAGGGCAGCCACGCGGTCCGCGCCTTCTCGACGCTGACCGGCCACATGAAGGAAGCGCAGTTTCCGTTCGCGGTCGCGCTCGCCGCGCTGGCTTTGACGAACGACGCGGCCTATCCGCCCTTCGATCCTGAAAACGAGACACCGGCCTCCAGATCTCCCGAACGCGTCGTCGCCACCGCGATCGGCTACAATCGTTTCGAGGGCGCGGCGTCCCTTTCGAAGGCGTAGAGGAGATCGACGTGAAGACCACGGATCATCTGGGACGTCCTATCGTCGCCGTCACCGGCATCGGCGTCGTCACGTCGCTCGGCCAGGGCGTTACGGACAATTGGACGGCGCTCACCTCAGGTCGCTCGGGCATCCACCCCATCGCGCGCTTTCCGATCGACCACCTCGCCACCACCATTTGCGGGACGGTCGACTATCTCGATTCGAGCAGCAAGGGCGCGTCCGCGCTGACGCTGGAACTGGCGGATCTGGCAGCCGACGAGGCGATCGGCGCATCCGGCATCTCGCGAAGCGCATTCGACGGACCGCTATTCCTCGCCTCCCCGCCCGTCGAGCTCGGCTGGCAGGATCGCCTGTCGCTCTACGCATCGGACGACGAGGAACAGGGCTACCAGCGCCTCCTGAAGGTCGCGCGGGAACGGTTGACCGCGAGGGTCTTCGAGGACGCGCAATTCGCCACCATCGCCGACCGGCTGGCCGACAAATACGGCACGCGCGGCATGCCGATCACGCTGTCCACGGCCTGCGCCTCGGGCGCGACCGCGATCCAGCTCGGCGTCGAGGCGATCCGGCGCGGCGAATGCGAGCGTGCGCTGGCCATTGGCGCGGACGGTTCGGCAACGGCCGAGGCACTGATCCGGTTTTCGCTTCTGTCCGCGCTGTCCACGGCAAATGACGACCCCACGAAAGCTTCGAAGCCATTCTCCAAAGATCGGGACGGCTTCGTGCTGGCCGAAGGTGGCGCGGCGCTCGTTCTGGAATCGCTGGAAAGCGCGAAAGCGCGCGGCGCGACGGTGCTGGGCGTCCTGCGCGGCTGCGGGGAAAAGGCTGACGATTTTCACCGCACGCGCTCCAAGCCGGACGGCTCGCCTGCCATCGGCGCGATCCGCGCGGCGCTCGACGATGCCGGCCTCGGCCAGGACGGCATCTCCTACGTCAACGCGCACGGCACCTCGACGCCCGAAAACGACAAGATGGAGCATTTGTCGCTCTCGACCGTCTTCGGCGACCATTTGAAGCGCATGCCCGTCTCGTCCAACAAATCAATGATCGGCCACACGCTCTCGGCCGCCGGCGCCGTCGAAGCGGTCTTCTCGCTCATGACGATGCGCGAAGGCGTGCTGCCGCCGACGATCAATTACGACAATCCCGACCCGGCGATCGATCTCGACGTCGTGCCCAACGTCAAGCGGGACGCCGATGTGAAGACGGTCCTGTCGAATTCCTTTGGGTTCGGCGGCCAGAATACGTGCCTTGTCATGGCGCGCGAACCGTTCTAGGTGGCCTTTTCCAAGACGCGGGCTCAGTTTGCGCCCGATTTTGCCCCCTCTGGCACTGTCCTGCTTCGTTTGGCTAAGTGAGGAATTTCATGCGCGCATTGCAACTGATCGAGGATCGCCGCCTCGAAACCGTCGACATTGCCGAGCCCGGTGCGCCCGGCCAGGGTGAGGTCACGCTGCGCATCCGCGCCGTCGCGCTCAACCATATCGACGTGTGGGGCTGGCGCGGCATGGCCTTCGCCAAGCGCAAGATGCCGATTACCGTCGGTGCGGAAGCCTCGGGCGAGGTCATCCGGGTCGGACCGGGCGTCTCCAACCTTCGTGAAGGACAGCTCGTCTCGATCTACGGCGCGCGGACCTGCGGCCTTTGCAAGGCCTGCCGGGAAAAGCGCGACAATCTGTGCGAACACGTCTCGGGCGTCCACGGCTTCCATCTCGACGGCTTCGCGCAGGAAAAGATGAACCTGCCGGCGCGCCTTTTGGTCCCGGCCCCGCCCGGCGTCGACGAGATCGGCGCGGCGGTCGCGCCCGTCACCTTCGGTACGGTCGAGCACATGCTGTTCGACAATGCGAAACTCCAGCCGGGCGAGACGATCCTCATCCATGCGGGCGGTTCGGGAATCGGCTCGGCCGCGATCCAGCTTGCCAGGCGCATGGGCTGCACGATCATCACCACCGTCGGTTCCGACGCCAAGATCGAGAAGGCGAAGGCGCTGGGTGCCGATCACGTCATCAATTATCGCGACGACCGCTTCGAAGGCGTGGTGCGCAAGCTGACGAAGAAAAAGGGCGTTGATGTCGTCTTCGAGCATGTCGGCGCGGACACATGGGCGCGCTCCATGCTGTGCATGAAGCGCGGCGGGCGGCTCGTCACCTGCGGCTCGACCTCCGGCGTGTCGACCTCGATGAACCTGATGCAGCTTTTCCAGCAGCAACTGAAAATCCTCGGCTCCTTCGGCTGCCGGATGGAGAACATGGCGGATGCCATGCAGAAAATGGCCGCCGGCCACGTTTCGCCGGTTATCGACACGGAAGTCGATTTCGACGGCATCGACACCGCCTTGCAGCGCATGGAAGGCCGCGATGTCTTCGGCAAGATCATCCTGCGCGTGTCATGAAGGGCGACCGGCTGCCGGGCTTCCTGCGGCCGCTGGCCTATCGGTTCGCCGGCGCGCTGAAGACCGCCGAGCACTGGACGACCGCGCGGCTGGCGATGGGTATTCTTTGGGGGCTGCGCAAGCTGCCCGCCGACAAGGCGCTCGATTTTGCTGACCGCACGGCGCGCCGGATCGGCCCCAAGGTCAGCCGCCACAAGGTCGCCATCGACAATCTGAGGCGCGCCTATCCTGAAAAGAGCGAAACCGAAATCGCCGAAATCGCCTCCGACATGTGGGGCAACATGGCGCGGCTGGCCGCCGAATACGTCTTTCTCGACCAGATATTCGATCACGAGCCGGGCATGCCGCCGGGCCGGACCGAGGTGATCGGCGAGGAGATTTTCCTGCGCATCCGCGAGGAGAAACGCCCGCACATCATCTTCACCGCGCATTCGGGAAATTTCGAACTTCTGCCGATCGCGGCGGCGGCCTACGACCTGCCGGTGACCGCATTGTTCCGCGCGCCGAACAACCCGTATATGGCCGAATACATCCTCAACACGCGCCGCGACACGATGGGCGACCTGCTCGCCTCGCGCGCAGGGGCCGCCTTCGCGCTCGCCCGCGTGCTCGACAGAGGCGGCAATGTCGGCGTTCTGGTCGATCAGAAATTCCACAAGGGCCAGAAAACGACCTTCTTCGGGCGCGAATGCCGCACCAACCCGCTGGTCCCGAAGCTTGCGCGGCAATTCGAGTGCGACGTCTATCCGGCCCGCTCGATTCGTTTGCCGGGCAATCGTTTCCGGTTGGAACTTCAGGACAAGATCGAACTGCCGCGCAACGAAGCCGGCGCAATCGATATCCATGCAAGCTGCCAGATGATGAACGACATCGTCGAAGGCTGGGTGCGCGAGCATCCCGGCCAGTGGATGTGGTTCCACAAGCGCTGGGCCGACTGAGTTTTACGTCTCACCGTCCGTAGTAATTCATGACGGCATGGCGCGCCTCGGCGAAAAACAGCCAGCGTTCCACGAACACGCCTGCGAAATGCGCGATCACGGCAAGCGTGACGAACGTGATGGCTACTGCATAAGCGGCGGCACCCGCAACCAATGTCAGCATCAGCAAGACGACGGGAACGACGCCGCCGAGCATGTAGCTCATCTGGACGAGCTTGGCCGCGTGCTTGCGCGCGATCTGGAACCCCATTTCCCGGGTCAGATAATTGTCGTTTGTGTGCGGCCGCTCGAACAGGCGCACCTCGCCGATGAAACCGAGACCCGTCGCGCTTTCAGGCGTGGACAGCGGCTGCATCCTTTCCATCCGTCGCCGCCAGCGCGACTTCACGGCCCATGCGGCCGCAAGGAAAATTACGGACAGAAACATCAGGAACAGCACGCCCGAACCGCTGATGACTGCGAAGACGACACCCAGCAAAGCACCGCCCGCTCCCGAAAACAACAGATAGGTGGCTGGGGTCAGCCGCGTGTGCCATGCCTGAACGGACTTCATCGAGGCGTAGATCATCGACGTGCAGTAGACGGTGATACCGGACATGATCGCGCCGATGATCCCCGGCAGCGGCAAGTAGCGATCGTGGAAGATTGCGCCGTAGGCTGCGATGCAGAGCGGGATGAAAGTCGCGATCGCCAGCACGCCCTCGCGCGACAGCCAACTCGTTCGCCATTGCGATAAGGCCCGCCACGCGCGTTGCGGATTGCCCAGATGGAGCGTCGAGGACGCAAGCCCGCCAGCGATCAGGAACAGCGCAAGGATGTGCGCGATCTTGGTGGCGACGAACTGCGGGTCGAGAAGACCGAAGCCGAGAACCGCCGCAAGCCCATACCCGAAACCGGAAAGCGTAGTGAAAACGATGATGGAAAGCGCGGGGTGCATCAGATCGTCCGAAAAACTGTTAATGCTGCGGCCCTTACGCGCCCCCCTCTGTCCAGCCGGACATCTCCCCCGCAAGTGGCGAGATTAGCCTGCATCGATGACGAGCGTGATCTCCCCCCATGCGGGGGAGATGTCCGGCAGGACAGAGAGGGGTAACTTAGAGAACTGCTGTTTCCGGCCATCAGATTCGCTCCAGCATACCGTCGAGCCACGCGAAGAAACCGCTGGCGGCGGGCGAGTTTTCCGCGAGCGGCATCGCGCTTTCGGCCAACGGCTTTCGCGGGCGCGGCGGCAGATATTTGTTGACCGGTTTCGTCCCCTGCTCCGGCATAAGGTCGATCCCGCCGCGCGCGGCGACCATCTTCGAAACACCGGAGGTGGGATCGGCCAGATCGCCATAATGGCGCGCATTTGTCGGGCAGGTGCGCACGCAGGAGGGAACGCGGTCCACTTCCTCCATCGTCTCGTTGTAGATGCGGTCGATGCAGAGCGTGCATTTCTTCATGACGCCGGCGGCGACGTCCATCTCACGCGCGCCGTATGGACAGGCCCATGCACACAGGCCGCAGCCGATGCACATATCCTCATCGACCAGCACGATGCCATCGTCGGCCCGCTTGTAGGACGCGCCGGTCGGGCAGACCGTGACGCACGGTGCGTCTTCGCAATGCAGGCAGGACTTCGGGAAATGCACGATGCGCGCATCGCCCGCTTCGCCAATCTTTTCAGCGCCTTCCGGAAGGACTTCGAAGGAGTGAATCCGGTTGAGGAAGGTGCCGGACACATCGGCGCCGTAAGGGTCCTGGTCGGACAGGGCCGCGCCATAGCCGCCCGTGTTCCATTCCTTGCACGAAACGACGCAGGCATGGCAGCCGACGCAGATGTCGAGATCGATGACGAGTCCGAGCTTTTTGGGGGTTGGGAGAGAGGGAAGCGAGGTCATGCGAACGCCTCTTCGCTTACGGCAGCGAACAACCCCCACTCCGACCCTTCGGGCCACCTCTCCCCCAGGCGGGGGGAGAGGTGGAGGCGAAGCGGACGGCGTACGGGTGATTGGCGCAAAAATTCTATCATGCGCTCCACTCCTGCCCGTAGCGCAATTCTTTCGGCGGCTCGGTCCTGCGGCTCTGGGCCGCCATATGCGGTTCGCTGATTTCGCCCGGCTCGGCCTTTTCGATCCGCACGCGCAGATCGTACCAGGCGGCCTGTCCGGTGATCGGATCGGAGTTCGACCAGCGCATGCCGTCGCCCTTCGGCGGCAGCAATTCGTGGATCAGATGGTTGAGCAGGAACCCCTTGCGCGCCTCCGGTACATCCTTGTCCAGCGCCCATGCTCCGCCACGCTTGCCGATGGCGTTCCACGTCCACATCGTGTCGCGATTGACGACGTTCGACCGCGCGACCGGCACCTTGATGCGGCTGTGATGCGAGATCAGCCAGACCCAGTCGCCGTCTTTCAGATCGTGCTCGTCGCAGATCGCGCCGGGCACATAAAGCAGGTTCGCCGTGTGGATCTGGCGCAGCCACGCATTCATCGAACCCCACGAATGATACATTGCCATGGGGCGCTGCGTGATCGCGTGATAGGGAAAATCGCCAGCCGCCACCGCCGCTTCTTCCAAAGGCGCATACCATGCCGGCAAGGGCGTGAAGGCGGCAAGGATGCGCTCGCGATGCTCGAGCGGCGCGACCGGCTCGCGCACGCCCTCAGCCGACAGGCGAAACTTCTGCAGGATTTCCGAATAGAGTTGGAACGTCACCGGTTGGGGCTTGTCGAAGAAGCCCATTTTCACGGCGAAGTCCTGATAGGCTTGGTTTGCGTGTTTGAAATAGAGCGCGTCTGCCGGAATATGGGCCGAAAAGAACGAGCCGTTGGCGATGTAGCGCTCGATCTGATCCGGGTTGATCGCGCCGCGACCGGCCCTGTCACCGTCGCTTCCTCGAAAGCCCGCCAGCGGGCCGATGCCCGGCCGGCGCTCGTGACGGACGATATAGTCGGCATAGTCCGCGTAAATCGCTTTGCCGTGATTATCCACGAAACCGGGCAGTTTCAGCCGCGCGCCGAGATCGATCAGCACGCTCTGGAACGCGCGCACCCCTTGATGTCCAGGGCGGTCCGGCTCGACCACCGGCCAGCGGATCGCGTCATTGACCGAGTCCGGCTCCGAAATCGGACGGTCGAGCAGCGAGATGCAGTCGTGGCGTTCGAGATAAGTCGTGTCGGGCAGAACGAGGTCCGCATACGCGACCATCTCGGACGAATAGGCATCCGAATAGATGATCTTCGGGATGCGGTATTCGCCGGTCTCCTCGTCCTTTTCCTCCAGCATCTTCATGGTGCCGGCCGTGTTCATGGACGAGTTCCAGGCCATGTTGGCCATGTAGAGAAAGAGCACGTCGACCGGATAGGGATCGCCCGCATGCGCGTTGGCGATGACCATGTGCATCAGGCCGTGCGCTGAAAGCGGTGCATCCCAGGAGAACGCCTTGTCGATGCGGGTCGGCTTGCCGTCTTCGTCGATCAGCAGGTCCTCGGGTCCGAGCGGGAAGCCGAGATGCGGACCGGAGAGCGGCTGGTTGGAGCCGAAATGCTCGGCCTTTCCGTGCGGGCGCGGATGCGCCTCGACGGGCTTGGGATAAGGCGGCTCGAAGCGGAACCCGCCGGGGCAATCCACCGCGCCGATCAGCACCTGAAGCATGTGCAGCGCGCGCGCGGTCTGGAACCCGTTGGAATGGGCCGAGATTCCACGCATGGCATGGAACGACACGGGCCGCCCAACGAAGCTTGCGTGCCTGACGCCGTTGACGTCGGTCCAGGGCTGGTCGATCTCGATCGCCTCGTCGAAGGCGACGCGGCCGATCTCGGCGGCAAGGCCGCGGATCGTTTCCGCATCGATGCCGGTTTCACGCGCGACGGCTTCGGGGGCGTATTTCGGGTCGAGATATTCGCCGGCCAGAAGCTCGAATGAGGGACGCGCGGCGCGGCCGTCGGGAAGCGTATAGCGTCCATGGAGCGCCGGGCGCGCGCCTTTCGTGCCGGCCGGGACCGCATGTTCCGTCACGCTTTCGAAGACAAGCGGCCGCCCTTCCCCGTCGCGCGCGAAGAGGCCGTGATCGGCGCTGCCGGGCGCGTCGACGACCAGCCATGGCGCGTTCGAATAGCGCATCAGATAGTCCACATCGATGCGCCGGGCCTTGAGGAGTTCGTGGACGAGCGAGAGGATCAACAGACCGTCCGTGCCGGGCCGGATGCCGATCCAATTGTCGGCGACGGCCGAATAGCCGGTGCGCACGGGATTGACCGAGACGAAGCGGGCGCCCCGCGCCTTCACCTTCGAAATGCCGATCTTGATCGGATTAGAATCGTGATCCTCGGCGACGCCGAACAATACGAACAGCTTCGTCTTGTCCCAGTCCGGCTGGCCGAATTCCCAGAACGCGCCACCGATCGTCGTGATGCCGGCCGCCGCCATGTTGACGGAGCAAAAACCGCCATGGGCGGCATAGTTCGGCGTTCCGAACTGTTGAGCCCAGAAGCTCGTCAGCGCCTGCGACTGGTCGCGGCCGGTGAAGAAGGCGAGCTTTTTCGGATCGCGCGCGCGCACCGGTCCCAGCCACTCGACGGCGAGAGCCAAAGCCTCGTCCCACGAGATTTCCTTGAATTCGCCCGAGCCGCGCGGACCGGTGCGCAACAGCGGCGCTTTCAGGCGCGCCGGCGCATAATGCTGCATGATGCCGGCCGACCCCTTCGCGCACAGGACACCCTTGTTCACCGGGTGGTCGCGGTTGCCCTCGATGTAGCGGACCTTGCCGTCCTTCAGATGTACATCGATGCCGCATCGGCAGGCGCACATGTAGCAGGTCGTCTTGCGCACCTCGTCGGAGACCGGACGGGACAGGTCGAGATGATGGTGGGTTGTCATGAGCATCCTTCTCTACCCGTGAACTCTTACAGAAGACGCTATGCCAAGAAAACGGTTCTGCACGAACGTTCATGCCTTGACGTGCGGCCATCCCGTTAAAAATTGCTGGTCCAACAGTGGGAACCGCCGATGCCCACTTGCCAAACGCCGCAGGACGAGGCTCACTTTATGTCAATGAACGACCATCTTATGAGAGCGGTTCAGGACCGCACCACCGACCTCGTCGCACTGACGCAGGACCTCATCCGCTATCCGACCGTCAACCCGCCCGGCGAAGCCTACCGGCCGTGCGCCGAATACATCGCCCGGCGGCTTAAGCGGAGCGGCTTCGAGGCCGAATTCGTGCGCGGCGAAGGCACGCCGGGCGATTCGGATCATTATCCCCGCACCAACGTCATCGCGCGATATGACGGGCGCGGGCCGGGCGCGACTGTTCACTTCAATTCACATATCGACGTCGTCGAGGCCGGACATGGCTGGAGCGTCGACCCGTTTGCCGGCATCGTGCGGGACGGGCGCGTCTACGGGCGGGGCGCATGCGACATGAAAGGCGGCCTTGCCGCCTCGATCATCGCGGCGGAAGCGTTTCTGGCCACCTATCCCGATTTTTCAGGCGCGATCGAGATTTCGGGGACCGTGGACGAAGAATCGGGCGGCTATGGCGGCGTCGCCTATCTGGCCGGCAAGGGCTATTTCTCCAAGCCGCGTGTCGATCACGTCATCATTCCCGAACCGCTGAACAAGGACCGCATCTGCCTTGGCCATCGCGGCGTTTGGTGGGCCGAGATCGAGACCAAAGGGCGCATCGCGCACGGCTCGATGCCGTTCCTCGGCGATTCGGCGATCCGCCACATGGGCGCGGTCCTGCACGCCTTCGAGGAAGAGCTCTTTCCCGCGCTCGACCAGAAGCAGACGCGCATGCCGGTCGTGCCGGAAGGCGCGCGGCGGTCGACCATGAACATCAACTCGATCCATGGCGGGCAGACCGAGGACTTTTTCCCCGGCCTGCCCTCGCCCAATGTCGCCGACACCTGCCGAACGGTCATCGACCGCCGTTTCCTGCTCGAGGAAGACATTTCGGAGGTCAAGAGCGAGGTGACGTCCATCCTCGAACGGCTGAAGCGCGACCGGCCGAAGTTCGACTATGCGATCCGCGACCTGATGGAAGTCCTGCCGCTGATGACGGAGCGCGACACGCCTGTCGTCGAGGCAGTGGCGACCGGCATTCGCGAAATCTTCGGCAAGGAGCCGGACTACGTCATCTCGCCGGGCACCTACGACCAGAAGCATATTGCGCGCATCGGCCATCTGCATGACTGCATCGCCTACGGTCCCGGCATCCTCGACCTTGCCCACCAGCCCGACGAATGGGTCGGCATCGACGACATGGTGGAATCGGCAAAGGTGATGGCGGTCGGGCTCGACGTGATGCTGCGCGGTGCGGCAGTGCGATAGGCGATGCCGCACCGCGAAAGCCGATTTACTCGGCTTCGGATTCAAGGTTTTATCGCAGCCGGTTCCGTGTCGGGCCGTGTATCGGGAGAGAAACATGAAGTTCATCGTTCCAGTGCTCGCAGCCGCGGCCATCGCGCTCGCATCCGGTACGGCGCTCGCCCAGCCGCGCACCGACCTCGTCCTCGGCGTCGTTCTCGAGCCGCCGCATCTCGACCCGACCGCCGGCGCGGCCGCCGCAATCGACGAGATCGTCTACGCCAACGTCTTCGAGGGGCTGACGCGCATCGGGCCGAGCGGCGAGGTCCTGCCGGCACTCAGCGAAAGCTGGGAAATCTCCGATGACGGTCTGACCTATACATTCAAGCTGCACGAAGGCGTGACCTTCCACGACGGCGCGCCGTTCACGTCGGCCGACGTCGTTTTCTCGCTCGACCGCGCGCGGGCCGAGGATTCGACTAATGCGCAAAAGGGATTATTCGCCGCCATCGAAAGCGTCGAGGCGACCGATCCGGCCACAGTCACGGTGACACTGTCGCGCCCGCAGGGTGGGTTCCTCTACAATATGGGCTGGGGCGACGCGGTGATTGTCTCCGAGGCATCCGCCGGCACCAATACGGAGAACCCCGTCGGGACCGGCCCGTTCCGCTTCGAAAGCTGGGCGCGCGGGTCGTCGATCGTGCTGGTCAAGAACCCGGACTATTGGGGCGACGAAGTGGCGCTGGAGCGCGCCGAGTTCCGCATCATTCCCGATGCGGCAGCCGCCGTTCCCGCGATGCTGTCGGGCGACATTCAGGCATTCCCGATGTTCCCGCCGGACGCCTATGAGCAGGTTCAGGGCGATCCGCGCTTCGAAGTCGTCATCGGCTCGACTGAGGGCGAGACGCTCCTGTCGATGAACAATGGCCGCGAGCCGTTCGACAATGTCGAGGTGCGCCGCGCCATTTCCTACGCCGTCAACCGCGACGAGGTGATCGCCGGCGCGTCGAACGGCCTCGGCACGCCGATCGGCTCGCATTTCTCGCCCGCGAACGCTGCCTATGTCGACCTGACCGGCACCTATCCCTACGATCCCGAGCGGGCGAAGGAACTGCTCGCCGAGGCTGGGCTTGCCGATGGGTTCAGCGCCACGATCAAACTACCGCCGCCGCCTTACGCTCGTCAGGGCGGCGAGATCATCGCGGCACAGCTTCGCCAGGTCGGCATCAATCTCGAAATCCAGCCGGTCGAATGGGCGGACTGGCTTTCGACCGTCTTCACCGACAAGGACTATGATCTCACGATCATCTCGCACACCGAGCCGAACGACATCGATATCTATTCGCGCCCGGATTATTATTTCGACTACCAGAACCCGGCGTTCAATGAGGTCATCGCTGAACTGGATGTGACGGCGGACGAGGCGCAGCGCAACGAACTTTACGGGCAGGCGCAGGAAATCCTCGCCGAGGACGCGCCCGTCGTCTTCCTTTTCCAGTTGCCGAAGGTTGGGGTGTGGGACGCCAAGCTCGAAGGGCTTTGGGAAAACATGCCGGTTCAGGCGAACGATCTGACCAAGGTTCACTGGACGGAGTAGTCGGGAAAGCCCACGCAGCTTGAGCCTTACGTTGCCCCCCTCTGGCCTGCCGGCCATCTCCCCCGCAAGGGGGGAGATTAGTCTCGCCATCGCCGCGCGTGATCTCCCTCCTTGCGGGGGGGCCGAAGCACGGGCTGAGACACATGGCTCGGGCCAGGGCGGCCGGCAGGCCAGAGGGGGGCGCGAGCAAACTCGGTCTTTCCGCTGCGGGGAAGTTGCGGCACCCCGATGACCCTCTTCCTTCTCAAGCGCATCGCGATCGGGCTCGTCACCTTGCTGGTGGCGTCCATGATCGTCTTTTCGGTCATGGAAATACTGCCGGGCGATCCGGCCCGGCTGATGCTCGGCATGAACGCGACGCCCGAGGCGCTCGACGCGCTGCGCGAGCAGATGGGACTGAATGCTCCGGTCGTGGAGCGCTATATCTCATGGGCCGGCGGCATGCTGACGGGAGATTTCGGCCGGTCCTTCACTTACCGCGCGCCCGTGATCGATCTGATTGCGGAGCGCGCCGTCGTCTCGGTGCCGCTGGCGCTGATCGCGCTGACGCTTTCGACGGCGATCGCGATTCCGGTCGGCATCTTCGCTGCCGCGCGGCGCGGCAAGCTCGGTGATACCGTGTCGATGGGCACCGCGCAGATCGGCGTGGCGATCCCGAATTTCTGGTTCGCGTTGCTTTTGATCTACGTCTTCGCCGTCTGGCTGCGACTGGTGCCCGCGGGTGGTTTTCCCGGTTGGTCGGGCGGCGTATGGCCGGGTCTCAAGGCGCTGATCCTGCCCTCGATCGCGCTTGCCCTGCCGCAAGCGGCGATCCTAGCCCGCGTCACGCGCTCGGCCATGCTGGAAGTGCTCGGCGAGGATTATATCCGCACCGCCCGCGCCAAGGGCATGCCACGTCGAAAGGTGCTGTGGCGGCACGCGCTGCGCAACGCGATGATCCCCGTTCTGACGATCCTCGGCCTGCAATTCGCCTTCCTGCTCGCCGGCACGATCATCATCGAGAACGTGTTCTACATTCCCGGCCTCGGCCGCCTCGTCTTCCAGGCGATCACGCAGCGCGACCTGATCGTCGTCGAGGGCGTCATCATGCTTCTCGTCGCCAGCGTCATTCTCGTCAACATCCTCGTCGATGTCGCCTATGCGCTGGTCGACCCGCGCCTGCGAGCGCGCTCATGAGCACGGAGCCCACCTCCCCTCCGGTGGAAGGCGCCGCGCATTTCGTGCGTGCCGCCTTTTCCAACGTCTCGTTCGTCACCGGTTTCGCGACCACCGTCCTCATCGCGGCGATGGCGCTCGTCTCCTTCATGTGGACGCCCTACGATATCACCCTCATTTCAATCGCGGACAAGCAACTCACTCCATCGGTGCAGCACCTGTTCGGCACCGACCATTTCGGCCGCGACATCTTGTCGATGATCATGGTCGGCGCGCGCAATTCGATCGCCGTCGCATTCGTCGCCGTCGGCATCGGCATCGGCGTGGGCGTGCCGCTCGGCTGCTGGGCGGCGGCGCGCGGCGGCTGGATCGACGAGGTGCTGATGCGCTTCAACGATCTCGTCTTCGCCTTTCCCGCACTGTTGTCGGCCATCATGATCACCGCGATCTTCGGCCCCGGCGCGGTCAACGCCATCATCGCGATCGGCATCTTCAACGTGCCGGTCTTCGCGCGCGTGGCGCGGGCCGGCGCGATGGCGCTGTGGCCGCGCGAATACATCCTGGCCGCGCGGGCCTCGGGAAAGTCGGCGACGCTGATCACGATCGAGCACATCCTGCCCAATATCGCGTCGATCCTGCTGGTCCAGGCGACGATCCAGTTCGCGCTCGGCATTCTGGCGGAAGCCGGTCTGTCCTATCTCGGGCTGGGCGCGCAGCCGCCGATGACGAGTTGGGGACGCATGCTTTTCGACGCGCAGACGCGCATGATGGGTGCGCCGCATCTGGCGATCTTTCCCGGCCTTGCCATCGTCGTCACCGTGCTTGGCCTCAACCTTCTCGGCGACGGCCTGCGCGACGTGCTCGACCCGCGGCTGAGGCGCGCACGATGAGCCTCCTCGAAATCGAAAAGCTCGACCTCTCGATCGGCAAATTCGAGATATTGAAAGGCGTCGACCTGACCATCGAGCAAGGCGAGGTTCTGGGGCTGGTCGGCGAATCCGGTTCGGGCAAGTCGATGACCGCGCTGACGCTGATGCGTCTCCTGCCTGACCTTGCGCACGCCTCCGGCCGCGTGACCTTCGACGGCGTCGACATTCTCGGCGCGCCGGAAGCGGCGATGAACCGGCTGCGCGGCAACGAGATCGGTATGGTGTTTCAGGAGCCGATGACGGCGCTGAACCCGGTCAAAACGATCGGCGAACAGGTCGCCGAGGGCATTCGCTGGCATGCGGGCGTCAACCGGAAAGACGCCGATGACCGCGCACGCGCGATGCTGGACCGGGTCGGCCTGCCGGAATCGAAATTCCCGCTGTCGCGCTATCCGCACGAATTATCCGGCGGCCAGCGCCAACGCGTCGTCATCGCGATCGCCTGCGCGCTGGAACCCAAGCTGCTTGTCGCCGATGAGCCGACGACCGCGCTCGATGTGGTCTTGCAGGCACAGATTCTCGACCTTTTGCGCGACCTCGTCGACGAACGGAAAATGGGTCTCCTTCTCATCAGCCATGACCTTGCCGTCGTCGCGGACATGGCGGAGCGGGTCACCATCATGCGTCATGGCGAAGTGATGGATTCAGGCGAAACGGGCCGTATCCTGACCGAAAAGGCGCATCCCTATACGCGCCAGTTGGCCGAAGCCTCGACCCATGTGCCGGAGCGCACCCCGTTGGCGGATGGACGTTCGGAGCGGCCATTGCTGGAGGTTCGGGACGTGACGCGCGATTATGCCGGCCGTCGGCGTTCGCTGTTTTCGAAACCCGAGCCGTTCCGCGCCGTCAGCGGTGTTTCGTTCGCGCTGCACGAGGGCCAGTCCATGGCGCTCGTCGGTCGTTCAGGCTGCGGCAAGTCCACACTTGCCCGCATGATCCTCGCGCTTGACCGACCGACATCCGGGTCGATCCGTCTTTTCGGCGACGAACTGACGACGAAATCGGAGAACGATCTGCGCCCGGCCCGGCGCAACATGCAGGTCGTGTTTCAGGACCCCTACGGCTCGTTCAATCCGCGCCACAAGGTCGAACGGCTCGTCGCCGAGCCACTGCATCTTCTGGAAACCCAGCCGTCGCGGTCGGAACGGCGCGAGCGCGTCGCGCAGGCACTGGCGGAGGTTGGACTGTCGGCGGGCGACATGGACAAGTACCCGCATGAGTTTTCCGGCGGCCAGCGCCAGCGTCTTTCGATCGCGCGCGCGCTGATCACGCGGCCCAAGCTGATCGTCGCCGACGAGCCGGTTTCGGCACTGGACGTCTCGATCCGCGCGCAGATACTCGACCTCTTCGCCGATCTGAACAGCCGTCTCGGCGTCGCCTATCTCTTCATCACGCACGATCTGATGGTGGCGCGCGCGATCACCGATCAGGTGATGGTGATGCACGAGGGCGAAATCGTCGAACGCGGGAACACAGCTTCGGTGCTCGACAACCCGCAATCGGAAGCAGGAAAAATGCTCGTCGCCGCCTCGCCCGATCTGGAACGCGCGCTCGAGCGACGCCGGTTTGCGCGCGTCTGATCAGTCCGTCTCGTCAAGTGCCAGAATATCGAGAACGCGGATGCGCAACCGGCGCTGATGGGGGCTCAAGAGCGGGTCCGACGCAGTGAAATCGAGAATCTCGCTCACTATCGATTTTCGCTCCGCCTCACCGAGCGCCCGCAATGCGCCGATGATGCCGGCCGAACCTTTCGCGGGACGATAGGCGTCCAGTTCACGCGCCAGCATCTCGCGCTCGGCAGGGTCGAGCCCGAACCTGTCATAGGCCCGCTCGGCAAGCAGCGCGAACTGCTCGCCGCGTCCTCCCTCATGGAGCACGATCATGAGGACGAGAAGCATCTCGACCGGCATCGTCAGATCCTGTTCGGCTGTTAAGCGCATCAACTCCCCGTCGAATGATCTTACGCTGGCTTCAAACGCATGGAAATGGCAGTCTTGAGGCCGAGGTCAAGCTTTCGGAAAGGGAGGACTTTTCATGAGCGCAGTGGAGGCACCCCGCATATTCGCGACCTTCCGGTTCAAGGATGCAAGTCGCATGATCGACTGGCTGGTCAAGGCGTTCGGCTTCACCATTCACGCGAAATATATGGACGGCGAGAAGATCGCCCATGCCGAACTCGCCTTCGGCTCCGCGATGATCATGTGCGGCGAGAACCGGGACGATGCTTACGCAAAGACGGTCGGAAAGCCCGAGGCACAGGGCGGCAAATCGCTCTACATCGCCGTCGAGGATGTCGACGCCCTTTTCGAGCGCGCCAAGGGCGCGGGCGCTGAAATCGTGGAAGGACCGACCGAGCAGGACTATGGCAGCCGCCAGTTCATCTGCCGCGATCCGGAAGGCAATGTGTGGTGCTTCGGCACCTACTGGCCGAAGCTGAGCGACGCCTGACGCGATCTGGCGCACATCGACTTGGCGTTTCGCGCACAGGCTTTCCGTTGCACGCACGGGCCAATGGGATAGATTGCTGCCCTGAGGAATACCAGTGCGACAGGGAGGCCAGCATGGACGCCGCGCTCGACGCCACGGCCACGCAATTCGAACTCAATGAGGACCAGCGCGCCATTCAGGATATGACGGCCGCCTTCGCGGCCGAGAATGTCGCGCCGCACGCCCTCGACTGGGACAAGGAGCGATATTTCCCGAACGACGTGATCCGGTCGACGGGCGAACTCGGCTTCGGTGGCATCTACATCAACGAGGATGTCGGCGGTTCGGGATTAGGCCGACTGGATGCGGTTCTCATTTTCGAAGCACTCGCGGCCGCCTGCCCCGGTTTTTCCTCGATGATCTCCATTCACAACATGGCTGCGTGGATGATCGACAAGTTCGGCAACGAAGACCAGCGCCAGCGTTTCCTGCCGAAGATGACATCTTTCGAATGGATGGGAAGCTATGCCCTGACGGAGCCCGGAGCGGGGTCCGACGCCGCCGCGCTCAAGACGAAGGCGACGCGCTCGGGCGGCAACGGCAGCGACTATGTCCTGAACGGCGCCAAGCAGTTCATCTCCGGTGCCGGTGAATCCGACGTTTACGTCGCCATGGTGCGCACCGGCGAGGACGGGCCGAAGGGTGTCTCGACGCTCGTCATCCCAAAGGACGCGCCCGGTCTTTCCTTTGGAACCGCCGAAAACAAGATGGGCTGGCACATGCAGCCGACCCGTCAGGTGATCTTCGAGGACTGCAAGGTGCCGGCCGAGAACCTGCTTTCAGGCGAAGGCGACGGCTTCAAGATCGCGATGGCGGGGCTCGACGGCGGCCGGCTCAACATCGCCGCCTGCTCGCTGGGCGGGGCGCAATCGGCGTTCGACAAGGCGCTTGCCTATGCCCACGAACGCAAGGCGTTCGGCAAGACCATCGATCAGTTCCAGGCATTGCAGTTCAAGCTCGCCGACATGGAAACGGATATCAACGCGTCGCGCATGCTGCTTTACGCGGCGGCGTCGAAACTCGACCGCAAGGCGCATGATGCCGGCAAATGGTCGGCCATGGCCAAGC
Source organism: Aliihoeflea aestuarii (assembly GCF_024105665.1). Taxonomy (GTDB): domain Bacteria; phylum Pseudomonadota; class Alphaproteobacteria; order Rhizobiales; family Rhizobiaceae; genus Aliihoeflea; species Aliihoeflea aestuarii. Next base: position 44,234 of record NZ_JAAAMK010000006.1, on the reverse strand, counting down.
GCTTCGTCACCGACACCTGCTTCGACGTCGCCAACGAGGCCCTGCAAGTGCACGGCGGCTACGGCTATCTGCACGATTACGGAATCGAGAAGCTCGTTCGCGATCTGCGCGTCCATCAGATTCTGGAAGGCACGAACGAGATCATGCGGGTGATCATCGCGCGGCATCTGATAGGGAAATAGGGAGAAGGGAAAAGGGAAGGTTCAACGAGCAAGCGCTTTCCCTGTTTCCCTACTCCCTGCTTCCCTTCCATCGGGAGGAACCATGACCACCATCGCATTCATCGGCCTCGGCAATATGGGAAATCCCATGGCCGCCAATCTGGTCAAGGCTGGCCATCAGGTAACGGGTTTCGACCTCGTCGCCGCCAATCTCGATACGGCAAAAGCCAATGGCGCTTCGGTTGCGGCAAGCGCGCGGGAGGCGATTGCAGGCGCGGAGGTGGTGGTAACCATGCTGCCGGCGGGCAAGCATGTGGTGAGCGTCTACGAGGATATCGCGGCGGCCGCAGCCAAAGGCACGCTCTTCATCGATTCTTCCACCATCGACGTCGAGTCCGCACGAAAGGCGCACAAGATTGCGACCGATGCCGGAATGCTTTCGGTCGATGCGCCGGTTTCCGGCGGCGTTGGGGGTGCGGAAGCCGGCACACTGACCTTCATGGCCGGCGGCGCGGCGGACGCTTTCGCCAAGGCCGAACCGATTCTTCAGCCCATGGCCGGCAAGATCGTCCATTGCGGCGATGCGGGGGCAGGACAAGCCGCCAAGATCTGCAACAACATGATCCTCGGCATTTCGATGATCGGTGTCGGCGAAGCCTTCGTGCTCGCCGAAAAGCTCGGTCTGTCGCATCAGGCGCTGTTCGACGTGGCGTCGACGTCGTCCGGCCAGTGCTGGTCGCTGACGACCTATTGCCCGGTGCCCGGACCAGTTCCCACATCTCCCGCCAATCGCGACTATAAACCGGGCTTCGCCGCCGCGCTGATGCTGAAAGATTTGCGCCTTGCACAGGAAGCGGCGCAAAGCGCTGGCGCAGTGACGCCACTCGGAGCGGAAGCCACGCAACTTTACGCCCTTTTCAACGCGATGGGCGAAGGCGGCACCGACTTTTCCGGCATCGTCAATTTCCTGCGCGGCAAAACCGGTTAACTCAAATTTTCGTCAAATTCATCTTTGCTTAAGTGACTGATAACCCGCTGGTAAGGATGACCGGCTAAAACGGATGGCAAGGCGGTTGTCGCAGCCGCCTCCCGCTCCGGATCAGGTCTCGCGTACCGGAGCAGTAATCTTCGCAGTGTATCGTTCGCGAAGCGCCATGCGTCCTTCTTGGCAAGACCGCGTTCCTCCAATGGAGAGCGCGGTTTTTGCGTTTCCTTCAGATTTTCCGGCTCAAGCGCCTGTGATTGCTCTTCACGGCAAGGCCGGACGGGCCGAGCGCGGCGCGCCACATTGCCTCTGCGGCCACGCCACTCAGGAGCGACGGCGTCTTTCCCGACCAGACTTCGGGCCAGAACTGAATTGCCGCCTTGGTCAGCGCAATCTGCGCCGCCAGCGTGCCTTCGACCAGGGCCGACATCTTTTCCGTGACCGCGCGGGTGGTTTCGACGCGGTAGGGATTGGAACTGTTCACCTCGGCTTCGAGCAGAGGCATGCGCATGGCGATGACGGCTGGCGCAAGCATCAGATTGCCGGTCAACGCGGCGGCGGCGCGCATCGATCGAACGGTCGGTTTGACTGGCATGGTTCGGATTCCGGCGCGATATTGCGCTGCACAAAACGCGTCGCAGTCACCGATGTTCCGGAATGAATTGCGGATCGACCGGCGGGCGCAGGCCGTTGACGAGCCTGTTGGTCTCGTTTGCCATGCCGACGACCGCGAGCAGTTCCATGAATTGCGCATCGCTCATGCCCTTGGCGCGCGCGGCAGCCGTATGCGAATAAGTGCAATATTCGCAGCCATTCGTCACGGATACGGCGACGTAGACGAGTTCCTTGGTCAGCGGGTCGAGCGCACCGGGCGCCATCACCTGCTTGGCGTCTTCCCATGTGCGCTTGAGCGCCATCGGGTCATGCGCCAGCACCTTCCAGAAATTGTTGATCCAGTCGGTGCCGCGCGTCTGCATGATGTCGTCATAGACGGCGCGAACCTCGTCGGAGGCGGATTCGTATTCGATCAGCGGGACAAGCGGTGCATTCGTCATTTCAAACCTCCGATGCAAAGCGCCCCTCCAGACGGTTCGTCGGGAGGGGCGCGGTAAAGCCTATTTGCGCAAATCCTTTTCGGCCAGATCGAGCGCCTTGCCGATGCGCTCGCAGGCCATGTCGATCGTTTCCTTCGTCCAGATCAGCGGCGGCGACAGGATCATCGTGTCCCCGACCGCGCGCATCATCATGCCGTTGGCGATGGCATGATCGCGCACCGACGCGGCTGCCGATCCGACATCGGGGAAGCGCGCCTTCGATTCCTTATCCTTGACGATCTCGATCGCCGCCATCAGGCCGAAAGAGCGAACCTCGCCGACGATGCCGTGACCGCCGAGCTTTTCCTGAAGCGCTTTTGCCAGATAGGGTCCGGTCTCGTCGCGAACGCGATCGATGAGACCTTCCTTCTGGATGATCTCGAGATTGGCGAGCGCAACGGCGCACGCCACCGGGTGACCCGAATAGGTGTAGCCGTGGTAGAACTCGCCGCCCTTTTCGACCAGCGTCGCCGCGATCCGGTCGCCCACGAGCAATGCGGAAAGCGGCTGATAGCCTGACGTCAGGGCCTTTGCCGTCGTGATCGTATCGGCCTCGATACCAAGCGATTGCGCGGCGAACCACTCGCCCGTGCGGCCATAGCCGGTGATGACTTCATCGAGCATCAGGAGCACGTCGTACTTCTTGCAGATTCGCTGGATTTCCGGCCAGTAGCTGTCCGGTGCGATCTTGACGCCCCCTGCCCCCATGATCGGCTCGCCGATGAAGGCCGCGACGTTTTCGGCCCCCGCTTCGAGGATCGCGTCCTCGACGGCCTTTGCCGCACGCAGGCCGAAATCGTGGTCGCTCTCGCCCGGCTGCTTGAGTTCGAACGCATAGGGCGGCATTACATGGGTGATATTGGGAACCGCGCCGTTCAACTGGCTGTGCATCGCCGCCATTCCGCCAAGCGACGTGCCGGTGATGGTGGAGCCGTGATACGCCCAGTTGCGCGAGATGATACGGTTCTTCTGCGGCTTGCCTTCCAGCACCCAGTAATGCCGAACGAGACGCAAAGCCGTGTCGTTCGCTTCCGAACCGGACGAGCCGTAGAACACCTGATTCATGTTCTTCGGCGCGATCTCCGCGATCTTTTTCGCGAGAAGCACCGGCGTCGGCGTCGTGCAGCGGAAGAAGGAATTGTAGTAGGGCAGTTCCTTCATCTGCGCATAGGCGGCTTCGGCCAGTTCATTGCGGCCATAGCCGACATTGACGCACCAAAGCCCCGCCATGCCGTCGAGGATTTCGTTGCCCTCGCTGTCATAGACGAAGGGACCCTCTGCGCGTGTGATCATGCGCGAGCCGGCGTGGCGAAGATCCTTGTGGTCGGTGAAGGGGTGAAGGTGGTGCGCGGCGTCGATTTCCTGAAGCTGCGCGAGCGAATAGTTCTGATAAGTCATGCGATTTCGTCTCCGTCCTAAACCAATGTGACAGGTTCAGACGGCAGATGGCGGCGAATAGCCGATACGGGCGCACAGCCGCAAAAGCTCCGCGTGCCGCGTGCGGGGCGACGGGGTCGAGGCATGTGCGTTTCTTCTGATCTGCGAAAGGCGCATGGCATGTTTGTAGCCGTGCCTGCTATCGTGTTCAAGCCGAGCGCTGGCGCGCTCGGAAGAGAGCGACGACGACCAGAACCAGACACAGGCTCGCCAGAATGAGCGGCAGACCGTTCGCACCGATCGCCTGCATGGCGACGCCGGCGCTGGGCGGGCCGGAAATACCACCGATACCCCACATGAGCGCAAAGGCGGCGTTGCCGGCGACGAGCATCGATCCGGTGAACCGCTGCCCAAGTTCGACGATGGCCATCGTATAGATGCCATAGGCAAACGCGCCCCAGAAGAAGGCGACCGGCCATTGCGCCGGCGTGCCGAGCACGATCGGCAAAAGCACGCAGCCGACAATACCCATGACCGCGCACAAAAGCATGACGCCACGCGCGTTCCAGCGATCGGCAAGCAGTCCGAGCGGCACCTGAAGCGCAAAATTGCCGACGATGAAGACGGTGAGCAACGTCGCCATCTGCGCTTCGCCGATAGCGAAGGCACGACCGTAGGATGGCAGGAGCGACATCATCGCCGTTTCGAATCCGGCCGCCACGACGACCGCGAGAAGCAGCGTCGGCGCGACGGGCAGGAACCGGCGCACGGTGCCTTGCTGCTCATCCTCATGAAACGCCGGAAGACGCGCGGCAACCGCGAAAACGAATAGCCCGCAGACAAGAAAGGCCGCGATGCCGACGAGAAAAGGAGCCCACCCCTGCGTGCCGACAAGCGCCAGCGTTGCCGGTCCCAGCGCGAAGCCGAGCGAGATGATGGATGTGTAGACACCCATGAACCGACCACGCGCATAGGCAGGCGCAAGGGCGATCATCCAGACCTCTGACAGAACGTAGAGAGGGATGACGGAAAAGCCGAGCAGGAAGCGCAGCGGAAACCAAAGCCACACATTCTGCGTCGCGCCGATCAGTGCGAACATCGCGGCGCAGAAGATGGAGCAGATCAGCACCGTACGCACGCCGCCAAGCCAGTTGACGAGACGCGGCACGAAGGACGACGCGACCATCATGCCGAGCGGCGACATGGCGGCCGACAGGCCGATCATCGTCGGCGATACGCCCTGTCGTTCGAGGATGAAGGCGAGCAGCGGATAGGACAACCCTTGCGCGATGGCGAATACGGACACCGTTGCCGTGACCGCGCCGATGGCGAGCCAGGGCACAGGCGGCAGCGCAAATGGTGTCTCGATCCGATCCATGGCGCGACGAAATCCCGGCGCAAAGGCAAATGCCAGTGCAAAATCAGGCTGGACGAAAACATCCCGAACGCTGGTCCACACCGCGATTTCGCCACTGCGTCGCCAATGCTGCAGGGGCCTCGCGGCCGTGTCGGTTCCGTCTTCGAAAATGTCGCAGCATCCCTAACGGGTCGTCGGGCGGCGGGCCACTATGCGGCACGATTTCGTTTCAAGAGTTCCAGATGACAGACCCGCTCCTGCCGCCGGAAGCCCTGCCGATCCACCACCCCCGCCGTGGGGGGCGGGCCGGTAAACGTGCCGGCGGAGCGGTCGGCTTCGAACAGCCGCCCTACCGCAATTTGAAGAACCCGCTGACGCCGACGAAACTCATCTCGGACGATGAGCTGGAATCGATCCACCTCACCTCGCTGCGCGTCTTGAAGGAGATCGGCGTCGACGTTCTCCATGACGAGGCGCGGCGGATCATGAAGGCGGCCGGCGCGGATGTGCGTGAAGGTTCGGACCGCGTGCGTTTCGATGCCGACATGATCCTCGAACTGGTTTCGCATTGCCCGTCGCAGTTTACGCTTCATGCGCGCAACCCGGCGCATGACGTGCATTTCGGCGGAAATAACCTCATTTTCGCCCAGGTGGCATCGGCACCCAACTGCTCCGACCTCGACAATGGACGGCGCGCCGGCAATCAGACCGATTTCCGCAATTTCCTGAAGCTCGCGCAGGTCCACAACATCATCCAGGCGACCGGCGGCTATCCGGTCGAGCCGGTCGATATCCATCCGTCGATCCGGCATCTGGAATGTATTCGCGACCTGGCGACGCTTACCGACAAGCCGTTCCACATCTATTCGCTGGGTCTCGAACGCAATCTCGACGGCATCGAGATCGCACGACTGGCGCGGGGCATTTCGGAGGAACAGCTTCTCTCCGAGCCGTCCGTCTATACGATCATCAACACCAATTCGCCGCTGAAACTCGACATTCCGATGATGGAGGGCATCATCCAGATGTCGAGCCGCGGTCAGTTGGTGATCGTGACGCCGTTCACGCTATCCGGGGCGATGGCACCCGTGACCATCGCCGGCGCGCTGGTCCAGCAGAATGCCGAGGCGCTGTCGGGCATCGCGTTCACGCAGATGGTGCGCAAGGGCGCGCCGGTCGCCTATGGCGGCTTCACCTCCAATGTGGATATGAAATCCGGCGCGCCGGCCTTCGGCACGCCCGAATACATGAAGGCGCAGCTCGTCGGCGGACAACTCGCGCGGCGCTACGGCATTCCTTACCGCACGTCGAATGTTTGCGCGGCGAACTCCGTCGATGCGCAGGCCGCCTATGAAAGCGTCTTTTCGCTGTGGGGCGCGGTGCAGGCGGGCGCCAACTTCATGCTGCACTCGGCCGGCTGGCTCGAAGGCGGACTGTGCTGCTCCTACGAGAAGATGATCCTCGACATCGATCTTCTGCAAATGGTAGCCGAGTTCCTGACGCCGCTCGACCTTTCGGACGATGCGTTGGCGGTGGACGCGATCCGCGACGTCGGCCCAGGCGGGCACTTCTTCGGCACCCAGCACACGCAGGACCGCTACAAGGACGCGTTCTATTCGCCGGTTCTGTCGGACTGGCGCAATTTCGAAACGTGGAGCCTCGCCGGCGCGCCCACCGCCGTCGACAAGGCCAACCGCGTCTGGAAAGAACGCCTCGCATCCTACGAAAAACCAGCCATCGACCCCGCTATCGAAGAGGCGATCGACGCCTTCGTCGCCAGGCGCATTGCCGAAGGCGGCGCACCGACGGATTTTTGAGCTATGGTTCAAAACCTTCATTTTTCGATTCCGACCGCGAGCGTAAATCCATGAAATCCCATGCAAAGGCAGTTGTGATCGGCGGCGGGGTCGTCGGGTGTTCAGTGCTCTACCATCTGGCGAAGGCCGGCTGGACCGACGTGATGCTGATCGAGCGCTCGGAACTCACTTCCGGTTCGTCCTGGCATGCCGCGGGTGGGTTCCACACGCTCAATGGCGACCCGAACGTCGCAAAGCTGCAGGCATATACCGTCCAGCTTTACAAGGAACTGGAGGAGATTTCCGGCCAGTCCTGCTCGCTGCATCTTACCGGCGGCGTGATGCTGGCCGACAGCCCGGAACGCATGGACTTTCTACGTCTCGCCCACGCAAAGGGGCGGTATCTGGGCATGGATACAGAACTCATCACGCCCTCGGAAGCGAAGGCGATGTTCCCGCTGATGGACGAGACGAATTTCGTCGGTGCGATGTGGGACCCCGTGGAAGGCCATCTCGACCCGTCCGGGACGACGCATGCCTATGCCAAGGCGGCGAAAAAGCTCGGCGCGGAGATCGTGCTGCGCAACCCGGTGAAGGAGTTGACGCAGGAGGTGGACGGCACCTGGAACGTCGTGACGAAGAACGGCACCGTGAAGGCCGAGCACGTCGTCAATTGCGGTGGCCTGTGGGCGCGCGAGGTGGGCCGGATGGTCGGCGTCGAACTGCCGCTTCTCGCCATGGAACACATGTATCTGTTGACCGAGCCGATGCCCGAGGTGGAGGAATTCAACGCGCGCACCGGCCGCGAGATGGTCGGCGTGATGGATTTCAAAGGTGAAATCTACACGCGTCAGGAGCGCAACGGCGTGCTGCTCGGCACCTATGAAAAGGACTGCCGCCCGTGGTCGCCGGTCAATACGCCGTGGGATTTCGGCCATGAACTTCTCCAGCCCGATATCGACCGCATCGCGCCCTCGCTGGAAGTCGGCTTCAAGCATTTTCCCGGCATCGAAAAGGCCGGTATCAAGCAGATCATCAATGGCCCGTTCACCTTCGCGCCGGATGGCAATCCGCTCGTCGGCCCGGTGCAGGGTCTGACGAATTTCTGGTGTGCCTGCGCGGTCATGGCCGGGTTCAGCCAAGGCGGCGGCGTCGGGCTGGCGCTGTCGAACTGGATGGTCAACGGCGATCCGGGGTTCGACGTCTGGGGCATGGATGTCGCCCGCTTCGGCGAATGGGCGAGCCTGCGCTACACCAACGCCAAGGTGCGTGAGAATTATTCGCGGCGCTTTTCCATCCGCTTCCCGAATGAAGAGCTTCCGGCCGCACGCCCTGTCCAGACGACGCCGCTTTACGATGTGATGAAGCGCGACAACAACGCCGTCATGGGCGATTCATGGGGTCTTGAAACACCGCTCTGGTTCGCACCGGAGGGGACCGAGCCGAAGGATGTCGTCTCCTTCCACCGCTCCAACGATTTCGAGCATGTCGGCAATGAAGTCCGCGCCACGCGCGAGCGCGTCGGTGTCACCGAGATCGCGAATTTCGCCAAATATGAAATTCAGGGAACGAGCGCGGAGGATTTCCTGAACCGCCTGATGACCAACCGGATGCCGAAGACGGGCCGCATCGTCCTGACGCCGATGCTGAACGAATTCGGCAAGCTGATCGGCGACTTCACCATCGCCAAGGCGGACGAGGACCGCTTCATGGTGTGGGGGTCTTCGGCGGCGCAGAAGTACCATATGCGCTGGTTCGAAAAGCACCTGCCGACGGACCGCTCGGTCCGCATCATCCGCTTCGACCAGACGCTGGTGGGACTCTCCATCGCCGGGCCGCGCTCGCGCGATTTGTTGCAAAAGCTCGTCGATACGGACGTGTCGAACGCCGCGTTTAAGTTCATGGACTATCGCGAGATGGCGGTGGCCGGCGCGCCCTGCATGGCCAATCGCATCTCCTATACGGGCGACCTGGGCTATGAAATCTGGCTTGAACCGGCTTATCAGCGCCGTGTCTACGAGGCGATCAAGCGCGAGGGCGAGGAATTCGGCATCGTCGATTTCGGCATGCGGGCGCTCTTGTCCATGCGGCTTGAGAAGAACTTCCCGACATGGTTCCGCGAGCTGCGGCCGATCTACGGGCCCTTCGAAGGCGCGATGGACCGTTTCATCAAGCTGGAAAAGAACGATTTCATCGGCCGCGAGGCGGCGGCGCGCGAACAGGCCAACGGGCCGAAACTGCGCCGCGTCTCCTTCGTGGTCGATGCGCTCGATGCCGATGTTATGGGCGACGAGCCGGTCTGGGCAAAGGTCAACGGAACCGAATATGGCACGGTCGAACCGCCGCACGGCTATGGCGCGCCGCGCTTCGACGGCGAAGGCGAGGACGTCCGCGGCTCCGATGCTGCAACCGACGCATCGGCGGTGCGCGGCATCAGGGACGGCGAGTGGTCGGTCGTCGGCTGGGTCACGTCGGGCGGGTATGCGCACCACGTCGGCAAGTCGATGGCACAGGGCTATGTGCCGACACCATTGGCGGAAGATGCCAGCGAGGGGCTGTTCGAAATCGAGATTCTCGGCCAGCGTCGCGCGGCCAAAATCGCCGTCGAACCGCCATTCGATCCGACCGGCGCGCGCATGCGCGGTTGATCAGGCGACGATCAGTCCGGCATCGAGAAGAGCCGCGCGCATTTCGGCGGCTTTATCAATACCAACCCTTTTGCCCGCGATGTAGGGCAGGCCCTTTCGCGGCTGCGTCCAGGCGATAGGCACGAGGTCGGCCGCACCCGGCTCATGCCGCTTGGCCAAATCCCAGCTCTTACAGTCGATGGCGCAAAAATCGGCCCGCTCGTCCATGACGGCGCGGATGGAGGCGCGGTGCCCACCGGTCGGGATTTTCTTGCTGAATGCCTTCAACGAGCCGAGATCGGCTTCAAGCGCGAGATAGCCGGACATGGAATCGGGCTGGTTGTAGGCAAATCGCCGTCCCGTCAGCAGATCGCGGCGCTCCGCGACCGTGACGCTCAGTGGCGCAGCCTCGCCTTCGCGCATAAGGATGACGCTGCGATACGCCTCGCCCTCGCCGCCCTCCACCCCGGAATAATCGGGCTGGCCGACCAGGTGCACATGGTCTTCCAGCCCGTCGCGCATCGGCCCCCAGCAGGTCTGGGCGAACAGGATGTCGGGACGCCGCCAGAAGGCATGGAGGTTTCCGGTCTCGCGCGTCAGCGCTTGCGGCGCATCGATACCCGCTTTGCGCAAGGCACCGCCGATGGCGGACCAGAGGGCATCGGTCTCGTCGTGAACTTCGGGCCAGTCATACATGGGAAGAGCTGCGATCATGGCTACTTATGCGCGCAATCTCGCGAGGCGATCAACCCTATTTCCGGGAAGGTTCGGCCGGAACCGGCGCGCTCCCCAAACCGTGAACGGATCGCTGGCGCACACGCGGGCGAAACGCCCTGCCCGGCTCCGGTGTGCGGCGCAGAACCGGATGCACGACCGCTTCCTTCTGCGTGAGCGCAAAAGCGCGGAACAGCGCAAAATAGCTCGGGAACACGTAGCCTGCGTTCATGCGCATCCACTCCTCGCGCCGCGCACGGAACAGGCGTGGCAACTCGTACCACGGCACGTTGGGCTGCTTGTGATGAACCAGATGCAGATTGTTGTTCAGGAACAACAGGGCCAGCGGCGAACGCTCAACGATGATCGTCCGCCCGTCCGGGCGTTCCGACCATTGATGCTCGGCAAAGGTCCGGATCGCGATGATCGACTGTCCGAGATAGACCGGCACCAGATGGAGCCAGAGCGGCATCCGGAACGCGAAGACGAGAATGGGCAGAAGGATCGCCAGCCCGACGAGATGATGGCGCCAGGCTCGCTGCACCGCCGGATCGCCGGCCCGCAACAGCTTCCAGTCAGACAGGAGGAACGCCACGTTCGAAATCGCCGGGCCTATCAGAAACCGGCCGATCATCGTATTGTTGAAGACGAGCAGGGACCGCAGCCCGGCCGGCAGCGCCTGATATCTCCATAAAGCCTGGTACCAGCTTTCGGGATCGTCGAACGGGTCCGTCAGGCGCTCGTCCGCGTGATGTGACAGATGCAGTTTCCTGAAACGGCGATACGGATAGACCACCCCGATGGGCAAGCCGACCAGAGCCTCGTTGACGAGGCCGTTGCGGGTGGGATGGCCGTGGGCTGCCTCATGCATAAGCGAGGAGTGGAGTGCGACGGCGAGGGTCAGAACGAGCATGGCGAGCCATGGCGACAGGCTCCAGCCGATGGTGCCCGCAGCCATCCACAGGCCGTAGCACCCGACGATCAACGCCACCGTTCGCCACTCGACTCGTAGCGAGCGCACCGTTCCCGGTACTGCCGGGTTCTCATTTCTGCTCATGGTTTCTGCCCCATATATCCGCCGAATCCCCCGATCCTGCTGACATATGCTGACACCAAAAAGAGCAGTAACAAATGATACAATGCGCACAAATCGTTGATAGTGAAACGCGTTGACCTCTATTGTTTTGTTTTGTCACCAATCATGCCACTATGAGCCATGGACAAGCGCGACCTTTCGACCATCTTCCGGGACCGGCTTCGGCTGCTGCTTGCGCGGCACGCGCGCAATCAATCGACCTTCGCGGCAAGCGTCGGCATCGATCGATCCGCCCTGTCGCAACTTCTCTCCGGCCAGTCGACCCGCCTGCCCCGCGCCGAAACGCTGCTCAACATGGCTGAAACCTACGGCGTTTCACTTGACTGGCTGATGGGGCTGAGCCAGGACGAGGGCCTTGCATCCGAAATTCGCGAGAGCCTCGAAATCGAGGAAGGAACGGGCGGCTTCGACCATACGCTTCTGGCGGCCTGGCACGCCGAGGCGGTGGGAACGAAAGTGCGCTACGTGCCGGCCGGCATTCCCGACCTGCTGCGCACCGACGCCGTCATCGCCTACGAGGCCGGCATCACGCGCAAGAGCCGCGAAAACCAGATCGACGAAAAGGACTACCGGATCGACTACAACCGGCGGCCCGAGACGGACATGGAGGTGTGCATGCCGCGCCACATGCTGGAAATCTTCGCCAAGGGAAATGGTGTGTGGAGCGGCCTGTCCGACGATGACCGCCGCGCGCAGCTCGATCACATGGCACGGCTCATCGAGGATCTTTATCCCAGCTTCCGGCTCTATCTCTACGACGGGCGCCAGCGCTATTCGATCCCCTATACGATCTTCGGGCAAATTCGCGCCGCGATCTTCGTCGGCGATATGTATCTGGTGCTGAATGCCGTCTCGCCGATCCAAAAACTGACACGCCACTTCGACAATCTCATCCGCGCGGCCGAAATCAATGCGCATGAAACGGCAAGCTACTGCCGGAACCTGAGCCGGGCGATGGCTGATTGACGGATATAAGGAATTCTTTATATCTTTCGCGACAACCCGCATCAAGAAAAGCGAGCGCCTCCCATGGCCAATCCGATCGATGAACTTCTCGCGCAAAAGGGCGTGCTGCTCGCGGACGGCGCGACGGGCACGAACCTTTTCGCCATGGGGCTGGAAGCCGGCGACGCGCCCGAATTGTGGAACGAGACCGCGCCGGAAAAGATCACGGCGCTTCATCAGGGCTTCGTCGATGCGGGCGCGGACATCATCCTCACCAATTCCTTCGGCGGCACGCGCCATCGCCTCAAGCTGCATCACGCCGAAGGGCGCGTCCACGAACTGAACCGCAAGGCGGCCGAGCTTGCCCGCGCCGTCGCCGACCATGCCGGCAGGCGCGTAATCGTCGCGGGTTCCGTGGGGCCGACGGGCGAGCTTCTGGAGCCGTTGGGCTCGCTGACCTATGACGAGGCCGTCGATGCCTTTGCCGAGCAGATCGAGGGGCTGAAGGAAGGCGGCGCGGACGTCGCCTGGATCGAAACCATGTCGGCTCCGGGCGAAATCCGCGCGGCGGCCGAGGCCGCCATCAAGGTCGGCCTGCCCTATACCTATACGGGCTCGTTCGATACGGCGGGCCGCACGATGATGGGCCTTGCGCCGGACGCCATTCACGAGGTCGGGGACGAACTGGCGCAAAAGCCGCTCGCGGTCGGCGCAAATTGCGGCGTCGGAGCCTCCGACATCCTCGCCTCGCTTCTCGACATGAGCGCGGCGCGACCCGACGCGACGGTCATCGTCAAGGGCAATTGCGGCATTCCCGAATTCCGCGGGACGGAGATTTACTATTCCGGCACGCCGGAGCTGATGGCCGACTATGCGCGCCTCGCGGTCGATGCCGGTGCGCGGATCGTCGGCGGCTGCTGCGGCACGTCCTTCGCTCATCTGGCCGCGATGCGCCAGGCGCTCGATGCGCACCGGAAAACCGAGCGGCCGACCGTCGAGGCCATCGAGGCCCGCATCGGGCCGCTGCGAAACAAGCTCGCCTCGCAAAGCGGCAGCGAAACCGGACGCAGGGAGCGTCGGCGCACGCGCGACTGACACCCCTTGTCGAGGCCCCTTCGCGCTCCTATTTGAGTACCAACAGCAGATTGTCTCCGGCCGGTGACCACGGATGTACTGGCACCACCGTTGAGACCTTGAGGGTCGGGCCAAAAGCCCGGCCTTTTTGTTTTGGGAGACGAGAGTGAGGAACGCCGGCCGATGATCGACAATCCGGGCAAGCGGATAGCCGCCGGATTCCTCAAGCTGTTCGCCGGGATCGCGATCGCGCTTCTTTTGCTGACGCAGTTGCTCGACAACACGGCCGAACACGATGCCGTCGATGCAAACATCGAAACCGGTCAGCAGCAATAATGATGTTCTGGAGAAAAATGGCGCGAGTGACGGGGCTCGAACCCGCGACCTCCGGCGTGACAGGCCGGCACTCTAACCGACTGAGCTACACCCGCGCTTTGCGCTGGCCACCTCTTCGGCGACCCGCGTTGATGGGTGGATTAAGCGGTTCGACATGAGGTGTCAAGCGCGCAGGACCGGCGAAAGCGCAGTTTCGACCGGCAAGCCGCGCGACGCTGCGGAAGCCGGCAAAAACCTCGATGCCGATGCCATGCCGGGGCTTGCGCACTGCTGCCAAACGCCCTAATGGTTCGCCCCGTCGGGCGATTAGCTCAGTTGGTAGAGCGCTTCGTTTACACCGAAGATGTCGGCAGTTCGAGCCTGTCATCGCCCACCAGTCTTCCCGATCCCGTGCACCTTTCAAAGGTCGCGCATTCTTGGCATCGAAGCGCTAAATGCGCTCGGGTGGCTCCATTCCCTTCACGATCCCACCCTTACGCCTGCGCTGCCTTCGGGGACGCGTAGCATTCCGTCCGGCTAGATGACGTGAACTATATAATCGATATAACAAAAGTCTATATTGAGTAAAATTATAGAGAACGGGATTTTACGGATTATCCTGCACTTAACCATTCGGAATGTAAGCAGTCATTAACGATCCCGATTAAGCAGATTGCAACACGACCCGCGTAATTTCGTCCCTGTCACAACAAGGGGCGGCCAAGCCCCATCAAACGGGGGCAAGGAGCCCAGATCACATGACGAACCTTCTGAAGCGCTTCAAGAATGATGAATCCGGCGCGACCGCCATCGAATACGGCCTGATCGCCGCGCTGATCGGCGTGACGATCATTGGCGCTGCCGGTCTTTTGGGTGATGAACTCGTCACGACTTTCACAAATATCGACACCGCGCTTTCCGGCGCGAACACTGTCACCCCATAATTTCTTGTACTGCAAAAAACCCCGGCGATCGCCGGGGTTTTTTTTATGCTTGGACCGAAGAACTGGAAATTAGTTCACGTTGTCCTTGAGGCCCTTGCCGGCCGAGAATTTCGGCACGTTGCGGGCCGGAATCTGCACTTCGGCGCCCGTCTGCGGGTTGCGGCCGGTCGAGGCTTCGCGGCGCGAGACCGAGAAATTGCCGAAGCCGACGAGGCGCACGTCGCCGCCCTTTTTGAGTTCGCCCGAGATGGTCGAAAACACCGCGTCGACTGCGGACTGCGCATCAGCCTTCGAGAGGCTGGCTTCCTCGGCAACCGCGGCGATAAGCTCGTTCTTGTTCATCAGAAAATTCCTTTCGTTTGAAAGGCCGGAAAACTGGGTTCTGCCGGCAGCGGGCGGAGTGTAGGCATATGCACCGTCCACAACCAAGCAAAAGCTGGCCTTGGGCGCGCAAAATCCCAGCTTTTCCGGGCTTTTTCAATGAAAAAGCCGGGCTGAATGCCCGGCTTTTCCGTTTATCAGACGGTTTTTTGCAATCGGATCAGTGCGCGAGGCTTGCCGAGGCCGAATCGTCGACGGACGCGGCGGGCGCTGAGGCCGGCTCCACCCATTCGATCGCTTCGGGAAGACGCATCAAGGCGTGCTCCAGAACCTCGCCGACGCGGCTGACCGGCACGATCTCGAGCGCGTTCTTCACGTTCTCGGGGATGTCGGCCAGGTCCTTGGCGTTCTCCTCGGGGATCAGCACCTTCTTGATGCCGCCACGAAGGGCCGCCAGCAGCTTCTCCTTCAGACCGCCGATAGGCAGCACCCTGCCCCGCAGCGTGACCTCGCCAGTCATGGCGATGTCCTTGCGGACCGGAATGCCCGTCAGAACCGACACGATCGCCGTGACCATAGCGATACCGGCCGACGGACCGTCCTTGGGCGTCGCGCCTTCGGGTACGTGAACGTGGATGTCGCGCCGATCGAAGAGCGGCGGCTCGATCCCGAAGTCGATCGCTCTCGATCGGACATAGGATGCCGCCGCCGAGATCGATTCCTTCATGACGTCCTTCAGATTGCCCGTCACCGTCATCTTGCCCTTGCCGGGCATCATGACGCCTTCGATGGTCAGCAATTCGCCGCCGACTTCCGTCCAGGCCAAGCCCGTCACGACGCCGATCTGATCCTCGCCCTCCACCTGGCCGAAGCGATAGCGCTCGACGCCGAGATAGTCGGACAGATTCTCGCGCGTGACATGCACGGCGTCGACCTTCTTGCGCAGGATTTCGGTGACCGCCTTGCGCCCGAGCTTCATCAGCTCGCGCTCGAGGCTGCGCACGCCGGCCTCACGCGTGTAGACCTGAATAATCGCACGGATCGCATCATCGTCGACGGAGAACTCGTCCGCCTTCAACGCGTGATCGCGGATGGCCTTCGGCAGAAGATGCCGCTTGGCGATCTCGACCTTCTCGTCTTCCGTGTAGCCGGCGATACGGATGATCTCCATCCGGTCCATCAGGGCCGGCGGGATGTTCAGCGTATTGGCCGTCGTCACGAACATCACGCTCGACAGGTCGTACTCGACCTCGAGGTAGTGATCCATGAAGGACGAGTTCTGCTCGGGATCGAGCACTTCCAGAAGCGCCGACGACGGATCGCCGCGGAAGTCCTGGCCCATCTTGTCGATCTCGTCGAGCAGGAAGAGCGGGTTGGACTTCTTGGCCTTCTTCATCGACTGGATGACCTTGCCGGGCATCGAGCCGATATAGGTGCGGCGGTGACCGCGAATCTCGGCCTCATCGCGCACGCCGCCGAGCGCCATACGGATGAACTCGCGTCCGGTCGCCTTGGCGATCGACTTGCCGAGCGAGGTCTTGCCGACGCCGGGAGGTCCGACGAGGCACAGGATCGGCCCCTTCAGCTTCTTCTGACGGCTCTGCACGGCCAGATACTCGACGATGCGCTCCTTGACCTTGTCGAGGCCGAAATGATCGGTGTCGAGCACGTTCTGCGCGAACTCGAGGTCGCTCTTGACCTTGGAGGGCTTGCCCCACGGGATCGAAAGCAGCCAGTCGAGATAGTTGCGCACGACCGTGGCTTCGGCGGACATCGGCGACATGGTGCGCAGCTTCTTCAGCTCCGCATCCGCCTTCTCGCGCGCTTCCTTGGTCAGCTTCGTCTTCTTGATGCGCTCTTCCAGTTCGGCCGCTTCGTCGCGGCCGTCCTCGCCCTCGCCGAGTTCCTTCTGGATCGCCTTCATCTGCTCGTTGAGGTAGTATTCGCGCTGCGTCTTCTCCATCTGGCGCTTGACGCGCGAGCGGATGCGCTTTTCCACCTGGAGCACGGAAATCTCGGCTTCCATGAAGCCCATGGCCTTTTCGAGCCGTTCGCGCACGGAGAGCGTGGCAAGCATTTCCTGCTTTTCGGGGATCTTGATGGCCAGATGCGAGGCAATCGTGTCGGCAAGCTTGGAATAGTCCTCGATCTGCCCTGCGGCACCGACGACTTCCGGAGAAATCTTCTTGTTGAGCTTCACGTAATTTTCGAAGTCGGAGACGACGGAGCGCGACAGCGCCTCGATCTCGACTTCCTCGTCCTGCGGTTCGGCGAGAATTTCCGCCGTCGCCTCGTGATAGTCCGACCGCTCCGTGAAGGACGTGATCCGCGCGCGCGCCGAGCCTTCGACCAGCACCTTCACGGTGCCGTCGGGAAGCTTCAGCAATTGCAGGACGCTAGCCACCGTGCCGACATCGTAGATGCCGTCGGACTGCGGTTCGTCATCGGCCGCGTTCTTCTGGGTCGCAAGCAGGATCTGCTTGTCCGAACCCATCACCTCTTCCAGCGCCTTGATCGACTTTTCACGTCCGACGAAAAGCGGAACGATCATGTGCGGAAAAACGACGATGTCACGCAGTGGGAGGACTGCGTAAATCGTCTGGTCGGGGTTGCCCGATACTTTGGTCATAGTCCAACCTTTCTGTCCGCAACCGCCTTTTTCGGCCGGTCGCGAATCTCAGTGTAGCGGCCCCAATGCCTTCCGCCCATTGCGATTGAAAGATCGCACATCATTTTGCGGCACGGAAGGATTGCGCCTCAATATTGGTTAGGTGGCGTCGATCGCGCGTCAGATCAAGACATGGGGTGACGCAAGGTAGCAATGCCTGAAAGGCATGGCCGGCGCGGCCTTGACGACCGCGCCGAATGCGCATCATGCGCTGGCGGAGCCTTTCTCGGCTTCGCGCTCGGCATAGATGTAGAGCGGCCGGGCGGAGCCCTGGACCACGTCGTCCGAAATGACGACTTCCTGGACGCCTTCGAGCGCGGGAAGCTCGAACATCGTGTCGAGAAGGATCGATTCCATGATCGAGCGCAGCCCGCGCGCGCCGGTCTTGCGCTCGATCGCCTTCTTGGCGATCGCCGACAGGGCGCTTTCATGGAACGTCAGTTCGACATTCTCCATCTCGAACAGGCGCTGATATTGCTTGACCAGCGCATTCTTCGGCTCGGTCAAAATCTGGATCAAAGCCGGCTCGTCAAGATCCTCGAGCGTCGCCAGCACCGGCAGACGACCGACGAACTCGGGAATGAGGCCGAACTTCAGGAGATCCTCGGGCTCGACCTGACGGAAGAGATCGCCCGTGCGGCGGTCTTCCGGCGAGGCGACGTTTGCCGCAAAGCCGATCGAGGTCTTGCGGCCGCGATCGGAAATGATGCGGTCGAGACCGGCAAACGCGCCGCCGCAGATGAAGAGGATGTTGGCCGTGTCCACCTGCAGGAATTCCTGCTGGGGATGCTTGCGCCCGCCCTGCGGCGGCACGGAGGCGACGGTGCCTTCCATGATCTTCAACAACGCCTGCTGGACGCCCTCGCCCGACACGTCGCGGGTGATCGAGGGATTGTCCGACTTGCGCGAAATCTTGTCGATCTCGTCGATATAGACGATGCCGCGCTGGGCGCGCTCGACATTGTAGTCGGCCGACTGGAGAAGCTTGAGGATGATGTTTTCCACATCCTCGCCGACATAGCCGGCTTCCGTCAGCGTCGTCGCGTCCGCCATGGTGAAGGGCACGTCGATGATGCGCGCGAGCGTCTGGGCGAGCAACGTCTTGCCGCAGCCGGTCGGGCCGATCAGGAGGATGTTCGACTTCGCCAGTTCGACGTCGTTCGACTTCGAGGCGTGCGCGAGGCGCTTGTAGTGATTGTGGACGGCGACCGACAGGACGCGCTTGGCGTGCGGCTGCCCGATCACGTAATCGTCCAGAACCTTCAGAATTTCCTGAGGCGTGGGCACGCCCTCGCGCGACTTCACCATCGAGGATTTGTTTTCCTCGCGGATAATGTCCATGCACAATTCGACGCATTCGTCGCAGATGAAGACCGTCGGGCCTGCGATCAGCTTGCGCACCTCGTGCTGGCTTTTGCCGCAAAACGAGCAGTAGAGCGTATTCTTCGAATCGCCACCGCTGTTGCTGATCTTGCTCATTTGGTACGTCCTTTCGGCACCGGTACTCGGCCCCGCCCCAACACGGCGCCGAATCTGAATTCTAGGACGGGCGACCCGCCCTGCCAAGAATGTCGCGTCAGTGAACCCAATTCGCCCGCCTATGCCAAATGCGAATTGGTGTTCTCCTCACGAATCCCCAGCAAAAATCTAAGCCTGCTATCGTTGAATATAGGCTTAATCTAGAAAACCGCTCCTTGCGATGGAACAGGCGATTGTGACCGAATTGTCGCGCTCGCCGGTCAAAACCGCGTCATTTGTTCGCCGCGTCCTTGACCTCAGCTTCGACGGCCTCGCGCTCGGAGATGACCTTGTCGATCAGGCCCCATGCCTTCGCCTCGTCGGCGGTCATGAAATGGTCGCGGTCGAGCGTCTTTTCGATCGTCTCGTAATCCTGGCCCGTGTGCTTGACATAGACCTCGTTCAGGCGGCGCTTCAGCTTGATGATGTCCTGCGCGTGGCGCTCGATATCGGACGCCTGGCCGGAAAAGCCGCCGGACGGCTGGTGTACCATGATGCGCGCGTTCGGCGTTGCAAAGCGCATGTCCTTGTGGCCGGCGCACAAAAGAAGCGAGCCCATCGATGCCGCCTGCCCGATGCACAGCGTCGAGACGGCGGGCTTGATGAACTGCATCGTATCGTAGATCGCCATGCCGGATGTGACCACGCCGCCGGGCGAGTTGATGTAGAGCGAGATTTCCTTCTTCGGGTTCTCGGCCTCGAGGAACAGAAGCTGCGCGCAGACCAGCGTCGCCATACCGTCTTCGACCGGGCCGGTGATGAAGATGATCCGCTCCTTCAGAAGGCGCGAGAAGATGTCGTAGGCGCGTTCCCCGCGATTGGTCTGCTCGACCACCATCGGCACGAGGTTCATATAGGTTTCGACGGGATCTCTCATGTCTCTTCCTTCAAGGAGTAGCTGGCCCGGACGGGCCGAATCTGGATGGCCTTCGTTGTGCCTTAAATAGGATGGCGGGTTCGGCTCGCGCAAGAGCGCCCGGCACGTCTCTTCAGGCATCCCCGCCGGTATCGTCGGCCCGCAGCCATTGACGCAACGTCGCCGTGTCACCTCTCTCGACCGCGTCGGCCACGCGCCGCCCGATCGCCGCGCCGAACTTGTAGCCATGCCCTGAACAGGCCGACACGACCAGCGCGTGGCCGATCGAAGCCGCATAGAAGATCTTGTCGCTCGTGAAGGTGTAGACGCAGCTCACCGCCTCGGTGACGCGATAGTCGTCGACGCGCGCGATGGTCGGCGCCATACGGCGGCGGATTTCGTCACCCTCGCCGTCCCGCATGCCGCGGTTCGCGTCGGCATCGTCGGCCGGACGCTTATGCAGCCCGGTTCCGAATTTCAGCCCGCCATCGCCGGAAGGCGGGATCATGTAGCCCTCGTCGGCCTCACCAAGGTCGAGGAGCATCGGCGCGGTCTTCCAGGCTTCACGAAGATCGTCCGGCGGATCGAGATAGGCGACCGCCGTGCGGTAAGGCTGCAAATCGACCGCGAGGTCCGGGAAAAGCTCCAGCACCCAGGCGCCGGCCGCCGCGACGACGCAGTCGCCGGCAAGCACCTTGCCGTTTTCGAAAGTGACCGTCGCGCCGTCGACGTCGATGCCCGCGACCTTGCAGTGCTCGCGCACGTCGGCGCCGTTGGCACGCAACCACTCGGCAAGCCCCATCGCGATGCGCCGGCAGTGCAGCGCGCCGCCTTCATGCGAATGAACCGCATAACGCAGGCCCTCGGCGGTGATGAACGGCCAGCGCAAGGCGGCATCATCGGCCGCGACGATCTCGAAGGGATGGCCACCGGCCTCAAGGCCAGCGCGATGCACATCCGCAGCGTCACCCCTTTTATAGGAGAGGCACAGAAAGCCGCGATTATCGTAATGGCTCTGGCCCAGATCATGCCAGACCTCGTCCCAGGCGCGGAAAGCCTCGTCGATCCGCGCGGCATAGCCCAGATGCGCCCCATAGGCGCGGCGAATGATGCGGTGATGATCACCGGACGCCGCCAGCGGATTGGGGATCGATCCCTGTTCGAGGATCGTTACGTCGTGACCGCGCTTTGTCAGCGCCCATGCCGTCGACAGTCCGGCGATGCCCGCGCCGACTATGATGATCTTCATCGAATTATCCCTCGCATCCGCCCGCCGCTACCATAGGGTCTGGAAACCATGTGACAAGTCGGGCATGGAGCGCTGATGACACAGCCCTCCTATCTCGATTTCCACGCCGCCACGCTTCGCCTGCGCCTCGATCCACACGAGCCGGCCTTCTTCCAGAACCCGTACCCCGCTTATCGATGGCTCCAGGAGCAATCGCCGGTCTTCTACTGGGAGGACTTCGGCGCGTGGTGCGTCGCGTCCTATGAGGGCGTCAACGGCCTTCTGCGGGATCGCAATTTCGGCCGCGAGAAGCCGGGCGGCTACAGGCCCTATGTTTTGGCGCAGGGCGAGCGCGCGCATCTGACGGATTTCGACGCCGTCGAGGCGCGTTCGATGCTCGAACTCGAACCGCCAATCCACACGCGACTGCGCACGCTGGTCAACCGCGCCTTCGTCTCACGGCAGGTCGAGCGGCTGCGCCCGCGCGCGGAGCAACTGGCACATGAGCGCATCGATGCCTTCGAGGCAGACGGGCGCGCCGACCTCATCCCGGCTTTCGCAACGCCGATCCCGATCACCATCATCGCCGAAATGCTCGGCGTGCCGCCTGAGGACGGGCCGATGCTGCTCGACTGGTCGCACCGCATGGTGGTCATGTATATGCACGGGCTGACGCGTCAGATGGAAGAAAGCGCCAATCAGGCCGCGCGCGATTTCTCCGATTATATCCGCGACCATGCACGCAAGCGCGCTTCCGATCCGCGCGACGATCTGCTCAGCCTGCTGACGAGCGCGCGCGATGAAGGACAAAAGCTGGACGAGGACGAGCTGGTCGCCTCGGCGATCCTGCTTTTGAACGCCGGCCACGAGGCGACCGTCCACCAGACGGGCAATGCAATCCGGACCATCCTGAAACAGGGCGGCGATGCGCGCCGGTTTTTCACCGACGAGGCGGCGACCGTCGCAACCGTCGAGGAATGCCTGCGCTTCGACGCGCCGCTGCACATGTTCAACCGCTTCGCCGTTGAGGACCGCGAGATCGCGCCGGGCGTTACGGTAAAGGCCGGCGAGCGTATATGGCTGATGCTCGGCGCGGCGAACACGGACCCCGCCGCCTTTGCCGATCCGCTGGAATTCCGTCCCGGCCGGCCCGACCAGAAAAACGTCTCCTTCGGCGCCGGCATCCACTTCTGCATCGGTGCCCCGCTGGCACGGCTGGAGATGCAGGCATCGCTGAAGGTGCTGTTCGAAAGATTGCCCGGCCTGAAGCTGGCCGAGGAGCCCGCTTATCGCGACACCTATCATTTCCACGGATTGGAGCGGCTATTAGTGGAGTGGTGAAATGTGCGCAGATAGAGATGGCGAGGCATGGATTCCTGTGACGAGCACAGGAATGACGGCATCAAGATTGATGCTGATCTCCAGCACCGGAGATTTGCTGGGAGCAAATTTGCAATCGTCATTCCTGTGCTCGTCACAGGAATCCATGCCTCGCCGTCAACATAGTCTCAAGCTCCACAACGCAATCCACTTGCGCATGCTTCTCTAAATGGACACGATACTCTTCAGTGACGAGGAGAGGCGATCTTGAGTTCGAAGAGACAGAAAGACATGATCAAGGACGTCGTCGAGACGTCGCCGTCATTCGTTTTTCTGGCGCTTTGGCAATCAGGCATTGGCATCGAACTGGCAGGCTGGATCAGCTCCGCTTTCGTAGCAGCCGTGCTTTTTTCATTCGTCATTCGCCGGATCGCGCCGGACCCGATCCTGCTGGGCATCAATTTCCATCTTCTCGTCATTACCCCCGCTATCGTGGGTTTGTTCGCGCTCGGCTATCGGGAATTTGCTCAATCTGCGTTGGAGTACGCCCACCCATCCGTTTTCGTGAGCATTCTTGCGGTTGGTGCCGTGTTTCTCGCATCTGGCAAAAGCCTGCTGAGATCATCAGCGGATCGGACATCGGAAATTCGCTCGTCGCTGGCGTTGCTCGCGGCAGCGTCGTTGGGTGGGCTCTGGGCGTTTACCTATTCCGGTCCGCCTTTGTTGCAGATCGCAGTTCCGATCATGGTTGTCTTCGGCATGCGCCGTTTTCTGATTGCCCGGGACATGGACAGATCGGGCCCGCTTTCAGTCGCGGCCGCAACGTCCGTCACAGCAGAGCCTATGTTCGATCCGGCGAGCTAGACCCGGATCACATATTCCTTGCGGGTCGTTTCCACGACTTCCCATGTGCCCTTGAAGCCGGGGCGCAGGATGAAGCTGTCGCCCGCTTTCACCGTGCGGGCCGCGCCGCCCTCTTCCGTGATGACCGAGACGCCCGACAGGATGCGGCAGAACTCCCATTCGTCATATTCGATGCGCCACTTGCCGGGCGTCGATTCCCATATGCCGGCGAAAAGGCCGTTGCCGGCCTCTTCGATATTCCAGGTGCGGAACTGCGGATTTCCTTCGAGCACCCGGCCTTCGGCGGGCTGGCCGGTCTCTGCCTCAAGCCCGGAAATGACCAGTCCGACGATGCGGCTGACATACATGACGCTCTCCCGTTCTCAGGCCTTCGCCAGCGCCTGCTCCAGATCGGCGATGATATCCTCGACGTCCTCGATGCCGACCGACAGGCGAATGACGTCCGGCCCCGCGCCCGCCGCCGTCTGCTGCTCGGGATCGAGCTGGCGGTGCGTGGTCGAGGCCGGATGGATGATAAGCGATTTCGTGTCGCCGATGTTGGCGAGATGCGAAAAAAGCTCGACGCCTTCCACGACCTTCACGCCCGCCTCGTATCCGCCCTTCAAACCGAAGGTGAAGACGGCGCCCGCGCCCTTCGGCGAATATTTCTTGTGCAGGGCATTGTTCGGATCGTCGGCCAAGCCGGGATAAGATACCCACTCCACCTTGTCGTGCTTCGACAGCCATTCGGCCACCTTCAGCGCATTGTCCGAATGGCGCTGCATGCGCAGCGGCAGGGTTTCGAGGCCGGTCAGGATGAGGAAAGCGTTGAAGGGAGAGATCGACGGGCCGAAATCGCGCAGGCCAAGCACGCGGCAGGCAATGGCGAAGGCGAAGTTGCCGAAGGTCTCGTGCAGGACGATGCCACCATATTCGGGGCGCGGCTCCGACAGCATCGGATAGTTGCCGGATGCCGACCAGTCGAACGTGCCGCCATCGACGATGACGCCGCCCATCGAATTGCCGTGGCCGCCGATAAACTTGGTCAGCGAGTGGACGACGAGGTCCGCGCCATGCTCGATCGGGCGCAGGAGGTAAGGCGAGGCCATCGTGTTGTCGACGATCAGCGGCAGGCCGTGCCTGTGCGCGATTTCGGCGATGGCCGCGATGTCGACGAAGGTGCCGCCGGGATTGGCGAGGCTCTCGATGAAGATCGCGCGTGTCTTGTTGTCGATCTGGCTTTCGAAGGCCGACAGATCAGCCGTATCGCCCCAGCGCACTTCCCAGCCGAAGTTCTTGAAGGCATGGCCGAACTGGTTGATCGACCCGCCATAAAGCTTGCGCGCGGCGACGAAATTGTCGCCGGGCTTGAGGATCGTGTGGAAGATCAGAAGCTGCGCGGCATGGCCCGAGGCCGTCGCGAGCGCGGCCGTGCCGCCTTCGAGCGCGGCGACGCGCTCTTCAAGCACCGCCTGCGTCGGGTTCATGATGCGGGTGTAGATGTTGCCGAACGCCTTCAGCCCGAACAGTGAGGCGGCGTGATCGGCATCGTCGAAGACGAAGGAGGTCGTCTGGTAGATCGGCGTGGCGCGCGCGCCGGTCGCCGGGTCGGGCTGCGCGCCCGCATGGACCGCGAGAGTGTTGAAACCGGGTGCGCGCTGCGCCATGACAAGTCCTCCTGAACCAAAATCGAGGCGTCATTC
This sequence comes from Aliihoeflea aestuarii, assembly GCF_024105665.1. Taxonomy (GTDB): domain Bacteria; phylum Pseudomonadota; class Alphaproteobacteria; order Rhizobiales; family Rhizobiaceae; genus Aliihoeflea; species Aliihoeflea aestuarii. Next base: position 19,292 of record NZ_JAAAMK010000006.1, on the reverse strand, counting down.
ATCGCAAAGCGCCAGGGCAAAAGCAAAGACGATTATTCCCGGAAACACTCTCCGGCAGGCGCCGCCGCGTCGTTCCGGCGCCGTGCGGAGAAAATTCTTTTTCTATCGCTGCCGGATGCCAAAGCTTTGAAATCCGGCGCGCATGACCGGCTTCTTCGACGAAATGACGCCGCTGTTGACGCCGTTCCAGCCGATCTCGCCTGCAAGCCGCGCATATTCGATCTTGGGGCAGCGGTTCATGACCACCTGAATTCCCGCCTCTTCGAGCCGCACCGCCGACGCGTCGTCGCGCACGCCAAGCTGCATCCACACGACTTTCGGCAGCGGATCGAGCGCAAGAATTTCATCCGCGACGCCCGGCACGGCACTCGATGCGCGAAAGATATCGACCATGTCGACCGGCTCGGGGACATCGGAAAGCCGCGCATAGGTCGTGCGGCCGAGGATTTCCCTGCCGGCATGGCCCGGATTGACGGGATGCACGGTATAGCCCTTGTCGATCAGATATTTGGCAACGAAGAAGGAGGGACGTACTCCATTGGCGGATGCACCGACGATGGCGATCGCCTTCACCGAGGTGAGAATGCCGGAGATGTAGGAATTGTCGTAGCTGTCGTGGTTCATTCGGGTAACGAGATCCGCCCTTCGGCATCGATGGGAAAGTCTGGATTGTGGGCGACCTCCCAGAAATTGCCTTCGGTGTCCTTGAAATAGCCGGACGTGCCGCCCCAAAAGGCGCGCTGCGCCGGTTTGACGATGCGCCCGCCCGCCTTTTCGGCCAGCGCCAGAATCTCCGCAACCTCCTCCGCCGTGCGCGTATTGTAGGCAAGAACGACGGAAGGCGCGGCATCGACATGGCCGACATACCCCTTCCCGACGCGCTCATAGCGCGCGGCCTGCAGTCCGGCATCCTTCTCCAACTCGTCACGCGGGAACAGCGACAGGATCACACCGCCCATCTGGAAAAAGGCGACGCCTTCGGCAAATTTCTTGTGCCGTTCGAGGCCGAGTTGCTCGTAGAACGAAGCTGCGCGGTCGAGATCATCGACACCGAGCGTCACGATGGAAAGGCGCTGTTCCATTGCCTAGTCATCCTGCGAGTTCGGGGACCAGTCCGTCACCCGCTCGAAATCGCCGCCCTCGCCCCGTTCGAAAGCGCTGCCTGTCGGCGCGTCCAGAAACGGCAGGATCGCAGGCTCAAGCTCCACGGCGGAACGAAGATCGAGGATGACCTGACTGTCGGGGTCTTCCATCTCCTCATCGGTCTCGATGCCCGACAGGAAACACCAGCCGGTATCGACCTCATCGACCGGCTCGTCGCGATAAAAGAAGCGGATCGGCTCCTCTCCGCTCGCGACGAGGCGAGAAGCGATGCAGCCGCCGACGCCCTCTTCGGGCCAGTCAATCACGCTCATCAAACATCCTCCCATTGCGGCTTGCGCTTGTCGATGAAGGCGCCGATGCCCTCTTCGGCGTCGCGCGCCAGCATGTTCTCGACCATGACCCGGCCTGCATACTCATAGGCGCCGGAGAGTTCCATTTCGGCCTGCGCGTAGAACGCCTCCTTGCCGATCTTCAAGGTCAAAGCCGATTTGGACGCAATGGCTTGTGCATATTTTCCAACAATCTGATTCAGGTATTCAGGCGGCACCACACGGTTGACGAGGCCGAACTCGCGCGCCGTGGTTGCCTCGATCATCTCGCCGGTCAACAGCATCTCCATCGCCTGCTTGCGCGACACATTGCGCGACAGCGCGACCATCGGCGTCGAGCAGAACAGACCGATATTGACCCCTGGCGTGGCGAAGGTCGCCTCGGTGGTTGCGATCGCAAGGTCGCAGCTTGCGACGAGCTGACAGCCGGCGGCGGACGCCACGCCTGCGACTGCGGCGATCACCGGCTTGGGGTGGCGCACGATCTCCTGCATGAGCGCGCCGCATTCGGTCATCAGTTCGGTGAAGAATGCGCGTCCCTTGTCCGCATCGGCACGGTGCGCGGCGATCTCCTTCAGATCATGCCCGGCCGAAAAGACCTTGCCCGTCGCGCCAAGCACGACGACGCGCACGGCATCGTCATTGGCTGCACGCGCCAGATGCGCGCGCAAGCTGGCGATCATCTCCATCGACAGGGCGTTGGCGGGCGGCGAATCCAGCGTCAGGAAGCAGATACCCGCCGACGTTTCGGCATGAACCGGTGATATATCGGACTGGACGGGTCGAAGATGGCTCATTATTCGCAGCTTCCTTTTCCTAACCCATAGCTAGCACGGCACGGCTTGATGAACAGGGTCAAAACGGCGACAGTCGATTGACGTTTACGCAAACGGAATTGGAGGGATGAATGACGAGACCGATGGTGCCGGTCATGGACGCCGCCGAGATCAATGCCTTGCTCAAAAAGGTCTATCCGCAACTCAACGACGATTTTGCCGCCTACGAGGCGACGGAAATCTTTTCCGGCGGCTGCGTCGTACGTCTCAACGCCGATCACCGCCATCTTCGGCCGGGCAACACGGTCTCCGGCCCTTCCCTCTTCACGCTTGCCGATATCGGCGGCTATGTCTGCGTCCTCTCGCACGCGGGGCCGGACGCGCTGTCCGTCACCACGAATCTGAACATCAATTTCATGCGCAAGGCGGAGGCGGGTCCGATCGACGGCCAATGCCGCATCCTCAAGCTCGGTCGCAACCTGATGGTCTTCGACATCGAAATGGTCAGCGGACCCGACCGCCATGTCGTCGCGCACGCGACCGGCACCTATTCGATCCCGCCGAAACGGTCGGTATAATGAGGTAAAATAATACCTTATTTATAAGTCGTTGTTTTTTCTTGATTGTTAAGTCATTGAGCGGAAACGCGTCGCTTGACGGCGCGGAAGCGTCCGCCTATAAGCCGCATCGAACGTGCTCCCTTTTCCGGGAAATGTTCCTGTTGCCGGGCAACGGCAATACAAGCAACAAGAAACGCCTTCCTTTCGAAGGTTCCAAACGGAAGCATACCGACCATGAAAACCTTTTCGCAGAAGCCTGCGGACGTGGTGAAGAAGTGGGTCGTGATCGACGCTGAAAACCTCGTCGTCGGCCGCCTCGCCTCTCTCGTCGCCAACCGTCTGCGCGGCAAGCACAAGCCGACTTTCACGCCGCATGTCGACGATGGCGACAACGTCATCATCATCAATGCCGACAAGGCCGTCTTCACGGGCAAGAAGTTCACCGACAAGGTGTACTACTGGCACACCGGCCACCCGGGCGGCATCAAGGAGCGCACCGCGCGCCAGATTCTCGAAGGCCGCTTTCCGGAGCGTGTTCTCGAGAAGGCCGTTGAGCGCATGATCCCCCGTGGCCCGCTCGGCCGTCGCCAGATGAAGAACCTGCGCGTTTACGCCGGCTCCGAACATCCCCACACCGCTCAGACGCCCGAGACGCTCGACGTCGCCGGCCTGAACAAGAAGAACACAAGGGTCGTCAAGTAATGGCTGAACTCAACTCCCTCCAGGATCTGGGCCAGGCGACCGGTTCGACCGAGCAGGCCGCTCCCGTCCACGTCCAGAAGCTCGACAAGCAGGGCCGCGCCTATGCCACCGGCAAGCGCAAGGACGCCATCGCGCGCGTCTGGGTCAAGCCGGGCTCGGGCAAGATCATCGTCAACGACAAGGAATTCGCGGCGTATTTTGCGCGTCCGGTCCTTCAGATGGTGCTCCAGCAGCCGATCGTCGCCGCTGACCGCGCAGGCCAGTACGACATCATCGCAACCGTCGCCGGCGGCGGTCTTTCGGGCCAGGCCGGTGCCGTTCGTCACGGCATCTCCAAGGCGCTGACCTACTACGAGCCGACGCTGCGCGGCGTGCTCAAGAAGGGTGGCTTCCTGACCCGCGACTCGCGTACCGTCGAGCGCAAGAAGTACGGTCGCGCCAAGGCACGTCGTTCGTTCCAGTTCTCGAAGCGCTAAGCTTCAGGCATACGGAATTTGGAAAGCGGGCCTTCGGGTCCGCTTTTTTCGTTTGGCTTTCTGTTCGTCTCGCATACACTGTAAAGCACTGTACGAAATGGAGGCTGCCATGAGATCGGCTGGTCAGATGACACTTACGCTTACCGACGATCTTGAACAATTCGTTCGCGAGCAGACGCGCAAGGGCGCCTTCGCCTCGAACAGCGAATATGTTCGAACGCTTATCCGCGAACGCTATTTTCAAGAACGCGAGCGAGAAGAACGGCGTCAAAGCATTGACGCAGCGATCACCAAGGGCCTGAGCGACGCCGAATCCGGTCGCGTGACGCCGGTGGATGAAGTATTCACTCGGCTACGCAGCACACTTGCGGAAGAGCGCGCGCGCCGGGGATGAAAGTCGTCATAACCGATGCGGCATGGTCCGATCTCATCGATATTCTCGGCCAGATATCGCTTGATCGCCCAGCCGCAGCCGAGCGCCTAGTCGATGCCCTTCACGAACGGTGCCGAACGCTCAGCGAAAATGCTTTGGCGTTTCCAATCGTCGAAGGATACGAACATGCTGGAATCCGGCGGCGCGTTCACGGAAATTACCTGATTTTCTATCGATGTCGTGACGAGGTCGTCGAAGTCCTTCACATTCTTCACGGCGCACGAGACTACGAGAAGCTGCTATAAGGCAATAGGTTCAATGCCCGAAAAAACCATCGACAACGCCTTCACGGCTCCTGCCCTCAAGGGTGCGGCGAGCGATCCGACCCATGCGGGGGCGCTGTCGTTCATGCGCCGTCGTTATACGAAGGATATTTCCGGGGCCGACGTTATCGTCTGGGGCATTCCGTTCGATGCGGCCGTTTCGAACCGTCCGGGTGCGCGGTTCGGGCCACAGGCGATCCGTCGCGCGTCGGCGATCTTCGACAACGATCCGCAATATCCATTCCATGCCGACCTCTTCGAGGATCTGGCGGTCATCGATTATGGCGACTGCCTGCTCGACTACGGCAACCATCAGGAAACGCCCGCGACCATCGAGCGCGAGACGGCAAGGCTGATCACGGATGACGCCTTCCTGCTTTCGATGGGCGGCGACCATTTCGTCACCTGGCCGATCCTGAAAGCGCATGCGGCCAAGCATGGTCCGCTGGCGCTCGTCCAGTTCGACGCGCATCAGGATACCTGGTTCGATGACGGCAGGCGCATCGACCACGGCTCTTTCGTCGCGCGCGCGGTTCGCGATGGCGTGATCGTTCCTGAGCGCTCGGTCCAGATCGGCATTCGCACCCATGCGCCGGATGATTTCGGCATCCAGATCATCCACGGCCATGAGGTCGAGGAGATGAAGGCAGACGAGATCGCCGCCGCCATCAGGGCGCGCGTCGGCGACGCCAAGACCTATCTGACCTTCGATATCGACTGCCTCGATCCCGCTTTCGCGCCGGGCACCGGTACGCCAGTCGCCGGCGGCCCGTCATCGGCGCGCATGCTGTCGGTCCTACGCGCGCTCGGCTCGCTCGACATCGTCGGCGCCGATATCGTCGAGGTTGCGCCCGCCTACGACCATGCCGATATCACGGCGATCGCGGGCGCGACCGTAGCGCAGCACTATATCGGGCTCGTCATGGAACGACGACGGCTGAAGCGCTGATTCAAGGCGATACCAAACAGAGTCCGGATGCGGCTGCATCCCTTTGAAAATTCATTCGAAACGAGCATTTCCATGAAACCCAGGATTTTCATCGACGGCGAACACGGCACGACCGGGCTTCAGATCCGGCAGCGGCTCGCCGCGCGCGGCGACCTCGACATGCTTTCCATTCCGGAAGCCGAACGCCGCAACGACGCGCTGCGCGAGGAGATGCTGAAAGCGGCCGACATCGCCATATTGTGCCTGCCGGACGATGCGGCGAAACAGGCCGTCGCGATGCTCGACGGGACCAACTCCACACGGGTGATCGACACGTCGACGGCGAACCGGATCAATCCCGACTGGGCCTATGGGTTTGCCGAACTGGACGAAGGCCAGGCCGAAAAGATCGCATCGGCGCGGCTCGTCGCCAATCCCGGCTGCTACCCGACTGGTGCGATCGGCCTGATCCGTCCGCTGGTGAAAGCCGGCATCCTGCCATCGGGCTATCCGGTCACGGTCAACGCCGTGTCCGGTTATACGGGCGGCGGCAAGCAACTCGTCGCCCAGATGGAGAACGAGGATGCGCCGGACCATATCGGTTCGCCGCATTTTCTCTACGGTCTCACCCTCACCCACAAGCACCTGCCGGAGATGAAGGAGCACGGGCTTCTCGACCACTTGCCGATCTTTTCGCCAAGCGTCGGCCGCTTCGCGCAGGGCATGATCGTGCAGGTGCCGCTGCATCTGGGTGATCTGAACAATGCGCCATCACTCTCAGACCTTCATGCCGCGCTCGAAAAGCACTATGCGGGGCAGGACGTCGTCGAAATCGTGTCGCTGGGCGACAGCGCGAAGCTGGCGCGCATCGATCCGACCGAGCTCAACGACACCGATCGCATGAAGCTCTTCGTCTTCGGCACCGAGGGCAAGGGTCAGGCGAACCTTGTCGCCGTGCTCGACAATCTCGGCAAAGGCGCTTCGGGAGCCGCCGTCCAGAACATGGATTTGATGCTGTCGAAGCGCGCGGTTTGATCGGATTTCCCGACGCCTGGGCGATCATTGAGGCCGTCGAAATCGCCGACGGCATCGGCGGCACGGTGTGGCGGGCGCGCCACGCGGGTACGAATGTCGTCGTCAAGCGCGCAAGTGCCCTCGCCCTCCCGGAACTGCCCCATGCGATCGCCTTTCTGCGACTTCGCGACGGACATGGCTGCGTCCGTCTGATCTGCCATGGCGGCGCATGGCAGATGCTTGAGGATGCGGGTGACGAGACTTTGCGGGACCACATGGTTCGCATCGGCGACGACGAAGCGACGCGCATCGCGGCCGGAGCGCTCGCCGCCCTCCAAGCTACTGCGCCCCGTTCAGGAGCAGAGGGACTGATGCCGCTCGAAGAGCAGTTCAGGAGCCTGTTTGCGCGCGCAAGGAGCGACGGCGGCATCTTCGGGGAAGCAGCCGAAACGGCGAGCCGCCTGTTTGCCCAATCGACGGAATCGGTCCCCTTGCATGGAGACCTGCATCACGAGAACATCCTTCGCGGCCCGCGCGGATGGCTGGCGATCGACGCCAAGGGACTTCTGGGCGATCCTGCCTATGACGCCGCCAACCTCTTCCACAATCCCGTAGAAAGCCCCATGCGCGCCGATCCTGAGCGCGCATCGCGCATGGCTACGATCCTGTCCGAAAAACTCGGCCATGCCCGCGAATGTCTGCTCGACTGGGGCTTTGCCCATTCCTGCCTGTCCGCCGCGTGGCATCTGGAGGATAGCAACGGAAACGAGGCCGAACGAAGCCTCGCCGTCGCACACGCACTGAAGGTTGCCCGCCTCAGACCCTGATCGCCTGCGAGGGCAAGGGGTACGGCCCCTTCGCAGCCCGCCAGTGTGCGGCGGCGAAGCCGAGAACGACGATCGCGAAGGCATGGTGCGTCAGCGCCAGTCCAAGCGGCACGACCATCACCAGCGTCATGATACCGATGATCGCCTGCGCCAGCACCAGCGCGAACAGGACCATGGCGCGGCGCGCATGGGGCGACCGAGGCTCCTCGCGCCATGCGACGATCACATGCCAGATCGACATCGCGAAAAGCACGTAGGCGCCCAGCCGGTGCATGAACTGAACTGTTTTCGGGTTCTCGAAGAAGTTGACCCAGGCTGGGTCCATCACCAGAAGCCCGCTCGGCCAGACCTGCCCGTCCATCAGCGGCCATGTGTTGAAGGTCAGGCCCGCATGAAGCCCGGCGACCAGCGCACCGAGATAGATCTGAAAGAGCACGAGAACGAGCAGCCAACCGGCCTGACTTCGTGTACGCGTTGCGGTCGGCGGGGCCGAGTGTGGGGCGAGCCCGCGTGCGATCAGCATCGTCGCGGTGAAGATCACGCAGGCCAGAACGAGATGAACGGCAAGCCGGTACTGGCTGACCGAAACGCGCTCGGACAAGCCCGACGCGACCATCCACCAGCCGATAAAGCCTTGCAGGCCGCCAAGCGCCAGAAGCCCGAGCAGCTTCGGCTTCAGATGGCTTTCAAGACGTCCCGTCAACCAGAAGAAGGCGAGCGGTAGCGCGACGAGAAAACCGACGCCCCGCGCCAGAATGCGGTGTCCCCATTCCCACCAGAAGATCGTCTTGAACTCGTCGAGGCTCATGCCCCGGTTGATTTCCTGATATTGCGGAATCTGGCGGTACTTCTCCAGTTCCTCCTGCCACTGCGCTTCGCCGATGGGTGGAATGACGCCGTGGATCGGCTTCCATTCGGTGATCGACAGACCGGAGCCGGTCAGCCGCGTTGCGCCGCCGACGACGAAAAGCGCGAACAGCACGAGCAGAACCAGATAGAGCCAGTAGCGCACCATGCGCCGATTGCGTTCTTCGACGCTCAGGCCGATCGGCCGGATGCCTGCTTGTGCCGCCATGGCCATGACGATGTCCTCAAGGAAATTTGCGTGGCGAAGCAGTGCCGCATCATTGCTGCCGTTGCAAGGCTCGCGCCCGCGACGCGCCGTCGCGTTTGCCTTGGCCGGCCGTCTCGCTTATCTAGCGCGCAAAGGAAACGCCCATGCCCGTCCGCGTCAAAAAGCTCATCGGAACCTTTCTTCTGGTTCTGCTCGTCAGCGTCTATGCGATCGTCGCGACGATCTTCGCCGTGGCGCAGCTCGCCGAGTCGAGCGCGTGGGTGCATCTGGCCTATTTCTTCTTCACGGGATTCCTCTGGGTCATCCCGGCCATGTTCATCATCAGTTGGATGACGAAGCCTTCGAAGCGCGAGCTCACCCGCGACCTATAAGGTCACGACCCGCCTGCCCGAATTGGCGAAGGCCGAAAAGCCGGTCAGCATCGTGCGCAGGTGCCCGATTCCCTGATAATTCCCGTTGAGCGAAATACGCGGAAGCGCGTGAAAATGATCGCGATGCTCGCGATGGATCGTCCCGTGGCGCGTCGTGACTGCCGTTCGAAAGCCTGCCTGTTCCGCCAGCCGCACCTCGCGCGCGCCAACTGCGGCGGCATAGCCGTAGGGATAGGCGAAATGGACCGGGCGGTGACCGAGCCGCTTTTCCAGAATATCGGCGGATCCGAGCATTTCGGCCAGCGCGACATCATTGTCGAGCCGGGCGAGATTGTAGTGATGGATGGTATGTGCGCCAATGGTGCAGAGGGGATGGCGGTCGATCTCTTCGATCTGATCCCATGACATGAAGGGGCTCGTTGCAACCGCGCGCCCGCCCATTTCGTCGAGAACCGCCTGTCGGCCGGCTTCGGAAATGTCGGTCGTCATCAATGTCATGAGCTGACGTGCCGCTGCGTGCTTTTCGGCTCGGCTCCGGCTCGCCAGGTCCGTGCCGCCGGCCGATTGCGGCAGCGTGATGCGGTCATGCGCAAGCGCCAGTTCTTCCACGACCTCCCACCATGGCTGCACCGCGCCGTCAATCAGACCGGGCGCGACGAAGATGGTGAAGGGCACGCCATGGCTTTCGAAGACCGGCAGCGCCTCGACGTAATTGTCGAGATAGGCGTCGTCGAGGGTGATGGCTGCAACGCTGCGACGCTTGCCAGCCATCGCTTCGGCGAGTTCGTCCAGCGAAACGAACGTATATCCAGCGCGCTTCATGTCCGCGATCGCGCGGTCGAGAAAGTCCGGCGTGATCGACAGATGTGCGTTGACGCCGAGCGCGCGGCGCGGCCGCACGGTTACGCTGTGCAGCATCAGGATGGCACCGATGCCGGCGAGATAGGGTGATGCGAACCGCGCGACGCCGGTCCACCGCGAGGCCGATAACACGAATTTGCGAACCCGTTCACGGACGTCGGTCATTTGGAAACCTTTGTGGTCTAGCGTCCGGCGAAACGGCAGGGCTGTGAATGAAACCTAGAAGCGAAGAGTTGAAGCATGGTTGATGCGCCGACGAAGGCTGTGGCGGATGTCCGCGACCTTGAAATCGTCGTCCAGCGGGCCGACGAACAGGCGTGCGCCGACTATCGCAGCTTCGCATCGCCGCGCGTCACCGGCGCCGCACAGACACCGCTCTGGTACGAGACGTGGCTGAAAGCGTCGAATGAACCCGGCCATATCGTCTGGCTTCTCGACAAGGGGCATCCGGTCGCGGCCCTGCCTTTGGTCGAAGTGCGACGCAGTGGTCTGTCGGTGCTGCAATTTGCCGGCGGCAATCACGCGAACGGAAATTTCTGTCCCTGCATATCGCCTGATCTGCATATCTCGGCCGAAATACTGGCGAGCGGCATAAAGTCAGCGGTGCCGCATGTCACGGTGCTATCGCTTGAAAGGCAACATTCCAAACTTGCTGGACAGACCAATTTCTTGTCCGCTCTGACGACACGGTCGAGCCCCAATATTGCTCTGGCTGCCAGTCTGGAGGGGGGATTTACCGGCCTGCTGGAGCGAGCGAACGGCAAGAAGAAGGCGAAGAAGCGCCGGATGCAGTTGCGGCGGTTCGAGGAAGCCGGTGGCGAGGATTTGAGGACGGCGGCAACACCGGCGGAAATCGATAAAATTCTCGGCGCATTCATTCGCATGAAACGTGCACGCTTCGAAAAGGCAGGCATTCCCGATGTTTTTGCAGAGCCGTGCGTCAAGGAATTCTGGCGCAGCCTTTTCACTGCGAGCCTTGACGATCCGGCCCATCCGTTCACGCTTGAAGCGCTTTTCGTCGGCGGTACACCGCGCGCGATCACGGGGTCGTCGCTCCTCGCCGATCGCAGCATATGCGAATTCGGCGCAATCGAGGACGACGATTTGACCTCGACCAGTCCCGGCGAATTCGTCGCTTACGCCAATATCGAGGCGGCCTGTGCGAAAGGGCTGCGCTTCTACGATTTCAGCGTCGGTGACGAAGCCTACAAGCGTTCCTGGTGCGACACCGAAATCATCCATTTCGACGTCATCGCTCCGCTTTCCGCGATGGGGCGGCTGGCGGTGGCAGGGTCGAACCTGCTTGCCGGTGCAAAGCAAAAGGTGAAGGCGAATCCGCAGCTTCTGGGCGCGGTTAAGGCGTTGCGCCGCTTTCGGTAACCGCTCCGGAGAACGGACCTTACGAGGGCTTGAACAACCCGCGTAGTCCGGATGGCTGGCTGCGCCAATATTGTGGCGGCGCTTCCACCGAGGCTTGGAGCTTGGCGGCGGCGTGCCAAGGCCAGCGCGGATCGTAAAGAATGGTGCGGGCCAGCCCGATCATATCGGCATCGCCGGTCGCAACGACTGCTTCAGCCTGCTCGGGTTCGGTGATCAACCCGACGGCAACGACCGGGATTGTGACCGCCTCTTTCACCTTTCGCGCCAACGGGACCTGATAGCTCGGCGAGATCGGAATTTGCTGATCGACATGCAATCCGCCGCTGGAGACATTGATCGCGGCGCAGCCGCGTTCCTCAAGCGCCTGAGCCAGCGCGATGGTCTGAGTGACGTCCCAACCACCTTCGATCCAGTCGGTGGCCGAAACACGCAGCGTGACAGGACGATCCGCTGGAAACGCGGCGCGCACCGCCTCGAAAACTTCCAGCGGGAACCGCATGCGGTTTTCGAGGCTACCGCCGTACTCGTCGTTACGCTGATTGGACAACGGCGAAAGGAAGCTGTGAAGCAAATAGCCATGTGCGGCATGGACTTGAATGGCGTCGAAGCCAAGCCTCGCAGACCGCCTCGCCGCCTGCTCGAACGCATTCTTGACCCGCTCCAGCCCAGCCTCGTCGAGCGCGACCGGCGGGTTGTCCTTAGGAGAAAACGGCACCGTGGAGGGGCCGAAGGTCTGCCATCCGCGGCCATGATCCGGCGGAAGTTGTGCGCCTCCCTGCCAGGGCAGATCGCAGGAAGCTTTTCTCCCTGCGTGAGCGAGCTGAATGGCGAGCGGCATCGAAGACCACCGACGGATGGAAGCGACAACAGCCGCGATGGCAGCCTGTGTTGCGTCATCCCAAAGACCGACGTCGCCGGCGGTTATTCGGCCCGCCGGCTCAACGGCGGTGGCCTCGATGGTGAGCAACCCTGCCCCAGAATGCGACAGTTGGCCGAGGTGCATCATGTGCCAGTCCGTCATCCGGCCGTCCTCGGCCGAATACTGGCACATCGGGGCGATCACGATACGGTTCGCGAGTTCCAGTCCGCCGACATTGATCGGCGAGAAAAGATGAGACTTTGACATTGTGATTCTTTCCTGTGCCTACGCGACCGTGCGGCTCGCATCGCGTTCGAGCGGCGCGGTCGGGACGACGCGCATCGCTTCGCCGTAGCCGGCCTCGAAGAGGCTGCGCGCGATCTTCTCGACGCGATGATCCTGTCCGTCGATCGCTCCGATCAATATCTCGGTCGCCTGTCCCATGACGCGGCGCAGGCCGTCGATCTGCGTCGGCCCGCATTCGATGACGACGATGTCGTAAGCGGTGGTCAGCGACGTCAGTATGATCGGCAACCGGTCGGCCGCCCGCATGGCCCTTCGAGCCTCCGCCGTTCCCACCGGAATGACGTGGCAATCCGAATAAAGATCGCCATGGATCGTTTCGGTGAACTGTGCCTCGGCCGCCAGAAGATTGGTGATGCCGGTATAGATGCGGCTTTCCAGCATGTAGCTCGACGGCGTGCCCGACACGGTCAGGTCGAGGTAGAGCACCCGTATGCCGGCGTCGGCGAGTTCCCGGGCCACCATTACTGATGCCGTGGACGCTTCCTCGCCTTCCGGCGACAGAAACACCGCCCGTGCGGCATCCGTGGCGATCAGATGCGCGGCCGCTGTCTGCACCGAGAGATCGAGCGGCGTTTCGCCTTCCGGCGTGTCCATGGAAGCGGCGGCGGGCATGGCCAGATGCGGCACCGGCTCAGCGCGGCTCGCCTGCGGAGCGGGGCGCATCGCGCGGCCGCTGAACAGTTCACCGAGAAGCGTGCCGATGATCATGATGAGAAGCGATCCGGCGAAGGCCGCGCCGACGATCGGCACGAGCCTTGGATAGTAGGAGGAGACCGGAGGCGTCGCACGGGCGAAGACGCGGGCATCGACGGGAAGATAGTTGCGGTCGCCGCGCGCACTCGCCTCGCGAAACCGCGTCAGATAGGATTCGAGCAACTCGCGCTGGGCCGTGGCTTCACGCTCCAGCGCGCGCAGTTCGACTTCCTCGGAGCCGGCCGTCGCGGAGGTTGCCTTCAGTGCATCGAGTTCGCCTTGCAGGCGTGCTTCGACGCGCTGGGCGGCAAGCGCCTCGTTTTCGAGGCTGACGAGAACGGTCCGCGCCTCCTCACGCACACGATTGGAAATATCGGCAAGCTGCGAGCGAAGGCCGCGCAGGCGCGGGTGATTGTCGAGCAACGTCGTCGACAGGTCGGCGATTTCCGCCTGCAACTGCCCTTCCCGCTCGCGAAGGCGCTGAACGACCGAAGAATTGAGCACTTCGGGAACCGCTTCGAGAGAGCCTCCCGTTTCAAGCGCCTGGCGAACGCCTTCGGCGCGCGACTCGGCCTGCGAGCGGCTTGCACGCACGCGCGAAAGTTCCGACGAAAGCTCCGACAGTTGCTGGCTGGTCAGCGTCGAATTGTTCTGTCCGATCAGAAGACCCGTATCGGCGCGAAACGCGGCGACGGCCGCTTCCGCATCGCGCACGCGGTCGCGAAGATCGGCAATCTCCGGCGCGAGCCAGCCAGTCGCGTCTTCATTCGACAAGAGCTTTGCCGCGCGCTGCTCTTCGATATAGGCGTCCGCGATCGCGTTCGGCACATCGGCCGCCAATTGCCTGTCCAGCGAGGAAAAGCGGATGACGATGACGCGCGAGTTTTCCACCCGGTAGACGTCGAGCTTCTCGCGCATGATGTCGATGGTCTGCTGGTCGCGCATAAGCTCGTCCGGCGTGCGCAAACCGAGCCGGACCATGAGGCCGCTCGCCTGGAACTCGCTGCGCTCGGAAAGGCCGAGATCGTCTGCGACCTGGCGCAGGATATCGCTGGAACGGATCACTTCGACCTGGCTGGTGACGCCCTCGTCGTCGAAGATCGGCCGTTCGCCGTCGCCCTGCCCGGCGGTGCGCGTATAGGCGGATTCGCGCGCCTCGATCAAAATGCGCGTTTCGGCGCGATAGAGAGGGGTCGAGAAATAGACGAAAAGGAAGCCCGCGAGCCCGGCAAGCAATGCGACGGACAGGATCATGCGCCACCGCTCGCGCACGCTTATCGCGAGGCGTCGAAGATCGATATCGACGTCACTGCCACCCATCTGCGTTGCGCTCATGGCGAATCTGCTCCGGCCAATTTGCCCAACAAGTAAATACACATGGTAACCATGAAGTTAATGAAGTCGAACCGGCCATGTTATCCTTCAGGCTTTCCTTTACCGGGTGTTAACCTTAACAAGCCGATAACGAACCGTCAGGAAACGTGGCTGCGTGCGCGGCTCAGGGGACGTCCTTACGGTCATGAAAAGCTACGCTCTCTACGGTCTGCTCGCCCTCGCCCCTTTGGCGGCCTGCGCGAGCTATGAGCCCGCGCCCCATGCCTTCCACGAGGCGATCAACCAGCCTTATGTGCTGGACGCGGGCGACCGCGTGCGCATTTCCGTTTTCGAGCAGGAATCGCTCAGCAACACCTATGCGGTGGACCAGTCCGGCTACATCGCCTTCCCGCTGATCGGGTCCGTCGCCGCGCGCGGCCACACGCTCCAGCAGATCGAGGGACAGATCGCCGCCAAGCTGCGTGAGGGCTATATCCGCAGCCCCGACGTCACTGCCGAGATCGACCGCTACCGGCCGGTCTTCATCATGGGCGAGGTCGGCGCTGCCGGGCAGTATTCCTATGTGCCGGGCATGACCGTGCAAAAGGCCATCGCTTCGGCGGGCGGTTTCACGCCCCGCGCCCAGCAACGCGACGTGGACATCACCCGCCAGATCAACGGCGAGGTCATGACGGGCCGCGTGCGCACCAGCGACCCGATCCTTCCCGGAGACGCGCTCTATATCCGCGAAAGGTTCTTTTAGAGTTCTTCGCGCATAAGAGCCGAATGCGTATCGTCCACGCCTTCCGATCTCCTGTCGGCGGTATTTTCCGCCATGTCCGCGATCTCGCAATGGCGCAGCACGCGGCGGGACATCAGGTCGCGATCGTGTGCGATGCGAGCACGGGCGGCGCACACGAGGATCATCTGTTCCAGAAGATCGAGCCTCACCTGGCCCTTGGAGTCCAACGCATCGACATGCAGCGCCAGATCGGCATCGGTGACCTGACCGCCGCCAGGAACACGTATCGGGCGATCGCGGGGCTGCGTCCGGACGTCCTTCACGGCCATGGCGCGAAAGGCGGCTTTTACGCGCGCGTCTTCGGCTCGCTTCTCAAACGCCGCAACCGGTCGCTGGCGCGCCTTTATTCCCCGCATGGCGGCGTGCTTCACTACGACCGCAGGTCGGCTGCCGGGCGCGGTTACTTTCTTGTCGAGCGGCAACTGGAACGGTTCTGCGATCACGTCCTGTTCGTGTCCGAACATGAACGCCGGACCTATATCGAAAAGATTGGCGAACCGCGCGCCGCCAACAGCCTCGTCTATAACGGCGTCCACGACAGGGAATTCGAACCCGTCGAGATGCTGCCCGATGCCGCCGACTTTCTCTATATCGGCATGATGCGCGATCTGAAGGGGCCGGATCTCTTCATCGAGGCGCTGGCACGCACGCGGATGCGTTTTCCCGGCGTCAGCGCGCATATGGTCGGCGACGGCGACGACCTGCCACGCTACCGCGCACGCGCCGGCGAACTCGGCCTTGATGTCGTGTTCCATCCCGCAATGCCCGCGCGCGAGGCTTTCGCCCTCGCTCGCATCATGGTCGTTCCCTCGCGTGCCGAGGCGATGCCCTACATCGTGCTGGAGGCACTGGCGGCGCAGCGCGCGATGATCGCGACCGCTGTCGGCGGCATTCCTGAAATACTGGGCGAGGCCAGTTGCGCATTGATGCAGCCGAACGCCGACGACATCGCCGAAAAGATGATGCGCGCGCTGGACGAACCCGCGTGGCTGCCGGCCGCCATGCCGCAGCCGGAAGCCCTGCGCGCCCGTTT
Source organism: Aliihoeflea aestuarii (assembly GCF_024105665.1). Taxonomy (GTDB): domain Bacteria; phylum Pseudomonadota; class Alphaproteobacteria; order Rhizobiales; family Rhizobiaceae; genus Aliihoeflea; species Aliihoeflea aestuarii. Next base: position 3,186 of record NZ_JAAAMK010000006.1, on the reverse strand, counting down.
CGGCGCGTCCGCCATGGCGGGACGTATCGAAAGCATTTACCGTAAAAGCGTGTGATCCTGGCCCCGGCGCGCATTTCAAGGCTTTCTTAGGCGCGCGACGATTAACGTCCTCGCAAGTTTGCGAGCGTGTCGATGAACAAGACCCAGCCGAGCCATCAGTTTACGGCCGAAGCCGTCCATGCCTTCGAAGACGGCGCAGCGCCCGCTGCCGCCGCAAGCGAACTCAATCCCGTCGCGCGGCAGATCGCATCGCACTATCGCCGCAACACGATGTCGCCCGTCATGATCAGCGGGCTGCTTCGCCTGAGCGAATTCGTGCTTATCGCGCTTGGCGGTCTGGCGGTGTTTCTCCTTTATACGGGCGCGCCCACCGGACTGACCTACGCCTACCCGCTGGTGATCCTCGCCGGGGCCGCCCTGAGCGTGTTCCTCCTCGAATTCGCAAACCTCTATCAACTTGCCGTCCTGCGCCGGCCATTCGTCTATCTGCCGCGCATGGCACTTGTCATGACCGCGGCTTTCGCGCTGCTCGCCATGGCCGGGTTCTTCCTGAAGATATCGGCGGAGTTCTCGCGCGTCTGGTTCGCGGGCTGGCTGGTGGCCGGGCTGGCGTTGATGCTGCTGACCCGCCTCGTTCTGTCCGCCCTCATCCGGCGCTGGGCGCGGGACGGCACGATGGAGCGGCGCGCGCTGATCGTCGGCGGCGGCAAGCCGGCCGAGACCCTGATCCGCACGATCGAGCAGGACCCGGACAACGACATCCGCATCTGCGGCATCTTCGACGATCGCGACGATGCGCGTTCGCCGGCCGTCGTGGCAGGCTATCCCAAGCTCGGCTCGGTCGCCGAACTCGTGGAATTCGCCCGAATGGCGCGCGTCGACATGCTGATTGTGTCATTGCCGCTCAGCGCCCAGTCGCGCGTGCTCTCCCTGCTCAAACGCCTCTGGGTGCTGCCGGTCGACATTCGCCTGTCCGCCCATTCGAGCCAGTTGCGCTTCCGCCCCCGCGCCTATTCCTATGTCGGCTCCGTGCCGATGCTCGACATCTTCGACAAGCCGATCAACGACTGGGATTCGGTCGCCAAGCGCCTGTTCGACATCGCGTTCAGCCTGGCCGGCCTGATCGTGTTTTCGCCGGTGATGATTGCGACCGCCATTGCCATCAAGCTCGACAGCAAGGGCCCGGTCTTCTTCAAGCAGAAGCGGCACGGCTTCAACAACGAGGTGATCGAGGTCTGGAAGTTCCGGTCGATGTATGCCGACCAGAGCGATCCGCAGGCCCGCAAGGTCGTCACGAAAGGCGATCCGCGCGTGACGCGCGTCGGCCGCTTCATCCGCAAGACCTCGATCGACGAGCTGCCGCAATTCTTCAATTCGCTCGGCGGATCGCTCTCGCTGGTCGGCCCGCGTCCGCATGCTTTGAAGGGGTTTTCGCAAGACCGCCTCTTCGAGGAAGTCGTCGACGGCTATTTCGCGCGTCACCGCGTCAAGCCGGGCGTCACCGGATGGGCGCAGATCAACGGCCTTCGCGGCGAGATCGACCATGACGACAAGATCCGCCGGCGGACAGAATACGACCTCGACTATATCGAGAACTGGTCGCTCGGTTTCGACCTGAAGATCCTTCTCCTGACGCCGATCCGGCTTCTCAACACGGAGAATGCGTATTGAGCGCACCCGTGCAAACCCTACCGCGCTCGGCGATCGACGCCAAGATCGTGTCGCTTGCCATACCGGTCGCGATCGGCTTCGGCGTCGCGCTGGCAGGGTTCGTTCAGAGCGAGCCCGCCCCCTTCGACCTTTACATGGTCGGGCTGATCGGCGTGTGGGCGCTGCTCGGCCTGACGATCTCGCGCACGATCGCGCCACTGCTTTCGCTCTGGGTTCTCTATCTCGTCGGCGGGATGATCTCGATGACGCAGATGGCCGATTTCGGCGGGACGCCGCTTTATCTGGCGGTCACCGCGTTTCTCGCCCTCACGGCGGTCTTCTTCGCGGCCATCATCGAAAAACGCCACGAACTGTTGCGACCCGTCCTCATCGGGTGGACGGTTGCGGCCTGCCTGACCGGTATGCTGGGCATAATGGGCTATTTCCACGCCTTCCCCGGAGCCGAGCGCTTCACGCTCTACGACCGGGCGGCCGGCGCCTTCAAGGATCCCAATGTGTTCGGGCCTTTCCTCGTCACGCCGGCGGTCTGGCTGCTTCATGGCCTTGTCACGGGCCGTCCGCTCAGGATGCCACTTCAGGTCATGGGCGTTCTTCTTCTCAGCTTCGCGATCTTCCTTTCCTTCTCGCGCGGCGCGTGGGGTCTTTATGCGGTTTCGGCGATCGGGCTTTGCACCGTCCTGTTCGTCAGAACCTTCAGCAATCGTTTGAGACTGCGCATTCTGGCGATGGCGCTTCTGGGTATCGGGTTGATCGTTCTGGCCATCGCGATCGCCCTTCAAATCCCCTCGGTGGCGGCGCTCTTCGAAGTGCGCGCTCAACTCGTTCAGGACTATGACGGAGCCAGAATGGGGCGTTTCGCGCGTTTCGGCATGGGCTTCGCGCTCGCCGCCGAACGGCCGCTCGGCATCGGCCCACTGGTTTTCGGAACGATCTTCGGCGAGGACACGCACAATATCTGGCTGAAAGCGCTGATGGATTATGGGTGGACCGGCTTTGCCGCCTATGTGACGCTCATCGTCTGGACGGTCGCCGGCGGCTTTCGAATCCTGTTTCGCGAACGTCCGTGGCAGCCATACCTCCTGTGCGCATGGCTGGTCTTCGTCGGGCACATCATGCTGGGCACGGTGATCGACATGGATCACTGGCGCCATTTCTATCTTCTGATGGGCATCATCTGGGGCTGCATGGGCCTGGAGGCGCGGCATCAGCGCAAGGCTTCCCGAGCGGCACCGGACCTTTTGCGCGCAAGGCGCAATTATGCGCTTGCCTTGCCCCCATCGACCAATTAGAGCTTGCCCCGGTTCGGAGCGTAGCGCAGCCCGGTAGCGCACTTGACTGGGGGTCAAGGGGTCGTGGGTTCGAATCCCGCCGCTCCGACCATTTAAATCATGTACGACCCGGAGACATGGGTAACAGAATGTACCTAAGACATGGGTGACAACCTCGTGCCGAACGGGTTGTCGATGGTCTGCAAGGTCTTCTGTTCCAGGTCGATATATCCCAGATCATAGTGCA
>NZ_JAAAMK010000005.1 GCF_024105665.1 Aliihoeflea aestuarii | reverse complement strand
CGCCATCCGTGCAGCGCCAAGGTTCAAAGCCTTCTACACCGCAATCGCCGCGAGATCCGGCTCCAAGAAACTCGCCATCATCGCCGTCGCAAGGAAACTCCTCACCGTCCTCAACGCAATGCAACGCGAACAAAAACAATACGCCTGAAAACACAGTTGCCATGCCTTGACCTCCACGAAGCGCGGCTACCTAGATGAACCGCGTAACGGCCGGCACCCTATCCCGCGAGCCGCTTTACGATCGCCTCGATCTGCGGCCGCAAATCCTTGCGATGGAGCGCGAAGGCGAGATTGGCCTCGACGAACCCTTCGGGCGACCCGCAATCGTAGGTCTCGCCGCTGTAGCGGTAGCCATAGAGCTTCTGGCTGTCGCCGAGCCGCAGCATGGCGTCGGTCAACTGGATTTCATTGCCCGCTCCGCGTTCCTGCGTGGCCAACAGGTCGAAAATGTCCGGTTGCAGGATGTATCGCCCATTGATGTAGAGATTGGACGGCGCGTCCGCAGGCTTCGGCTTTTCCACCATCGAAGTGATCTCGAACCCGTCGCCGACCTGCTCTCCCGCACCGACGATGCCGTATTTGTGCGTTTCCGCCGGATCGCATTCGGCCACCGCGATCACGTTGGAACCGGTGTCGTTGTAGAGATCGACCATCCCGGACATGCAGCCTTTTTCAGAATGCATGATCATGTCGGGAAGCAGCAGGGCGAATGGCTCGTCGCCGACCAGATCGCGCGCGCACCACACGGCGTGACCGAGCCCGAGCGGCTCTTGCTGGCGAGTGAAGCTCGTCGTACCGGCGGCCGGTTGCATGGAACGCAGGATATCGAGCTGCGCAGTCTTGCCGCGCCTTTCCAGGGTTTCGTTCAGTTCGAACTGGAGATCGAAATAGTCCTCGATATTGCCCTTGTTGCGCCCCGTCACGAAGATGAAGTGTTCGATTCCGGCCGCGCGCGCCTCATCGACAACGTATTGGATGACGGGCCGGTCCACGACCGTCAGCATTTCCTTCGGCACGGTCTTGGTCGCCGGAAGGAAGCGGGTTCCAAGCCCAGCCACGGGAAACACGGCCTTTCTGACTTTCTTCATCTGTCGGTGAACTCCGTTCGTTTCGTTCGCGAAAATGTGATGACGCGTGTTCAACGCGGCGGCAAAAGTTCCGTTGCCGACGTTTTCGTGTCAATCTTGAGCCATCTTGCACACGGATGGGTCGAAGGCGAGGTCGACGCCGCGCATGGTAAACGCTTTCCTAACCCGCTCGGGGCACAATCGCTTCAAATCCTGAATCAAGGAGATATTCATGAGCTTGAAGACATTGCTGGGATCATTTCGCCTCGGTGCACGTTCGGCGCTCGCGGCGCTCGCGGCGGCGGGGATCGCCATCGGCCTTTCCGTCGCATCAACGCCGGCCTTCGCGGATGCCGGTTTCCAAAGATGGGTGCAGCAGTTCCGGTCAACCGCCGCGCAAAGCGGCATTTCCGGGTCCACCTTCGACCGGGCCTTCCAGGGCGTGACCGCGCCCGACCCCGAAGTGCTGGAGCGTGCGCGCTACCAACCCGAATTCGTCGCCCCGGTCTGGGATTATTTCGACAATCGCGTGAACGACAACTCGGTCGGCGTCGGCCGCCAGATGCTGCGCCAGCATGACCGTCTGCTCGGCCAGATCGAACAGCGGCTGGGCGTGGACCGGCATATCCTCCTTGCCATCTGGTCGATGGAATCGAACTATGGCGAAGTCCTGAAAAACGACCGTGTGATGCGCAACGTGGTGCGCTCCCTCTCGACGCTCGCCTATGCGGACGAACGCCGCCAGCGCTTCGGCCGCCAGCAGCTCATCGCCGCGCTCAAGATTCTGGAACGCGGCGACATCGACGTGCGCCATCTGACCGGCTCGTGGGCCGGCGCGATGGGTCACACCCAGTTCATCCCCACCAGCTATCAGGAATGGGCGGTCGATTTCGACGGCGACGGTCGCCGCGACATCTGGAACTCGATCCCCGACGCGCTCGCCTCGGCGGCGAACCTCCTGCGCGCCAATGGCTGGCGCTCGGGCCACGCCTGGGGCTACGAGGTGCGTTTGCCGGAAGGTCGCAAGTTCCCGGCCGGAACGATGTCGCTGGCCGAGTGGCAGCGCATCGGCGTCGTGCGGACCAATGGACAGGGCTATCCGCGCCCGAATGACCGGGCCGAGCTGAAGGTTCTCGACGGCCGCGAAGGTCCCGCCTTCCTCGTCCTGCACAATTTCAACATGCTGAAGCGCTACAACAATGCGGATCGCTACGCGCTCGCGGTCGGTCTTCTTGCCGACCAGATCGCAGGTCAAGGACAGTTGGCGCGCGACTGGAACCGTCCGTTCACGCGCCTTTCGTTCAACGAGACGCAGGAATTGCAGCAGCATCTTTTGACGCGCGGCTATTATGACGGCAATATCGACGGCAAGATCGGGCCGGCGTCGCGCGACGCGATCAAGGCGTTTCAGTCGCGGATGGGCATGCAGGCCGACGGTCATCCTTCCAAGGAAGTGCTGACGCGCATCCGGGGACAATAAAAGGCGGAGACATCATTGGCATCGCAAGGTCTGCGCATCGCAGCCGTCTTCTGTCTGGCGATGATGATCACAGCCGGCGCGCCCTCGGGCGCGCCTTTTGCCGTCTCGACTGCATATGCGCAGGAACGTCAGCAGGGCGGCGGCCTGTTGCGCTTCCTGTTCCAGCGCAACCAGCAACCACCGCAGGTCTACGAAGCGCCCCAGCGCCAGCCGCAGCGGACACAGCCGCGCCGCCAGCAGCAAGGACAGCAATCGCGCCAGCGCTCGCCCGCTCCGGCAGCACCGTCGGTCGCCAAGGCCGACGACGCGCGCAAGGTGCTTCTCGTCGGCGACTTCGTTGCCGGCGGACTGGCCGAGGGGCTGGAAACGGCTTTCCAGGCGGACGCCTCGGTTCTGATCGTCAACCGTTCCAACGGATCGTCCGGTCTCGTGCGCGACGACTACTATGACTGGCCGGGGTCGCTCGAACCGATGATCGACGAGATCGAACCGGCGGTCGTCATCGTCATGCTCGGCTCGAACGATCGCCAGGCGATGCGCATCGACGGAGCCTCGCAGGCGCCGCGCAGCGATCTGTGGCTGAAGGAATACGAGCAGCGCGCGGACCAGGTGGCAAACATCGTTGCGGCCAAGGACATCCCGCTGATCTGGGTCGGCATGATCCCCTTCCGCCCCAGCACCATGTCGGCCGACATGCTTGCCTTCAACGATGTCTATCGCAAGGTTGCGCAGGCGGTCGACGGACAGTTCGTGGATGTGTGGGACGGCTTCGTCGACGAAAGCGGCACCTTCGTCCAGAGCGGACCGGACATGAACGGTCAGCCGACGCGGCTGCGCGCGGATGACGGCATCAACGTGACCGGCACCGGCAAGCGGAAGATCGCCTTCTTCGTGGAAAAGCCGCTGCAACAGGCGCTCGGCGAGGCGCCTCAGCCCCAACTCGTCTTCTACGGCCCTGTCCTGCCAGATGGTTTTCTGGATGGGCCGAGATATGCGCCGCGCATCGACCGCACCCAGCCCGTCGCACTTTTCGGACCGGCGACGGCGAGCGGCGACCTGCTCGGCCGAAACGGCGTTCGCCCGATGCGGAACGCCGCCCCTGCTTCCGAGCCGGCGCGCGGCGATCAGCCGGGCGAGGAGACCGAAGACAATTTGCCGCCCAGCGGCCGCGCCGACAACTTCATGATTGAGCGACCCGCAAGCGGGCCGATCGATATCGGAACGACCGGCGCGCTTTAGGATTGGCTCCGGCCTACATCCACGTTGCGACCTGTTCTGCTTTTACGTGCAAGTGGAAATGTCGAGGCTTGGGATGTTCTGCTTTGGTGTGGAGGTTGAAATACCGAGGCTTGGATTCCTGTGCCCGAACGATCCTACGCCGCGGCGCTCGCAGAACACCCGAACGACCGCCCTAAATCCATCCCTGCAACTCGCGCCGCAGGACGCTTTCGATCACGTCCATGCCTTCTTCCGAATCGTTGAGGCACGGAATGTGCGCGAATTTTTCGCCGCCCGCATGTTCGAAGATTTCCCGCACCTCGCCGTCGATCTCCTCAAGCGTCTCGATGCAGTCGGCCGAAAAGCCCGGATTGACGATGGCGATCCGCTTCACGCCGTCCTTGGCGAGTTTCTCGACAGTCTTGTCCGTATAGGGTTGCAGCCATTCCTGCGCGCCGAAGCGTGACTGGAAGGTGGTGCGCAAACGATCCTCGCTCCAGCCCAGCCGTTCGCGCAAAAGGCGCGTCGTCTTCACGCAATGGCAGTGATAGGGATCGCCCCTTTCAAAATAGACCTTGGGAATGCCGTGATAGGAAGCGAGCACGACCTCCGGCTCGAAATCGAGCGCGGCCAGATGCCTCTCCATCGAGCGCGCCAAGGCTTCGATGTAAACGGGTTCGTCATAATAGGGCGGCACGGAGCGCACGGTCGGCATGTGCCTGATCTTCATCAGCGCACGGTATAGCTGGTCGTTCGCCGTGGCGGTCGTCGTCGCGGAAAATTGCGGGTAGAGCGGAAACGCCACGATCCGGTCGCATCCCGCCTTGATCAGATTGTCGACCGCGCTCGCCATCGACGGACTGCCGTAGCGCATGCCCCATTCGACAACGAGGCGGTCATCGCCGGCAAAACGCGCGGCAAGCGCTTCGGCCTGCCCGCGTGTGATCGTGCGCAGCGGTGACTCGTCTTTTTGTGTGTTCCAGATCTTCTTGTAGTTCGCACCCGATTTCGAAGGCCGGAACGTCAACACGGCGCCGTAGAGGATCGGATACCAGAGCGCCCGGTTCATCTCGATCACGCGCGGGTCGGACAGGAATTCGCGCAGATAGCGACGCATCGGGCCGTAATCCGTCCCGTCCGGCGTGCCGAGATTGACCAGAAGAACCCCGATCTTTCGTGCCTTCACCTTCGGATGTCCGCCCGGCAGCGGGCCGATCGCCTGCGCCGTGTCCCGGTCGATCGAGGTTTCCAGATTCATTACCGTCTCCTTCACGCGCGGCGCGCACCGCACCGGCGGCGTATCCGCCATATCCTGCAAGTGGCCGGAACCTAGGCTGTCTGCCCGGCTGATCAAGATGGCGTCTGGCCGCAGCGCTGCAAATGGAACGGGCCGCCCCAGGGGACGGCCCGCAATCGCATTACCGGTCGATTTAGTTTGCCGGGATGGTCAGTTCCTGGCCGACATGGAGCCGGTTCGGATTGCGCAGTTCGGGATTTGCCTCGGCGATTTCCGGCCAACGCTCGCCATTGCCCAGATACTGCTCGGCCAGATTCCACAGATTGTCGCCGTTGACGACGGTGTGGGTCTGCGGCGCGGCAGCGTCTTCGATGGGGGCGGCCTCATCGGCAGGACCGGCTTCCTCGATCGGGGCTGCCTCGTCCGTCGCCGGCGCGGCAGGCTCGATCGGCGCTGCTTCGTCGACAGGTGCTTCCTCTTCGATCGGCGCGGCCTCGTCCGTCTCGCCTGCTTCCGGAGTGACGGGTGCTTCGGTCGGCTCCGGCGCGGCAGGCGCGTCCGTCGCCGGTTCCTCGACCGGTGCGACCGGCTCGGACACGACATCCTGATCGCCCGTCACGGGTGCTTCGGTCGCCTGTTCTTCAGTCGAAGCGGGTGCTTCCTCGATCGGCGCCGCTTCCTCGGCGGGAGCCGGCGTCGTCAGTTCCTCGGCGCTCGGCTCGGTCGCTTGCGATGCGTCGGTCGGTGCTTCCTCCTCGACGGCGGCTTCGGTCGGCGCATCTGCCGAGACATCGGTGATGCGACCGTCAAGAGCCGGTTCGTAAGGGCTGTTCTCGCGCAGATAGTCGGCAAGCACCACTTCGAGGCCCGGGCCGTAATCATAGGCGTTTTCGGCGTTCTCCGCGAACAGCGCGTAGCCGTCACCGCCATTGCGCATGAAGTTGTTGGTCGCGACCAGATAGGTCGCGCCCTCGTCCAGCGCCGACCATTCGCCGTTCTCCTCGATCTCGACCGACTGGATGCGGCCTTCATTTGCCGGGCCGTTGGGATCGAACGAGTAGCGGATGCCAGCGACCTGCGGGAAACGGCCGGCGACTTCCTCGATGCCCGAGACGCCATGCTCCAGAGAGGCGATGATGTCCGCGCCCGAAAGCTCGAAGGTCGCGAGCGTGTTCTGGAACGGCAGGACGGAAATGATCTCGCCCATCGTCACTTCGCCGGCATCGATGGAGGCGCGCAGCCCGCCGCCATTCTGGATGACGACCTGCACACCCTGGTCGGCCGTGCGGTCGAGCATCGCGTCGGCGACGAGATTACCCATCGTGCATTCGGCCGCCCGGCAGGTCTCACGGCTGCCGTCGACGGCGGCGGTGACCTCGGCAACGTTCTGCGCCATCAGTTCCTCGATGGGCGCGGCAAGCTCGGTGACGCGTGCAGCCACAGTCTCGTCCGGCTCGACCGAATTGTCGAGAAGGATCGTGTCGCCGGTCGCGGCGGTCACATTTCCTTCGTCGTCGAAGGTGATCTCGATCTCACCGACATATTTCGAATAGGCATAGGCCGAAACGATCGGCACTTCGGTCCCCGACGGGTTGGCGACCATCGTCGGATAAGCTTCCGCACCCTCTTCGGTGTTGGAGAACAGCGTGTGGCTGTGACCGCCGACGATCACGTCGATTCCGTCGACGGCAGCGGCGATCTCCTGATCGCGCACGAAACCGACATGCGACAGGAGCACGATCTTGTTAATGCCCTCGCCTTCCATACGGCTGACGGCATCTTGCAGATATTCGATCTCATCTTCGAAGGTCACGTTCGGGCCGGGGCTCGATGTCACGTCCGTGTCGGTCGCCAGAACGGACAGGATGCCGATGCGTTCACCGCCCTGTTCGACGACGGTCCATTCCTCGATCTTTCCGGCCAGATCCTCGTCCGCGTCGGCGACGACCGTGTTGCCCGAGATGACCGGGAATTCGGCCGCGTCGATGAAGTCGGCAAGAATGCTTGGCCCGTCGTCGAATTCATGATTGCCGACCGCCATGGCGTCGAAGCCGATCATGTTCATGAACTCGACCGCGTCTTCGCCCTTGTAGGTCGTGTAGAACAGCGAGCCCATGAACTGGTCGCCTGCGTCGAGCACGATGACGTTGCCGCCCTCGCCGGAAATGGCGTCGCGGCGCTCGTTGATCTTGGTCGCGACACGCGCGACACCGCCAAAGCACTCTCCCGCCGTCTCATCTTCGTCCGAGCAGGTCGCATCCGACGCGTTGATCGACTGGATGCGCGAATGCAAATCGTTGATATGCAGGATCGACAACGTGTAGTCGGCGAAAGACTGGCCGGCGCTCAGCGCCAGGGTCGAAACCGACAGGGCTGCGACGAGGGTGATTTTCTTCATGTAGGACGCTCCCGAGTGAACCCATCGACCCCTGCCATACCTTTGTGACGGGCATGTTGCGGTGCCGTTTGAAGCCATGTTCACACCTGGGACAGCATGGTGCAAGCGCTTTCGCGCATCTTCCCCGAACGGAACCCGTCTATCGCAGCAGCCGCACCCAGCGCGCGAGGTTGACCAACGACATCAGCGCGCCGGCGACATAGGTGAACGCCGCTGCCCGCAGAACCGAGCGCGCGGCCGGCATGTCGCGTTCATCGACATATCCGCCCGTCTTCAGGATCGGCAGCGCCTTGCCGAAACTGGCGTCCGTTTCCAGCGGCAGCGTTACGAGATCAACGACGACACGCACGGCAAGAAGCAGGACCCCGATCGCCACCAAGCCGAAAAAGGCGATCGGCGTGCGCGCGAGGAGGCCGAGCACCGGTGCGGCCAGGAAAAAGACGCCGGCCGCCTTGTCCGCGACATGCGCCGCGACGGCGAGCCTTCCGCGCAGGGCGAACATGCGCTCGCCCCGGTGGTGCTGGATGGCGTGCGCGACTTCATGCGCCGCGATCGCGACCGCCGAAATGGATCGCCCGTCATGATGTCCGCCGGAGAGCCGGACCGCGTTCGTCGACGGATCGTAATGGTCACCCTGCTCCGTCGGCTCGACGGCAACATGGCGAAGGTCGAAATGGTCGAGCAGATGGCGTGCGAGCTCCGCGCCCGTTCCCGGCAGGTCCGGGCGATCCTTACTATGGCGCGCGATCGTCCGCCGCACCAAAAGCTGCGGCAACGCAACGATGAGCAGGAAGAAGGCGACCGCGATCAGAGCGAGCATCGAATTGCCTTGCGGGCCGCCATTGCGTCAGGATCGAGATGCGGTCCGCGCGACATGCCCGGACCGCATACGACACTGAACGTCAGGAAACGCCCTGGCTGCGGATCAGCGAGAACTGATTGCCGCCTTCGCCCGTGCAGTTGAGCTGCCCCTGCATGGCGACCTGGCAATTGACGCGCGAAGTCGTCTGGCGGATCAGCGAGGTCATGTTGATCTCGACGGCGTCCTGTCCGCGATAAGTGTAGCTGCCCTCGGCCATGCGGTTGCCCGTATCGGTCGCGATCGTCTCGAAGCGGCCGTTGGAAAAGCGCGAAACGGCGACGCCGTCGGTGCTTGCCCACTCGCCCTCGACATTGCCGCCGGCATTCATCTGCGGTGCCTGCATCATCGGGCGCGAAGCCATCTGGCCGGACTGCGGCCCCATGCCCTGGCAACCGGCCAGTGCGAGAAGCAGTGCGACGCCGCCGAGCGGCGCGAGTTTCATTGTATTGATCATCTGCGGAAAATCTCCTCGTCCCCGAGCCTGAATTTCACCGTTTCGAGCGGCAAAAGCAAGGCGTCCGGCGCGCTTTGCGCACCCGCCCCGCTCGCATAATGCTCAGCGAACCAAAATGTTTCGGAACTGCCACGGATCACTCTCGTCGATGTCTTCGGCGAAAAGCCCCGGCCGACCGTCAAGCGGCGTCCAGTTCGTATAGTACCCCTTGACGGGACCGAGATAGGGCATCTGGATTTCAAGGCAGCGCCGATAGTCCATTTCATCGGTCTCGACGATCCCGGCCCTCGGGTTCTCCAGCGCCCAGACCATGCCGGCAAGCACGGCCGAGGTCACCTGCAACCCGGTCGCGTTCTGATAGGGCGCAAGTTCGCGCGTGTCGTCCAGCGAAAGCTGCGAGCCGTACCAGTAGGCGTTCTTCGCGTGCCCGTAGAGCAGCACCCCAAGTTCGTCGATGCCGTCGACCAGTTCGTTCTCGTCAAGAACGTGCTGGACAGGCTGCGCCTTTCCGGCCGCACCGAACATCTCGTGCAGCGAAAGCACCGCATCGTTGCACGGATGATAGGCGTAGTTGCAGGTCGGACGATATTCGACCGCGTTGCTGGCGCTTCTCACCGTGAAGAAATCGGCGATCGAGATGGACTCATTGTGCGTGACGAGGAAACCGTATTGCGCGCCCGGCGTCGGGCACCAGCTTCGCACGCGTGTGTTCGCGCCCGGCTGTTCGAGATAGATCGCCGCCTTGCAGCCCTCCTCGTGCTCCCTCGCATTGTCGGGCTTCCATGTTTCGTGCGTGCCCCAGCCGAGTTCGGCCGGTTGCAAGCCTTCCGAAATGAAGCCCTCGACGGACCACGTATTCCAGAACACGTCGAGCGGCTTGGGCTGAACGGTCCGCTGCGTGTCGCGCTCGGCGATGTGGATGCCCTTGACGCCGACACGCTGCATCAGCTTCGCCCAGCCGTCGCGGTCTTCGGCGGCAGGTTCGGTGAAATCGAGTTTGGTTTCGGTCGCAAGATCGACTAGCGCCTTTTTCACGAACCAGGAGACCATGCCCGGATTGGCGCCGCAGCAAGAAACGGCGGTCGTGCCGCCGGGATTGGCTGCCTTCTCGCGCCGCATCGTCTCACGCAGCACATAATTGGTGCGCGACGCGTTGGTGGCGTTCGCGTCGAAATAGAAACCGAGCCAGGGCTCGACGACGGTGTCGATATAAAGAACGTCGAGTTCGCGGCAGAACCTGATCAGGTCGAGCGACCCGGTATCGACCGACAAATTCACGCAAAAGCCCTGCCCCTCGCCCTTTGTCAGGTAAGGCGCGAGCAGATCGCGATAGTTTTCCTTCGTCACATGTTCCTGGATGAACGGAATGCCGCGCTCGTCCAGCAGCAGCTTGTCCTCGTCGCGCGGATCGATGACGACGAAGCGCGACCTGTCATACTTGAAGTGACGCTCGATGAGCGGCAGCACACCGCGTCCGATAGAGCCGAAGCCGATCAGCACGATCGGGCCGGTGATTTCGCCATGGACGGGCCAGGTGCGTTCTGCCATTTCGGGACGTCTCCTTAATGAGGTTGATGCGCTAAACCACAGTTCAGCCCGCTGTTAAAGCGTCAATGCGCCGTCAGCGTGTCAGTTGCGTGAAATGGCGTCGAGCGCGGCCACGAGCAGGTCGCGATCCTGACTGAGGCCCTTGTAGCGCAATTGATCGCCATTCATCGCCAAAAGCTGTTTCGCAAAAGTTTGCGCGATTGCTGGTCCACCATCATGTGCGGCCAGGCGGGCAAGCGGATCGAGATAGATGCGGATGGTGAAGAGGATGTCGCCGGAAGCCGGCAACTTGCGCAGCGTCTGCCGCTCGACACGGATGAAAATGCGCGCGGCTGTTTCCTCGGGAGAAAACTCCCGCAGCTTGCCATCGGCCCGGTCGATGCGGCTGGCGTGGGACAGCGGGTGGTAGAGATCGCGGTTGCCCTGCAAAGACCAGTTCATGCGCTCGACCGAATTGGCCGGCTGCAATTTGTCGAACATGCGCGCGATGAGTTCGGCCATGCGCGTGCCGCGCCCGAATTGCGGCACCGGCGCGTGGATGTCCTCCAAAGCGCGATCGTATTTCTCGGTCAGCGACCAGGATGAGGGAAAGCACAACGAGGCGGCGACCAGCCGCCAGCCGTCATGATCCTTGCGCATCAGGACGAGGTCTTCCTGCACGAGATGCGACGCGATCTTGAGCGGCGCGCTGCCGCAAAGCGCGACATGTCGCATGCCAACCCGCAACGCATCGCCCTCACGGTGATGCGTTGCACCATGATGCTCGCCAACATTCGCAACGATCAGGTCGAGCACTTCCTGCTGCGCCGCGCCTGTGTCGGCGCGTTCGACGAACACCTTTTCCGGCAGTTCGGCATAGAGCCGGTCCTTCTCGGCGAGGTAGACTTCGAGCGCTTCATCGACCTCCAGCCATTCGGCAAGGTCCATCGGCTTGAGGCCGATTGTGAAAGGCGCCGATGAACCGTCGAAGGGCGTATATTTCATCCGGTATGCTCCAGTCGCGCATGGATCAGGTCGCGCAGCGAGTTGCCGACGAAGATAGTCGGGGCGCTGGAAAGGTCATCGGTCGTCAATCGCCGTTCGACGGCCCGCCCAGTCTCGATCAGTTCGCCGCGCAGGATGCCCGGCAACGCGCCGCTGGAAAGCGGTGGAGTTGCCAGAATGCCCTCGGCAAGTTCGATGAAGATATTGGTGATCGTTCCCTCGGCAAGTTCGCCGGCTTCGTTCAGCAACAGGACTTCATCGATCTGCTCGCCTTCATGTTCGGATCGTGCCGCGGCATAGGGGTCCCGCCGGGTGGTCTTGTGCCGCCGCAGCGGGTCCGTCGCGTCGAGCCGCGCGCGCGCAATGGCGAGACGCCAGAGCGCGCCGTCGGGCAATGGGACGAAAGGCGAGGCCGCGAGATCGAGCCCGCCATCTCGCGACAATTCCAGCCGCACCCGCAGCGCGCCGTCCGCATTCAGTCTTTCAAGCTGCTGTTCGACCTCTGCGCGACTGTATCTGAAACCAAGTTCGCGCGCTGAGTTCTCAAGTCTCGCCAGATGCCGGTCGAGACGGATGAAGCTGCCGTCCGCCTCGCGGCGGAACGTCTCGATCAGGGCGTAGCCGGAACCGCGCCGGTCGCGAAGCGGGCTTTCAACAGGCACTCGTCATATTCTCCCTCCGCCGTGGAATCGAACACCACGCCGCCGCCGACATTGTAGACGGCCTCGCCTTGCGCGTAGAGCGACAATGTGCGGATCGCAACGTTGAAGCGCATCCGGTTGCCCGGCGCGATCCAGCCGATCGCCCCGCAATAGACGTCACGCGGCACACCTTCCAACGCGTGCAGGATTTCCATGGCCCGGATTTTCGGCGCCCCGGTGATCGACCCGCAAGGGAAAAGCGCAGCCATGATGTCGGCGACATTCACGCCCGGCAAAAGCTTCGCGCGCACGCGGCTCACCATCTGGTGCACGGTGGCGTAGGTCTCGACCTTGAAGAGGTCCGGCACGTCGAGCGTTCCAACCTCGGTGATGCGCGAGATATCGTTGCGCAGGAGATCGACGATCATCCGGTTCTCGGCCTGGTTCTTCGGGTCGGACGCGAGAAAAGCGCGCTGCGCCTCGTCCTCTTCGGGCGTTCGCCCGCGCGGCGCGGTGCCCTTCATCGGCAGACTCTCGATCCACCCGTCGCGCGACACGTCGAAGAAGAGTTCGGGCGAGCGCGACAGGACGACCGGCCCGTCGAGTTCGACAAGCGCCGAATGGCGCACCGGCTGGCGCACGGCAAGCGCATCGAACAGCGTCAGCGGATCGCCCTCCCATTTCGCATGGACTGGGAAGGTCAAATTGCCCTGATAGCAGTCGCCGGCGCGCAGATGGTTGTGCAACCGCTGGAAGCGTTGCGCATATGCCGCCATCGACCATGTCGCGCGCGCGTTGGAAATTGCGGGCTCGACATTCGAGCGAAGCCTGAACAAGCGCGCAGCTTCCACCTCGCAGGGAGCCTCGAACACGCCGAAGCAGACGAGCGGCGCGCGCCTGTTCTGCGGCAACAGAGGCGTAAGCTTCGGCTCGAGCAGATAGCCCGCTTCGTAGGAAAGATACCCGGCGAGCCATTTACCCGCCGACCTTGCGGCTTGCAGTTCATCGAGCGCCGGCCTGAAATCCAGCGCATCCGAGGCAACGATCAACCGCTCGGGTTCTGCGAACAACAGTTCGCGATCCGCCAGATCGTCACGAAACAGCGCGAAACCACGCATGGGAAGCGATGTCATGTCGATCTGTCCGGCCCATCCTTGCGCGTCGTGCCGAAGCCGCGCGCGTCGATCGCATCAGCGATTTCCTCGCCCATCTTGAGCGTGCGCACGATGAGCGGCACGGCGAGCGCGACCAGGCTCGTGTCGAGCCCTCTTGCCCGCTGTGCCTCGCGCACCTCCGCGCCGACCGCTGCGATCATGGGAATGAAACGCAGCGCGAGCGAGAGCGCAAGGCTGATCTTTTCCACATCGACGCCGAGCCGGCCAAGCGGCGACAATCCCGTCTCGATCGCGCCCATCATGGCGGAGGCGGAGGACGTGAGCGTCACGATGCCGGCGAAAAGCACCAGCGCCGCCAGCCGCAGGCCGGAGCCGGACGCGACCTCCCAGCCATTGAGCCAGGCATGGGCGAGGACGAGGATGACGAGAATGACGAACAGCGGACGCAAGGTTGCGAGCGCATCGCGCAGCGAAAGTCCTGCAAGGGGATAGAGCGCGAGAACCGCCAACAGGCAGACGACCAGCGAGGCAACGTTCGCGACGAAGAAAAGAAAGGTGCCCGCCATCGCAAGCCCGACGATCTTCGCGCCCGCCGGCAGGCGGTGCACGATGCTCGTTCCGGGCCTGTAGGCGGCGATCATGCCATAAGCTCCAGATAGCGCGCGATCGCATCCCTCGGTGCGCCGTCAAAATCGATCCGCCCTTCCTCGAAGACCAGCACCCGGTCGAAATCGGCGATAAGGTCGAGGTCGTGCGTAATGACGATCGCGGTCTCGTCCAGCCGATCGATGGTTCTCGCCACGAGCCGCTTGTTGCGCAGATCGAGCAGCGTCGTCGGCTCATCGAAAACGATGTAGCGCGGCTGCGTGATCGTGACGCCGGCGATCGCCAGCATCTGCTTTTCACCGCCCGACAGGCGGTGCGCCTGTTCCTTGGCAAGGTGCGACAGGCCGAAGCGGGCAAGCGAAGCCGCAACGCGCCCCGCGATCTCCCCTTTCTCGACCTTCAGGTTCTTCAGCCCGAACGCGATATCCTCCTCGACCACCGGATAGACGATCTGGTTGTCGGGGTTCTGGAAGACGAAGCCGACGAGGCCGCGCACCGCCTTGCCGTTGGATTTCGTGTCCAGATCGTCGACCCAAACCTGCCCGGCGCTCGGCATCAACAGCCCGTTGATCAGCCGGGCGAAGGTGCTCTTGCCCGAACCGTTCGCACCGATCACGGCGATGCGCCGCTCGGCAAGTTCGAGGCTGAAAGGCGTCAGCACCTCGCGCTCGCCGAAACGGTGGCTGACGCCGGAAAAGCGGATCATGCGCGGCGCGGCGCCTCGATCAGCGGATAGGATTTGCGCACGGTGACGGCGACGGTCGCGGCGATGCCCGCCTTGATGAGGTCGCCCGGAATGAAGCCGAGTGAGCTCGCGGCCGCCTCGAAATAGGACAGCCCGGTAACCATCGAAATCCAGGCGACGCCGAACACATAAAGCACGACGATGCCGCCTGTTACGCTGGCGGCGAATGCCTTCAGCCAATTGAGGTTCGACCACAAGCGCTCACAGATGAGGCCCGTGACATAGGCTGCGAGAATCCACGACAGAATGAAGCCGCCGCCCGGACCGGCGATGACCGCCATGCCCCCGCGTCCGCCCGGCAGAAGCGGCAGGCCGGCCGCGACCAGCGCGACGAACAGCGCCAGCGCCGCGCCGCCGCGCTTCGCGCCCAGGACCGAGCCGGCAATCATCGCGCCCATGGACTGCGCCGTGATCGGAACGCCGATAACTGGCAGAACCAGCGGCGGAAAGACGGCGAGCGCGGCCGTGAAGGCCGCGAACAGGGCGATGTAGACGATGTCCCGTGTAGTCATCTGCGTTGGCACTCCGTTGCAGCGGGGAAAGTTCGCGATTTCGTAGCGCCTTGTCGGGCGATGATCAACGCGGGCGGCAACTTGTTCACCGCCCCGCGCATTGAATATCACCAGCACAGGAGTTTCGAATGACGAAGCATTTCGACCCACCCGTCAAGCTTGCCGACGGCCGCTCGCTTTCGGGCGTCGATGAAACCATCGCGGCACTGTCGGACACCGGCTGGCCGGAGCGCGGGCCGCGCCGCGACGAGGCGCTCGATATCTGCCTCAAGGTGCGCGACGGACACCGCTCGGTTTCGGAAGTTCGCCCGGCACTGATCCTTGCGGCCCAGGAAGCGAATATCCTCGGCTAGATATGCAGCGCATGGCCGAGCGTGCGCAATGCGGCCTCCTGCAAAGCCTCGCCCTGCGTCGGATGTGCGTGGATAGTGCCGGCGATATCCTCAAGGCAAGCGCCCATTTCGAGCGCAAGCCCGAACGATGCAGACAGTTCCGACACACCGCGTCCGACCGCCTGGATGCCGAGTACAAGATTATTGTCCGCACGCGCGACGACGCGCACGAAGCCGGTCTCGTCCGCCATCGACATGGCGCGGCCATTGGCTGAAAACGGGAATTGCGCCGCCTTGATCTCGCGGCCGGCCTGTTTCGCTTCGTCCGGCGAAAGTCCGACGGAGACGATCTCGGGATCGGTGAAGCAGACGGCCGGGATCGCAACCTTGTCCCAGCTTCTTTTATGGCTTGCAACGATCTCGGCCACCATTTCGCCCTGCGCCATGGCACGATGCGCCAGCATCGGCTCGCCCGTCACGTCGCCGATGGCGAAGATGCCGCGCATTGACGTGCGGCATTCTTCGTCGATGCGGATGAAGCGGCCGTCCATATCGAGCACCAGTTCCTCGCGGCCCCAGCCTTCGGTCGCCGGCTTGCGCCCGACCGTCACGAGGATCGCGTCGGCCTCGATCTTCCGCTCGCCGCCATCGGCGGTCTCGATGAGCAAGGCACCCGTCCCGGACAGCCCCTTCGCCTTGGCCGACAGCACGATCTCGATGCCGAGTTCGCCAAGCCGTTTTTCGACAGGCCGCACGAGTTCGCGATCGTAAAGCGGCAAGACGCGATCCTGCGCCTCGATGATCGTCACGTCAGCGCCGAGCTTGGCAAAGGCCGTGCCGAGTTCGAGGCCGATATAGCCTGCGCCGATGACCGTGATCTTTTCCGGCAGCGCCTTCAGCGCCAACGCTTCCGTGGACGACAGCACCTTCGCCCCGAACGGCAGGTTCGGCAGTTCGACCGGCTGCGAGCCGGTTGCGATGACGATGTTTTCGGCGCGGATGATCTGGCTGCCGGTTTCGGTCTCGACCTCGACGGTCTTGCCGTCGCGAAATTTCGCCCGCCCGGTGACGATCTTGACCTTGGCCTTCTTCAACAGACCGGAGACGCCGCTCGTCAGACGCCCGACGATATTATCCTTCCAGGCGACGGTCTTCTTCAGGTCGATCTTCGGTTCGGACAGTGAGATGCCGACCGGTGATGATCCCTTCGAAGCCGCGACCGCGCCATGGAATTCATCGGCGGCATGGATCATCGCCTTCGACGGGATGCAGCCGACATTGAGGCACGTTCCGCCCGGCTTCGATGCCTCCACGATGACCGTGTCGATGCCGAGCTGGCCCGCGCGGATCGCGCAGACATAGCCGCCCGGCCCGGCGCCGATGACGAGGAGCTTGCAGGAAATGTCTTTCATGAACTGGCTCCTGCTTGCGGGGTTTCAACCCTATGTCGCCCCCCTCTGTCCTGCCGGACATCTCCCCCGCATGGGGGGAGATTAGTCTCGTCATCGACACCGCGTGATCTCCCCCCTCGCGAGGGAGATGTCCGGCAGGACAGAGGGGGGCGCGAAGGATCACAGCCTCGATCACTCATATTCAACCCTCCACGAAGATCAGCGCCGGCGTCTCCATCAGCACCTTGATGCGCTGTATGAAGCGGGCGGCGTCCCAGCCGTCGATCACACGATGGTCGAAAGACGAGGAGAGGTTCATCATCTTGCGCGGGATGAACTGCGATCCGTCCCAGACGGGGCGTATCATCATTTTGTTGACGCCGACGATCGCGACTTCCGGATGGTTGATAACCGGCGTCGTCACCACGCCGCCCATCGCGCCCAGCGACGTGATGGTGATCGTGGAGCCGGAAAGCTCGTCACGGCCTGCCGTTCCCGCTTTGGCGGCGTCGGCGAGACGCGCGACCTCCGCGCCGCAATCCCAGATGTCGCGTGCCTCGACATGCCGCACGACCGGCACGACGAGGCCATTCGCCGTCTGTGCCGCGATGCCGATATGGATGCCGCCATGGCGATGGACGATGCCCGCTTCATCGTCGAAGACGGCGTTCAGCTCGGGCTGATCGGCAATGGCCCTCGCCATCGCGCGCATCAAAAACGGCAGCAAGGTCAGCTTGGGCTGGTCCGGTTTTTTCGACGCATTCATCGCCGCACGCGTTTCTTCCAGCGCGGTGACGTCGATCTCCTCGACATAGGTGATGTGCGGAATGGAACGCTTCGACAGCGCCATCTTTTCCGCGATCTTGCGGCGCAGCCCGACGATCTTGATGTCTTCCACGTCGGTGCGGCGCGAAAGACCTTTGACGCTGCCTTGACGCCCTGCCGACAGGAACCCGTCGACATCCTCATGTGTGATGCGGCCGGCTGGACCTGAGCCCGCGACCTGCCGCAGATCGATCCCCGCCTCCTTCGCGCGAAGCCGCACGGCGGGTGAGGCGAGCGGCTTCTCGCCCTCGGCACGCGGCGCGCCTGAGGAAAAAATGGGCTTCGACTTTTCCGGGGGCTTCACCTCTGCTTTCGCCGCAACCTTCGGCGTCTCCTTCGCGGGTGGCGGCGGAACGCCTTCCCCCTCTTGCGCCATGCCGTCGGCAACCGGGGCTTCGCCCGCCTCGTCGTCCATCGGAGCGTCGGAAGCCCCGCCAGCCGTCTTGATGCGGATCAGCGGCGAGCCGACCGCGACCACGTCGCCGATCTCGGCGCCGAGCCACGCGATCTCGCCCTCGACCGGCGAGGGAATCTCGACCGTCGCCTTGTCCGTCATCACGGCCGCGAGCACCGTGTCCTCGCGCACCGGATCGCCGATCTTGACGTGCCATTCGACAAGTTCGGCCTCGGCGACGCCTTCGCCCACATCGGGCATCTTGATCGTGTGCTCAGCCATGGTCAGAGCCTCGTGCAATCTTTTGGGCCGCCATGGATTCAGGAGACATCGCGGCATGGACCCCTGTGACGAGCACAGGGGTGACGGCGGAGAAGGAGGTGCCGGGCTCGGGAAAGGCTAGGTTGGCATGGCAATCGATGCCGTCACCCCTGTGCTCGTCACAGGGGTCCATGCCTCGACCTTGCCGCGTCGATTCGGCATAAAGAATCATGCTCATCCTCACGCCTCCATGACCACGCGAAGCGCTTCACCGACACGCGCCGGACCGGGGAAATAATCCCATTCCTGCGCGTGCGGGTATGGCGTGTCCCAGCCCGCCACACGCGCGACCGGCGCCTCGAGATGGTAGAAACAATGCTCTTGGACAAGCGAAACGAGTTCGGCCCCGAAGCCGCTCGTCATCGTCGCCTCATGCACGACGACGCAGCGCCCCGTCTTTTTCACCGACGCGACGATAGCGTCGAGATCGAGTGGTACAAGCGTGCGCAGATCGATCACTTCGGCGTCGATGCCTGTGTCCTCGGCGGCGGCCAGTGCGACATGCACCATCGTGCCGTAGGCAAGGATCGTGACCGCCGAACCTTCGCGGCGCGTGACCGCCTTACCGAGCGGGACTGTGACGTGATCGGCCGCGACATCGCCGAGTTCATGCTTCGACCACGGCGTGACGGGCCGGTCGTGATGGCCGTCGAACGGGCCGTTATAAAGCCGCTTCGGTTCGAGGAAGATCACCGGATCGGGGTCTTCGATCGCGGAGATGAGAAGACCCTTGGCGTCCTGTGGGTTGGACGGCACGACGACTTTCAGGCCGGAAACGTGGGTGAACAACGCCTCCGGGCTCTGGCTGTGTGTCTGCCCGCCAAAGATGCCGCCGCCGGTCGGCATGCGGATGACGATCGGGCAGGTGAACTGCCCGGCCGAGCGGTAGCGGATGCGCGCGGCTTCCGACACGATCTGGTCGTAGGCCGGATAGACATAGTCGGCGAACTGCACTTCGACGCAGGGACGCAGCCCGTAAGCGGCCATGCCGATGGCGGTTCCGACGATGCCAAGCTCGGAGATCGGCGCGTCGAAGCAGCGCGACGTGCCGTATTTCTGCTGGAGGCCCGCCGTGCAGCGAAAGACGCCGCCGAAATAGCCGACATCCTCGCCGAAGACGACGACATTGTCGTCCCGGCCCATCGACACGTCCATCGCGTCGCGGATGGCCTCGATCATGGTCATGCGCGGCATGGGCTATACTCCCGCCTGCTGACGCTGGCGCCGCAGATGCGGCGGCATTTCCGCATAGACGCCTTCGAACATGTCGCGCGCCGAGGGCCGCCCGCCGGCATGAAGCGTGCCGTGCTTCTCGGCTTCCTTCTGCGCCACGATCACGCTGTCCATCACCTCGGCTTCGGACTGCTTGTGGCGCTCCTCGCTCCACGCACCGCGCGTGATCAGATGGTTCTTCAACCGGATCACCGGATCGCCGAGAGGCCAATTGTCGGATTCGGTCTTCGGGCGGTAGGCGGACGGATCGTCCGAGGTCGAATGCGCGCCGACGCGGTAGGTGACATATTCGACCAGCGTCGCGCCGAGCCCCATGCGCGCACGCTCGACCGCCCATTTGCCGACCGCGTGGACGGCGAGATAGTCGTTGCCGTCAACGCGAAGCGACGGCAGGCCGAAGCCGAGACCGCGCGCCGCGAATGTGCCCGACCCACCCCGCGCGATGCCTTGGAAGGTCGAAATTGCCCACTGGTTGTTGACGATGTTGAGAACGACGGGCGCGCGATAGGTCGAGGCGAAGACGAGCGCAGCGTGAAAATCGCTCTCGGCCGTCGAGCCGTCGCCGATCCAGCCAGCCGCGATGCGATCGTCGCTCTTGATTGCGGACGCCATCGCCCAGCCGACGGCCTGCACGAACTGCGTGCCCAGATTGCCGGAGATCGAGAAGAAGCCGTGCTCCTTCGACGAGTACATGATCGGCAACTGGCGGCCTTTCAGCGGGTCGGCCTCGTTGGAATAGATCTGGTTCATCATGTCGACCATCGGATAGCCGCCGGCGATGAGCAGGCCGGCCTGCCGATAGGTCGGGAAATTCATGTCGCCGGGCTCCATCGCCCGGCGGAAAGCGCAGGAGACGGCCTCCTCGCCCATATGCTGCATGTAGAACGACGTCTTGCCCTGCCGCTGGGCCGTCTGCATACGCGCGTCGAAGGCGCGCAGGGTCATCATGTGCTTGAGGCCCTCGAGCAGTTCATCGTCGCTCAAAGTGCCAGCCCACGGGCCGACCGCCTCGCCGTCGCGGTTGAGGACACGGATGATCGAATAGGCCATGTCGCGGATGTCGCGCGGATCGACATCGACCGGCGGACGTTCGACCGTACCGGCCCGCGGAATCTTGACGTTGGAGAAATCCGGCTGGCCTCCCGGCCGCACTTCGGGCTCAGGAACGAACAAACCACCTTTACGTGTCTCGACCATCGCTTCCTCCCTTTGCAAGCAATTTAGGACAGGAATGCTGACCTAGCTACCCCTCACCGCACGCGAATTCCCTCACATCGACTTTTCGAGAAGCGACAGTACAGCGTCCCTGGTAAGTTCGACAGGGTTGCCGCCCGCCGTCGGGTCGACGATCGCCATGTCCGCGATGAGGTTTTTGCGCACGTCGTCCATTTCAAGACCGGAGATCAAATCACGCAACCTCTCCGGCACGCCGAGTTCGGCGCGCAATTCCATGACGCGCTGACGAAATCCATCGAACCCGCCGTCAATGCCGCAATAGGCGGCGAGCCGTTCGATACGCTCTTCGATCGCCGCGCGATTGAAATCCAGCACATAGGGCATGAACAGCGCATTCGTCATGCCGTGATGCGTGTCGTAGAGCGCGCCGATGGGATGTGACAGCGAATGAATCGCGCCGAGCCCCTTCTGAAACGCGGTCGCGCCCATGGCCGCTGCCGCCATCATGTTGGCCCGCGCCTCGATGTCGAAGCCGTCAGCATAGGCCCTCGGCAGATATTCGAGCACCAGCCGCACGCCCTCCGCACCGATGCCGTCCGCCATCGGGTGAAAACCCGGCGCGCAATAGGCTTCGAGGCAATGGGCCAGCGCATCCATACCGGTTCCGGCGGTGATCATCTTCGGCATGCCGACCGTCAGAGCGGGGTCCGCGATGACGGTGACCGGCAGCATCTTCGGATGGAAGATCACCTTCTTCGTATGCGTCGCCTCATTGGTCAGAACGCCCGCACGCCCGACTTCCGAGCCGGTTCCCGCCGTCGTCGGAACGGCAATGACCGGCGCGATGGCATCGCTGTCGGCGCGCGTCCACCAGTCGCCGACATCCTCGAAATCCCAGATCGGCCGCGTCTGTCCGGCCTGGAAGGCGACGAGCTTGCCGAGATCGAGCGCGGAACCGCCGCCGAAGGCGATCACGCCGTCATGGGAGCCGGCCTCGAAAATCGCGATGCCGGCAGCAAGATTCGATTCCACCGGATTGGGCTTGACGTCGAAGAAGACGCCATAGGCGACACCCGCATCTTCGAGCAGCTTCAGCGTCCCGGCAACAACCGGCAATTTTGCCAGCCCCGGATCGGTGACGAAGAGTGGCCGCGAAATACCCGCCGCTTTCAGGACGGCAGGCAGCTCCGCGATACGGCCTTCGCCGAAAAGCACTGTGGTCGGGAAATTCCATTTCGAGCTGATCGTCATTACGGCACCGGTTGGAGATTGAATGTAAAGGTTGCGGCGCACTGACGGCGCCGGGCGTCAGTAGCGCTCGAAGCCGCGATGCAGTTCCCAGTCGGTGACGCGGCGATCATATTCCGACTGTTCCCAGCGGGCGGTGTGAAGATAATGCTCGACCACGTCGTGCCCGAAAGCCGTGCGCAACATGTCAGAGCGTTCGAGCGTGGAGAGCGCCGCGCGCAAAGTCTTCGGAATTTCGGGCAGGTCTTCGCCCTGATAGGCGTCGCCCTCGAAAGGCCGGCCAAGCTCCAGCTTCTCGTCGATTCCGGCAAGGCCGGCCGCGATCAGCGCAGCGAAGGCGAGGTAGGGGTTCAAGTCCGCGCCGCCGATCCGGCATTCGGTGCGGATGCCCTTGGTCCCCTCCCCGCACAGCCGGAAGCCGGCCGTTCGGTTGTCGCGGCTCCAGATCATCTTTGTCGGCGCGAATGTCCCGGCCTGAAAGCGCTTGTAGGAATTGACGTAGGGCGCGAGGAACCAGGTGTAGTCGGCCGCATATTTCAGTTGTCCCGCCATCCATGAACGCATCAGCGGCGACATCGTGTTCTCGGCCTTGGAGTCGAAGAACAGCGGCGTCTTCCCGTTGGCCGACCAGATCGAATTGTGGATGTGGCTCGAATTGCCGGCAAGCGCATAGTCGTATTTCGCCATGAAGGTGACGGCCTTGCCCTGAAGATGCGCGATCTCCTTGGCGGCGTTCTTCAGGAAAACGTGCCTGTCCGCCATTTCGAGCGCGTCGGAATAATAGACGTTGATCTCCTCCTGCCCCGGCCCCCATTCGCCCTTGGAGTTCTCGACCGGAATGCCCGCCTCTTCCAGACCGTTGCGCAGGGCGCGCATGTAATCCTCTTCCTTGGAGGTGATCTGGATGAGGTAATCGCCGATATGAGGCGAAGCGGTGCGCAAATCCTTCCAGCCCTGGCTGCGTGCCGTCTCGTAGGTTTCCTCGAACAGGTAGAATTCGAGTTCGGACGCGAAATTGGCGAGATATCCGCGCTCTTTCAGCCGCGCGACCTGGGCTTTCAGGATCGCGCGCGGCGAATGCGGCAGATCCTTGTGGTGATGATGATCGAGCAGGTCGGACAGCACCAGCGCCGTCTTGTCAAGCCACGGCGTCAGGCGGATCGTGGACAGGTCCGGCTTGATGACGAAATCGCCATAGCCCTTCTGCCAGCTCGCCGCCTTGTAGCCCGGCACCGGCTCCATATCGATGTCGTTGGCGAGCAGATAGTCGCAGCCATGCGTCTCGTCATGCGCGGAGGCGATGAAATGGCGCCCCGTGAAGCGCTTCCCGATCAGGCGGCCCTGCATGTCGACGGCGGACACGAGAACGGTGTCGATCGCCCCGTTGGCGACCATCTTCTTGAGCGCATCGAACGAAAGCGAACCGGTCATGAGGCGGGCATCTCCCTGATCTGTGTTGCAACGAAGCGTCGTCCGACCTTTAGATCACGCATTCGTGCATGTGCAAACAGCCCAACCGCTGCGGAACGTTTGCGTATCCTTACCGATATTTAACAACAAAACTGGTGCATGGCCTTGCATGTACTGGCATAAGATTCAGTGCGTGCCTCGCCGCCGCGCGATCAGGGCACGCATTTGCTTGCGCATCGAAGGGACGTTGCGAGGACTGACGTCGACTAGTCCAGAGCCGGAGTGCTTCATGCCCATTTGGAAACAGCTTGCCATCTGTGCCGTCCTGCTGGTTGCAGGTGCGGTCGCCTGGGTGGCCTTCGGTTCGGGCACGGGCGGGACGGCAGGACCCGGCGACGGTCCTGCGATATCGCAGGACACCGGACGGGGTGGCGCATCCGGCAGAGGGGCGGGCCGTCCAGGCGGCGGCGTCTTTACGGTGCCGGTGACGACGGCGACGATCAACGATCGCCTTCAGGCGATCGGCACCGGACGCGCGGCCGAGACCGTTGCGGTCACGCCGTTCGCCTCCGGCCGACTGACGGAAATCCTGGTCCGTTCGGGCTCGACCGTCGAGGCCGGCGAAATCATCGCCCGGCTGGATTCGCAGGCGGAAGTCATCGCCGTCGATCGCGCCCGCTTTGCGCTGGAAGACGCCGAATCCCGGCTCGAGCGCATCAACCAGCTTCGCGCATCCAATACGGCCACGCAGGTGCAGGTCACCGAAGCGCAGCTCGGCGTCGAAAATGCGCGACTGGCCGTTCGCGATGCCGAACTCTCGCTCGAACGACGCGACATCGAGGCCCCGATTTCAGGTGTCGTGGGCATCCTGCCGGTCTCGGTTGGAAATTATGTAACGAATTCGACCGAGATCGCGTCGATCGACGACCGGTCCGCCATCCTCGTCGATTTCTGGGCGCCGGAGCGTTATGCGGGCGCGATCGAAGTTGGCGCGACGCTGGAAGCGTCGCTGATCGCACAGCCAAACCAGGTCTTTCGCGGCGAGGTCAGCGCCATCGACAACCGTGTCGATGCGCAAAGCCGCACGCTGCGCGTCGAGGCGACGATCGACAATCCGTCCGACACGCTGCGCGCCGGCATGTCGTTTCAAGTCGTCATGACCTTTCCCGGCGAAACCTATCCGGCCGTCGATCCGCTTGCGGTGCAATGGGGCACCGACGGCGCTTTCGTCTGGGCTGTCAATGATGGCGTCGCCAGCCGCGTGCCCGTTCGCGTCATCCAGCGCAACACGGATTCCATCCTGATCGCGGCCGAGATCGATCCCGGCGTTCAGGTCGTGTCCGAAGGCATCCACCTCGTACGCGAGGGCGGCGACGTCAGGATCGCGCAACGGCGCGGCGAAACCATTCCGGCTGTCGAAGCGCGCGGTTCCTGAGGAGGACGACACCATGTCCACTGCCTCCACCAATACCAGGGACGATGCCAACGGCATGACTGCGCTCTTCGTGCGCCGTGCCGTGCTCGCCTTCGTGGTCAATGTGCTGATCGCCGTGGCCGGCCTTGCGGCCTTCTTCGGCGTCGAGGTGCGCGAACTTCCCGATGTGGACCGTCCGGTCATCACGATCCGCACGACCTATACGGGCGCTGCCGCTGAAACGATCGACCGTGAACTGACATCGATCCTGGAAGGCGCGGTTGCGCGCGTTCCGGGCGTCAACAACATGTCGTCGTCCTCCTCGTTCGGCTCCTCGCGCGTGACGGTCGAGTTCAATGATGGCGTCGATCTCGACACGGCCGCCTCCGATATGCGCGATGCCGTCAGCCGCGTACAGAACCGGTTGCCCGAAAACGCCGACGCGCCGCTGATCGTCAAGGCGGACGATAACGCGCAGGCGATCATGCGCCTTTCGGTGACGTCGTCGGCGATGAATATCGAGGACATGACGGTTCTGGTCGAAGACCAGATCGTCGACCAGTTCGCCTCCGTTCCGGGCGTGGCTGACGTACAGATCTATGGCGGGCGCGAGAAGATCTTCCGCATCGACATCGACCAGAACAGGCTCGCGAGCCTCGGCCTGACGGTGGCGGATATCCAGACTGCGCTCAACACCATGTCCTTCGACACGCCGGCCGGCAGCCTGTCGTCGTCCACGCAGGCGCTCGTCGTGCGCACGCAGGCGCCCGTCACGACGCCGGCGGATTTCGAGAACATCGCCATCAGCCCGAATGCGCGATTGCGCGACGTCGCCAATGTGACCCTCGGGCCTGACATCGGTGAATCCGTGATGCGCTCAGATGGGCTTCCCGGCATCGGGCTCGGCATCATCCGACAGGCGCAGTCGAACACGCTCGACATTTCGGCGGGCGTGCGCGAAGCCGTCGACCGCATTCGTCCGACCCTGCCGGACGGCATGGACATCTACGTCACCAGCGACGATGCGACCTTCATTGAGGGCGCGATCCATGAGGTCGAGATCGCGCTGGCGATCGCCGTCACCGTCGTTCTGCTGATCATCTTCCTGTTCCTGCGCGACTGGCGCGCGACGGTGATTCCCGCTCTTGCAATGCCGATTTCGCTGATCGGGACGGTCGCCGCCATCTATCTGATGGGTTTCTCGCTCAACATCCTGACGCTCCTCGCATTGGTGCTCGCGGCCGGGCTCGTCGTCGACGACGCCATCGTGGTGTTGGAAAACATCGTGCGGCGACGCAACCAGGGCATGGGTCCGCGTGCGGCCGCCGTGCTGGGAACGAAGGAGGTCTTCTTCGCCATTCTCGCGACGACTGCCACCCTCGTCGCCGTTTTCGTGCCGCTCTCGTTCCTGCCGGGACAGGCCGGCGGGCTTTTCCGCGAATTCGGTTTCGTGATGGCGATCGCGGTCTTCATTTCATCGATCGTATCGCTGTCGCTGTGCCCGATGATCGCCTCGCGCATCCTGAAGCAGAGCGATGAGGGTGAGGTGCGCGACACCTGGGCCAACCGGATCGCGACGGGGCTGGCCGGCTTCTACCGCCGGTCGCTGGCCGCCTGCCTCAATGCGCCGATCGTGGTCGTCGCGGTGGCGCTCGTCTTCGCAGGCGGCGCGGGCATCGCTTTCGGAAATCTGCAATCCGAACTGACCCCGCCCGAAGACCGGTCCGCCGCCTTCATGCGCGTCTCGGCGCCTCAGGGCGTGTCGATCGATTATCTTGCCCAGCAGATGGCCGAAGTGGAGGCGCTGATCCAGCCGCTGCGCGATTCGGGCGAGGTCGTCGCCTCCTTCTCGCTGGCCGGTCAGGGCGGCTCGACCAACAGCGGCTTCATTTCCCTGACGCTCGCGCCATGGCACGAGCGCGAGCGCACGCAGCAGCAAATTCTCGATGAGGTGAACGAACTGGTGCAGCAGGTGCCGGGCGTGCGCGTCTTCGCCTTCCAGCCGAACAGCCTCGGCATCCGCGGGGCCGGATCGGGCCTGCAATTCGCCATCCTCGGCAACAATTATCAAACGCTGGACGCGGCGGCGCAAGCGATCGTCGCCGAAATGCAGGACGATCCGCGCTTTCAGCAGGCGCGCCTTTCGACCGAATCGACGCAGCCGCAGCTCGCCGTATCGATCGACCGGGAACGCGCCTCCGATCTCGGCATCGAGATTTCCGGACTGGCGCAGGCGCTGCAATCTCTGCTCGACGGACGCGAGATCGGCGAGGTCTTCATCGACGACCGCGCCTTTGAAGTGAAGCTCGTCTCCACGACAAACCCCGTCAACGATCCGACCGATCTGGAAAGCATCTATCTGAGAACCGGTGACGGGCGCTTCGTGCCCGTGTCGACGATCGCGTCGATCCGGGAAGTCGCCGTTCCGCCGTCGCTCTCGCGCGAGGACCAGATGCGCGCCGTCTCGATCACGTCGGCGCTTGCCGACGGCGTCTCGCTCGGAGACGCACTGGCGGAGGCGACGCGGATCGCCGAAAGGCACATGCCGGCCGGCGCGCGCGTGCTGCCGCTTGCCGAAGCGGCGACGCTGGGCGAGACCGGCAACGCGATGGCCACCGTGATGGGTTTCGCGCTCGTCATCGTTCTTCTGGTCCTCGCGGCCCAGTTCGAAAGTTTCG
Organism: Aliihoeflea aestuarii; assembly: GCF_024105665.1. GTDB lineage: Bacteria > Pseudomonadota > Alphaproteobacteria > Rhizobiales > Rhizobiaceae > Aliihoeflea > Aliihoeflea aestuarii. The sequence continues at coordinate 211,506 of NZ_JAAAMK010000005.1, read as the reverse complement.
TCAGCGCGCTGATCATCATGGCGACGGTTCCGCTCGGCCTTGCCTGTGCAGTCATTGCCATGCTTCTGACGGGCACCAGTCTCAACGTCTATTCGCAGATCGGGCTCGTACTCCTCGTCGGGATCATGGCCAAGAACGGCATTCTGATCGTCGAGTTCGCCAATCAGTTGCGCGACCGGGGGCGCAATGTGCGCGACGCGATCGAAGAGGCATCGAACATTCGTCTGCGCCCGGTCGTGATGACGATGCTGTGCACGATCGTCGGCGGCTTGCCCTTGGTGATGGCATCGGGCGCGGGCGCGGAAGCACGCATCGCGCTTGGCTGGGTTATCGTCGGCGGGCTCGGTCTAGCGACGGTCTCGACGCTCTATTTGACGCCGGTCGCCTATCTCCTGATCGGCCGCTGGGTGACGCCGAAGGTGGAAGAAGAAGCCCGCCTCGACCGCGAGTTGGGCGAGGCGTCGGCCAGGGAAGACGGCAGGCTCACCCCGGCCGAGTAGAAACTTCCATTCGACGGAAGCGTTCTGCCGGGTGAGAATAAAAAGGCCCTAACCTGCGACGGCAAGTTCAGGACCTTGAGGTTCACGATTAACCGGGACGCTTCCAGCGCCCTGCCTGCAAAATCGCTGCAACCGTTCCGACGAGGAGAAGCCAACCGCCCTGCGCCGGCAGGACGGAGATGGGACCCAACGGGTCGAGCCCCGCCCCGTAGAGGGGCCAAAGAAACGGAACCATCATCATAAAGCCGAATATCTTCGCCGCCGTCACCAGAAGCGCGAGCGCGATAAGGACGGCACCTGCACACGCCGCAAAACCGGCGACCATAATCGCGTGGGTAAGCGTCTTCTTCCAGAACGACATCAAAAACGCCGCCAATGCCAGTAACGGTACCAGCAGATACGTAAGGCGCAACGTGTCAGGCTTGAAGGTCCATGCTCTTTCGGCGGGTGTGCCCAGATTCAGAAACGGAAGAAACGCAACGGCAGTGAAAACGGCGAATATGCCCAGACGGCACAGCTTATCTCCTAGACCTGCAACGGGTTTGGACTCGGCTTCTGTTCTCGACATCTCTCAACCGGCAGGAGTGGCACGGCAACGGAACATCCGGGAAGCGCGAAGTCCAGCCAATAAAAAACGCCGCACCGAACCAGCGGGCGGCGTTTTTTACTTTTCCCGTATAGATCAGTTCGCGGCTTCTGTCTCTTCCTCACCGCCTTCGTCCGCCGCAGCGCCGTCCTCGTCCGGATCGATGCGGATCACCTCGCGCCACATCCCGCCCTCGATCTTGGAAAGGACGATCGTCGTCGCACCCTGATGATCGTCGGGACCGTAGCTGATGTGGAGCCCGCCGCCCACCTCGTCGGTGAAGTCGAGGCTTTCCATGCCTTCGCGGAAGCTTTCGGCCGTCAGGTCCGGGCCGGCGGCTTCGAGCGCGTTGACCAGCGTCAGCGCGGCGCTGTGGCCGAGCTGCGCTGCAGTGCCGGGGGCCTCACCGGTCTTGGCCTGATAGTTCTCGGCCCATTCCTTCACTTCCGGAACGTCGAGCCTTTCCTCGAAATCGACCCAGCCGGACGTGGCGTAGTAACCCTCGGTGACGCCTTCCGGAACCTTGGCGATGGCCGTGTTCATGGCGGCCGACGAGCCGACGAACTTGGCCTCCGCCCAGCCGAGACGCTTGGCGGTGCCGATCGCGACGATGGTCTGGCGCACGCCGACGCCGGTCGCGATGATCTCGCAGCCCAGTTCGCGAAGGCGGGTCACCGCGCCGACGAAATCCTGCTCGTCCGGGCGGTGGGTCGTTTCGCCGGCGAAGTTCAGGCCCCGCGCCTCGGCTTCGTCGACTGCCGCTTCATGGACCTCCAGCCCGAAGTCGGACGGAATATACATCGAGCAGATGTTCTCCGCGCCGTCCTCCTCGGCCAGATGCCCGATGCCCGCGCGCGTACCGTCGTAATAGGACGACGTACCGGCATATTTATAGGTGATGTCGCCTTCCAGCATCTGACGCGCCGAGGTCAGCGGCGACACGTTCGCCACCTGCCGCGCTTCCATCAGCGGGAAGCCGGCGATGTTGTGCGGCGTGCCCAAATTCAGGATCATCGCGAAGACCTGATCGGAATTGATCAGCTTGTTGAAGTTCTGCACCGCGCGCGGCACCTGATAGCCGTGATCTTCCGCGATGAAACGGATCTGCCGGCCATGGACGCCGCCATTGGCGTTCACCTCGTCGAAGATCAATTGCGCGGCCTTGATCGCCCCGACATTGAACGCGGCGAAGATGCCGGACAGGTCGCCGTTCGAACCGATGCGCACTTCCGTATCGGTGACGCCCTGCGTGGCGAAGGCGGAGGACGACATGCCGACGGCAAGCCCCAGCGCCAGTATCGATTTTCCGAACAACACTTTCATTTCGAACTCCTCCTTAAGGTTGTTCCGCATTGCCTGTGCACGGCTCTCCCTAGAGCGCCGTGCGTCCGTTCGGACGCACAAAGGACGCTCTAAACCTTAATCGAGCATCGGATTGTTCCGAAAAGCGGTGTCCACTTTTCGGTCCGATGCTCAGCCGTACATCTCGTCGATCAGAGGCTTGTGCTTCTTCTCGACGAAACCTCTCTTCAGCTTCATCGTGGCCGTAAGTTCCTCGTCCTCGGCCGTCAACAGAACGTCGATGAGCCTGAAATCCTTGATCTGCTCCACGCGCGCGAATTCCCGGTTCGCTTCCTCCACGACGGAACCTATCAGTTCGCGCACCTCCTGCGCCGCGCACAGCGACTTGAAATTGTTGAAGGGCACCTTCCGGTCCTGCGCGAACTTCTCGACATTCTCCTGATCGATCATGATCAGGCACGACAGGAACTTGCGCTGGTCGCCGATGATCACGGCGTCGGAAACGTAAGGGCTGAATTTCAGCCGGTTCTCGATCTCCGCCGGGGTCACGTTCTTGCCGCCGGCGGTGATGATGATGTCCTTCATGCGCCCGGTGACGAACAAATAGCCGTCCTCGTCAACCCGCCCGACATCTCCGGTCCGGAGCCAGTCGCCATCGGCGATCGTCTCGGCCGTCTTGTCGGGTTTCATCCAGTAGCCCTTGAACACGTTCGGCGCGCGATACTGGATTTCGCCTTCTTCCGAGATGCGGATTTCAGCGCCCGGAACCGCCTTACCTACGCTTCCCGTTCGGCTTTCGCCGAGAAGATTCACCGAAATGACGCCCGAGCTTTCGGTCATGCCGTAGCCTTCGAGCACCTCTATGCCGACCGCACGATACCATTTGAGAAGATCGGGCGAGATCGGCGCCGCGCCGGTCGTGCCGCGCCGCAGACGGTCGAAGCCGAGCATGCGCCGCAGATTGCGCAGCACCATGAAATCCCAGAACGCATAGGCAAGGCTTGTTACCGCCGGAACCGACCTGCCCGCTTCCAGCGCCTCGGCGCGCTTCATGCCCGTTCTGACCGCCTGCCGATAGGCCCAGCGGCCGAGCGGCGAGGCATCATTCGCCATGATCGTAATGCGGCTGTAGATCTTTTCCCACACGCGCGGAACGCCGGTGAAGACATGCGGCGAAACCTCGCGCACATTGTCGAAAACAGTTTCCGGGCTCTCGGCGAAGTTCACGGTGGACTTGAGCCCGATCGGCGTGAACACCGTGATCAGCCGTTCGAGGATGTGGCAGAGCGGCAGGAAGCAGACCTGCTCGTCCCCCTGTCCGACCGGCAGGGTCAATGCCGACCCCATGATCGAGGCGATGATGTTGGAATGGGTAATCATCGCGCCCTTGGGCGGGCCGGTGGTCCCTGAGGTGTAGACGAGGATGGCGACGTCGTCGGGCTTCGATTTGGCGATTTCCTCATCGAACCTGTTCGGGTTCTCCTTCAGAAAATCGCGACCGATCCGATAGAGATCGTCGAGAAAGATGACCTGATCGTCGGCAAAGTCGTGCAGGCCGTCGCGGTCGAGCACGACGACCTTCGAGAGCGCCGGCATCTGACCGCGCACCGACAGGAACTTGTCCAGTTGCTCGTCATTTTCCACGAACAGGAAGCGGCTGTCGGAATCGTTGACGAGATAAGCAAGCTGTTTGGCCGAATCCGTCGTGTAGACGCCCGACGAAATGCCACCGACCGACTGGATGCCGAGATCGGCGTAGATCCACTCCTTGTTGTCTTCCGACAGAATCGAAACCACCTCGCCGCGCTTCAACCCAAGCGCGACGAGACCGAGGCCGATCAGTCGGGCATGCTCGTAAAAATCGGTCCAGCTATAGGAAAGCCAGATGCCGAAATCCTTCTCGCGATGCGCGATCCGGGGTCCAAGTTCGAGACAGCGCTGGCGAAAGAGCTTCACCAGCGTGTCGCAACCGTCGAAATAGAACGGCGCCTGGCGCAAATTCTCGTTGAAGGAATGGCCGCGCACGGTCTGCATGGGCGGCAGTTTTTCCGCGATGGTCATGTCAGTTTCCTCCCGACTGCGGTCATCTCCATGTCTTCTTCTGCTTCCAGCGCTTCTGGCCACGCTGTGCGTCCTCGGTCTGGATGCCGAGATAAAATTCCTGCACGTCCTTGGATTGCAGGAGCCGGTCGGCCTCGTCGGCCATGACGATGCGGCCGAGTTCCATCACGTAGCCATAGTCGGCAACTTCGAGCGCCACCTTGGCGTTCTGCTCGACCAGCATGATCGTGACGCCCCGTTCCTTGTTGAGCCGGCGCACGATCTGGAAGATTTCCTTGACCAGAAGCGGCGAAAGGCCAAGCGAGGGCTCGTCGAGCAGCATCACCTTCGGCCGCGCCATCAGCCCGCGCCCGATGGCGAGCATCTGCTGCTGCCCGCCCGAAAGCGTTCCCGCCGCCTGTGCCCGCCGCTCCTTCAGGATCGGAAAATAGGAAAAGACCATCTTCTCGTCGGCAGCAATCTCGGCCGTGTCCGAACGCGTGAAAGCGCCCATGCGAAGGTTCTCTTCCACCGTCAGCAGCGGGAAGACCTCGCGCCCTTCGGGAACATGGACCATGCCCAGCCGCACGATCCTGTCGGGATTGGCCCCGGCGATGTTCTGACCTTCGTAGAATATCTGGCCCTTTTCAGGGTCCATGACGCCCGAGATCGTCTTGAGCAGTGTCGTCTTGCCGGCTCCGTTCGCGCCGAGCACGGTCACGATCTGGCCTTCGCGCACGTCGAGGCTCGCGCCGCGGATCGCCATGATCGGCCCGTAATAGCTTTCCAGATTGCGTATCGACAGAACGACTTTCGCGTCGGGCTTCGCGGTCGGAGCATGCGCGGTCATGGTCATGCCAGCACCTTTTCGTGTTCGTCCGCGACGCCGATATAGGCCTCGATCACCTTGGGATGGTTCTGCACCTCATGCGGCGTGCCCATGGCGAGCATCTTGCCGTCGGCGAGTGCCAACACACGGTCGGACACGGAGGCGACGAGATGCATGTCGTGCTCGACCATGAGCACCGTGATGCCCATCTGCTTCTTGATGTCCTCGACCCAGAACGCGACATCCTGCGTTTCCTCGACGGAAAGACCGGAAGCCGGCTCGTCGAGCAGCAAAAGGCGCGGTTCGATGGCCAGCGCGCGCCCCATCTCCACGACCTTGCGCACGCCATAGGGCAGACCGGCAATGTACTTGTCGCGGTACGCCTGAAGGTCGAGGAAATCGATGACTTTCTCGATAGCTTCGCGGTGATGCCGCTCCTGCGCCCGCACGAAGGGCGTGAACAGAAGCTCGGTCCACATCCGGCTTTTCCGATGGCGATGGCGGCCGACGAGCAGGTTTTGCGCCACCGTCGCGTGGTCGAAAAGCTCGATGTTCTGGAAGGTGCGCGCGATGCCGAGCCGCGCCATCTCGTGCGGCTTCCTGTCGAGAATCGTGCGCCCGTCGAAGCGGATGTCGCCTTCGGCCGGATCGTAGATGCGGCTGATCAGGTTGAAGAGCGTGGACTTACCCGCGCCGTTCGGCCCGACCAGCGCGAAGACCTCGCCTTCCTCGACATTGAAGGAAACCTGGCTGACAGCGGTGACGCCGCCGAAGCGCAGCGTGACATTGTCGATTTCGAGCAGGCTCATCGCATGCGCTCCGTCTTGAGATAGGCTTTCTGGCGGCGGAACATGTCCTTTCGGTAGAAGGGGAAGAGCTCGAAATAGGTGCGTATCTTCACCCAGCGGCCATAAATGCCCATCGGCTCGAACAGGATGAAGAGGATCAGGAGAAGGCCGAAGATGGCCGTCTCCATGCCCGGAATCGCGATCGATCCTCCACCGATGAAGCGGCCAAGCACGTCGCGTCCGATGGCGATCGCCTGCGGCAGCATGGCGACCACCGCCGCGCCGAAGAACGCGCCGTGGATCGATCCAAGACCGCCGATGACGATGGCGAGAAGAAGCTGGATCGAGATGATAAGATTGAAGGTCTCATTGTTGAAGATGCCGGCATAATGGCCCATCAGCGCGCCGGCGAGGCCGGTGATGCCGGTGGAGATGCCGAAGGCAACAGCCTTTGTGCGCGCCACGTTGACGCCCATCGCCTGCGCCGAAATCTCCGAGTCGCGGATCGCGGCGAACGAGCGTCCGAGCGGCGAGCGTTGCAGATTGCGATAGGCGAGCACGACCAGCAGCGTGACGGCCAAAATGAGATAATAAAGCAGCCAGGGCGTGCGGTAACGGTCGATCTCAAACCCGAAAATATCGATCGGCGGCGCCATCAGCCCGATCACGCCGTTCGTCAGCGGCGTCGCGATGACGATGAAATCCTCGGTCAAGATGGTGATCGCGATAGTGCCGATGGCAAGGTAAATGCCATGCAGCTTGGTCATCGGCATGGCGATCAACGCGCCCGCCACGCCCGCGATCAGCCCGGCGAGCGGGAATGAGAGCAGGAACGGCAGGCCGAGCCGCTGTTGCAGAAGCACGTTGGCGTAGCAGCCGATGGCCAGGAACGCGGCGTGGCCGAGGCTCGCCTGTCCCGTCTGGCCGACGAGGATCATCAGGCCCATGCAGGCGATGGCCCAGATCAGAACGTTCGTCGCCTCGCCGAGCGCGAAGACGGAGAGAAGGAACGGCAGCGCCAGCGCCAGCATGATCAGCGCCAGATACCACCCCATCTGCTGGGGATGGCGGAAGAGGTTGATGTCAGCGTCGTAGCTCGTCTTGAAAACGGTTCTCATGTCGCCTCACACCTTCTTTGCATGGACCTGGGCAAGAATGCCGTGCGGTCGGAAGATGAGGATCAGGAACAGCAGGAGATACGGCATGATCTGCGAATAGCCGGACGGCATGTAGCGTCCCGAGAACGGCTCGATCAGCCCGACGATGATGCCGCCCAAAAGCGCGCCCGGCAGCGAGCCGAACCCGCCGATGACGGCCGCCGCGAACGCCTTGATGCCGAGCAGTCCGATCGACGGATCGATCGAGCCTTTGGAGGCGAACAGGATGCCGGCAACCGCCGCGACCATGCCCGACAGCGCCCAGATCAGCGAGTGAACGCGTTTGACCGGGATACCCATATAATAGGCCGCAAGCTGGTTCTGCGACGACGCCTGCATGGCGACGCCCAGCTTGGTGCGGTTAAAATAGAGCCAGAGCAGCAGCGTGAGGACGATGGTGACGGCGATCACCATCACCTCGTCGAGTCCCAGCACCACGCCGCCGAACCGGACGTCGCGGCCGGCGATCGGCGAGGCGAGCGAGATCGGCTCATGCCCCCACATGACGCCGGCGAAGAAGCGCAGCACGAAGCCGAGCGCGATCGTCAGGATGACGATGGCGATCTGCGACTGGCCGAACATGCGCCGCAGCACCACGAGGTCGAGCGCATAGCCGAACGCGCCCATGATGGCGATGGCGATCGGCACCGAGACCCAGAAGGGCAGGTCCATGAATTGCGGATTGGTCAGCCCGAGGCAGATGAAGGCACCGAGCATCATGAAATCGCCCTGGGCGAAGTTCACCGCTTCGGTCGCCTTGTAGATCAGCACGAATCCCATGGCGATGAGACCGTACACGCAGCCGTTTGCAAGGCCGCTGACGATGAGCTGCAATACGCCCACAGGCGCTCCTCCTCCACTTATGACACGCGATCTGTCGCCGCGATGTCCTTCAACCTTAAGCTGCCAGAACGGGTGCGCAAGCTCCTCCCGCGCACCTTTTCGTCATGGCCTGATGAAAACCTTCCCGTTCGGCTTGGCTAGTTCGCCGGCCACGCGCGAAACCGCTTCCTCAAGCGGTACGATCGCGGTGACGTCCGTCTTCCAGCGCCCGTCCGAAAAGCGCTTCTGCGCCTCGATGACGGCCGCCATGCGTTTGTCATTGCCGGCCGAGCGCATCCATTCGGTCAGCCAGAAACCTTCGATCTTCTTATGCATGAAGATCATCTGCCCCGGCTCGATGATGGGCGTCACCTCCGGGTCAAGCCGTCCATAGACGATCCAGCGCGCGCGCTTGCCCATGGCGTTGAATATCTTGGCGGCGAGCGGGCCGGTGACCGCGTCGAGGAAGATGCGCGGCTTTTCCTGCCCCATTACCTCGGCGAGCTTCGCGTCGAAATCGGCAGCCTCGGCATTCAGCACATGCGCCGCACCGATGCTTTTCAACAGGTCGATCTGGTCGTCGCGGCGCACGATGGCGATGGGGCGGTAGCCTTCATCCTTGGCAACCGAAATGATCAGCTTGCAAAGCTGGCTCGCGCCGGCCGTGACGACGAACGCCTTCTCCCCCTCGTCCTTGACGATGCCGAGCATGGCGAGCGCTGTCAGCGGATTGACGATCATGGCGGCCGCATCTTCATCGCGCACGCCGTCCATGATCGGTATGGATGCGCCGGCCTCGGCGACCGCGTAATCGGCCCAGCTTCCCCAGTTCGACAGCCCGGTCGCGAAAGCGACGCGCTTGCCGATCAGCCCCTGCGCCTCGGCTCCGGCAGCCACGACTTCGCCCACCCCTTCGAAGCCCGCCGGCTGACCCTGCCTGCGCGGCTGACCGTAAAGCCCTTTCAAAAACATCACGTCGGACGGGTTGATCGAGGCGAGCCCGACCTTGACCAGAACCTGGCTCGGCCCCGGTTCCGGAACCTCGATCGTGCCCTGTTCGACATAGGGCTCCATGGCTTCGAGCGCCGTTCCCGAAGGATCGCGCGAATAGCCGTCATTCTTGAGAAGCAGTGCCTTCATGGTGCTGGGAAGCGCCATTTTCGATCCCTTCAGGGTTTGAGAATGATCTTGCCGGCCGCGCCTCGGGCGAGAACGCGTTCAAGCACGGAAGGCGCATCGGCGAGCGGATAGACGCCCTCGATGACCGGTTTCACCTTGCCTTCCAGATACCAGCCGACGAGTTCCTGCATGTTGTCGGCATAAACGCCCGGCTCCTTGGTCGTGAAAGCGCCCCAGAACACACCGACGACGCTGTAGCCTTTGACGAGCGTCAGATTGACGGGGAGCTTCGGGATGGTGCCGGACGCAAAGCCGATGACGAGCAGGCGCCCGCCCCAGCCCATCGAACGGGACAGCACGTCGAACCCCTCGCCGCCGACCGGATCGAAGGCGACATCGACGCCCTTGCCGCCGGTCGCCTCTTTCAGCCTGTCCTTGAGGTCGTCGTAGCCGAGCACGATGTCCGCGCCCGCTCCCTTGGCGATATCCTGTTTCTGCGGCGTCGAGGCGACCGCGATCACGGTCGCGCCCATCGCCTTGCCGATCTGGATTGCGGCAAGGCCCGTCGCGCCCGACGCGCCGAGCACGCACAAGGTCTCGCCGGGCTGAAGTTGCCCACGCTGTTTGAGCGCATAATGGGACGTTCCGTAGCCGCATAAAAGCGCGCAGGAATCTTCGACCGAGACGGCATCGGGCAGCTTCATCACCGCGCTGTGGTGCGCGGCGTTGAGTTCGGCATAACCGCCGAGCGAGCCGACGGTGGCGACCCGGTCGCCCGGCTCGAAGCCGGAAACACCCTCGCCCACCGCCCGGACGCGGCCTGCCGTCTCCATGCCCGGAATGAACGGCGGCTCGGGCTTCATCTGGTAAAGGCCCTGCACCAGCAAACCATCGGGAAAGTTGACGCCGATCGCCTCGGCCTCGATCAGCACCTCGCCTTTGCCCGGCACGGGATCGGGCATCTCGGCATAGTCGAGATCGGCGATCGGGCCGAAACCGCGTGCGACGATGGCCTTCATGGTCAGACCTTCTCCTGCGTATACTTCTTCAGTTCCTCGCGCGCGACCTGTCGGCGGTGAACCGCATCAGGCCCATCGGCGAAGCGCAGCGTGCGCAGATGCGTCCACGAGCGGGCAAGCGAGGTATCCTGGCTGATCCCCTGAGCGCCGAACATCTGCGCCGCCTCGTCCGTGACCTTTAGCGCCATGCGCGGCGCGACGACCTTGATCTGGCTGATCCATGGCGCAGCCGCTTTTTTGTCACCCTGGTCCATCATCCAGGCTGCCTTCAAGCAGAGCAGGCGCGCCTGTTCGATCTCCATGCGACATTCGGCGATGATGTCGTAATTGGCCCCGAGGTCCGACAGCTTCTTGCCGAAAGCTTCGCGGCGCAATGCGCGCTTGCACATCATCTCGAGTGCCATTTCCGCATGGCCGATCGCGCGCATGCAGTGATGGATACGGCCCGGTCCGAGACGGCCCTGCGCAATCTCGAAACCTTTGCCTTCACCGAGGATCAGGTGCGAAGCGGGCACGCGCACATTCTCGAATTTCAAATGCAAATGCCCGTGCGGCGCGTCATCCTCGCCGTAGATGGTCATGGCCCGCAGCTTGGTGATGCCGGGCGTGTCGGCCGGCACGAGGATCATCGAATGCTGCTGATGCTTGCCGCGGGCCGCATCGGGCGTATGCACCATGACGATATAGATCCTGCAACGAGGATCGCCAGTGCCGGACGCCCACCACTTCTCACCGTCGAGGACATAATCGTCGCCGTCGCGCTCGCAGCGCATGGAGATGTTGGTGGCATCGGATGACGCCACATCCGGCTCGGTCATCAGATAGGCCGAACGAATTTCGCCCGCCAGCAACGGCTTTAGCCATTTCTGCTTATGCTCGGGCGCGCAATAGCGCTCGAAAACTTCCATGTTGCCGGTGTCGGGCGCGGAACAGTTGAAGGTTTCGGCGCCCAGATGCGCCTTGCCCATTTCCTCGGCGAGATAGGCGTATTCGACGGTGGTCAGCCCGTAGCCTCTGTCCGAATCCGTCAGCCAGAAATTCCAGAGCCCGCGTTCCCTGGCCTTCGCCTTCAGCCCTTCGAGAATTTCCGTCTGCCGCGCGGTATAGGCCCAGCGGTCGCCATTCTTTCCGACCTCGGAAAGGAATTCATGGTCGAGCGGCATGATCTCGTCACGCACCATCTGCGCGACCTTTTCGTGCAGCGGTTTCAACCGCTCGCTCATGCCAAGGTTCATTTCGGGGTTAAGCGTCATTCTTCAGTCCTTCCGTGGCGCCCAGACCGCGCCAGGCGCAGGTGACGACTTGAGCGATGAGGTCCTCGATATCGGCGCGGGTTTCGCCCGTGCGCGGCGAGTACCAGAAAATCGGCGAGTTCAGCGTCATGAACATGAGCTGGTTCGCGATGGAGAGATTTGGAAAGTGAAAGCGCCCCTCGTCGCGCGCCTTGGATATGAGCTCGCGAAAGATATCGCCGTAGCGCGACCGCGTCTCGATCAAATCCTCGTAGCGGCTCGTCTGCTCTCGCGTCGGCGCACCCGTCTGGTGCATCTCGACCCCCATCCAGACCACGCGCTGGAAGGCGCGCGTCGCGATCATCTGGTTGACGTGGACGCGCGCGAAAAGCACCCAGCGCCGGTCGGCAGGCCCATCCAGCTTGCGCAACGGCTCCAGCGCCGCATAGTTCATCTCCATGCCGGTGCGGAACACGTCTGCGAAGAGATCGGCCTTCGATTCGAAATGGTGATAGATGCGGCCTTTGGTCGAATTGAGCGCCCGGGCAACGTCGTCGATGGATGTCGCCGCATAGCCCCGCTCGTGAAAGCAGCGCGCCGCCGCCTCCAATATGGCGCTGCGCGAACTGTCGACCGTGCGCTCCCTGACATCAGGACTCATATCGAACCGGCTTCCTCCTCGCCTGGTCTGCCCCGGTCGTCGCGCCGGGTTTTCAAAGCCTCTTTACGAGCGACAAATGATGAACATACTATCGGGTATGTTGTCAACGCGGCTCCGTCGAGGGTTGCGAACCGTCCTGGGGAGGATCGATGAGCTATCTGGAAGACCTGTTTTCCGTGTCCGGCAAGACCGCGCTCGTCACCGGGGCCGCGACGGGCATCGGCCGCATGGCCGCCACCGCGCTTATGCAGGGCGGCGCGACCGTCCTGATCGCCTCGCGCAAGGGACATGATTGCGCACAGGCTGCGGAAGAACTGAACGCTCTCGGTACGAAAGGGCGGGCGGACGGCTTCGGCGGCGACGTCTCAACGGAAGAGGGCATCGCCGCGCTCGTCGCAGAGGTGCGCAAGCGCACCGACAAGCTCGATATTCTTTTCAACAATGCGGGCGTGTCCTGGGGTGCCGAACTGTCGGAATTTCCCTATTCGGGCTGGGCCAAGGTGCTCAACGTGAACGTGACCGGCCTCTTTCACCTGACCCGCGAATTGCTGCCCGAACTCGAACGCGCAGCCAGCGACGACGACCCTGCGCGGATCGTCAATCTCGGCTCCGTCATGGGCACGCAGCCGATGGCCGACGGCGCCTATTCCTACACCGCGTCGAAGGCGGCGGTTCATCATCTGACCCGCACGCTTGCCATCGAGTTTGCGGGCCGCCGCATCACGGTCAACGCCTTTGCTCCGGGCCCCTTCCAAAGCCGCATGACGGCTTTCGCCACGGCGAGCGACGAACAGGCGGCCCATGTCGGATCGCGCGTGCCGCTCGGCCGGATCGGTGCGCCGAGTGACATCGCGGGTGCGACCCTGTATCTGTGCTCGAAGGCCGGGAGCTATGTGACGGGCGCGATCGTTCCGATCGACGGAGGCCAGTCCGTCCAGCACGGCATGTCGCTGTTCAAGGAATAAGGTTTCATCCATGGAAGGTCCGCGTTTGCAGCCGGTCGCAATCGACCAGTTGGTCGCCAATGTCGGCAACGAGGTCGGCATTTCGCCCTGGCGTATCGTCACCCAGCAAATGATCGACATGTTCGCCGATTCGATCGACGATCATCAGTTCATCCATGTCGATCCCGAGCGTGCGGCGACGACACCGTTTGGCGGCACCATCGCGCATGGTTTCCTGACGCTCTCGCTTTTGTCCGCGTTTTCCTACGAGGCAATGCCTCCGCTCGCCGATGTGGAGATGGGCGTCAATTACGGCTTCGAACGGGTCCGCTTCGTCACGCCGGTCAAGACCGGAGCGCGCGTGCGTGGACGCTTCGTTCTGGCCGACGTCAATGTGCGGCCTTCGGGATGGGTCCAGATCGCCACCGACGTGACCGTCGAGATCGAGGGGTCGGTGAAACCGGCGCTGACCGCCCGCTGGCTGACGCTTGCCGTGCTGAAGCGGGAAGACGAGACGGCATGAGCGATCCGAACGCGCTCGACGAAGCCGCCCTTGCCGACTATCTTGCCGCCGAGGTTCCAGGCTTTCAGGGTCTGCGCGCAGTCCGCAAATTCGATGCCGGCCAGTCGAATCCTACCTATCTTCTGACCGCTTCGAGCGGCCGCTACGTGCTGCGCGCCAAGCCGCTTGGCGAACTCTTGAAATCCGCCCATCAGGTCGATCGCGAATTCCGCGTCATGGAGGCGCTGAAAGGCACCGACGTGCCGGTGCCGCGCATGCTGCACCTTTCGGCCGAGGCGTCGCCCATCGGACGCATGTTCTACGTCATGGAGTTCGTCGAGGGCCGTATCTTCTGGGATCCGGCACTGCCGGATGCCGCCGACAACGGCGAGCGCGCCGCCGTCTATGGCGGCATGAACAAGGTGCTCGCGGCACTTCATTCCGTCGATATCGACAAGGTGGGACTGTCCGATTTCGGCAAGCCCGGAAACTATTTCGAGCGCCAGTTCTCGCGCTGGTCGGCACAGTACCGGGCATCCGAAACCGGGCGCGTGGAGGCGATGGAAGAGCTGATCGGCTGGCTGGAGGCAAACGCCCTGCCGGACGACGGGCGCGTCTCGCTCGTTCATGGCGATTACCGGCTCGACAACATGATCTTCGCGCCCGACGAGCCCAAGGTCGTTGCGGTGCTCGACTGGGAACTGTCCACGCTCGGACATCCCTATGCCGATCTCGCCTATCAGTGTATGCAATGGCGCCTGCCGCACGCTTCCGGCTTTCGCGGGCTCGGCGGCGTCGACCGCAAGGCGCTCGGCCTGCCGAGCGAGGGCGAATATGTGCAGGCTTACTGCATGCGGCGCGGCCTCGCCGGCATCGACAACTGGACCTATTATCTCGCCTTCTCCTTCTTCCGGCTGGCTGCGATCTGCCAGGGCGTCTACAAGCGCGCGCTCGACGGCAATGCGTCCAACCCGCAAAAGGCAAGGACCTATGGCGACGCGGTCGCGCTGCTGGCAGGTCTCGCGGTCGAGGCGATCAGAGCCGACGAATAGATCGTCCTGCAATCGGGGGGAATTCCAATGAAACGCTTCGAAGACCTGATTGCCATCGTGACGGGCGCGGCCGGCGGCTTCGGCAAGGCACTCGCAGAACGCCTGCATGCCGAAGGCGCAAAGCTTGTCCTCTCGGATGTCAGGGCAGAGGGGCTCGATGGGGTCGCCGCCTCGCTTGGCGACGACGTCGCCCTGTGCGCCGGCGACGTATCGCAGGAGGACCATTCGCGCGATCTCGTCGCTCTCGCGCTCGAACGGTTCGGACGGCTCGACGTGGCGTTCAACAATGCTGGCATCGTGCACGGCTTTTCGAAGCTCGCGCTGCTGGATTCGCAGGAGGCGCGCCGGGTGATCGACGTCGACCTGATGGGCGTGTTCTACGCGATGAAGCACCAGTTGCCGGTGCTGGAGCGGCAGTATCGACGTGACGGGCGGGGCGGCGCGATCGTCAATATCGCATCGGTGGCGGGCATTGCGGGCGCGCCGCGGCTCGGTATCTACGCCGCCGCCAAGCATGGCGTCATCGGTTTGACCCGCTCGGCAGCGGCCGAATATGCCTCGAAGGGCATTCGCATCAATGCGGTCTGCCCCTCCTATGCCCGCACCCCGATGGCGACCGACGCGCTCGGCCTCATCGCCGACGACGTGGCCTCCGCCGAAAAGGAACTGACGCGCGGCGTGCCGATGCGGCGTCTTGCCGAGGTGGACGAAGTGGTCGAGGTCATGATGTTCGCCGGCTCGCCAGCCAACTCGTTTATGACCGGGCAGGCACTCGCTGTCGATGGCGGAATAACGGCTGTTTAACCTTCGGGCACCCGAATCCGAACTTAAAGCCTAATTTAAGCTGTCGCCTCTATGCTTTCCCGATCGTGATGCGGAAATGCGCTGGGGGCGTGGGCATCGATGTTCAGGCTTTGGGGCAGATCCGGCGATCGAATTCGGCTTCCGCTTATGCGGGGGAGCAATATTCAGCTTCTGCTCGCCGCCATCGTCGTCCTCTGCGCCACCATCTTCGCCATTCATCAGAACCAGCGCATCTTCGAACAGAAGCTGCGCTCGGACGTTCTGTCCCAGGCAAGCCTGATCCGCTCCAAGCTCGAAGGCAACATCAACGCCAACATCCAGCTCGTGCGGGGACTGGTGGCGTCGATCGAGACCAATCCCGATATCACCCAGCCCGAATTTTCCGACCTGGTCGGCAGCCTGCTGACGCAGGATCTCCAAATCCGTCACATCGCCGCGGCGCCCGATATGGTCGTCAGGCTCATTCACCCGCTCATCGGCAACGAAGGCGCGATCGGCCTCGATTACAATACGAACGAAACGCAGCGCGCCGCGGTCATCAAGGCACGCGAAACGGGCAAGCTCGTTCTTGCCGGACCGCTCGACCTGGTCCAGGGCGGACAGGGCTTCATCGGCCGGTTTCCGGTATATGCCCGCAGTTCGATCGGCGGTCGTTCGTTCTGGGGGATCGTTTCGGCCGTCGTCGACGTTCAGGAGCTCTATGCGGAAAGCGGACTGCTCAACGCCGAACTGCCGATCGACATTACCATCACCGGGCGCGACGCCGCTGGAGGCTCCGGCGGAAGGTTCTTCGGCCCGGCCTCGATCATCGGGAACGATCCGGTCCTGCTCGATGTCGTTCTTCCCTCCGGGCGCTGGCAGATCGCCGCGACCCCTAAAGGGGGTTGGGATCAGCCGGTGCCTGGTCGCGGGCAGCTTTTCGCCTGGATCGTCGCCGGCGCCTTCCTGATCCTCGGACCCAGCCTCGTCATGGGACGGCTGATGGACGAGCGCCAGCGCCACATCGTCTTCATGCGCGAGCGCGAGTTCGAGCTCGAGCAACTCTCCCGGCGCCTGCGGCTGGCATTGCAGGCATCGCGCATCGGCATCTGGGAAATGGACATCAAGAACGGCGAGCTGTTCTGGGACGACCGGATGAACGAGCTCTACGATTTTCCGGCCGACGGGCGCGGGCGCAACTACACATTCTGGTCGAAGCGGCTTCACCCGGACGACAAGCAGCGCGCCGAATCCGACTTCTCGATCGCCATGCATCAAACGGGAAAGTATCATTCCGAATATCGCCTCAGGCTGGAAAACGGCGACATGCGCCACATCCGCGCTATCGGCCGGGTATATCAGGACGGCGACAGCCCGCCGCGCATCATCGGCGTCAACTGGGATGTGACGGCGGACGTCGAGCGAACGGAGCAACTGAACCTGGCGGTGCTTCTTTCCGAGGCGCGCAACGCGGAGCTTGAGACGATCCGCGAGCGCATCGAATTCAACGCCATGCACGATTCGCTGACCGGGCTACCCAACAGGCGATATCTCGATGAAGTCCTGGCCGATCACGCAAGGGCGTTCGGCAACGGCGCCGAAGTCGCCGCCATTCTCCAACTCGATCTCGACCGGTTCAAGGAGATCAACGACACGCTGGGGCATGCGGCCGGCGACGCGATGCTGGTCCATGCCGCGAACGTACTGCGGGCGTCCGTACTGCCGCAGGATTTCGTCGCGCGGATCGGCGGCGACGAGTTCGTCATCGTCAGGCGGGCGAGCGACGCGAGGTCGCTGACCATGGAAAGCCTTGCCGACCTTGCCGCGAACCTGATCGTCAAGCTGCAGGAACCGAAGAATTTCAACGAACACGAATGCCGCATCGGCGGGTCGGTCGGCATTGCGCTCGACACCGACACCATCTCCGATCCCGCACGTCTTCTCGTCAATGCCGACATCGCGCTTTACCGTGCGAAGCGAAACGGCCGCAATTGCTTCCAATTCTTCTCGGAGGAACTGCAGGCGGAGATCATCACCAGGAAGCGGCTCGCCGACGAAATCCTGATCGGGCTGGAGCGCGGCGAGTTCGTGCCGCATTACCAGCCGCAACTGCATGCGGGAACTCTGGAACTGGTAGGCGTAGAGGCGCTGGCGCGCTGGGAGCATCCCGAAAGAGGGCTGCTCGGCCCCCAGCATTTCCTCAAGGTGGCGGAAGACATCAACGTCGTCGACGAGATCGACCGGCGCATGCTCGAACAGACCATCGCACAGCTTGGCCTATGGGAAATGCAGGGGCTCAGGGTTCCCAAGGCATCCGTCAACGTCTCGGCCAAGCGCCTCCATGGCGATGGCCTGCTGGCGAGCCTGCGCACCATGCAGATCGAACCGGGACGGATCGTCTTCGAACTCGTGGAATCCATTTTTCTCGATGAACATGACGACCGTCTGGCCGCCAATGTTCAGGAACTGAAGGAAATCGGCATCGATATCGAGATCGACGATTTTGGTACCGGCTATGCCTCTATCGTCTCGCTGCTGCGCCTGAAGCCGGCACGGCTCAAGATCGATCGGCAACTCGTCCAGCCATTGGTCGGTTCGCCCGCACAACACCAACTCCTCGGCTCCATCATCGAGATGGGGCATTCGCTCGGGATCGAAGTGCTGGCCGAAGGCGTCGAAACGCTGGAACACGCGCGGATTCTCAAGGAGATAGGCTGCGACGCGCTCCAGGGCTATGCCTTCGCCAAACCCATGCCGCCCTGCGAACTCATCGGTTTTGCCAGCGAGCGACGGCTGCGCCGCGCCTCCTGATCAGGACGATCCGTCCCGCGCCGCCGCCGACAGGAACGTGAAGGCGTAATCCGCGAAAGAGCGCCAGCACTCAACGCGGAACTCGGCCTCGCCCGTCCGATAAAGCACGATCTCGATCTTGTGAAGGATCGTGCGCGACACCGCACCGACCGGAAAGGCGGCAAGAGACAGATCCTGCGGGCAGCCGGCGTTGATCGTCATTGCCGCGCCCGTGCCGGAAACGATAAAGCCGACATTGCGATGTGAGACATCGACGGCCGAGTGAAAATCCGCGACTGAGCCAAGCAGCCCGGCAAGGTCCGCGCCGCTTTCGTCGATGACGAGCCATTCGTCGGGCCCAAGCCAGAGCGCGTGCCGACCGTTCGCCGACGCGGAGGCTTTTGGCCGGGTCGGCAGCTCGATCCCAAGCGCTTTCGAGACCGCCGCGACGGTCCCGGCCGGCACGCGCAACGACAGGCGCGATGCGGGCGGCGCGACGGTAACCGTGGCGTTTGGGGTGGTGGTCTGGCGACCGGCGAGGATGGGGCGGCGGGTGGCCTGTGAAACTGTCATGGTCATGCCCTGAATCGTGCCGCGGCGAAATCATGGGAAGGAAGGGCTCTACGTTGCCCCCCTCTGTCCTGCCGGACATCTCCCCCGCAAGGGAGGAGATCAAGCACCCTATCGCAGCGCGACATCATCGACGGACTGAGCGGCGCAGTGAAGAGATTGATCTCCCCCCATGCGGGGGAGATGGGCGGCAGCCCGGAGGGGGGCGCGACGGAGCGCGACATTTCCACCCTAACCATTCAACCGCTCCCCGCTTTCCTCGAAGAAGACCGTGCCGGTCACCTCGACCTCGATTACCCTGTCCGGCATCGGCACGAAGAGCCGCTCGCCGATCTTGTCGCGACCATCAACGACCAAAGCCAGTGCAATCGAGCGGCCGCAATTGGGCGACCAGTAGCTCGACGTGACGTGGCCGATCATCTTCATCGGCATGGGCTGGCCGGGCGTCGCGACGATCTGCGCGCCTTCTTCCAGCACGACGTTCGGATCGACGGTCTTCAGCCCGACGAGTTGCTTGCGCCCACCGGATACCAGATCAGGTCGCCTCAGGCCGCGAATGCCGACGAAATCCGTCTTCTTCTTGCCGATCGCCCAGTCGAGACCGGCATCGTTCGGCGTCACCGTGCCGTCCGTTTCCTGGCCGACGATGATGTAGCCCTTTTCGGCACGCAGGACGTGCATCGCTTCCGTGCCGTAGAGGCACGCATCGTGCTTTCGCGCCTCGGCCCAGACGGCCTCCATGACGGCCTCGCCGTAGTCGGCCGGAACGTTGATTTCGAAGCCGCGCTCGCCGGTAAACGACATGCGGAAGAGCCGGGTCGGCACGCCGCAGATTTTCCCCTCGCGAACCGACATATGCGGCAGGGCGGCATCGGACACATCGATACCCTCGACCAGCGGCGCGATGATCTCGCGACTCTTCGGTCCCTGCACGGCGATCACCGCCCACTGCTCCGAGATCGAGGTCAGATAAACCTTGAGATGCGTAAACTCGGTCTGGAGGTAATCCTCCATATGATTCATGACGCGCGCCGCACCGCCGGTCGTCGTCGTGACATGGAAACGGTCGTCCGCAAGACGCCCCACGACGCCGTCATCATAGATGAAGCCGTCCTCACGCAGCATGATGCCATAGCGGCAACGGCCGGGCTCGAGCTTCGCCCACGGATTGGTGTAGAGAAGTTCCATGAACTGCGCCGCGTCCGGCCCGACGATTTCGATCTTGCCGAGCGTCGAGGCGTCGAAGATGCCGGCCGACCGGCGCACATTCTTCGTCTCGCGCGCGACGGCCTGATGCATGTCTTCGCCGGCCTGCGGAAAATACCATGCGCGCTTCCACTGCCCGACATCCTCGAACACCGCGCCATTCTTTTCGGCAAAGCCATGCATGGCGGTTCGGCGCGTCGGATCGAACAGGCTGCCGCGCGAATGACCGACGATCGCCCCAAACGTCACGGGCGTATACGGGGCGCGGAAGGTGGTGAGGCCGACTTCGGGGATCGGCTTGCCGAGCGTCTCCGCTGCGATGGCCAGACCGTGCATGTTCGACGTCTTGCCCTGATCGGTCGCCATGCCGTTGGTTGTGAACCGCTTGACGTGCTCGATGGAGCGCATGCCCTCACGCACGGCCTGCCGCAAATCCTTGGCGGTCACGTCGTTCTGGAAATCGACAAAAGCCTTGACGGTATCGTCCGGCCCTGCACCCGGCGCAGCCCCGAGCATTCCGCCCGTCCAGTTTTCGCTCGTCGTCGCGGCGGGCCGCAAAACCTTCGTACCGCTCACGGCATTTTCACCGGCCGCATAGGCTTCCTCGATCACCGCGTCGAGCGTGTCCGTGCCGTTGCACGCGCCGATCGAAACGCAGTCCTGCGCATATTGCCCCGGCAGAAAACGCTGCGTCGCGTCGTCGAACGCAACCTTGCCGCGCGACTGCGAGAAGAGATGAACCGACGGCGTCCAACCTGACGACATCAGCAATGCATCGACCGGGATCACCCGCGCCGCACCGCCGGCGTTCGGCGCAACGGCGATGGACGAAACGCGCAGCCGCCCGCCCGTCTTCGTCACCGTATGGCCGGTCAGAACCTCGATGCCGAGCCCCCTCGCTTCCTCGATAACCGCCCCCCGCGGATCGTCCCGCAAATCGACGATCGCGGCGATCTGCACGCCTGCCTTTTTCAGGTCGAAGGCCGCGGCATAAGCGGAATCGTTGGCGGTGAAAATGCCGACATTTCGGCCGACGGCGACGCCGTAATGGTTGAGATAGGTGCGCGCGGCCGAGGCCAGCATCACACCGGGACGGTCGTTGTCGGCAAACACCATGTGCCGCTCGATCGCACCGGTCGCGATCACGACCTTGCCCGCGCGCACCTGCCAAAGCCGCTCACGCGGCTGGTCACCGGGCGTCGCCAGATGATCGCTGACGCGCTCGACGAGCCCGACCAAATTCTGCGCGTAATAGCCGAATGCGGTCGTGCGGGTCAGAACACGCACATTCTCCCTGCCCTTCAGGTTCGCCACGCTCGCCTGCGCCCAGTCCCAGCCGGGCTTGCCGTCGATCCGCGCGCCCGTCTCGAAGCGAAGCGCGCCGCCGAATTCGGCCTGCTCGTCGCAAAGAATGACGCGCGCGCCCGATGCCGCAGCCGCCGTCGCCGTCGCGATGCCCGCCGCGCCGCCGCCGAGCACCAGCACGTCGCAATGCGCGTAGAGCGAGGAATAGTGATCCGGGTCCGGCTCGTCCGGCGCAACGCCGAGACCTGCCGCGCGGCGGATGAACGGCTCGTAGACCTTGTCCCACGCCGCCTTCGGCCACATGAAGGTCTTGTAGTAGAAGCCTGCCGAGAAGAACGGCGAGCCGAGATCGTTCGCTTCGCCGATATCGTAGGCGAGCGAGGGCCAGCGATTCTGCGAAACGGCGCTCAAGCCGTCATAGATCTCCTGCACGGTCGCGCGCACATTCGGCGTCCTGCGAGCCGCGTCGCGGTGGACGCCGACCAATGCGTTCGGCTCCTCGGCACCGGCCGACAGAAAGCCGCGCGGGCGATGGTACTTGAACGAACGGCCGACGAGATGGACGCCGTTCGCCAGAAGCGCCGAGGCCAGCGTGTCGCCCGCAACGCCCTGATACGACGTACCGTCGAAGGAAAAGCGAACGGCTTTTGCCGGCGTCAGACGTCCTGCGCCCGCCATGCGGAAGGTTTCGGTCATCGTGCGAACTCCGCAATCGTTGGCGCTCTACGTTGCCCCATTGTCTCAACCGTTGATGCTCGACGTTGCGCCCCTCTGTCCTGCCGGACATCTCCCCCGCATCGGGGGAGATCATGCACGCCATCGATGCAGGCTAATCTTCCCCCTCGCGGGGGAGATGTCCGGCAGGACAGAGGGGGGCGCGACGAAGCGAAAACGGTCATCGGCCACCCTCCTTCGAAGGCATATCCACGTTAAGCTCCGACGGCTCACGATTGGCCCAGGCCGCTGGCTCGGCGGGCGCCATCAACGTAATCTCCGGCTTCGGTTCCCCGGCCTTGTAGGTCAGGTGGAACTTGTCGGTGACCGTGTCGCGCGCGGCGTTGAAGAAGCGCCCACAACCGTGGATGTGCCGCCAGCGCTCGAAGATCAGCCCCTTCGGGTTCTGCCGGACGAAGAAGAACTTTTCGAACTCGTCATCCGACAGTTCGGTCATTTCAGACGAACGCGCGATATGCGCCTCGCCGGCATGACGAAACTCAAGTTCGGGACGCTCTTCTTCGCAATAGGGGCAGCGGATCAAAAGCATGACAGGATCCTAGTGCGCGACAGCGGCGGCAGCCGCTTCGTCGATCAGACGGCCGGTGCGGAACCGTTCCAGATTGAAAGGCGCGTTGATCGGGTGCGGATTGTCGTTGGCGATCGTGTGCGCGAAAACGTGGCCCGACCCCGGCGTCGCCTTGAACCCGCCCGTCCCCCAGCCGCAATTGACGTAGAGCCCCGGCACCGGCGTCTTGGCGAGGATCGGCGAGCGATCCGGCGTCACGTCAACGATGCCGCCCCATGAGCGCAGCATCTTCATGCGGGTGAACATCGGGAACATCTCGCAGATCGCGTCGAGCGTGTGATTCAGGATGTGGAAGCCGCCGGTCTGCGAATAGGATGTGTACTGGTCCGTTCCCGCGCCGATGACGAGTTCGCCCTTGTCGGACTGCGAAATGTAGGCGTGCACCGTGTTCGACATCACGACGCAGGGAAACACCGGCTTGACCGGCTCGGAGACCAGAGCCTGCAGCGGATAGGATTCCAGCGGCATGCGCACATCCGCCATCTGCATGATGACCGAGGAATGCCCCGCCGCAACGACGCCGACCTTTTTCGCGCCGATGAAACCGCGCGACGTCTCGACGCCCGTCACATGGCCGTTCGCCGAGCGGCGCACGCCGGTCACCTCACAGTTCTGGATGATGTGGACGCCGCGGTCGGCGGCCGCGCGCGCATAGCCCCAGGCGACCGCGTCGTGCCGCGCCGTTCCGCCTCGACGCTGCAACGCCGCGCCCATCACCGGGTATCGTGCCGATTGCGAAATGTTGAGCGGCGGGCAGAACGCCCTCGCCTCCTGCGGCGTTAGCCATTCATTGTCGACGCCGTTGAGCCGGTTTGCATGGATGTGACGTTTGAAGACCTGCACGTCATGGACATTGTGCGCCAGCATCATCACGCCGCGTGCCGAATACATGACGTTGTAGTTGAGATCCTGGGAAAGCCCGTCCCACAGCTTCACGGCATGGTCGTAGATGCCGGCCGATTCGTCATAGAGATAGTTGGAGCGGATGATCGTGGTGTTGCGGCCCGTATTTCCACCGCCGAGCCAACCCTTCTCGAGCACCGCGATATTGGTGATGCCATGCTCCTTGGCGAGATAATATGCCGTCGCCAGCCCGTGCCCGCCGGCACCGACGATGATGACGTCATATTCCTTGCGCGGTTCCGGCGACGACCACTGCTCGTCCCAGCCCTTATGGGCCCGAAGCGCCTCACGGGCGATGGCGAAGACGGAATATTTGCGCATGAACCCTTGGCCTCGATGCGTGTGGCAGGACGAATTCATGACTAGCGAAAACCGGACTTTTCCCTTGCGCTGATTGCGACTTCGATTGCCCGTTTGCGCCGTGCTCATTTCGCTGCGACGAATTGGCCGGTTGCTTCACTGACAAGCCGCTGTCGGATTCTTCTCGACAAGCATATCGACCGGTGATATGAGCCGCACCGATCCGTGGTGCGCGCGCCACGGGGCGCAATCTGTTGCGCTCTGACTTTTTGAATTTGAAACTCGATCGAAACGGCCCCGGCGCCAACGGTAACGACAGGAACGCTCGTGCAGGTACTCGTCCGCGACAACAACGTTGATCAGGCGCTCCGCGCGCTCAAGAAGAAGATGCAGCGCGAAGGTATCTTCCGCGAGATGAAGATGCGCGGCCATTACGAGAAGCCGTCCGAGAAGCGCGCCCGCGAAAAGGCCGAAGCCGTTCGCCGCGCCCGCAAGCTGGCCCGCAAGCGCGCCCAGCGCGAAGGATTGGTCGGCGGCGGCCGCGCTCCTGCGGTTGCGGCGCGCTGATCGCCGTTTTTTGGTCTTCTTTGCCGATCTATAAAAGGTGGCGCGAGCAATCGCTGCCACCTTTTTTCGTTGTCTGCGTTAAATGTCGAACAACACGCCAAGCAGCGCCAAACGGGGAATGAGCCGATGATTTCGACCGCGAGCCACACCAAACGCATTGCCACCGCAATGGCATTGCTGTCCGCTTTGGGGCTCGCAGCCTGCCAGACGGCACCGGAAACTATGTCGACGGTTTCACCGATGGACGCAGCTCAGGCATCGAGCGAAAACATTTCGTCGCTGACCGCCGTCATCGAGCGCTCGCCCAACGACGCCGAAGCCTACAATGTGCGCGGCTCGGCCTATGGACGCGGCGGGCGAAACCGCGAGGCGCTGGCCGACTTCGACCGCGCGATCCAGCTCAATCCCGGCCTTTATCAGGCATACAACAACCGCGCTTTGATCCACCGCAACATGGGCAACAGCCAGGCGGCGCTAGCAGACTACAATCAGGCGATCCAGCTCAATGCGAGCTACGATGCTGCCTATATCGGGCGCGGCAATCTCAATCGCGCCTCCGGCCGCACCAACGAAGCATTTCAGGATTTCGAACGCGCGATCCAGCTCGATACGACCAACCCGCGCGCCTATTACAATCGCGGCCTGATGTATCAGTTGCGCAATCAGCACGACTTCGCGATCGGTGATTTCGGACAGGCGATCTCGCTCGCCCCTGGCGCCGCCGAGCCCTATACGGCGCGTGGCCTCTCCTACCTCGCCATCGACAACGAGGACAATGCGCTCTCCGATTTCAACACGGCGCTCGTTCGCGACAAGACCAATGCCGAGGCGTGGGCATATCAGGGCCTCATTCTCGAGCGTCGAGGCGACACCCAGCGCGCGACGCGCTCTTTCGCCGAAGCAGCACGGCTCGACCCCAATCTTCAGGTCGCCCGCGACGGGCTGAGCCGGACGCGCGGCACCGGCTGATCAGGAACGAAGTTCTCCCTGTCCGGTTGTAGTGCCGAACAACCAGACAGGAGAACTTCAATGGTCCGCTTTCTAGCCGCCGCGCTTCTCGGCGCAGCCGCAATTATCCCGGCTCACGCGCAGGACACGCGCACCGAGGCCGGCATGCTCGAATGCGTCATCGCGGGTGATGTCGGTGCGATCCTCGGCTCGTCGCGTGACATGGAATGCCTGTTCAGCCCATCGGACGGCACACCGCAGACCGCTTTCGTCGGCGTCGTCAACCGCTACGGCCTCGACATCGGCGTCACCAGCGAAGCCATCATGCAATGGGCCGTCCTGATGCCCGCAACCATCACGCTCACGGCCGGCGAAGCGCTCAGTGGCGACTATTTCGGCGCGAGCGCGGAAGCAACGGTTGCGATCGGTGGCGGCGCCAACATTCTCGTCGGTGGATCGCAGGAATCGGTCATGCTCCAGCCGATCAGCGTTCAGGCGCAAACCGGCCTGAACCTTGCACTCGGCGTCACCGAATTCCGTCTGCGCGCCGTCGAATAGGACAGGGTGAGCCTGCTCGCCGGCGGTGAACGATCACGGGCCGGCGGCAGGGCGATGCCATGCCGTTGGCGCGAACCAGTCGATGACGAGGTCGCGCATCGTATCGACGTGCTCGCCCGTCTCGATCGCTCCCGCAAATTCGGAAAGACGCGCGGCCGCAGTCAAAAGATAGACGTCCGACGTGCGGACATGACGCCCCGTCCGCATCTCGTAAGCTGCCATGGCCCGGCGCGCCAGATCGAGTGAGATGAGCGAAACAGGCACGAACTCGCGCGCTACCGGCCCGAACCCCGAATCGGCGAAGTCGAAGATGCCGTTGAGGCGCTGGGCCTTATGATCGAAGGCCATGTTCCAGCCATGCGCATCGAAGAAGCCGTAGACTTCATCCGGCCAGATGCGCGCAACGTAGTCGCGCCACACCGCCTCGGCCAGTTCGGCGACCGGGGCGGGAAGCTGCGCCCAGACAGGCGCGAGCGTCTCTGCACGGACATCCCACCACTCCACCGGTCCTGCACCGGTCGCGCGCATATGCGCCGGATCGATAACGTGAAGCTCGGCGAAGAATTGCGCCAGCTTGTCGGCCAGTGCCGTTTTCGCGACTTCCGAGAGACATTCGTAGTCGGCGCGCAGCAGCGTAGACCCGGCAAGTTTCCGGTGCATGGAAAAGACGACCGGATGCTCCACCAGTTGCATGTCGGGAACCGGCAGCGACACATGCGGCCGCACCGCTGCAAGCAGCCGAGCCTCGCGCAGCAAGGCCTTTTCGGCGTCGGCTCCCTGCGGAAACTTGGCGATGAACCGCCCGTCGATGTCGATCGCAAGACTGTGCCAGCCGCGACCGGCCACCGAGAACCGCGATTCCGTCAGTTCGGGAAACGCATCCGTGATCGCAGCTCGAAGTTCCGGCGGAACCTCCGCCGGCGCTTCAGGCAGCATCAGTGATCCATTGCCTTGACGATTTCCTCGGTCATCTTCTTGGCATCGCCGAGCAGCATCATCGTGCCGTCCTTGTAGAACAGCGTGTTGTCGATACCGGCATAGCCCGAGCCGAGCGAGCGCTTGACGAAGAGGCACGTGCGCGCCTTGTCCACGTCGAGGATCGGCATGCCGTAGATGGGCGAGGATTTGTCGTCGCGCGCGGACGGGTTGGTCACGTCGTTGGCGCCTATGACATAGGCGACGTCGGCCTGCGCGAATTCGGAGTTGATGTCCTCAAGTTCGAACACCTCATCGTAAGGCACGTTGGCTTCGGCCAGAAGCACGTTCATGTGTCCCGGCATGCGGCCGGCAACCGGATGGATCGCGTATTTGACCTCGACGCCGTTGGCCTTGAGCTTGTCAGCCATCTCGCGCAGCGCATGCTGCGCCTGCGCCACCGCCATGCCGTAGCCCGGCACGATGATGACTTTTTGCGCGTTCATCATCAGATAGGCCGCGTCGTCGGCCGAACCCTGCTTGACCGTCCGCTCGATGCCGTCGTCGCCGCCGGCGGCGGCCGTTTCGCCGCCGAAGCCGCCGAGAATGACGGAAATGAACGAGCGGTTCATGCCCTTGCACATGATGTAGCTGAGGATCGCGCCGGACGAGCCGACCAGCGCGCCCGTGATGATGAGCGCGAGATTGCCGAGGGTGAAGCCGATGCCCGCCGCGGCCCAGCCCGAATAGGAATTGAGCATCGAGACGACGACCGGCATGTCGGCGCCGCCGATCGGCACGATGATCAGCACGCCCAGCGCCAGCGCCAGGATCACGATCAGCCAGAAGGCGAGCGTCGATTGCGTCGCGACGAGCACGATGACCAGCACGATCAGCGCAATCGCGATGCCGGCATTGATGAAGTGGCGGGACGGCAGCAGGATCGGCTTGCCCGACATGCGCCCGTCGAGTTTCAGGAACGCGATGATCGAACCCGTGAAGGTGATCGCGCCGATGGCAACGCCGAGCGACATCTCGATCAGTGCCTGCCAATGGATATGGCCGACCGTGCCGACGCCGAAGCTCTCGGGCGAATACATCGCGGCCGCCGCAACCAGCACCGCCGCCAGACCGACGAGTGAATGGAAAGCCGCGACGAGCTGCGGCATCGACGTCATGGGAATGCGCCGCGCGACGACCGCGCCGATGCCGCCGCCGATGGCGATGCCGAGCACGATCAGAACGAAGCCGCCGAAGGTCGGGCGCGCCAGAAGCAGCGTCGTGACGACGGCGATGCCCATGCCGATCATGCCGTACATGTTGCCCTGACGGCTGGTCGTGGGATGCGAAAGCCCGCGCAACGCCATGATGAACAGGACGCCGGAGACAAGATAAAGGAAGGAGGCGAAATTCTCGCTCATGGATCAGCGCCTCACTTTTCTTTTTTCTTGTACATCGCGAGCATGCGCTGCGTGACGAGGAAGCCACCGACGATGTTCACCGAAGCAAGGATCAAGGCGATGAAGCCGAAGCCGGTGGCGATCCCCGACGAGGAGATGCCGACGGCAAGCAGCGCGCCGACCACGATGACGGACGAGATCGCGTTCGTCACCGACATCAGGGGCGTGTGCAGCGCGGGCGTCACCGACCAGACGACATAGTAGCCGACGAAGATCGCCAGCACGAAAATGGCGAAGCGGAAGACGAAGGGGTCGATCGCGCCGCCCGTCGCCGCCGCAGCCGCATGGCCGGCCGCCTCGGCGGTCTGCAAATCCGAAAAGGCAAGGCGCAGCGCCGCCGCCGACTGCTCGAGCTGCTGGATCGCGCGTTCCATCGCGGTCATTTCCATCACGCATCCCCCTTCTTCGAAGTGGATTTCGGCTTTGCCGTCGCCTTGGGCGCAGCATCGAGACCAGTCTCGGTGCTCTCGGGCGCCACTGCGGGCGCAGGCTCGGCCTTTGCGAAATTGGCATGGACGACGCGGCCTTGATGCGTCAGCAGCGTCGCCTTGACGAGTTCGTCTTCCGGCGTGATGACAAGGGTCTTGGTTTCCTTGTCGATCAGCGTCTCGAGAAAGGCATAGAGGTTCTTGGCGTAAAGAAGCGAGGCGGATGCCGCCACGCGGCCGGCCACGTTGAGGTGGCCGACGATCTTGACGCCGTTCGCGCTCGTGACGACTTCGCCCGCTTTCGCGCCTTCGACATTGCCGCCACGCTCGACCGCAAGATCGACGATGACCGATCCCGACTTCATCGAGGCGACCATCTCGGCGGACACCAGCTTGGGCGCAGGACGACCGGGAATGAGCGCGGTGGTGATGACGATGTCCTGCTTGGCGATGTGCTCGGCCGTCAGCGCGGCCTGCTTCGCCTGATATTCCTTCGACATTTCCTTGGCGTAGCCGCCGGCCGTCTCGGCCGCCTTGAATTCCTCGTCCTCGACGGCGAGGAATTTCGCGCCAAGCGAGGCGACCTGTTCCTTCGCGGCGGGGCGAACGTCGGTGGCGGTGACGACCGCGCCCATGCGGCGTGCCGTGGCGATGGCCTGCAAGCCCGCAACGCCGACCCCCATGACGAAGACCTTGGCGGCCGGCACCGTTCCGGCCGCCGTCATCATCATCGGCAGCGCGCGGTCATATTCACCGGCAGCATCGATCACGGCCTGATAACCGGCGAGATTGGCCTGCGAGGAGAGGATGTCCATCGACTGCGCGCGCGTGATGCGCGGCATGAATTCCATGGCGAAAGCGGAAATGCCGGCCTTGGCCATCGCTTCGACAGCCGCGTCGTTGCCGTATGGGTCCATAGCGGCGATCACCGCCGCGCCCGATCGGTAGGATTTGAGTTCCGCGTCGGTGGGGCGGCGGACTTTGAGGATGATATCGGCAGCGCCCGCATCCGCCGCGCTTCCGATCCTGGCGCCGTTCTTTTCGAACTCGCCATCCGGTATGCGGGATTTGTCTCCCGCGCCGGTTTCCACGACCACGTCGAGCCCGAGGGCCTTCAGCCGCTTGACGGTTTCGGGCGAGGCGGCCACACGCGGCTCGCCGGCCTCGATTTCCTTCGGTACGAATACGATCTGCGCCATGAACCCCTCCCATCAGCCGATCTTCATGCCCCGCGGGAAAGCCCGCGGGGGAAAGCGATCGTCAGCGCAGGAAGAATGCTCCAAGACCGCAGATCAGCAGAAAGAGGATGAAGGACGAGATGAAGCCGGCGGTCGTGAAGAAACCGAACGCCATTGCGATCAGTAGCGCCACGACCATGATCGACACGTATTTCGTGAAATCGAGAAAGAAATTGTAGGTCTTCTCGTGTTCGGCGTAATCCATTTCGGCGCCCATTTCGAGCGCGCCGGAATGATGTTCTTCTGCCATGATCGGCTCCTCGCGAATTCGTTCACCGCTGATAGCGAAAAGCGCGATTGAGGGCAATGGCAAGGATTGTCGCGCCGCGTTTCCTATCCCGCAAGTTCGGGAAAGAGCCCGATCAGGCCGATGACGATCAGGTAGAAGGCGACGATATAGTTGAGCAGGCGCGGCATGATCAGGATGACGACGCCGGCGATAAGCGAGATCAATGGGGTCAAAGCGAGATCGGGCATGGGAGCGATCCTTGGGCAGTTGGCTATGCGCTCACATAGCTAGGTTGCGCATCGCGCAAGGCAAGCGTCGGGCGAATCGAATGTCGATCTGCTCGTACGGCAAATAATTCGGTTTACTTCAGGGCAACATTCGGCCATCTGCGCATCACGATGCTGCACCGCGGTCGGGGGACCGCGATCCGGGGGACTAGTCATGACGGGCACCACGATCGATGCCGTTCTCGAACGAGCGGGCACGGGGCGGTTTCAACGCCGCCTGCTCGGTGTTTTCGGGCTTGTCTGGACAGCCGACGCTATGCAGGTTCTGGCCGTCGGCTTCACCGCCGCCTCGATCGCTGCGACATTCGGCCTTACCGTTCCGCAGGCATTGCAGACCGGCACGCTCTTCTTCCTCGGCATGTTGATCGGGGCGGCGGTCTTCGGCCGGCTCGCGGATCGTTTCGGACGCCGGAACATCCTGATCGGCACTGTCGCGATGGATGCCGTCTTCGGCCTTGCCTCGGTCTTCGCCCCCGACTTCCAGACCCTGCTGCTGCTGCGCTTCCTGACCGGCCTTGCCGTCGGCGGCACGCTGCCGGTCGACTATGCGATGATGGCCGAGTTCCTGCCGCCCTCGCGGCGTGGCCGCTGGCTGGTCATGCTGGAAGGGTTTTGGGCGGTCGGCACGGTCATCGTCGCATTGACGGCGTGGGCAGCCTCCGTTGCAGGCGTGGCCGATGCGTGGCGCGTGATCTTCTTCGTCACCGCCCTGCCGGCCATCGTCGGCCTTTTCCTGCGCTTCTGGATACCCGAATCGCCGCTTCATTTGATGCGCCAGGGGCGCGAACCGGAAGCCCGCGCGGTGATGGACAAGATGCTTCTCGTCAACGGAAAGGAGCCGATGGGTGAAACCCCGCTGGACGCCATGCCGCCGGCGCGCAGCGAAAAGCTCCTGTCACCCGAACTGCGCCGCCGGACGCTTCTGATGCTCAGCGTGTGGTTTCTCGTGTCGATGTCCTATTACGGCATCTTCACCTGGATGCCGGCCCGGCTGGCGACGGAAGGTTTCGGCTTCGTGCGTGGATACGGTTTCCTCGTCCTGGTGGCGCTCGCCCAGATCCCCGGCTATGCGCTCGCGGCCTATGGCGTTGAAAAATGGGGGCGCCGCGCGACGCTGACGCGCTTCCTGTTCCTGAGCGCCGCCGCCTGCGCGCTGTTCGTCGTGGCGACCACGCCGGCCCTGATCGCCACCGCGCTTCTGGTGATGAGCTTCGCGCTCCTGGGCACCTGGGGCGCACTGTATGCCTTCACGCCCGAACTTTATCCCACCGCCTCACGCGCGACCGGGATGGGAGCGGCCGGCGCGATGGCCCGGCTCGGCGGCCTGCTTGCGCCTTCGGTTCTGGTCTATCTCTTCGTCCAGAGCACGACGGCCGCGATCGGCCTTTTTGCCGGCCTCTTGGTCGTGGCAGCATTCGCTGCGATGTCGATCGATGTCGAAACCCGCAAAAGCGCGCTCGACTGACGTCCCGGCTTATGCTGACTGGGGTCGATACGTACCGGCATCCAGGCGCCCCATTCACTGGTGGCAATCAGCCAACGGGCTGTCCTTGCCTACCGACCGTCCATCCGATAATGCCATCGGCATGAAATCGGCACCCAGTACTCCCTGCATGGCGCTCCCACGCTGACGGCGTGAGGAGCATGAAAAAATGCGAGCGACACTGCGCGCTTGCGGATTTGGCGCGTGCCTCCAGGCCGCGTCGCTCATGCAGTGAGTATTCCAATGGACAGTTTCTTCGAGAGCCCCTTCAAGGGCAAGACGCTGGTCGAACAGGTCACGCATCAGAGCATTATCGTCGGCCGGTACAGCTATTACTCCGGCTACTATCACGGCCACAGCTTCAACGACTGCGCACGGTTCCTGCTGCCAGATGAAGGGGCAGATCGCCTGATCGTTGGCAGCTTCTGTTCGATCGGCTCCGGTGCCGCCTTCATCATGGCCGGAAACCAGGGTCACCGGAACGAGTGGATCAGCACCTTTCCATTCTTCTTCATGCCCGAGGTCCCAGCCTTCGCCGGTGCCCGGAACGGCTATAAGCCAGCGGGCGATACGGTGATCGGCAATGATGTCTGGATCGGGTCGGAAGCCATCATCATGCCCGGTATCAGGATCGGCGATGGTGCGATCATCGGAACTCGTGCGCTGGTCACGCGGGACGTCGAGCCATACGCCATCGTCGGCGGCAACCC
This sequence comes from Aliihoeflea aestuarii, assembly GCF_024105665.1. Lineage (GTDB taxonomy): Bacteria > Pseudomonadota > Alphaproteobacteria > Rhizobiales > Rhizobiaceae > Aliihoeflea > Aliihoeflea aestuarii. Next base: position 178,970 of record NZ_JAAAMK010000005.1, on the reverse strand, counting down.
GGCAAAGACGATCCGCAAGCGCTTCGGCGGCCACGAGATCGGCTTGCTTCTCCAAATGCGTTGGTGGGACTGGCCCGACGACCACCTAAAAAAGGCCATGCCGATCATGACCAGCGAGGACGTTACGGGCCTGCATCGCTACTGGTCACAGACAATCCGCGACACCTGATATGGAAGCCCGCCTGCTCAAACGAGTGAGGCGGGCACCCCGAACAGACCGCCGACACGAACCCGCAGCTAGCCTTGCCTTGAGTCCACTTTTGGGTGATCAGTTGGAGAACTCAACAAGCTCGGTGCAGCGATCCACTCAAGCACAACGTCAACGACAGATCGACGGGCGCAGGCGCGCCGCAAACGTGAAGGCCACCGTGTTGCAGTCCGCTGATGGTTGCAAATGGTTGCTAGGCAACTCGTAGCGGCGGCGCCAACTACCGCAAAACCAAACAAATTTAAGGGGTTGGATGGTGGGCGTGACAGGGATTGAACCTGTGACCCCTACGATGTCAACGTAGTGCTCTCCCGCTGAGCTACACGCCCATCCGACGGGCCGCATACACCATGGAAAAACGGCATCGTCAATAGGTTTGCGCCGCCTAATTCATTCGGCGAGGCTGACGCAGGGCAAGCTCGTCAGGCGGCTTGCAGCATCTTTTCGACCTCGTTGACGAGATCGCGCAGATGAAAGGGCTTGGAGAGGATCTTCGCGTCCTTCGGAGCCTTGGAATCGGGATTGAGCGCGACCGCGGCAAAGCCGGTGATGAACATCACCTTCAAATCCGGATCGATCTCCGTGGCGCGGCGCGCCAGTTCGATCCCGTCCATTTCCGGCATCACGATATCGGTCAGGAGCAGCGAGAACGGCTCCTCGCGCAACCGCTCATATGCGCTGGCGCCGTTGTCGTAGTCGATCACATCGTAGCCGGCGCGCTCCAGCGCCTTGACGAGAAACCGACGCATGTCCTCATCGTCTTCCGCGAGAAGAATTCTTGCCATCTTGCCGTTTGCAACCCTCTTTCCGAACGGGACCAGACCCGATTCGGCGCGCCCCAAGCCTATATGCGTTCGACATGGTAAACATCAAGTGAAGCAGGTGATACGGGTTTGACGCAAGTCACGCCGCTGCTGGACAGTCCTGCCCGCCGGTGGCACACAGGTCCGGTGAAACTTGAGAGTTGGTTCGACGCGCCAGATGACGAAACACCCCGATTTCGCGAGCCATGCGGCGTTTGAAGTCCGCTCGCCAGCGCGCCAGTCCGTGCCCTTCATCTTCAACTCGCCGCATAGCGGCTCCGTATATCCACGGCGCTTCCTCGACATGGCACGGCTCGACGCTCATGCGATCCGCCGTTCGGAAGATTGTTTCGTCGACGATCTTTTCGCCGGGGTGGTCGAGCAGGGCGCGCCTTTGTTGAGAGCGCATTTTCCGCGCGCTTACCTCGATGTGAACCGCGAGCCGTGGGAACTCGACCCGCGCATGTTCACCGCCGCCCTGCCCCCCTTCGCCAATACGCGCTCCGCGCGCGTGGCCGGCGGTCTCGGCACCGTGCCGAGGCTGGTCGGCGAGGGCCTCGATATCTATGCGGAAAAATTGCCGCTCGAGGAGGCGGTGGGACGCATCGAGCGCATCTACAAACCGTATCATGACCAGTTGCGCGCGCTGATCGGCGCGACGCACAAGGTGTTCGGCATCGCGGTTCTGGTCGATTGCCACTCCATGCCGGCCTCCATCCGCCTTGCAGAAAGCCGCATCCGTCCCGATTTCATCATCGGCGATCGGTACGGCATGTCCTGCATGTCGGATCTGGCGGAAACGGCGATCGCGCATCTGGCGACATGCGGCTACACGGTCGCTCACAACAAGCCCTATGCCGGCGGTTTCATCACCGAGCATTACGGACGCCCCGCGCGCGGGATTCACGCCATCCAGATCGAGATCAATCGCAGTCTCTACATGGATGAGGAAAGCCTGCTGCCGCATGATGGCTATGACCAGTTGCGCCGGGACCTTGGCGACCTCGCCGCCGCGCTGATCGCGTTGTTTGCCCCGCCCGCCGAATTGCCGATCGCAGCAGAATAAAAAAAGGCCGCCCGTGACAGCGGCCGAAGCTAGGGAGGAAACGCCCCAGAAGGGCGTGACGGAAAAAAGCCGTCGCCATGAATTTATGCTGCACTGCACAATTGTCAAGCGGCGTGTTGCGCGACTATTGCTGGCCCGAACGTTTCGGAGCCGAGCATGACCGTCACACCCGAATTCCTTCGCCGTCTGGCAAAAGCTGCGGCCGGCGAAACGCTGCCGCGTTTCAGGCAGCCGCATGACATCATCAACAAGCTTGCGGGCGGGTTCGATCCGGTCACCGAGGGCGACCGCGAGGCCGAACGCGCGATCCGCGCGCTCATCGACGGCGAATTTCCGGATCACGGTATCTTGGGGGAGGAGTTCGGATCGCACAATCTGCCGAACAGGCATTGCTGGGTGATCGACCCCATCGACGGCACCCGTGCCTTCATCTCCGGCCTGCCGCTCTGGGGCACGCTGGTCGGATTGCTGGAGGATGGCGATGCGGTCGCCGGCATGATGAGCCAGCCATTCACGGGCGAGCTTTTCTATGCAACGAGCGGATCGGCGCATTATGAAGGCCCAGGCGGGCCGCGCGTTCTGAAGACGCGTGACACCACCGAGCTTGCCGACGCGACTCTCTGCACCACGACGCCGTCGCTGTTTCTCGACGATGCACGTATGCGCTACGACCGGGTCGAGGCCGCGGTGCGCCTTGCCCGCTACGGCACCGATTGCTACGCCTATTCCATGCTGGCTGCCGGACAGGTCGATCTCGTCGTCGAAACCGGCCTTCAGCCCTACGATATCGTCGCCCTTATCCCGATCATCGAGGCGGCGGGCGGCGTGATCACCACGCTTGACGGCGGTGCGGCCGAAGACGGTGGCTTCATTGTGGCCGCCGCGACCGCAAAGCTGCATGCGACCGCCATCGAGATGCTGAACGACTGATCAACGCGGCAGGACCGTCGAGCCCATCAGTTCCTTGTCGATCGCGTGGGCGGCCTGCCGCCCCTCGCGGATCGCCCAGACGACCAGCGACTGACCGCGGCGGATGTCCCCGGCGACGAACAGCTTGTCGACATTCGTCTTATAGTCCTGGTCGTTGCCCGTGACGTTTCGCGAACCGCGCTTGTCGGTTACCGTGGCAAGGTTCTCGCCGAGTTGGTCGACCAGACCGCCGACGAGCGGGCCGGCGAAGCCGATGGCGATGAAGGCGAGATCGGCCTTGATGACGAATTCCGTCCCTTCGACCGGCTTGCGCTTTTCGTCAACCTCGCAGCACTTGACGCCTGTCAGCAGACCGTCTTCGTCACCGACGAATTCGAGCGTAGCGACCTGAAATTCGCGGTCGGCGCCTTCGGCCTGGCTGGACGAGGTGCGCATCTTCGTCGCCCAATAGGGCCACACGGAGAGTTTGTCCTCGCGCACCGGCGGCTGCGGGCGGATGTCGAGTTGGGTGACGCGCACGGCGCCCTGACGGAACGAGGTGCCCACGCAGTCGGACGCCGTATCGCCGCCGCCCACGACCACCACATGCTTGCCCCCGGCCAGGATCGGATCGGACGCCCAGGCGCGCGACTGGATGTCCTCGCCGCCGACGCGCCGGTTCTGCTGGACGAGATAGGGCATCGCGTCATGCACGCCCTTGAGCTCGCGCCCCGGAATGCCGGCCGGGCGCGGGTTCTCCGAACCGCCGCAGTAAAGGACGGCATCGAACTCGGTCGTCAGCTCATCAAGCGTCTTGTCGGTGCCGATGTCGACGCCGCAATGGAAGGTGACGCCCTCGCCCTGCATCTGTTCGACGCGTACGTCGATATAGCGCTTCTCGATCTTGAAGTCGGGAATGCCATAGCGCATCAGGCCGCCGGGCTTCGATTCCCGTTCGAAGACGTGAACGTCGTGGCCGACGCGTCCAAGCTGCTGTGCAGCCGCCATGCCGGTCGGGCCGGAGCCGATGATGGCGACGCGCTTGCCGGTTTTGGCAGGCGCAGGCTGCGGGCGGATAAGGCCCTTCTCATAAGCCTTGTCGGCGATTGCCTGCTCGATCGTCTTGATGGCGACCGGAATGTCCTCAAGGTTGAGCGTGCACGCTTCTTCGCACGGCGCGGGACAGATGCGGCCGGTCCATTCGGGAAAGTTGTTCGTCGAATGGAGGTTGCGGATCGCTCCTTCCCAGTCCTTGGCATAGACGAGGTCGTTCCAGTCCGGAATCTGGTTGTGGACAGGACAGCCCGTCGGCCCATGGCAGAAGGGAATGCCGCAATCCATGCAGCGCGCGGCCTGTTTCTCGACCTCCGGCTCGGACATCGGAAGCGTGAACTCCCTGAAATGACGGATGCGGTCGGAAGCCGGCTGGTACTTGTGCACCTGCCGGTCGATCTCGAGAAAGCCTGTTACCTTGCCCATAGTTCAGTCCAATCGTCTGCAAGCCTTGCGGCCTTGAAATGCGATCAAGGGTGAATGGGAGGCGGCCTACTCGGCCGCCACGCCCATGCGCATGCGTTCCATCTCGATCAGCGCGCGTTTGTACTCGACCGGCATGACCTTCCGGAATTTCGGGCGGTAGTCGGCCCAATTGTCCAAGATGGTCTGCCCCCGCGTTGAGCCGGTGTGCTCCACATGGCTGCGAATGAGCTGGTAGAGGCGCTCTTCGTCATGGCTCGTCATATCGGCCTGAACGTCGACGCGGCCCTTATGGTCGATGTCGCCACCATGATGGTGGAGGCGTTCGAGAAGTTCGTCCTCCTCCGGCACCGGTTCGAGTTCGACCATCGCCATGTTGCAGCGCTCGGCGAAGTCGCCTGCCTCGTCCAGCACATAGGCGATGCCGCCCGACATGCCGGCCGCGAAGTTGCGGCCCGTCTTGCCAAGGACCACGACGATACCGCCCGTCATGTATTCGCAGCCATGATCACCGACGCCCTCGACCACCGCAATGGCACCGGAGTTGCGTACCGCGAAACGCTCGCCGGCAAATCCGCGGAAGTAGCATTCGCCCTCAGTCGCACCATAAAGCACCGTATTGCCGACGATGATCGAATCCTCGGCGACGATACGGGTGTTTTCCGGCGGACGGATGACGATGCGGCCGCCCGACAGCCCCTTGCCCACATAATCATTGCCATCGCCGATCAAATTGAACGTGACGCCCTTGGCGAGGAACGCCGCGAAGGACTGCCCGGCCGTGCCGGTCAGCGTCACGCTGATCGTGCCGTCACGCAGGCCCTTATGGCCGAACCGCTTGGCGACCTCGCCCGACAGCATCGCGCCGGTCGAGCGATCCACGTTGCGGATGTCGGCTGCGATCTCGACCGGCTGGCGCGCGTCGAGCGCCGGCGCAGCCTCGGCGATCAGCCTGCGGTCGAGCACGTCGTCGATCGGATGCTGCTGACGCTGCGTCCAGTACGTCTCTTCCTTCGGCGCATCGGGCTTGAAGAACATCTTGGAGAAATCGAGGCCCTTCGATTTCCAGTGCGAGAACGCCTCGTCCTTCGCCAAAAGTTCGGACTGGCCGATGATCTCGTCGAGCTTGCGATAGCCCATCGAGGCCAGCAACTCGCGTACTTCCTCGGCGACGAAGAAGAAGAAGTTGATGACGTGCTCGGGCGTGCCCTTGAAGCGCTTGCGCAGCACCGGGTCCTGCGTGGCGACACCCACCGGACAGGTGTTGAGGTGACACTTGCGCATCATGATGCAGCCGGCAGCGATAAGCGGCGCGGTCGAGAAGCCGAACTCGTCGGCCCCCAGAAGCGCGCCCACGATCACGTCGCGGCCGGTGCGCAGCCCGCCATCGACCTGAAGCGCAACGCGTGAGCGCAGACCGTTGAGAACGAGCGTCTGATGCGTCTCGGCAAGGCCCATTTCCCACGGGGACCCGGCATGCTTGATCGAGGTCAGTGGCGAAGCGCCCGTACCACCGTCATAGCCCGATACGGTGATGTGGTCGGCGCGCGCCTTGGCGACGCCCGCCGCGACCGTGCCGACACCCACTTCCGAGACCAGCTTGACGGACACGTCAGCGGCCGGATTGACGTTCTTCAGGTCGTAGATGAGTTGCGCCAGATCCTCGATGGAATAGATGTCGTGGTGCGGCGGCGGCGAGATGAGGCCGACGCCCGGCGTGGAGTGGCGCACCTTGGCGATGGTCGCGTCGACCTTGTGGCCGGGAAGCTGACCGCCCTCGCCGGGCTTTGCGCCCTGCGCGACCTTGATCTGCATCATGTCGGAATTGACGAGATATTCCGCCGTCACGCCGAAACGACCGGACGCGACCTGCTTGATCGCGGAACGCTCCGGGTTGGGCGAGCCGTCTCGCAACGGGAAATACCGATCCGGCTCTTCGCCGCCCTCGCCTGTGTTCGACTTGCCGCCGATCCGGTTCATCGCGACGGCCAGCGTCGAATGCGCCTCGCGGCTGATCGAGCCGAACGACATCGCGCCCGTCGAAAAGCGCTTGACCAGTTCGACCGCCGATTCCACCTCATCGAGCGCCACAGGCGCGCGGCCGGTTTCGGTCGCAAGCTTGATCCTGAAGAGGCCGCGAATGGACTTCGCATCGGCGGCGCTGCCGTCGATCTGCGCGGAATACTGCTTGTAGGTTTCGGCAGAGTTCAGCCGGACAGCGTGCTGGAGCGTCGCCACAGCATCGGGCGACCACATATGAGCCTCGCCGCGAATTCGATACATATATTCGCCGCCGACCTCGAGTGCGTTCTTCAGCACCGGATCGTCGCTGAACGCCGACTGGTGGCGCAGAACGGTCTCGGCTGCAATCTCGTCCAGCCCGACGCCCTCGATGGTCGTCGCCGTACCGAAGAAGAAGCGCTCAACGAACTCCGAATTGAGACCGATTGCGTCGAAAATCTGCGCGCCGCAATAGGATTGATAGGTCGAAATGCCCATCTTGGACATGACCTTCAGGATGCCCTTGCCGATCGACTTGATGAAGCGATAGACGACTTCGCTCGCATCGACCTCCGGCGGGAAGTCCCCGCGCCGGTGCATCTCGGTCAGCGTATCGAAGGCGAGATACGGGTTGATCGCCTCCGCGCCAAAACCTGCCAGACAGGCGAAGTGATGCACTTCGCGCGGCTCGCCCGATTCCACGACGAGGCCGACCGCCGTGCGCATGCCCTTGCGGATCAGGTGATGGTGCACGGCGGCAGTCGCGAGCAGCGCCGGGATCGCGATGCGATCCGGCCCGACCTGGCGATCCGACAGGATGATGATGTTGTAGCCGCCGACGACGGCCGCTTCCGCGCGCTCGCACAGACGGTCGAGCGCGCCCTGCATCCCGGCGGCACCCTCGACGGACGAATAGGTCACGTCGATCGTCTTGGTGTCGAAACGGTCTTCGGTGTGGCCGATCGAGCGAATCTTCTCCAGATCGCCGTTCGTCAGGATCGGCTGACGCACTTCCAGCCGCTTGCGCCGCGACGAGCCGACGAGGTCGAAGATGTTCGGACGCGGCCCGATGAACGAGACGAGGCTCATGACGAGTTCCTCGCGGATCGGATCGATCGGCGGGTTCGTCACCTGCGCGAAGTTCTGCTTGAAATACGTATAGAGCAGCTTCGACTTGTCAGACATCGCGGAGATGGGCGTGTCGGTGCCCATCGAGCCGATGGCTTCCATGCCCGTCGTCGCCATCGGCGACATCAGGATCTTGGTGTCTTCCTGCGTGTAGCCGAACACCTGCTGGCGATCGATCAGCGACACGTCGTTGCGCGGCGCGCGCGGCTGGACGGGCTTCAACTCTTCCAAAATGAGCTGCGTGTTCTTCAGCCACTGCCGGTAGGGATGCTGCGAGGCGATCTCGGTCTTGATCTCGTCGTCCGAGATGATACGGCCCTGATCGATATCGATCAGGAGCATGCGGCCCGGCTGGAGCCGCCACTTGGTCACGACCTTCTCTTCCGGAACCGGCAATACGCCCGCCTCCGACGCCATGATGACGCGGTCGTCGTCGGTGACGATGTAACGCGCGGGCCTGAGGCCGTTGCGGTCGAGCGTCGCGCCGATCTGGCGTCCATCGGTGAAGACCACGGCGGCCGGCCCGTCCCAAGGCTCCATCAGCGCGGCGTGATATTCATAGAACGCGCGGCGCTCTTCGCTCATCAGCTTGTTGCCGGCCCAGGCTTCCGGGATCAGCATCATCGCCGCATGGGTCAGCGAATAGCCACCCTGATAGAGAAATTCGAGCGCATTGTCGAAACAGGCAGTGTCCGACTGGCCCTCATAGGAGATCGGCCACAGCTTCGAAATGTCGTTGCCGAAAAGCTCGGAATCGACCGACGCCTGCCGCGCCGCCATCCAGTTGACGTTGCCGCGCAGCGTGTTGATCTCGCCATTATGCGCGACCATGCGATAGGGATGCGCCAGCTTCCACGACGGGAACGTGTTGGTCGAAAAGCGCTGGTGGACGAGGATCAGAGCGCTTTCGAAACGCGGATCGGAAAGGTCGGTATAATAGGCGCCGACCTGATAGGCCAGGAACATGCCCTTGTAGACGATCGTCCGGCACGAGATCGAAACGATATAGAAGCCGTCGTCGCGCCCGCCTGAATGTTCGTACATGCGCGCCGAAACGACCTTGCGCAGGACATAGAGACGACGTTCGAACGTGTCCTCGTCCATACCGTCGGGCCGGGCGAGGAAGACCTGCCGGTGAACCGGCTCGGAAGCGGCGATGTCCGGCGCCTTGGACAAAGAGGAATTGTCGACCGGCACGTTGCGGAAGCCAATCAGCGCGATACCTTCGGACTGCGCCACCTCGGCGATGACGGTCTCGACGTGAGACACCATCGCATCGTCCTGCGGCAGGAAGACGTGACCAACGCCATAGGCCCCAGCCGGCGGCAGTTCGATGCCCTGCGCCGCCATCTCCTCGCGAAAGAAGCGGTCGGGAATTTGCACCAGCACGCCCGCGCCGTCGCCCATCAGCGGGTCCGCGCCCACCGCGCCGCGATGCGTCAAATTCTCGAGCATGAACAGCCCGTCCTTGACGATCTGGTGCGACTTCGCGCCCTTCATGTTGGCGATGAAGCCGACGCCGCATGCATCATGCTCGTTGCGGGGATCATAGAGACCTTGCGCCGACGGAAGGCCGTTTTTGCGGGCAGTCGCTTTCGTCTGCACGGCCGGCATCGATGCGGGCATCACAGCTTGCGTCTTCTCGCTCATGGCATCTCTCCGTCGGGCCCGGTTTGCGGGCGGTCGTCTCGTCCTCCGGGCGCACATTCACGCGCACCCAATTTTGCAGTCGCGGCATATATGTCAAAAGGTCTTTCGCCGACCTGTGGTTCGGCGATCAGCCGACCTGTCGGCACATGACCGATACATCGTGCCAAGCGGCGGCACAAACACGAACGGCTTTGGGGCGATCTTACCCTGCCCGGCGCTCTGTCGGCAAACCGCAAATAAGACAGCAATGCTGTCCTAAATTCGATATGACAGAAATCAAAAGCCCGCACAAGATGCAAGTGCAAAAAAAACAGGCGATTGACGACATATTGTTTCGCGAATTGGCGACGCGTCGGAATCTTTGCCAAGCACCATTGTCGGTTAGCTGTGGACCTTGCCACCGAACGGCCAAGCTGGTTTGAGAAACGCAGACAATCAAGAGGTCACTTCGCATGCATTTCGCCTCCGACAATTGGGCCGGCGCCCATCCCGACATCGCGCGCAATCTGGTCACGCACTCGGCGGGCTTCGTCCCTGCCTATGGCGCAAGCGAGGTCGACCGCAGGGTCGAAGCCAGTTTCAGCGAAATCTTCGAACGCGAGGTCGCGGTGTTCTTCGTCGGCACCGGCACGGCGGCGAATTCGCTCGCGCTCACCGCTTTCGATCGCGCCGGCGGCGTGTCTTTCTGTCATCGTGAGGCCCATGTGGCCGCAGACGAATGCGGCGCACCGGAATATTTCATGGGCGGCTCGCGCCTCCATGCCGTCGACGGTTCTCTGGGCCGAATCGATCCTGCCAGACTCAAAGCGGCGATCGAACGATTCCCGCCGGAATTCGTCCATGGTGGCCGTCCAGCCGCCGTTACGATCACGCAGGCAAGCGAAGTCGGCACGGTCTATACGCCTGACGCGATCGACACGATCGCCGCGCTGTGCCGGGAGCACGATATTCCGCTGCACATGGACGGCGCGCGTTTTGCCAATGCCCTCGTTTCGCTCGATATCTCCCCCGCCGAAATGACATGGAAGCGCGGCGTCGACGTCCTGTCCTTCGGCGGCACGAAAAATGGCTGCTGGTGCGCCGAAGCGGTCGTCTTCTTCGATCCCGGCAAGGCGAAGGATTTTCCATTCGTGCGCAAGCGGGCCGCGCAGCTTTTCTCCAAGTCGCGCTTCATCGCGGCCCAGTTCGAAGCCTATTTCGCCGACGACCTCTGGCTGAAGACCGCACGCCATTCCAACGCCATGGCCGCGCGCCTTGCGGGCCACTTCACCGCATCGCCCAACGCGCGCCTCGGCTGGAGACCCGAAGCCAACGAAGTGTTCCCGATCTTGTCGAACGGCCTTGTCGACGAACTCAAGGAAAAGGGCGCGGTGTTCTACGCGTGGCCGACACCGGCGGGCCTCGATGTCGGCCCGGACGAGACTTTGTGCCGGTTCGTGACCAGCTTCGCCACGACCGAAGCCGAAGTCGACGAGGTCGCGCGGCTGATTGGCTGACGACCGATGAAACGAAAAAGACCCGGGATTGCTCCCGGGTCTTTTGTCGTGAGACGATCCGGATCAGATCTGGAAGTACCGCTCGCGCGCCTGGATGAAGAGCGAGTCCGTGCCTTCGGTCTTGCGGCGAACGATGTTCAGCGCCGATACGAAGCTCTCTGCGACCTTCTTCGTCAGTTCGTCGCCCGAAGAGCGCAGTTCCTCGAGGATGTCCTTGGCGGCGACGGCACCCGCTTCCATGATTTCCTCAGGAAACTGGCGGACCTGAACGCCGTGATTGTCCACCAGCGTCTGCAATGCGCGCGGATCGTTGGCAGCGAAGTCGGCTGCCACGGCATCGTATTCCGCCTGGCACACGTCGCGGACGATCGCCTGAAGGTCGTCCGGCAAAGCCTGGAACTTGGCCTTGTCGACGACAAGTTCGGTCGCCAGTCCCGGCTCGATGAAGCTGGGGAAATAGTAGTTCTTGGCGATCTGGTAGAAGCCGAGCGCGAGATCGTTGTACGGGCCGACGAATTCGGCGGCGTCGAGCGTGCCCGACTGGAGCGCCTGGAAGATTTCGCCTGCCGCCATGTTGGTGACGGATGCGCCGAGCCTCTGCCAGACCTGACCGCCGAGGCCGGGCGTGCGGAAGCGCAGGCCCTGAATATCGGAAACGCCGGTCAGTTCGTTGCGGAACCAGCCGCCGGCCTGTGTGCCGGTGTCGCCCGACAGGAAGCCCTGAACGCCGAACTGGTCGTAGATCTCGTCCCAGACTTCCTGACCGCCGAGATAGCGGACCCAGCCGGTCAGTTCGCGAGAGGTCATGCCGAAGGGAACGCCGGTGAAGAAGTTGAGGCCCTGGCTTTTGTTCTGCCAGTAATAGGCGGCACCGTGGCTCATCTCGGCATTGCCGTCGATGACGGCGTCGAGGGCCTGGAGCGGCGGCACGAGTTCGCCTGCCGAATAGACCTGAACCGTCAGGCGGCCGCCCGATGCGGCGGTGATGCGATCACCGAGGCGCTGAGCGCCCACGCCCATGCCCGGAAAATTGCGTGGCCAGGTCGTGACCATGCGCCACGTCTGGTTGCCCTGCGCGATGGCGGGCGCTGCAAGCGTGGTCGATGCGGCAACGGCGCCGGCGCCGGCAAAACCGGCCTTTGTCAGAAACGAACGACGATCCATAAGAAACCTCCCGTAATGGACCTCAAATATCTGTCGGTTTTCGGGAATCTGGCATGGCACGTCAGCGCGTCCTCCCCCCGAGGCCGGGCCGTATACATACACGGCAAGGACATCAAGTCCAGCGCCAAGACGCGCCACGACTGAACTTGCCTAACGTCTTGCACCGCCTCGACAAAACTGCCTCTTTCATGTGCAGGGATTTCATGCTGCTTACACCCTGCCGGCTTGGAGACGTCATCATTTCACGCTAGATATGTCGATGACGATCATTTCAGGAAAAATGCAGTGACCCAGCCGCTTGTCGCCGTCTCGACCGACATTCGCCAGTTCGAGAACTACACCTGGCACGCCGCCCCGCACCAATATCTGGATGCGGCGCTGTCTAAAGCCGGCGTTCTCCCGCTTCTGGTGCCCTCGTTCGGTGACCGTATCGATTTCGACGCGCTTTTGTCGCGGGTCGATGGCGTGCTGCTCACCGGTTCGAAATCGAACGTCCACCCGTCGCTCTATGATGGCGATGCAAGCGAGGCGAACGGCCCGTACGATCCGGCGCGCGACGCGACGACTATGCCGCTGATCCGCAAGGCGATCGAGCGCGGCGTGCCGCTCTTGGCGATCTGCCGGGGCATTCAGGAACTGAACGTCGCGCTCGGTGGCTCGCTGGCGACCGAAATTCAGGATGGCGAAGGCATGCTCGACCATCGCGCACCCGAAAGTCCGGACCAGGACGAGCGCTTCGCCATCCGCCAGTCCGTACGTATAAAGGAAGGCACCTGCCTTGCGGGCGTGTTCGGCTCGCAGGAAATCCAGGTCAACTCCGTGCACCGTCAGGCGATCGGCGAGATCGCGCCGAGATTGCAGGTGGAAGCGGTTGCAAAGGACGGCACCATCGAGGCCGTATCGGTCATCGGCTCGAAAGCCTTTGCGGTGGGCGTGCAGTGGCATCCCGAATACTGGGCGGCGAGTGATAGCGCGTCGGCGCGCATCTTCGAGGCTTTTGGCGAGGCCGCGCGCGCCCATGAAGCCGCCCGCACGCGGCTCGCAGCAGCAGAGTAAAGCGGATCAGTCCAGCGCGACGAGACGGACGAGAGGCGCTTGCGGCTCGTAGGAAACATGGGTGTCGCCCTCGGCGGCAGCGAAACGAATGACCGCTTTTCCGTCTGCGCCGAGAAAGTCGATCGTGCCGTCGTCGTTCTCTTCGATCATGGCGGCAGGCGCGATGGGATCGAGAGCCGCCGTGCAGCCCGGTTCGATATCGAGACGCGCGACCTTCTCGCGAACGGCACCCTGGGTGATGCGACATTCCACATCGCCTGAAATGAGCAGATAGTCGTTCGGATAGTTCATGTCCGCGCGGGCCGAACCTGCGTTTTCCTGCATGCCTTGGCCCAAAGCGATGAGCGCGACGGTCGCGGCGAGAGCGGCAAGGGTAGTCTTCATGTCGTCACTCCATTCGCCTCCCCGCCCGAGACTGGACTGCCATGGTTAACGACGCGTTAAGCTCCACTTGCGGCACGATAAAGGCATCGCGTCACTTCCGTTTCGCCAGCGCGATCGTTTCGGCGACCGGCGTCAAGGCCTCGCCGCGTGAGAACCAAGCGATCAGATTGTCGACGACCAGATCGGCCATCGCCTCGCGTGTGTGGATCGTGGCCGAGCCGACATGGGGAAGCAGGCTCGCATTCGGCGCATCGATGAGCGCCTGCGGAACGTTCGGTTCGTCATAGAACACGTCGAGACCCGCCGCCTGGATCGTGCCGTCATGGAGCGCGGCGGCAAGGGCGTCTTCATCGACGGTATTGCCGCGCCCGATATTAACGAACACACCCGTCGGACCCAGCGCCTTGAGAATTTCGGCATCGACGATCTTTTGCGTCTGCGGCGTCGACGGCGCGACGGAGATCAGCGTGTCCACATTGGCCGCGAGTTCGACGAGGCTGTCGAAATAGGCGTAGGAAACGCCCTCGACCGGCCGCCGGTTGTGATAGCTCACCGGCAGGCCGAACGCCTCGATCCGCTTGGCGATCGCAAGTCCGATGCGGCCCATGCCGAAAATGCCGACCCGGCGGCCGCGCAGCGTGCCGTTGGTCAAACGATACGCACCCTCACTCACCCAGAGCCCGTCGCGCAGCCATTGCTCGGCCTTGGGCAGTTCGCGCACGGCATTGATCAGCAGCCCGATGGCCGTATCGGCAACTTCGTCCGTCAGCACGTCCGGCGTGTTGGTGACGACGACATTGCGGGTCGCGGCATAGGCGGCATCCACATGGTCGTAGCCGACCCCGAAGCTCGACACGATTTCCAGTTGCGGCAGCGTATCGATCAAAGCGGGATCGACCGTTGCCGCCGCAGCGACCGCCTTGATCTTTCTTGCATGTTCGCCCGCAAGCGCGTCGCCCTCACCTCCCCGCACGATCGTGAAGGTTTCCTCCAGCCTCGCGGCGGCGTGAGGATGCAGCTTGCCCCGAATGAGCAGCGTTACGGATTTCAGGTCGTTCTCCGGCATGAAATTTCCTTGATCTGGATCGGCCAGGTCGGCCGGCTTCAGTTTTTGCCTACGCTCGATGTCGACTGACGAATATGAAGTTCCGGGGTGATCAGGTCCTGATCGCCGTGAACCTCGACGCCCGACAGGCGGTCGACCAGCGCCTTTGCCGCCTGACGACCGACTTCACGCTGGCCGTTCCACACGGTCGTCAGGGCAGGCGTCGCGATGGCCGCCTCTTCGAGATCATCATAGCCGGTGACCGAAATGTCGACCCCCGGCCGAAGCCCGGCGCGTGCCAGACCGTTCATCAGGCCGATCGCGACGAGATCGTTCCAGCAAACGGCGGCCGTCGGGCCGTCGGCAAGATTGAGAAACTCGCCGACCGCATCGAACCCGCCCTGCTTGGTGCGCGGGCCTGCAATGCGCCATTCGGGACGCGGCTCGAGGCCCGCACGCTCCATCGCTGCCACATAGCCGCGATAGCGCTCACGGCCCGTCGAGGTCTGGTCGGTGCCGCCGATCATGGCGATACGCGTATGGCCAAGGCCGATCAAATGGTCTGTCGCAAGCCCCACGCCGAATGCGTCGTCGCCGCGAAAGACCGGCACGTCGGCACCCTCGACCGAACGCGCGATGAGCACCGCAGGCAGTCCGTTTTCCTCCGCCATCATGATGTCGGCCGCCGGCGTTCCGATGGCAGGCGACATGATCACGCCGTCCGCGCCCAGTTGCAGCAGCGTATCGATGAAGTTTCGCTGCTTTTCCAGATCGTCATAATGGTTGGACAGGATGAACGTCTGGCGCGAGCGATCAAGTTCGTGCTCGATCGATTTCAGGATTTCCGCAAAGAACGGGTTCATGATGTCGTGCACGACGACGCCGACGATGCCCGAGCGCGACGTTCGCAAGGATGCGGCGCGGCGATTGTAGATATAGCCGATCTCGCGCGCATGCGCCTTGATGCGATCACGCGTTGCATCTGCCACGAGCGGGCTGTCCCGCAGCGCGAGCGAAACCGTCGCGGTGGAAACGCCAAGCGCGTCGGCAATGGTGGACAGCTTGATCTTCTGGCCCAGAACCCCCTCCCGGATCGGTCCGCAGGATTAAACCGTTTAAACCTATGCCATCACAGCCGCGTGATTCAAAGCTTTTTTGCCAGATCGCGCGCTTCGGAGTTCGGAAGCGAGCGGCTTTGCAGCCGCAGCCGCGTTTCGCGATGCACGATATAGAGCCCGCTCGCCACGATGATCGCCGATCCGACGAGCGTCCACATATCGGGAAGATCGGCGAAGACGAGATAGCCGAGCGCGATCATCCAGACCATCTGGAGATAGGGATAAGGCGCCAGCGCCGAGGTCGACGCCTGCTTGTAGGCGTGGATCAGGAACCAGTGCCCCACGGCGCCGTAAAGGCCGAGCGACAGGAGCACCGCCCACTGGAAACCGGTGTCCGGCAACGAACCGTAGAACGGGACCGTCGGCGCCATCAAGATGACGGGCGCAAGCGCGGAATAGAAGATGAGGCTCTCGGCCGTTTCCTTCGCGCCCATCTGCCGCGTCATGATGACGTAAAGGCAATAGGACGCCATCGCGCCGAGCGCATAGACATGACCCAGGCCGAACGTACCGTAGCCGGGCCGCGTGATGACCAGCACGCCAACGAAGCCGACGACGATGGCCAGCCAGCGACGCCAACCGGCCCATTCGCCCAGCAACGGACCTGCAAGCGCGGTGATCACCATCGGCGCGAAGAAGAAGATCGACACCGTCTCGGCAAGCTGAAGCGTTTGCAACGCCATGAAGTTGAAGATCGTCGAGCCGAACAGAAACACGCCGCGCACGACCTGCTTCGGCAGGCTGACGACCTTGAACATCGCCCGGTTCGACCATGCCCGAAACAGGATCAGAACAAGCACGACATGCACCGCAAAGCGCATCCAGGCGACGAACGGCGCTTCCATGCCGGACTGGACGAGATATTTCGCGCTCGTGTCGAGGATCGAGAAGGTCAGGCCCGCCAGAAGAACGAGCAGGATCGCCGAAAATGGCGTCGCGGTATCGGTGGAGGTGGCAGGCTGGGACAAGCGATTCGGCATCCGACGAATGCATGTCCCCCGAAAGCGAAACGGTAGCGGGATAAAGACATGCGTAAAAACAGGAACCTGAAGCGCATGGGACGAATCTGAAAGATCGCGACACGCTTTAGGCGTATGCCGTGTGTGGAAGCTTCACAGTCCAGGCGCAAGCGAAAACCGCAGGTTGCGCTCAGGCAGCGGTGTCGATCTGTTCCTCGACGGCGTCATCCTCTTCCTCATCCTCGACGATCGCCGAAAGATTGGCTTCGATCTGCCCGAGAAGCTTGGAGAGGGTCTTTTGGTCTTTCTTGTCGAGGCCCTTCAGGGCCTGCTTTTCCGTTTTCTTGAGGCTCTTTTCGATCGAGCGGATGGCGTCGCGGCCTGCATCGGCCAGAAAGACGTGTGCCTGCCGTGCATCCGTCTCGGATGCCTGCTTGGCGACGAAGCCCTGGACCTGCAACCGGTTGATCGTCTTGGTGATGGTCGGCGGGCGAACGCCGAGCCGTGACGCGAGCTGGCCGGGCGTCTGGCCGTCCTTGTCGGCAAGCGCCATGATGATCTGCTCCTGCCCGGCATAAAGGCCGTGGGCGAGAAGCCGCGCTGCAAGCGCGGTGCGCGTCAGCCGCGCCGCCGATTGCAGCCTCATGACAGCTCGTTTTTCAACCTTCGCCATATCGGCCTCCACCATCCTCGACGCATTTCACTTTGCAGCCCGATGCACTAGCTTGGACCGCATGAGTTCAGCACCGATATGCCATAGCTACATATCAGAAACATGACAGCCAGCGAAATAACCCCACTGCCTGCGATTTCCGTACTGCCGCTCGGTGCGACCGAGCAGCACGGGCCGCATCTGCCCTTCGAGACCGACACGCTGATTGCCGAAGCGGTCGCGAGCCGGCTGAAGGCACGGCTTGCCGGCGAAATATCGTTGCAAATCCTGCCGGTCGAGCCCGTCGGTTATTCCATCGAACATATCGATGTCGAAGGCACCAAAACGCTGAGCTTCGACGAGGCCGTAAACCGCTGGATCGGCATCGGTACGAGGCTTTCCGAACGCGGTGCACGCAGATTCGTCATGCTCAACGCTCATGGCGGCAACTCGCCGCTGATGACGATCGTGGCGACGGAACTGCGCGTGCGCCATGACATGCTCGCCGTGGCGACGAGCTGGACCCGCTTCGGCTATCCGTCCGATATCGTCAGCGCGCAGGAAAAAGCGATCGGCATTCACGGTGGATTGGTCGAGACGAGCGTGATGCTGGCGATCCGTCCCGACCTTGTCGATATGGAAAAAGCGCGTGACTTTCCCTCCGCCCAATCGCATTTCGAAAAGGAATTCACACATCTGCGCGCCTATGGCGCGCACGCATTCGGCTGGAAGATGTCGGACCTTTCGCCGGATGGCGTAACCGGAAACGCTTTCGGCGCAACGGCGGAAAAGGGCGAACGCATCCTCGACCACGCCGTTTCCGGCCTCGCCGACCTTCTGCGCGACGTGGCGAAATTCGATCTGTCGACTTTGCGCTGACCCCCGTGCAAATCGAATCGTGACGTCCTATATCGGGCCGACTTCACTTTCCTCCATTTAAGGAGACGCGGCCATGGCCGATCCGCAAACCCAGATTCCCGTCACCGTCCTCACCGGCTATCTCGGTTCCGGCAAGACGACGCTTTTGAACCGCATCCTCACCGAAGACCACGGCAAGCGCTACGCCGTCATCGTCAACGAGTTCGGCGAAATCGGCATCGACAACGATCTGATCGTGGAATCCGATGAGGAAATCTACGAGATGAACAATGGCTGCATCTGCTGCACGGTGCGCGGCGATTTGATCCGCACCGTCGAGGCTTTGATGCGCCGTCCGGGCCGTTTTGACGCCATTCTCGTCGAGACGACCGGCCTCGCCGACCCCGCCCCCGTCGCGCAGACCTTCTTCATGGACGACGACGTGCGCGCCAAGACCAAGCTCGACGCCGTCGTCGCACTGGTCGATGCCAAGCACCTGCCGCTGCGGCTCAAGGATTCCAAGGAAGCGGAAGACCAGATCGCCTTTGCCGACGTCGTGCTCCTCAACAAGACCGATCTCGTCACCGATGATGAATTGCGCGCCGTCGAGGCGACGATCCGCTCGATCAACCCGTCGGCCCGCATTCACCGCACGCAACGCTCGGCCGTGGACCTCGCCGCAGTGCTCGACCGCGGCGCGTTCGACCTGTCCCGTGCGCTCGACAACGACCCGCATTTCCTTGATCAGGACCACGAGCACAGCCACGAGCACGACCATGTCCACGGTCCCGATTGCGGCCATGATCACCACCACGACCATGCCTCGCCGATCCACGACGCGACGGTGAAATCCATTTCACTGCGCGGCGGCGACATGGACCCGAAAAAGTTCTTCCCGTGGCTGGAAAAGACCACGCAGATGGACGGCCCGAGCATCCTGCGCCTGAAAGGCATCATCGCCATCAAGGATGATCCCGAGCGTTATGTCGTGCAGGGCGTGCACATGATCATCGAAGGCGATCACCAGCGCGCGTGGAAAGACGGCGAGAAGCGCGAAAGCCGCCTCGTCTTCATCGGCCGCGACCTCGACGAGGACCGCCTGCGCCGCACCTTTGAAGCCTGCCAAGCGTAAGACTGGTTTTATGATCGCATTTTACCTTGCCCCCTTCTGGCCTGCCGGCCATCTCCCCCTCAAGGGGGGAGATCAATCTCGTCCTCGACACAGCATAATCTCCCCCCCTGCGGGGGAGATGGCCGGCAGGCCAGAGGGGGGCGCGACCAAGCGGAACCCTCTATCGGCCAGGGCTTCCTAACCGATGCCGACAGTCGCTCCGCTCGATCTCGACGGCCATTGCATCACGGCCGCCTTCATTTCCGACATCCCGCATTTCGCGCTGGCGGACGGGACGGTCCACCGTCTCGACCAAGGTCACAAAACCGTCGAAGCGCATGACGGGCTTTTGTGCGCCGTCGCCAACGACGCGCGCGACCGGCTCCTGACCGGCGGCGAGGACGGCAAGGCGTTGTCGCTTTGCGCCGATGGCAATGCCGAGACGCTTGCCGAAGCTGGCCGCAAATGGGTCTCGGCAATCGCCGCCGGCCCGCGCGGCGCGGTGGCTTTCGCCACAGGCAAGACCGCGCATGTGCGCCTGCCGGATGGCGCGGTAAAGTCGTTCGATCATCCGCGCACGGTCGAGGCGGTCGCCTTCGCCCCCAAAGGCTTGCGCATCGCGGCGGCCCGCTACAATGGCGCGACGCTGCATTTTCCGGCCACCGCCGGCAAGCCGGTCGAACTCGAATGGGCGGGCGCCCATATCGGCGTCACCTTCTCGCCCGATGGCAACTTCCTCGTCACCGCCATGCAGGAAAACGCGCTTCACGGCTGGCGGCTTTCCGACGGCAAGCACATGCGTATGACGGGCTATCCGGCCAAGGTGAAGAGCCTGTCCTGGGGGCCGAAAGGCAAGTGGCTCGCAAGCTCCGGTGCGCCGGCAGCGATCGTGTGGCCGTTCCAGACGAAGGACGGGCCGATGGGCAAACCCCCGCTCGAACTCGGCACGCGCGGCGACACGATGGCGACCGCCGTCGCCTTCCACCCGACCGAGGAAATCCTCGCCATCGGCTATGGCGACGGCATGGTGATGGCGGTCCGCGTTGCCGACGCGAAGGAAATCCTGCTGCGCCGTCCGGGCCAGTCCGCGATCACCTCGATGGACTGGGACCGCGACGGCCGCCGCATCGCCTTTGGCTCGGAAACAGGCGATTGCGGCGTGATCGATATTTCGGGCTGAAGCATTTTGCAGCCGGCCGGAACGGCTCGACGTCGCACAAAAGCGGCGCTTAAAGCTCTTTCACGAAATAGCGCACGGTCTTCTTGCCGTAGCCGGCGGTCCCGACCTCGCGAAAACCGAGCGCTGCGTGGAAGGCATCTGACGCGGGGTTGGGCGGATCGAGATTGACCTCGCAGGCGATCATCTCGTGCCCGTCCGCCTTCGCCTTTTCGAAAAGTGCTTCGTAGAACAACCTTGCCAGCCCACGCCCCCGCGCGTGTTGCGCGACCGCGATCCGGTCCACATAGGCAAAGCGGGGATAGCGCTCGCGAAACCAGATGAAATTGGGGCTGTCATAGTCGCTCGTCTCGTCGAACGCGATCAGGAACGCGTCCGCCTCACCGACGACGCCGGCGAGATAGGCAGCTTCGACAAGTCCGGCGAAGCGCACCGCATCGAGCGGCGACAACTCGTTTTCATGGCGCGTATTGAGATCGAGGACGGCGCTGAAATCTGCGGGCGTGATCGGTTGGATTTGGGTCATGGCGCTGCTTTGACTGCTTCTCCGGTCGAGGTCAATCGAGCGGAACATGCCATTAGCATTTTTAATAGCACTCTCACGAAAAGGAACATATCATGAACGAATGAGCATTCTGTCTACTCGCCAAAAGCTGGCTATCCTGTCGGATGCCGCAAAATACGATGCCTCCTGCGCGTCCTCCGGCGCGGCGAAGCGCAATTCGCTGAAATCGGGCGGGATCGGCTCGACTGAGGGCATGGGCATCTGCCATTCCTACGCGCCGGACGGCCGCTGCATTTCTTTGCTCAAGATCCTTCTGACGAATTTCTGCATCTACGATTGCAGCTATTGCATCAACCGCTCCTCCTCCAACGTGAAGCGGGCGCGTTTTGCGATCGACGAGGTCGTGTCGCTGACACTGGAATTCTACAAGCGCAACTATATCGAGGGCCTGTTCCTGTCCTCCGGCGTCATCCGCTCGCCGGACGAGACGATGAGCGAAATGGTCGAGGTCGCGCGCCGGCTCCGCGTCGAGCACAAATTCGGCGGCTATATCCATCTGAAGACCATTCCCGAATGCGCGCCCGAGCTTCTGGAGCAGGCAGGCATTCATGCCGACCGCCTGTCGATCAATGTCGAACTGCCGACCGACGAGGGCGTGAAGCGTCTCGCCCCGGAAAAGCGGCCTGAAACGATCCGCGTCTCGATGGCGAAACTGCGCTCCAAGATCGAGGAGAAGACGGAACCGACCATGAGAACGAAGAAGCGCCAGCGCTTTGCGCCCGGCGGACAATCGACGCAGATGATCGTCGGCGCGGATGCCACCAGCGACGCCGACATCCTGGGCACCAGCGCCCGGCTCTATGGCAGCTATCAATTGCGCCGCGTCTATTATTCCGCCTTCAGCCCCATCCCGGATTCCTCCTCCGCCCTGCCCTCCGCAAAGCCGCCGCTGATGCGCGAGCACCGGCTGTACCAGGCTGACTGGCTGATGCGCTTTTACGGCTTCGACCGGCGCGAAATCACCGCCGGCCGGCAGGATGGAATGCTCGACCTCGCCGTCGATCCCAAGCTCGCCTGGGCGCTGTCCAACCGCGCGTCCTTCCCCGTCGACGTCAACCGCGCACCGCGCGAGATGCTGCTTCGCGTGCCGGGTTTCGGCACCAAGGCTGTGAAGAAGATGCTGGACGTGCGCCGCTATCGCCGCCTGCGGCTGGAGGATGTCGGCCGGCTTTGCCAGTCGGTGACCAAGGTGCGCCCCTTCATCGTCGCCGATGGCTGGTCGCCCGGCGGTATGACCGATGCGGAACATCTGCGTGCCGAACTGGTTGGAAAGCCGAAGCAACTGAGCCTGTTCTGATGAGCCAGCCCGAGCGCCAGCCGAACACTGCTTTTTCCGTTCGTCTCGAAAGCGAGGTTGATTTCGCCGGATGGCGGGATGCAGCGCGCCGGCTGGTTCTGAACGATGTTCCGCCGCACGATATCGTTTGGCAAACGGGCGCCGAAGACGATCTTTTCGCCGATAGCGCGCCCCTTCCGGACATTCCATCAGGCCGGACACTCAACGTGCCGCGCGAATTCATCGATCGCGCCGAGGCAGTCGCCTGCCATACCGACCCATCGCGCTTCGCCTTTCTCTATCGCGTCCTGTTCCGGCTCGCCCGCGAACCGGAACTCATCAAGATCGCGTCCGATCCCGACATCATCCGCCTTCACGAAATGGAAAAGGCCGTGCGGCGCGACACGCACAAGATGCGCGCCTTCGTGCGGTTCGTGGAAATCGGCGAAGACGACGATAAGCGTTATGTCGCGTGGTTCGAACCCGACCATTTCATCCTCGAACGCAACGCGGCATTTTTCGTGCGCCGCTTCACCGGCATGCGCTGGACGATCCTGACCCCGAAAGGCACGGCGGACTGGGATGGCGAAGCGCTGACCATCGGCCCGCCGGCCTCGAAAGCGGACGCGCCCGCCGCCGACGCGACGGAGGAATTGTGGCGCACCTATTTCACCAACATCTTCAATCCGGCACGGCTGAAGGTGAAGGCGATGCAGGCCGAGATGCCGAAAAAATACTGGAAGAACCTACCGGAAGCCGCGCTCATTCCCGACATGATCAAGGGCGCCGACCGTGCGGCGAAGGAGATGATCGAAAGGATGCCGACCATGCCGGCTCCGCATCACAAGAAGATTCAGGCGCGCTATTGGACGGGCAAGGATGAGCCGACTGCGACGGAGGTGCCAGCCGCTTCGTTGGCCGAGGCGCGCGAACAGGCGAAAGGCTGCCGCCGCTGCCCGCTCTGGCGCGATGCGACGCAGACCGTTTTCGGTGAAGGGCCCGAAGATGCCCGCATCGTCTTCGTCGGCGAGCAGCCCGGCGATCAGGAGGATATCGCCGGCCATCCTTTCGTCGGTCCGGCCGGCAAGGTCTTCGACGGCGTTTTGGCGGAAGCGGGCGTCGACCGGCGCATCACTTACGTCACCAATGCGGTCAAGCACTTCAAGTTCGAACCGCGCGGCAAGCGCCGCATCCATTCCAAGCCGAATGCGGGAGAGTTTCAAGCCTGCCGCTGGTGGGTGGAGCAGGAACTGGGTTTCATCAAGCCGGACCTCGCGGTCGCCCTCGGCGCGACCGCCGCGCAATCGCTCATCGGCAAGGCGATCCCGGTGACGAAGATGCGCGGCGAAGTGATGACGCGCGAGGACGGGCTGCGCGTCTTCATCACCATCCACCCGTCCTTCATCCTACGCATCCGGGAACGCGCGGATGCCGAGGCGGAGCGCGAACGCTTTGTCGCGGACATGCGGAAGGTGAAGGAGTTGATGGCGGCGTGAAATATCGACGTCGTGTTGGTGGAACCGGCGAGGCATGGATTCCTGTGACAAGCACAGGAATGACGGCATCAGGGGATAAGCTAATCGTCAACGCTGGAGATTGGCGTCAAACCTCTCCACCGTCATTCCTGTGCTCGTCACAGGAATCCATGCCTCGACCTCTCACCCGCGCCATCGTCTCAACGGACAAGCACAGCCCGCAGATCATTGACATTCGTTCCGGTCGGTCCCGGCTCGAACAGATCGCCCAACGCATCGAACGCCGTCCAGGCATCGTGGCGGGCGAGGAGCGCGCGGGGATCGTGCCCAGCATGCCGCAGGTGCGTTGCGGTGGAACCGTCGGCGAATGCCCCGGCATTTGCCTCGGAGCCGTCGATTCCGTCCGTGTCCGCCGCGAAAGCGTGGACGCCGTCAAGCCCCTCGATGCCCAGCGCCAGCGACAGCAGGAATTCGGTATTGCGCCCGCCCTGGCCGCCCTTCTCGCGGATCGTCACCGTCGTCTCACCGCCAGACAAAAGCAGCACAGGCTTCCGAAACGGTCGGTCCCGCAAGGCGATCTCGCGCGCCAGCGCGGCATGAACCTTGCCGACTTCGCGCGCCTCACCCTCGATCGCGTCGGACAGGATGACCGCCTCGATGCCCTGCCGTTTCGCCTCGACTACGGCAGCTTCCAGTGACAGGCTCGCAGATGCAATGACGCGCACCTTGTTTCCGGCGAAGCGTGCTTCGTCGGGGAGCGGTGCATCGGCCGCCGAAGATCGCAAATGTGTCATCACCGCATCCGGCAGTTTCAGCCGGTACGTGTCGACCAGACCGAGCGCCTCCTCGCGCGTCGCGCGATCGGGCACGGTCGGGCCGGAAGCGACATGAGCCGGATTATCGCCGGGAATGTCCGAGACGATGAGCGAGACGACTTTTGCCGGATGCGCTGCCGCCGCCAGCCGTCCTCCCTTGATGGTCGAGACATGTTTGCGGATGGTGTTCATCGCCGAGATCGGCGCGCCGGAGGCGAGCAGCGCTTCGTTGACGGCGATCTCGTCGCCAAGCGTCAGCCCGGCCGGCGGCGCGGGCAACAGCGCCGACCCGCCTCCGGAGATCAGAGCGATGACGAGATCATCCTTCGTCAGACCGGCGACTGCATCGAGCAGCCTTCGGCCAGCCGCAAGTCCGGCTTCATCCGGCACGGGATGCGCCGCCTCGATGATCTCGATGCGCTCGCAAGCGCAGCCATATCCGTAGCGTGTGACGACGACCCCTTCGAGCGCCTCGTCCCAAACTTTTTCCAGTGCCCGCGCCATCTGCGCCGAGCCCTTTCCGGCGCCGATGACGATGGTGCGGCCTTTCGGGCGGGCAGGCAGATGATCGCGGATGGTCCGCTCGGGATCGGCGGCGGAAACGGCGGCAGCGAAGATGTCGGTGAAGAGAGCGCGGGGGTTGATCATCGCGAGAAACCCAGGGGCGTCTGCATTTCTTCGCGCCCCCCTCTGTCCTGCCGGACATCTCCCCCGCAAGGCGGGAGATTGGCTAGTCGCCGAACTTGCCGTGCGTGATCTCCCCCCATGCGGGGGAGATGTCCGGCAGGACAGAGGGGGGCAACGTAGAGTGCAGTTATCACCGAAGCATCACCCCGCCAAATCACTCTTGGCAGGCTTCCCTGCCACGTAAACCTCCCGAACCGCACGGTCGTCGCCGAGCGTCTGAAGAAGAAACAGCTCCTCCGCCAAAGTTTCGGCCCGCTCCATGCGAAGCCGCATGCCGGGCGTCGCCGCTGAATCCAGCACGACGAGATCGGCATCCGTCCCGACCTCGAGCGTACCAATTTTCTCCGCCATCGACAGCGCCTCGGCATTGCCGCGCGTGATCTGCCAGAACGAGGCGAACGGGTTGAGCTTTTCGCCGTTGAGCGCGATGACCTTGTAGCCTTCGTCCATCGTTCGCAGCATCGAATAGTTCGTGCCACCGCCGACATCGGTGGCGGTGGAGATGCGCAGCGGCTTCGCGCGCCTGCGATAGCGCAGATAGTCGAAAAGCCCGGAGCCGAGAAAGAGGTTCGAGGTGGGGCAGAAGACGGCGATTGAGCCGGCATCGGACAGCGCATCGGCCTCGCGCTCGGACAGATGGATCGAATGACCGAACAACGTCTTCGGCCCGGCCAGTCCGTAATGCTCGTAGATGTCGGTATAATCCTTCGCCCACGGATAGAGCTCGGCCGTATAGGCAATCTCGGCATGGTTTTCCGACAGATGCGTCTGGATGTGCAGGTCGGGATGCTCGCGCGCAAGCTGGCCCGCCATCTCCATCTGCTCGGGCGACGAGGTGATCGCGAAGCGCGGCGTGATCGCATAATGACCGCGCGCGTGGCCGTGCCACCGCTCGATCAGCGCTTTCGTGTCATCATAGGAGGATTGCGGCGTGTCCGTCAGTGCATCCGGCGCGTTGCGGTCCATCATCACCTTGCCGCCGACGACCAGCATATGGCGGCTTTCCGCTTCGGCGAAGAATGCGTCCGCGCTCTCCTTGTGGACCGAGCAATAGGCGGCCACGCTCGTCGTGCCGTGACGGATCAGCTCGTCGAAGAACAGCCGCGCGATGCGTCGCCCATGCTGAAGATCGGCAAAGCGCATCTCTTCCGGGAACGTGTAGCGGTTCAGCCACTCCAGAAGCTCGGTCCCGAAGCTCGCGATCACCTGCATCTGCGGATAATGCGCGTGGGTGTCGATAAAGCCCGGCAAGATCAGATGCGGGCGATGGTCGACCAGTTTCGCGTCCGGTCCCGCCTTTTTCGACACCGCCGCGAAAGCGCCGATGGCCACGATTCTGCCATCGCGGATCAAAAGCCCTCCATCATCCTCATAAGCATAGGACGCATGGTCATCGACGCTTTGCGGCTCGGACAGGAACGTCAAAAGACGCCCACGCAGAAGAAGGGTTTCCATCACCGCCCCTCGAACCAGGCGACCAGCAGCCGGCGTTCGTCATCCGTCATGCCGGACAAATTGCCGGGAGGCATGGCGTGGCTGCGGCCCGATTGCAGATAGATTTCGCGGCCGTGCTCGGCGATGTCGACATCGGTGTCGAGATGGACGCCCTTGGGAGCGAAATGGATACCGTCATAACCCGGCTGCGCTGAATGGCACATGGCGCAGCGCCCCATCACCGTGTCGCGCACGGCCGGAAAATGCGTGGACGCCATCAAGGTTTCTGCGCGAAGCGAAGCCCGAGGCTCGCCGGTCAGCGCGGCGGGTACGGCCGAGAGCCACATGATGACGATGAAGAGCACCGCCGACGCGCCCCATGTCCAGTGCGGCTTGCCGCCGGTCGCATGCATCGTGTTGAAATAATGCCGGATCAGGACGCCGATGATGAACACCAGCGACGCGATTACCCAGTTGAACTGCGTGGCGTAGGCCAGCGGATAGTGGTTCGACAGCATCAGGAAGATGACGGGCAGCGTCAGATAATTGTTGTGCGTCGAACGCTGCTTGGCGATCTTGCCGTATTTCGGATCTGGCGCGCGACCGGCCTTCAGATCCGCGACCACGATCTTCTGGTTCGGAATGATGATCAGGAAGACGTTCGCCGACATGATCGTGGCGGTGAACGCGCCCAGATGCAGGAAGGCTGCGCGGCCGGTGAAAAGCTGAGTATAGCCCCATGCCATTGCGACGAGCACGCCATAGAGGATCAGCATCAGCGCGGTGTCGTTATTGCCGAGCGGAGACTTGCAAAGCTGATCGTAGATCAGCCAGCCGACCCCTAGCGACGCGACCGAAATCGCGATAGCGACCGGCGCCGAAACGTCGAGGACGTTGCGATCGATGAGGTACAGGTCGGCACCGGCGTAATAGACGATGGCGAGCAGCGCGAAGCCGGACAGCCATGTCGCGTAGCTCTCCCATTTGAACCAGATCAGGTGCTCCGGCATGTTGGGCGGCGCAACCATGTATTTCTGGATGTGGTAGAACCCGCCCCCGTGGACCTGCCATTCCTCGCCATTGACGCCCGGCGGAAGCTGGCCGCCGCGACGCAGGCCGAGGTCGAGCGCGATGAAATAGAAGGACGAGCCGATCCACGCGATCGCGGTGATGACGTGCAGCCAGCGCGCGGCGAAGGACAACCAGTCCCAGAAGATCGCGAAATCGTACACCGACTATTTCCCCTCAGATTCAACCCGACCCGACTTTACGCACATCGCATTCATGCGGAAGGGGCGAGCGGCACGATGACTTTCAAAAAATGAATGAAAATGCTAGCCCATTGCATACGCAAACCAGTGGCGGGCGCATGGCATATCTGGACAATGTTTCTGTTTTCGTTCGCGTGGTCGAACTCGGCAATCTCTCGGCGGCCGGGCGCGACATGCGCATTTCGCCGGCCGTCGCCTCGAACCGCATCAAGGAACTGGAAAAGCATCTCGGCGTCCGGCTCTTCAACCGCACCACGCGTCAATTGATGCCGACGGAGCATGGCCGCGTTTTCTACGACGGGGCGAAGAAAGTGCTCGAGGCGGTTTCGGAAGCAGAAGCCGCCGTCACTTCGCTCTCCGGCCAGCCGCGCGGCACGATCCGCGTCACCGCTCCGCTCGGCCTCGGTCGTCGCTTCATTGCATCGGGTATTCCCGAATTCCACGACCGCTACCCGGACATCGAAGTGCGGCTGCGTCTTTCCGACCACAATGTCGACATGATGAAGGAAGGCATCGACGTCGCTTTCCGGCTCGGGGTCCTGGAGGATTCCAGCCTGCGCATGCGAGGCCTGATGGAGTGCGAGCGCGTGCTGGTCGCCTCGCAGCAATATCTGGAGGCACGCGGCGAGCCGCAGACGCCCCAGGACCTCATCGACGAGCGGCATGATTGCCTGCTCCTACGCTTTCCAGGATCGCGCGAATTCACCTGGACGCTGCAAACTCCGGATGGTCTGCAAAAGCTCGACGTGCGCGGCCCTTTCGATTCCGATGACGGCGACGTGTTGACGAGTTGGGCGCTGGCCGGACATGGCATCATCATGAAGCCGCGCTTCGAGGTCGAACCCTTCATTCGCGACTGGCGACTGAAAATCATCCTGCCGCAAACCCCACCGACACCGGTGCAGCTTGCAGCCGTCTATCCGCACAAGAAACTTCAGGATCCGAAAGTGCGCTTGTTGCTCGATTTCATGGCTGAACGCTGCCAGAAGCTTATTCGCGACATCATGAAGCCGGGCTGAATCCAGGCAATCCCTTCCGTTGGAGGAATTCGGAGAAATGGAACCCGCCGCCGCAATTGATGCCGTCACCGACGAACTCAAGACTGAGCCAGCATACGAGCGTTATTCCTGAGCGGCAGCTACGGCACGGGTCTCGAAGACATTTATAGCGACATCGATTTCCTGATGGTGGCTTCGGACGGTCCTACCGACGAACTTGCTGAAATCTGGCGCAGAGCGGTCGACCGAACAGGCACGATCGTAATGTGGCGCGATCGGCAGGTCCGACCGGGATTGATAAATGCGATCACGCAGGACTGTTTGCGAACGGACGTTTTCATCGTAAAGCCCGACCAGATGGGCAGGCAGACGCGGGACGGATTGAAGGTCCTGTTCGATCACGACCGGATTTTCGATTCACTGCCCGCGTCCACGAATCCGACCGGCCCGGACCCACGAAGCGTCAAGTATCAGTTCGAAGAGTTCATTCGAATTCTCGCACTTCTGCCACTTGCCATGGGCAGGGAAGAATATCTCAACGGCGTCACGGGGATTTTCCATCTGCGCAATCTTCTCGTCCACCTCTTCATCGAGGAAACGGGAGCGCCGCACAGGGGCGGTGCGCTGCATCTGGACAGGCTGATCACGGATGAACAGAAGGAAATTCTGTTCTCGCTGCCGCCGCCGGTACCGACAAGGGAGGCATTGATCGCTGCGCATGTCGCCTATGCGGCTGCCTACCTGCCGCGCGCCCGCAGACTGGCCGCCTTGTGGGGCATAAATTGGCCCGACCGGTTTGAAGAAGCAATGTGGGCATATCTCAAGTAAGCGCTGTCGATCCAACCACCCTACCCGCTGGCTTGACCGGTGCTGCGGGGAGTACCGCTCGTATCACCTCCGCCGCCGCAAGCGCTGCGATCACTTCGGGCCGCTTGTCCTTCAGCGCGCTGCCGCCGATCGGGCAGACGAGCCGTTCGAGATCGGCTTCGGCGCCGCTAGCCTCTTTCAGATACCAGTTCTTGAAGGTCACGCGTTTCGTTTTCGAGCCGATCATACCGACATAGCGGGCATCGGTTCGAGCGAGGGCTTCCGCGACGATCAGGAAATCGAGTGCGTGATCATGCGTCAGGACCACGAAGCCGGAACCGGGCGGGGCGTTGCGCACCTCTTCCTCGGGTACGGACGTCAGGCGCGTTTCGACGTCGGTCGGCATTCCGTCCAGCGCATCGGCGCGGGTTTCGATGATCACCGTGCGCAGTGGCAGGAGATTAAGCGAATGCGCCAACGCGAGGCCGACATGGCCACCGCCGAAGACGAGCACCGTCGGCTCCATATGCTCTTCCGCTTCGATGCGCTTGGGCATAGCTCGGCGCAGTTCCGCGTCGAGAAAAGCGATGTCGATACCGACCCGCCCGCCGCAGCACTGGCCGATTTCGGGGCCGAGCGGCACATCCATGCGATCCGTTGCCCTGCCCTCCGCAATCAGGGCACGCGCGCGGTCGATCGCCATGAATTCGAGCTGGCCGCCACCGATCGTGCCGAAAATCGCGTCGGGCGAGACCAGCATCCATGTCGCGACATCGCGCGGTGTCGAACCACGCGCGGCACAGATTTCAACTACAGCGGCCTTCGGCGAAGCGGCGAGGAAAGCTTGAAGGGAAGCAGCGCGCCGGCTCATCGTCGCGGCCCACGATTTTTCGCATTGCCGTATGATCTGCCGGCTTGTCTCCGAGGTCCGCGCCCTGCCGCGCCCCCTTCTGGTCTGCCGGCCATCTCCCCCGCGAGGGGGGAAATCAATCTCTCTATCGCTCCAACCAAACGGCTGTCGTAGCAGCAAAGCCGACAACGAGCCTGATCTCCCCCCTCGCGGGGGAGATGGCCGGCAGGCCAGAGGGGGGCGCGAAGAAACGCAGGCATGGGAACCCTATGATCCGCCGATTGAAGCCCGCTGGGGCAAGGTGCTCCTGACCCTTTCCACCGCCATCAACACGCGCTCCGGCGTCGCCGGCGCGTCGAGTGCCGGGAACACCTTATGGTCGCTGACGCTCGCCACCGCGTCGGACAGCGCATGGAAGACCGACATTGCCAGCATGAATGGCGGCTCGCCCACTGCCTTGGAGCGATGGATGGTCGGCTCGCCCGCTTCCGCCCAGTCGGCAAGCGCCACGTTGAAGATCTTCGGCCGGTCGGAGGCGAGCGGAATCTTGTAGGTCGACGGCGCATGGGTCCGGAGCCGGCCCTTGTCGTCCCACACCAGTTCCTCGGTGGTCAGCCAACCCATACCCTGAATGAAGCCCCCCTCGATCTGGCCGAGATCGATGGCCCGGTTCAGCGAGCGGCCGGTCTCGTGCAGGATATCGACCCGCTCGACCAGATATTCACCCGTCAGCGTATCGATGGAAACTTCCGCGCAGGAAGCGCCATAGGCGAAGTAATAGAACGGATGCCCCTCGCCCTTGTCGCGGTCCCAGTGGATTTTCGGCGTCTTGTAGAATCCGGCCGCCGACAGCTGCACACGCGCCATATAGGCCTGTTTGACGAGGTCGGCGAAGGGGATTTCCTGATTGCCAAGCCGCACGCGATTGGGCAGGAAGATGATCTGATCCTTCTCCAGCCCATATTTCTTGGCGGCGAAATCGCAGAGCCGGTCCTTGATCTGGCGCGCGGCGTTCTGCGCCGCCATGCCGTTCAGGTCCGAGCCCGACGAGGCGGCCGTCGCCGAGGTGTTCGGCACCTTGTCCGTCGTCGTCGCCGTGATCTTCACTTGGTCGATGTCGATCTGGAACTCCTCGGCCACGACCTGCGCGACCTTGACGTAGAGCCCCTGCCCCATCTCGGTGCCGCCATGGTTCAGATGAACCGAGCCGTCCGTATAGACATGGACCAGCGCGCCGGCCTGATTGAAATGGGTGGCGGTAAACGAGATGCCGAACTTGACCGGCGTCAGCGCCAGCCCGCGTTTGACGATCCGGCTTTCGCCGTTGAAGGCGTCGATCTCGGCGCGGCGTTTGGCATAGTCGGCACTCGCTTCCAGTTCGGAGACGATCCGGTGAACGATGTTGTCCTCGACCGTCTGGTGATAGGGCGTGACGTTCCGATCGCCCGTCCCGTAGAAATTCGCCTTGCGCACCTCGAGCGGATCCTTGCCGAGCACAAAAGCGATCTCGTCGATGATGCGCTCGGCTCCCATCATGCCCTGCGGCCCGCCGAAACCGCGAAAGGCGGTGTTCGACACGGTGTTGGTGAAGAACGGCGCCGAGCGTGCCTTCACCGCCGGGTAGAAATAGGAATTGTCGCAGTGGAAAAGCGCACGATCCGTCACCGGGCCTGACAGGTCGGATGAAAAGCCGCAGCGCGCGCCATAGAGAAAATCGACGCCCGCGATCCGCCCGTCATCGTCGAACCCGACCTCGTAATCGATGATGAAATCATGCCGCTTGCCGGTGGCGATCATATCGTCGTCGCGGTCGGGCCGGATTTTCACCGCGCGCTTCAGCTTCTTCGCCGCGATGGCGGCGATGGCTGCGAACTGGTTCGACTGCGTTTCCTTGCCGCCGAAGCCGCCGCCCAGGCGGCGAATCTCCACGGTCACCGCATGAGACGCGACACCCAGCGCATGGGCGACCATGTGCTGCACTTCGCTCGGGTGCTGCGTCGAGGAATGAACGGTCACGTCGTCATCCTCACCGGGAATGGCAAGCGCGATGTGGCCTTCGAGATAGAAATGATCCTGCCCGCCGACACGCATGTGCCCCTTGAGACGACGCGGCGCGGCAGCGATGGCCTCGTGGGCGTCGCCGCGCTTCAGCGTCAATGGCGGTGTGACGAGCTTGTCAGCTTCCGCGTCGAGGTCGCCGATATCGGTGACGAACGGTCGTTCTTCATATTCGATCTTCGCCAGCTTGCACGCGCGCCGCGCCGCCTCGCGCGTTTGCGCGATGACCGCGAAAACGGGCTGGCCATGAAACAACACCTCGCCTTCGGCAAGGATCGGCTCGTCGTGACGGCCGGTCGGCGAAATGTCGTTGACGCCCGGAACGTCGCTTGCCGTCAGAACGGCGACGACGCCCGACGCGACTTGGACCGCCGACAAATCCATCGACACGATACGGCCATTGGCGATGGCGGAGAGCCCGAGACAGCCATGAAGCAGGCCCGCCGGTTCGGGGAAGTCATCGATGTAGACCGCCGAGCCGGTGACATGCTTGTGCGCGGAATCGTGACGCTGGTCGCTCGCGACGCCGCCCTTGATCCCGGCGGCCTGAAGGTCGGGCTGGGCGTGTTTGTTCATGGCGCGCGCCTTGAAAGGTTGAGTTCCTTCGCGCCCCCCTCTGGCCTGCCGGCCATCTCCCCCTTGAGGGGGGTGAGAAGCGGCCCGCGTAGCGGGCAAAAAGCCAACGATTTGGCTTTTCGAGTGACGAACGCCCGGAGCGAAAGCGAAGGGCAAAAGCCGGCAGGCCAGAGGAGGGCAACGTAGAGCGAACGCATACCAAACACCATCATCGCGCCACCTCGTATCGGGCGACGTGCGCGGTCTCGCCCTCGCTTTCGAGGAACACTCGCATCAGGAGGTTCCTCGCCACGATCATGCGATAGTCACCGCTGGCACGCATATCGGAGATTGGCTGGTAGTCGCTCTCGAACGCCATCATCGCAGCTTCCACCGTTTCGACGGTCCATGGCTGGCCGACCAGCTTGGCTTCGACCGCAAGTGCACGCTTCGGAATCGCCGCCATCCCGCCATAGGCGATACGGGCCGAGACGACGCTGCCGCCCTCGATCCGCAGATGAAACGCACCGAGCACGGCAGTGATGTCCTCGTCACGCCGCTTCGTGATCTTGTGGACCGCGAACAGCATGCCATCTTCCGGCACCGGCACATGGAGCGCCTCGACGAACTCGCCCGCCGCACGATCCTGCTTGCCGTAATCGATGAAAAAGTCTTCCAGCTTGATCGTCCGGCGCGCATCGCCCTTGCGCAATGTGAGTTCCGCGCCCAGCGCGATCAACGGCGGCGGCGTATCGCCGATGGGCGAACCGTTGGCGATGTTGCCGCCGATCGTGCCCATATTGCGCACCTGATCGCCGCCGATCCGGTCGAGCAGCGGCCGCAGCGCCGGGATACGACCGGCCAGCGCGGCATAGGCATCGGTATAGCTGACCCCCGCGCCGATGGTGATCACATCATCCGCCTCACTCACTTGCCTGAGCTCGTCCAGTCCGCCGATGAAGACGACCGGCGAGATATCGCGAAAGTGCTTGGTGACCCACAGCCCCACATCGGTGGAACCGGAGACGACACGCGCATTCGGCTCGGTTTCGACGACCGCCGCAAGATCATCGAGTGACGCCGGCACGACAAAACGTTCCTTGCCGGCACCGATTTCGACGCGTTTGCCGTCGCGCATCGCCTTCAGCCTTGCGATGATTTCGGCTCGCTCGGACACAAGCGGATCGCGTCCGGCCTCGCCATAATGCGAGACGGCCCGGGCCGCGCGCATGATCGCCTCGTAGCCCGTACAGCGGCACAGATTGCCTTGAAGCGCCTTTTCGATGGTTGCATCGGCCGGGTTCGGCTCGCGCATCCACAGTCCGTAAAGTGACATGACGAAGCCGGGCGTGCAAAAGCCGCATTGCGAGCCATGGAAATCCACCATCGCCTGCTGCACCGGATGCAACCCGCCATCCGTTCCGCGCAGATGCTCGATCGTGACGACATGGCAGCCATCGAGCGACCCGGTGAATCGGATGCAGGAATTGACGCCTTCATAGACAAGATTGCCGCCCGAAAGCCGCCCGACCAGAACCGTGCAGGCCCCGCAATCGCCTTCCGCGCAGCCTTCCTTGGTGCCTTTCAGCGACCGGCGAAGCCGCAGGAAGTCGAGGAGCGTTTCGTCCGGGCGCACATCGGAAAGGGTGACGTTTTCGCCGTTCAGTAGGAAGTGGAGGTGTGAACGGGTCAATTCGCGACTCCATTCAGTTTAGGAATGCGATCCTTCACGCCCCCCTCTGTCCTGCCGGACATCTCCCCCGCGAGGGGGGAGATTGGCCTGCATTGGCGACGCGCATAATCTCCCCTCTCGCCGGGGAGATGGCCGGCAGGACAGAGGGGGGCAACGTAGAGGAAACACGTCAGCATGAGTTTTCAACTCCCCCTGTAGGTCGAATAGCCATAGGGCGAGATCAGCAGCGGTACATGGTAATGCGTGTCCTCGGCCATACCGAAACGGATCGGCACCTGATCGAGAAATGCCGGTTCGGGCAGTTGCTGGCCGCTCGCCCGCAGATAGTCGCCCGCGAAAAAGATCAGCTCGTACTGCCCGGTCGCGAAATCCTTGCCCTCCAGAAGCGGCGCATCGCATCGTCCGTCCGCGTTGGTGACGACGTCCTTGACCTTCCGATGCGAATTGCCCGAAACGCGATAGAGCGCGATCTTCAGACCCGCCGCCGGCTTGCCGGTGGCAGTATCGAGCACATGCGTCGTCAGACGTCCTCCGCTTGCGGCCATTATCACCCTCTTGTTCTTGTTCGTCATTGTCGGCGATCCTACGGCAAGTCATAAGCCCTCTTCAGACAGCGGGCCACAAAAAGACTTTCAAATTTTTGACCGGGAATGAAGCGGCCACGTCCGATCTATCCTGACCCCGAACCGGAGGGCCGTATGAACGATCCGAAACGCTATATGCGCGACATGCGCGGCTACGGGGCAAACCCGCCGAACCCGCAATGGCCGGGCGGTGCAAATGTCGCGGTTTCCTTCGTGGTCAATTACGAGGAAGGCGGCGAGAATTGCGTTCTGCATGGCGACGCGGCGTCCGAGGCGTTCCTCTCGGAGATCGTTGGCGCGGCGCCTTGGCCGGCCAAGCGTCACTGGAACATGGAATCGATCTACGAATATGGCGCGCGCGCCGGGTTCTGGCGGCTTTACCGACTGTTCTCGGACGCCGGGGCACCGGTCACCGTCTACGGCGTGGCGAGCGCACTGGCACGTTCGCCCGATCAGGTCCGCGCGATGCAGGATGCGGATTGGGAAATCGCTTCGCACGGCCTGAAATGGATCGACTACCGCGACCACGACGAAGCGGACGAACGCGCCGACCTCGACGAAGCGATCCGGCTTCACGAGGAAGTCGTCGGCACGCGTCCCACCGGTCTTTACCTCGGCCGCACGTCGGTCAACTCGGTGAAGATCGCCGCCGAGGAAGGCGGCTTCACCTGGATTTCGGACACCTATGACGACGATTTGCCCTATTGGCTCGATCATGACGGCCACGGAAACCCGATCCCGCCGCAACTCGTCATCCCTTATACGCTCGACGCCAACGACATGCGGTTCGCCACCGCGCAAGGCTTCAATTCGGGCGACCAGTTCTTCGCCTATCTGAAGGACGCTTTCGACACGCTCTATACCGAAGGCGAGGCTGGACGACCGGCCATGATGAGCATCGGTCTTCATTGCCGCCTGATCGGGCGGCCCGGCCGCTTTGCCGCGCTGAAACGTTTTCTGGATTACGTCCAAAGCCACGACAAGGTCTGGATCGCGCGGCGTATCGACATCGCCGAGCACTGGATCGAGACCTATCCTTACCAGCCACATGCTTTGCGCCCCTCCCGCATGCAACGGGACGCGTTCGTCTCGCGCTTCGGCTCCATCTTCGAGCACTCGCCGTGGATCGCCGAACGCGCCTTCGAACTGGAACTCGGCCCCGCCCATGACAGCGCCGGCGGGTTGCACAATGCGCTGGCGCGCATGTTCCGCTCAGCCAGCGTGGATGAGCGGCTCGTCGTGCTTCAGGCTCACCCCGACCTTGCCGGAAAGCTCGCACAGGCAAAGCGCCTGACGGCGGAATCGACCAGCGAACAGGCATCCGCAGGGCTCGACGCCCTGACCGACGAGGAACGCGCAGCATTCACCGAACTCAATGATTCCTACATTTCGAAATTCGGTTTCCCCTTCATCATTGCCGTGAAAGACAACACCAAGGCGTCGATTCTCGACGCCTTTCGCCGCCGCGTCGCCAGCGACCGGGACACCGAGTTCGAAACGGCCTGCAAACAGGTCGAGCGCATCGCCTATCTGAGGCTCAAGGACATTTTGCCCGCATGACCGACCGTTCCTACTACGCCCCGACCGGCGGCCTGCCGCCCCAGACTGCGATCCACACCGGCCGTGCTGTCTTCACCGACGCCTATGCGGTGATCCCAAAAGGCGTCATGAGCGACATCGTGACGAGCTTCCTGCCCTTCTGGGAAAAAACGCGCGCATGGATTCTCGCACGGCCGCTGTCCGGCTTCGCCGAAACCTTCTCGCAATACATCATGGAAGTGCTGCCCGGTGGCGGCTCGGATCAACCTGAACCCGAAGCCGATGCCGAAGGTGTGCTTTTCGTGGTCGAGGGAGAGGTCACTGTTACGCTCGACGGCGAGCGCCATGTGCTGACGCCCGGCGGCTACGCCTATCTGCCGCCGGCCAGCGGCTGGACGCTGAAGAACGAAAGCGGCGCGGCGACGCGCTTTCACTGGGTCCGCAAGGCGTACGAATTCGTCGAAGGCCTCGACGCACCCGACGCCCTTTTCCTTAACGAGAACGACATCGCGCCGACGCCGATGCCCGACACCAACGACGCATGGGCAACGACGCGCTTCGTCGATCCCGCAGATCTGCGCCACGATATGCACGTCACAATTGTCACGTTCGAGCCGGGCGGGCTGATCCCGTTCGAGGAAACGCATGTGATGGAACACGGCCTCTACGTGCTGGAAGGCAAGGCCGTCTACAAGCTCAACAAAGACTGGGTGGAAGTCGAGGCCGGCGACTTCATGTGGCTGCGCGCCTTTTGCCCGCAGGCATGCTATGCGGGCGGGCCGGGGCGGTTCCGTTACCTGCTGTACAAGGACGTCAATCGTCACGCGAAGCTGGCATTCCGATGAACCGCATCCTCACCGCCGTCCCGCTGACACGCAAGGCATTCGCCCCCTTCGGCGATGTGCTGGACACCGATTGCCCCACCCATTTCCCGATCAATCGCGGGAAATGCGAGCGCTATCACGATCTGGCGACGGTCGAAGCGGCGGGAACGAATGCGCGTGTGCTGATCTCGATCTTCAGGGGAACGCCCTATCCGTTTCCGCTCAAGCTCGATCTCGTCGAGCGGCACCCCTTCGGCAGCCAGGCCTTCATGCCGCTCGACGACCGGCCCTTCCTCGTCGTGGTGTGTCCTGATGAAAACGGCATGCCCGGTAGGCCGCAAGCCTTCCTCACGAGCCCCGGACAGGGCGTCAATTATCGTCGCAACGTCTGGCACGGCGTGTTGACACCGATGGGGCAGGCGCAGGATTTCGTCGTGGTCGACCGTGGCGGAGAGGAGAACAATCTCGAGGAGTTCAATTTCGAAACGCCTTGGGAAATCCGACTTCCCGACAGCATCGTCTCATAAGCCCGCAATCGCTGCGATGCGCGATGACAGTTGAATCCCGGTCTGCGAAAGATGTTCGCAGCCCGCGCCAGGATTATCCGTTCGCGCGTGGCCGATATCGAAATGCGGTGGCCCGATCTCACCGAAAAGGCAGTCGGCAAATAGTTTGCCGACAGCCTCGAATTCGCCAAACATACGGAATTCCACGAGAATTTTCCAAACACGGTTGATCCTCTCCAACTGACGGCTATATTCGCCGCCACGCGAGGGGACATCCATTTACGTCAAGTGATGTCGGAATTGGCCTTGCTGGGTGTCGCTTTTTGGCGTCAATATCCAGCACAACGAGGCCTGCACGAACGGGCCCGCTTCAATGGGTTCGAACCACTGATCGAATGAGGAACAGGCAATGTCTAAGGAACTCGAATTTCTGAGCAGGATGGTCGCTGCACGCAAGCTGAACCGTCGTGACTTTCTCGGCCGCGCATCCGCTCTCGGCGCGTCCGCCGTTTTCGCAAATTCGCTTCTGATCGGCGCGGCACGCGCGCAAGGCGCCCAGAAGGGCGGCGATCTGCGCTTGGGGCTTCAGGGCGGCGAATCCACCAATTCGCTCGATCCGGCGCTCTGGCTGACGCAGGTTTCGCAGAATTTCGGTTCGACCTGGGGCGAGCTTCTCGTTCTCCAGTCGCCGCAGGACGGCTCGCCGCAGCCGGTTCTGGCCGAGTCCTGGGAAGCGTCCGACGACGCCGCCGAATGGCGCTTCAAAATCCGCAAGGGCGTAACCTTCCACAACGGCCAGGACCTGACACCCGAAGACGTTGCCCAGACGATCCGTCGCCATTCCGACGAAGCGACGGAATCGGCCGCGCTCGGCGTGCTGCGGGGCATCACCGACATTTCGGTCGACGGCGACAATGTCGTGTTCAAGCTCGACA
Source organism: Aliihoeflea aestuarii (assembly GCF_024105665.1). Classification (GTDB taxonomy): domain Bacteria; phylum Pseudomonadota; class Alphaproteobacteria; order Rhizobiales; family Rhizobiaceae; genus Aliihoeflea; species Aliihoeflea aestuarii. Next base: position 139,837 of record NZ_JAAAMK010000005.1, on the reverse strand, counting down.
GCGGCAACGCCGATCTGCCGCTGCTTTTGACCGACTACCACCTCGTGATCCAGCCCAATGGCGGCTATGACGATCCGGCGGCCGGCATCGGCACGGGCCCCTATCAGGTCGAGGTCAACGAGCCGGGCATCCGCCACGTCTCGACCAAGTATGACGGTTACTGGAACGACGATATCGGCCATGTCGCCTCCGTCGAGGTTATCGTCATGAACGATCCGACCGCGCGCACCTCGGCGCTCCAGTCGGGTCAGGTCCATATCATCAACCGCGTGGAGCCGCGCACGGTCGAACTTCTGGCGCGCATGCCCGGCGTGCATATCGAGAGCGTTCCGTCCAAGGGGCACTACATTTTCGCGATGCATTGCAACACGGCCCCGTTCGACAATGCCGATCTGCGCATGGCGTTGAAGCTGGCCGTCGACCGCGAGCAGATGATCGAACAGATCCTGGCCGGCCACGCCTCGGTCGGCAATGATTTTCCGATCAACCAGTCCTATGCGCTCTTCCCCGAAGGTGTCGAGCAGCGCGCCTACGACCCGGACGAGGCACGGCACTATTTCGAGAGATCCGGGCATTCCGGCCCGATCCTGCTGCGCACCTCCGAAGTCGCCTTCCCCGGCGCGGTCGATGCGGCACAGCTTTTCCAGCAGCAGGCACAGGCTGCCGGCATCGAGATCCAGGTTCAGCGCGAGCCGGGCGACGGCTACTGGACCGAGGTCTGGAACAAGCAGCCCTTCTGCGCCTCCTACTGGGGCGGACGCCCGACGCAGGATTCCATGTATTCGACCGCCTACGTCACGGGCGCCGACTGGAACGACACGCGCTTCTTCGACGAGGGCTTCGACACCCTCATACGCGAGGCGCGCGGCGAACTGGACGACACCAAGCGCGCTGAAATGTACCGCGAAGCCGCCACTAAGGTGCGCGACGACGGCGGCCTGATCCTGCCGATGTTCAACGACTTCCTCGACGCGCGCCGTGAGGAAGTTCAGGGCTGGGTGCAAGATCCCAACCACGAGACCTCCAACCTGCGGGCCGCGACCCGCGTCTGGCTCGATCAGGCCTGAGGGGGCCTGACGCCTTGGGGGCACATCCGATACTGACACTCATCGCCCAGCGCATCGCGCTGGGCGTCCTTCTCCTGCTGGCTGTTTCGGTCCTGATCTTCGTCGGCACCGAAATCCTGCCGGGCGACGTCGCCGCGTCGATCCTCGGACAGGCTGCGACCCCGCAGGCGCTCGAAAATTTGCGCGCGCAGCTCGGCCTCAACGATCCTGCCTATATCCGCTACTTCCGCTGGCTCGGCGGCGTTTTGACAGGCGATCTCGGAACGGCTCTGTCGAACCGCATGGACATCGCGACCTCGATATGGCCGCGCCTGAAGAACACGATGTTCCTGGCCTTCTGGGCCGCTGCCGTTTCCGTGCCGCTCGCCATCCTTCTGGGGCTGATCGCCGTGCGCTATCGCAACGGCTTCGTCGACAAGACGATCTCCGGCCTTTCGCTGTCGGCGACCTCGCTGCCCGAATTCTTCATCGGCTATGTGCTGATGTACTTCTTCGCCGTGCGCCTCGGCTGGTTCCCGAGCGTATCGACCGTCTACGACACGATGCCCTTCCTCGACCGGATGCGCGCCATCGCCCTGCCGGCGACCGCCCTGACGCTGGTCGTGCTCGCGCATATGATGCGCATGACACGCGCCGCGATCCTCAACGTGATGCAGTCGGCCTATATCGAGACGGCCGAACTCAAAGGGCTGACGTTGTTCGAGATCATCCGCAAGCACGCCTTCCCCAACGCCATTGCGCCGATCGTCAACGTGGTCATGCTCAACCTGGCCTATCTCGTCGTCGGCGTCGTCGTCATCGAGGTCATCTTCGTCTATCCGGGCATGGGTCAATATCTCGTCGATCACGTCACGCGCCGCGACGTTCCCGTCGTGCAGGCCGTCGGCCTGATCTTCGCCGCCGTCTATATCGGCCTGAACCTCGTCGCGGACATCGTAGCGATCCTCGCCAATCCGCGTCTGCGGCACAGGAGGTGAGGCGATGACCATGTTCAAACGCATGCCCATCGGGGCGGCCATCGGCCTTATCGTCACCGTCGTTCTTCTCTTCGTCGCGATCTTCGCACCCTGGATCGCGCCCTATCCAGGCTCGCGCGTTCTCGGCGGCGTGTGGGAGCCGGCCTCGGCGCAATACTGGCTCGGCACGGACAATCTGGGACGCGATCTTCTGTCCCGCATGATCTACGGCGCGCGCATAACCGTCTTCATCGCGGTGTCCGCCACGGCCCTTGCCTTTACGCTCGGCGCAATACTCGGCTTCATGGCCGCCGTGCTGGGCGGCTGGTTCGACACGTTGATGTCGCGCTTCGTCGATCTCATGATGTCGATCCCGACGCTGATCTTCGGCCTCGTCGTGCTGTCGGTTCTGCCCTCGACCATTCCGACACTGATCATCGTCATGGGGCTGCTCGATTCCACGCGCGTCTATCGCCTTTCGCGCGCTGTCGCGGTGGACATCAACGTGATGGACTTCGTCGAGGCGGCCAAGCTGCGCGGCGAAGGAACGCGCTGGATCATCTTCCGCGAGATCCTGCCGAATGCACTGTCGCCGCTGGTGTCGGAACTCGGCCTGCGTTTCATCTATGCGGTGTTGTTCCTCTCCGCTTTGTCCTTCCTCGGCCTAGGCGTCCAGCCGCCGAACGCCGATTGGGGCGGCATGGTGCGCGAGAACCGCGAAGGCATCGTCTTCGGCATTCCGGCCGCGCTGATCCCCGCCGGCGCGATCGCCGCGCTCGCCATCTCCGTCAACCTCGTCGCCGACTGGCTCCTCAATCGCACCAGCGATCTGAAGGGGGGACGCGGCAATGCCTAAGGAACCGATGCCAGTTACCGACAAGCCGTTCCTCGACATCCGCAACCTCCGGATCGAGGTCACGGTCTACCCTCCGGACGACGCGCCGCGCGATATCGTCATCGTCGATGACGTCTCGCTTGCGCTGGAAAAAGGCAAGGTGCTGGGATTGATCGGCGAATCCGGTGCCGGCAAATCGACCATCGGCCTGTCGCCCATGGCCTATGGGCGCGGCGGCGTCAGGATCACCGGCGGCGAAGTGTGGCTCAACGGCCGCGACATTTTGAAAGACAATGCGCGCAAGAAGCGCAAACTGCGCGGGCGCGAGGTCTGCTACGTCGCGCAATCTGCGGCAGCCGCGTTCAACCCGGCGCACCGTCTGATGGATCAGGTCGTGGAAGCGACGCTGAAACACGGCGTTTCGTCACGCCGGGAGGCCGAAAAGCGCGCGGTCGAGCTGTTCCGGAAGCTGTCCCTGCCCGACCCGGAAAACATCGGCAAGCGCTATCCGCACCAGGTTTCAGGCGGCCAACTCCAGCGCGTCATGACAGCGATGGCGCTGTGTTCGCAGCCGGACCTGATCATTTTCGACGAGCCGACGACCGCGCTCGACGTGACGACCCAGATCGACGTGCTCGCCGCAATCAAGGAGGCAATCCGCGATACTGGCGTCGCCGCGCTCTATATCACCCACGATCTTGCCGTCGTCGCCCAGGTCTCCGACGAGATCATGGTGCTGCGCCACGGCAAGACGGTCGAATGGGGCAAGACGCGGCAGATCGTAGACGACCCGCAGGAAACCTACACGCAACAACTCGTTGCCGCCCGCCATGTCGAACATGGCGAGCAGTCGCCCGACGGCACGCCGCTTCTGTCGGTCAAGAACGTGACAGCCGCTTATGGCGGCGGGTCGGTGAACGTCCTGAAAAACGTGTCCGTCGATATCCAACCGGGCCAGACGCTCGCCGTCGTCGGCGAATCCGGTTCGGGAAAGTCGACGCTGGCCCGCGCCATCACCGGTCTTTTGCCGCCGAAGGAGGGCTCGATCAATTTCGACGGCCGCGAGCTTTCTTCCCGCCTCGCCCAGCGCAGCAAGGAAGATCTGCGCGAATTGCAGATGATCTACCAGATGGCGGACGTGGCGATGAACCCGCGCCAGACGGTTGCGACGATCATCGGTCGCCCGCTCGAATTCTACTTCGACATGCGCGGGAAGGAGCGCGACCGCCGCGTCGCCGAGCTCTTGGACAAGATCGAGATGGGAAGCGGTTTCATCGACCGCTATCCCGCCGAATTGTCGGGCGGCCAGAAACAGCGCGTGTGCATCGCACGCGCGCTGGCGGCCAAGCCGAAGCTCATCATCTGCGACGAGGTGACGAGCGCGCTCGATCCGCTGGTCGCGAACGGCATCCTGAAACTGCTTCTGGAATTGCAGAAAGAGGAAGGCGTCTCCTACCTCTTCATCACGCACGACATCGCGACCGTGCGCGCCATCGCCGACTCCATCGCCGTCATGTATCGCGGCGAAGTCGTGCGCTATGGGCCGAAATCGCAGGTGCTGTCGCCACCTTACGACAACTACACCCAGCTTCTCCTGTCGTCCGTCCCCGAGATGGAGATCGGCTGGCTGGAAAAGGCGATTGCCGGACGGAAGATGGCGGCGGCCGGGAACTGACCCGACCGCAAAGATTTCAGGATCACACGCGCTCGATGGCGATCGAGATGCCCTGCCCGACGCCGATGCACATCGTGGCAAGGCCATATCGCCCGCCGCGCTCGCGAAGTTCCAGCGCGGCCGTGCCGGTGATGCGCGCACCGGACATGCCCAGTGGATGGCCGAGCGCGATCGCGCCGCCGTTCGGGTTCACATGCGCCGCATCGTCGGCGATACCCAGATCGCGCAAGGTCGCGAGGCCCTGAGACGCGAAGGCTTCGTTGAGTTCGATCACGTCGAAATCGGTGACCTTCATGCTGAGCCGCTCGACGAGCTTCTTCGTCGACAGCGCGGGGCCGAAACCCATGATACGCGGCGCTAGCCCGGCAGTCGCCCCGCCGAGAACGCGCGCGATCGGCGTCAGCCCGTATTTCTTCGCCGCTTCTTCCGACGCGATGATGAGCGCCGCCGCGCCGTCATTGACGCCGGACGCGTTGCCGGCCGTGACCGTGCCGCCTTCCTTTTTGAAAGGCGTCGGCAATTTGCCGAGCTTCTCGGCGGTCGTGCCCGCGCGGGGATGCTCGTCCCTGTCCACGACGATCGCATCGCCCTTGCGCTGCGGGATCGTGACGGCCACGATTTCCTTGGCCAGGCGTCCGCTCTCCTGTGCGGCGACGGCCTTGTCCTGGCTGCGCGCGGCGAACGCGTCCTGATCGGCACGATTGATCTGGAAGTCCTCGGCGACATTCTCCGCCGTCTCCGGCATGGAATCGACGCCGTACTGCTTCTTCATCAGGGGATTGACGAAGCGCCAGCCGATCGTGGTGTCGTAGATTTCGGCATTGCGCGAAAATGCCGTGTCGGCCTTCGGCATGACGAAGGGCGCGCGGCTCATGGATTCGACGCCGCCGGCAATCATGATCTCGGCCTCGCCCGCCTTGATCGCGCGCGCCGCATCGATGACGGCATTCATGCCGGAGCCGCAAAGGCGATTGACCGTCGCGCCCGGAACGGCTTCCGGCAAGCCCGCCAGAAGCAGCGCCATGCGAGCGACGTTGCGATTGTCCTCGCCGGCCTGATTGGCGCAGCCATAGATCACGTCGTCGATCGCTTCCCAATCAACCTTCGCATTGCGTTCCATCAGAGCCCTCAGCGGCACCGCGCCGAGATCATCGGCGCGCACGGACGAAAGCGAGCCGCCGAAACGGCCGATGGGCGTGCGGATATAGTCGCAGATATAGGCGTCAGCCATGTCAAACCTCCGGTACGATCAGATCCCCAACCTTGTCCGCGACCAGTTCGGCACCGGTCACGGCCTGCAAGTCCTCGAGGCTGATGCTTGGCAATTTTTCGCGCAAAACGAACCGCGCATTGACGATATCGACCACGGCAAGGCTCGTATAGACCGTCGTCACGCAGCCGACGCCGGTCAGCGGCAGCGCGCATTTGTCGACGAGCTTCGGCCTTCCGTCCTTGGTGACGTGGTCGGTGATGACGCACACGCGTTTGGCGCCATGAACCAGATCCATCGCGCCGCCGACGGCCGGCACCGATTTCGGCCCGGTCGACCAATTGGCGAGATCACCGGTCTGCGCGACTTCGTAGGCGCCGAGGATGGCGACGTCGAGATGACCGCCGCGCACCATCGCGAAACTGTCCGCGTGGTGAAAGAACGACGCGCCCGGATTGAGCGTCACCGCCTTCTTGCCGGCATTGATCAGGTCCCAATCCTCTTCACCGGCGGGCGGTGCCTCGCCGAAATCGAGCACGCCGTTTTCGGTGTGGTAGATCACCTCGCGGCCGTCCGGCTTGAACTTGGCGACCATCTCGGGAAAGCCTATGCCCAGATTGACATAGGCACCGTCCGGGATGTCCTGCGCGGCGCGCCAGGCGATCTGCGCGTTGGAAAGTTTTGCGGTCATGATTGGGCTCCCGCGCGCAACAATGCCTCTTCCTGGGCAGGTTCGGCCACCTCGACGATGGCATCGACGAAGATGCCGGGCGTGACGACATGTTCGGGATCAATGCCGCCCGGATCGACGATCCGACTGGCCTGAACGATAGTGGTCTCGGCCGCCATCGCCATCAGTGGTGCGAAGTTGCGCGCGGCCTTATTGTAGGTCAGGTTGCCCTTCGCGTCGGCGATTTCCGCCTTGATGATCGCGACGTCGGCTTTCAGCCAGCGCTCCTGTACATAGTGCCTGCCATCGAACTCGGCGACGGGTTTGCCTTCGGCAAGCTGCGTACCGTAGCTCGTCGGCGTGTAAAAGGCCGGAATGCCGGACCCGCCCGCGCGAATTCGTTCTGCGAGCGTGCCTTGCGGCACGAGTTCGAGCTCGATCTCGCCGGCCAGATAGCGCTCGGTGAAAGCGCGCGAATCCGTCGAGCGCGGGAAGGAACAGACCACTTTGGCAACCATGCCGGCATAGATCATCGCCGCGATGCCGACCGCGCCGTTGCCCGCATTGTTGTTGATGATCGCAAGATTTCCGGGCGAGCCGGTGCGCTTGTAGCGGTCGATCAACGCGTCGATCAGTTCGATCGGCGCGCCCGAACCACCAAAACCGCCGATCATGACGGACATGCCGTCCTCGATGCCCGCGACGGCCTCATCGATATCTGTCTGGATCTTGTTCATCTCGCTCCCGGACGTTCAAGTACGATCTTTAAAAGTTCGCATTGCGAACAAATGTTCTCTATGCGATACATAGCTAGATGACACCGCATGACGAGTCAATCGCCGAACCTCTTGCCCGCGACCATGTGGGCTCGCTCGCGCGTGGCCTGTCCGTGATGGAAATTCTCGCCCTTCACCCGGCTGGACTGACCCTGACGGAAACGGCCGAGAAAGCGGGATTGACGCGCGCAGGTGCGCGTCGCTTCCTTCTGACGCTGGTTGCATCGGGATACGCGCTTCAGGACGGGCGCGTCTTCCGGCTCTCGCCTCGCCTGATCACCTTGGCGCGTACATGGCTGTCCGGCTCCTCCTTATGGGCCTATGCCGAACCGTTCATGCGCGAGGTTTCGACAGTGCTCAACGAAAGCTGTTCGGCTGCGGTTCTGGCGGATGAAGACGTCGTCTATGTCGCGCGCATCGCAGGAGCGCGCATCGTTTCCGTCGGGCTGCATGTCGGCACACGCCTGCCTGCGCTGTGGACCTCGATGGGTCGCGTGCTGCTGTCCGACCTGACACCGGCCGATCTCGACCTCTTCCTTGCCCGCGCCACCATGGACGCGAACACCGAACACAGCGTGATCGAACGCGACGCCCTCGCCCGGCACATCACGACCGCACGAACGGACGGCTATGCCATCGTCGATCAGGAACTGGAAATCGGCCTTCGGTCGATCGCGGTGCCGATTCGCGATCGAAACGGCCGCATCGTCGCCGCGATCAACATATCCACGCAGTCGGCCCGCACCTCGCTCACGCAGATGAAGCGCGAATTCCTGCCGCGACTCAAACAGGCGGCAGCTTCGATCGAAAACTATTTCGTCGTCCAGTGAGGCGTTTCAAACGGCTGGAAGTAAGACGGGGCATCGCCGATGCTCATCCATCATGCTCGGCCTTGTGCCAAGCCTCTGCAAACGCCGGGAATCGGCGACATCGGCAGATCATCGGGACAAGCCCGACGATGACGGCGTCGGAACGTGCCGTCAGGCCGCTTTGTCGGCTTCGTCGTTCTCGATGACGCTGCGGATCGTGCGCACCAGCGTCATCTGCGCCCGACGGTTCACCGCGCGGTCGATCTCGTCGCCGGCTTCAGGCCCCACCAACGACATCAGACGGTCGACGACGGAATCCAGATCGGACGGAATGGCGCATGCCGTCGCATCCGCATCGGTGCGATTGGAAAAAGGTTGTTCGACCATCGATTCCCTCCTCTCTTGGGGACAGGCGGAAGATAATCGGGATCGATGACAGGGCGAAGACAAGGCCGCGTCCGAAATGCGGCGGATGCGAGACTTTTGTTCCCGCATCCGCCCCACTCGTAAACGGTTCGTTTCGGCGAACGTCTACACGTACCGGTTGACGATGTTTTCCAGTCGTTCCTGACGGCCGGATTTCGGCTGCGGATCGATGCCCTTGGAAAGAGCCCGCTCCGAGATCATCTCCAGCGTCGCATCGCTCGACAGCATCGCCTCGGCGTCGGCAAGGCTCCAGCCCGCATAACGCTCTTCAAGCGGAGCGGAGAGCGCCTTGTCCTCGATGATCCGCGCCGCGGCTTTCAGCCCGCGCGCACAGCAATCCATGCCGCCGACATGAGCTGCCAGCAGATCGACCGGATCGAGCGACTGGCGGCGCAGCTTGGCGTCGAAATTCGTGCCGCCCGTGGTGAAGCCGCCCGCACGAAGAACCTCGTAATAGGCGAGCGCCATTTCGGGCACATTGTTGGGGAACTGGTCTGTGTCCCAGCCCGACTGATAATCGTTGCGGTTCATGTCGATCGAACCGAAGATGCCGAGCGCGCCGGCCAGCGCCAATTCGTGCTCGAACGAGTGCCCCGCCAGGATCGCATGGCCCTGCTCGACATTGACCTTGACCTCGTTCTCCAGCCCGAAATCCTTCAGGAAGCCATAGACCGTCGCGACGTCGTAATCGTATTGGTGCTTGGTTGGCTCCTGCGGCTTGGGCTCAATCAGGATGGTGCCGTCGAAGCCGATCTTCTTCGCGTAGTCGACGACCATCGACAGGAACCGGCCCGCCTGCTGGCGCTCGCGCTTCATGTCGGTGTTGAGAAGCGTCTCATAGCCCTCGCGACCGCCCCAAAGGACGTAGTTGGCGCCGCCGAGCCGCTTCGTCACGTCCACGCAGGACTTCACCGTCGCGGCCGCATAGGCAAACACATCCGGGTCCGGATTGGTCGCCGCGCCCGCCATGTAGCGGCGGTGCGAGAAGAGGTTGGCTGTGCCCCAGAGCAGCTTGACGCCGGTCTCTTCCTGCTTCTTGGCGAACACATCGCCGATCTCGTCGAGGCGTGAAATGCTTTCCTTCAGCGTCGCGCCTTCCGGCCGCACGTCGGCGTCATGAAAGCAGTAGAACGGGACGCCGAGAAGCTGGAACATCTCGAAGGCGGTGTCCGCCTTTCGCTTCGCCAGATCCATCGTGTCGCCGAACCATGGCCGCTCGAAGGTCTGCCCGCCGAACGGATCGCCGCCCGGCCAGGCGAAGGAGTGCCAATAGGCGACGGCAAAGCGCAGATGGTCTTCCATGCGCTTGCCGAGGACGATTTCGTCGGGATTATAGTGGCGATAAGCGAGTTCCGAAACGGCCTCCGGGCCTTCGTAGCGGATCGGCTTGATGTCGCCGAAAAATCCAGTGCTCATGGCTCAAACTCCTTGAAGTGCGGGATAAAGCGCGAGGTAGCGGCGATAGGCATCCTCATAGGCCGAGGAAAGCGCGCGTTCGGGTTCGATCGTTTCGGCGATGGTTGGAGGCGTCATTACGTCGGAAGGCTGCGCACCCGTAGCGACGACGAGCCCCAGCCTTGCCGCGCCGAATGCCGCGCCGAACTCCCCGTCCGCCGGAATCTGGACAGGCAGGTCGAGCGCGGTCGCGATGGCCTTTAGCCAGAGCCGCGAGCGCGAACCGCCGCCGACCGCCATGACGGCGTGAAGCTCCGTCCCCGCTGCCTTCAGCGCTTCCAGATTGTCGCGCAACGCAAAGGCGACGCCTTCCAGGACCGCCTGCGTGAGCGCCGCCCGGTCGGATTGATGCGCAAGACCGATGAATGCGCCCCGGATCGCCGCGTCGTTGTGCGGCGTGCGCTCGCCCGAAAGGTAAGGCAGGAAGGTCACGCCACCCGGCGTACGCAGGCTCTCGCCGAGATCGCGCGTCAATTCGGCCGGCTTCTCGCCGGTGACGCCCGCCAGCCAGTTGAGGCAATCGGTCGCCGACAGGATGACGCCCATCTGATGCCATGTGTTCGGCAATGCATGGCAAAAGGCATGGACGGCGCTTTCCGGGTTCGGCAGATAGCGGTCGTTGGCCGCAAAGAGCACGCCGGATGTGCCGAGCGACACGAAGGCCCGGCCCGCATGCGCCACGCCCAGCCCGCAGGCGGAAGCCGCATTGTCCCCTGCCCCGCCGGCAACGACGATTCGGCCGGTCATGCCCCATTTGGATGCCAGTTCGCCGCGCAGATCGCCCGCCGGCTGCGTGCCCTCCACGAGCGAAGGCATATGCTGTTCGCCAAGGTCCGTGACGGCCAGAAGCTCGGACGACCATTCGCGCCTGCCGACATCGAGCCATGACGTTCCGGACGAATCCGACATGTCGGACATCGTCTCGCCGGTCAGCCAAAGACGCAGATAGTCCTTCGGCAGCAGCACTTTGGCGACCTTCGAAAACACATCCGGCTCGTTCGCTTTCACCCAGGCGAGCTTGGGCGCGGTAAAGCCTGGAAAGACGATATTGCCGGTGATCTTTCGAAAGCGCGGGTCGGCGTCGAGCGCCTTGGCTTCCGCATGGCTGCGCGTGTCGTTCCAAAGGATGCACGGACGAAGCGCTCTGTTCGACGCATCGACCAGCGTGGCACCGTGCATCTGGCCGGACAGGCCGATGCCGCGCACTGCACCGAGTTCGCCGCGATGGGACCGTGACAATTCGCCAATCGCCTGCTCGGCAGCAGTGAGCCAGTCGTCGGGATTCTGTTCCGACCACCCCGGATGCGGCCGCGAAACGGAAAGTTCCGCCGTCGAAGATGCGACGACGCGCTGATCCGCGTCGATCAAAACCGCTTTCACCCCGGACGTGCCGAGATCGAGCCCAAGAAACATGGCTGGCAATCCTCCCAAGCGCACTCTTAGCAGATTGCGCGCGAAGGCCGAGTCGAATTTTTTCGGAACTCGCAATAATTCGTCATCGACATATTTGGACTCTGGACCAAGGCAGGCGGATCACGCGCACGGCCCACCGGTAACATCTCGTCAACCACGCTCGGACAATTATGCGGACAACGCCGGGCGATTCGCATCGGCAGGCTTGAAATGCGTGACCGGGGGATGGGTAGCGTGCGTTTGAACGAAGAAACTTTGGCGAAAGCCACGACTGTCACACTGTTTCCGATGGAGCGACGCCAGGGGCGCGTTGAGGCCGTCGTGGATGCCCTCCAAAGGGCGAGTTCGGATCGCGTCGCGGACCGCTATGCCGGAATCGTCGCCGATTCCATGTTTGCAGAACTCGAACTGCTCGGCCTTCCCGAACTTGCCCAGGACGAGGCCGTCGGTTCGTTCTTCAACGAGGTCGAGCAAACGCTTGCGAGCCGGCGCGAGGCCGAACCGTGGATGGCGGAAATCATCTCGCTTCGGTAAGATCCCGCCACCGTTTGACGGGTAAGGGACGCTCATCGTGAACCAGTTCAAGATCGCCGCGCTTTCGCTCATTTTCCTGGCCGATCCGGCATTCGCAACCGAGGAGCAGGCCCCCGAACCGACCCTGACCTATCGGGTGGTCGACGTGCGCGAGAGCGACGTCCTGAACATTCGCGCACAGCCCGACGCGTCCTCGCAAATCGTCGGCACCCTGTCGCCGGACGCCGACGATTTGGCGGTCGCCGGCACACGCATGGAACTGAACGGCTCCGTGTGGTGGCAAGTCGTCGGCGATGACGGACTTGGCTGGGTCAATGCGCGCTACCTTGCGCCGGGCGAGGCGCAACCGGCAGACGACGCGATCTTTCCATTGCGCTGCAACGGCACCGAGCCGTTCTGGACGTTGTCGATCGGCGGCGAGGAAGCGGTCTTCCAGACACCGGTGGACGATGACGTGACATGGAAGGCAGGCCCGATGACACGCGCCGTCGGACTTCTCGGCCGCTACGCCGTGCGGCTCGAAAGCGAGGACGGAACCGGCCATGTCGCGGCATGGCGAAACCATCGTTTCTGCTCGGACGGCATGAGCGATGTCGGCTTTCCCTACGAAGCCATGGTGATCGCGCCCGACGGGACCGTCTATGGCGGCTGCTGCCTGAGAAGCGGTCGCTAGGCCGCCGCGCGCCTGAGATAATCCAGCTTGCTGTACTGCATGTGATCCACGCACAATTGCGACAGCGCCCAGCTATCGGTCCCGCGCATGAGATCGATCATCACCGCGTGCTGTTTGATCGACAGCGTCAGCCCCTCCCGGTCGGCCAGATTCTTGGCGCGTATCGGCAAGGTCAGGCTCATATATTCCTGCAACGTCTGGACCAGATATGGATTGCCGCATCCTGAAAACAGGGCGAGATGAAAGGCGTCGTTCGTTTCGTGAACGCCCCGAAGGTCGCCGGCAAGCGCGTGTTTCGCATAGTCGGCCTGGATAGCTTCGAGGCGATCGATCAGCGCCTGCGGCGCGGGCAGCGGAATGTTCAGCGCCGCCTGCCGGGACAGCATTTCGCGAACTTCATAGATCTGCCGAACTTCGTCGGGCGAATACGTCCTGACCGTCGCGCCGACATTCCGCTCGCGCCTGACGATGCCGCTTCGCTCTAGATCGACCAACGCCTGACGGACGTAATGGCGTGACGCGTGATACCGCGCCATCAGCATGTCCTCGATCAAACGCGTACCCGGTGCCAGACGGCCGAAGATGATGTCCTCTTCGATCCGGCGCTTGATTTCCGCCTGTTCGTCGATGCGTGTCGGAATCGGTAATGGCTCGCTCATGCCGCTGCTCCAGCTTTCCTTTCCCAATTCGACAGTCGATAGCAGTCTTCGACGAGCTTGAGGGTCATCAGATTGTCCTCAGGTGAGGTTTCGAATGCCGCACCCGTGCGAAGGCAATCGATAAAATGGGCGATCGTGCTCGTATACGATGCCGCATACACTTCATCGGCGTCATAGACGATCTCTTCCGTGCCGTCATCGTGGATCGAAAGAACGGAGCCGTCGAGACGCAGCGTGGCTTTCTCGCCGAGTATGATCAGTTCATCGCGCTGCTGGATCGCCGCGCCGTGAGCGGCAAACGAACCGAAGAGGCTTACGCCTGCATCGCCGGCGGTCGAAAGGTGGATCGTTGCGCTGTCCTCGCCGCGAATGACCGGACAGCTCCGCGACAGGCAGGCTGCTTTCACTTCGAGCGCCCCAAGCAGGAAACGCAGCGTATCGAGGTGATGGATGAGGACCTCGCCGACCAGCATCCGCGTTTCGTCGGCTATGAAAGGCTGTCTTTCGAGCGCCGGGTAGCGGCCCTCGGCATCCCGCACGGTACCCGATGTCAAAAGCGTAAGGGCCGCTCCCTTTATCTTGCCGAGGCGCCCCTGGCGCAGCCAGTCGGCCGCCTGACGGTAGTAGGGACGGAAACGCCAGTTCTCATGAACCATCAAGCGGGTCCGTGCGCCGACCTCACGCACCAGTTTCTGTGCCTCGGCCAATGTCGGGGCCAGTGGTTTTTGGCACAGTACCGGCACGCCGCGATCGGCGGCAAGCCGCACCAAATCGGCATGGAACGCACGCGGCGCGGCAATGTCGACGGCGTCGAGCGCCTGCTCGTCCAGCATCGCGGCCGCGCAGTCGAACACGGCACCTATGCCGAACTCTTGTGCCCGTGCCTGCGCGCGTTCCAGAACCGGATCTGCGATGGCGACGACACTCGCCTCCGCGTCGTGGCGTTTCCATGCGTCGAGATGATGCCGGGTCACCCAGCCGGCTCCGACGAGCCCGATGCGAAGCGTCACCCGTGAGCCCTCCTCTGGAGGGCAGCGCCGACGATCCTGTTCGTCTCTTCGACAGTCGGCAGGGCATCACCGCTTTCTGCGTCGAAAAGATAGACGGCGTCCTTCGGGAAGAACAGTTCGACGTCCGCGTCGATCACCGCCGCGACCTGGCGCGGCAACCGGGCCGTCACTTCGGCCCCGCTTTGGAGCGTGACCAGCAGCAGGGTTTCCGCACCAAGCGGCTCCACGGCAACAACACGCCCACGCATGACGCCTGCATCGGCTCCCTGCTCGGGACGGTGCAGGCTCAAATCTTCCGCACGGACCCCGACAGTGATCTTTCGGCCGGCATAAGAAGACAGGGCCGCGTTGCTCCAGCGTTCGAGCGGCGCATCGAGTTCGGCATTTTGAGCCCGCCGGGCATCCGTCGAAAGCGTCGCTGTCACGAGGTTCATAGGTGGTGAGCCGAGAAACCGGGCCACGAAAATGTTGGCCGGCTTCCAGTAGACCTCCAGCGGCGCACCGATCTGCGCCACGCGGCCGGCATTCATCACGCATATCCGGGTTCCCATCGTCATCGCCTCGACCTGATCGTGGGTCACGTAGATCATTGTGGAACCAAGCCTGTTGTGCTGCTTGATGATCTCGCTGCGCGTATTGACACGCAAGGCCGCATCCAGATTCGACAACGGTTCGTCGAACAGAAAGACCCTGGGCTCCCGCACCATGGCGCGACCGAGCGCGACACGCTGGCGCTGGCCGCCCGACAATGCAGCCGGCCGGCGGGCGAGCAGATGGCTGAGGCCGAGTATGTCGGCCACCGCAGTGACGCGGCTGTCGATTTCGGCCGAACTGAATTTTCGCCGTCGCAGGCCGAAGGCAAGGTTTTCCGCGACACTCATATGCGGATAGAGCGCATAGGACTGGAACACCATCGCGATGTCGCGATCCTTCGCGGGAACATCGTTGACCAGCCTCCCATCGATGGAGAGCGTTCCCGAGGATATGGTCTCCAGCCCTGCGATCATGCGCAGCGTTGTCGATTTTCCGCAGCCGGAGGGTCCGAGAAGCACCATGAACTCCCCGTCGCCGATCGTGACGTCCACCTTGTCCACGGCGATCGGCCCGCCAATGCCGTACTGCTTGACGATCTTGTCGAGTTCTACGATGGCCATGTCTGCCTCATTTAATGGCGCCGGCTGTCATGCCGCGGATGAGCTTTTCGGAGAAGAACATGTAGGCGACGATCACCGGGATGACGGACACCATCACACCCGCCGCGATCATGCCGATGTCCTGGAAATTATCGCCCATGAACGCACGCAGGCCGATCGGCAGCGTGCGCTTGTCGGGGTCGGTCACGAGCACAACGGCGAACAGGAACTCGTTCCACAATTGAATGAAGTTGAGGATCAGCGTCGTGGCTATCGCCGGCATGCCGACGGGCAGGACGATGCGCCAAAAGATCTCCAGATCGCCATAGCCGTCCATCTTCGCGGCATCGAACAGATCCTGGGGAATGCGCGCGAAGAACCCTTCGAGCAGATAGACCGTCAACGGAAGTTGCAACGAGATGTAGACGAGGGTCAGTCCGAGCAGGCTGTTGTAGAGGTTGTAGTCGACCAGTATCTGATAGAGCGAGATCAGGGTGATCTGCGGGGGAAAGATGATCGACGAAAACAAGATCGCATAGATGAGCCTGTTTCCCCGAAACCTGTAACGGGCAAGGGCATGGGCGGCGGCGGCGCCGATGAGCGTCACGATCACGACCGCACCGACCACGACGATCGTGGAATTCAGGAAATAGGATGCGAAATTGGCGTCGACCCAGGCCGAATAGAACTGGCCCCAGCGGAAGGTTTCCGGCCAACCATACGGATCGGCGCTGATTTCGGCCGTGCTTCGCACCGACATGGTGGCGAGCCAGAGGAAGGGGCCCAGCGTGTAGACGGTGTAGAGCCCCAGAACGAGGGCAAGGCTTCCGCGTCCGAAAAAGCGGGGGAGCGGCCGCTGCCCCCCGACGATCGCTGCGTTCGAAGTCATGTCAGTATTCCAGCCTTTCCTTGGACGCGAGCATACGGTTCAGGACAAGGACGGAGATGCACACGACGAGGAACCAGACCGTCGCGATCGCGGACGGATAGCCCAGATCGAAAGTATTCCAGTTGAAGGCGCGCTTGTAGACATAGGTCGAAACCGTCTCCGTCGCCCACAAGGGACCGCCCTGCGTCATGATCCAGACCAGATCGAAAACCTTCATCTTGCCGATGAACGCGAGAATGTAGAGGCTGATCAATGTGGGCTTGAGCATCGGGATGATGATGTAGCGAAGCTTCGCGCCCCACCCGCAATTGTCGAGTTCCGACGCTTCGAGCACCTCGCGGGGAAGCGAATGGATGGCTGCAAGGCAAACCACCATATTGAAGCCGGCCCATTTCCACGCATGCGTGACAATCACGGAAGCCAGCGCCAGGTCGGGGTCGCCAAGCCATGAAGACGCCAGATTGCCGAGCCCTATGGCCCGCAGCACGACGTTGAGGACGCCCCAGTCGTAATTGTAGATCCACATCCACAGGATCGCGACGACGACATAGGAAAGCAGGACCGGCGTAAACCATGCAACGCGGAAAAACCGCGCAAAGGGCACGCCGGCATAAAGCGCAAGGGCGAGCAGCAGTCCCGTCGCGACATCGAGAAACGGCGCTATGAAGGCCCAGATCAACGTATTGCGTACCGAGATCCAGAAAGTTTCATCCGCCATCAACTGGGTGTAGTTCTGCAGCCCCACGAATGTGACGTTCATTCCCTCGATGAGGAAGAAGCTGTCATAGATGGTGCGAAAAGCCGGATATGCCGTCAGTCCGACATACACTATGAGCCCCGGCAGAAGGAAAACCATGAGAACGGGCCAGGAAGCTCGCCTCGGATCGGCGAGGCTGGAGGAGGCCCCGCGGGCCTTCTCCATCGAAGAGGGAATCGCTGCCGCCATCTCGTTCACTGGGTGAAGCAGGCGGCATCCATTCTGGCGGCGGCGTCCTCGACGCTGACCAGCCCGGCAGGAAATGCGTTGTTCATGATCTGGGTATAGGTTTCCGCGCATCGGCCGCGGTAATGCATCAGCGGCGTGCCGAAGAAGTAGCTGACATCGGCGTTGCGCGCATTCAGTTCATCGAGATAGGCCCGGTGCGGGCTGTCGATGGCTTCCGGATCGTGGCGCAAGCCGCTTTGAAGCGCGACTTCTCCGACCCACTGGGTACCATTCTCCACCGTCGCCATGGAGTTCAGCAGCGCGCCTGCGCAATCCTTGTTCTGGCTGCGCGAATACATGACGAAGCTGCCAGCAACGGCGAGCGTTTTGCATTCCGGGCAGGCCGCATCGTCCATGACCGGAAAGTTCATGATGCCGAGCGGAAAGCCTTCCCGCATACCGCCCTGGTCGGCGGATGCGAATGCCCGGCCGGAAAACCAGCTCGGATTGGGGAATGTCAGCGCGCCCGGCGTGTTGTAGAAATAGAAATGGGACTCGCCCAGCCGCATCGTTGAAAAACTTCTGGGATAGGCGCCTTCGTCGACCAGTTCCTTGACCCATGTCATCACGGATTCGACGCGCGGATCGGTAAAGGAAAGCTCTCCGGCAAGAAGCCTGCCGTAATCCTCGGCTCCCAGCGTGCGCAGCAGTGACTCGAACAGCAATTGCCCACCGGGGAACGGACGGTCGCCGACACCCTGCGAGATCGGGGTGATGTTGGCTTCGACGCCCTTGCGTACGAGATCGGTGAACTCGCTCGCACTCAGCCGGTAGCTGTCGGGAACGTTCACGCCCACCTGCTCCACCAGTTCACGGTTGTAGTAGAGCTCCAGCGTGTAAGCCTCGATCGGGACGGCGTAGAATTGCCCGTCGCTCTCCCAGGCCGACATCGCCCAGTCTTCGATCGCGGCGGGATCGACATGATCGTTCAGGGGCTCGAGAAAGCCGCTGGCGAGAAATTCCGGCTGATCCGGCTCGAGATAGAAGATGTCGGGAGCCTGTCCCGTGCGAACCGCCGAATTCGCCTGCGTGTACAAATCCGCTTTGGGAATGAAGCTGAGCCTAACCCGGCATTGTTGGTTGGCGGCCTCGAACTCCTGGACACGGGATTCGATCCATCCCTTCTTGGCCGGTTCGTCAGGCCAGTTGCTCCACATCGTGATTTCGGAAACCTGCGCCGAAGCTGCGCCGCACATGACCAGCGCGGAAGCTAAGCCAAGCCCCACATTGCATATAATCCTCATTCCAAACTCCTCCCTTGGCATTTGGTTGCGCCGCAGAATGAACCCACAGATAAAATATTGTCAATATTATATACTGAAATTTCTAAAATACTCCTGATGAATGGCATTTTCAGAGCATAATTATTGACAATTATGAATTTCCGGGGTGATTGTCGACACACGAAAGATCAATAAAGGAGTGAGCCGGGGATGACACGCGGACTGCGGAAGGGCCTGACCACCTACGGCGATGAGGGCTTCGCCCTGTTTTTAAGGAAGGCTTTCATCAAGGCGGCCGGATATTCGAACGATGCGCTCGATCGCCCCATCGTCGGCATCACCAACACCTATAGCGACTACAACCCCTGTCACGGCAACACGAAGATCCTGCTCGACGCGGTGAAGCGAGGGGTGATGCTGGCGGGCGCATTGCCGATGGAGTTTCCCACCATCTCGATCCACGAAAGCTTTGCCCATCCCACGTCGATGTTTCTGCGCAACCTGATGGCGATGGAAACCGAGGAGATGATACGTGCCCAGCCGATGGATGCCGTCGTGGTCATCGGCGGATGCGACAAGACGTTGCCCGCCCAGATCATGGCCGCTGCCAGCGCCGATCTGCCGACTGTCGTGGTTCCGGTCGGCCCGATGGTCGTGGGGCACCATCGAGGCGAAGTGCTCGGCGCATGCACCGATTGCCGGCGGCTTTGGGGCGCGCATCGCGCCGGCGAAATGGACGAACAGGAAATCGAGACCGTCAACGGACGGCTCGCCCCATCGGTCGGAACCTGCATGGTGATGGGCACCGCAAGCACCATGGCGTGCATCACCGAAACGCTCGGGCTGTCATTGCCGATGAGCGCGACCATACCCGCGCCCCATGCCGAACGCGTGCGCCTGGCCGAAGAGAGCGGAAAGGTGGCGGCCAAAATGGCCGTTACGGGTGGTCCCCGCCCAAGCGAGTTGCTCACCCCGCGATCCTTCCGCAATGCCATGGTCGTCATGCAGGCGATCGGCGGCTCGACGAACGGCATCATCCACCTGTCCGCCATTGCGGGGCGCACCGACCATGCCCTGTCCCTGGACGAACTCGACGAAATCGGCCGCCTCGTTCCCGTGCTCGTGGATCTCAAGCCGTCGGGGCAGCACTATATGGAGCATTTTCATCATGCCGGCGGCGTCCCCAAATTGCTCCGGCAACTTGGCGACCTTATCGATCTCGACACGCCGACCATATCCGGCGGCGCGCTGCGCGATGTCGTGGCGACTGCCGAGGATGTTCCCGGCCAGACGGTCATCCGTTCTCCTGCCGCCCCGATCAAGGCGCTGGGTTCCATGGTCGTGCTGCGGGGCAACCTCGCCCCCGGCGGGGCCATTTTGAAGCAGGCGGCGGCGAGCCCGCACCTCCTGAGCCATACCGGCCGGGCGGTCGTGTTCGATTCGGTCGCCGACATGGCCGAGCGCATCGACGATCCGGCCCTCGATGTCGCCGCCGATGACGTGCTGGTCCTGCGAAACGCGGGACCGAAAGGCGCGCCCGGCATGCCGGAAGCCGGCTATCTCCCGATCCCGAAGAAGCTCGCCCGCCAGGGCGTCAAGGACATGGTACGCATCTCCGACGCACGCATGAGCGGAACCGCCTTCGGCACCATCGTTCTGCACATCACTCCGGAATCGGCAGCCGGCGGCCCGCTCGCCCTCGCACAAACGGGCGATCTCATCCGCCTCGACGCCGAGGCCCGGAGACTGGATCTCCTGGTTGAGGAAGAGGAACTTTCGAGGCGCCGCGCGGGGCTGGGCGAACAGGCAAACGCCGTCATTCCCGAGCGGGGCTATGCCCGGCTGTTCGTCGAGAACGTGCTTCAGGCGGATGAGGGTTGCGATTTCGACTTCCTGCGGCGCAAGCCGGGATCGAAGCCTTGACCGCGTCGCCGCGACTGTGTCTTCCACCAAGACCGACCAGCGATGTCGCTTCGGTGCGGATTTTGCCCGCCGGCAGTTGCGACACGCATATGCATGTGTTCGGCCCGGAAGAGGCGTACCCTCTATCCCCGCTCAGGAACTACACGCCGAATCCGGTCGGCTGGACACAGTACCGCGCTGTCATGAATGCGCTCGGCATCGACCGGGCGGTTCTCGTTCAGCCGAGCGTTTACGGAACCGACAACCGCCTGCTTTTGGAAACACTGGCGCTGGCGCCCGACAGACTGCGCGGCGTCGTCGTCGTCGAGCCATCGATCGCCGATGGCGAGATCGCAGCGCTCGATCGGGCCGGTATTCGCGGTGTCAGGATCAATCGCCGCAATCCCGGCGGACTGACCTTGCAGGACATGGCGGAACTGGCCGGTCGGATCGCGCCTTTCGGCTGGCACATCCAGCTTCAGGCGATTTTTCTGGAGGATGCGCAACTGGCCTCGCTCGTCGCGCGCTCGCCAATACCGGTCGTGCTGGATCACATCGGGTTCCTGAGCCCGGATGTTCAGCCCGAGGGCGAGCCATTTGCCGGCATGCTGCGCCTTCTGGAAGCCGGCAACTTGTGGATCAAGCTCTCCGCGCCCTATCATCTGAGCCGCATAACGAGCGGCGCGGATGCGTATAGCGACCTTCATGGCCACATCGAAAAGCTTCTCCGATGCAGACCCGACCGCCTGCTGTGGGCGACCGACTGGCCCCACACCGAATTATACGACCACATGCCGGGGGATACCGACCCCGCATTGCTTCTGACGCTGAGCGAGACCGATGAGGAAATCCAGCATCAAATCTTCGTTCGCAACCCTGCGAGGCTCTACGGTTTTTCCTGAAAGCGGCGCGCTCGGCGGCGCGCCGCTTTTCGGCAGGAGATCAGCTATACGGCCGCCCGCTCGTCCTTGCGCGCCAGCCGTTGCAACAAATAGGCCACTTCCGCCTGCCCCGCCGCGCTGAGTTTCGGGCCGGGCTTGCGCAACCCGTCATGCGCGATCAGGCCGCGACGCATGAGGACATGCTTGCGGACAGCCAAACCGACGCCGGGCTGCTGCTCGTAGCGGATAAGGGGCAGATGCGCGTCGAACAGATCGTGCGCGGCCTCCCTGTCTCTCGCTACATTCAGATTGTGCAAATCCACCAGCATGTCGGGAAACGCATAGCCGGTCATCGCTCCGTCACTGCCGCGCCCCGGTTCGAAATCGAGGAACAGGCCCCCGTTGGCGGTCAGGATCGAGAAGCGTCTCAGCTTGTCTTCCTTGATCATTCGACGCAGCGCGCCGATCTTTTCGAGACCGGGCCAGTCCTCCTCCTTCAACATCACGCAGGACGGATGCGCGCGCATGATCTGCGCGATGACAGGCACGGACATCTGAACCGTCAGCGTCAGCGGATAATCCTGAAGCGCCCACGGCGTGTCGGCGCCGATGGTTTCCACCGCCTGTTCGAAATAGCCCAGTATCTGCTCATCCGTGCGCAAATGGGGAGCCGGAGCGACCATGACCCCGGCCGCGCCGAAATCCATCGCATCCCTGGCCAGGGCGCGCATGGCGGCGAAGCCGGGCGCCGAGACGCCGACGACGACCGGCATTCCCGCCCGGGATATGACACGACGTGCGATCTCGCGCGATTCCTCGGGTTCCAGCTTGGCCGCCTCGCCCATGATCCCGAGGATCGTCACCCCCGAAGAACCGCATTCGCGATAAAAATCGATCAGCCTGTCGAGTGAATCATAATCCACGCCGCCGTCGGGCAGAAAGGGCGTCGGCGCTATCGGATAGACGCCCGTCGTTTCCGTATTGAATGTCATGTCGTCGCTCCTGCTCGAACCGGAAAATCCGGTATTCAGCGCTCGTTGAACTGAAATTGAAAATGATCCGCGTCAGATGCTGGCTATCAGACCGCCGTCGACACGAATGACGCTCCCCGTGATGTAGGATGCCTGTTTGGAGGCCAGGAAAGCGACGGCATCGCCATATTCCTGCGGGTCGCCGTAGCGGCCGAGCGGGATCGCATCCGTACTTTCCTTGCTGACCGCCTCGACGTCCCGACCTTCCCGCTTCGCCTTTTGCTCGTCCAGATAGGTGATCCGTTGCGTCGCGATGCGACCGGGCAGGATGATATTGGCCGTCACGCCATCACGGCCGATCTCCCTCGCCATCGTCTTGGACCAGCCGACAAGGGCAAGTCTCAACGCGTTCGATATGCCGAGATTGGGTATGGGAGACACGACCCCTGAGGAGGTCGAGGTGATGATCCGGCCCCACCCCTGTTCGCGCATGCCCGGCAGCACCGCATCGGTCACCGCAATCACCGAGCGGACCATGCTATCGAAATGTTTGGACCACAGTTCGGGCGCCTGACCCGACGCAGGTGTGGGCGGTGGGCCGCCGGTGATGTTTACGAGAACCGAGACGGACCCGAACTTCGCCTCGACCTCCGACAACCGGGATGGGATTGCGCTCAGGTCGGCGATGTCCCATTCCACCGCCATCGCATCATTGCCCTCCCCGGAAAGCTTCGCCGCCGCTTCCCGCGCCGCATTCCCGTCGATGTCCGCCAGCGCAACCTTCGCGCCTTCGCGCGCAAGGCTGCGGGCGATAGCACCGCCCAAACCGCCACCCGCACCGAATACCAGCGCGACCTTGCCTTCCAGTCCCAAGTCCATCGGCTTTCTCCTTGTCGTCCCTTGATACTCGACCTCAATAAGAAAGAAAAACTGGCCTTTCGTTCATTCAAAAGATAGAAATTCTTAATGGACAGCCACCTTCTGGAAACCTTCCTCGTCGTGCTCGAACAGGGGTCCCTCGCCGCCGCCGCGCGCCATCTGGGTCTCACGCCGGCGGCGATCGCGCAGCGTATCGACGTCCTCGAAAAGGATGTCGGCGCTCCTCTTCTGATGCGGGCGGGCCGCCGGGTCGTTCCCAATCAGGCCGGACGCGCGATCGTTGAAAGCAGCCAGAAAGTGCTTGCGGAAGTCAGGCGTTTGCGCAGCTTGGCGCGCAGCGACGAATTGGCGGGCGAACTGACGCTCGGCGCGATCGCCACCGCGATGACGGGGCTGGTGCCCGACGCCTTGGCGAGGCTTCAAAGCGAGGTGCCCCGGCTCGAGGTCTTTTTGATGCCCGGCACATCCCGTGAGTTGCATCGCAACGTGGTCGAAGGAAAACTCGATGCCGCGATCATCGTCCGCCCGCCATTCGAGATTGCCAAAACCCTCGAATGGCGACGCCTGAGGCTCGAACCGCTCTGCCTTTTCTGCCCGCACGATACGAAAGGCGACGACGTTCTGCG
Organism: Aliihoeflea aestuarii; assembly: GCF_024105665.1. Lineage (GTDB taxonomy): Bacteria > Pseudomonadota > Alphaproteobacteria > Rhizobiales > Rhizobiaceae > Aliihoeflea > Aliihoeflea aestuarii. Next base: position 116,180 of record NZ_JAAAMK010000005.1, on the reverse strand, counting down.
CATACTTCGGGAGGCGCCGTTCATTCGTTACGACCGGAGCAATTGGGGCGGCAAGCAGGTCGATGACTGGCTGAACGGGAACGGACTCGCCCCACGGGACTGGCTGGAACTGGATTCGCTCGACGCAATCGCCATCATGGTCGGCAAAGGTCTGGGAGTCTCGATACTTCCCGACTGGACACGCCTCTGGCCGGAGAACCCGAAGGTGCGACTTCTGCCGCTTCCAGGCTCACGCCCGCGAGAGATCGGCGCGCTGTGTCACCGAGGTTCCCCCGTCGCCCGCCTCATCGAAGCTCTGCTTCACACGATTGCCCCCCATGAATGACGCGCAAGGTTCGAAGCGTGGCGTCGCGAACATGCCGGCATCTCGTGCCGGTCAATTCTGGATGACGTAGAGAGCCTGGCGCAGCGCTTGGCGGTGGTCTTCGTCGTCCGTTTCGGCGATGGCGGCTTCGATGGGCGCGATCGCGGATTCACCGATCTTGATCAGCCCCCTCATCGCCGCCCCCTTGTCGTCCTCGGTCTCGGCACGCATGACGACGTCGAGAAACGTGTCGATGACCTGCGGGTCGTCGGTTGCATAAACGAAAAACGTGCCGACAAGATCCGCAATGGCCTCGGCCTCGCGGGTCGCGGATGCCAGCGCGAGCGCGCCATCGTCGCCGTGAAGAGCAAGGAGGCGGGCGACCATGGACCGATTGTGATCGCCGACCGTCATCCGGTCGAGCGCGTCGGCCAGGGCCGGCAAGGCGCGGGGGTCGCCCTTGGCCATTTCCGAAAGCGCCGATGCCGTCATCATCCGGTCGTGGTCGGTGCTGGCATCTTAGAGATTGGCGATGGCGGCCGTGACGACCGCATCGTTGTCCGTCGTCAGGCCCGAGTCGCGAAGCGTGCGGACGGCCTTCTCTCGGGTTTCCGGATTGTCCGAATCCAAAAGCTCCTCGATTGCGGCGAGCACATCGTCCGGCATGTCGGTTCCGGCCATGATCCAGGCGATGTCGCCGCGCACGCGGTCGTCCTCGCCGTTCCGCAATTCGTCGTGGAGCAGCGGCAGCACCTCTTCGCCCATCACGCCCAGCGCGACGGAGACGGTGGCGCGCATGCCGGGGTCCTCGGTGCGGCGCAGGAGTTCGAGGAGACCGGGGGCTGCCGCCGACATGGACGGCCCGGCAGCGGCCGCGATATTGGCGATGTTGCCATGCACTGCCGCATCATCGGACGTGTCGAGCAGGCCGGCAAGCTTCTCGGCGAGCGCTTCGGGAAGCGGTACAGGGCGTTCTATCGGAAGACCGCCCTGCGAAATGATCGTCGCGGTGAAATAGGTGATGTCGAGCTGCTCGTCGCCGGAAGCCCCGTCGAACTCGTCGTTCAGGAAATCGAGCGCGTCATCCCCTTCGCCGACGAGCGTGCGTATCGCCGTGAACATTTCCTCCTCGGTCTCCGACTGGAGATAGTCCGCCCATGCCTCGCTTGCGGCATCCTGTTCCTGTTCCTGTGCCTGCGCCCCTCCCATCGAGAGGGAAAGAACCAAAGCGGCGATCCAGATTCGGGACAGGCTTGTCGTGAGCATCGGCAAATCCTTACTGGCGAGGAAACATATGCATCGCACCGCAGAGAAAGGGACTTGAGGACACAATATTTCCTCCGCCATCACAAGTCTTCATGGAGATTTAAGATAGGTCAGCTTTTGGGCTGGTGAACCGGCATCGTAAACTTTTATGAAGATGGGCTCGGATCATCTTGAGACCCGACGAAAGAGCACTCTATGATTGTGCTGAAAACCCTTTCGAAGGAACCAGCGGACATGTCTGGATTTCGAAGCATCGCCAATCTTGCGATTCTATCGACCGTGCTGACGGCAACGTCTGCGCTATCCATGGACAAGCAGAGCTTCGATCCGATGGAAGCCTTTTGCGACAGACAGACCTTTGCGCTGGAATCGATCGGGGAAGTGTTGCCGTGGCTCGAATATCTCAGCGGGATGCGGGAAGCCCGAGCCGCCGCTCCGGAACTCGACTGCCCGAGTTCAACCGTGCGGGCGATCTACAATGTCTTTTCGTCCCCGAACGAGGATGCGGCCGAAGCCCAGCGCCGTGCCTTCCTCTATTTCTACATCTCGAAAGCGATGGGACAGGAGAGTTCGGAGCGGGCGATGGATCAGGACGGCTCGTTCCGCTACCTCAACGACATGACGCTGGCTGCTTTCGGCTGGCTGCTTTGTCCGGGAACAGGCGCAGCCCGGACGGAGTGCGCGCGTAGCCTGTTCGGGAGTTTTCCAGACGAATATCTGCGGACCAGTCCGGTATTGTGCGACTTCTCGAATGGCGACAAATCCGCGGTCGAATGGCCGCGGACAATGGACACTCCCCCATTGAGCTGTTCGCCCCGCACACCCGACCGGCAAGCTGCTGCCGGCGCCTGGCTGAGCGATCTGCACACCGCAGCGCGTTAGTCATCGATCGATGAGGCGCACCTTGCTCGAAACACGCTAACCCAGGCAGCAGGTCTTCGCGGCGCGCATCGCGGCCTGGCACATATGGGCTGGAGGCGTCGTCATTTCCCCGTCATCGTCATCGCTGGCGACAGGCGACGATGCGCGCTGGCGAACAGTCCGGAACAGAGTGCGGATTTCCTCGGCCGTATGACCGTCACTGGCCATGAGCTGGCGGATGATCGGCTCGTTCAGCAAGTCGTCCAGGGTCGGCTCGATATGTGTCGGCATGGCATCCTCCATCGCGATCCAGCGCTTTATGATTTGCGGTTTTGGCCGAATGATGTCGAACGACAGATGGGCATCCAATCTTGCAGGTTCCAGAGGGCGTGCGCGTAAATCGGTGTCCCGCCCGACGCTTCGGCACGCTAGTCAGAACTGTCGCACGTAGCGGACGAACTCGGCGACCAGATGGTCGAATACGCCGCGAACCCTGGGAACGCCGCGCAAATCCTCATGCATCACGATCCAGGTGTCGAGCGAGGCCACGGTCATTTCCACAAGCACCGGCCGAAGCATCGGGTCGGCAAGTCCGATCGGACGGTGAACCACGCCGATGCCGAGGCCGGCCCGTAAAAGTGCGAGTTGGGCGGGGTGGCTGTCGGTGCGCACTGTCAGACGTTCCCGCGTCAGCGACGGATGAAACGAAGCCGCCATCTGCAAGTCGGCCCGCGCATGATCGGGACCGATGATGTCGTGATCGGCGAGATCGTCGAGCGTTGCGGGGCTGCCGCGCCGGGCCAGATAGTCCCGATGCGCGAAGAGGCCGAGCGGGATGGCCCCGACCTTCTTCGCCACCAGCGCGCCGTGCCGGGGTGGATGCATGCGCACGGCGATATCGACCTCCTGCTCCAGAAGATCGGCGGAAGCGTTGCTGAGCGAGATTTCGGCGACGATACGCGGATGGGTCTGGCGCAGGCTGGCGAGCATCGCAGGCAGCACCTCGACGCCGACGAAGTCCGACACGCTGAGCCGCACCGCTCCCGCGATCTCGCCAGGCGGCGAGGACGCCGCGCGCACGAACGCATCCGAGGCCCTGGCCATGGCGCGCGCCTGATCGGCCAGCGCCCGCGCCTGCTCGGTCGGTGCGAGCCCGTTCACCGACCGGGTAAAAAGTACGGTCCCCAGCGCATCCTCCAGCGCCTCGATTCGTGCGCGGACCGTCGGCTGCGCCACGCCCAGACGCCGCGCGGCGGCCGACAGGCTGCCCTCCTCGAAGACGGCCAGAAAGGCACGCTGATCATCCCATGCCACACGCTCTCTCATAAATTTTCTTCTAGCAGGTGAAGGAATTTCGTCAATTTCATTAGAGCTTCAGCGACGGCAATCTTTGCTCATCGTCAAAGGAGAAATGTGATGAGCAAGAGCAAGACGGCGCTCGTTCTGGGCGCGACGGGCGGGGTCGGCGGCACGGTCGCGACAACACTCTTAAGATATGGATGGACGGTCCGCGCGCTGGCGCGCGATCCGGCAAAGGCCGCATCAGCCTGGAAACACCGAACGATTTGCCCCGAGTGGATCGCCGGAGACGCGCTGAAGGAAGCGGACGTCGTGAAGGCTGCCAGCGGCGTTGAAATCATCGTTCATGCCGTCAATCCGCCGGGCTATCGCAACTGGGACAAAGTGGTGTTGCCGATGATGGCGAACACGATCGCTGCCGCCCGCGCGGCAGGCGGCGCGCGCATCCTCCTGCCCGGCACCATCTATAATTTCGACCCTAAGCGGACCCCCGTCATCGACGCCGCGAGCCCTCAAACACCCAGGAACAGCAAAGGCGCGGTCCGCGTCCAGCTCGAAAAGATGCTGGAGGATGCCGCGCCCGACGTTCCCAGCCTGATCGTGCGTGCCGGCGACTTCTTCGGGCCGGAAACCGGCGCAAGCTGGTTCACGCAATGCCTGGTCACGCCCGGCAAGCCGATACGCCGGCTGCTGAACCCCGCGAAGGGAGCGGGCCATAGCTGGGCCTATCTGCCCGACCTCGCCGAGGCGATGGTGCGGCTTCTGGAGGCAAGCGACCGTCTGGCGCCATTCGAGCGTGTCCAGTTCGAGGGTTATCACGATGTAACCGGCACCGGCCTGATCGACGCCTTGCGGCACGTCGTCGGCAAGAACGTTCCGGTGCGCGCCTTCCCCTGGTGGCTGATGCGGCTCGCCGCACCCTTCGGCGGCTTTCCCCGCGAAGTGGTCGAGATCGAGCCGTTCTGGCGCCACCCCCTTCGACTTGACAATGCCCGCCTCGTGGCGCTCATCGGCGCGGAGCCGCGCACGCCGCTCGACGGCGCCGTCGCCAGCACGCTCGCCGGCCTCGGCTGCATCGAAACGCCGCTCCTGCCGCAGGCCGCGCAACCGGCCTGAAACCCGCCGCTCACCCGCATTCGACGATCGACAGGCGGCGCGTGTCTCCAGATCGGAAGCTCGCCACCTGCCCTTCGCTCTGGTGATGTTTCTGCCGTCTTTGACCATCGCGCCTGGTTAAAATCCCGCGATGACTGCAACTCGGCGCCATTGACAATAATGTTGGACAAATTCACTTTGTCGGACAAAGCATTACTTGGATCGGACCAGTGGTGTCGGACCGCCGTGGAGGACGCGACGGACGAAGATTCCTATCGCCCGATCCTGTGCCATCAATGAGACGGTGGGAGACGCTTCGAGGGAGGTGAGTTCGCCTGCCGCCAAGGTCGAGGCGGCAACGGCGCGGGAGGAAGACACGCCGGATGCCGTGAATAAAAGGGGAGGAGCCCGAATGACAAATCGGTGCAGACGGAATTATGGGAGGACGGCGTGCGCGCGCCGATGACGCCGGCACGCCTCGAAATTGACGGGTTATCGCTGTCCTTCGGCGGGTTGAAGGCAATCAACGACGTCTCGTTCGACGTGAAGCCGGGCACGATCACGGCGCTGATCGGCCCCAACGGCGCCGGCAAGACGTCGATGTTCAACTGCATCTCCGGGTTCTACAAGCCGCAGCACGGCGCGATCCGCTTCGACGGCGAAGACGTCACCCGGACCCATCCGCCGCTGCGCGCGAAGATGGGTTTCGCGCGCACCTTCCAGAACATCGCGCTCTTTCGCGGCATGACCGTGCTCGACAATATCAAGCTCGGCCGTCACGCGCACATGAAGACGAACATCTTTCAGGCTCTCGCCTATTTCGGCACGGCCGCGCGTGAAGAGATGGACCTGCGGGCGGAGGTGGAACGCGACATCATCGACTTCCTCGAGATCAACCACATCCGGCACATGCCGGTCGCCGCATTGTCTTACGGATTGCAAAAACGGGTCGAGCTTGCCCGGGCCCTGGCCATGCGCCCGCGCATCCTGCTTCTCGACGAACCGGTCGCCGGCATGAACCGGGAGGAAACCGAGGACATGGCGCGCTTCATTCTCGATGTGAAAGAGGAATGGGGCACGACGATCCTGATGGTCGAGCATGACATGGGCATGGTGATGGACATTTCGGACCATGTCGTCGTTCTGAACTTCGGACAGGTGATCGCGCGGGGCCTGCCCGGCGAAGTCCAGCAGGATCCGAACGTCGTCGCGGCCTATCTCGGATCGGGCGACCCTGCGGCCTTGATGAAGCGACTTGCAGCCGGGACATCGGGCGGAGCGGAGGCGGCATGAGCGACTTCCTCTTCTTTCTGGAAGTGTCCCTCGCCGGCCTCGGGTCTGGCGCACTGCTTTCGCTGACCGCGCTTGCCTTCGTTCTGATCTACAAGGCGACCCGCGTCATCAACCTGGCTGTCAGCGAAATCCTGATGATGGGCGGCTATTTCTTTTTCGCACTGGCGGCGGGCATGAGTCTGTCGCCCTGGGTCGCGCTGCCGCTGGCGATTGCGGGCGGCGGCCTGATCGGTGCGATCGTCGAGCGCGGCGTTATCCGGCGCATGCTCGGCGAAAGCGCGATATCGGTGTTCATGGTGACGGTGGGGCTCGGATCGGTTCTGGTCGGCCTCGTCGAATTCGTGTGGGGCACCAATCCGCGCACCCTGCCCGATTTTACCGGAACCGCTCCGGTTTTCATCGGCCAGCTTTACATATCCCGCAAGATCGCGATTGCGTTCGTCGTCGCGTCGCTCGTCATCGCCATCTTCCTTCTGTTGTTCCGCTACTGGCGCGGCGGCGTAGCGTTGCGCGCGACCGCCACCGACCAGGCGGCCGCCTATTCCTGCGGCATCAACGTTCCCGGCGTTTTCTCCGCGGCCTGGATCATCGGTTGCGCGACGGCCGCCGGTGCAGGCATCCTGCTCGGCGCGATCGGCGGCATCTCTCCGGTGATGGGTGCTTTCGGACTGTCGGCGCTTGTCGTCGTCATCGTCGGCGGCCTGGATTCGGTCATGGGCGCGCTTGTCGCCGGCCTTCTCATCGGCCTCGTGGAGGCCTGGGCCGGCACCTATCTCGGCGGCGAATACAAGCTCGTCTCCACCTTCATCATTCTGATCGTCATGCTGATGGTGCGGCCTTACGGCCTGTTCGGTACAACCGAGATCGAGCGGCTCTGACATGCGCATCGCCACCGCAAACGAAACCTATCTGGCCGATGAGGCGCTGCTGCGCACCCGCACGCAATGGGCCTGGCTCGGCCTTTTCGCACTGGTGCTCGTCGCCGCACCGTTCGTCCTGAACAATTACTGGCTCTATCTCGCCTGCCTCGTCGCGATCAACGTGGCGAGCGCGACCGGGCTCAACATTCTGACCGGCTACACGGGTCTCGTCAGCCTCGGACAGGGCGCTTTCATGGCGGTCGGCGCATATACCGTCGCATGGCTGTCGCAGAAAACCGGCATGCCCTTTCTCGTCAACATTCTGGCCGGCGGTCTCGTCGCCGCCTTCGTCGGCATCCTGGTCGGCATACCGTCCCTGCGGGTGAAGGGCCTGTACCTTGCCATTGCGACCATCGGTGCATCGATCATCCTGCAATTCGTTTTCCTGAACTGGAGTTCGGTGACCGGAGGAGCGCGCGGGTTGGCGGTGCGGCCGGCAAACTTTTTCGGAACGTCGCTGACGACCTATTTCCAGCTCTATTGGGCGTTCGTGCCGATCACCGTCCTGATGGTGGTGGGTGCCGCGAACCTGTTTCGCACGAGGATCGGCCGGGCTTTCATCGCCATCCGCGATCGCGACATTTCGGCCGAAGTGCTCGGAATACCGCTCCTGCGCTACAAGCTGATGAGCTTTGCCGTCTCGTCCTTCTACGCCGGCGTCGCAGGCGGCATGTGGGCGTATTTTTTCCGCGCCGTCGGCCCGGAGAGCTTCACGATCGTCGAATCGATCTTCTTCCTTGCTGCCATCATCGTCGGCGGTATGGGTTCGATCCTCGGCGGGATCGTGGGAGCGACTTTCATGACGCTGGTGCCCGAAATCCTTCGCTTCGGCGTCGAACTTGCCTCACCCTATGTGTCGAATGCGGGCGCCCTTTTGTCGCCGATCCGCACCATCGCATTCGGAGCGCTCATCATGCTTTTCCTCGTCTTCGAACCGCAAGGTATCGCCGAGATCATCCAGAGGGTCCGGCGTTTCTTCCATCTCTGGCCATTCAAGACTTAAACCCGAACTCGTGGAGGAGAATATGAAGTCGGGAATCACCAAGAGGATTTTCATGGCGCTGGCCGCGTCATCCGCCCTGTTCGCCGCGCAGCCTGCATTCGCGCAAGGTGACGACGAGATCGTCATCGGCGGATCGATCCCGCTGACGGGTGTCTTCGCCTTTGCCGGCGTCGCCATCGAGGCCGGCATTCAGGACTATCTGAAAATCGTCAACGAGGAAGGCGGCATCGACGGTCGTCAGGTCCGCCTTGCCTATGAGGATACCGGCTATCAGGTCGATCAGTCGGTCGCCGTGTTCAACAAGCTGACCAGCCAGAACCCGAACATCCGTCTCTATTACGGCGATTCCACCGGCTTCTCGCGCACCATCAATCCGGAACTCGAGCGGCGCGGCGACATCATGATGGCGGGAGCGTCCTTCGCGACCGAGATCAACGATCCGGAGAACTTTTCCAACCAGTTCATCGCCGGACCCGATTACACCGAGATGTATTCGATCCTGCTCGAATACATCGCGCAGGAGACGCCGGGCGCAAAGCTCGTCTTCGTCAATTCCGATACCGAGTTCGGCCGCGATCCGATCGAGTCCTCGACCGCGCGCGCGCAGGAGCTCGGTCTGGAAGTCGTCGAGCAGATTATCACGCCGCCGGGGGCCGTTGACGTTTCCACGGAGGTGCTCAAGCTGCGCCGTGCCCAGCCCGACTACACCATCTTCCACGGCTACGTGCTGGCGCCGCTGCCCGAGTTCATGACGCAGGCCAAGCAACTCGGTCTCGAAACGAAATTCATGGGCACGTTCTGGTCGATGGATTCCAGCCTTTGGGCCGATGTGGGCGATGCGGCGGACGGTTTCATGGGCGTGATGCCCTACCGCTACTACTACGACGAAGAGGAAGCGCCGATGCTTGAGCGCATTCGCCAGATGCGCCCGGACTATCAGGCAACCGGCTATATGCAGGGTTTCCTGACGGCGATGCTGATGACGGAATCGGTCAAGCGCACGCTCGAAGCGGGCGAGGAACTGACGGCCGACAACATGAAGAAGGCGCTGAACTCGATCGAGGATTTCGACACCGGCGGCATCGTCGGCGTTCCCATTTCGGTGCCGGGCAACACGGTGCCCGTCGGCCGCATCTACCAGTACGACGCCGCAGAACAACGCATGGAAGCGGTTTCGGACTGGATCAACGTTCAGGAGTAGGTCGCGTGGCCGCGGACACCATTCTCTCCGTCGAAAACATCGAGGTCGTCTATAACAAGACGATCCAGGTGCTTCGCGGCCTTTCGCTGTCGGTCGAACGCGGCAAGGTCGTTACCCTGCTTGGTTCCAACGGCGCCGGAAAATCGACGACGCTCAAGGCGATCTCCGGGCTCCTTGAGTTGGAAAACGGTGCCGTCACCGCCGGCTCCATCGGCTTCGACGGTCGCAAGGTGGCCGACGACACGCCGCACGGCCTCGTGCGGCGTGGGCTTTTTCACGTCATGGAAGGACGGCGAATCTTCGAGGATCTGACCGTCGAGGAAAACCTGACGGCGGCAACCTTCGCCCTGTCGGGCCGGGGCGTGAAGCCGACTTCGTTCGATCTCGTCTATGGCTACTTTCCGCGCCTTTACGAAAGGCGGACGGGGCGTGCCGGCTATCTGTCGGGCGGCGAACAGCAGATGCTGGCGATTGGCCGAGCACTGATCGCGCAGCCCAAGCTGATCCTGCTCGACGAACCTTCGCTCGGGCTTTCCCCGATCCTCGTCGAGGAGATTTTCGGCATCATTGCCCGCATCAATCGGGAAACGGGTGTTTCCATGCTTCTCGTCGAGCAGAACGCGGCGGTCGCCTTTGCCGTGGCTCACTACGGATACATCATGGAGACGGGCAAGATCGTCCTCGACGGCCCGACCGATCGCCTCGTCAAGGATCAGGACGTTCGCGAATTCTATCTCGGCATGGCTGGCGGCGAGACGAGCCGCAGCTATCGCGATGTAAAGCACTACAAGCGCCGCAAGCGCTGGCTTTCGTGAGGAATGTGATGGCGCAGCCCGACTTTCCCGAATTGACCCTCCCGCAGATGTTGCGCGACCACGCCGTCAGAACGCCGTCGCGCATCGCCGCGCGCCAGAAGGATTTCGGCATCTGGAACGCGGTCGACTGGGCTGGCTATTACGAGCGATCCGCCAATGTCGGCCACGGATTTCGCACGCTCGGGCTTTCGCAGGGCGGACACGTCGCGATCCTTTCGGAAAACCGGATCGAATGGGTTCTGTCGCAGCTCGGCGCCGGCCTCTTCGGCGCGGTGACGATCGGCGTCTATCCGACGAGCCCCGCCAACGAGGTCGCCTACGTTCTGGAGCATTCCGATGCCGAGATCATCGTGTGTGAAGACCAGGAGCAGGTCGACAAGGTCATCGAAGTAAAGGCGCAGCTTCCGCGGCTGCGGCGCATCGTCGTCGTCGAGACGAAGGGTATGCGCAATTATCCCAAAGACCTTGTGGTCGCTTTCGCGCATCTGGAACGCGAAGGCGCCGCGCATGCAAGGGAACATCCCTCGCTGATCGATGAGGTTCTGGCGCAGCAAACCCTCCCGGATGTCGCGCTGATGATCTACACGTCCGGTTCGACGGGCAAGCCGAAGGGAGCGATGCTGACCTACGGCAATCTTCGCGCGCAGGCGGTGGCCGTGCGCGAACGGCTTGGCCTGACGCCTGACGTGACGCATTTGTCCTATCTGCCGCTTTGTCATGTGGCCGAGCAGATGACCACGGTAATGGCGCCGATCTATCTTGGATCGCAGATCAATTTCGGCGAATCCATCCGCACCGTTCAGGAAGACCTGCGCGAGGTCGCGCCGACCATGTTCCTTGGTGTGCCGCGCATCTGGGAAAAGCTCCACTCGTCGATCTATGTGCGCATGCTGGAGGCGGGCGGACTGCGCCGCCGCCTTTTCGACTGGGCCTATGAAGGCTGCGAACCCTTCGCCGAAACCCCGAATGTCGAACGCACGCCTGCGCAAAAGCTGCGCTTCGCGCTGTGCTATCTTCTCGTATTCCGGGCGCTGCAAAATTACATCGGGCTGCGCCGCGCCAAAGTCGCGATGACCGGCGCGGCCCCGATCTCTCCACGCATCGTCCGCTTCTTCCGCACGATCGGCATCCCGCTCGTCGAAGTCTACGGCATGACGGAAACAAGCGGCGTGGCGCTCGGCCAGAGGCCGGGCGAACTGGTGCCGGGCTATGTCGGACCGGCGGTTTTCAACATCGACGCCCGGATCGGTGAAATGGGCGAACTCATCCTGCGCGGCGATACCGTCTTTTCCGGCTACTACAAGAACGAGGAGGCGACGCGAACCGCGCTTCGCGACGGCTGGCTGCACACCGGCGACGTCGTGTCCATGGAACGGGACCAGTTCAAAATCGTCGACCGCCTCAAGGACATCATGATCACGGCCGGCGGAAAAAATCTCAGCCCGTCCGAAATCGAAAACACGGTCAAGGGCAGCCCTTATATCAAAGAATGCATCGTCATCGGCGAAGCGCGCAAATACGTGTCCGCACTCATCCAGATCGACTATGAAACGGTCGGAAAATGGGCGGAAGAACACCGGATCGTCTACACCAACTTCCGCAATCTGGCGGAAAACGCGGCAGTGCGCGACCTGATCGACGGTGAAATCTCCGCGTCGAATGCGCAACTCGCGCAGGTCTCCCATATCCGCCGCTTCCACCTGCTCACAAAAGAGCTGGACCACGACGACGACGAGGTGACCGCCACGATGAAAGTGCGGCGCGCGAACGTGCAGGCTAAATACGCCGCGGACATTGATCGGCTCTACTCGGCGGCTTGAGAGAAGATTTCGCAATCTCTTATTTGACTCCGTCCGCATCTGTCGGCATCCTCAGGTTTCACCAGGGGGGTCCCGACAAGGGGCTGAGATACTGCTGGCCTGAAGGCAGCGCAGTGACCCGTTGAACCTGATCCAGTTCACACTGGCGTAGGGAAGGTGCGGATGCCTTCGGTCGTTGCGACCTCGTTTCGTTCAGGCACTCTTCCTCCATCCCGTCAGAGCTGGGTCTCCGTTGCTGCCAAGCGAGGAGCCTGACATGACATCTGTTTCTGCCCCGAAAGTCACGACCGGCCCGTTGCCGGCCTCGACCAAAATCTTCAAGCCGGGCGCGCTTCATCCCGATATTCGCGTGCCGATGCGCCAGATCGCGGTGCATCCGAGCGCGGGCGAGCCGCCGGTGACGGTCTATGATTCCTCCGGTCCCTACACGGCCGCGGACGACATCGCCATCGAGCGCGGACTCCCCCGATTGCGCGAAGGCTGGATCGCCGCACGCGGCGACGTCGAGGCCTATGAGGGCCGTCACGTCCAGCCCGCAGACAACGGTTTCGTCTCGAAGGAGCGGCTGACGCCGGAGTTCCCGCTGCGCCATCGCCCGGTGCGCGCGAAGGCCGGCAAGGCGGTCAGCCAGATCGCCTATGCCCGCGCGGGCATCGTCACGCCCGAAATGGAATTCGTCGCCATTCGCGAAAATCTCGGCCGCAAGGCGATGCGCGAGAAGCTGACGCGGGACGGCGAGAGCTTCGGCGCCGCCATTCCCGATTTCGTCACGCCCGAATTCGTACGCGAAGAAGTGGCTCGCGGCCGCGCGATCATCCCGGCCAACATCAACCATCCCGAGTTGGAGCCGATGGCGATCGGCCGCAATTTCCTGGTCAAGATCAACGCCAATATCGGCAATTCCGCCGTCACCTCGTCCATGGCCGAGGAGGTGGAGAAGATGGTCTGGGCGATCCGCTGGGGCGCGGATACGGTGATGGACCTGTCGACCGGGCGCAACATCCACAATATCCGCGACTGGATCATCCGCAACGCGCCCGTCCCGATCGGCACGGTGCCGATCTATCAGGCGCTGGAAAAGGTCGGCGGCGTCGCAGAAGACCTGACCTGGGACGTGTTTCGCGACACGCTGATCGAGCAGGCCGAGCAGGGCGTCGACTATTTCACCATTCATGCGGGCGTGCGCCTCGCCCATATCCCGCTCACCGTCGACCGCGTCACCGGGATCGTGTCGCGGGGCGGCTCGATCATGGCGAAGTGGTGCCTGCACCATCATCGCGAAAGCTTCCTCTACGAGCATTTCGAGGAGATCTGCGAAATCGCACGCGCCTATGACGTATCCTTCTCGCTCGGCGACGGCTTGCGCCCCGGCTCCATCGCCGACGCCAACGACGCCGCCCAGTTCGCCGAATTGGAGACGCTGGGCGAGCTGACGCAAATCGCCTGGAAGCATGATTGCCAGGTGATGATCGAAGGACCCGGCCATGTGCCGATGCACAAGATCAAGGAGAACATGGACAAGCAGCTCGAAGTCTGCGGCGAAGCGCCCTTCTATACGCTCGGGCCGCTGACGACCGACATCGCGCCGGGCTACGACCACATCACGAGCGGCATCGGCGCGGCCATGATCGGCTGGTTCGGCACGGCCATGCTCTGCTACGTCACGCCCAAGGAGCATCTGGGCCTGCCCGACCGCGACGACGTGAAGACCGGCGTCATCACCTACAAGATCGCCGCCCACGCCGCCGACCTCGCCAAGGGCCACCCGGCGGCGAAACTGCGGGACGATGCGCTGTCCCGCGCGCGCTTCGAATTCCGCTGGGAGGACCAGTTCAACCTCTCGCTCGACCCCGATACGGCGCGCTCCTTCCACGACGAAACCTTGCCGAAGGAAGCGCACAAGGTCGCGCATTTCTGCTCCATGTGCGGGCCGAAATTCTGCTCCATGAAGATCAGTCACGACATCCGCGATGCCGCACGCGCCGAGGCGGGCATGGCGGATATGGCGCAGAAATATCGCGAAGGCGGCGATCTCTACATGCCGTTCGAGACGCGTCTGGCCGGAGAGTGACCATGCGCGCGCTTGTCAGGGGCGCCGGCGTCGCCGGGCTCACCGTTGCATTCGAATTGCGACGGCACGGCCATGCGGTCGAGATCGTCGATCGCACCGCGAGAGCTGGTGCCGGTGCATCGGGTCTTGCCGGCGGCATGCTCGCGCCCTTCTGCGAAGGCGAAAGCGCGCCCGAAGCCGTGACGCGGCTCGGCCGCGCGGCGGCCGAGTGGTGGGAGGCTGCACTTCCCGGCCAGGTCAACCGCGACGGAACGCTCGTCGTCGCGCCGCCGCGCGATACGGGCGAATTGACGCGCTTCGCCGCCCGCACGGCGGGTCATGAGTGGCTGGACGAAGAAGGTATCGCCGCGCTCGAGCCCGCACTGGCTGGACGGTTCCGCAAGGCGCTGTTCTTCCGCGAGGAAGCGCATCTCGACCCGCGCAAGGCCCTCGTTGCGCTTCACGCGCAGTTGGTGAAAGACGGCGTGCATTTTCGCTTAGGCACATCTTCCGGCAAAGACTTCGACGCCATGTTCGACTGCACGGGTCCGGCCGCCATCGGAACGGTGCGGGGCCTGCGCGGCGTGCGCGGCGAGATGCTCTATCTGCAAACGAGCGAGATCGGCCTTTCGCGGCCCGTCCGGCTCCTGCATCCACGCCATCCGATCTATGTCGTGCCGCGTGCCGATCATCGTTTCATGGTCGGCGCCACCATGATCGAGGCGAATGAGGGCGGCGCCATCTCGGCACGCTCGCTGATGGAACTGCTCAACGCTGCCTACGCGCTGCACCCCTCGTTCGGCGAGGCGCGCGTGATCGAGACCGGTGCAGGCGTGCGCCCGGCCTTCGACGACAATCTTCCGCGCGTCGTCCGCATCGGCGATGCGATCCACGTCAACGGCTTTTACCGCCACGGCTTCCTGCTCGCGCCCGCAATGGCGCAGGAGGCCGTGTCGCTTCTGGAAAGGGTTCCCGCATGAGAAAAATCATCGTCAACGGCGAGGAAAAGGCGGTGGAAGCTGCGACACTCGACGCGCTTCTGGGCCTTCTCGACTATGAAGGAAGCTGGATCGCAACCGCCGTCAACGGCGAGATCGTGCGCCGGCCGGATCGGGACGCCTGTGCGCTTGCCGATGGCGACCGCGTGGAAATCCTTTCGCCCATGCAGGGAGGCTGACCATGCTCGATCTCTACGGCGTCGAAATCACATCGCGCCTGCTTCTGGGCACTGCGCGCTATCCTTCGCCAAAAGTGCTCGGCGAGGCGGTGCGCGCGTCGCGTACGGATATCGTGACCGTCTCGCTGCGCCGCGAAAGCGCGGGCGGCAAGGCGGGTGGTTCGTTTCTCGAACTGATTTCCGCGCTCAACGTACGAATCCTGCCCAATACGGCCGGCTGCCACAGCGCCAAGGAGGCCGTCACGACCGCGCAGATGGCGCGCGAAATCTTCGGGACCGACTGGATAAAACTGGAGGTGATCGGTCACCACGACACGCTCCAGCCGGACGTTTTCGAACTGGTGAACGCCGCACGCATCCTGAGCGATGAGGGCTTCGAGGTCTTTCCCTACACGACCGACGACCTCGTCGTCGCCGAGCGTCTGGTCGAGGCCGGGTGCAAGGTGTTGATGCCATGGTGCGCGCCGATCGGCTCGGCCATGGGACCGGTCAACCTGGCCGCCTTGCGCGCCATGCGCGCGCACTTTCCCGACACGCCGCTGATCGTCGATGCGGGGCTCGGCCGCCCATCGCACGCGGCCGCGGTCATGGAACTCGGCTACGACGCGGTCCTTCTCAACACGGCGGTCGCCAATGCCGGCGATCCAATTGCCATGGCCGGCGCCTTCGCCGATGCCGTGGAGGCCGGCCGGGCAGGTTTCTCCGCCGGCCTTCTGGAGCCGCGCGACATGGCGGTTCCCTCGACGCCCGTGATCGGAAAGGCGGTGTTCTCGTGAAGCTCGACCCGTTCTATCTCATCGTCGACAGTGCCGACTGGATCGCGCGGCTCGTCCCGCTTGGCGTGAAGCTTGTCCAGCTTCGTATCAAGGACGCCGACGAGGCGACGCTCCGCCGCGAAATCCGGTCGGCGAAAGCGGTCTGCGAACGCCACGGCTGCACCCTTGTCGTCAACGACTATTGGAAACTGGCCATCGAGGAAGGATGCGACTTCGTCCATCTGGGTCAGGAAGATCTTGGCCATGCCGACCGCGCGGCAATCGCCAGCACCGGCATCAGACTCGGCGTGTCTTCCCATGACAGCGCGGAACTCGACGCTGCGCTTGCCGCAGAACCAGACTATGTCGCGCTCGGCCCCATCTACCCGACCATTTTGAAGAAGATGAAATGGAAACCGCAGGGACCGGCGCGCCTGGCATCATGGCGCGATCGGATCGGCGACCTCCCCCTCGTCGCCATCGGCGGCCTCAATCCCGAGCGCCTTCCGGGTGTGTTCGAAAACGGCGCGGATAGCGCCGCCGTCGTCACCGACATCACGCTTAACGCCGATCCCGAGGCGCGCACGCGCGAATGGATCGCGGCGACGGAGAAATGGCGTCACCACTGACGATGAAAATGGTGAAGCGGTCCGTGTCCGTGGCCGACATCGAGACGGTCGGCAGCGGCAAGCGCGCCTTGCAGATAGTCCTTCGCCTGCCGTACCGCCTGCTCGACTTCGCATGATGGCAGAAGCGCAGCGATCGCCGCCGATAAGGTGCAGCCGGTGCCGTGATCGTTATTCGTCGCGATCCGCGGTGCGGAAAGTTCCACGCTCGCTTCGCCCGAATACAGGAGATCGACGCTAGTCTCGCCGCCGGCATGGCCGCCCTTGAGTAGCACGAAGCGAGGCCCGAGCGCATGCAGATTGCCGACCTGCCGTCGCATCTCATGGAGCGACCAGTCCGGTTCGATGCCGAGCAGCACACCGGCTTCCGGCAGATTGGGCGTGATGACATCTGACAAGGGCACCAGCACGTCCCGCACGGCCGACACCGCTTCGGGCGCGAGCAGATGATCGCCGCTCTTGGCGACCATGACCGGGTCGAGCACGATATTGCGCGCCCCATGGTGGCGCAGACGCTCGGCGATGGCGCGAGCGATCGCCGCATTGGCGACCATCCCGATCTTCACCGCATCGACGCGCACATCCTCGAAGACGGCATCGATCTGCGCGGCGACGAATTCTGGTTCGAGTGCCACGAATGCGCGCACTCCTTGCGTGTTCTGCGCGACGACGGCCGTCACCACGGACATCGCATAGGCGCCCATGGCGCTGAAGGTCTTGATATCGGCCTGAATGCCCGCGCCGCCTGTCGGATCCGTGCCGGCGATGGTGAGCACATTGGGCGGGGATTTTTGCATTTTCGGCCTCTTTCGCGAGGCCGGCAAAAGGATCGAGGCAGCTACCCGTCCCTTCGCCGGCATGATCCGGATCAGGTTCAAAGGGTCACTGCGCTGCCGATCGGCCAGCAATATCTCAGCCCCTTGCGGGACACCCCTCGGTTCACAAACCGTAGCATGCGAAAAATTCAGTGGCGAGCGCTTTGACGTACCTCAATCATTGGCATTCGACCGCCTGTCAGGATCGTGGCGCGCTGGCCTCTTTGCCGAGCGCAGCTTTCACGAATGCCAGAGACTGCACCGATGCGGCACGAAGCTCCGGGATGGCCAGGGGCTGAGCCTGCCGGGAAGGATTGCTTCTTCGTAGACGCGCAAGCCGCAGAGGCAGTTCGATCGTCAAGGGAATTTCCAGCGGCAGTCGGGCGATGATTGCTCCATTCGCTATTTGCCCTTCGCCGAGAGCCTTGAAACACCAGTTCACGCCGACACTTGCAACATCCTTGAGGTGGACTCCGACCAGCCACGGCAGGGCGAATTCGACGTCGTTTTCAGGCCGTCTGGTTTCCTGGCTATAGGTGAATACGTTTGCCGCATCGTAGTTCAGCCGAACATGCGCACGATCCAGCCGCCGCATGAAATCAGCGCCTGCTGCGCCGTCGCCAAGCAGATCCCCGCTGCCGTGACCGGGATTTTCCAGCCCGATGACGATCTGCGAACTCTCGCAATCCTTCGCAACGGCATTCAGCGTGCGGATGACCGTGTCGCCGCGTGCTGCCGGACCGGCATTGGTGGTAAGGCAGCTTGCGCCCAGCTCGGCAGCGAAGTTTACCCGCCGGCGCAACATCGCTTCGGCGCTTGGCAATGACAGGTCCATATGCGCCGATACCGAATGGACCCGAAGTCTCGAGCCCTCCGCCTGCCGGCGCAGAACACGAGCCTCTTCAGGAGAAAAAGCCGTTTCGTCGAAATCGAGATAGCCCTGGATATAGGCTGGCTCGATATATGAATATCCCGCCCGCGCGGTCTCCTCCACCGCCTGCTCCATCGGATAACCGTCAAAGAGGACGGTCGACAGCGAGACGACACGCGTCATCGGATCATGCGCCCTTGCCGTAGACGATCAGTTCGGATGCTTCCTTGACCTTTGCCGGGGAGAGCGCCTCGCGCCATTCGGGCTGGACGACGACGCTTTTCGCGAACCGCATCAGCCGCAGCGCGGCATCGGACGGAACCTTGGGCGAATAACCAAACCACATGGCGATCTCGACATTGAGATGGCCGATCAGGAAGTCGAGCGCCGCTTCCCGCGGAATGCCGTATTTCTTCTCGCATTCGTCGACGGCCTCGACCATCGTGTCCACGAACGGCATGGCGATCATTTCCGACAGGCCGGGTTCCAGGATTGCAAGCTGCTCGACGGAGATGCGGTAGGCATTGATGATGGGGCTCCACATGGCGCGGCAAATTTCCTCGCCGATCGCGTAATGCTCCTCCGGTCCCTGCATCAGCGCACAGACGATCGATTGCCGCGCGATGCCGCCATGATAATCACGACGCGCATCCCACTCCGTTTCATCGTTGAAGAGCGGCGGATGGCATGGGTGTCCCACGAAATAGGTCAGATCCGGCCGGTCCTTGGGAAGGTCGTCGGCGTAGGGGGCGGCGGCATCCAGGATCAGAAGCATGGTGCCCGGCGCAAGATGCGCGGAGATTTCAGAGGCAACCTTGCCGATGACATTGTCGGGCAAGGCCATGACCACCACCCGCGCGTCCTTCACGCCCTCTTCGGCGCCAATGGCGCTCAGGCCCGCTTCCGCGAGGCGCTGTCGGCCGGCCTCACCGATTTCCACCGCGCGAACATCGTAACCGGCATCAACGAGCTTGCGTGTCACGCGAAAGCCCATCTTGCCCCCGGAGCCCAAAACGGCAACGGACAAAGCCATGTCATTCCTCCCAGATTAGCCCATAGTCATCATACCAGATGATTGCCTATAGGCGCGAAACGCTCCGCTCGCAAGCAGGCAATGCCTTTTGTAACGGCGATTGCCGCTACGCAGTACGTTTACAGTGGTATAATGAAGTGATAACGATGCGGCATCGGCAGGGAGGCCGAGACCAGCTTGGGGCCGGAACGGTCGCACGCACAACCGGGAGGTTCCTCGAACATGTTGAAATCGCTTTTTGCCGCAGCCATCGTTTCGGCCGCGCTGATCCAGCCAGCGCTATCGCAGACCGTGCTCAAGGCCGGTCACGGCACACAGACGGGCCATCCGACCCACCTCGCCCTTGTCCGGTTCGCCGAGCTGGTCGACGAGAAGACCGGCGGCGAGATAAAGGTCGAAATCTATCCCGACCGGCAGCTTGGCGAGGAACGCGAGATGGTTGAGGGGCTTCAGTTCGGCTCTCTCGACATGACGGTCGTCTCGACCGGCCCATTGCTTGCCTTCGCGCCTGAACTGGCTGTCGTCGATCTTCCGTTCCTGTTCGAAAATTCCGAGCATGTGTACCGCGTTCTGGACGGCGAAATCGGACAGGATCTTCTGTCATCCTTCGAGTCGCGCGGCATCCATGGCCTTGCATGGTGGGAGAATGGCTGGCGTCACCTCACCGCCAAGAAGAGCGTGTCACAGCCCGATGAGCTCAACGGGATGAAGCTGCGCACCATGCAGAATCCGGTTCATATCGCCGCCTTCACCGAACTCGGCGCCGCACCGATTCCGATGGTGTGGGGGGAGGTCTTCACAAGCCTCGGCCAAGGCGTCATCGACGCCCAGGAAAATCCCATCACGATCATCTACACCAACTCGCTGTGGGAAGTGCAAAGCCACCTCATGCTGACAGGGCATGTCTACGGCCCGCATGTCGCGCTGTTCAGCAAGATGAGCTGGGACGGGCTGTCGCCCGAGCAGCAGGCCGTTTTGAGCGAAGCAGCCGTCGAGGCGACGACCTATCAAAGAGAGCGTTCGGCCGAGCTCGAAAGCGAGAACCTCGCCAAGCTTGAGGAAAACGGCATGACAATCGTCGAGGTCGATACGTCGCCCTTCCGCGATGCACTGCGCGACTTCGCGGCGGGCCAGCAGAACATCTCTGCGGAGATGCTAGACAATATCGCCGCGCAGGCAACCGAGTGATCGCCGGTCCGGCCGGAGAGACCATCTGATGGCCCGCTTCGTACGCATCGGCTTCGGCGCCGTGGAAAGAGTGGCGTTGGCGCTCCTCATTCTCGGCGTCTTGGGAATGACGATGGCCTGCCTGACCCAGGTGTTCGCGCGCTACGCTCTGAACCAGCCGCTAAGCTGGTCTGAGGAACTCGCCCGCACGCTCTTCGTATGGGTGGCATTCCTGGCTGGATGGCTCGCCTGGAAGCATCGGGCGCATATCGCGCTCGATGCGGTCTTCCATATCGATCCGGAAGGGGGCCGCATCACCCGCATCTCGCGATCGATCGTCGAGGCGATCGTCCTCACGTTCTGCGCCTATACGTTTTACACCAATGCCGGCCTGATCCGACTTGCGTGGAACCAGCCGTCGCCGGTCCTCAACATTCCGATGGGACTTGTCTACATGGCCTATAGCGCCATGGCCTTTCTGATCGTGCTCGACATTCTCGTCACCTGGTGCACCGGCAGAAAACCCGACGCCGTCGATCCCGACCAATCCCACAATCTGTCAGGAGCCTGAAGCCATGGCTGTGGTTCTTATCTGCGGCTTTCTGCTGCTTCTCATCCTGAACGTTCCGATTTCCTTCGCACTGATGATCGCCTCGCTGGCGGCGATCCTTTACGGCGACATCCCGCCGATGCTTGTCGGTCAACGGATGACGGCGGCGATCGACAGCTTCATCCTGCTGGCGGTTCCCTTCTTTCTGCTGGCAGGCCATCTGATGGCGCGCAGCGGCATCGCCCGCGACATCATGAACCTTGCGAACGCCGTCCTCGGCTGGCTGCGCGGCGGACTTGCGCATGCCAGCATCGGCGCCGGCACGCTGATGGGCGGCATGACCGGATCGGCCGTCGCCGAAGCGTCCTCGATCGGCGGCGCAGTCATCCCGGAAATGGTGCGCAAGGGCTATTCCCCCGCATTCGCGGCCGCCGTCGTGGCGTCCGGCTCGCTGATCTCGATCCTGATTCCGCCCTCGGTGCCGCTGATCATCTTCGGCGTGGTCACCGGCGTTTCGGTCAGCCGGTTGTTCGTCGCCGGCCTCATACCCGGACTTCTGGTGGCCGTCGTGCTGCTCGTCGTGGTGTGGCTGATGGCCATACGCAACAATTATCCGCGCGGAGATACGCCGTCGCGAAAGACAATATTGAAGGCGTTGCGCGCAAGCTTGTGGGGTCTGTTCCTGCCCGTCGTCATCATCGGCTCCATCCGCTACGGCATCGCGACACCGACGGAAGCGTCCGTTCTGGCAGTGCTCTATGCGCTGTTCGTCGGACTGGTCGTCTACCGCTCGATCAGGTTGCGCGACCTGCCCTCCATCATCTCCGACGCAGCCATCACCACGGGCATCGTCATGATGCTGATCGCCGGCGCGACGCTCTACGGATTGATCATCACGCGCGAGCAACTGCCGCAGCAGGCGGCCGCCTTCATGCTGACGATCACAAGCGATCCGCAGATGCTGCTTCTCCTCATCGTCGCGATCTACCTGATCGGAGGAATGGTTCTCGATCTCGGCGCGGCCATCATCATCTTCGTGCCGATCCTGTGGCCGATCACGCAGCAGGTCGGCATCGATCCGATGCAGTTCGGCATCGTTACGGTGCTCGGCCTTGGAATCGGGCTCATCACGCCGCCTGTCGGCGCCAGCCTGTTCGTGGCCTGCGGCATCGCGAGGTGCCAGATCCTGCTAGGATCACGCGCCGTACTGCCCTTCATAGGCGGCCTTCTGGCCCTGCTTCTGGCGATCGTCTTCTTTCCGGGGATCGCAACCTGGCTGCCGTCGCGCATGTAGCTTGAACAAGCCCGGCCGGTCTTCCGGCCGGGCGAAATTTCAGCCGAACGCTTCCAGCGCCCGCGCCAATGCGGGATGGTTGCGGGCATGCTCGCAAGCGGGCACGCCCGCCCTCGCCGCCTCGAACGCCTCGTGTATCGAGCGAACGCCCGCTTCCATGCCGTCGGGATGGGCGACGATGCCGCCTCCCGCGCAGAAGATCAGATCGTCGCTACCAAGTTGGCGATAGGTGTCGCCAGCCTGCACGGCCGACTGTCCGGAGGAGAACACCGGCATGACGATATCGGGACGATCGGAGCGCTCGAACATCGGCGTCAGGCAGGCGCGTGCGGAGGCGACGACGCTGTCGTCGGGTTCGCAGAACTTGTTGGCGAGGCCGTTGACGTGCAGATGATCGACACCCGCCAGCCGCCAGAATTTCTGATAGGCGATATAGCTCATTCCCAGATGGGGCGAGCGGTCGAACATGCCCCATCCGGCCCGATGTCCATGCAGTGCGACCGAGGAATGGCGGCGCACGGCAGCAACGCCGGCCAGCCCCACGGAATTCAGCACGAGCATGGCGCAGGTGCCGCCTCGCCGCTCGACCGTGTCGAGTTGGCGCCGCATGGCATCGTAATCGCCCGAGATGTTGACCGCATACATGGCCTTTCGGCCGGTGCGTTCGGCATGCCGGTCGATGACACGCATCACCGCTTCGAACCGCTCGTCGAATGGAGAATGGGGCGGATCCCCCATGAGTTCGTCATCCTTCAGGAAGTCCAGCCCGGCCGAGATCATCCGGTCGGCCATCTCGGCGGTGGCAGTTGGCGTCAGGCCGACACTGGGTTTGATGATGGTGCCGACGATCGGCCGGCCATGGACGCCGGCAAGGCGGCGTGTACCGTCTACCGCAAAAGCGGGACCGGGATAGGCATTGGCGAACGCGTCTGGAAGGATCAGGTCGACGAGCTTCAATGCCGAAAAGTGATGCAGCTCGAAAAGATTGCCCAGCACGGTCGACCAGACGCTCGACAGGATCGTTCCCGTGTTTTCGAGATTCCACGAAAGCGTCACCCGCGCCTTTCGGGTGCGAGCGCTGTCGCCAGAGCCTTTGGGAGGCCGGGAATTTGGCAGGGACGGCCCGGCAGCCACCTCGCCGAAATCCTCGATGGACTCGACCCTGGCGCCATATCGGGCGAGGAGTTCAGGCGTTTCACCCGGTACGGCGCGAAAGGTCCCGCTGGACTGCTCGCCCGCCATCGCGGCGGCTGCAGCGCCCAGCGGATAGGCCGTCTCGATGACGTAAGTTGCGCTGATACGATCCGACATGTGGCGATCCTCCCTGCATGTGCAATGGCGCTACCACATAGGAGTTTTCATGTCATCATATCAGTTTGCATCCGCGTCCACGCCGCGGCCAGACGCCAGCGGAATATCGGCGGTGCCGTCATTGCTTCCCGCAAGCTGCCAGTAGAGCCGGTTGCCGCGCGTGATGTGCTCGCCCATGATGGAACTGGCCGCCTCGCCGTCCCCGCCGACGATCGCCTTGTATATCTTCTCGTGCTCGGAAATCGTCAGCCTTTCGGCGCCTCGGACCGACACGAGCTCGCGCTTGAAGCGCGATAACCAATGCAGCATGCCCTTGGTCACGGCCGCGACGAGCGAATTGCCGCTCATATCCGCGATCAGCCCGTGGAAGGCCATGTCCGCAGTGACGAAGCGCTGATGATCGCCGCGCGCTTCCTGCAATTCCCTCAGCGATTCACCCAGCTTCTCCAGATCCTTCGCGGTGGCGTTGCGCGTCGCCATGCGCACCAGTCCGGTCTCGAGCCAGAGCCTCGCCTCCTTGAGTTCTTCGAGGCCGCGCGGGCTGGTCGCCAGCAGCATGATCATCGCCGCCGATATCTGGCCGACGATGACGTCGGGCGTCGGATTGATCACCCGCGCGCGCTCGCCATGCGAGATTTTGATCAGGCCCATCTGCTGCAATGACAGCATGGCTTCGCGGATCGACGGGCGACCGACGCCGATCATGTTCATCAGCTCCCGCTCCGAGGGCAGTTGCGAGCCTGGCGGGAATTCGGCCGTCGATATGGCGGTGATGAGGCGATCGAGAACATCCTCGTAAAGCTTGCGCTTCTGCACCGGCTCCATGGCGGTTCTCCCTTTGCTGCTTTCTTCCTTCTAATGAAGGCACGGCATGATCGCAATCGTAATGCCAGTCGACCTCCGTGTGACTTGATTGACACAACTTATATGATGACATAACGTCGATTATGCCTTTGAGTCATGCGTTTTCCTGGAGCGCAGGATCAGCGGTGATATCGGGAGGTTGCGTTTACGGGACGAGGTCGCCGCTGGCAGCGCACCAATCCTACAGACGCTCGACAATGAAAGAGACATTGACATGACAGCAATCGCGCTCATCGGTGCCGGCGGCAAGATGGGGTATCGTCTTGCGGGCAAGCTCAAGGAGTCGCGCTTTACGCTGCGCTGCGTCGAGGTCAGCGAAGCGGGCAAGGAACGCCTGAAATCAGGTCTCGGACTGGACAGCATGTCGGCCGGCGAAGCCGTTCCCGGCGCCGGGATCGTCGTTCTCGCCGTCCCGGACACCGCCATCGGAAAGGTCGCGAACGCTATTCTGGACGACGTGTCGCCCGGCACGATGCTGGTCATACTCGATGCCGCCGCTCCTTTCGCCGGCCATCTGCCCAAGCGTGACGACATCACCTATTTCGTCACCCATCCCTGTCATCCGCCGATCTTCAACGACGAAACCAGCGTGGAAGCCAAGCGCGACTTCTTCGGCGGCGTCGCGGCCAAGCAGCATATCGTCAGCGCCCTGATGCAGGGACCGGAGGAAGCCTATGCGCTTGGTGAGGAGGTCGCCAAGATCATCTGGGCACCGGTCATGCGCTCGCATCGCATCACCGTCGAGCAGCTTGCAATCCTCGAACCGGGCCTTTCGGAAACATTGTGCGCCAGCCTTCTCGACGTCATGCGTGAGGCAATGGACGAGGTGGTCGCGCGCGGCGTGCCGAAAGAAGCCGCGCGCGATTTCCTGCTCGGCCACATGAACGTGCTTGGCGCGGTCATTTTCGAGGAAACGCCGGGGGTCTTTTCCGATGCCTGCAACAAGGCGATCGAGTTCGGCAAGCCGATCTTGATGCGAGACGACTGGAAGCGCATCTTCGAACCGGACGAACTGGCCGAAAGCATCCGGCGCATCACCTGATCGCACGGCCCGCAAGCAGACCGAACATATGACCGGCACAAAGGACAAGGCGAAGACGCTGTTCGGAACGACGGAGCCGGTCGCGCCCGTGCGCATCCTGCGTGCCGGCGCCCTGACGGCCGAACTCGACGGCATCAATCTGCGGGCGATCCGCTGGCACGGCGTCGAAGCCATCCGCGCAATCCAGTATCTCGTGCGGGACGAGAATTGGGGAACACTCGATTTCCAGGTCGACCGCCTGGACGTTGCCGAGGCGGAGGACGCATTTTCCCTCCATGTCGAAGCGCGTTGCGAGAGCGCTGGAGCACGGCTCGCCTATCGCGCATTCATCAAGGGAACCTCGTCGGGTGAACTCGTCTTCGATACGCTGGTCGTTGCGGACAAGCCTTTCCAGACCAACCGATGCGGATTTTGCGTCCTGCATCCGATCGTCGATGTGGCCGGCGCGCCGGTTCGGCTTGAGCATGTCGACGGCTCGACCGGCGATCTGCGCTTTCCGGAAGTCATCGATCCGATCCAGCCCTTTTCCGACATTCGTGCGCTGACGCATTGGCCGGTCGAGGGGATCGAAGTGCGATGCCTGATGGAGGGCGACACGTTCGAGATGGAAGACCAGCGCAACTGGTCGGATGCTTCCTACAAGACCTATGTCCGGCCGCTGGCGCTTCCGTGGCCTTATACGCTGCAAGCGGGACGCCCGAACGAGCAGCGGATAACGCTGACGCTGTCGGGAAAGCCGGCACTGCCGGTTTCATCCCATGCCGAAGAAGGAATCGTTCGTTTCCGCATCCAAGAGCCGATCGGTCCGATGCCCGTGCTGGCGGTCACCGTCCACCCACAGGACTGCGCGGCGACGTTGCGGGAACTGCACCTGCTACGCGCGTGCGGCACGAAACACCTGATTTTTCATTTCAACCCTGCCGAAGGTCACGGGCTCGATGAACTCGAGGCCTATACTGAACTCCAGCGAGCCGCCCACCTGCCCGCGACGCTGGAATTCGTGCTGTCATGCGAAGGTCCGCCACGCGACGAATGCGCCAGTCTGGCACGGCTGATCCGCGACAGCAGGCTTTCGGTGCAGTCAGTGGCGATCAGCCCCCTGCCCGACCTGAAATCGACGCCGCCCGGCAGCGCCTGGCCGCGATGCCCGTCCTTCGAGGAGATATACGGGGCCATCCGCGCGGCGTTGCCAGGCATGCGGATCGGCGGCGGCATGTTCAGCTACTTCACCGAGCTCAATCGAAAGCGGCCACCCGCCGATCTCATCGACTTCATCACCCATGCCACCGCGCCGATCGTTCACGCGGCCGATGACCGAAGCGTCATGGAATCGCTTGAGGCGTTGCCGTTCATCACGGGTTCGGTGCGCCGCATCTACGGTGATTTGCCCTATCGCATCGGATCGTCGACCATCGGCATGCGGCTCAACCCCTACGGTGCTCGGCTGAACGACAATCCGAGCCGCAAACGCATGACAATGACGGCCGAGGAGCCACGACAGGAGGGACTGTTCGCGGCCGCTTTCATGGTCGGCTACGCATCGAGTATCGCCAAAGCGCACGTCGAAATGTTCAGTCCGGGCGCGCTTACGGGACGCTTCGGCGTCGTCGGCGACACCAGGCTTCGCCCGGCTTTCCATGCATTGCGAGCGCTCGTAGCATTGAACGGCAAAACCGTGCATCACGTCGCATCCTCAGCGCCTTCGCGGATGCTTGCGATCGGCAATAGCGAACGCCTGGTCGTCGCGAACCTGACGGACAGGCCACAAACCATGGCTACCGATGATTTCGCGCGATATGCGAGGCTGGACGAGCACTCGCGAGACATGACGACGAACCCCGACCTGGTCGACACCTTCGACGGCGTCCCGCCGGAACTGACGGTCGGGGCCTATGGCATTGCTGTTCTGCACCGGGAAAAAACACCATGAACCCGCCATTGCTCGCTTTTTACGGAGACGACCTGACGGGTTCGACGGATGTCATGGAAGCGCTGGAACTGAGCGGGCTGCGGACCGTGCTTTTCACCCACATACCCGACGAGACGCTGATGGCGCGTTTTGCCGGCTTCAAAGCCTACGGCATCGCGGGAACAAGCCGCAGCGAAACGCCCGAATGGATGAACGCGCACCTGCCCGCCATATTCCGATGGCTGGACGAAACGAAAGCTGAAATCTGCCGTTACAAGGTCTGTTCGACCTTCGATTCCGCACCGGAGATCGGCAGCATAGGCCGGGCGCTGGATCTGGGTGCCGCCGCCTTCGACCAGCAAAGCGTTCCCATCGTGGTCGGCGCCCCGCAGCTCAAGCGCTGGACGGCCTTCGGCAACCTCTATGCCGACTTTCGCGGCGAGCGCCACCGCATCGACCGGCATCCGGTGATGAGCCGACATCCGGTGACACCCATGAACGAGGCGGATTTGCGCATCCATCTCGGGCGACAGACGGAAAGGACCATTGGCCTCATCGACTGCGTGACGGCAGTTCGGCCCGAGGCCGACGGCGAGGTCGATGCAGCCCTTCGCCGGCATGGAGCCGTCCTCATCGACGTCCTCGACATGGCGACACAGGCAGCCGCCGGTCACCAATTGTGGCGCAAACGCCATGAAGCACGTTTCGTCGTGGGCTCTTCCGGCGTCGAATATGCGCTGACATGCACGCAAGCCGGGACGCCGCTGGCCGGGTATGACGGGCGGTTCGAGCCCCCCGGCGGACGCGGGCCGATCGCGGCCGTTTCGGGAAGTTGCTCCCCGACCACGAGCCGGCAAATCCGCCATGCACTCGCCAACGGCTTTACAGGGGTGCCCGTCGATGCCGCCCGTCTTTCCGGCAAAGGCGAGGCGCGCGACGCGGAGATCGCGCGCGCCGTATATGCAAGCCGGGCGGCGATTGCCGGCGGAAGGAGCGCGCTGGTCTACTCCGCGCTGGAGGGCGAAACGGCGATGGATGCGGCCGGCGGCGGAGGCCATGTCCTCGGGCGGTCGCTCGGCGACATTCTTGCCGCCATCGTCGAAAGAGAGGGGCTCGGCCGTGCGATCGTCGCGGGAGGCGACACATCGAGCCACGCCATCTCAGCGCTCGGCATCGCGGCGCTGGAGTGTCGGATGCCGATCCCCAACGCGCCCGGCTCCCCGCTTTGCACCGCGCATTCCAGCCGCCCCGGAATCGACGCGTTCCAGATCGCCTTCAAGGGCGGTCAGGTCGGCGGCGACGACTACTTCGTTCGCCTTCGCGACCTGTGAGGCCACTTGCCGCAACGTTACATATGGTATAATGAGTATGCCAGATTGAAAGCCTTTCGAAGACCGGGGAGATGGTCTCGGCGGGCATATCGGGAGGATTTTCGGATGATCAAAATATTGATGGCGGCTATTGCCGTTTCCACCGCATTGACGAGCCTGTCCGTCCCGGCATCCGCGCAGGATGGCGACCTGCCGGTCATCGCACTGTCCAATTCCTTTTACGGCAATACATGGCGCCGGCAGATGGTGGATGCGTTCACCGCCGAGGCCGAGCAGGCGAAGGCCGACGGCAAGATAGCGGACTTCGTCGTCCTCAACGGCGATGGCAGCGTCGCTCAGCAGAACAGCCAGATGGCCGAACTGGTCTTGCGCGGCGTCGACGCCATCGCCATCAACGCGGCTTCCGAGACGGCGCTCAACGGGCTTGCAGAGCAGGCCTGCGCCGCCGGCAT
Organism: Aliihoeflea aestuarii; assembly: GCF_024105665.1. GTDB lineage: Bacteria > Pseudomonadota > Alphaproteobacteria > Rhizobiales > Rhizobiaceae > Aliihoeflea > Aliihoeflea aestuarii. Next base: position 87,056 of record NZ_JAAAMK010000005.1, on the reverse strand, counting down.
CGCCATCATCGCCTTCGATTCCCTCTTGACGGCGGACTGCGCCTACAAGCTTTCCTTCGACTTCACCGGATACAAGACGGAGCAGGCCGAGGCGACGCTCGACCTTATCGGCAACCGCGGCAACGTGATCGTCGTTCGCGGTGTCCGCGGATCCGGCCCGGACAATCTTATGTATTCCGCGCAGAAGGCGGTGCTCGACGCGCATCCCGACGTCACGATCGTCGCAGAGGTCTACGGGCAGGCGACGGCCTCGACGGCGCAGTCGGCCATCGCCAATGTCCTGCCGAGCCTGCCTCAAATCGATGCGGTTCTCGGACAGGGCGGAAGCGACGATTACGGCATCGCTCAGGCATTCGTTCAGGCCGGCGGACCCTATGCCGAAAAGCTGCCCGTCATCGAAGGCGGCGGCAGCAGCGATTTCGTGATCTGGTGGAACGAGCAGGCCGCCAACGGCTACAGGACGACCTCGATGAACACGACGCCCGGCATCGGTGGAGCCGCGTTCTGGCTTGCCTACGAGATCACGCAGGGCGCCGAACCCGCCATGGAGATGACCATGCCCGTGGCCGTGGTCGAGCCGGACAATCTGGCTCAGATGGCCGCAGGGCTCGAGCCCGGCATGATCATCAGCCCGAGCTACGATCAGGAGTGGGTGCGCGCCAATCTCGTCGAAGGCGCGCCTGCACAGTAGCCGCCATCGGCAGCCGCCTTGCCGGCGGCTGCCCCGTCAGCATCCCACGCGGACGCGTGAGCACAGTTTCGGCCAGTTGCATTGATTCATCCCCAAACCAGTTGCGGCACAAGAACGGTGCTTGCCACGCTTCAGGGCATCGCCAAATCCTATGGCGACACGCGCGCCAACAAGGATGTCGACCTCGCCATCGACAGGGGAGAAATCGTCGGCCTCGTCGGTGCCAACGGCGCGGGCAAGAGCACGTTGATGCGTGTGCTGTGCGGCGTCACGGAACCCGATGCGGGCGCGATGACATTCGACGATGCCGCGATCGATTTCTCTGGATTCTCGCCCCAATCCGCGCGCGAGCGCGGCATTCGCATCGTCTGGCAGGAATTGTCGCTGTCGCCGAACCTGACCGTTGCCGAAAACTTCTATGTCGAGCAACCGCAATTCGCCCGGACCACGCCTTTCTGGCTCGCAAATTACCGGCGGCTGGCGTCCGAGGCGATCGACCGCATCTTCCCCGGCGCGCATATTCCCACCGACCGGTTGCTGGCCGACATGACGATCGTCCAGAGGCAGATGGTCGAGATCGCGCGGGCGGCGTGCGATCCGGCGTTGAAGCTTTTGATCCTCGACGAGCCCACATCCTCGCTCGGCGCGGAACGCAGCCAGCAATTGCGAAGCTTTGTCCGCGACATAGCGGCCGCCGGCATCTCGGTGATCTATATCAGTCACAAGCTCTCGGAAGTGCTCTCGGTTTCCGACCGCGTCATCGCGATGCGCAATGGTGCCATCGCCTGGGAAAAGAGCGCCGCAGATGCCTGCGTCGACGATCTCGTCAACGCCATGGGAGGCGCTGGCGCGGGGCACGGGCGGATACCTTCGCACGAAGCGGTGGGAGCGGCCGCGCAAGGCCCGGTGCGCGTGACGATAAGCGGGTCGTGGCTTTCCGGCGGCTGCGCGGATCCAGTCGAATTGCGCGCGGGCGAGATCGTCGGGCTGGCAGGACTGGAGGGCAGCGGCCAAAAAGAGCTTTTGCAAGCCCTGTTCGGAACGCGGCGCTCGGACGGCCTCGAGCGGCAGGAGACCGTCCGTTATGTTTCCGGCGACCGTCAGGTCGAAGGCGTCTTTCCGCTCTGGGCAGTGCAGGACAATGTTCTGATCGGCCGCGTTGCGGGCTGGGCCGGCTGGCGCAGCGTCAGGACGGCCGCTCATATGTCCGACATCGAGGAAGCGGCCGGCCGTCTCGCGCTCGATCATGAACGGCTGCATTCGAACATTCTGGACCTTTCGGGCGGCAACCAGCAAAAGGCCATCGTCGCGCGCGCCCTCCTCGACGATGCCGGCATCATCCTGCTGGACGACCCGACGCGCGGCGTCGACATCGCCGCCAAGCGCGACTTCTATCGCGTTGTGCGCGAGATGGCGGAAGGCGGGAGGCTGGTCATCTGGCTGTCGACCGAGGACCTCGAATTTCTCGAATGCGACCGCGTTCTCGTCCTTTCGGACGGAAGGATCGCAGCCCAACTGTCGGGCGAGGCGATTTCGGAAGAAGCCATCGTCACCACTTCCTTTGCCGGGCAGGAGGCGGCAAGCGGAACAGGCACTGCGCGCGACCGATCGCGGGTGCTGTCGGCATTATTGAAAGCGATACCGTTCATAAGCCTTGTGCTGGTGTTCGGCGCGATGAGTTACCAGAACCCGCTCGTGGCTTCGAGCTTCGGCCTGCAATTGTTGCTGACGCCGGCGGTCACGCTGGTTCTGGTGGCGCTGGCGCAGATGTTCATCGTCGGCGGCAGCGAGATCGATCTCGGCGTCGGCTTCTTCTGCGGGCTCGTCAACGTGGTCAGCGCGACGGTGCTCGTCACCTCGCCGGGGCTTGGACTCGGCGTACTGGCGGCTCTCGTCGCCGCCTACGCGCTGATGGGGCTGGTCATCCAGGCACGCGCCATTCCGGCCATCGTGGTGACGCTGGGAGCCTCCTTCATCTGGGCCGGGCTCGGCCAGACCATCCAGCCGTCGCCCGGCGGATCGAGCCCCGACTGGCTTCGTGCGATCTTCTCGATAAAGGTGCCGGGCATCCCGACGCCGCTTCTGATCGTCGCGCTGGCGGGAATGGCGGCGTTTGCGATCGACCGCTCGCCGACCGGAACCATCCTGCGGGCGTTCGGCTCAAACGCGCTCGCCCTGCGCCGTGCTGGCTGGTCGCAGAACCGCTACGCGATGCTCCGTTACACAATCGCCTGCGGCTTCGCGATGACGGCCGGCCTCTACGTGACGGCCTCGAACGGGGCCAGCGACATCAATGCGGGATCTTCCTACACACTCCTGGCCATCGCCGCGGTCGTCATCGGCGGCTGCCAGCTCCTCGGCGGTGTCATCGCACCGCTCGGCGTAGTCGCAGGCGCGATCACGCTGGCCCTGATCGGCGCCTTGCTGGCCTCGATCGGCGTCAGCACGGACTACAATGCCGCCGTGCAAGGCGCGCTCCTGATCTTCATCCTGGCGCTGCAAGCGCTTGCGGGCTGGAGGAATGCTCGTGGCTGAACGCCTCTGGACCGCCATGCAGCAACAGCGATGGATTTGGGCAGCGCTTGGCGTTCTGATGCTCTGGATCGCCCTGACGGCGCTGACCGCGCGCTTCAGCCTTCACAGTCTCAGTGGCGTCGCGGTCTCGGCGTCGTTCCTTTTGATGCCGGCGCTCGGCCAGATGCTGGTGATCACCACCGGGCGCGGCAATATCGATCTGTCGATCCCCAGCGTCGTTACCTTCAGCGCCTATGTGACGGTCGTGACGGCTGGCAGCGGACCGCACGGTCTGTGGCTGCCGCTGGGCCTGGTCGCGCTGGCTTCAGTGGGTGTTGGGCTTTTCAACGCCTTCCTGCTGCTCGTCCTGCGGATTCCCGCGATGATCGCCACGCTCGCGACCGGCTATGTGCTGGCCACCGCGACGCTTCTCGTCAATGCGCGCGTCGGCATATTCCAGCGACCGCCCCTGCTGACCTATCTCGCGACAGGACGCGTCGGCGACCTGCCGGTCATGCTCCTGATCGCATTTCTGGTCGCCATCCTCGTCGGCTGGCTCGTCTCGCGGGCAGCCTATGGCAAGCACTTGTCGGCGATCGGCCAGAACATCGTGGCAGCCCGTTATGCGGGTGTACCGGTTGCACGATCTATCGCGATCGCCTTCACCACAAGCTCGCTGCTCGCGGGTTTCACCGGCATGCTGCTTGCCGGCTATGCCGGCGGCGCGTTTCTGGAAATGGGCACGCCCTATCTGCTCCAGTCCGTCGGCGCGGTCGTTCTGGGCGGCACCCTGATCGCCGGCGGCAGCGCCAGCGTGCTCGGCACGTTCTTCGGAGCCTTCCTGCTCGTCCTCGTCGTGACGACGATGCAGATCGCGGGAATGCCTGCCGGCACGCAGGATATCCTGCAGGGGCTCATCATCATCTGCGTCCTGTCCGTCGCCGGCGGCCGCATTCGCCACCGCGCGACGTAAGGGCGGCTGCCGACTGATCGCCGATGCCTGACGCTTGCGGCTCCCCTACTTCCTGCTTACGCTCACGTCTTGCCGACCATTCAGACGCCAAGACTTATCTGTCGAAGACAATTATTCGATCCTATGGAGCGGCGACTGGTCAGGATAAGCCCGGATGGCGCATGGATTGAGCGCGAAACGCTCTAAGCGCAACCACGAACCGCCGATCCGCTCGGTACATCGCACGGATCGGCGACTTCCGTTCACTTGAACCGCTCTCGCGCCACGGTGCATTCACATTGCCAAAACTGAACTGCCGTCGATGCTCATGAGGGCCTTCCGTTGCTCAACGCGATCTCGGTTGCCTGACATGCTCGACCAGCGCGCGCATCTTGGGCGCCATATTTCGGCGCTGGGGGAAGTAGAGGAAGAAGCCTGGAAAGGGCGGCAGGAAGTCGCCGAGCAGGGGCACGAGTTCGCCTTTCTCGACATAAGGACGGAAGACCTCTTCCGGCGCGAAAGTAAGGCCACCCCCGGCAAGCGCGGTGCGCAGCATCAGGCGCAGATCGTTGGTTGTGACCTGGGGCTCGACCGCCACGTCGAAGGGAATGCCATTTTCCTCGAACTCCCAGCGATACGGCGCGACGTTCGGCGCCGGCCGCCAGCCGATGCAGCGATGGTGGACGAGTTCGCGCGGATGGGCCGGTGCGGGGTGGGCGGCGAGGTAGTCCGGGCTTGCAACGACCATCTCGCGCTGGTCCCCGGTTATCGGAACGGCGATCATGTCCTGCTCGATCACCTCGCCGAGCCTGACGCCGCCATCATACCCGGCGGCGACGATGTCGAATTCCTCGTCGGTCACCGTGACATCGATGGTCACACCGGGATGGGCGGCCGCGAACGACGCTATCAGATGACCTGAAAGGAACCGCTCGGCAATCGAGGTGGCGGCGATACGCAGGAGCCCGCGCGGTGCGTTCTCCGCCGCGACGCTCTCGAGCGCAGTGCCGATCTCGCCGAGCGGGCGCGACAGCGCGTCGCGCAGACGCTCGCCGGCTTCCGTCAGGCGAACGGAGCGCGTCGTGCGCATCACCAGCGTCGTTCCGAAATTATCCTCCAACCGCCGCATGCCCTGACTGACGGCCGAGCGCGTGACGCCCAGGCGATCGGCGGCAGCGCGGAAATTGTGCTCCTCCGCGACCGCGAGGAAAAGGGGAAGGAGGTTCAGGTCGATATTCATTGTCCAGCGCAACTAACCAACCAGTGAAGCAATCGACAGATACCAGCACGAGCCGAAGCCGTCCATCTTCAGCTTCGACGGAACCAAAGGAGAAACGACATGGACAAGGTCATCCTCATTACCGGAGCCTCCAGCGGGATCGGCGAAGGCATTGCCAGGGAACTGGGCGCCGCCGGCGCCAAAGTGCTGCTGGGCGCACGCCGGATCGAGCGGGTCGAGGCCGTTGCGAAGGAGATTCGTGAAGCGGGCGGGATCGCCGAAGCCCGGACACTGGACGTTACCGACCGCGCGTCGATGGCTGCTTTCGCCAAGGCGGCGACGGAAAAATGGGCTCGCATCGACGTCCTCATCAACAATGCCGGCGTGATGCCGCTCTCGCCGATGTCCTCCGGAAAGCAGGACGAATGGGAGCGCATGGTCGACGTCAACATCAAGGGCGTGCTGTGGGGCATCGGCGCCGTGCTGCCGGTCATGGAAGCGCAGGAAAGCGGCCAGATCATCAATATCGGCTCCATCGGCGCGCTGTCGGTTGTGCCCACCGCTGCCGTCTATTGCGCGACCAAGTTCGCGGTGCGGGCGATCTCGGACGGTCTGCGACAGGAGAGCAAGAATATACGTGTCACCTGCGTCAATCCTGGCGTGGTGGAAAGCGAACTCGCCTCGACCATCACTCATGAAGAGACCATGGCGGCGATGGATGCCTATCGCGCGGTGGCGCTTCAGCCGGCCGACATCGCGCGCGCCGTGCGGCAGGTGATCGAGGCGCCCGCGGGCGTCGACACCACTGAGATCACCATCCGCCCCACCGCTTCGGCAAATTGATGCCGCCCGCTTCGCTCGGGACCGCGACAATGGCCCGAGGCGATGCCGGCAATCTTCCACAATGGAGTGACCCCATGATCTTTGCATCCCTGAGCAGGAATATTGCGACCGCCCGCAGCCGGCTGATCGCGCTTGCCTTCGTCCTGACCGTCGCTCCGGCACAGGCAAGCACTGCCATGGAGTCGGGAGCGGAAATCGAAATGCGAAACGAAAGCATCGTTCGCGCGGCTTTCGAGGAATGGGCGACCGGTGCCGGCAATGTCTTCGGTCTCCTCTCGCCCGAGGTGCGCTGGACGATCCACGGGTCCGGCCCGGTAGCCGACACTTATTACGGCGTCGAGGACTTCGTGCAGCGCGCATCGGTGCCGCTCGTCAGCCGCCTCACGACCCCGTTGACGCCGCAGGTCCATCACATCTGGGCTGCCGGGGACAGGGTCATCATCCGCTTCGATGCCTCGGCCACCACGATTTCGGGCGCGCCCTACCGCAACCAGTTCGTCTGGATCTGGCGGATCGAAGACGGTTCGGTCGTCGAGGCCGAAGCCTTCCTCGATCTCGTCGCCTATCGGGAGGTCGTCGACAACAACGAGCCGGCCGAACAATAGGCAATCCGAACGAATCTCGCCGGGCGAGCTCGACCCCGTCCGGCCCGACTGAACGCACCACTCACATGAAACGAGGAGCCGATCATGAAACGTGCCTTCGCCACCCTGATCACGGCCGCGCTTCTGGCCCAACCCGTACAAGCCGAGGAAACGGAAATGCAGGCAAACCATCCCTATGTCGGTCTCTGGGTTACGGAGGACGGCCACATCCGCCACGAGCTTTTGTCCAACGGCCGCTATGTCGAAGCACGCGGGACGCGCGAGCGGGCCTATGAGGGACGCTACGAGGTCACCGGCACCCATATCGAATATTGGGACGACACAGGCTTCACCGCAGACGGCGACTTCATCGACGATGTCCTGCATCACGCAGGGATGATTCTATATCGGCGGTGACGGCTTCGGCTTCACGCCTTCGCCATCACCCGTGCCAGGGTCGATGCCGTATTTCGAAGGGCGGATCGGCTCTTCGTCCAGTCCTCCGGCCCCATGCCGAATTTCGTGCGCAGCCAGGCAAGCGTCAGGCGTCGCGTCGCTTCGAGCGCATCGGGGTTCTCGGCTTCGGTCTCCTTCGCGTCCAGCCCGGCAATGCCACCCAGACCATGCCCCACCCCGGCGATCGTCAGCAATGCCTCGGCGCCGGGGCCGTCGTGGAAGGCATCGGCATGCCATTCAGGTCCGCGTGGCGTGAAATGGGGATCGTCCTCGGCTCCGCAGACCACCAGGGTCGGGATGTCGAGATGGCTGAAATCGACGTCGAAAAAGGGAAACCGCGCCGCGCTTTCGCGCGTCAGGTCAGTCCCGCCCCGGCCCGGAGTCGCCAGCAGGATTCCGGCGCTGATGCGCGAATCCGAAAAGTCCTCTCCGTTCAGGCGCGCTCCCAGTAGCAGGCTGCAGGTGAGACCACCGAAGGAATGTCCGGCTACGGCAATTCTTCCATGGTCCAGACGCCCGGCCACGGCCGGAGCCTGCCGCTCGACCTCCTCCAGCCTGTCGAGTACCGCGCGCATCTCGTCCACCCTCTCGCGCCAGAAGAACGGCCCGCCGGGCAGATCGGGATCGAGCCCGGCAACCCGCGAACTCGCATGTGTCGGCTGGATCACGGCCACCCCCCGCTCGGCCCAGAACTGGGCAAGGGGAGCGTAGCCATCCTTCGAAGGAAGATAGTTCGACGGTCCGAAGCCGTGCGAAAACAGGACGACAGGCAATTCGCCGCCGAAAGCAGGGGCCGTCAGGCGTAGTTCAAGCGGTGGCCGGTCGGGTATGGGAAGCCGGATCGGCGTGTACGCGACGGATAGCGCAGCCTCCGGCGCGGGCAGATTGCGGGCAAGATCGATCAGTCTGTTCATTTGGGCGTCCTCCTTCAGGTCGCCTTTCCTTCTTCCCGGAACCAGCTTTCGGCATCCGCGCCGGCGGGCAGCATCATCGGTGCATCCTTGTCGGTCACGGCGCGCCAGACCGCGTTTGCCACGTCCCCGGCCGTGGTTTTCTCGGAAGCCGCCTGAAGCGTTCGGAAATAGGATTGCACGAAAGCGCCGTAGGGCTTGGGTACGTCCATGCCCATACGCGCCACGGCATTGCGCCCGAAGGAGGTTTCCGGCGCACTGCCGGGCAGGACAAGCCGGGCGTGGACGCCGAACTGCTCCGCTTCCAGCGCGAAGCTTGTCGTGAAGGCGTTCAACGCGGCCTTGCTGGCGCTGTAGATCGAAAGCGCCGGCAAGGCGCGTAACGTGACGCTGGAGCTGATATTGACGATCACGCCCGATCGCCGCTGCCGCATGTCCGGCATGACGGCACGCGTCATCGCCATCGCGCCCAGCACATTGGTTTCGAAGAGCTCCCTTGCACTGGCGATCTCGGCCCCTTCCAGCACGTTGAGCATGCCGACGCCGGCATTGTTGACCAGCGCATCGAGCCGCCGGCCTTTGGCAAGACCGCGGAGATGCTCTCGGCGTCGGTCACGTCGAGGGGAAGGATTTGCAACCGGTCGGACGCAGGCAACCCCTCGGCGGAAGGTTTGCGCATCGTGGCGACCACCTCCCATCCCTCGTTGAGAAAGTGCGTCGCGATAGCCTGACCGAAACCGGAGGAACTGCCGGTAATGAGAATGCGGGGCATGTCGGTATCTCCTCTTGTGTCTGACAGGGAGATAGACGTGAGCGACCAGACAATCTATCAACAAAAGTCCATTATGTTTCATCGAAAGTCCACGAAAAATGTCTGGCAGCATTGAAGACCCTCTCTCCAGCGTCGTTGCGCTTCTGAAACCTTCGCCGTCGATTTCGAAGATGGTGGAGGCCGGCGGGCGCTGGCAGGTCGAGCGGCGTGACATGGCCAGCCCCTTCTATTGCGCGATCGTGGAGGGGCGTTCTCGTTTGACGATTCGGGGCCGCGATCCGGTTTTGCTTGTAGCGGGGGATTTCGTGCTGGTCCCGGACCTTCACGACTTCACCATGTCCAGCGAGGTTCCTCCGGCGCCGCATACCGCCCGTGTCCCACTCGAGACCGGGCCGGGAACGTTCCGCATCGGCCCGATGGCGGAGCCGGTCGAGATGCGGGCGCTCGTCGGCCATTGCCGGTTCAATGCGCCCGAAAAGGCACTCCTGCTGTCGCTTCTGCCGGAGATGATCCATATATCCGGCCATGAACGGTTGATGGCGCTGGTTCCGGTCATTCACGACGAAACGCGATCAGACCGCCTCGCAAGGAGCATGATCCTGGAGCGCCTGCTCGAGATCCTGCTGATCGAGGCGCTGCGCTCCAGTCCAGCTCAGACGCTGCCGCCCGGATTGATGCGCGGCATGTCCGATCCGCACTTGGCCGGTACCCTGCGCCGCATCCACGCCGACACGAGGCGAACGCCGTCGGTAGCGGAACTGGCGCGCGGCGCTGGCATGTCGAGATCGGGTTTTTTCGAGCGGTTCCGCAAAGAGGTCGGCAGCACGCCGATGGAATACATCACCGCATGGCGGATGGCGGTGGCGCGCGATCTTCTGCTGCGCGGCGGAACGAACAATACCGAGATCGCACTGCGGATCGGCTATGGCTCGGCCAGCGCATTCGGGATGGCTTTCGCGCGACACGAAGGAATATCGCCCGGCGCCTTCGCGGCCAAGCATACTGCCTGAAATCCTATGTCCGTGCGCCCGTTGCACGCGGGTCGCCACTTCGAGCCTTTCGGTCCACTTGAGCCGCAGCATCGACGATCGCGTTGCGCAGCCAGACATGACGCGGCGAGGCTTGATGACGGGCATGCCAGAGCATGCTGAGCGTAAAGCGACCTGGATCGGCCGGCGGTGTTCGCATGACGAAACGGTTCATGCCGGCAGCCATGCGCGCCAGGCTCTCCGGCAAGGTCATCACGAGGTCGGATCGCGCCGCGATCTCGACCGCGGCAAGGAAGTTCGGGACCCTGACCTTCACGCGCCTGTTTCGACCTGAAGCGGCCAGCAAATCGTCCACCGGGGACGATCCGACGCCGGTGACGCTGATCGCGATATGGTCGAGTTCGAGGAAGCGCTCCAAGGTCAATGCGTGGTTGCTCGCCGGATGCCCTGCGCGCAGAAGGGTGACATATCCGTCGTCGAACAATCCGCGCCGCTTGATGCCCGAAGGTGCGTCGTCGATCACACCGATCACCGCGTCGAGCGTGCCTTCCTCCAGACTGCCGATGATCGCCGGTTCGGGCGCGACGATGTCGAGATTCAGCCCGGGCGCCTCGCGGCCGATATGGGCAAGCAAAGGAGGACCGATGACGGCGGCATAAAGGTCCGGCGTCGACAGGCGCAGGCGTCCGGTCGCGGTCGCCGGATCGAATGCCGGTGCATCCAGCATGTCGCCGATACCCGCCAGTGTCCGGCGTAGGACCGGCAAGATTTCGTTGGCGCGTTCGCTCAGCAAATAGCCGCCCGGCCCGTCGACAAGCAGCGCGTCGCCGAACAGCGATCGCAGACGCGCGAGCGCACGGCTGACGGCCGGCTGGCTCATGCCGAGGCGGGATGCCGCTCGTGTGACGCTGCGCTCTTCGAGAAGCGCATCGAGCACGGTGAGAAGATTGAGATCGACGGAACGTAAATTCACCTGGCGCATATCGAATATATATCACATGCATTTCACGCATGTAATCGCCTCTCATATCCTGCGGTCATGATCGCTAAACGAGAGGAGATCGGATCATGGATGTCATATTCGGAGCAAATGGACGTGCCGGCGGCGAAACCGCGAAGGCGTTGCTGGCAAATGGACGGTCGGTGCGCGTCGTGCTGCGCCGCGCCGAACAGGCCGAGGCGTGGCGAGCACGCGGAGCCGATGTCGCCATCGCCGACATGGAGGACACAAACGCCGTCGCGGCAGCGCTGCAAGGCGCATCGGGCGCGTTCCTCATCAATCCGCCGCCGGTCTCGGGCGATCCTTATCGCAGCACCGAATTGATCGGCACCGCGCTGGCGCAGGGCGCGAAGCGCGCGAATCTGCGCAAGGCCGTCGTGCTTTCCTCCGTCGGCGCGCAACACGCATCGGGAACGGGCGTGATTTCCACGCTGCACCGGATGGAGACCTTGCTTGCCGATGCGGCCCCTTCCATCGCCTTTCTGCGTCCCGGCTATTATGTCGAGACCTGGAGCGAGGTGGCCGATGCGGTGTTGGGTGAAGGCGTTCTTCCCACCTTCCTCGACCCCGACCTCAAGATTCCGATGGTCAGCACCATCGATGTCGGCCGTACGGCGGCAACGCTTCTGGGCGAGGAGTGGACGGGCAAACGGGTAATCGAACTGGGAGGACCGGACGACTGGAGCGCGCGCGAAGTTGCAGACGCGTTCGCCACGGTGCTCGGACGCCCCGTCACGCCGGCCTTCATTCCCGGCCCCGAGCGTGCGGGCGTCTATGCCGAGGCCGGCGTTCCCGAACAGGTCGCCGATGCGCTTTTGGGCATGTATGACGGCCTTGCCAGCGGTCGCATCGCGCGCGAGGGCGGCACAGAGGACAGGCGCGGCACGACCTCGCTGAAAACGGCGGTCGCACGCATCGTTGAAGGCGTCCGGGCAAACCCGGATCGCCAATGATCGACAGGCGACCACGACCTTATCTGAAAGGTCGTGGCCGCTGGTGTTATGCGCGCTACGATCCGGCGACGAGCTGGATATGTCGCTTCGCCTGACGCAAAGCTGAAACCAGGCGGTTTTGCCCACGAACCAACTGGGTCTGAGCAAAGCCCAGCGTTTCGCCATGACGGTCGAGGTCGGTCGCTGCGGCAATGGATGGAAGCGGCGGGATCGTCAGGGCCGGATCGTGCCGGAACCGGTTCACCCGGGTGAAATTGATCGGAACCAGAATGCGGGCCAGATCCTGAATGATCTGGTTCGCCGCGCCGGGTGTGATCGCGCCAGCCTTGGTCTTCTCGTAGAATGTATCGAGCGCGTCCGACAATTCGGCGACCGCTTTTCTTGATGCGGAAAGGTCAAACCGGTCGCCGGCCTTCGCCTGATAGTCATCGATCGTTTCCGTGAACTCGCGGGCGGTGGCACGCCAGTCGAATGGCAGGATCGTCGCGTTGGCATTTCGCAGCACGGCGAGGAGGTAGACCTTGATGTCGCGCAGGAGGATGTCCTTGTCGGCGATTTCAAGCAGGTCGTTTTCCGTGTGCCAGGCGATGTTTCCGCCGCATCCGCCGACCGTGTAATAACCCTTCTCCTCGCGCAGGACGTCCGGCATCGTCGAGGACAGCATCAGATAGCTCGATATGCCGATATTGTTGAACGAGTAGTCACCGGCCCGGTGCGGGCGCTCGCCCTCCATGGCCTTGCCGGCGACGTCCTCAATGACATCCGCGAGAAACTCCTCCGTTTCGCTCATCCGGCACAGATTGATGAATTCGCTGGCCCACCGGCAGCCGGGACTGTCACAATTGACCTGGGAGACGGCGTTTTCCTCGAGGTCGAGCGCGAACGCGTCCGAGAACCAGGTCGACCCGGCGTAACGGCCGGTCGAATGGCCCGGCCACCAGCAGATACGGACCGACCGTTTCAGCTTGTCGCGATTGGCCCAGAGCACGCGTGCGATTTCCAGCATTGTCGCATCGCCGGTCGCGTTGTCGCCGACGCCGACATCCCAACTGTCCAGATGCCCATGGAGGAAAACATATTTCTCCGGCTCCTCGGTGCCAGGGATGAAGACCTCCGGAAGCTTCGAGGTGAACCAGCCCTCCTCCATCTCGGTGAACAGCGTGACGCTGCCGCCCTTGTCGGCGATTTCGATCAGCGCCTCGCCGTCGGCCTTGTTGACGGCGACGGCCGCAATCTTCGGCTTGCGCGGCAGATCGTCCAGATCCGGCGTGCCCCAGATGGTTGTGCAGATGCCCCAGTGAATGTCCACACCGGGATTGATGCCGATGACGCCGATCGCGCCGATCTCCTCGAACTGCGAAATCAGGCCCGGGCTTGCGAAACCTTCCGAAAGAACGATCTTCCCGCGAACGCGCGCGGCAAGCTCGGCTGTCGTGTCGATCTTCTGCTCGAACATGTCGGTGATCATGGCGTTGTGCCGCGCGCCTACATAGACGATTTCACCGCTGAGGCCGCCCCGCGCATCGGCGCTGTAGGCCGGGGGTTTTGCCCGGAACGTTTTGCCTTCCGCTTCGACGCGGGCAAGGCCCGGCAGGCTGAGATACAGGCTCGGCTCATGCACCTTCACCTCGACGCCGTGCTTCCTCAGCCGCTCGACGACCTCGTCCATTCCCCGGTTCACATCGGTGGGATGCTCGCGCTTGAAGGTCGAAAAGCTTTCGACGAGTGACCACGGCTCGTCCAGCAAAACGGCGGAAAGAATTTCGTTCTCGAACTGATTCATCAGCGATACTCCCCTCGTGTTTTATTCAATGAAACAATGTTTCAAAAAGAATGTTACGCTAGCAGAGGGGTGCTCCAGCGTAAAGTACTGGTGTCATGTAGCGGATTTCCACGGCGGGTATTCCGCCGGCGCTCAAAGGTTAAGTGTGGCCGGATGCAAGGACAGCTTGGACGAAATTTCCTTCGCTGCATCGCGGGCCGCCTCGATGTAGCGCTCACGCCGCTCCTCATCGAAGCGCACCATTGCGCCGGCCACCGAGATCGCGGCGATCACATCGTCATGCGGACCGAGGATCGGGGCGGCGACGGAGAATGCGCCCTCGTCGAGATCGTTCAGAGCGACATTGATGCCGTTCGCGCGAATACGCGTCAAAAGCTGGCGAAGCTTCTCAGGATCGGTGATCGTATAGGGAGTGAACGCTTCGAGCGGCTTGGCGAGGACGGCATCGACGACGCTTTGCTCCGCATAGGCAAGGATGCACAAGGAGCCTCCGCCGGCATGCAGGGGGCCGCTGCGGCCCGCCTGGGCGAAGAGCCGGATCGAATGATGGCCCGCGCGTGTGGCAAGAACGAGCGAGCGCGTACCTTCGCGGATAACGAGATTGACGTTTTCGGATGTGCGGTCGCGCAGGGCGTCCATGACAGGACGGGCCGCGAACAGCAGGCTGCCGTCGCGACCGACCCGCTCTCCCAGGACGCCGATGCGATAGCCCAGCGAATAGACCGACGAATCCGGGTCGCGCACGACGAAGCCGCGATCCTCCAATGTCTGGAGCAGGCGAAAGACGATCGACTTTGTCAGCCCGAGTGATTTCGACAATGCCGTGACGCCTTGACCGGGCCGCTCTCCCAAAGCCTCCATTACGAGCAGGGCGCGGTCGACGGCCGCAATGCGATAATCGCGGTCTTCTTTGCCTACCATTTGAGCATTCCTCCCTTTTGCACCGTCCCCAACGGAAAGTCGGTTGCAAAGTCAGATAATTGTGTTTTACTCTGAAAATACAAAACAACGTTTCAGCTAATGAAACACGAGGGGTAAGTCAATGAGGATTGCATATGTCGTGCCCGGTCCGATGTCGAAGACGTCGATGGGTGCTGCCGAGATGCAGCGGCGCGAAGAGCTCCTGAACGAATGGGCGTTCGCCGGAACGGAGGTCCGCGTCGTCGACGTACCCAACGGCCCAGCCTCGATCGAATCCGCATATGAAGAAGCGATGTGCGTGCCCGCCACGATCGACCTCATCATGAAATGCGAGCGCGACGGATTCGATGCCGCGATCATCGGCTGTTTCGGCGATCCGGGCCTCGAGGCTGCGCGCGAAATGGTGACAATGCCGGTTGTCGGGCCTTGCGAAAGCTCGCTCCTTCTGGCTGCCGGCCTCGGCCACAAATTCTCGATCCTGACGATTTTCGACAGCCTGATCGCTGGGCAGGAACTTTTGGCCTACCGGGCCGGGGTCAAGCAGAAGCTTGCTTCGGTACGGGCGACGGGCATCCCCGTTCTCGATCTGATGAAGGATCCCGAGGCGACGAAGGCGAAGCTAATCGAGGTTGCGCGGGCTTGCGTGGAAACCGATCGCGCCGACGCGTTCCTGTTCGGCTGCATGACCATGTCGTTTCTCGACATGGCCGACGAGATTTCTGCCGCAGTCGGCGCCCCTGCGGTCAACGCTGGCAAGGCCGCGCTGAAGCATGCCGAGATGCTCGTCTCCATGGGGCTCGCCCATTCCAAAACTGCATTTCCGACCCCGGCGAAGATGAAGGCCGGACAGTCGGTCGAAACCTTGCGCGTCGCCTGACGACGCGCAAACGACAGTCGTCAAATCCAGAGGAGTTTGAGCATGAAGTCCAGCTTCAGGGCGGCCGGTGCGTCCGCCATTCTTGCACTGCTTGCCGCGATGCCGGCTCTGGCCGCGGATCAGATCCGAACGATCGATCTCCTGACCCGCCCTCAGGCCTCGCAGCCTCAGGAGTTCCAATCCGTTCAGCTCATTGCACAGGAATGGCGCAAGCTGGGGCTGGACGTGAACGTCCGTGTCATGCCCTGGGAGCAGATGTCGGACATCGTTTGGTACCAGCGTGACGCATGGGATGCGACGGCCTGGCAGATGGTCGGCCGCCCCGAACGCTCGGACCCGGACGAGATCATCTACAATCTGTTCCATTCCTCGACCGCGGAGAACGGCTACAATTTCATCGGCTACGTAAGCCCGGAATATGATCAGGTCGCCGAGGCGCAGCGCGTCGAGATCGATGAAACAGCACGGCAAGGTCTTGTCCGCGAAGCCCAGGAAATCCTTGCGGCAGATCAGCCCAACATGATGCTGGTAAACCCGCGCCAGACCTTCGCCTTCGACAACACCGTCTGGAACCCTGAATCGGTCGTCGAGCAGAGCGGCATCGGCATCCGCAACACATGGACCTTCATGGCGCTGGAGCCGCTGGGCGAGCGCAAGGACATCATCCTGAATTCGGGCGACAACGTTCAGGCGATCAATCCGCTCTATATTTCGGGCGGCGTTGACAGTTGGGTGTTCGAACTCGTCTACGACCGCCTCGCGCGCGTCGGACCGGACGGCCTGCCGCAGCCCTGGGCGGCGGAAAGCTATGAATGGCGCGACGACCGCACCATCGAGGTCAAGCTGCGCGAGGGCATGGCGTGGCATGACGGCGAGCCGCTGACGGCCGAGGACGTGAAATTCTCGTTCGAAGCCGCCGTCTCGGGCGAAGCACCGATGTACGCGCCCTTCGCCTCCAATATCGAGACGATCGAGGTCGTAGATGACCACAACCTCGTCTTCACGCTCAAGCAGCCGGCGGCATCCTTCATCACCTCCAGCCTTGCCAAGATCAATCTCATCCCGCAGCATGTGTGGGAGCCGATCATCGAGGATCTGAAGACGAAGGAAGAAAACGCCGAGAGCTATCAGGAAGAACGTCCGATCGGCTCGGGACCGTTCAAGTTCGAGCGCTGGCTGACCAATGAGGAGATCGTCCTTTCAGCCAACGCGGACCACTTCAATGCACCGAAGGCCGAACGCTGGATCCTGCGTATCGTGCCCAATGTCGAGGCCGCGCTCGGCATGTTGCGTTCGGGCGAGATCAATTTCCTCGCCGAGTTCACCGGCGATCCGCAGGTGCTTATTCAGGCTGCCGAACAGGACGGCGATCTCGAAGTCGTCTCGACCGTCGAGATGGGCTTCCGCTATGTGGCGTTCAACAACCGCCGCGCACCGTTCGACGACCCGGCCTTCCGCAAGGCGCTGTCGTCGGCCGTAGACCGCCGCCTGATCGTGGGAGCTGCCTTCCGGGGCTTTGCCGAGCCGTCCAACTCGGTCATCTCGCCGGCGCTTGAGTTCTGGTACGACCCTGCCGTCTTCGACGGCTTCGAAATGGGCAGCGATGTCGCCGCGCGCCAGCTCGAAGAAGCCGGCTATACGCTCGAGGGCGGACGTCTCCACTACCCCGAGGGCGTGAGCGAAGAACACGCCAACTGACGTGAAGCCGAGCGCGCCGGCATCCGGCGCGCTCTTTATTCCTTCATTCGAAATACTGCCGGCCGGACCGGCCAAGCAGGGAGCCATCAGATGCCCCACCTGAAGGCGGCGATCAGCCGAACGCTTCAGCTTGCTCTCGTTCTGTGGGCAGTCGTGACGATCCTGTTCCTGATGTTCCGGCTGATGCCCGGCAACCCGATGGCTGCCTATATCGATCCGACATTCACGCTTGAGCAACAGCAGGCGCTGATGGCGCAGTTCGGCCTCGACAAGCCGCTGTGGGAGCAATACTTCATCTATATCGGCAACCTCCTGCAGGGCGAGCTCGGCCAGAGCTTCCGGTATCGCGAACCGGTCGCCACCCGCATCTGGGCGCTTTTGCCGAACACGCTGATCCTCACCTTCTCCTCGCTGATCCTCGCTTATACGTTCGGCATTCTCGCCGGGGCCTATCTGGCCTGGAAGCGTGGCGGCGTCGTGGAAAACGCGGCTATTCCTCTGGTGCTGACGACACGCGCGATGCCCGAATTCTGGCTCGGCATGGTGTTGCTCGCCATTTTCTCGTTCAATCTCGGCTGGTTTCCGGCAGGCGGCACGCGTCCGGCCGGCGCGAGCTACGACAGCTTGTGGGCGCTCTATACCTCGCGTGAGTTCCTGTCCTATCTGGCGCTGCCGGCACTCACGCTGGCCATCTATAGCCAGGGACTGCCGCTTCTCCTGATGCGCTCCAATATGCTCGATGTGATGAAGGAGGACTTCGTCACCATGGCGCGGATCAAGGGATTGTCGAACTGGACGGTCGTCGTGCGCCACGCCGCGCGAAACGCGCTCCTGCCCGTGATGACCTCCTTCGCCATCGCAGTCGGCTACCAGCTTCAGGGCAACGTCGTTGTGGAATCGGTGTTTTCCTGGCCGGGTCTTGGCCGCGAACTGGTCAACGCGGTCTCGGCTTCTGACTACCCGCTGGCGCAGGGCGCGTTCCTGATGATCGCCGTCGTGGTCATCCTCATGAACCTCATCGCCGACCTTCTCTATGCCCTTCTCGATCCGAGGATCAGCCATGCTTGATGCGACGATTGGCAAACGGCCGGGCTTCGTGCGACGCGTCTTCCAGAGCCTTCGATTGCCGCTGAATGATCCGTTCGCCGTCTTCGGACTGTCGATCTATGGCCTCTTCGTCCTGACGGCCATTTTCGCCGACCAGATCGCGCCCTACGACCCGACCGAAATCCTCTACACACCCGACTACATGCTCGCCGCCGATCTGCGGCCGGGCGAGGACGGCCACATCCTCGGCACGACGAGCCTTGGCCGCGACATCTTTTCCCAGATCGTCCATGGCTCGCGCTCGGCGCTGCTGATCGGGCTGACCGCAGCCTTCATGGTGGCGCTCATCGGCTCCATCGTTGGCGTGGTGTCGGGTTATTTTCGCGGCTGGATCGACATTGTGCTGATGCGCCTTGCCGACATCGCGTTCGGCATTCCGTTTCTGCCCTTCGTCATCGTGCTCGCCGCGTTTCTCCAGCCATCGATCTGGAACGTGGTCATCGCGATGGCGCTGGTCCTGTGGCGCGACACGGCGCGCGTCATCCGAAGCCAGGTCCTGACGCTGCGCTCGCGCGGCTATGTCGACGCGGCTCGCGTTGCCGGTTCGTCCGACATGAAGATCATACTGCGCCACATCGCACCGAACATTCTTCCAATGTCGTTTCTTTATGGATCGATCGCTATCGGCTGGGCGATCCTGACGGAAGCATCGATCTCCTTCCTCGGTTTCGGCGATCCGCAGTCCATTAGCTGGGGCTACATGCTCCAGGACGCCTTCGCCAGTCAGGCGCTCGCGAAGCAGGCATATTACTGGTTCGTGCCGCCGGGCGTCTGCATCATCCTCGTCGTGTCCGCCGGGTTCTTCATCACGCGCGGCTACGAAAACATCCTCTTCCCGAAGCTTGGCCGATGACTGAAACGCTGCTTTCCGTTCGTGATCTTCGCGTGAGTTACAAGGTCGGTGCCAGTCGCATCGATGCCGTGGATGGCGCGAGCTTCGACGTTCCGCGCGGCACGATCGTCGGACTGGTCGGTGAATCCGGCTGCGGCAAGACCACCATCGCCAAGGCCCTGACGCGTGTCATCGCCGACAACGCGTCCATCACAGGCGGCCAGATGATGTTCGAGGGACGCGATCTCGTGTCTCTTTCCGAACGGCAGATGAATGCCCTGCGCTGGCGCGAAATCGCCTTCATACCACAAAGCGCGATGAACTCGCTCGACCCCGTCTATACGGTGGAGAGCCAGCTCAACGAGGTGCTGCGCCGACGCGGCGGACTGGGGCGACGCGAGGCGCGCAAACGCTGCGAGGAACTGTTCGAACTCGTCGGCATCGACAAGGGCCGCCTGTCGGATTATCCGCACCAGTTCTCCGGCGGCATGCGACAGCGAGTGGCGATCGCACTCGCGCTGGCGCTCAACCCAAAGCTGGTCATCGCTGACGAACCCGTCACCGCGCTCGACGTGATCGTACAGCGGCAGATCCTCGACCAGTTGCGCGAATTGCAGGCCGCGCTCGGCATTTCCGTCATCATCGTCACGCACGACATTTCGGTGGTCGCCTATATCTGCGACCGCACCGTCGTCATGTATGCAGGCAAGGTCGCCGAGGCGGGATCGATGCAGGCCACCCTGACGGAGCCGTCGCACCCATATACGATGGGTCTGCGCAACGCCTTTCCCGATCTTCAGGGAGCGGCATCGGGCACGCTGACGCCCATCGAAGGCGCACCGCCCAATCTCGCCTTTCCGCCGCCCGGATGCCGCTTCGCCCCGCGCTGCCCCTTCGTGCTGGAGACGTGCCGGCAGGTGAACCCGCCGCTGGAAACCGTCGGCCCGAACCACGTCGCTGCGTGCCATCGCGCGGGTGAAGCCGTCGAGCTTCGCACTCAGGCCGCCCGTGTCGACACCTGGTCCGGAAAGGTGCTCGCATGATCGATCAATTCACTCCGCTTATCGAGATAAACGCCGCGCAGCTCCATTACCGTGTCGGCGGTGCGATGTCGGCGCTGCGCGGCAACCCGCCAGTCGTGAAGGCGGTCGACGGCGTCTCCATCGTCATCCGGCGCGGGGAGAGCGTCGGCCTGCTCGGCGAATCCGGCTGCGGCAAAACGTCGATGGGTCGCCTCCTTCTCAAGCTGGAAGATGTGACAGGCGGCGACATCCTTTTCGACGGACAATCGCTCTCCACACTCAAGGGGGCCGACCTCAAGCGCTATCGCTCGCGGGCGCAGTTCATTTTCCAGAACCCGTTCGACGCGGTGAACCCACGCTTCACGATCCGGCAGACATTGAGCGAGCCGCTCGAAAACGCCGGCATCCCGCCCTCGCAGCGTCAGGACAAGATCATCGCGGCGCTCGAACTGGTGCGCCTGTCCGAGCCACTGCAATATCTCGACCGCTACCCGCACCAGCTTTCCGGTGGCCAGTTGCAGCGCGTCGTGATGGCCCGCGCGCTGATCCTCCAGCCTGAATTCGTCGTGGCGGACGAGCCGGTTTCCATGCTGGACGTGTCGGTGCGTGCGGGCGTGCTCAACGTCTTTCGCGACGTGCGCGACCGGCTCGGCCTGACCGCGATCTATATCAGCCACGACCTCGCCCTGGTTCGCTACGTCTGCGAGCGCACCATCGTGATGTATCTCGGCAAGGTGATGGAGGACGGCCCGACCGAGGACATCGTTCATGAGCCGCTACACCCCTACGCCAAAGCGCTGGTTGCTGCCGTGCCCGTGCCACACCCGGATCAGAGCCACGATCCTTTGCCCATCGGGCGCGGCGCGCCCGACCCGCGCAATCCGCCATCGGGATGCGTTTTTCGTGATCGCTGCCCATACGCATTCGATCGTTGCGCGGTCGAAATTCCGCAATTGCAGCAGGCCGGAACGCGCAAGGTCGCCTGCCATCTCTTCGATGAGGCAAACTGATGCGCTGTGCCGTCTATGAGCGAACGGGGCCGGCGGGTGACGTTCTTAAAATCGTGGATCGTCCCGATCCGGTGCCGCAGGCCGGCGAAGTCCTGGTGCGCGTTCGCGCGTCCGGCATCAATCCGGCCGATGTGAAGCGCCGCGCCGGCTGGAACGGCATG
The DNA here is from genome assembly GCF_024105665.1 of Aliihoeflea aestuarii. GTDB lineage: Bacteria > Pseudomonadota > Alphaproteobacteria > Rhizobiales > Rhizobiaceae > Aliihoeflea > Aliihoeflea aestuarii. Next base: position 65,761 of record NZ_JAAAMK010000005.1, on the reverse strand, counting down.
GCCATGCAGCATCCGCTCGTCATTCCCCATTGCGACGGTGCGGGTGAGATCGTGTCGGTCGGCAACGGCGTCGATGCGGCGCGCATCGGTGAACGTGTCTGGCTTTACAATGCGCAAGGCGGCTACGGCAGCGCCGGCCGCGCATTCGGTACGGCGGCGGAACTTGTCGCCCTGCCGCAGGATCAAGCGATCCCGCTTCCCGATGAACTTTCCTTCGAGGCCGGCGCATGCCTCGGCGTGCCTGCAATGACGGCGCATCGCGCCGTCTTCGCCGACGGGCCGGTCGAAGGTCTGACTGTCCTCGTCAATGGGGCGGCGGGCGCGGTCGGCCATTTCGCGGTGCAACTCGCGGCGGCAGGCGGTGCACGCGTCATCGGCACCGTTTCGAATGCACGAGCCGCGGAGCATGTGCGCGCCGCCGGGGCTGTCGAGATCATCGACCGCAAAAGCGAAAAAGTCGCCGAGCGTGTGTTCGAGATCACGGATGGCGCGGGCGTCGACCGTGTGATCGAAGTCGATTTCGGCGCCAATTACGCGCTCGATATCGCGGTTCTCAAGACCAACGGAACCATTGCCTCCTATTCGTCGACGAGCGCGCCGACGCCGCAATTTCCCTACTACGCCTTTGCCAACAAGGGCGCAAACCTTCGCATCGTCCAGGGGTTTGCCATCCCGGACGCGGAGCGCCGGAAAGGCGGGGCGATGATCGCTGCGCTGGCGTCCCGGCAACGCCTCTTCGCAGCCATCGCTCACAGTTTTTCCCTTGATGACATTGCAAAGGCCCATCTCGCCGTCGAGCGAGGTGGCAATCTCGGCAATGTCGTCGTCATCCCCTGAAAGCTTGTCAGAAGAAAGCGACTACGATGTCCCAATCTGCAACGGCCCTGCGGCAGGCCGATCCATCGGGCAAGGAGGCGCGCATATGCGATCCCATCTCGCTGGAAATCATTCGCGGCGCGATCGCCGCCGCGCAATCGGAAATGGAGGCGCTGCTGGAACGCACCGCCATATCCGCCTTCATCCGCGAGAAGAAGGATTTCTACACAGCGCTTTTCGATGCGGACGGCATCATGGCGGTCGGGTCGATGGTGCCGATCTTCGGCGATATGACCAGCCCGGTCTTCGAGACGTTTCCGCCCGACGAGATGAAGCCGGGCGATCTCTATTGGTACAATGATTGCTACGGCTCGCGCGGCGCGGTCTCGCATTCCAACGACCAGGTGCTGCTCGCGCCCGTCTTCAAGGACGGCAAGCGCTGCGCGTTCGTCATGAGTTGGGCGCATTTCGCCGACATCGGCGGCCTGCGCCCCGGCTCGATCAGCCCCGACGCGACCGAAATCTATCAGGAAGGGATCATCATTCCCGTCACCAAGCTGGCCGACCAGGGCAAGGTGAACGAGGCGACCCTGTCGATCTTCCACCGCAATTCGCGCTTTCCCGAGCAGAGCAACGGCGACATGCGCGCGCTGATGGCGAGCGTCGATCTGGGCGTGAAGCGCGTCGGCGAAATCCTCGAACGTTTCGGAGCGGATACGGTCGCGGACGCCTTCTCGCAATTGCTGGACCGTACGCGCAAACTCGTGCGCAGCAAGCTGGCCGACACGTTCGACTACGGCACCCACGCCTTCACAGACGCCATCGATGGCGACGGTCATGGCAACGGTCCGTTCAAGATCCGCTTTTCGCTGACGCGCGAGAAGGGGCCGGACGGCGAGGATCGCTTCCTCTTCGACGCGAGCGAGAGCGACGATCAGGCGCCGGGCCCGGTCAACTATCTGATGAACAGGGGTGTGCCGGGCATGGCGCTCGGCCTTTACTATCTGGGCGGCGATCCCTCGCAGGTCTGCAATGCCGGCGGCCCGAACGCGCTTGACGATGTACGCCTGCGCGAAGGCTCGCTGCTTCTGCCGCGTTTTCCCGCCCCGCTCGGCATGCGCGGCCTGACCACGATGCGCGTGATCTCGGCCATCAACGGGCTGCTCAACGTTGCCGGCGGCGGCGCACCCGCTGCCAATTCGGCTTATGTCATCTCCATCATGCGCGGCAATTTCCGCGCCGAGAACGGAAATCTCGAACGCTTCCTGCTCGCCGACGGCATCGGCGTCGGCTATGGCGCGCGACCCGATGCCGACGGCATCGATGCCGTCTATTTCGTCGCGCAAGAAAACTATCCGGTCGAGTTCCTCGAACTTGGTTATCCCGTGCGCCTGCGCACCTACGGCGTCGTTCCGGATTCGGGCGGCGCGGGAGCAAATCGCGGCGGATGCGGCATCGTGCGCGAATACGAGATCCTCGCTGAGGACGCCGTCCTCGCCGTGCGCATCGACAGCGTGAAGAACCCGCCCTGGGGCATCGATGGCGGCATGTCCGGCGGAACCGGCAAGGCCATCGTCAATCCCGGCACGGATCGCGAGCGGATGCTTGCGCCGCTATCGGACGGCAACAAGCTCGTGCGCGGCGATATCCTGCGCATCGAGACAGGCGGCGGCGGCGGCCATGGCCACCCCTTCGACCGGCCCCTGGCCAAGGTGCTGGAAGATGTTCTCGGCGGCTATGTGAGCCCTGAGGCGGCGCGAACGCTCTACGGCGCCGAGATCGTCGGCTCCCGCATAGACGAGGTTGCCACGAAGCGCCTGCGCGCCCAACGTCCCGCAACAAGCCGTTTCCACCGCAAGGACTATGTCGATGCACTCGACTGATCAGAACCTCTCCATCGCCGTCGACATCGGCGGCACTTTCACCGATATCTCGCTGCTTGACCGTGTCAGCGGCAATGTCTGGCGCGCCAAGACGCCGAGCGTTCCGTCCGATCCCTCCGAGGCATTCCTGGATGGCATCAGGCTGGCGCTCGCCGATGCCGGCGCGCCTGCCTCGGCGTTGCAGCAGGTGCTGCACGGCACGACCGTTGCGACGAACATGATCCTCGAGGACAAGGGCGCGCGCACCGCGCTGGTCACCACGCGCGGGTTCCGCCATGTGCTCGATATCGGCCGCCAGGACATTCCCCGCAAAGCCAATCTCTATACGTGGGTGAAACCGCAGCGCCCCGTTCCCGCTTCGCGCATTCTCGAAATCGACGAGCGTATCGCGCCGGGCGGCGCGGTCGAGCGGGAACTGGATGAGGCAAGCGTGGAACTTGCCGCCGATGCCATCGCGCAGATGGATGTGGAGGCTGTCGCCGTCTGCCTGCTTCATGCCTTCGCAAATCCCGCCCATGAGCGACGCGTCGCTGAAATCCTGCGCGAAAAGCTCCCGGAACTGGCGATCACCACGTCGGTGGATGTCCTTCCGGTGGTGCGCGAATATGAGCGTTCGCTGACGACCGTCCTGAACGCGACGGTCATGCCCGGCGTGACCACCTATGTCGGTCGGTTGGAAAAGCGGCTTGAGGACGAAGCCGTTTCCGCACCGCTTCTCCTGATGCAATCGAATGGCGGCGTCGCGGGAGCCGCAGCAATCCGGCAGGCTCCGGCTCTGACGGCGCTTTCCGGCCCGGCGGCAGGCGTCGTCGGAGCGAAGTCAGTGGCCGCAAGATGCGGCATCGAGGACATCATCACCGTCGATATCGGCGGCACGAGCGCCGATATCTGCCTGATCAAGGGCGGCCATATCGGCCTCACCCAGCACGGCAAGGTCGGCGAATGGCCGCTCCCCCTGCCGATGGTGGACATGGTGACGATCGGCGCGGGCGGTGGCTCAATCGCGGCGGTTGCGGACGGCACGCTTTCGGTCGGCCCGCGCAGCGCGGGGGCCCGGCCGGGGCCGGCGGCCTATGGCTACGGCGGGACTGAAGCGACCGTTACCGATGCGCATGTCGTGCTCGGCCATCTCCCGTCGAAGCTTCTCGGCGGGCGCATGGCGCTCGACGTCGACGCGTCCCGCCGCATCATCGCGGACAAGGTCGCCGGGCCGCTCGGCCTGTCGATCGAAGAAGCCGCGCGCGGTATCCTGGCCATCGTCGACAATCACATGGTCGGTGCGGTGCGCGTCGTCTCGGTGGAGCGCGGCCACGATCCGCGCCGTTTCACGCTGATGCCCTTCGGCGGCGCCGGGCCGCTGCATGGCTGCGCGCTGGCTGAACTGCTCGGCATCTCGCAGGTGATGATCGCACCCGCGCCCGGCGTGCTGTGTGCGGACGGGCTGCTTGCGGCCGACCTCAAGGCCGAGTTCAGCCGCACCCTTCCGCGCGCCGGCGCCATCGACGGCGAAATCGCCCGATCGGTGTTTGCGGAGCTGGAAGCCCAGGCGTCCGACTGGTTCGACATCGAGGGCGTACCCGGCGAAAAGCGCCGCCTGCGCCGCGTCGCCCTCCTGCGCTATCATGGGCAGGGCGGCGAACTGGCGATCGAATGGGTCGACGGTTCGTCCGCGCTGGAAAAGGCGTTCGCCGAAGAGCATCAGGCACTCTACGGCTTCACGCTGGAGTCGGCGGTCGAACTCGTCACCTTGCGCGTGGAAGCGGCGGGGCTGACGGCCAGCGCTCCGACCGGTACCGTATCGGAGGACTCAACCGTCGAGCCTTACGACAAGGTTCGCGTTCACCTGCCCGCCGGCGAGGCGGACGTGCCTCTCGTGGATCGCGCTGGACTTGGCTCGGGTGCGACGTTCACGGGCCCGATGATCCTGACGCAGCTTGACACGACCACATTCGTTGCGCCGGGCTGGTCCGGCACTGTCGATCCGTCCGGCGCGCTCATTCTTTCCCTTAAGGAGAACATCTCCCGATGACCGAGACGAACGAACGGCTCGACGCCGTCTTCGCCCATATCGAAGCCAATCGCGACGACTTCGTCACGCGCGTGATGGACTATGTGCGCCATCCCTCGATCAGCGCCCACGACATCGGCATTCGCGAAGTCGCGGCGCTGCTCGTCAATCATCTGGAGGGCTTGGGCTTCGAGGCCGAGGCCGTCGCCACGCGCAATCACCCGATGGTGCTCGGCAAGCGCATCGTCTCGCCCGACAAGCCGACCGTGCTTCTTTACGGCCATTACGATGTGCAGCCGCCGGACCCGCTGGAGCTCTGGGAAAGCCCGCCCTTCGAGCCCACGATCCGCAACGGCAGGATCTATGCGCGAGGGATCGGAGACAACAAGGGGCAGCATTTCGCGCAGCTTCTGGCCATCGAATCGCATCTTGCCGTCCATGGGGAGCTGCCATGCAACGTCATCTTCCTGCTGGAGGGCGAAGAGGAGATCGGTAGTCCCCACATCGCCGAGTTCGTGCGCGAGCACGCCGACCGGCTCGATGCCGACCTCGTCGTGACCTCGGACGGCCCGCTCCATGAGAGCGGCGCACCGGTGGTCACCTTCGGCGTGCGCGGGGTGGCCGGGTTCGAGCTGCGCGCCCGCACCGCCTCGCGCGACGTTCATTCGGGAAATTTCGGCGGCGTCGTGCCCAATCCGCTCTGGACACTCGTCCACCTGCTCGCCACGATGAAAAGCCCGGAAGGCGAAATCACAATCGCCGGTCTGACCGAGCCGGTCATTCCCGCCACCAATTCGGAACGCGAGGCGGTTTCGAGATTGCCGCTCGATCTCGACGCCGTGAAAGCCGACCTCGGACTGACGAAACTCGATGAGCCGCGCGAACGCGGCTATTACGACCGGCTGATGTTCCATCCAACGCTGACCATCAACGGTCTTCACGGCGGCTATGCCGGACCGGGCATGAAGACGGTCCTGCCATGCGAGGCGTTCGTCAAATGCGACATCCGCCTTGTCGAGCCTCTGACGCCCGACTACGTTTTCGAAAAGGTGGCCGCACATGTCGCTGAGCACGCGCCTGATGTCGAGTTCGTGCCGCTCAACGGCATGCTTCCGTCGAAGACGCCCATGGATTCCCCGTTTGTCCCGCATATAAGGCGCGCGGTGCTTGCGGCGCGCGGCGTCGAACCGCTGATGTATCCGACCGTCGGCGGCAGCCTTCCCGACTACGTGTTCACCAAGATCCTCGGCAAGCCCGCCTTCGTCATCCCCTACGCGAATGCCGACGAGGCCAACCACGCGCCGAACGAGAACCTCGAGATCGTCCGTTTCATCGACGGAATCCGCACGGGCGCGGCGCTCCTGCAGGAGCTCTCAGCCTGAATACCCAGACCGGTATCACGATGGTAGATAGCTGCTGTTGGACTTATGTGCACGTTCGGAATGTTTGGAGTGGCCGGAACCGCTTTTCGCCTCATCGTCGCTGCTTCATCCTGATGAGATTTCCGCCAGGCCGAGCCAGCGTGCCAGGGACGCCAATTCCGCTTGGAGTGCTTCGCCGGTCTCGCTTGGCGCATCAGGTTCGTGATGTGTCGCATGGACGAGCAGGCGGGACGTTTTCCGGTCTGCCTTGAGGTCGACCCGCGCGACGAGCCGGTCGCCGAAAAGGAAAGGCAATACATAGTAGCCGTGCTGGCGCTTCTGCGCCGGGACATAGATTTCGATCCGGTAACGAAAGCCGAAAAGACGTTCGGTGCGCGCACGCTCCCAGATCAACGGATCGAAGGGAGCCAGAAGTGCCTGCGCCTCGATACGGCGTGGGCGACGGGCTTCGCGATGAAGAAATGCCTGCGGCCAGCCCTGCACGCTTGCCGGGATCAGCACACCCGCTTCGACCAGCGCCGCTATGGCGACCTGCGCCTCCTGCGGCGCGAGCCGAAAATAATCACGCAACTCACCCGCCGTGGCGATCCCGAGCGCGCGCGCCGATTGCTCGATCAGGAGGCGATGGGCCTCGCCCTCCGGCGGCGTCGGCAGGGCGAGGATGGTCGGCGGAATCACCCGCTCCGTCAGATCGTAAACGCGCTCGAAGCTTCGGCGGCGCGTGGCTGTCGTGATATGGCCCGCGTAAAAGAGCCATTCGAGCATGCGCTTGGAATCGCTCCACTCCCACCAGCCGGTTCGGCTCGACTCGAAATCGGACGCGGCCAGCGGCCCTTCTTGCCGAATCCGGTCCAGAACCGCCATCGCTTCGGCACGCCTCTCGCCGGCGAATATTCGCATGCCGGAATATCCGGCCTCTCCCCGGTCGCCGCGCGCCATTCGCCAGCGCAAAAGCGGATGGGTCGCCAGCGGAAGCAAAGACGCTTCGTGAGCCCAATATTCGAAGAGACGGCGCTCGCTCCTGCGTCCCCAGGCAGCCCGATCGAGAAGCGCGGGGTCGTATGTGCCGAGCCGCGAGAAGGCAGGCAGGTAATGAGCACGCGTGAGGACGTTGACGCTGTCGATCTGGTGCAGACCAAGCCGCTCCACCGTGCGGCGCAGATGACCGTGATGGATCGCGGCGGGTCTGGCTGTCCCGAACCCTTGCGCGGCCAGCGCGATGCGCCGGGCCTGGGGGACGCTTATCTGTTCTCCTGAAGGCGGCACGTCGTATCCATGTCCGATGAGGTGAGCGAATTTTCTTATCCGCGCTGCATCCGTCCCGCGCAAGGCAGGATCCGTGCGGCAAACGAACCTCCTGACAATTCGGCGGCCGCTTGCCGGTCGTCCAGTCCGGCCGAAAGCCTCAGCGCCCCAGACAGAGATCAGGGGCGTGGACGTCAGATTCGCCTCGACATTGGCGATCAGATCCTGGCCTCCCACGCTTGTTCCATATCATCAGTCACGTCCGTGAGTTGCTCAAGGTCATGGGCCAAAAAAGGCCTGACTGGTAGGGGCCGCAATCCGTCCATCGCTCATAAGCCGGGCCTCGAAGACTTCCTGGACCGAATGGGCGTGGTGCGCGTTTCGATGGTCCACGACAACACGATCGAGGAAGTCGATTGGCTGACTGCCGCTGGACAAGATCACGCGCACGGCCGAATCCGCACGAGCCGGCATAGCAAACTGAGGACGCGAGCCGCGGATTTCGGTCTCGTCCCAGCGAACGGAACGATCGCATCCGACATGTCCGTGGCGTAACGCGTTCGGAAAACGCACATTTTCAGCGCCCTTTCCAGCAACAGATCCGTCAAAAATGACAATTCGTACGCAATATTTATATAATTAAGTCAATGATATTATTGCGCAATATAAATTTTTTGGGAATTCGTTCTCAAATTAATTGACCAAACTCTGCCAAATATGTAAATCATGAGAAATCATTCTCATTTTTGAGGCCGAGTGGCATGCTCAGTTCAAGTCGTGATCGAAAAGGCGAAAGCGTCAAAGCGCGAACATTGGCGCGGCGCCTTCAACTGATCGATGCGATGGGTGAGCTGTTGTCAGCCGGCGAGCTTCCGTCGACCATGTCCGAACTCGCAAAAGCTGCGGGGATGTCGACCGCTACAGCCTATCGTCACTTCCAGTCGCTTGAAGAAGTTGCCCAGGCCTATCTCATCCGGACGATGACGACGCTCCGGGATTTTTCGGTCGAACGCAGCGAGACGGGTACGGAGCTTCTGCGCGTCATTAGTCGATACTGGATCAATATCGTTCAGGAGCACGGTGGCGTGCTCGTGCAGATACGCTCGCGGCGTGGCTTTTACGATCGCCTGCAACAGCGTGTGGTCAGCACCGAACTTGGCTTTGAAGCGCGGCGACGGGCGCTGGTCGGCGTTCTCGCCGAGCACGGCTTGCCGGCATCGATGCTCGACGATGCCGCGATGCTCTACAACACCATGTTCGATCCACGCGACATCATCGACCTCATCACCCTGCGAGGCTTGAAGCCTGACAGCGCCGCCCAGGTGCTGGTTTCCGCCTTCATAGGCGCATTGCAAGGCTGGCATCTAGGTCTGGCCACCCCTTCGACACATCAGAACCAGCGTTAAGGAACACGAGTATGATTGGTTTCCGGATCGGAAGCGTCGCACGCAAGGTCGACAGCGTTGTCGTCGAGAAATTTCGAACGCTTCCGGTTTCGAACGTCAGCGACTGCATGGCGCGCATGAGCGGATTCGGCGCGGAAATCCGCCCTTACCATCGCTCGGGCACGCTTGCCGGGACGGCCGTCACTGTCAGGTCGCGTCCCGGCGACAATCTGATGATCCACAAGGCGCTCGACATGGCCGGCCCCGGCGACGTGCTGGTGGTCGATGCCGGCGGCGATTTGAGCAACTCGCTCATGGGCGAACTGATGCTGTCCTATGCGATCAAGCGCGGCCTGGCAGGCGTGGTCCTCAACGGTGCGGTTCGCGACCTGGGCTGGATCAAGGAGCGCGATTTTCCGGTCTTCGCCGCAGGCGTCACCCATCGCGGCCCCTACAAGGACGGGCCAGGCGAAATCAACCTTCCGATCTGCATATCCGGCAATGTCGTTCATCCCGGCGATTTGATCATCGGCGACGATGACGGCGTCCTGTCGGTGGCCTTCGACGACGTCGATACGGTGTTCGCCGCTGCCTCGAAGAAGCACGAAGCCGAAACGCGCCAGTTCGCAGCCATCGAGGCGGGAACGAACGACCGCTCTTGGGTGGACGAAGCGCTGCGGCGTCAGGGCGTCCTTTAGCCCGAAACGCGCCATCCCATACAGAATTGCGAATACCGGAACCATGATGTTCAAGACTTCTGCCGCACTGACCCGCATCAAGCCGTCGGCTACAATCACCGCGACACGCCGTGCCCGAGAACTTCGGGCCGAAGGGCGCTCGATCATCGCTCTTAGCCAGGGCGAGCCTGATTTCGACACGCCGCTGCATGTGAAGGAAGCCGCCTGCGCGGCGATCATGCAGGGCGGACTGACCTACCCGCCCGTTCCGGGGCTGCCGGAATTGCGGGAGGCCGTCCGGGACAAGTTCCAGCGCGAAAACGGCCTGTCTTACGCCTTAAACGAGATCATCGTTTCGAGCGGCGGCAAGCAGGTCATCTCGAACGCCCTCCTTGCCACGCTCGACGAAGGCGACGAGGTCATCATCCCGGCGCCCTACTGGGTTTCGTATCCGGAGATGGCCGCGCTGTTCGGTGGCACCCCGCGCGTCGTCGAAACGTCGCTCGAAAGCGGTTTCAAGCTGACGCCCGCCGCCTTGCGCGCGGCAATCACGGCCCGCACGCGGTGGGTGATGCTCAATTCGCCTTCGAACCCGTCCGGCGCGGTCTATTCGGTCGCCGAGATGCGCGCGTTGACGGATGTGCTGCTCGATTTCCCGCATGTTCTGGTCATGGCGGACGATATCTACGAACACCTGATCTATGACGGTGGAACGTTCGCGACGCCGGCGGCGGTCGAGCCGCGGTTGAAGGATCGCACGCTGACGGTCAACGGTGTCTCGAAAGCCTATGCGATGACCGGCTGGCGAATCGGCTATGCCGGCGGCCCGGCCGCGCTCATTTCCGCCATGGAAAAGGCACAGGGACAAACGACCTCGGGCGCGTCCGTTCCCGCTCAGAAAGCCGCGATCGCTGCGCTGACCGGAGATCAGGCCTTCCTTGCCGAACGCAAGGCATCCTTTCTGGAACGAAGGGATCTCGTGGTGTCCATGCTGAACGACGCCCAGGGTATCGAGTGCCCCGTCCCGCACGGCGCGTTCTACGTGTTCCCGTCCTGCAAGGGTGTTCTCGGCAAAAATGCGCAGGGCCGCGTCCTGAACACCAGCGAGGATTTCACGACCGCACTTCTTGAAATTGAAGGTGTCGCTCTCGTTCATGGCGAAGGTTTTGGCCTGCCGGGCCATTTCCGAATCTCCTACGCCAGCGACCCATCCGAACTCCGCGAGGCCTGCGTCAGAATCCAGAGGTTCTGCGACGGTCTGGAGGATGCGGCTGCGCCGCATCGGCAGGCCGAGACGGCCGCGCCAGCACCCTGAGGAAGTCGCCCGACGGGCAATCAAAACCAATAATCGATGTCAAAACCAAAAGTGAGTGGAACCATGTTGAAGAAAGTTTTGCTTTACGCGGCAGTCGCGTTGCCGGTGGCATTTTCCGCATTCGCGGCAAAGGCCGACCGTCTGGACGAAATCAAGGCGCGCGGCACGCTTATCTGCGGCACGCTCGGCACCTCCGAGCCTTTCAGCTTCCAGGACCGCGATAGCCGCCAGCTCGTCGGCTACGACGTCGATATCTGCAAGATCGTCGCCGATTCCATCGGCGTCGAGGTTGAATACAAGCTTCTCGCCGTCGCTGCGCGCATTCCGGAACTGGACAGCGGCCGCGTCGACGTCGTCGCTGCCAATCTGGGCTGGACGCCGGAGCGCGCCGGGCAGATCGATTTCAGCCATCGCTATTATGTGACGCCGCAAAAGCTGCTGGTGCTTGCGAACTCCGATTTCGAGAACGCCGAAGATCTGGCCCAGTCGCGCATCGGCGCAACGAAGGGATCGAGCTCCGAAGCGCTCTTGAAGGAGCGTTTTCCTGAAGCCCGCGTGATCGGCTATGCGGACAGCCCGGCCACGTTCCTCTCGCTTCAGCAGCGCAAGGTCGACGCGCAGTTCGCCAGCGAACTCGTCCTGGTTCGCCTGATGAACCAGAGCCCCGAGGGCTCGCCGACCCGCATCATCGAGGAATCCCTGTTCGACGAGCCGTGGGGTCTGGGCGTGCGCAAGGGTGAAACGGCCCTGCTCGAGGCCGCCAACGCCGCGCTCGACGAAACCGAAACCTCCGGCGAGGCACAGCAGCTCTTCGACAAGTGGTTCGGCGCCGACACGCCCTACGATCTGACGCGCTCGTTCACGATCGGACCGATCGAAGGCGCATCGAACTAGACGCTTTGTGCATCTCCGCGCGCCGCCGGGCGTGCGGAGCAGCCGCTTGAGAGGCGAGCATGGACTTACTGACAGCGGACCAATTTCAGCAGCTCTTATGGGGCATGCGAACGACGATCATTCTGTTCGCCGTATCCTGGGTCATGGCGTTCGCGCTGGCCCTGGTCCTGGTTGTCGTACGGGCGACCGAATACCGGCTGTGCCGCTGGTTCGTGGATGGGTTTGTTGCCTATCACCGCAACGTGCCGTTGCTCGTCCAGGTCATGTTCTGGTATTTCGGCATGCCCGAACTCTTGCCCGAAAATGTGCGGTTCTGGCTGTATGATCACAATGCCGAGTTCTCGTTTGCTGCGATAGCGCTGGCATTGGGCAGTTCGGCATATGTTGCCGAAGACATTCGCAGCGGGCTTCGAGCGATCCCCAATACGCAGTTTGAAGCGGCCAGTTCGCTGGGCTGCAGCTATCTTCAGTCGATGCGCTACATCGTGGTCCCGCAGGCGCTGCGGATTTCGCTGCCGCCGCTCGTCAGCCGCGCCCTGCTGCTTTTCAAGAACACCAGCATCGCCATGGCGATTGGCGTCGCCGAACTGACGTATCGAACGCGTGAAATCGAAAACATGACCTTCAAAACATTCACGGTCTTCGGCATCGCCACCGTGCTCTATCTGATTGGCACGTTCACGCTGATGGCCTTCGGTTCCTGGCTGGAAAACCGCACGCGTCTCGACCGTAAGGCGGCCGCGAAATGATCGAAATCCTCCAGGACTACGGGCTGAACTTTCTCGTCGGCCAATACCCGCACGGTCCGCTCGGCGGCCTCGCAATGACGCTGATCGTCGCCGCACTCGGGATCGTCCTATCTTTTCCGATCGCCATCATATTCGCGCTGGCACGGATATCTCCGTATCGCTCCTTGCGCTGGCTGAGCAAAGGCGTGGTGAATTTCGTTCGCGGAATTCCGCTCCTGATGCTGATTTTCTGGTGCTACTTCGTGATTCCTATCGTGACAGGCTATTCGGTCAGCGGATTCACGACGCTGGTCGTCGCGCTGGTTATCTACGAAGCCGCCTATCTTTCGGAAATCATCCGCTCCGGCATCGAGGCGCTGCCCAAGGGCCAAACGGAAGCTTCGCAGGCACTGGGCGGCAGCTATGCGCTCACGGTGCGTAGCGTGATCCTCCCGCAGGCCCTGTTCAACGTGCTTCCTGGCATGACGAGCCAGTTCATTTCCACGATCAAGGAAACGTCGCTAGGCTACGTGATCGCAGTGAACGAACTCACTTTCAGCGCCAATCAGGTGAACAACATGCTGCTGACCCAGCCGCTTCAGGTCTTCACCATTTTGGCCGCGACTTATTTCCTCGTCTGTTTCGTGCTGACCCGCACGCTATCGACCATCGAAACCCGAATTCGGCGCAACAGGGGAATGGCATGAACGCTACGGTTCGTGACGCAGCCATCGTCAGCTTCGACAATGTCAGCAAATGGTACGGCGAGTACCGGGCGCTTGAGAATATTTCGATCGACATTCCAAAAGGGCAGGTCGTCGTCGTATGTGGCCCCTCCGGCTCCGGAAAATCGACGCTTATCCGCACGGTGAACGGCCTCGAGCCGATCCAGGAAGGCCGGATCATACTTGATGGAACCGACGTCCATGCGCGCAAGACCGACCTCAATCAGTTGCGTCAGAAGGTCGGATTCGTTTTCCAGCACTTCAATCTGTTTCCTCATATGAGCGTTCTGGACAACGTCACCTTCGCCCCGATCAAGATCCAGAAGAAGCCGAAAGACGAAGCCCGCGACTTTGCGCGCAAGCTTCTCGACCGTGTCGGCCTCGCCGAGAAAGCGGACACGTTCCCGGGCTTCCTGTCCGGCGGACAGCAGCAACGCGTGGCGATCGCGCGCGCCCTTGCGCTTCGTCCGCCCGTCATCCTGTTCGATGAGCCGACCAGCGCGCTCGACCCGGAAATGGTGGGAGAGGTTCTGTTGGTCATGAAGTCGCTGGCCAGCGAAGGCATGACAATGGTTTGCGTGACACACGAAATGGGTTTTGCCCGCGAAGTCGGCGACCGCATCGTGTTCATGGATCAGGGCAAGGTCATTCTCGACGATACGCCGGATCAGTTTTTCAGCAAATCCGACCATCCGCGCGTGCAGCGTTTCCTCGCCGACATACGCCGGGAAGCTTGAAGGGACCTGCCGACGTCCGCACCGGTCCCTGTTTGCCGGTGGCTTCCCGGCCTCAAACGATCCCGCCACCGCCCGCGACGGATGCAGGGCGTTCCGCCGCCACCTTGGCGCGATAGCCGCTCTCGCGATAGGCGGCGACAGGGTCGATCGCCCCTCCAGACTCGAGACGCGCCATTGCGAGGATCGGTTCGACGTCGGTGCGGAAGGCCGACTTGAGCGTCGCCGAGGCCATCAGCGCGTCGTTGTCGTCCTGAAAGCCTGCGAGCGCGGTCCGGTCGACCAGGAGCGCCTGCGCATGGGCGCGCGCCACTTCCATCGCGGAAACCATCAGGCTTTCGACCGGATCGGTCACGTTGTGGCTCTGGTCGAGCATGTGTGCGGGGTGGAAGCGCCCCGCGTCTTGCCGTTCTGCGTCGTGCCGCTCCGCGTCCACCAGTTCGTTGAAGACGAGGAACAGCCGGTACGGGTCTATCGATCCGGCATCGAGGTCGTCGTCGCCATATCTGGAATCGTTGAAGTGGAAGCCTCCCAGCTTGCCGAACTGGATCAGCCGCGCGACGATCATCTCGATATTGACGTTCGGCGCATGATGGCCGAGATCGACGAGGCAGAAGGCTTTGTCGCCCAGTTCGCGCGCGATCAGATAGTTGGTGCCCCAGTCCTGCACGACCGTCGAATAGAAGGCCGGTTCGTACATCTTGTGCTCGGTGAAGAGCCGCCAGTCTTCGGGCAGGCCCGCATAGACGGCCTTCATCGAGTCGAGATACCGTTCGAAGGCGCGCGTGAAATGCGACTGGCCGGGAAAGTTCGAGCCGTCGCCGACCCAGACCGTCAGCGCCTTCGAGCCGATCGCCTTGCCGATCTCGATACATTCCAGATTGTGCTCGACCGCCTGCGCGCGCGTCGCCGCATCGGTATGCGAGAGCGAGCCGAACTTGTAGGACAGCTTCTGGTCGGGCGCATCTGAGAAGGTGTTGGAATTCATCGCGTCGAAGCCGAGGCCGAAGCGGCCGGCACTCTCGCGCAGATGCGCCGGATCGGCCCTGTCCCAGGGGATATGCAGCGAGACGGTTGGCGTCGCGCGCGTGAGTTCGTGGATCACGGCGCAGTCGGCGAGCTTGTCGAAGATGTCGCGCGGCTCGCCGGGGCCGGGAAAGCGTGCGAAGCGCGTGCCGCCCGTCCCGACGCCCCATGAGGGGATCGCGATGCCGAAGCCTGCGGCTTTGCTTCTTATCGCATCGGTCGATACGCCGCGCCGGTCGAGTTTCTCGCCGAGCGTTTCGTAGTCGCGGCGAAGGTTCTCCTCGCGCGCGCCATTGTGCCGTTCGATAAGGTCGGCGTCGATCCTCGTTTCCGTCATGGCGTTGCCCTCCCGGCCTAGCGCGTGAAACTCTGGGCGTTGCCGGCGTCTACATTGATGATGTTGCCGGTCGATTTCGCCGACATGTCCGAGACGAAGAAATAGACCGCCTCGGCGATGTCTTCGGGATAGACCGAACGCTTCAGCATCGAGCGCGAACGGTAGTGTTCCTCGAGGTCGTCGGTGGACATGTTGTAGGCGGCGGCGCGCTGTTCCTTCCACTCGCCGGTCCATATCTTCGAGCCGCGCAGAACGGCGTCGGGATTGACCACGTTGACGCGGATCTGCGCGGCCGCGCCCTCGAGCGCGAGGCAACGTGCAAGATGGATCTCCGCCGCCTTGGCCGTGCAATAGGCCGAGGCGTTGGGCGAAGCGGCCAGCCCGTTCTTCGACGCCACGAACACCACATTGCCGCCGATGCCCTGCTGCCGAAACAGCCGGAACGCCTCGCGCGAGACGAGGAAATAGCCGGTCGCGAGAATGTCCATGTTGCGGTTCCACAACGCCAGCGTCGTTTCCTCCACGGGGGCGGAGGAGGCAAGACCGGCATTGGAGACGAGGATGTCGAGGCCACCATAGTCGACGGCGGCCGCGGCGAAGCCGGCGGCGATCTCGTCCTCGCTGGTCACGTCGAGCCTGACTTTGCGGACGACATCGTTGCCGAAAGAGCCGCAAAGTTCGTCACCCGCCGTGTCGAGCGCGTCGGCATCGATGTCGGCGATGACGACACAGGCGCCGTCGGCCAGCAGCCGCGCCGCCGTCGCCCTGCCGATGCCGCCCGCGCCGCCGGTCACCAGCGCCACCCGCCCCGCGAGCGGCTTGGGCCTCGGCATGCGCTGGAGCTTGGCTTCCTCCAGCGCCCAGTATTCGATGTCGAAGGCTTCCTGCTCGGGGAGCCCCACATAGTCCGAGACGCTGGAGGCGCCGCGCATGACGTTGATGGCGTTGACGTAGAACTCTGCCGAGATGCGAGCCGTCGCCTTGTCGGCGGCGAAGGTGATCATGCCGACGCCAGGCACGAGATAGACGACGGCGTTCGGGTCGCGCATGGCCGGGCTGTCGGGCCGTTTGCAGCGTTCATAGTAAGCCGCATAGTCGTTTCGATAGGCCTCGATCGCGGCCGGCAGTCCGGCAAGCGTAGCCTCCGCATTCGGCGATGCCGGGTCGAAATCGACCATCAGCGGCCTGATCTTGGTGCGCAGGAAATGGTCGGGACAACTCGTGCCCAGCGCGGCAAGCTCTTCCATCCGGGCCGAACAGACGAACTCCAGGACTGCCGCCTGATCGTCGAAGTGGCCGACCTTGTGGCCGGTGGCGGAAATCGCGCCGCGGATCGCCGGCATCAACCGCGCCGCGACGGCGCGGCGCTCGGCAGCGGGCAGCGGGCGATATGCCTCCCCACCGAAGGCCGCCTTGCCGGCGGTCCTGCCCTCGAACCATTCGATCGCACGGTTGATGATGCGGATCGTCGTTTCATAGCAGGCTCGCGCGGTGTCGGCCCAGGTGAACAGCCCGTGGCCTTCGAGCACGACGCCGACGGCATCTGGATTCTCTCGGCTGAATGCTTCCAGCCACAAGCCCAGTTCGTAACCCGGCCGTTTCCATGGCAGCCATCCGATCTCGCCACCGAATATCTCCCGCGTCAGCGCCTTCGAATCCTTCGCGGCGGCGATGGCGATGACGGCATCGGGGTGCATGTGGTCGACATGCCTGCGCGACACATAGGCGTGCAGCGGCGTGTCGATCGAAGCCGCACGGGGGTTCAGGCCGAACGTGCAGTGCGGCAGGTAGCCGACCATCTCGTCTTCATGCTCGACGCCGCGATAGAGTCCCTTCAGCGCGTGGAGCTTGTCCATGTAGAGAGTGGCGAAGCCGTCGAGCCTGATCGTGCCGACATCGCCGCCGGAGCCCTTGACCCACAAGACCTCGACGGCCTCGCCCGTCAGCGGGTCGTTCTGCGCGACCTTGGCCGAGGTGTTGCCGCCGCCGTAATTGGTGATGCGCTTGTCGGAGCCGAGAAGGTTTGAACGATAAAGCAGACGTTCGGCCTCGCTCATCGAGGCCGCCCTTGCCTCGTCCCAGAGATCGGCGAGCCTCGCGGCGTTGCTCGTTTCAAGCATGTTGGCGTCCTCCCGATGCACCGGGGCGCGGTGCGCGATTTTTCGCCCAATCTCTACGTCGCCCTGCCCGATGTCAATCAAGAACGATCACGATCAATCATTGTGCGGCGCAATATGAAATATCTTGATCGAAATTGATTGACACTGTGCGAAATCTCACGACTAGATGTGAACGCAGGGAGGAACAATGCACGAGAAAGAGCGCCACCGGATCATCCTGTCCGCCATCCAGGAAAAGCCCGTCGTGACGGTGCCGGAACTGGTCGAGCTGACATCCTCGTCGGAGGCCACGATCCGCCGCGACATTGCGGCGCTGCATGTTCAAAAGCGCCTTCGCCGGCTGCGCGGCGGCGCCGAGGCGATCAGCCCGCCGCAATTCGTCGGCATTGCCGGCCGCACCTTTTCCGTCAACGAGACAATGCACGCCGCCCAGAAGCGCGCGATCGCACGTTCCGCAGTCGATCTTTGCAGGGACGGCGAACCGATCATCATCAACGGCGGCACGACGACGTTCCAGATGGTGCATTTCCTCACGAATAGCAGGATGCCCATCTTCACCAACTCGTTCCCGATCGCAGAGCACCTGCTCAAGCATTCGCGCAACACGGTGATGCTGTCGGGCGGCACGATATACCGAGAGCAGAACATCATCCTGTCGCCCTTCGAGAACGATGTGACGCGCAATTTCTATGCGCGGCGCATGTTCATGGGGGCACAGGGTCTCGGCCCTCTCGGCCTGATGGAGGGCGATCCGCTGCTGATCCAGGCAGAGCAAAAGCTGATCGACCAGGCCGACGAGCTTGTCGTGTTGGTCGATTCATCGAAGTTCCGCCAGCGCTCGAGCCTGATCCTGTGCGCCCTGTCGCGGATCGCCACCGTCATCACCGACGAGGGCGTGGAGGATCGCGATGCGAAAATGCTGGAGTCGGCTGGCGTGACGCTTCTCATCGCGCCGGTGGGTCGCGGACAGGCGGAGGAAAGCTCGCTACCGGCATGAGGCGGGCGGCGCCTGCGAATGCAAGACGAACCATGGGAGGAATGAACATGCAGCTATTGAAGAAACTTCTCGCGACCGCTGCCGTCACGGCGATCCTGGTCGCACCGGCGGCGTCGCAGGAGATGAGGATCGCACTCGTCGTCAAGTCGCTCGGCAACTCCTTCTTCGACGCCGCCCATCGCGGCGCGCAGGAGGCGGCCGAGGAAATCGGCGATGTCGAGGTCATCTATACCGGCCCGACCGCCGCCACGGCGGAGGGCCAGATCGAGATCGTCAACTCGCTGATCAACCAGCAGGTCGATGCCATCGCCATCTCGGCCAACGATCCTGACGCGCTGGTGCCAGCTTTGCGCCGCGCGATGGATCGCGGCATCACCGTGATCTCGTGGGATTCGGGCGTTGCGCCCGAGGGCCGGCAGTTGAACCTCAACCCATCCGACACGGCGCTGATCGGCGAGACCATCATCAAGCTTGCCGCCGACTACCTGCCCGAGGGCGGCGACGTGGCGATCCTGTCCGCGTCCTCGACGGCGACCAACCAGAACGCATGGATCGAAGCGGCGCGCGAGGCGATCCCGGAAAAGTTTCCGGACATCAACCTCGTCACCGTCGTCTATGGCGATGACGACTCGGTCAAGAGCACCAACGAAGCGCGTGGGCTGATCGCCTCCTATCCGGACCTCGACGCGATCATCGCGCCGACCACGGTCGGCGTCGTCGCAGCCGCGCAGGTCGTCACCGACATGGACCTCATCGGACAGATCAACGTGACCGGCCTCGCTTTGCCTTCGGAGTTCAAGCAGTTCATCGACAACGGAGCCAGCCAGGCCGTCGCGCTGTGGAACCCGATCGATCTCGGCTACTCGGCGATCCAGATCGCGCATCAATTGTCGACCGGCGAAGCCACCGCAGAGCCGGGCGCGACCATCGCCATCGGCCGCGTCGGCGAGATCACGCTCGACGACGACAACAACGCGGCGATGGCGGCGCCCTTCCAGTTCGACGCGTCGAACATCGAGGAGTTCTCGCAGATCTACTGATCCGCGGCTTCAGTGACGGGCGGCGACGAGCCGCCCGTCTCCCGTATGTCCCAAGGCTATCGCTAATGATGCACGCGACCGTCGAAAGTTCTGCGAGACCTGCCTCCGGCGAGGCTAGGGCACGTCCCCTGCTTTCCCTGTCGGGCATCTCGAAGTCGTTTCCGGGCGTGCGCGCGCTCAACGAAGTGTCGCTCTCGCTTTATCCCGGCAAGGTGACCGCGCTGATCGGCGAGAACGGCGCGGGCAAGTCCACGCTCGTCAAGATCATGACCGGCATCTACCAGCCGGATGCGGGCGAGATCGCGATCGACGGCGCGGTCGTCGAATTGCCCGGCGCGCATGCGGCATTCGAGCAGGGCATCACCGCCATTCATCAGGAAACGGTGCTGTTCGACCATCTGACCGTGGCTGAAAACATCTTTCTCGGCCACGCGCCGCGTGGTTTTCTCGGCCTCATCGACTGGTCGCGCATGCGCCGCGAGGCCCGCGAGGTTTTGGAAGCGATGGGGGCCGGCCATATCGACCCGGACACCTTCCTGCGCGACCTCGGCATCGCCAGCAAGCATCTCGTGGCGGTCGCGCGCGCCATGTCGATCGACGCACGCATCGTCATCATGGACGAGCCGACGGCGGCCCTTTCGACCAAGGAGATCGAGGAACTCTTCCTGCTGATCGAGTTCCTGAAGAGCGAGGGCAAGGCCGTCCTCTTCATCAGCCACAAGTTCGACGAGATATACCGCATCGCAGACAACTACACCGTCTTCCGGGACGGCGAGATGGTCGGGGAAGGTGCGCTCGCGCAGACCTCGCAGGACGCCATCGTGCGCATGATGGTCGGTCGTGCGGTGGACCAGATCTTTCCAGCCCGCACGCCGAATATCGGCGGTCCTCTCCTGACCGTCTCCGGCCTGTCGCATCCAACGGAGTTCGATAACGTCTCCTTCGAGTTGCGCGAAGGCGAGATACTCGGCTTCTACGGCCTCGTCGGGGCGGGACGCAGCGAGGTCATGCAGGCGGTCGCCGGACTGACGCGGACGAGCAGCGGGACGATGGCGCTCGCCGGCGAGACGATCGCGCCGCAAAGCGCGGCGGACGCCATCGCGGCCGGCATCGTCTATGTGCCCGAAGAGCGCGCGCGGCAGGGTGTCGTCGCCGGCCTGCCGATCTTCCAGAACGTGTCGCTGCCCTCGCTGGGCAGGATTTCGAAATCGGGCGTACTGCGCCTTGCCGAAGAATTCGCGCTGGCGCGCACCTATACCGAACGGCTCGATCTGCGCGCCGCCTCGCTCAGCCAGGATGTGTCGACGCTTTCCGGCGGCAACCAGCAGAAGGTGGTGATCGCCAAGTGGCTCGCCACGAAGCCGCGCGTCATCATCCTGGACGAGCCGACGAAGGGCATCGACATCGGCTCCAAGGCGGCGGTGCACGAATTCATGGCCGAACTGGTCGCCGACGGGCTTTCCGTCATCATGGTATCTTCGGAACTGCCGGAAATTCTCGGCATGTCGGACCGGATCGCCATCATGAGGGAAGGATGCATGGTCGCGATCCACGACAACAGGGGCCTCGACGCCGAAACGCTGGTGCGGGCCGCCGCGGGGATCGGATCATGATCCGGTCGCTCGCCAGACAACGCGAGATCTGGCTCGCGGCCGCAATCGCGCTTCTGATCGGGTTCGTCGCGATTCGCTTCCCGGCCTTTGCGCGGCCGGCCAACCTCATGTCGGTCTTCAACGATTATTCGATCCTCATCATTTTGGCCCTCGGGCAGATGGTCGTCATCCTGACGCGCTCGATCGATCTTTCGATGGCGGCGAATCTCGCCTTCACCGGAATGGTGGTGGCGATGACGAACGCGGCCTTTCCGACCATTCCGATTCCGCTCCTGATCGTCATGGCAATGGCGATCGGCGCGACGCTCGGCGCCTTCAACGGCGTCCTCGTCTGGAAGCTCGGCATCCCGCCCATCGTCGTCACGCTTGGCACGCTGACGGTGTTCCGGGGAATGACCTTCGTCGTCTCGGGAGGCGCGTGGGTCAATGCCGACCGAATGAGCGCGGCCTTCATTTCGCTTCAGCGCGGCTGGTTCCTCGGCCTGCCGGTCCTGTCGTGGTTCGCGATCGCGGCGATCATCGCCTTCTACCTGATGATGACGCGCACGCCCTTCGGCCGCGCGCTCTACGCGACGGGCGTGAACCCGACCGCTTCGGTCTATGCCGGCATAGATGTCGGGCGCACCAAATTCCTCGCCTTCTGCATCTCCGGCATGGTGTCGGGGCTTGCCGGCTATCTGTGGGTCTCGCGCTACGTCATCGCCTCCACCGAGGTTGCCAACGGCTACGAACTTCAGATCATCGCAGCTTGCGTCATCGGCGGCGTCTCGATCGCGGGCGGGATCGGCACGGTGGGGGGCGCGGTGCTGGGCGCGCTCTTCCTGGGGGTCATCGGTGCGGCGCTTCCCGTCATCAACGTCTCGCCTTTCTGGCAACTCGCGATTTCCGGCAGCGCCATCATCCTTGCCGTGATCCTCAATGCGCGCGGTGAAAAGCGCGGCGGCCGCATCATCCTGAAGAAGGCGGAAGCGACATGACGATTCTTGACCAGACCGCGGCCGCGCGGCCACAGGCCCGGCACATTCCCGACCGGCTCGATTCGCCGCTCAAGGCAGGGCTTTTCTCATGGGAGATGCTGCTGGTCGTCGTGGCGGTGGCGATCTTCGTCGCCAACGCACTCGCGACTCCGTATTTCCTCAATGCCTGGGCGCTGTCGGACCTGACCTTCAACTTCGTGGAAAAGGGCCTGATCGCGCTCGCCATGGCACTTCTGATCATCTCCGGCGAGATCGATCTTTCGGTCGCCGCGATCATCGCCCTTGCCTCGACCATGATGGGGCTGGCGCTGCAATGGGGCGTCGGAACACCGGGCCTCGTTCTGATCGGCCTTGCCACGGGGCTTTTATGCGGCGCCTTCAACGGCGCGCTGGTCACGCGGCTCGGTCTGCCCTCCATCGTCGTTACCATCGGCACGATGAGCCTGTTCCGCGGCATCGCCTTCATCGTCCTTGGCGACCAGGCGTTTCGCGGCTATCCGGAAAGCTTCGCCTTTTTCGGACAAGGCTATGTCTGGTGGGTGATCTCGTTCGAACTCGTGCTCTTCGTCGTCATGGCCGCGCTCTTCTGGTTCCTGCTCCATCGCACCAGCTTCGGCCGCACCGTCTACGTCATCGGCAACAATCCGGTCGCGGCCGCCTTTTCCGGCGTGCGCGTCGAGCGCGTGAAGTTCATCCTCTTCTGCCTCACGGGCGTGATGGCGGGCCTTGCCTCGGTGCTCCTGACATCACGGCTCGGCTCGACGCGGCCTTCCATCGCCATGGGCTTCGAGCTGGAGGTCATCACCATGGTCGTGCTCGGCGGCGTCGCCATTCTCGGCGGCTCGGGTTCGATCACGGGCGTCGTGCTGGCCGCCATCATCATGGGGCTCGTCACCTTCGGGCTCGGCCTCCTCAACGTGCCGGGCATCGTCATGTCGATCTTCATCGGCCTCCTGCTCATCACGGTAATCGCATTGCCCATCGTCTGGCGGCGTGTCCGCGAGGGGCAGGCGGAATGACGGCCGAGAAATACGCTTTCAGGATGAAGCTCAAGCCAGGCATGCGCGACGAATACAAGCGCCGGCACGACGAGATCTGGCCGGAACTCGTCTCGCTGCTGCGCGAGGCGGGCATTTCGGACTACTCGATCCATCTCGACGCCGGCACGGACACGCTCTTTGCCGTCTTGTGGCGTACGGTTCCAAACGGCATGGATGCCCTGCCGGCGCATCCGGTGATGGCGCGTTGGTGGGCGCATATGGCCGACATCATGGAAACTCATCCCGACAACGAGCCGGCCTCCGTGCCGCTCGAAACGCTCTTCCACATGAAATGACGGCCAGCCATCCGCGCCACGTCGCCGTGATCGACATCGGCAAGACCAATGCCAAGCTGGCGTTGGTGGATCTGGAGATGCGAAGCGAGGTGACAGCGCTGCGGCAGCCGAACCGCCCGAGGACGGACGGCCCTTACCCCCACCACGACATCGATGCGCTCTGGTCCTTCATTCTCGAAGGCCTGGCGATCTTCCAGCGCGACTATCCGGTCGACGCCATCTCGGTGACGACCCATGGCGCGACGGCTGCTCTCATCGACCGGCACGGCGCGCTCGCGCTGCCCGTCCCCGACTACGAGTTCGACGGGCCGGACAGATTGCGCAACGACTATGACGCGGTTCGCCCGAACTTCGATCAGACCGGTTCCCCCGGTCTGTCGCTCGGCCTCAATCTGGGCGCGCAGCTCTTCTGGCTGGAAAAATCCTTCCCCGACGCATTCGCAAAAGCACATGCGATCCTGACCTGGCCACAGTTCTGGTCGTGGAAGCTCACCGGCGTGGCGGCGAGCGAGGCGACGTCGCTCGGCTGCCATACGGATCTTTGGAACCCGCATGCGCGCGATTTCTCGACGCTTGTCGACGTCATGGCATGGCGCGCGCTGTTTCCTCCGCTGAGGCGCGCAAATGAGATGCTAGGTCCGCTCCTGCCCGAGGTCGCCGCCCGCACGGGGATCGATCCGGCGACGCCGGTATTGTGCGGCATCCACGATTCCAATGCATCGCTGCTGCCGCATCTGATCACACGCAAGCCGCCCTTCGCCGTGGTCTCGACGGGCACATGGGTCGTGGCGATGTCGATCGGCGGAAAAAGAGTGCCACTCGATCCCGCGCGCGACACGCTGGTCAACGTCAACGCTTTCGGCGACCCGGTGCCGTCCGCGCGCTTCATGGGCGGGCGCGAATTCGACGTGCTGATGGACGGGCATACACGCCAGACCAATACGTCCGATCTCAATGCAGTTCTGGAGAGCGGGACGCTTTTGCTGCCATCGTCGGTCATGGGCTCCGGCCCTTTTCCCAATGGCACGGCTCGCTGGATCGGGCCAGAGCCCAGGGGAGGTCGCCGCTATGCAGCCGTTTCGCTGTATCTCGCACTGGTGACGGCGACCTGCCTCGACCTCGTCGGTGCTGAAGGGACGGTGATTGTCGAGGGTCCGTTCGCATCGAACGAGCATTTCCTGACCATGCTGGCGGCAGCAACCGAACGTGCGGTGATCGCCGGCCAGCGCGCCGGCACCGGCACGAGCCTGGGCGCCGCGCTTCTTGCCGGCCAGTCCTGCCGGGTCCAATCGGCCGACCCTCCGGATGTGCTACCTGTTCCCGCAGCCTTCCGCCACTATGCAGCCATGTGGCGCGCCAGAGCTGCCGTCGCGTGATCGCCGCAGCCGCGCGGGAGATAACACAGTTCAGCCGAGCCGACGCGCTAGATCGACAGCCTGCCTGGCAGGACCGGACATCTCCCGCTCGATCAGGGCCACGCGCTCGGCGTCGTAGTGGTTCGCGGTGTCGAGCATGTTGACGGTGGCCGCGAGTTCCCCTTCGAGCACGACCGGAAGGTTGACGACCGACTGGCAGCCGAGGCTGTCGATCAACTCGTAATCCGGGAAGACGTTCGCGATCTCGTCGATCGTGTTGGCGACGAAGGTGCGACGCTGTTTGTGCACGATCTCGAACCAGCTATTGAAATTGATCGGCTTGGTGCCGGAGTCGGGATAGTTCTCGGGGTCCGAGGTGAAGGCGCGCCGCGCCAGAAGGTTCTCCATATCCACCGTCATCACGGTGAATAGCTTCGCACCGACCACGGCGCGCGCGAAATCCTGAAGCGCCGTAAAGGCTTCCTCGCCGGTCGTTGCGGCGGCGATGGCGGTGTCGAAACGCGCGCGTGCGGCGTCGATATCGGTGGTCATTCTAGAGGGCCTTTCAGACGGAAACGGATTCACCGCCGCTGGCGGCATAGAGTTCGCGGGCATAGGGATCGGAGAAGTCGCCGCTGCGCAATTGCACGACCCTCGCGACCTCCACGACCCGGCCATGGCGCATCACGGCGAGCCGGTCGCACAGAAAGGAGACCACCGGCAGATTGTGCGTGACGAGCAGATAGGTCAGCTTTTGCTCGCGCTTCAGACGCTTGAGCAGGTTGAGGATTTCCGCCTGCACCGAAACGTCGAGCGCCGATGTCGGCTCGTCGAGAAGAAGCACCTTTGGCTCCAGCATCAGCGCACGGGCAATGGCGACGCGCTGGCGCTGGCCACCCGACATCTGGTGCGGAAAGCGGAAGCGGAAGCGACGGTCGAGCCCGACCGCCCGCAGCATCTCTTCGACGCGCTCGCCCCGGTTGCCGATGCCATGAATGGCAAGTGGCTCGGACAGCACAGTGTCCACCGTCTTTCGAGGGTGAAGCGAACCGTACGGATCCTGGAACACCATCTGGCACGCCTTGACCGAAGCACGGTCGACGCCATGGCCGCGCTTTTCGCCCAACAGTCGGATCGTGCCGGTCCATTCGGGCGCGAGGCCGGCGATCGCACGCAGCACCGTTGTCTTGCCGGACCCCGATTCACCCACTAGGGCAAAACTTTCCCCTTCCGCGATGTCGAGGCTGATGTCGTGGGTGATCGGCGTCTCGCCATAGGAGATCGAGACGTTATCGAGAAAAATCGCGCTCGTCATGTGCCGCCCCAGCCTGCGCGATCGAGAACAGGCAGCTCCTCGCGCGTCTCGTCGAGACGCGGCATGGCGGCGAGCAGCCCGCGCGTATAGGGATGGCTCGCATTTTCCAGCTCGCCCGCCTTGCAGCTTTCCACCACTTCGCCGGCATTCATGACGAGGATGCGGTCGCAATAGCGTGCGACCAGATTGAGGTCGTGGCTGATCAGGATCAGCCCCATGCCCTTGCCGGTGACAAGATTGTCGATGATGTCGAGCACCTGTGCCTGCACCGACACGTCGAGCGCGGATGTCGGCTCGTCGGCGATCAGGAGGTCCGGCTCGGGGATCAGCATCATCGCTATCATGATACGCTGGCCCATACCGCCCGAGACTTCGTGCGGATAAAGCCGTGCGACGCGCTCGGGATCATTGATGCGAACCGCTTCGAGCATCGAGATCACGCGGCCCCTCACCTCGCCACGCGGCAGGCTGGCATGGACCTTGAGCGCTTCGGCGATCTGCTCGCCCACGGTGATGACCGGGTTGAGCGAAAATTTCGGATCCTGCATGACCATGGAGATGCGGGCGCCGCGAATGGCGCGCATCTTCCTTTCGGGAAGCGACAGGAGATCCGTTCCGTCGAAAGCGAGCCGGTCGGCGGTGATGCGGCCGGGCGGGCGGATGAGGCGCAGGATGGCCCGCCCGGTCATCGACTTGCCCGAGCCGCTCTCACCCACGATCCCGAGCCGCTCGCGGCCAAGCGTGAAGGAAATGCCTTTGACCACCTCCACGCGCCCCTGATGGGTCGGGAAGGAGACGCGCAAATTGTCGACTTCGAGGAGGGGCGCGCTCACTTGCTTTCTCCATTCTTGGGGTCGAGCACGTCGCGCAGCCCGTCGCCGAGGAAGCAGAAGCCGAGGCTGACGATCACGATCGCGATGCCGGGCATGGTGGCGACCCACCACTGGTTCAAAATATAATCGCGTCCCGTCGCGATCATCGCGCCCCATTCGGGCATTGGCGGCTGCGCGCCAAGACCGAGAAAGCCGAGACCGGCCGCAGTCAGGATGATGCCGGCCATGTCGAGCGTAACGCGGATGATCATGGAGGAGGTGCAAAGCGGCAATATGTGGCGCGCGATGATGCGTGCCGCAGAGCCGCCCTGAAGCCGCACCGCCGCGATGAATTCCGAATTGCGCAGGACCAGCGTTTCGGCCCGCGCGATGCGCGCATAGGCCGGCCATGTGGTGATGGCGATGGCGATGATCGCGTTGTTGATGCCCGGCCCGAGCGCGGCGACGAAAGCGAGTGCCAGGATCAGTTTGGGCATCGACAGGAAGATGTCGGTCACGCCCATCAGCACGCGGTCGACCCAGCCGCCGAAATAGCCCGAAATCGCGCCGACGAGGAGACCGACCGGCGCGGCGATCACCGCGACGAGCAGGACGATGGTCAGCGTGATGCGCGAGCCGTGGACGACGCGCGAGAAGATGTCGCGGCCCAGCGCGTCGGTGCCCATCAGGTACTCCCAGCTCGGCGGCTGGAGGCGCACGGACAGGTTTTGCCGTATCGGCGAATAGGGCGCGATCAGATCGGCGAAGATGGCGGTGGTCACGAGCACGGCGATGATGAAGAGGCCGAGCACTGTGAGCGGGTTGGACAGCAGCCCCAATATGAGCCGATAAAGCCTTCCCGCGCCCGCCTGCGTGCGCGAGGTGGGGGAATCGGCGAGCAGCCAGTCGCGCGTCGTCGCCATCAGCGGGCCCTCGGGTCGAGAACGCGGTAGAGCACGTCCGAGATCTTGTTGATGAAGATGAAGACCGAACCGATGACGAGCGTCGCCCCAAGCACGGCGTTCATGTCGGCGTTGAAGAGCCCTGTCGTCAGATAATTGCCGATACCCGGCCAGGAGAATACGGTCTCGATCATCACCGAACCTTCGAGCAGGCCAGCATAGGACAGGCCGATCACGGTGATGAGCTGGATACGGATCGGGCGGAAGGCATGGCGCCAGATCACCATCCGTTCCGGCACACCCTTGACGCGCGCGGTGGTCACGAACTCCTGGCTGAGTTGATCGAGCATGAAGGAGCGTGTCATGCGCGCGATATAGGCGAGCGAGAAGAAGCCGAGGATCGAGGCGGGCAGGACCAGATGCCAGAACGCGTTGCGCATGGCTCCGAAATTGCCGGCTATGAGACTGTCGATCAGCAAAAGCCCGGTCACCGGGGGTACGGTTCCCTCGAAGAAGATGCCGAGCCGGCCCGGCCCGCCGACCCATCGAAGCTGCGCGTAGAAAAGCGCCAGCCCGACAAGGCCGAGCCAGAAGGCGGGAATGGAATATCCCAGCAACCCGACGACGCGGATCGCCTGATCGACGAGACTGCCCTGGCGCGAAGCCGCGATCACACCCATCGGCACGCCGAGAACGACGCCGATGATGATGCCGATCGTCGCCATTTCGAGCGTCGCGGGAAAGACCCGCGCCAGGTCGGCGGCAACCGGCCGTCCCGTAGATATGGAGGTGCCCAGATCGCCGTTGAATACGCCCCATACATAATTGAGGAATTGCCGCCACACAGGCAGGTCGAGCCCCATGGCCTGCCGTGCGGCCTCGTAGGTCGCAGCCGAGGCGCGGTCGCCCACGGCCGCCAGAACCGGATCGATCGGCACCACGCGGCCTATCATGAAGGTGATGGCGAGCAGGCCCAGAAAGGTCAGGAATATGGTGGCGAAGAACCAGCCGGCCTCCGCCGCCACGGCTTTAGTCCGCCGCCGGCCGATGCCGCCACGATGTGGATGAGGCAAAGCCTGCCCGCTGCTTGCGCTTTCGGCCGACACGGCGTCCGATTCTCCCTTTGAGGCGATAGTGTCCCCACCGACGACAATGTTTCACCCGTGCCGGCCGGCTAAAAATTCACTTGGATGATACAGATTATTTTGCTTACATCAAAAAAATTATTCTGGAGCATCGGCATGGCGGGGGCGGAGCAGATTGCGCAAGGGCATCCCAGAATAGGCGCGCTGATCCGCGCGCGGCGCCTGCAGCAGCGCATGACATTGCAGGTTCTGGGCGCGGCGGCCGAGCTTTCGGTCGGCTATCTCAGCCAGATCGAGCGCGACCAGGCGACGCCGTCGCTTGGCACGCTCGCCCAGATTTCCCGCGCTCTCGGCGTCGCCATCGACTATTTCATCGCGGCCCCCACCGCGCAGGATGCCTTCAGCCGTGCGGATCAGCGTCAGCGCTTTTCCATCGACGGCTCCTCGATCGTCTATGAGCGGTTGTCGACCGAATTTGCCGGTAGCGTGCTGTCGTCCTTCGTCATGATCGTGCCGCCCGGCTATGAGTCGGAAACGGTCAGTCACGAGGGCGAAGAGATCCTCTATGTCCTCGATGGCGAGATCGCCCAGCGTCTGGGCGATGCGGAAATGATCATGCGCGCCGGCGATGCCCTGCATTATCGCGGCAACCGGCCGCATGCCTGGGCCAATCGCACGACGCGTCCCGCACGCCTGTTGTGGGTCGGCACACTAACCCTTTTCCAGTCCATAAACGCATCGAAGGTCTTGCCCGACACCGAGAAGCCGGTCGCAAAGCCAAAATCGAAAACCTCGAAGGAGCGAACATCATGAAGCTTTTCCGTTCGGCGCTTATGGCGTCGGTCCTCGCGCTGCCGCTGGTGCCTTCCGCCGCGCTGGCGATGACGCCCGACAGCGTTCTCGTCGTCGCGCAGAATATCGACGACATCGTCGCGATCGACCCCGCACAGGCCTATGAATTCAGTTCGGGCGAACTGGTGACCAACCTTTACGACCGGCTCGTTCAGTACGACGCGGAGGACACCACGGTCCTTGCGGCGGGGCTCGCCAGCAAATGGCAGGTCGACGACGAGAACCGCTCCATCACCTTCACCATGCAGGATGGCGCGACCTTCCATTCGGGCAATCCGGTGCGACCGGAGGACGTGCTGTTTTCCTTCCGCCGCGTGGTCGCGCTCCAGCACAACCCGTCCTTCATCCTGACACAGCTCGGCTGGACGCCCGAGAACATCGAGGAGATGGTGACGGTCGAGGGCAATCAGGTCACGATCCGGTACGAGGGCGACTTCTCGACCGCTTTCGTGCTCAACGTGCTCGCCTCGCGCCCGGCGTCCATCGTGGACGAAGTCGCGGCGACGGAAAATGAAGTCGACGGCGATTTCGGCAATGCCTGGCTCAACCGGAACTCGGCCGGCTCCGGCCCCTTCCGCCTTGCCGCTTACGAGCCTGCCCGGCTGGTGCGCCTCGAAGCCTTCCCGGACTATTTCAAAGGCGGACCGGCGATCGAGGGCATCATCATCCAGCATGTCGCAGAAGCTGCTACGCAGCAGCTTCTTCTTGAAACCGGCGACGTCGACATGGCGCGCAACCTGACGCCCGACCAGATGGCCTCCATCGCCAGCGATACGATCAAGGTCGAGAACTACCCGCAGGCGACGGTCCACTTCCTGTCCTTCAACCAGAAGGTCGAGGCACTGACCAGCGAGGCTTTCTGGGAGGCCGCACGTTATCTGGTCGATTATCAGGGCATGGTCGACAGCTTCCTCGCAGGTCAGATGGAGGTCCATCAGGCGTTCTGGCCGAAAGGCTTTCCCGGCGCGCTGAACGACACGCCGTTCACTTATGATCCAGACCGCGCGATGGAAATTCTGGAGGAAGCCGGCGTCGAACTGCCGATCACCGTATCGCTCGACGTCATCAACTCCGCGCCGTTCACGGACATCGCGCAGTCGCTTCAGGCGACGTTCGGCGAAGCCGGAATCAATTTCGAAATCCTCCCGGGCACCGGCGCGCAGGTGATCACCAAATATCGCGAGCGCAGCCATGAAGCGATGCTTCTCTATTGGGGGCCGGACTTCATGGACCCGCACTCCAACGCCAAGGCCTTCGCCTACAATTCCGACAATTCGGACGACAACTATACCGCGACGACGACCTGGCGGAACGCATGGGCCGTCCCGGACGAGATGAACCGGAAGACCATGGCGGCGCTGGCCGAATCCGATCCGGCGGCGCGCGAGGTGCTTTATCTGGAGCTTCAGGAGGAGGTCCAGGCGAATTCGCCCATCGTCATCATGTTCCAGGCAGAGCGTCAGGTCGCCATGGCGGACACTGTCGAAGGCTACGTCAACGGCGCGACCTCGGACTTCGTCTACTACCGTCTCGTGACGAAGAACTGACCGCGCTTCCGGCGTTGCCGGGCCGTCTTTTCGGCGGCCCGGTTGCTTTTTACCAAGGAGACATTCGCATGACCGCGCCCTACCCCGCACGCATAGAAAAATTGCGCCGCCGCATGGAAGAAACCGGCACCGATCTCGTTGCGGTCGGCCCGTCGAGCCACATGGCGTACCTGACGGGGGTCGATCCGCATGGCGACGAACGGCCGGTCTTCTTCATGGTGTCGAAATCCTATGCCGGCTTTTTGATGCCTGTGCTCAATGCCGACGCCGCGCGGCAGGCCACCGATCTGCCGATGGTGACATGGGCGGATTCGGACGGGCCGGACGCGGCGCTCGGCGAATTGCTTGCCGCCACGGGCGTGGACCGGAACGCAGCGTCGATCGTTCTGGACGAGATGATGCGCGCCGATTTCGCGCTTCTCCTGCTCGACGCCCTGCCCGGCGCACGCCGACGTTTCGCCGGCGACACGGTCTCTCATCTGCGCGCTCGCAAGGACGGAGCCGAATACCTGCTCCTAAAGGAAAGCGCGCGTCTCAACGACCGCGCCATGCAGGCCGGCTATGCAGCGCTCAGGCCCGGCGTCACCGAACTTGAAGTCGCCGGAGCGATCCGCGATTTCTTTCGTGAAAACGGCGCGACGCCGCTCTTCACCCTCGTCTGCTTTGGCGCGAACGGCGCGTTCCCGCATCACCATACGGGCGGGACGGCGCTGAAGGAAACCGACGCGGTTCTCCTCGACATCGGCGGCAAGCTCGGGGGCTACCCCAGCGACATGACGCGCGTTGCCCATATGGGCTCGCCGAGCGGCGAATTCACCAATGTCCATGCCGTTGTGAACCGTGCCGTCGAGGCGGCGCTTGCCGCTGCCCGGCCGGGCGTCAGGGCGAGCGCGGTCGACGCGGCAGCGCGCTCGGTCATCGAGGCAGCCGGCTATGGCGAGTATTTCCTCCACCGCACGGGCCACGGCCTCGGTCTCGACACGCATGAGCCGCCCTATATCACCGGCACCAGCGACACGATCCTCGAAGAAGGCATGGTGTTCTCCATCGAGCCCGGCATCTATCTGCCCGACCGTTTCGGCATCCGCCTCGAAGAGATCGTGATCCTGCGCGCCGACGGCCCCGAAATTCTATCGGCGCTGCCGCGCGGTTGCCACGAGAGGTGATCTAGAAGTCCACCTCGATTGCAACGCCCCGCTGAACAGCCAGATCGACGGCGGCTGATGCAACGGCCAAATCCTGGAGACCGACGCCGGTCCCATCGAAAAGCGTGATCTCCTCGGCAGAAGATCGTCCTGGGTGATCGCCATTGATCACGGCGCCGATTTCAACAATGCGTTCGCGTTCGATCAGCCCTTCGGAAACGGGATGCTGCGCTTCGCCGATCGTGACCGATTGCGCGATCTCGTCGGTAAAGATGGTGGCAGTTTCGAAGAGCCTGGACTCGACCTCCTGCTTGCCCTTGGTGTCCGTGCCCATGCAGGCAAGATGGGTTCCCGGACGCACTTGAGCCTTCTTCAGGATCGGCGCAAAGGAAGACGTGATGGTGATGATGACATCAGCTTCCGCGCCCAGCGTATCGAGATCGACCACTTCGAAAGGAAGATCGCGTTCGGCCGCGATTGCTGCGAGGCGGTCAAGCCCCTCGGGATGCAAATTCCAAGCGACGACCTTCTCGAACGACCGCTGATCGAGAGCGGCGCGCAATTGGAATGTCGACTGATGCCCCGCACCGATCATGCCCAGCACCCTGGCATCGGGCCCGGCGAGATATTTGATGGAAACAGCCGATGCAGCCGCCGTGCGCAAGGCGGTGAGAAGATTGCCGCCAACGACGGCCCGGCACCGGCCCGTATCGGCATCGAAAAGAAAAACGGTCGACTGATGGTTGGTCAGCCCCTTCGCCAAATTGTTGGGCCAAAAGCCCCCGGACTTCAGACCGAGGGCAAGGCTCTCGCGATCAAAGCCCGATTTGAAACCGTAAAGCGCGTCCGCATGTCCGATGCTCTCGCGGATCACCGGAAAATTGTACGCGGATTTTCTGGCCATCGAAGCGAAGACCTGTTCCACTGCGGTGAAGCAGTCCGACGCCGAGACGAGCCCCGCGATTTCGCGCTCGGGGACGATGATCATCAGATTTCCTTCCTTAGATACGGCATTGTCGAAGGGCGGCAACTTCGGCGTTGCGCCTCAGTAAGCCTTTCCGCGTGCGGAAACCGGCCAGATGGTCTCGACCTTTCCGTTGCGCACGCCGACATACCAGTCGTGGACATTGCATGTCGGATCGCAGTGGCCGGGAACAAGG
This sequence comes from Aliihoeflea aestuarii, assembly GCF_024105665.1. GTDB lineage: Bacteria > Pseudomonadota > Alphaproteobacteria > Rhizobiales > Rhizobiaceae > Aliihoeflea > Aliihoeflea aestuarii. The sequence continues at coordinate 32,350 of NZ_JAAAMK010000005.1, read as the reverse complement.
CGCAGCTTCTCGTTGATCCTCAAAACCCCGTTCGGATCTTCCACGACGCCGTGCTCGTCGGAGCATTTGATATATTTGACGTCATCGCGGCCATATACGAACGGCAGGCCGCTATCGACCGATTGCGCCTTGAGTCCTGCGTCGACGACCGCCAGATCGGGCTTGGCATGGCTCATCACCGAAGTCAGGATGAAGAGCGCGTTTTCCCACTCGCCCTGGTCGATCCGCTTGCCGCCCTTGTCGTGAATGCGCCCGTAATCGGCGTCCATGAAGGCATAGGACCCGCATTGCAGTTCGTTATAGACGCCCGAATTCGACTCGAAATAATATGAGCCCGTGCCGCCGCCTGAGACCAGTTCGGGCTCCAGCCCGGCTTCTTTCAATCCGGCCACCGCGTCCTTGACCTGCGCGATCGCAGCGTCGAGCTTCGCCTTGCGGTCGTCATAGCTGTCCATATGCTGCATCGCGCCCTGATAGGCTTGGATGCCCGTAAATTTCAGCCCGGCAGCTTCATCGATCGCCTTTGCGATCTCCACCACGTCGGGCGTCGTCTTCACGCCGCAGCGGCCCGCGCCACAATCGATTTCGACGAAGCATTCGATGACCGTGCCATGCTTTTGTGCCGCCGCCGACAGATCGGCGACATTTGTCACGTCGTCCACACAGACGATGATCCTGCTGCCGAGTTTGGGAAGGCGTGCCAGACGGTCGATCTTGGCGGGATCGCGAACCTGATTGGACACCAAGACATCCTTGATGCCGCCTCTGACAAAGACCTCGGCTTCCGAAACCTTCTGGCAGCATACGCCGATCGCGCCGCCCAGTTTTTCCTGAAGCTTCAGAACGTCGACAGACTTGTGCATCTTGCCGTGGGCGCGGTGACGCATGCCATGCGCCTTTGCATAGTCGCCCATCTTCCTGATATTGCGCTCAAGCGCGTCGAGATCGAGAATCAGACACGGCGTCTGGATGTCCTTTTCGTCCATGCCTGGCAAAGCGGGAACGTCGTACCCTACCTCAAGGCCAGTGAAATCCGTGTGTGCGTTCATGTTGTTCTCCTCAATTCCAGGGCAGCTTGTCGAGATCGACGTTGCCACCAGTGACGATCACGCCAACGCGCTTGCCGGCGAATAATTCGGGGTTTTTCAAGATGGTAGCCAGCGGCACTGCGCTTGACGGCTCCATCACGATCTTCAGTCGCTTCCAGATCAGCTTCATCGCGTCGACGATCTCTCGTTCGGAAGCCGTCAGGATGTCGGCAACGTGCGCCTGGACGAAATGCCAGGTCAGTTCCTTGAGTGGAACTTTAAGCCCGTCGGCCACCGTTTCCGGTGCGTCGTCCGCGATGATGTGCCCAGCCTTGAAACTGCGATAGGCATCGTCGGCCTGCTCCGGCTCGGCCGCGTATATTTTCACATGCGGTGCAAGGTTCGATAGGGTCAGGCATGTGCCGGAGACCATCCCGCCGCCGCCGATGGGAGCAATCACCGCATCGAGATCGTCGATCTGTTCGATCAATTCGGCCGAACAGGTTCCCTGACCGGCAATCACGCGATGATCGTTGTAGGGATGGACGAATTCGGCCCCACTCTGGGCCACGACTTCGGCGAAAACCGCCTCACGCGAACTGGTCGACGGTTCACATTCGACCACGCGCCCGCCATAGCCGAGCACGGCATCCTTTTTGGCCTGAGGCGCGGTTCGGGGCATCACCACGGTGCAGGGAATGCCGCGCTGCCCGGCGGCATAGCTCAGGCAGGTTCCATGATTGCCGCTGGAGTGGGTGGCGACGCCCTTGCGCGCCTGTTCATCGGACAGCCCGAACACGGCGTTCGTTGCCCCTCGTGCCTTGAACGCGCCCGCTTTTTGCAGGTTCTCGCATTTGAAGAACAGTTCGGCGCCGGTGAGTTCGTCGAGCATTCTGGAAGTCAGCACCGGCGTGCGGTGCACATAGGACGCAATCCGCTCTCGCGCGGCGAGCATGTCTTCCAGCGTTGGAACGTACACTGTCGTATCCTCCATCATGCGGCCTTCTTGTGTGCGCCGCTCATGCCCTGCCGGTAGTGTTCCTGGGCTGCGGCAACGCCCGAGCCGAGCTTCACCGGCAGCCCGAGATCGACCATCACCATTTCAGCCGTGGCGATACCTGACAGCGTCATGGCATCGGTGAGGCTGCCGAGGTGCCCGATGCGAAAGACCTTGCCCGCAACGTCGCCCAGCCCGGTGCCGAAAGCCACGCCATAGGCATTCATGGCATGTGCCACGATCCTGTTGGCATCGAACCCGACCGGTGTGCGGATCGCGCTGACACTGTCGGAGTAGAGTTCAGGGCGCGCCGCGCAAAGTGTCATCCCCCATGCCGAAACCGCTTTACGGACACCCTCGGCGATGCGGTGGTGGCGGGCGAAGACGTTCTCCAGCTTCTCATCCAACAGCATACCGGTTGCCACCCGAAGCCCGTTCAGCAAACCGATGGGCGGGGTGTAGGGGTAACCATTGGCGGCATAGCCCTTGGCCATATCGCGGATGTCGAAAAACGTGCGCGGCAAGTTTGCCGATTCCACGGCAGCCAGGGCCTTTGGCGAAAAGCCGACAATGGCGAGGCCGGGCGGCAGCATGAAACCTTTCTGCGAACCGGTGACGGCGACATCGATGCCCCATTCATCCATCCGGAAATCGTAGCAGCCGATTGAGCTCACGCCGTCAACGAGAAGCAGGGCCGGGTGCTTCGCATTGTCCAGCGCGCGACGAACGGCGGCGATGTCGGATCGCACACCGGTCGCCGTCTCGTTATGCGTGGCCAGCACGGCCTTGATCTCATGCGCCGTGTCGGCCGTGAGAATCTCCTCGAACCTTTCGGCAGGAATGCCCTCCCCCCAATCCTGCATCACGACCTGAACGTTCAGGCCATGCCGCTGGCACATATCGATCCAGCGATGGCTGAACATTCCATTGCGGCTCGCAAGGACCGTGTCGTTGGCCGACAGCAGATTGGTGATGGCCGTCTCCCAGCCGCCCGTGCCCGTGGAGGGGAAAACGAAAATCTCGGCCCGTTCGGATTTGAGAACCTTCTTCACGCCATCAAGCGCGGGGTGAAGAATATCGCCGAAAAGCGGACTGCGGTGATCGATGGTCGGCATGTCCACGGCCTTGCGCAACACATCGGGTATGTTCGTCGGACCTGGAATGAAGATCGGGTTCTGAGCGCTCACATTCGGCTCCTCTTGGTACCTGCCTAAGATCTAACACGTTGCCCGATCTCAGTAAATTTTTTTGGAAATGTTTTTCATTAGATTTGCGTTTCATCAAAAAATGAGCAAAAACAATTCACTATGATTTTTCATTGAGCGGAATCCGTTTTCATGAAAATATTTTATCACCTTAACCCATAGCGAGGACGTCATGCAGCAGCCCGGTCGCAGACGCGGACGGCCAAAAAGTTCGATGACGGGCCAGCAGGCAACGAACATCCAGGCACTTGATCGCGCACTGGATGTCCTCGAAGCACTTGCGGCCCACGAAGGCATCACCTTGACCGAACTTGCGGACTATCTGGACCAGTCGCCCGCAACCATGCATCGCGTGCTCGCCACACTTGAGCACCGGCGATATGTCGAGAGCGATCCCGAGCGCCAGGAATGGTTCGTCGGCTCCGAGGCTTTTCGCCTCGGCTCCGCATTCCTGCAACGCACGAATATCGTCGAGCTTAGTCGACCGGTCATGCGCGAACTGATGTCACGGACCGGCGAGACGTCGAATCTGGGCATAGAGAGAGACGGGAATGTTTTATTCGTCAGCCAGATCGAAACACACGAGACGATCCGCGCTTTCTTTCCGCCCGGCACCCACGCGCCGCTTCACGCGTCGGGCATCGGCAAGGCGCTGCTGAGTGCTTTCGACGAAGCGCGGTTTGAGGCTTTCGTCAGGACGGCACAGTTCAGCCGGTTTACCGCCAATACAGTGGCCAGTGCCGAGCAATTGCGCGAGGCGGTGAGGCAGATCCGGCATCGCGGATATGCGCTTGATGACGAGGAGCGCACGATAGGAATGCGGTGCGTCGCGGCCCCTATCATCGATGGCTATGGTGAAGCGGTTGCGGGAATCTCGGTATCGGGACCGACCATGCGCATGCCCGATATGAAAGTCCACGAAATCGGGCGCTGGATCGTTCAGGCAGCAAGCGACGTTTCGAAGCGACTGGGCCACCGATAAACCGGGCTTCGAACCGACGGCAACGACCCGCCTCTCATTGCGCTGCGAGCTTCACTTCGACAGTCCCCAGACCATCAAGCCGCCCTGCAATGCGCGCGCCCGGTGCGGCGTGGACCATTGGATGCAAAGAGCCCGTAATGACGATCTGACCCGGAATGGGAAAGATGCCTTTGTTGCCGATAACAGCCAGGAACTCCGCCAACGTGGCCAATGCGTCACCGCCGGGAACTTTCAATCCGCTGACGATAACCGGTTCGTCGTCTATAAGAAGTTGGCCTGCCACTTCGCCGAATGTCGTCTGTCTTATTGCTGCCTGCGGCTCGCCGCTGACGAGTGAATGGCCGGCCATGCCGTCAGCGAGTTTGACGAAGGGATCCGACGCGAGCGCACCTTCGATCCGCGAATGAACCAGTTCGATCACCGGAAAGGGAGCGACACGCAATCTAAGTGCCTCCTGATAGTCAGGGGTCGACAATGCGGGCAAGGTGTCGAGTATCTTCCAGCCGATTTCAAGTTCCACACCTATTCGACCGGGGCAGGAAACCTGGCCTCCGGAGGAGAAGCAACGCGATTGCGGGATGGGTGCGTACAGCGAATCGGCATTTGGCTGGCGTGAGGTTTTCCACGCTCCGGGACGGCGTTGAAGTGCCTGGGCAACATCGTCCTGCACGGCGTAGGCTTCGTCGACTGATTTGGGTAGCCGCCCCTTAGGAACAAAGGCGTTTTCCGAACGCGTCGCGTCGATCAGGGCTTCAGTAAACGTTGAGAGCGTGTCCATCGGCGACTTTTCCTTACTGAACGTTCCAAGGTTTCGGAGCACGACTGGCTCGGTGGCGGTCTGCAAGCCACTGTTTAAGGGTGTGCAGCTCGTCCGATATGTGAAAGTACTTCAGCCCTTGGCGGTCTGGTTCGCGCGCAGCCAGGCCCGCACGGTCTCCAGCTTATTGCCGAGGTGCTTTTTGAGAATCTGCGCCAGTTCGGTCCCGTCCCGGTCCTCCAGCGCGCGGATCATCGCCTCATGTTCGTCGATCGCCTGCGCCCATCGTTCCTCGGTCAGATTGGCGATATAGCGGGCTCGTCTCACCCGCGCGGCGAGTGAACGATACTGGGTGCCGAGCGTCTCGTTGCGCGCGGCCTTGAGGATGGCCTCGTGGATTTGCTGGTTGAGGGCGAAATACTCGGCTAGATTGCGCTGCTCGTATTCGAGCAGCATCCGGTCATGCAACATACGGATATGAGCGACCTCTTCCGTGGTCACATGACGGCAGGCCAGCTCACCGGCCAGCGCTTCGAGTGCGCCCATCACGGGAAAGACTTCGTCGAGATCGCTCTCGGTGATTGCGCGTACCCACGCACCCCGGTTCGTCTCGAGCGTGACCAGACCGTCCGTTGCCAGAACCTTGAGCGCTTCACGCAGCGGCGTGCGCGAAACTCCATACGATTCGCACAGTTCCTTCTCGGGAACTTTCTTGCCCGCCTCCAACACGCCTTCGATAATAAGCTGGCGTATATGCTCGATCAGTTCATCGTGCAGGCTGCGCCTGCGCAGGGTCTGATGGCCCAGTGGTGTCGTCATGTTCATTTTGCCGATGTCTCCGCAGCAGTTTCATCGAGGCACAGTTCAAGAAGCCGCGCCACATGAATTGCGTTCCGTTGCGTGCCATCGGCGATCTGGTGCCGGCACGAGGTGCCGTCAGCGACGATGATCGTCTTGTCGCCTCGCGCCCGAATTGCGGGAAACAAGCTCAACTCGCCCATCTGCCTGGATACGCTTTCGGTCTCGACGCCGTACCCAAACGAGCCGGCCATTCCACAGCAACTCGTTTCGATCAATTCAATATCCGTCTTGGGAACAAGTGCCAATGTTTTCCGGATGGCAGGCACGACGTCGAAAGCCTTCTGGTGGCAATGACCATGAAGAAGAATCTTCGCCCCTGCGGGCTTCAGGTTCAGACGGAATCTGCCGGCCTCGGTTTCCTCGGCAATAAATTCTTCGAGCATTCGTGCGGAAGCCGCGATGGCTTTCGTATGCTCGCCGGGAATGAGGGAAGGAATTTCGTCGCGGAGCGTCAAAAGGCATGATGGCTCGATGCCCACGATCTTGCGTCCCGCGCAAACATGAGGAAGCAGCGCCGCCACCAGCCGTTCGGCTTCCGCGCGAGCCTTGTCCATCAACCCGACCGAAAGATAGGTCCGGCCACTGTCGAGAGGCCGGCCTTTCGGTGCGCTCGCTATGGTCACCTTGCGCCCGCCGGCCTCCAATACGCGGATCGTGGCGCGGATGTTTTCAGGCTCGAAATAGCGATTGAACGTATCGGGAAACAGAACCACGTCGGCTTCGCCTTCCCGCGTATCGACTTCGCAATTGCGGAAGGGCTTGGAAGACCAGTGCGGAAGATCACGGTTCGCGGAAAAGCCAGTGGGACGCTCAAGCAGGCGTTTCAGGGGCATGGGGAGACGATTGCGCAGATTGATCGCCCACGGGATTTTCGAAGCGAATGGCGCGTAGTCGGGCAGATGCGCCACGAGCCTGTCGTGAAATGTCAGTCCCTTTTCGGCAGCCCGCGCTGCCAGAACTTCGATCTTCATCTTGGCCATGTCGACGCCCGTGGGACATTCGCGCTTGCATCCTTTGCAGGAAACGCAAAGCTTCATGGTCTCAGCCATGGCGTCGGACGTGAACGCCCCTTCGCCCAACTGCCCCGAAATCGCAAGGCGCAATGTATTTGCCCGCCCGCGCGTCAGATCGCGTTCGTTGCGCGTGGCGCGATAGGATGGACACATGGTTCCGCCGGCAAGTTTGCGGCAGGCGCCATTGTTGTTGCACATCTCTATGGCGCCCTGAAAGCCGCCGCCGGCGCCGGACCAGGCCGACCAGTCGAAATGCGTCTTGGGCGGTTTGGCCGCGTAATCGGGCTGAAAGCGGAACAGCGACCGATCGTCCATTTTCGGCGCATCGACGATTTTGCCCGGATTGAAGCGCGTCATCGGATCGAAACGCTGCTTGACCTTGCGGAACAGGTCAGTGACCTCAGGTCCGAACATACGCTCATGGAACTCGGAGCGGACGATGCCGTCGCCATGTTCGCCCGAATGCGAGCCTTTGTACTTTGCCACCAATGCGAACGCCTCCTCGGCGATCGCCCGCATGCGCTTCACGTCCTGATCCAGCTTGAGATTGAGCACGGGCCGCACATGAAGGCAGCCGACCGACGCATGGGCGTACCATGTGCCTTTGGTTCCGTGCTTTTCGAAAACGTCGGTGAGTTCACGCGTATATTCCGCCAGATCAGGCAACTCGACGGCGCAATCCTCGACGAATGAGACCGGCTTGCCCTCCTGCTTCATCGACATCATGATGTTGAGGCCCGACTTGCGCACCTCCGCGATCTGCGTCTGGAGTTGTTGATCCGTCACTGTGACGACGCCACCCCATCTGCTGGCCTGCCCGTCCATCGAGAAGCCGAGATCGCCCATCTTCTCTTCCAGCAGGCGCAGTTTTTCGGCATTTGCCGCATCAGAGCCTTCGTCGAATTCGACCAGCAGCAAAGCTTCGGGGGTTCCTTCGACGAATTGCTCGATCGTCGTCCGATACATGGGGATCTGGCGCGAAAGCTCGATCATGGTCGCATCGACGAGTTCGACCGAAAGCGGATCGAGTTTCACCAGATGCTGGGTCGCGTCCATTGCCTGATAGAATGTGGGAAAATGACACACTCCAAGCACGCGCCGACCGACCAGCGGCCACAGTTTCAGCTCGATCTTGGTGAAATAAGCGAGCGTTCCCTCCGAGCCAACCAGCAAATGGGCAAGGTTCACCGGCTCCGCATTCGGCACGAGAGCGTCGATATTGTAACCGCCTACCCTCCGGTTCAGCTTTGGAAAGCGCTGGTCGATCAGTCCTGCATGCTGGCCACCGAGCGCCAGCATTTCGTCGAGAAGCGGATCGGCGTTTCCAGCCCGAGCGGCGTCTACGGGACCGAAATGGCGCGTCGATCCATCCGCCATGACCGCCTCGATCGACATCACGTTATGGCGCATCGTCCCATAGCGCAGTGACCGGCCACCGCACGAATTGTTGGCGCTCATGCCGCCGATCGTGGCGCGCGACGCGGTCGAAACGTCGACCGGGAACCAAAGCCCGTGCTGTTTGAGCAGCCTGTTCAGATCGTCGAGCACGATCCCGGGCTCCACGACCGCTCGGCGGTTGTCGATATCCAGTTCGAGCACGCGGTTAAAATGGCGCGAATTGTCGAGGATCAGCCCGGCATTGACGGTCTGCCCGCATTGGGACGTCCCGCCACCTCGTCCCGTTATCGTCACGCCCGCGCGCGTTGCAGCGTCCAGCGCGACCTCCACGTCATCCTTGCTGCGGGGCATGGCCACGCCGGTCGGCATGATTTGATAAAAGGAGGCGTCGGTTGAATAGCGGCCGCGGCTGAAGGCATCAAACATCACCTCGCCAGAAAAATCCCTGCGCAGCCTCTGCTCGAGTGTCACGTCCAGCATGCTCTCTCCTCATGCGAAATTTGGTGTTGACACATCGCTAGTCGAAATGAATACATAATGCAAAATGAAAAATGCAAATCTTTGAATTGCATTCTTCGGCCATCTACAAGGGAGCGAGAGATGTCACACCGCGCAGGGCGCCATTTTCTGCAAATTCCGGGCCCGAGCCCGGTTCCTGACAGCGTTTTGCGGGCGATCTCCGCGCAGACGATCGATCACCGCGGACCAAAATTCGAACGGATAGGCCATGCCGCGCTGGAAGGCATGAAGTCGATTTTCAAGACCAGGCAGGACGTGGTCATCTACCCGGCGTCTGGAACGGGCGCATGGGAAGCTGCGCTCGTAAACGTGCTCCAGGCCGGCGATCGGGTGTTGATGTACGAAACCGGTCACTTCGCCTCTCTATGGAAAAAGATGGCGAGCAAGCTCGGCATTCGCGCGGAATTCATCAAGGGCGACTGGCGCGGCGGCGCGGACCCCGAACAGATCGAATCGTATCTGCGCGCTGACAAGGCTCATGAAATCAAAGCGGTGTGTGTCGTCCACAACGAGACGTCGACGGGCTCGGTTTCACCCATCGCGGAAGTCCGCAGGGCGATCGACGCCGCAGGTCACCCGGCGCTTCTCATGGTGGATACGATTTCCGGATTGGCGTCGATCGATTTTCGCTTCGACGAATGGGGTGTGGATGTCGCCATCTCCGGTTCCCAGAAAGGGCTGATGCTGCCACCCGGCCTGTCGTTCAACGCGATCAGCGCGAAAGCTTTGGAGATTTCCAGAACCGGCGGCATGCCCCGCTCATACTGGGACTGGCGTGAGATGACGGAGATCAACAAAACCGGGTATTTCCCCTATACGCCCGCAACCAACATGTTGTTCGGCCTCATAGAAGCCCTGCGTCTGTTGCACGAAGAGGGACTCGATAACGTGTTTGCACGCCATCAACGCCACGGTGCCGCCACGCGCGCTGCCGTGCGCGAATGGGGGCTGGAAGTGCTGTGCCGTCAGCAGGGGCAGGAAAGCGGCGTACTGACAGCCGTGCTCATGCCCGAAGGCCACAGCGCGGACAGGTTCCGGGCCACCGCTCTCCAGCATTACGATATCTCGCTCGGCAACGGCCTTTCGAAGGTCGCCGACCGCGTGTTCCGCATCGGTCATCTCGGTGACTTCAACGACCTGACGCTCGCCGGCACGCTGACCGGCGTGGAACTTGGTCTGCGCAAGGCGGGTGTTCCTCATCGCAAGGGCGGCGTCGAAGCAGCGCTCGAGGAGCTTGAAACACCAATATTCGCCGAAGCGGCCGAATAATAAAGCAGGTCCGACCGCACGCGGTCGGACCCCCGGAACGGTCATCCTTGAGGAATGATGACCGCCCCGCCTCAACTCAACTCAACTTCAGCCGACATTTATCCAAGGGAGGAAATCGAAATGCCTGCATCCATAACAGCGCGTCTGCAAGGCACTCTTGCCGCAGCCGGACTTGGTATCGGGGTTGCCATCGCGTCAACCATGCCGGCCACCGCACAGACCTATCCCACACGCACGGTGGAGGTTATTCACGCGTTCGGTCCGGGCGGCGGGGCCGACCGGTTCATCCGCGCGATCGGCGAGTCATTTCAGGCCGCGACCGGCAGATCGATGATCCCGATCTCGATTCAGGGCGGCGGAGGCCTGCCAGCAGCGGTCAACTTCATGCAGCGTCCGGCCACGGGATATAACCTTTATTCCTACAGCCCCGATGACGTGATCAACCAGGCGCTCGGCCGACTGGATTTGTCTGATTTCCGGCCGGTGGCCCGCATCCAGTACGATCAGGCATTGTTGCTCGTTGCGGCGGACAGTCCGTATCAATCCATCGAAGACGTGATCGAAGCGGCCCGTGCCGCTCCCGGAGACATCAAGGTCGCCGTTACCGGAGCGGCCGGATTCGACGATGCCGTTATCGGCGTGTGGAACGCCGAGTCGGGCGCTGAACTCACTTCGATCCCATTCGCCGCGGCCGAGATGGTTTCGAATACGCTCGGCGGGCACATCGACATGATGTTCGAGGAGTATGGCATCGTGCGGGGGCTGATCGAAGCCGAAGATTTGCGCCCTCTGGTCGTTTTCTCGAATGAGCGGTTGCCGGTGTTGCCGGATGTACCGACGGCACAGGAACTGGGCTACGACGTCACGCTTGGACGCTGGCGGGGCATCGCGGTTCGACGCGATACCGACGACGCCGTCGTGCAGCAGCTTTTCGAACTCCTCAGAGCAGCCAGCGAAACTGACAACTACCGCCGTGTCGAGGAGGAAAGCGCACTTCAATACCGTTCTGAAATCCTGGGCCCTGACGAGTTCGAAGCCTTCATCGAACAGGAATTGGAAACTTACACATCGGTGATGCGCCAGATGGGCTACGCCAACTGAAGTTTAACGGCCACGACGACACTCCGGTGACCGTGGCCGTACCTTTTTCGGAGGTAGCTCAATGCTCAACAAAGTCAGTGAGATCGTCGTCACTGCGGGATTGCTGATAGGATCGATCGTTTTTTGGACGATCGCCGACCGGTTCCCTGCTTCCACACGATACGCAATGGTCGACAGCGATCTGTGGCCCAAGATAATTTTCGGTGCGCTCATCTTGCTTACGGCCGCCCATCTCATCCTCAAGCTGGTGGAGTTGCGCCGGTCATACACTGAGGAAGCAAGAGACGGAATCGATCCTGGCTACGCAATCCGGCTCGGCCTGACCTGCGGTATGGTTCTATTCTATTATTTCACGATCCAGATTCTCGGCTTTACGATCTCGACGATGATTTTCCTCTGGGTCGTTCCGTTCATCCTGCCGCAAGGCAGTATTAAGCTCAAACTCCTCTTTTCACCGATCTTCACGCTCACCGTTGGAATGGCCTTTTCATGGGGCCTGGGCATGTCGCTACCGAGAGGCACGGGGATTTTCTACAGCTTCAGCGAAATGCTGTTCTGAGCCCAATCGATCGACGGAGTACCATCAAATGCTTGACGCGTATCTTTCCGCGCTCGGTTATATGTTCGGAAATCCAATGACATTTGTGCTGATTTTATTCAGCCTTTTGTGGGGAATCGCCTTTGGCGCGGTTCCGGGGTTGACGGGCATCGTCGGTGTCGCGTTGCTCATCCCGTTCACATTCGCATTCGATCCGATCGAAGGCATGCTTCTTCTGGGCGGCGTTTATGTCGGCGCGACTTTTGGGGGCGCCATTTCCGCGATCCTCTTCAACACGCCCGGCTCTCCCGAAGCCGCATGTACGGCGCTCGACGGGTATCCAATGGCGCAAAAGGGCCAAGCCGGCAAGGCTCTCGGCTTTGCTCTGGCGGCGTCCGCCATCGGGGGGATCGTGGGAACGCTGGCCCTCATGTTCCTCACCCCGCCGCTGGCAAAGCTCGCGCTCACTTTCGGCCCCTCGGAATATTTTGCTCTGGCGGTTCTCGGGATTACAGCGATTGCTTCGATCGGCGGCGGCTCGGTGCTCAAGGGCTTGATCGCAGGTCTTCTTGGACTTGCCGTCGCAACGGTCGGGATGGATCCGCTGACCGGGGTTGCCCGCTACACGTTCGGCAACATGCTGCTTTTGACCGGCATCGGCTTCGTCCCCGCAATTATCGGCATCTTCGCATTGTCCGAAGTGGCGCATCGCTATGGACAGGGAATGAAGAAGCAAGAGGTCATCACGAACGTTTCCACCGATCTGCCGAGCATTCGCGAGTTCATCCAGACCCGGATAACGCTCCTGCGATCTTCCTTTATCGGAACGGTAATCGGCGTTCTGCCGGGTGTCGGCGCAACGACAGCCGCATTCATCAGCTATTCCGAAGCGGTGCGATGGTCGCGCAATCCGAAGAAATTCGGGACCGGTACGCCCGACGGCATCGCCGCTCCCGAATGCGCCAACAGTGCCGCCGTCGGCGGATCGATGATCCCGTTGCTCGCGCTCGGAATTCCGGGAAGCGCCACGACGGCCGTCATGATCGGCGGCCTGACGATCCACGGGATCATACCCGGCCCGATGCTGGTGCAGAACAATGCAGACCTGGTCTACTCGGTCTTCATCGGCATGATGCTCGCCAATGTCGTGATGCTGTTTTTCGGCCTCAGAGCTGCGCGCTACTTTGCGATCATACTGCGCGTGCCCTATCCCGTCGTCGGTGCAGCCATCGTCGTTCTGTGTGTCAGCGGGGTTTTCGCACTCAACAACAACATGGTGGAAGTCGCCGTGATGCTCGCCTTCGGCGCGGTAGGGTTGCTCCTGAAACGGGTCGGCTTTCCTGTGGCGGCCTTCATCATCGGGCTGGTTCTAGGACCGATCGTCGAGGTCAGCCTTCGCCAGGGACTTATCCTGACCGATTACGATCTGTGGGCATTCGCGTCGCGGCCGATCACCCTCACCCTTCTGATCATCAGCTTTGCCTCGTTGCTCTACGGGTTCTGGGGACAGTTTCGCTCCACCCCACCGAACGATCCTCCATCTGACGAAAACGCCGAGCCTGTCCGGGCGTGATGCGACTTCCCCGGAGGCGGAAAGCCTCCGGGGAAGTTTTTACCAGCAGCAAATTCCCGTTGATCTCTGGCTTTTGCCATTCGCGCTCAAAACCTTTGTGCCAGCAGGACCATTCCTTCAGACGCACATTCGCCAACCGAAACCAAAGCATCTACGAATTTAAAACATGATAATTGTAATCATGTTTGAAGTAGGGTAGTGCAGACCGACAAAGTGCGGTGGCGGGTGCCAATTGCCAACGCAAAGGCAGGCGGAGTACCTGATTGAGCTTCTGGCATTCGATGACCTGGCACACCGAAGGAATCCAGGTGGTGTCACCGGTCCGATGGCGGGTGCTGGACGGCATCGTGGGCGCGTTCTGGCAGGCCGAAAGTGCGCAGGGCGCCAAAGGCTACTATCTGGCCGACGATCCGCGCATCATGATTTTCTTCAGTGACGTCTCGCCCTACATCCGAATGTCCAACCTGGACGGCAACTTCGTAACCTCATATCGCCCGATGACCCGCGCAGTCTATGTGCCGGCAGGGGTTCCTTTATGGACGAACAGCCGATCGACTCACAAATTCTCGCATCTCAATCTGCATATCCATAAAGATCGCTTGCTGCGGTATCTGGTACCGTCGCTTGGAGCGTCGGCGGCGCTTGCGGCATTGCGCCAACCTGTGGAAATGCAGGACGCCGATGCGGTCGAAACACTGGCGCAGCTTCTCGTCGGCGAAGTCGACCATCCGTCGCGGCACGGCCTTTATGCCGAAAGCCTCGTCGGCAGCATTGTTGCGGGTTTGCTGGACATCCCGAAGGAAACGGTATCACCCGACAACGCCGGACTCACGCTGGCGCAGATGAACAAGCTGAACGCGCGTATCGACGGGCTTGGCGGATACCGCCTGTCGGTTGCCGAGATGGCGGCGACGGTGGGGCTTTCTGAAAGCTGGTTTTCCAATGCTTTCAAGCAGACGACCGGCAAGACGCCGCTTCAATGGCAGCTTGGCCGCCGTATCGATCTGGCTCAAAAGATGCTTTTGGAAAGCAGCCTTCCCGTTGCCGATGTCGCCGCGCATCTGGGATTTTCCGATCAGGCGCATCTGACGAAGGTTTTTCGCCAGATCGTCGGGCACACGCCTGCCGCCTGGCGGCGATTGCAACAGGCGAATTGACGGCTTCTCGCTTGCCTACCAGGTGTGGCGCAGGGTCGCCGAAACGGCGCGTCCCGGATTGTAGAAATCCGCACCGAAGCCGCCATAGTCGATATGCTTCTCGTTGAAGAGGTTGCTGACATTGACCGCGAGACTGGTGTTTTCGTTGACCGCATAAGAAAGGGCCGCATCCACGACGATGCTGCTCCCGGTCGACATGGTGTTGGCGGCGTTGAAGAAGTAGGAGCCGGTGTAGCGCGCACCCACGCCGAAATTCATGTCCCCTCGCATGCCATTGCCCGGCAGCAGATAGTTGACCCAAAGCGATGCCATGTGCTCGGGGATGAATTGCGGCCGGTTGCCCTCGTTGCCGCCGGTCCCGTTCTCCACGATCTCGGCATCCAGATAGGAATAGCCGGCCGTCAGGCTCCAATTGGCATCGATCTCGGCCTTGGCCTCCAGATCGAGGCCGCGCACGCGCACTTCGCCGATCGTCGAGGGAAGCTGTGTCACCGGGTCGGTGACCGTGATGTTCTGCTTCGTCAGATCGTAGATGGACGCCGTAAACAGCGCGGGGAATGCGAGGGGCTGGTATTTGACGCCCAGTTCGTACTGCTTGCCCCGCTCCGGCTCGACCGTGAGCCCGGATGCCGGCACGACCGATTCCGCGTAGCTCGCATAGGTCGAGATTTCGTCCGTGACCTTGTAGGTGAGGCCGGCGCGGCTCGTGAACTCGCTGATCTCCCCCGTATCCACGGCGGATGTGATCTTGTTGGTGCGCTCTGTATCGATCCAGTCGTTTCGCAGGCCGACCGTCGCGATGAACCTCTCGGCGAAGGTCAGTTCCTGCTGGAGATAGATCGCCCTGGTCTTCTGATCGGTGCGCGTGCTGGTGAGGAGGGGAACCGATGAGGGCGCTCCGGTATAGACCGGATTGGTCCAGTCGATACCGGGAGCCGGTCCGAAGAACGTATCGTTGTCCGACGCGAAATCATTGTAGAGCGCGCCGACCAGCGTGCGGCTGTCGACAGTGCCGAAGCTGCGATCGTACTGGAGATACGCGTCCATGACGAAGTTTTCCGTCGACGTGTCGTTGCCGAAGAAGGAGCGGTCGGCAATCGTCGTTCCATCCGTCGGCGTGGACGCGATATAGGCATAGCCGAAATCGGTATTGGTCTTGCTGTAGCGGGCGTTGGAGCCGAAAGTCAGGCCAGAGCCGAAATCATGGTCGACCATCACCGTCAACGTGTTTCGATCCGTGCCGCGGTAATTGTAATCCGGCTCGCCGAAGAACCGGCTGCGGGGAAAGTCGGTGCCGCTTGGGTGCCCACCGCTGCCCGGAACGCCATCGCGATTGAGGTGATCGAAAACGACGGTGACATTGGTGTCGACGGTCGGCCGCCAAGTCAGGCCGCCCATGATGAATTTCTCGTCGTCGCGCGAATAATCATATTCGGCGTCGGCATCCTTGAACTTGCCGGTGAGCCGGAAGGACAGCGTGTCGTCCTCGGTGATGTTGTCGCCGAAGTCGAACCCGACTTCCTTGCGGTTGTAGGAGCCGCCGGTGATATAGCCCTCGCCGAACCGCTCGCTGCGCGGACGTTTGGTCACGTAGTTCACCGAGCCGCCGGGGTCGGACACCCCGAACACCGTGGAATTCGCGCCTTTCAGCACCTCGACCCGCTCGAAGGCGTAGGCTTCCTCGCGGACACCGCCGAACGGGCGTCCGATCGGCAACCCGTCGCGATAGGCATGCGCGTCGAAACCGCGAATCTTGAAGAAGTCGAACCGGTCGTCGCTGCCATAGAAGCCGGTGAAGACACCGGGCGTATATTGCAGCACTTCCTCGACATTCTGCGCGCCGCGTTCCTGGATTTCCTTCGAGGTGATGACCGATACGGAGGCGGGCGTGTCGAGAATGTCCGTCACCATGCGGCTGCCGCCGGTCGTGCGCTGCGCGACGATCGACTGGGAGTCGTAGTCGATGTCCAGAAAGTCGCCGCCCTGGACGACAAGCGCGTCGAGGTTGGTCGTACCTCCCGCAGCGCCGTCACTCTGCGCGAGAAGGGCTGTCGGCACGAGCGCGGCAAATGCCGTGCATCCCAACAAAACCACCGCCCGGTGCCGCAGGAAGGGCCGGCTGACAAAGTTCATGCGCGCGAAAGTCATTGTTCTTAAATTCCAGATTCAGGGCGGCTAAGCGGCCGATGGCGTAAACAGGACCAGGCTCGGACGCCAAGGCATTCACTTCATGCGCCTGAGCCGTCCCGGCCGATGCCATGCCTTAACTTGAGCATTCCAATCAAGTATTGTACGTTTTTGCGGGTTTGTAGAATCCTCCGGTAAAGAGCGATCCGTCGCCGGCTGGCGGGCCTGGCGGAATTGACGCCATGCGATTAACCTGACAGTGACAGTCCACTTATTGCCGACCTGTGGAGTTCGTCCCGATGCTGCGATCGTTTTTCGTCGCCCTGTCCATTTTGTCCTGTCTGGGCGTACAGGTCGCCAACGCCGATCAGCTACAGAACGTCATCTCGTACCCGATCACGATCGAGCATGGTCTGGGCACCACGGTCATCGAGCGCAAACCCGAACGCGTCGCCACCGTGGCCTGGGCGAACCATGAAGTTCCTTTGGCGCTCGGAATCGTTCCGGTCGGCTTCGCCCGCGCCAATTTCGGCGACGACGACGGCGATGGGCTGTTGCCGTGGGTCGCCGAAAAACTGGAGGAACTTGGGGCCGAACGCCCGGTTCTCTTCGACGAAGGCGACGGCATCGATCTTGAGGCAGTCGCGGCCACGAACCCCGACGTGATCCTGGCCGCCTATTCCGGCCTGACCCAGGCCGAATACGATACGCTGAGCCAGATCGCGCCGGTGATCGCCTATCCGGATGCGCCGTGGTCGACCGACTGGCGGGAGATGATCCGGCTCAACAGCGCCGGCCTTGGAATGTCTGCCGAAGGCGAGACCCTGATTGCCGGCATCGAGGCCGATATCGCAGAGGTCGTGGCCGAGAGGCCGGCGCTCAAGGGCAAGTCTGCCATGTTCATCACGCATCTGAACGAGACGGATCTGAGCACCATCAATTTCTACACGACCAGCGATACGCGCGTGCGCTTTTTCGCCGATCTGGGCCTGAGCGCGCCGTCGAGCGTGTTGGCCGCATCGACGCCGGGCCGTTTCTCCGGCTCCGTCAGCGCCGAGCGGATCGACGCCTTCGACGATGTCGATATCGTCGTGACCTATGGCGACGACAAGCTTCTCAAGCAGTTGGCAGCCAATCCCCTCACCTCGCGAATGCCGGCCGTCGCAAACGGCGCGCTGGTCATGCTCGATCGCGGCCCCGCCGGAACCGCTGCGAATCCGACGCCGCTGTCGATCTCATGGGTCTTGCGCGACTATGCGGACCGGCTCGGCGAAGCAGCCGGAAAATCCGCCCAGAACGCCGAATGATCGCTTCGGCCACGTCCCCGTCGCCGTGGCGGTTCTCGGCGCGGCGCACAGCCCGCAGCCGAAGCTTGTGGCTGGCGGCCGTAACGTTATTGCTCGTTCTCCTGTGCGGGCTGTCGGTTTCCATCGGATCGCGGTCCGTCGCCTGGGCCGACATTTTCGCCGCGCTTGGCGGTCGGCTCGACGGGGTCGAGCAGGCTGCAGTCGCGGTGCGCATTCCGCGAACGCTTCTCGCGCTTCTTGCCGGAGCTGCGCTCGGTCTTTCAGGAGCGGTGATGCAGGGCGTCACGCGCAATCCGCTCGCCGATCCCGGCATTTTCGGCGTGAACATGGGTGCATCGCTCGCCGTCGTCGTCGGTGTGGCATGGTTCGGCATCGTTTCGGCGCAAGCCTATATCTGGACCGCGATTTTCGGAGCGGGTTGCGCGGCAGTCTTCGTCTACACGATCGGCTCCATGGGACGCGGCGGCGCGACACCGCTCAAGCTGGCGCTGGCCGGCGCGGCGACTTCGGTCGCATTTTCATCCATGGTCGTCGCGGTCGTCCTGCCGCGCAGCGATATCGCCGGTGGCATCCGCTCCTGGCAGATCGGCGGGGTCGGCGGCGCAACCTTCGACCAGATCTGGCCGGTTCTGCCCTTCCTCGCGGTCGGAGCCGCGCTGTCGCTCGTCTCGGCCCGCAAGCTGAATTCGCTGGCGCTCGGCGACGAGCTCGCGGCCGGACTTGGCGAAAGCGTCGCGCTGGCCCGCGCCGTCGCCTCGCTCGGCGCGGTCTTCCTGTGCGGCGGCATCACTGCGGTATGCGGGCCGATCGGTTTCGTCGGTCTCGTCGTACCGCATCTGTGTCGTCTTTTCGTCGGCGTCGACCATCGCTGGCTCCTGCCTTTCTCGACACTGGCGGGCGGTTGCCTTCTCCTTTTGGCGGATGTCTTCGGGCGCATCATCGCCCGGCCGGGCGAACTGGAAGTCGGCATCGTCACCGCATTCGTAGGCGCGCCATTCTTCATCTGGATCGTCAGGCGGCAGCGGGTGCGAGAACTGTGACGACCGTTGAACCGATTTTCCATGCCGTCGCGCCGGCGCGTCGCCGCCGGGCCAACCGGCGCGTGACCATCATCGCCGTCATGGCGACGCTCGTGCTTGCTTTGTTCGCGCTGACACTGGCGCTCGGCCAATCCTACACGCCGCTGGGCGACGTCGTGCGCGTGCTGCTCGGTGAAGATGTTGCCGGAGCCACGTTCACCGTGGGCCAGTTGCGATTGCCGCGTGCGCTGGTCGCCGTGCTGGCCGGGCTGTGCTTCGGCCTTGGCGGCGTCGCCTTTCAGGTCATGCTGCGCAATCCGCTCGCCAGCCCCGACATCATCGGCATAAGTTCGGGCGCAAGTGCCGCCGCCGTCTTCGCGATCGTCATCCTGTCGCTGCGCGGGCCTGCGGTTTCCCTTATCGCGGTTGCGGCAGGACTGGGGGTCGCTCTCCTCATCTACGGCCTTGCCTCGCGCGGCGGCGTGGCGGGCACACGGCTCATTCTGGTCGGCATCGCCGTCTCGGCCATGCTTGAGAGCATTGTCGCCTATGTCTTGTCGCAGGCACCCGCATGGACCTTGCAGGAGGCGATGCGGTGGCTGACCGGTAGCGTCAACGGCGCGCAATTGGGACAGGCGCTGCCGCTTCTTCTGGCCTTGTGCATCTTCGGCGGCTTGCTGTTCAGCCGCGCGCGCGATCTGGAAGCGCTGCGCCTCGGCGACGACATGGCGGCGGGGCTCGGCGTGCGCGTCGGACGGACCCGGATGATCATCATCGTCGCGGCCGTCGGGCTGATCGCGTGCGCGACCGCCGTGACCGGACCGATCGCTTTCGTCGCGTTCCTGTCAGGGCCGATCGCCGCGCGCATCGTCGGCAACAGCGGATCGCTGCTGCTTCCCGCCGGACTGGTCGGCGCGGTCCTTGTTCTGGCGGGCGACTATGCCGGCCAGTTTCTCCTGCCGTCCCGCTTCCCGGTCGGCGTGGTGACCGGCGTGCTCGGCGCTCCCTATCTGCTTTTCCTCATCGTTCGGGCCAACCGAAGCGGAGGTTCGTTGTGATATCGCATTCGCTGAGCGCCAGCGGTCTTTCGGTCGGCTACGACGGCGCCGACATCCTGCACGCGCTCGATCTTCAGGTACCGCCCGGCAAGATCACGGCCATCGTCGGCGCGAATGCCTGTGGCAAGTCGACATTGCTGCGCGCCATGTCGCGACTGATTTCGCCGCGCGGCGGCAGCGTACTGCTTGACGGGAAATCGATCCATCAAATGCCGTCCAAGCGCCTTGCCCGCACGCTCGGCCTTCTGCCTCAATCGTCGAGCGCGCCGGAAGGCATCACCGTCGCCGACCTCGTCAGCCGGGGTCGCCACCCGCATCAGGGCCTGTTTTCCCGATGGACGCGAGCCGACGACGAAGCCGTCGATCAGGCTCTGGCCGCGACACGGATCGAGGACCTGTCGGAACGCCCGGTCGACGAACTGTCCGGCGGCCAGCGCCAGCGCGTCTGGATCGCCATGGCGCTCGCACAACAGACCGAAATCCTCCTGCTGGATGAGCCGACGACCTTTCTCGACATCTGCCATCAGGTCGAGGTGCTGGACCTTCTGACCGATCTCAACCATGTGCGCGGAACGACCGTCGTCATGGTGCTTCACGACCTCAACCTTGCCGCGCGTTACGCAGATCATCTGGTCGCGATGAGCGAAGGACGGGTGCACGCGTTCGGGTCGCCGCAAGAGGTGCTGACGCGCGAGAACGTGCAGCATGTCTTCAGCATCGACAGCCGCGTCATCCTCGACCCGGTTTCGCACCGCCCGATGATGATCCCGATCGGGCGTCACCGCATGTCTGCCGAAAGAGTCACCCTTCATGAATAGCTGCCACTCCGTCCTCGAAAAGCCGGCACGACAGGCGCCGATCCTGCCCGCCAATGTCCATCTCGTCACGGTCGTTTCAAAGGAACTGGTGACGCCGCTGATGCTGCGGGTGAAATTCGCCTGCGCCAATGTCGCCCCCTTCATCGGCGGCGAGATGCATGTACGCCTTCTCCTGCCTCAACGGGGACGCTATCCCGTCTGGCCCGAGGCTGGCGAAAATGGCAGCCTCAAATGGCCGAAGGGCGAGGACGAAATCCTTCTGCGCGCCTATACGATCCGCGCCGTGGACGAAGCGCGCGGCGAGTTGTGGATCGACTTTCTCCAGCACACGGCCTGCGGCGTCGCAACGCCGGGAGCCGATTTCGCGCGCGACGTGGGCGTGGGCGAACAGGTCGCGCTGCTTGGCCCCGGCAGCGGGCACCTTCCTCAATCACGCTCGATCTTCTTCGTCGGCGACGAAACCGCCCTGCCCGCCATCGCCCGCATTGCTGCCGAGGTTCCGGCCGGAACGCGGATGTCGGGTGTCATCGAGGTCTTCGACGAGACCGAGGAGCAGCCTTTGCCGACAAGAGGGCTTTTGAATGTCGAGTGGCTACACCGCCGAAAGTATCAGGCGGGTGAAAAAAGGGTTCTGATCAACGCAGCTCGAAAGCTCGTTGCAGCGGCCGACAACACCACATTCATCTGGGTCGCGTGCGAAAAGAACGACGTGCGCGAACTGCGCGCTACTCTGAAGAAGCGCGAACATCGACCCGAAGACATGTATGTCGCATGGTACTGGAGCCGATAGAACTATTTGTCGCTCAATTGATTGAGATGCCGAACCGTCGTCGGTTTGTTATAAACTTCACGATAGCGCCGGGCGCAGCGCCATAAGTCGCGTCCTTTCCAGTGTCGAAACGGAAAGGGCGAAGTAGTGACCTTCGGTTTGGGTTGCCGTACAAGGTGGCGTCGGGGCCGGACGGAAATCGTGTCCCCGCGTGGTCAAAAACTGCAGTCTTTGACGATCCGCGGCAAACGATCGGGATTTCATCGCCCGCACGCATAGCGACGAACAAGTAGTCGGAATCGATCACCCGATGATCGGATCGTATCGTTCAAGCAGCCCGCTGACGTTACATCCAAGGGAATCGTATCATCGCGCAGTTCCGCGATCGGTCCCTCGACAAAGCTTGCAGAGCCATCCCGCGCCTGATGAAGGCTTTGCCCTATCGCGACGAGATGCCGGTCGAGTTCGTTAATAGTCGTGTCGTCACGGCTCGTTCCAGGGTCCGCTGTCGATCAGTGGTGCCAAAAGCAGACAGTCTGCATCCCATTCCCTTTGATCACCCTCGCTATCCTCGTTGTCGCTCGCGCCGTGCACACCGGCCGCCGCGCATTCGCGCAACCCGTTTCGCTATGAGGCTGGCGAGGAGGAGGTGGCGCTACTCTCCAATTTCGAGCGAACCGCCCAATCGTTCACAAGATAGCCCA
Organism: Aliihoeflea aestuarii; assembly: GCF_024105665.1. Taxonomy (GTDB): domain Bacteria; phylum Pseudomonadota; class Alphaproteobacteria; order Rhizobiales; family Rhizobiaceae; genus Aliihoeflea; species Aliihoeflea aestuarii. Next base: position 10,150 of record NZ_JAAAMK010000005.1, on the reverse strand, counting down.
CCCAATAGGCCGATCATAAGGTCGCCGCCCTATGTTGGGAAAACGGATGTCGGCCTCCCATCAATCGAAGCGCGCCAGCCACTTCAAGGTCTCGGTCACACTGTCAAGCGGCCAGGTAACCTTGAGGAGACCGTTATTTCCGGTGAACCTTTCATAGCGCAACTCGCGTGTGAGGCGCGAGACAGCCTTGTATTCGGGCGGAACGGCATTGCGATTGACGTCCGCGATTGCCGGTCTTTCACCCGCCTGGATCACGATACCTCCGTCGAATGCATGAATGGGACAGTTTTCTCCAAGTTCCGCCCTGATGGCGTCGATGCCGCCCAGAATCTCGGCGCGCCGTCCATCGAGGATCGTGAGCCAGTTGATCGTGCGGATGTGATCGCCTCCGGCACGGCGCACGAATGCACGCCAGCGGCTGTGGTGAGGGTAATCGAGACCAGCATAGCGCCTGATGGCACCGAACGGCAAACTCCCGTCGGTCTTCAGCAGCGCGTCGGTATCGACGAGACGGACAGGCCTGCCGTACCGTGTGCGGGTCGCGTCATGTCGCACCATTTCACGACCTTGGCGATGTAGGTCTCGTAGCCGATCTCCTCGGGCCACGAGGCGGGCAGAAAGCATTCCCATCCCGACCAGCGCGCATGTGGAGGGTTACAGGTGAAGGTGCAGAACCAGTGTGTGTGGCGTCGCCGCGATATCCTTTCGTCTGCAAGCCGAATATCTCGGCCGCGAACTGGACGTTCATATCCATTTTTACCCCATCGTCGGCGGGAAGCGTCCGCATGTGGTTTTCAAGATATGCAACGACGTCTACGTCGCCGATCCGGTTGCGGTCGTCGCGCGCCATAGGGGAAGTAGAAATTGATGTGATCGCGGAACGTCGCGTAGTAGTCAGCCATCGCATCCAGCGCGCCCTGGCGCACGGATGTCGTATGGCCATGTTCGAACATCAGGCTTATGCCGTGCCCGAAGAGAAGATCAGCACGTTTGCCGTCGTAGGAGCAGGCCAGTTCGTCGAGTTCGGAGAGGTTGGAAAGGCCATCGGGAATTTTCTTCATCGACATCTATCCATCCTGCAACTTGATCAATGGCGCTGGGTCGGGCGCGCATGGTCTGCTTTTGCTCGAACTCTATTCACGCAATGCCCCGGCACGCCGGCCTCGGCTGAAACTGTTGCAAAAGGCTGGGCGGTCCGATCAGCGGCGGCGTGCGCCTTGCCACTACGGATTTCAAGCAAGCCGGTTGACTCGTCGATTTCGATAACGTGGCAAGCGGGTGTTATCGACCAAGCTTACGCACATCGAGTGCTTCGAGGAACTGTGCACTACCTTCCCGAAGCGAAATGTGCGCCGCGGCATCGGCTGACGCACCTGTTACCCAGCTTTTGAAGATGACGTCCCGCGCCTTCTCGTCGAACGAATCAATGTTGCGACGCACATCGAACGAGTTCAGCCCGATTATCGACACGGAATCAGGACCGGCATTCTCCCGGATATAGAATTCGCTGACCAGATGTGCTCCGGCCTCCATATCCCAGCCTCGCGCATATGAATGCGCAGTCGCCGTGCCGGTATCGGAATTATAGGTCTCCATCTTCGGGCCCCCGGCAAATGCGGCCTGCGAGCTTTGCTCGATCTGTGCGGTGAACTCGGAAATCATTTGCATCCCCAGCTCCCGTCCCCCTTCAAGGTCGATCGGGCGCAGCATCACGAGGACGTTCGGATATTCATCCGTACCGTTCGTGAGCATGTAATCCGAAGCGGTCGCAGGTTCGTCCGACATGTCCAGTTCATCCACGGACCAATCCGACGGTGCAAGGAATGTCTCGCCACCGCTGGCCGCAACTTCAAGCAGCGCCTCCTGCGGAGTGCCGGCGTCATTCAGTGAAAGCGAGCCGAAGAAACGGGCCAGCATGCCTTCGTGTCGGGGGTAATCCACGTAATCGAAGCTCGCAAACATGAGAAGCACGTCATCACCGCGCGTGAACGATGCCAGGCGCGCCATCCGACCGTAGCCATCCTGATCGTCGTCATATACGCCGCCCGCCAGATGGGCGAAGGCGGCGTTTCCGTTGTCGAGCTCTTTCAGCCGCTTCACCTGACCGCCCTTCAGGCCACCAAACTCCTTGCGCCAGCGATAATAGGTGAGCGGCGTCACGCCGATCGCGCGAACCGCTTCGCCAACCGATCGGCCTTGCGACAACAAAACATCGACCTGCCGCAGCTTCGCGACGATCTCGTCAGGCTTGTGCTTCTTCCGGGGCATTCCAACGTCCTCTCCAAAGGCAAATAGCCTACTTCAGCGAGGACCACTTTCCAGGGGGCAGGCCAGGCCTCGGCTTGGAAACTAAGTCCGTTATCGGTTGCTGGCAGTAGGACATGCGTTAATCGGCAGATCGAACATAATTGACGATGGCGGTAAGACCGGGGGTCAATGCCAGGGCGGGATCGCCGTAAGTCACTATATTGTCGCCATCTTTTCGGAATGCACGTTTCTGAGGATATGATTCATATTCGGAAACGTTACCAATGACGCCTCCGGTGCTGCACGATGCAATAACTCGGCATCCAATGGATCAACATGCAGGTCGCGTCCTCCATGGTCGGAAACAAGTCGAGTTGCGGTGAGGTCGCGGATATCCTCGTAGAGGCGGACATGGGGAAAGTTCTCCGACTAGAGGATGCGCCGCCATTCGACGATCTCGCAGGCGGCGACGGTGACGAAGCCGGCGCGATGCAGCCTGAGCGACCAGCCGCCAGCGGCGGCGCTGAAGAGGTCGAGCACGCGCATCATGGCGCGATGCTCCGGCGTTTCAGCCATGCGGCATGGCGCTCACGGGAGTAAGAACGCGGGTCGAAGCCCGCGGTGAGGCGGGAGGACAAGGCAGGTCGTGTTAGTGAATGGAAGGGATCAGCCGAGCCTGCCGACTATCCGTCGGCGGGATTTCGGCGGCGCCAGCAAATGCAGGTAACCCGCCTTCGATGCGTTTGCGGGCATCACCGAGAATGCGGGCGAGGCGCCGCCTTTCAGGAGCGTTTTTCCAGTCAATTGCTCGGAGAGTCTGGACGTCCCTGTTCAGGAGAATACTGGCGATGGCCTGCCGCGAGGCGCCGGAGGCAACGCCGTCCCAGGCACGCAGCATGAGAGTCGCGCGATAAAGCTGGAAACGAGAAAGCCGCTGCTCCGGCGGCGGGGGACCGGAGTGCTTTCCGTCAATCAGGCGCCTCAGACGCGCCGTGCTCCGAATACGCCAGAAGAAGAATTCGTCGAGCGGAATGACCACTGCGGCGCGCGAGGGCACCCATTCGCCCGCGATTGCCGACAGAAGCATCGTCGTCTTTCCGGTGCCCGGAGGGCCGTTCACGGCCAGAATGTCGCCATCCCGCGCCACCGCGAGATGTGCAAGGACTTCGCGCTGATGGTCGGCGACGGGGAATTCGTCGTTGGAATGGCCGAGACGTTCTGCCAGCGGTAAAGGGGCTTGGCGTGCGGGTTCGATCGCGCAGGGCGCCCTGCGTGCGAAATTCGCGAGAAGCGGGCTCTCCGGCGCTTCCTGGATCAGGGTGTCGCTCAAGTCGAGAATCTGCTTAACTGTTGCGGCCACCTCGGTCGCAGGTCGTATCAGCCCATGGCCGACGATCTGGTATTCTGGATCCGAAGCTGGCCAGTTGCCGCCGACTTCAGCCATCATCCGTTGCCAGTGGGCCTGATAGTTCTGCCAGAGATCCGGATCTTCTTCTTTGACCGCGAAGGGATGAGCTGTCAGAAAGCTGTCGAGATCCGCGACGCGTCCGACCGAAAACGCGCCACGCGCAAGCGGATCGAGGATATCCCGCGCAATGACGCTCTGGCTAGGAATGATGTGGCCCTCGCGTGCAACCTGCGCTTCGGTCACGACCGGAGTGACGTCGAGCGGGAGGCCATCACCACGCGATCTTGCATGCCGGCTCTGCCGGCGCACATGGAGAGGGCGGTAGCTGACCGCGATGCGCCGCACGTGCTCGGGCACCTTGTCAAATAGGAAGTCGACGGCCTCTTGCCCAAGAACGCCCGTCTCCGCTTCAGCGTGCGACAGGCCGTGAAACCCCTCAAGCATCTTGCTCGTCAGGCAAGCGTCTCCGATGGCACTGTCGGCGACCGCCGATCGCCAGCATTTCAGGATGGAGATATCCGTCTTGGTCATTACTTATCCAGGGAATGCATTCCTCCATCCGTTATCTCCCATAGCGTTACCAAGCATTCAACATCTGCCGTGGACCGCACGCCATCTGCCTAAAAGACCGCGCTGCGGGTGTATGCAGATCGGGGTTCCGATCCCCCAAGGACTCATTGGGACCAACACCCGGTTTTTGGGGCCGAAACCTGATCATCCACTATTAAGGCACATTTTGTTGCAGCGGGCGCTTTGCGTTCGAATTTAGAAGAAGTCCGAATACGGCATATGCTGCGGCCGAACGGATCCGCAGTGGGCGCACTCGCCAAGGCCATCTGTGCACAGGTATGAGACCAGATCGATCCAGTTCCGAACGACCCTGTCCGCCATATCATTGATCGTTAGTTCCCGAACGGCCGCAAGAGTTTCAATCGTTCTAAAAACTTCGCCTGGGGTGATCGGTCGCCCTCTTACATCGACAAATGGTCCATCTGTCTCAGTCAGGATACGATCTATAGGTAGTTGGGCGACAATCTCGCGCCCGCGCGTTCGTTCCAGCATCGCCTGGTTTACCGAAAAATAACAGCCCGCCTGCACCGCACGACGAGCTTCGGCAATTGAGCCGCTGAACCAGTGAAGGACCACCCTCCCGCGATCATGTGGCAAGCAGTCGTTCATGTAATCGAGAACACGGCCGGCGGTCCTCACCTGTGAACTGATAGAATCTTGCCGCCACTCGCGGCGCACATGGTCAGGATTTTCCGGAACACGGCCTCCTGCGTCGGCATGGAGCGAAAGTGACGCGGTCCAGCGTCGAGACCAATTTCACCGACATAGCGTATCTCCGATAGAAGCGCCTCAAACAGCAGCAGCTCGCCTTGGCGCTGTTCGGCCAGATGAGGGTGATGCCTGTTGCGGATCGAGATAGCTGCGCTCGCGCCGGATCGCCCGGATCCAGCCCAGAACGGCAGCGATCCGGTACAGGGTGCTGATCCGCTTATAGTCGAGGAAGGGAATGCCGGGTGCGTCGGCGAGCAAATAGGGGGCTTGCTTCTGCTCGACGATCTCCTTGAGCCGATGTCTCAGGCTCGTCGCCGCGTCCTTGAGTGGATCCGAATAGAGGCGCACCAAGTCATGATGCTGCTTGCCCTCGGATTCTTTCCTGTCAGCAAGCTCGTGGGCGCGCTTCTGCCGCACCAGATAAATTGCCATAACGATGTCGGGAGCGACCAGGCCGACGATCACGCCGACAAGCGCGAGCAAGGTCGCAACGACCTGCGGAGACACCCATAGTCCGGATCCGATTTTCACGGCAGCTGCAGCCGCAAGGACTGTTGGGATAAGCTCAGCTTCGCAAATGGTTGAGGACTATCCATTTCCATCGTTGGATCAGCAAGTGCAACCTGAACGAATGTCCGGTTTCGAGCTCAGCCCCTAGCACTTCGAACGGCGAGAAAGGTGAAAGGCTTCGGATGCCGTGAGGCGTACGAAGGCCTCTCATACAGGAACCCGCGGGCTACAGTCGATAGCTACAGGAATTTCGATTTTCGTCTGGTGTCGGCGATAGCGTGACCGCCGCAGGAAGACACCGCGATGGATGCGCACGGGCTGCTTCGTCTTTCTGCCACGCGATATTGTCGGCTCGTTGAGGAACCGGACGTGACCCCTTCGACATCTTTGATCACCATGGACATGCGTCGATCCGTTGCCGGCGGCTGGGCGCCTGCGGCTGAAGAATGGAGTAGGCCATGCCGGGTCATGGAGAGGTCTCCCGGTTCGTCGCCATTGCGTCCGGCGGTCCGCGCGGCTGCCTCCACTGCTTGAACATCTCGATAACGATCGAGCGTCCACCACAGCTGCACCATCGACCCGCCAGCGTCAGTCTTCGGTCAAACCGATAGCCCTTGGAGGGCACCGTGGATCTGGCGTCCTTGATTCCTGTGAGAGTCCGGGCAGGCAGCCATGCTCGTCATAGCCGGTGGGGACACGGTAACGAGGCAGCGGCAGTTGAACCTCGGACGCCGGAAATGGATGATCACGATGATCAACGGGCCAGCGAGATACGTTCTACGGAGCCGGAACGGAACGAATGAGCACTGGAGTCCATGATGGCGAAGACGAACAAGAGCGATTTTCTGGTCAACCAGGTCCGCCGCTATCTGGAGCCCGGCCCGATCGTGCTGGTCTCATCACGCTGGCAGGATAAGACCAACATCATGACACTGGGCTGGCATACGGTGCTGGAGTTCTCTCCATCGCTCGTGGGGCTGATGATCTCGACCGGCAACCACAGCCACCACATGATCCGCGAAAGCCGGGAATGCGTCATCAACCTGCCGACGACCAAGCTAACCGACACGGTGGTCGGCATCGGCAACACGAGCGGAGCGGAGATCGACAAGTTCGAGGAGTTCGGCCTGACGGTCGAGGAAGCCTCCGAGGTCGATGCGCCGCTCATCAGCTTCGAATGCCGTCTGCACGAGGATGCTCTGGTCGAGCGCTACAACTTCTTCATCTTCGAGGTGGTGAAGGCGCATGTCGCGCCATCGCCAAAGCATCCCGAGACGCTGCATTACACCGGCGACGGCGTGTTCATGGTGTCCGGCAAGATCATCAGCCGACGTTCGCAATTCCGGCCGGAGATGCTGTAGCACAGGAAGGGCGGCCGTCAGGCCGCCCTCCTCCTCGTGTTCCGGAGACGAGCCATCGCCGTCTCATGGTGCTTGGCGCTGAGTTCGATGCCGACATAGTTGCGGCCGAGCATCTTCGCTGCTGCCAGCGTCGAGCCCGAACCGCAAAAGGGATCGAGGATGAGATCTCCGGGCTGAGAGAAGGTCCGGATCAGCGGCGTCAGCGCCTCCACCGGCTTCTGCGTCGGATGCAGCTTGTTGCCGGTATAGGGGAAGTCGATCACGTCCGGGATCGGATCGGCGGGAAGCTCGACATTGCCCTTGGCTAGGAGATAGGCCTGTTCGTGCTCGTAGCGCAGGAACCGGGCCGAGGAGGCATAGCGCTTGCGGAAGACCAGATGCCCGACGAGCCGGAACCCCGCTGCCTTCCAGGCCTCGACGAAGAGATCGACCTTGTTCCAGCCGTAGAAGGAAACGGCAAAACCACCGGGCTTGAGGAGGCGGTGCATTTCGGCGAAGGCGGGCTTCAGCCAGCGGGCGTTGTCGTCATTGGCAACGGTGCAACCATCGCGGCCTCGGTAGCGGGTGATGTAGGGCGGATCGGTGAGGATGAGGTCGACCGAGTTCGCCTCCATACCGGTCATCAGCCTTGTGCAGTCGCCCTGGTGGATGGTGTTGCGGGGCGTGAAGCCGAGATCGGCGGTGCGCTCGAAGCCCTGCTTGCGGGCGAGCCAGGCGTTGGAGGAACGTGTTGCGGAAGTGGAAGAGGAAAGGTTCGTCATCGAAGTGATCCTTCTTGCTGGACCGGGCCGCGCCTGTCGCGGCCTCGATGGCGGTCGATAAACCGGGGACGACCGGCCTCTGCATCCCGAAGGGACCGCAACGAAGAGGAAGACGGCGATAGCCGTCGCGGGGCCGACCGGACGAAGCGCAGCGTAGGCGCTTCTCGGTCAGACCAGCCCATATCGAGGACGTGATGGACGCGGATCGTATCGGGCAGGAGAGGAAGGATCCGCGCCGACCGTCTCTGCGCCTCCGATCAGCGCCGTTTCGCGCAGCGAAGTTTGGCGTCAGAATTGGCGGATTGCCTGCATCCAGGCACCACAGGTCCCCTCGATTTCCGGCGAACAGGCGATTTTGAGAGCTGCGCTGTTTGGCGATTTCCGGTAATTTTACGAGGCACCACGCTCCTGCCGCCGCGAGATTTGCGATCCGCCGCGATGCCTTGCGGCACAGGACGCCGTTTCATCCCGAAGGCCGCCGCCATGCCCGCGATTTCGCATTCCGATCATCCCGATTCCGGCCATCCTCGTCTTCCGGCGGAACGATCCGCCCGAAGACGAGGATGGCAAGGTGGCACGGCCGAAGCGGACAGCAGAGGACGGGATACAGGTGGTGCTCGAACCATCCGACCGCTCCCCTGCCTATGATCCGTCGAAGCGCGATCCGCGCATCGTTGATCTGGTCCGCCTGCTTGCCCGTCAGGCTGCCCGGGAATTCGTCGAAGCCGAATGGGAGCGCGAGCGTCGCGACCACCTCCCCGATTGAGGAGGTTCTGCCATGAAGGTCGCGCTATATGCCCGCTATTCTTCCGACAGCCAGCGTGACGCCTCGATCGAGGATCAGCTCCGGCTCTGCCGCGCGCGTGCCGAGCGCGAAGGCTGGACCATCGTCGACAGCTATTCGGACCGCGCCATCTCCGGCGCCTCGCTCATCCGGCCCGGTATCCAGGACCTGATCGCCGACGGTTTGCGGCGCCGGTTCGATCTCATCCTGACGGAATCCCTCGACCGGCTCTCCCGCGACCAGGAGGACATCGCTGGTCTCTACAAGCGCATGCGCTTTGCCGGCATCGGCATCTTCACGCTCTCGGAAGGCGAGGTCAGCGAGTTCCATATCGGCCTCAAGGGCACGATGGGAGCGCTTTACCTCAAGGACCTCGCCGACAAGACACGGCGCGGTTTGCTCGGACGTGTCGAGGACGGCAAGTAGGGCGGTGGGCTGTGCTTCGGCTACGATGCCATCCGGCAGTTCGATGAGGCAGGCGAAGCTGTCCGTGGCGAGCGCAAGATCAACGAAGCCGAGGCCGATATCGTCCGCCGCATCTTCGCGGTCTATCTGGCCGGCAAATCCTCCCGCGCCATCGCCATGCCCCTGAACCGCGAAGGCGTGCCCGGACCGCAGGGTAAGGACTGGGGACCGTCCACCATCCACGGCAACCCGAAGCGCGGCACCGGCATCCTCAACAACGAGCTCTATATCGGTAAGCTGGTCTGGAACCGGCTGCGCTATCTCAAGGGCCCTGATACCGGGAAGCGCGTCTCTCGCCCGAACCCCGAAAGCGAGTGGGTCATCCAGGACGTAGCCGAGTTGCGCATCGTCGAGCATCAAGTCTGGGATGCTGTGAAGGAACGGCAGGAGCGGCTCGCCTATGAGCCTGCCGTCGAGACGACAACCAACTACATGAATGATCGGCGACGGCCGAAGCATCTCTTCGCCGGGCTTATCAAATGCGGCTGCTATGGCGGCGGCTATTCGATGATTTCCAAGGATCTGCTGGGGTGCTCCACCGCCCGCAACAAGGGCACCTGCGACAACCGGGTCAACATCCGGCGCGATACGCTGGAGCGTTCCGTCATGTCAGGGCTCAACACCCATCTGATGGAGCCCGAGTTGTTCAGGGAATTCTGCGCCGAGTTCACCCGCGAGGTGAACCGGGCGCGTATCGAGCGCGGCACGGACATCGAGGCCTGGCGCAAGGAGCTGGAGCGGACCGAGCGCGACCTGGACAAGGCGATCGACGCCATCCTGGCCGGCGTGCCGCCGCTGAGGCTCAAAGAGAAGATCGGGAAGCTGGAAACGCGTAAGGCGGAACTGACGGATCTTCTTGCCAACACGGACGAGCCGCCTCCCCTCCTCCATCCGAACATGGCGGAGGTTTACCACCGCAAGATCGCGGCGCTTTATGCGCAGCTCCAGAGCGACGAGACCCGGGCTAGGGCCGCCGATACCTTCCGCTCGCTGGTCGACAGGATCGTGCTGGTGCCCGAGGACGACAAGCTCGCGATCGTGCTGCGCGGCGACCTTGCGGCCATCCTGCGCTTCGTGGCGGGCAGGAAGAACCCCGCGATCCTGTCGGAAATGGCGGTGATCGACGGCATGCTGGCGGACAACCGCGATGTATGAGGCTCCAGAAAAGCAAAAACCTCCGCAGCCGGGGCTTTGGAGGTATCGCAAAGAACGACCCGAGACATAGGTGACGTTTTGTACCGGACACATGGGTAACACTTTTCGGCTTTGCCGGGAGGTGTTGATGCCGTGGATGGAGTGTTCGGTGATGGAAGAACGTCTACGCTTCGTGGCC
>NZ_JAAAMK010000004.1 GCF_024105665.1 Aliihoeflea aestuarii | reverse complement strand
GCGGGAAGGGACCCGGCCAAGCCTCGGTCTCGCCAGCAGGCGGATCAGGATTCCGACGGTATCCTTCCCGCATTCACTCTACACCACCCCGAACACACAGGATTCCTGTGACCAGCACAGGAATGACCGAGGTGAGGCTGGTGCGATACTCGGACCTTGAAGATCGACATCCACCAAAAATGCAGTCGTCATTCCTGTGCTCGTCACGGGAATCCAGGCCTCGCCGGTCCATGTCGAGCGCCACGCCCACGACGATCCGCAATGCCGCCGCACCCAACCCGGACGGAACCGCTCACGCGTTTTGCGCGTTTGCCCTTCACGACGGACAACCGTCAAGACATCCACCAACGAGGAAGGATTTCGCGATGAACTGGAATCAGATCGAAGGCAATTGGGAACAGTTCAAGGGCAAGGCCCAGAAGCAATGGGGCAAGCTCACCAATGACGATCTCGACGTGATCCGCGGCAATCGCAAGGAGCTTGCCGGCAAGCTTCAGGCGCATTACGGCAAGACGGAGGAAGAGATCGAGCGCGAAATCGACGACTGGTCGGCCCGCCACTGATCCACTTGACGACCGCCGCCCGCGGATGCGGGCGGTCCCGGTCCGGCAGAAGGCTCCGCTTCGGCGGGGCCTTTTTCATTGCATGTCGGAGCGCCATTGCGGAAACGGATCGTCCATTTCTTTCCACCGCTCCGGCAGGAACGCGTCGGCATCGACGAGGCAGGCGTCCAGTTCGGCGCGGATGCGCACCTCGTTCATCGGATGTGCGCCGATGAAGACGATCTCCTGCCGCCGGTCCCCCCATTCAGGATCGAGGTAAGGCTTCATCGCGGCGCGCCATTCGGCGTCGTCCGGCCAGCGGCTCTTTGGCGCGGCGGCCCACCACAAGCCGCGCCTTTGCGTGCGGACCAGCGCTCCCGCCTGGCTGATCTCGCCGACATAGTGCGGGCGCGTCGCCAGCCAGAAGAATCCCTTCGCACGGATGACGCCCGGCCATTCGCGGTCGATGAAGGCCTTCAGCCGTTCGGGCACGAAGGGCCTGCGCGCCCGATAGACGAAGGAGCGGACGCCGTATTCCTCGGTTTCGGGAACGTGATCGGCGAAACCGTGCAGTTCCTTGAACCAGAGCGGGTGCGTCTCGGCCCGATCGAAATCGAAGCGGCCGGTGCCCAGGACCTCACCGAGCGCCACTTTCGCGAAATCGGTTTCGATCACATACGCATCCGGGTTGAGCGCGCGGATGATCGCGCGCGCCTGCTCATGTTCCTGCGGCAAGGCGGCCGAGATCTTGTTGAGGATGACGACATCGGCGAACTCGATCTGCTCGACGAGAAGGTCGACCAGCGCACGGTCGTCGCCCTCTCCGGCGACCTCTCCCCGGTCACGCAGGAAATCCGCCGAGGCATAGTCGCGTGTCAGGTTCGCCGCATCGACGACCGTCACCATCGTGTCGAGGCGTGCGATGTCGGAAAGACTCACCCCCGCCTCGTCGCGAAAGCCGAACGTGGCGGCGACCGGCAAGGGCTCCGAAATGCCCGTCGATTCGATCAGCAGATGATCGAACCGCCCCTCGTCCGCCAGCCTGCGAACCTCGGCCAGAAGATCGTCGCGCAGCGTGCAGCAGATGCAGCCATTGGTCATCTCGACCAGTTTCTCGTCGGTGCGGGACAGGTCCGCGCCGCCGTCGCGCACGAGTGCGGCGTCGATGTTCACCTCGCTCATGTCGTTGACGATCACGGCGACGCGGCGACCTTGCCGGTTGTTGAGGATATGATTGAGAAGGGTCGTCTTTCCCGCGCCGAGAAAGCCGGACAGGACGGTCACCGGAAGGCGGTTGTCAGACATAATGAACTCTATGTAATATTATAACATGTGTCGGCAAAATAAAGGCGGGCACGCGGCCCGCCCTTCTCGGCCTGGCGTCAGCCTTCGCCGTTAAGGCATTGCGTCAGGGACGTGGTCAGGTTCGCCATCGCTTCGAAATAGGTGTCCGGTCCGTCGGCCAGATCGGCACCGTAGGGGTCGAGCACGCCCGCGCGTGCATCCGTCCCCTCCATCACCACGGAAACGAGGCGCGGCTCGAATTGCGGCTCGGAGAAGACGCAGGCGACGCCGAGTTCGCGGATACGGTCGCGGATTTCACCGAGACGCTGCGCGCCCGGCATCACTTCGGGGCTTACGGTGATCGACCCGGCAGCGGGGAAGTCGAACCGGTTCTCGTAATATTGATAGGCGTCGTGGAAGACGACGAAGCCACGGTTCTCGACGGCTTCGAGCGCCGCGCGCGTGTCCTCGATCAGCCCGTCGAGACGCTCCACCGTCGCCGCCGCGTTCTGCGCATAGGTCTCGGCATTGTCGGGATCGGCTGCGGACAGCGCCGCTTCGATCTCGCCGACGAACACTTTGGCGTTCTCCGGATCGAGCCACAGATGCGTGTCATACGCACCGTGCCCATGATCGTGGCTATGGTCGTGTGCATGCTCGTCGGCGTCATTATGGGCGTGATCCGCGCTGTCGTGATCATGGCTGTGGTCGTGACCGCCCTCGCTCGCCTCATGGTCATGCGCGTGATCGTGGCTTTCGAACGGGCCGCCTTCGCGATAGGGCAGGACGGTCAGGCCGTCGGCCGCGCCGAGTTCGACCACGGTCGCATTGCCGGCCAGCGTCTCCACCGGCGCCCGCAAGAACATTTCGAGGTCCGGTCCGATCCAGAACAGGACGGACGCGCCTTCCAGCATCCGTGCTTCGGACGGTCGCATCGAATAGGTGTGGGGCGAGCCCGCGCCCTGGACGATCAGCGACGGTTCGCCGACACCTTCCATGACGGCGGCCACCAGCGAATGAACCGGCTTGATCGAGGCGACGACGCCGTCAAGCGCGAAGGCCGGGCCGGACGCGATGAGCGCGAGCGCCGTTGCAGAAAGAAGGGAGGTGCGAAATCGCGTCATATCGATCATCCATGCGTAATAACATTACATTTGTTGCGTAACGCTATAACGTCCGCTATATCGCCTTGGCAAGCCCGGCAATGCAGATTTCGAAAGTGCAGCCATGCTGAAAAGACCCGAAATTTCCGGCGAGGTGCTGGTGCAGCTCGCCGGCGCCGGCGTTCATCGCGCAGGGCGCTGGCTCGTGCGCGGCGTCGACATGGCCGTGCGCCCCGGCGAGATCGTGACGCTGATCGGCCCGAACGGGTCGGGCAAGAGCACGACCGCGAAGACCGCAATCGGTATCCTCAAGCCGCAGGAAGGCAAGGTCGCGCGCAAGCCGGGGCTGAAGGTCGGCTATGTGCCGCAAAAGCTCGCCATCGACTGGACCCTGCCGCTGACCGTCGAGCGGCTGATGCGGCTGACCGGTACGCCGACCCGCGCCGAAGTCGGCGCCGCGCTCGAGGCGACCGGCGTCGCGCATCTGGCGAAAGCGCAGGTACAGAGCCTGTCGGGCGGTGAATTCCAGCGCGTGCTTCTGGCCCGAGCGATCGCGCGCAAGCCTGACCTTCTGGTCCTCGACGAGCCGGTGCAGGGCGTCGATTTTTCCGGCGAGGTCGCGCTTTACGATCTCATCGGGAAAATCCGCAACGATACGGGCTGCGGCATCCTTCTCATTTCGCACGACCTTCACGTCGTCATGGCGGATACCGACACGGTGATCTGCCTCAATGGCCATGTGTGCTGCCGCGGCACGCCGCAGACGGTCGCCGCCAGCCCGGAATATCTGCAATTGTTCGGCGCGCGCGCCGCCGAAACGCTCGGCATCTACCGCCACCGCCACGACCACACCCATCTGGCGGACGGGCGCGTCCTGCATCAGGACGGCTCCGTGACTGAGCACTGCCATCCCGACGACGGGCACCACGATCACGACCACGGGTATGCCCACGACCACAGCCACGATACGCGCCATGTTTGACGACTTCTTCGCCCGCGCGCTTCTGGCCGGCATCGGCGTCGCGCTCACGGTTGGGCCGCTCGGCTGCTTCATCGTGTGGCGGCGCATGGCCTATTTCGGCGACACGATGGCGCATTCGGCGCTGCTTGGCGTCGCGCTCGCCTTCCTGTTCCAGATCAATCTGATGGCTGGCGTCTTTCTCGTCGCCTCGCTGGTCTCGATCGCGCTGCTCCTGCTGCAACGGCGCGGCGCGCTCTCGACGGACGCGCTGCTCGGCATCCTGTCGCATTCCACGCTCGCGCTCGGCCTCGTCATGGTCGCCTTCATGAGTTGGGTGCGCGTCGATCTGATGGGGTTCCTGTTCGGCGACATCCTCGCCGTTTCGCGCGCGGATATCGCCTTCGTCTATGGCGGTGGCGCGATCATTCTTGCCATCATGGCATGGCTGTGGAAGCCGCTCCTCGCGTCCACCGTCAACGAGGAACTGGCCGAGGCGGAAGGCATGGCACCGGAGCGCGCGCGCTTCGTCTTCATGCTTTTGATGGCGCTGATCATTGCCATCGCCATGAAGATCGTCGGCATCCTCCTGATCACGTCGCTACTGATCATCCCGGCCGCCACCGCCCGCCGCTTCGCGACCACGCCGGAGATGATGGCTCTCTTCGCGTCGCTGATCGGCGTTGCGGCGGTGACCGGCGGGCTTTACGGTTCGCTGCATTTCGATACGCCGTCCGGGCCGTCGATCGTCGTCGCCGCGCTCGTCATTTTCCTGCTCAGCCTCGTTTCCTTCGCAAGCCGACCCTCGAAAGCCTTGCCATGAACGCCCATCACGATCTGACGAAAAACCAGGAACTCGTCTTCGGCACATTGTCGGCCGCCGACGGCCCGCTTTCGGCCTATACGATCCTCGACCGGCTGCGCGACCGCGGCTTCCGCGCGCCGCTTCAGGTCTACCGTGCGCTCGACAAGCTCACCGATTACGGGCTTGTCCATCGGCTCGAATCGATCAACTCGTTCGTCGCCTGCGCCGGGCCGCATTGTCACGGCCACGGCAGCCTCGCCTTCGCGATCTGCGAAAAGTGCGGGCAGGTCGAGGAATTTTCGGACGAGACCGTCGAGCAGCGGCTCGGCGTCTGGTCGCGCGAGCATGGCTTCAAGCCGACCAAGACCGCGATCGAGATTCGTGGCACCTGCGCGGCGTGTCTGGCGGCCTGAATTCGGCGTAACCACACCACCGCCGTCATTCCTGTGCTTGTCACAGGAATCCAGGCCTCGACTTCCCCATCGCGCCCGTCGCTGCCGATGAGGCATGGACCCTTGTGACGAGCACAGGGGTGACGGCATCAGATGAATCGACTTTTCGTCATCCGACTAACCGCCCCGCGCAGATCTCCCCGCCCGCCGCTTGCGCCCGTAAAGCTCCAGCCGGTGACGGACGATGTCGTAGCCGAGTTCGCGGGCGATCTCTTCCTGCAATTCCTCGATGCGAGCTGAGTGGAATTCGATCACGTCGCCGGTCTCGATGTCGATCAGATGGTCGTGATGCTCCTCGCCCGCCGGTTCGAAACGCGACGGGCCGCCTTCGAAGGCGTGGCGATGGATGGCGCCGATCTCCTCCAGCAATTTCATCGTCCGATAGACGGTGGACAGCGAAATTCCCGAATCGATTTCGACCGCACGCTTGAAGATTTCCAGCGCGTCAGGATGGTCGCCGGCATCCGACAGGATCGACAGGATCACCTTGCGCGGCCGGGTGATGCGCACGCCGGTCTTGCGCAATTCGGCTTCGTAATCGGGGCGGGTCGGGTGCGGCTCATTCATGAGGCGGACTATGCGCCAGTTGGGAATGCGATGCAAAGCGTCACTTTCGCAACTGCCGCTCTAATTGCAAACGATTTGCAATTGCATTGACGTCCGATCGTTCTGGCGCTACGTATGCAGCAACGGAAACATCGGAGCGTCTATTTCTCATGCGAATTTTGCGTAGCCTCGCCGTGGCGACCAGCCTCGTTCTTCTTGCCACCGGCGCGCGCGCCGATGACGGATTCAAGGTAGTGACGACCTTCACCGTCATCGCCGATATGGCGCGCAACGTCGCCGGAGATGCGGCGAGCGTCGAATCCATTACGCGTCCCGGTGCGGAAATCCACGAATACCAGCCGACGCCCCGCGATCTGGTGCGCGCGCAGGATGCCGACCTCATCCTGTGGAACGGGCTCAATCTCGAATTGTGGTTCGAGCGCTTCTTCGCCAATTTGTCGGAGGTGCCGAGCGCTGTCGTCTCCGACGGCGTCGAGCCGATGGGCATCGGCGAAGGCCCCTATGAGGGCCAGCCCAACCCGCATGCCTGGATGTCGCCGTCCGATGCGCTGATCTATGTCGACAACATCGCCGCCGCCTTCGCCGAACATGATCCGGACAACGCCGAGACCTACAGGGCGAATGCCGAGACCTATAAGAGCGAGATCGAAAACGCGATCGCGCCGCTGCGCGACGAACTTGCCGCGATCCCCGAAGAGCGCCGCTGGCTGGTGACGAGCGAGGGCGCGTTCTCCTATCTCGCGCGTGATCTGGGCCTGAAGGAACTCTATCTGTGGCCGATCAATGCCGATGCGCAGGGCACGCCGCAGCAGGTGCGCCGCGTGATCGACAAGGTGCGCGAAAACGCCATCCCGGCTGTATTCTCCGAAAGCACGGTTTCCGCCGCCCCCGCGCAACAGGTCGCGCGCGAGACGGGAGCCGCCTATGGCGGCGTTCTCTACGTCGATTCCCTTTCCGAGGCGGATGGGCCGGTGCCGACCTATCTCGACCTCCTTCGCGTGACGACGCAGACGATCGTGGAAGGGCTTTCGCAATGAATGTCGAGGTCCGAAAACCGATCGCCGTCGGCGCTGAAGGCCTCAGCGTCGACGGCGTGACCGTCACCTATCGCAATGGACAGACGGCCCTGCGCGACGCGTCCTTCGCGATCCCGCAAGGCACAATCACCGCGCTCGTCGGCGTCAACGGGTCGGGCAAGTCGACGCTGTTCAAGTCGATCATGGGTCTGGTGCCGACGGGCGGCGGCACGGTCACCATATTCGGCGAGCCGGCGAACAGGGCGCTGAAACGCAACGTGATCGCCTATGTGCCGCAGTCCGAGGAAGTCGACTGGAACTTCCCGATCCTCGTCGAGGACGTGGTGATGATGGGCCGCTACGGCCATATGGGGTTCCTGCGCATCGCGTCGGCCCGCGACCGGCAGATGGTCGATGCGGCGCTCGACCGCGTCGGCATGGGCGACTATCGCAAGCGGCAGATCGGCGAGTTGTCCGGCGGCCAGAAGAAGCGCGTCTTCCTCGCCCGCGCGCTGGCGCAGGAGGGGCGGCTGATCCTGCTCGACGAGCCCTTCACCGGCGTCGACGTGACGACCGAGGAAGCCATCATCAAGCTGCTGCGGGAACTGCGCGACGAAGGCCGGATCATGCTGGTTTCCACGCACAATCTCGGCTCGGTGCCCGAATTTTGCGACCGCGCCATACTTCTGGACAAAACCGTTCTGGCCTCGGGGCTGACGGAGGAGGTGTTCACGAGAGCGAATCTCGAACGTGCCTTCGGCGGCGTGCTGCGCCATTTCGTGCTTGGCGGTGCCGACCTGCACGACGACGAGGATGCGCGTCACGTCACGGTGCTCACCGACGACGAGCGACCCTTCGTGCTCTACGGTGACGAGGCGAAGAAGATACGCGAGCAAAGCGAGCGATGATCGAAACGCTGATCGAACCCTTCACCTACGACTACATCTTCAACGCGATGTGGGTCAGCGCACTCGTCGGCGCGACCTGCGCGTTCCTGTCGGCCTATCTGATGCTCAAGGGCTGGTCGCTGATCGGCGATGCGCTTTCGCACTCCATCGTACCGGGCGTTGCCGGCGCCTACATGCTCGGCCTGCCCTTCGCGGCGGGCGCGTTCCTGTCGGGCGGGCTGGCAGCGGCCGCGATGCTGTTCCTGTCGGCGCAGACCAAGCTCAGACAGGACGCCGTGATCGGGCTAATCTTCACCTCGTTCTTCGGCCTTGGCCTCTTCATGATTTCGCTGTCGCCGGTGTCGGTCAACATCCAGACGATCGTTCTGGGCAACATCCTTGCCATCACGCCGGCCGACACGCTGCAACTGGTGCTCATTTCGGGCATTTCGCTCATCATTCTCATCGCAAAATGGCGCGACCTGATGGTCGTCTTCTTCGACGAAAACCACGCCCGCTCCATCGGTCTTCGCCCCAATGTCCTCAAGGTCGTGTTCTTCACGCTGCTCGCCGCTTCCACCGTCGCCGCCCTCCAGACGGTCGGCGCTTTTCTCGTCATCGCCATGGTGGTGACGCCCGGCGCGACCGCCTATCTTTTGACCGACCGCTTCCCGCGCCTGATCGTCATTTCCGTCGCCATCGGCGCGCTGACGAGCCTGATCGGCGCCTATTCGAGCTTCCATCTCGACGGCGCGACAGGCGGCGTGATCGTCGTCCTGCAGACGCTGGTCTTCCTCGCCGCCTTCCTCTTCGCGCCGAAGCACGGGCTGATCGCGAGCCGCCGCCTTGCGCGTGCAACCGCCGGAGCGGACGCATGATCGAAACCCTCCTCATGCCGTTCCAGTTTCCCTTCATGCAGCAGGCCTTCATCATCTCGGTGCTGGTCGCGCTGCCGATGGGACTGCTTTCGCCCTATCTCGTCCTCAAGGGCTGGTCGCTGATGGGCGACGCGATCAGCCATGCGGTGCTGCCGGGCATCGTCATCGCCTATGTCGCCGGCCTGCCGCTGGCGCTCGGCGCGTTCGCGGCCGGCCTTGCCTGCGCTATCGCCACCGGCTTCCTGAAGGACAATTCGCGGATCAAGGAAGACACCGCCATGGGCGTCGTCTTTTCCGGCATGTTCGGCCTCGGCCTCGTGATGTTCGTGGCGATTGAGACCAGCGTTCACTTGAACCACATATTGTTTGGCGACGTGCTCGGCACGACATGGCGCGACATCGCGGAGACCGGTGCGATCGCGGGTGCGACGGTATTGGCGCTGATCGTCTTCGGCCGCGACCTGATGCTGTTTTCCTTCGATCCCGGCCATGCGCGCACCGTCGGCTTGAAGGTCCGACTCCTGCATTATGGGCTTTTGACCATGCTCTCGCTGACCATCGTCGGCGGCCTGCAGGCGGTCGGCATCATCCTCGCCATCGCCTTCCTGATCGCACCGGGCGCCATCGCGTTTTTGATGACGCGCACCTTTCGCGCCATGGTGCTCGTCGCGGCAAGCGTCGCGGTGTTCTCGGCCGCGCTCGGCATCTATCTGTCGTTCTTCATCGATTCCGCACCGGCGCCGACCATCGTTCTGGTCATGTCGGCACTTTTCCTCGCGGCTTTCGCCTGGTCGCAGATCCGCGACCGGGTCGTGCAGGCTGAAACGGCGAGGCATGGACCCCTGTGACAAGCACAGGGGTGACGGCATGGACGGTGTTGCCAGAACGCTGAGATCAGCGATTGGCGTCAACTTTTTTGCAGTCGTCATTCCTGTGCTCGTCACAGGAATCCATGCCTCGACCTGCCGTCTTGACGGGTCCCTTACAGAATGGCCGCGAAAAACGCCTGATACGGTCCCAATTTTATTTCGCCGGCCTCATACGCGCCGACAAAACCATGCTCTTCGACCGGCGCGAGTTTCAAATCCTCGACCGAGAACGACACCTCGCCCGACCCGAGATTGAACGCGCAGAGCAGGCGTTCGTCAGCATCGCGCCGTTCGAACACCAGCGCATCGCCCTCGGCGACGAGGAAGGTGATTGACCCTTTCACCAGCGCGACGTGGCTGCGCCGAAAGGCAAGGAACCGGCGGTAGTGCTCGAGCACCGAATCCGGTCGCCCGACCTGCGCCGAAACCGACAGGGGGCCATGCGTCGGCGATACGGGAAGCCACGGCACGGCCTCTGAAAAGCCCGATGCGTGGTCGCCTTCCTCCCACACCATCGGCGTGCGGCACCCGTCGCGGCCGCGATATTCGGGCCAGAAGCGAATTCCGTAGGGATCGCGCAAATCCTCGAAGGCAAGTTCGGCTTCCGGCAGACCGAGTTCCTCGCCCTGATAAAGACAGACCGAGCCGCGCAGCGAGAAAAGCAGCGCCGAGACGATCTTGGCATAGGCGACCGGGTCCGCCTCCCACTCGCCCCAGCGCGAGGCGTGGCGCATCACGTCATGGTTGGAAAAGGCCCAGCAGGACCAGCCGGTGCGTGCGACGGTCTCGAATTCCTCCAGCACACGACGCACGCGCGGCGCTGAAATCTTCATCGGCTGGAGGAAGTCGAAGGCGTAGCACATATGGACGCGCTCGTTGCCCGCCGTATAGGCGGCCACTATGTCGAGCCCACGTTGCGCGTCGCCCACTTCGCCGACGGTGGTCACGCTCGGATATTCGTCCAGCAGCGCGCGGAAGCGGCGCAGGAAATCGAGGTTTTCCGGCTGGCTCTTGTCGTAGAGGTGATCCTGGTAATTATACGGGTTCACCGACGGCGCGATGGAATCGTTGCGCTCGTCTTCCGGCAGCGCGGGATTGTCCTCCAGACCCCTCGAGTGGAAAAAGAAGTTGATCACGTCGAGGCGGAAGCCGTCGACGCCCCGGTCGAGCCAGAAACGGGCGATATCGAGAAGTTCGGCCTGCACATCCTCGTTGTGGAAGTTCAGGTCCGGCTGTTCGGACAGGAAATTGTGCAAATAATATTGCCGGCGCGGACTGTCCCATTGCCATGCCGAGCCGCCGAACATCGACAGCCAGTTGTTCGGCGGCGAGCCGTCCGGTTTCGGATCGGCCCAGACGAACCAATCCGCCTTGGGATTGGTCCGGTTGACGCGGCTTTCCAGGAACCAGGGATGCTCGACGGCGGTGTGCGACAGGACGAGGTCGATCATGACGCGCAGTCCCAACCGGTGCGCTTCCAAGATCAGCGCGTCGAAATCGTCGAGCGTGCCGAACATCGGATCGACGTCGCGATAGTCGGCTATGTCGTAGCCGAAATCGCGCATCGGCGACTTGAAGAAGGGCGAAATCCAGATCGCATCGACGCCAAGCGATGCGACATGCGGCAGGCGGCGCACGATGCCGGCAAGATCGCCGATGCCGTCGCCGTTCGAATCCTGGAACGAGCGCGGATAGATCTGGTAGATCACCGCCCCGCGCCACCACTCGGCATCGGCAGTTGCAGGCGCGATCACGGGGTGGGCGAGCGTGGCTCTCACGTCATCCATCTCGGTTTCCATGGGCTGGGACAAAGAATCTGCCCGGTCGGGCGCGGTTTGTCAGCAGAGCTAACAAATGTGAAGTTTTGATAGCAAGGCGGGATTTCGGAAGGAGAGGGCTCTTTGCGGCGTCCAGTTAGGTGAGATGTTGAGGCATGAAACACCGTTGCCATGGCTCTGCGTCTCAAAACACGCAGCGCTGAAAATCAAAACGCCTTGAACGTCAGCGTGGTCAGCGAACGCACGATGCCCGGCACGTTGGCGATGTTCTCGGAGACGAATTTGCCGATATCCGTCTTCTGCTCGTCGATATAGACCTTGAGCAGAAGGTCGTAATCGCCGCTGGTCGAATAGAGCTCGGATGCGATCTCGCGTTTGTAGAGTTCTTCGGCGACCTCATAGGTCTTGCCGGGCACGCAGCGCACTTGCACGAAAACGGGTCTCATCGCTTAACCTTTCCCAGACCAAGATGACGAAAAGCGGGAACCGGTTTTCGGACGGCATCATGGCCAACTGGTATTTTCCGCGGAAAATCGGTCGGAACGCTCAATCTGTCAACAAGCGTCGCGTCAGCGGATGGTCCGCATCGGCGAGCCCATCGATGACGTCGAAATGATGCCGATCGGGCTCCTCGACCGCTTCCGTCGCCGCGCCGAGGCCGGTCCAGATATTCGCCAGAAGCGCGTTCTGGCGGCGGAACTCGGCCCGCTCGGCACCGCCGACCCAGCACGTCACCCGCGCGCCGTCCATCGGCATCAAAAGGGCGGGGCTTTCCGCCATGGCTTCCGCTGCATCGATCTTCAGATCGCCATTCATCGCGGTTCGCATCATGGGGCGCAGATCGTGCACGCCGGAAATCGACACGGTGTTGGCGATGCGGTTGCGAACCGTTTCGGGCAGAGGCGAGGTCGCCGTGATCATGCGCGTCGCCAGATGACCGCCGGCCGAATGGCCGGTCAGCCGGATCGGACCTTCGACCATGCTTGCGGTCTTTTCGATCGCCGCGCCGATTTCCGTGACGATGCCCGAAATGCGAATGTCGGGGCACAGCGTATAGGAGGGCATGGCGACCGCATATCCGTGCGCGAGCGGACCGGCGGCCAGATGCGACCAGAAGCTCTTGTCGAGCCGCAGCCAGAAACCGCCATGGATGAAGACGACGAGGCCCTGCGCATCGCGATCGGGCAGGAAAAGGTCGAGACGGTTGCGCTCGGCGGCCCCATAGGAGATGTCGAGTTCGGCGCGGCCTGCCTCGGTACGCCGTTTGCGGAACGCTGTCGCCGGTTCGACCCAAAGGCCCGGCCAGCGCTCGCCCCCGGCGATATTGGCGCCGTTGGCGTAGGCGTCGTCCCAGTCGCTTACCTCATACCGCATCGAGATTCCCCTTCATTGATGCTCAATTCTTCCGCTTTCAGCACATTGTTTCAACCTTGAAATTTCATGCTTGAAACATATCCCGTTTGGTGCAAATCTTGACCCAACGACAAGAATGGGAGCGCATGGCGGTGAAGGTTGCAGTGCTCGGTGGAGGGCCGGCGGGTCTCTATTTCGCGATCTCGATGAAGCTGCGCGATGCGGCTCACGATATCACGGTCTACGAGCGCAACAAGCCCGACGACACCTTCGGCTGGGGCGTCGTCCTATCCGACGAAACGCTCGACAATCTCGCCGGAAACGACGCCAAAAGCGCCGCTGCGATCCGCGAGCATTTCGCCTATTGGGACGACATCGCGGTCATCCACAAGGGCGTTCGGACCCTGTCCACCGGCCATGGCTTCTGCGGCATCGGGCGCAAGATGCTTCTGACGCTGTTGCAGGAGCGCGCGCGCGAACTCGGCGTCGATCTTCGGTTCCAGACCGACATCGACGATCCGCGCCCGTTCATGGAAAGCCATGACATGGTGCTGGCGGCGGACGGACTGAATTCGCGTTCGCGCGCGGCCTTTGCCGATCATTTCCAGCCCGATATCGACACGCGCAAATGCAAGTTCGTCTGGCTCGGTACGCACCAGAAATTCGACGACGCCTTCACCTTCATCTTCGAGAACACCGAGCATGGCTGGGTGTGGGCGCACGCCTACCAGTTCGATCCCGACACCGCGACCTTCATCGTGGAATGTTCGCAGGACACATGGGACCGGTTCGGCTTCGGCGCGATGAGCCAACAGGAGTCCATCGCGGTCTGCGAGAAGATCTTCGAAAAGCATCTCGGCGGCCATTCGCTGATGACCAATGCGAACCATATTCGCGGCTCGGCCTGGATCAACTTTCCCCGTGTGTTGTGCGAGCGCTGGTCCTACCAGAACCTCGCTTTGATGGGCGACGCGGCGGCAAGCGCGCATTTCTCGATCGGATCGGGCACCAAGCTGGCGCTCGAAAGCGCCATCGCCATGGCCGACTATCTCCATTCGGAGCCGACACTCGAACGCGCGTTCGAGAAGTACGAAGATGCCCGTCGTACGGAAGTGCTCAAGCTTCAATCGGCGGCGCGCAATTCGCTCGAATGGTTTGAGGATGTGGAACGCTATCTCGGTCTCGACCCGGTGCAGTTCAACTATTCGCTCCTGACCCGCTCGCAGCGCATCAGCCACGAAAATCTGCGGCTGCGCGACGCCGAATGGCTCGGCAGCGCAGAAGGCTGGTTCCAAAGCCAGGCGGGTGCGGCGGTGAACACCAATCGCCCGCCGATGCTGGCGCCGTTCAAGTTGCGCGGCATGGAACTGAAGAACCGCGTCGTCGTCTCGCCGATGGCGCAGTACAAGGCCGTGGACGGTGCGCCGACCGACTGGCATTTCGTCCATTATGCCGAGCGCGCCAAGGGCGGCGCGGGGCTAGTCTATATCGAGATGACCTGCGTGTCCGCCGAAGCGCGCATTACGCCGGGCTGCCCCGGCTTCTACAAACCGGAACATGAGACGGCCTGGAAGCGCCTCGTTGATTTCGTTCATTCCGAGACCGAAGCTAAAATCTGCGCGCAGATCGGGCATGCGGGACCGAAGGGTTCGACGCAGCTTGGCTGGGAAGAAATGGACGCGCCCTTGAAGGAGGGCAACTGGCCGCTGCTCGCCGCCTCCGAAGTGGCATGGTCGCCGCAGAACCAGACGCCGAAGGCGATGGACCGTGCCGATATGGACACGGTGCGCGACCAGTTCGTCGCCTCAACCGAAATGGCCGCGCGCTGCGGCTTCGACATGATCGAACTGCATTTCGCGCATGGCTATCTTCTGTCGTCCTTCATCTCGCCGCTGACCAACAAGCGCACGGACGATTATGGCGGCAGCCTTGAAAACCGGATGCGCTACCCGCTCGAAATCTTCGCCGCAGTGCGTGCCGTCTGGCCCGACGACAAACCAATCTCGGTGCGTATCTCGGCCAATGACTGGGTCGGCGACGAGGGCGTGACGCCCGAAGAAGCGGTGAAAATCGCAAAAATTCTGCAGGAGGCGGGCGTTGACATTTGCGACGTGTCGGCGGGCCAGACGTCGAAGCGCGCGCGTCCGGTCTATGGCCGCATGTTCCAGACACCGTTTTCGGATCGCATCCGCAACGAGACGGGCATGGCAACGATGGCGGTCGGCAACATCTTCGAGCCGGATCACGTCAATTCGATCCTGATGGCCGGACGTGCCGACCTCGTATGCCTCGCGCGCCCGCATCTGGCGGACCCTTATTGGACACTGCATGCCGCTGCGAGCCTCGGCGACCGGCAGGAGAAATGGCCCGATCCGTATATCCCCGGTCGCGACCAGCTCTATCGCCTCGCCGAACGCGCCCAGGAACAGATGACGGGGAAGGTGTGAGGATGACGTACCGCTCAACCCCCACTCCGGTTCGCTGCGCGAACTACCTCTCCCCCTCAAAAGGGGAGAGGAAGAGCGCTAAACGGCGACGTTTTCCTCTCCCCCTGTCAGGGGGAGAGGTGGCCCGAAGGGTCGGAGTGGGGGTGCTCGCCGTTACACCTCTCGCGGAGCGCTCATGACCCACGCGCTTGTCACAGGCGGTGGAACGGGCGTCGGCAGGGCGATTGCGCTGGCGCTCGCCGATGCGGGTCACGAAGTCACGATCTGCGGACGCCGGCAGGATGTTCTCGATACGGCAGCGAAGGCGCACAAGAACCTTCACGCCATCGCCGCCGACGTGACCGATCACGCGGCGATCTCGGCGCTTTACGAAAAGGCGGAAGCGGCGCGCGGACCGTTCGACATCGTCATCGCCAATGCGGGCGGCACGGAAAGCGCGCCGGCGCATCGCGTCAGCGTCGCGCAATGGCATCAGACCCTCGAAACCAACCTCACCGGTGCATTCCTGACCGTACAGCCGGCGCTCTCTCCGATGGCAAAGCGCGGCGCGGGCCGCATCGTCTTCATCGCCTCGACGGCCGGCCTCAAGGGCTACGCCTATGTCGCGCCCTATGTGGCGGCCAAGCATGGCGTCGTCGGCTTGATGCGGGCGCTGGCGGCCGAACTGGCAACGAAGGGCGTGACCGTCAACGCCGTCTGCCCCGGCTTCGTCGAGACCGACATGCTCGCAGGGTCGGTCGCCAACATTGTCGAAAAGACGGGCCGCAGCGAGGCGGAAGCGCGCGCTGACCTGTCCGCCGTCAACCCGCAGGGCCGCTTCATCCAGCCGGACGAGGTCGCTGCCGCCGTGCTCTATCTCGTCGGTGACGGCGCGCGGTCGATCACGGGCCAGGCGCTTTCTGTCTCGGGAGGCGAGACATGGTGAGCGCGCCGCTCGACACAGTGGAGCGCTCAGCTGTGGCCAAAGAGCGGTTGCGGCTTTGGATCAGGCTTCTGCGCGCCTCGCGTCTCATCGAGAATGAACTGCGCGAGCGGCTGAAGCGCGACTACGAGACGACCCTGCCGCGTTTCGACGTGATGGCGGCGCTCTATCGCCAGCCGGACGGTATGGCGATGAGCGACCTGTCGCGGTTCCTGCTCGTCTCGAACGGGAACGTGACGGGCATCGTGGAGCGGCTCGTCAAGGACGGGTTCGTTTCGCGCGCTGCGCGGGAGGGGGACCGGCGCGCCTTCATCGTGAAGCTGACGCCGATCGGCGAAACGCGCTTCACCGAGATGGCGGCGGCGCACGAAAACTGGATCGAGGAATTTCTGGGCGACGTGGCCGATGGTGACGCCGTGCGCCTGTCGGCGACGCTCAAGGCGTTCCGCAGCAATTGGGAGGAAGCGCATTGACCAAGATGGCCGGGCTCAAGCCGAAACATTTCCTGTGGCGCATGGAAAGCAATGTCGCGACCATCCAGCTCGACCGCCCTGAACGTAAGAATCCGCTTACGTTCGACTCCTATGCCGAGCTGCGCGATACGTTCCGCGATCTCGTCTATGCCGACGATGTCGACGTGGTCGTGTTCCTGCCCAATGGCGGAAATTTCTGCTCCGGCGGGGACGTGCACGACATCATCGGCCCGCTGGTCGACATGGACATGAAGGGCTTGCTCGCCTTCACGCGCATGACGGGCGATTTCGTCAAGGCGATGCTGAATTGCGGCAAGCCGATCATCTCGGCAGTCGATGGCGTTGCGGTCGGTGCGGGCGCGATCATCACAATGGCTTCGGACATCCGTCTTGCGACCCCTGAGGCGAAGACGGCGTTCCTGTTCACCCGCGTCGGGCTTGCCGGCTGCGACATGGGCGCATGCGCAATGCTGCCGCGCCTGATCGGGCAGGGCCGCGCCGCCGAACTTCTCTACACCGGCCGCTCGATGAGCGCCGAGGAGGGCGAACGCTGGGGCTATTACAACCGGCTGGTCGCTGCCAACGCGTTGGAGGTCGAGGCGATGAAGATCGCGCAACAGATCGCATCCGGCCCGACCTTCGCGCATGGCATCACCAAGACACAGCTCAACCAGGAATGGTCGATGGGGCTGGAACAGGCGATCGAGTCGGAAGCTCAGGCGCAGGCGATCTGCATGCAGACGCAGGATTTCGCACGGGCTTATCATGCGTTCGTGGCGAAGCAGCGCCCGGTTTTCGAGGGGGATTGACGTGAGCAGCGCACGAAGCACCCCCACTCCGTCGCGCTGCGCGCGCCACCTCTCCCCCTGTCCGGGGGAGAGGAACCCAGGCTGGAGAAGCGATGCTATCGCGGCAGCGGTTCTTCTCCCCCGGGCAGGGGGAGAGGTGGCCCAACGGGCCGGAGTGGGGGTGGTTTGGACCGTAAAGGTGGGCGCCCATGCCTGACCGCTCCTTCCTTAACTGGCCGTTCTTCGAGGACCGTCACCGCGAACATGCGGCGCGGCTGGACGAGTGGTGCGCTGCCAACCTGCCGGTCGACCATTCGGATGTCGACGCGGCGTGCAAATCGCTGGTCGCCAGGCTCGGCGATGCGGGCTTCCTCAAAGCCACCGCGATCGATCCCGACGATCCGCAACCGCTCGACGTGCGCACGCTTTGCATCACGCGCGAAACGCTCGCGCGCCATGACGGGCTCGCCGATTTCGCTTTCGCCATGCAGGGTCTTGGCACCGGTGCGATCAGCCTGTTCGGCTCCGACGAGCAGAAGGAATGGCTGAAAAAGACGCGCGCAGGCAAGGCGCTGTCGGCGTTTGCGCTCTCTGAGCCACGTTCTGGGTCCGACGTCGCAAACATGGAAATGACGGCCGCGAGAGATGGCGACCACTTCGTTCTCAATGGTGAGAAGACCTGGATTTCCAACGGCGGCATCGCAGACCTTTACTGCGTCTTCGCGCGAACCGGCGAAGCGCCTGGCGCGAAGGGCATCTCGGCCTTCCTCGTGCCGGCAGATGCGCCCGGACTGAGCGTTGCCGAGCGGCTGGAGGTGATCGCGCCGCATCCGCTGGCGCGGCTGTTCTTCGATGGCGTGCGCATCCCTGCTTCGGCGCTGATCGGCAAGGCCGGCGACGGCTTCAAGATCGCCATGTCGGTGCTGGACGTGTTCCGATCGACGGTCGGCGCGGCCGCGCTCGGCTTTGCACGCCGCGCGCTCGATGAGACGACCGCGCGCGCCGGTTCGCGCCAATTGTTCGGCGCGCCGCTCTTCGATCTTCAGATGGTTCAAGGGCACATCGCCGATATGGCGCTCGGCGTCGATGCGTCGTCACTGCTCGTCTACCGCGCGGCGTGGACCAAGGATTCAGGCGCGCCGCGCGTGACGCGCGAGGCCGCGATGGCGAAGCTTCATGCGACCGACACGGCGCAGGAGATCGTCGACCAGGCTGTACAGATTCATGGCGGCGACGGTGTGAAAAAGGGACACATCGTCGAAAGCCTTTACAGGGAAATCCGTGCATTGCGCATCTATGAGGGCGCGTCAGACGTCCAGAAGATCGTGATCGCGCGGCAGACAATGGGAGCATGAATGATGGATATGTCTGCTGGAAGGTTTGGTGCTCTACGTTGCCCCCCTCTGGCCTGCCGGCCATCTCCCCCGCGAGTGGGGAGATTAGTCTCGTCGCCGACACCGCGTGATCTCCCCCCATGCGGGGGAGATGGCCGGCAGGCCAGAGGGGGGCGCGACGGAGCGCCGTCATCGAAAAGAGGGCGTGCATCATGACGCTCGGCCCTTCCGCCCACACCGACAGTTTCACGCGCGACAATCTTCCGCCGTTCGACCAGTGGCCGCAGATCGATCTCGGGGCGTTCCAGTATCCCGATTACCTCAACGCCGCCGTCGAACTCACAGACCGCATGGTCGATAAAGGCTTTGGCGACCGCACCGCATTGATCGGCAACGGACGCCGGCGCACCTACAAGGAACTGTCCGACTGGACCAACCGGCTCGCCCACGCGCTGGTCGAGGATTATGGCGTCAAGCCGGGCAACCGCGTGCTGATCCGTTCGGCGAACAACCCGGCCATGGTCGCCTGCTGGCTGGCGGCGACGAAAGCGGGCGCAGTGGTCGTCAACACCATGCCGATGCTGCGCGCGGGCGAGTTGACGAAGATCGTCGACAAGGCGGAGGTAACGCTGGCGCTGTGCGACACGCGGCTGATGGACGAAATGGTCGCCTGCGCGAAGACGAGCGACTTCCTCAGCCAAGTCGTCGGCTTCGACGGCACGGCCAATCACGACGCCGAGCTCGACCGGATCGCGCTCGACAAATCCGTGACCTTCGACGCGGTGAAGACGGGACGCGACGACGTGGCGCTGCTCGGCTTTACCTCGGGCACGACAGGGGTTCCCAAGGCGACGATGCATTTCCACCGCGACATTCTCATCATCGCGGACGCTTATGCGAAGGAAGTTCTGGACGTGCAGCCGGACGACGTGTTCGTCGGCTCGCCGCCGCTCGCCTTCACCTTCGGGCTCGGTGGGCTGGCGGTCTTTCCGCTGCGTTTCGGCGCGTCGGCCGCGCTTCTGGAAAGCGCGACGCCGCCCAACATGGTCGAGATTATCCAGAAATATAAAGGCACGATCACCTTCACCGCGCCGACCGCTTACCGCGCGATGATGAAAGCGATGGACGAGGGTGCCGATTTGTCGTCGCTGCGGGTCGCCGTTTCGGCCGGCGAAACCCTCCCCGGTCCCGTGTTCGACGAGTGGGTGAAGAAGACCCGCAAGCCGATCCTCGACGGCATCGGCGCAACCGAGATGCTGCATATCTTCATTTCCAACCATTTCGGCGACACGCATCCCGCCACGACCGGCCGGCCGCTTGCCGGCTACGAGGCGAAGATTGTCGACGAGGACATGAACGAGGTGCCGCGCGGCGAAATCGGGCGGTTGGCCGTTCGCGGCCCGGTCGGCTGCCGTTACATGGCCGACGAACGACAGAAGGAATATGTCAGGGACGGCTGGAATCTGACCGGCGATTCCTTCTGGCAGGACGAGGACGGCCGCTTTCACTTTGCCGCTCGCTCCGACGACATGATCGTCTCGGCCGGCTACAACATCGCGGGACCGGAGGTCGAGGCGGCACTGCTGTCGCATGACGACGTGCTCGAATGCGCGGTGATCGGCATGTCGGATGACGGGCGCGGCGAGATCGTCGAGGCGCATGTCGTGCTGGTCGAGGGCAAGGATGGCGACGAGCTGATGATCAAGCGATTGCAGGACCATGTGAAGGCGGCGATCGCGCCGTATAAATATCCGCGCTCGGTGAAGTTCACCAAGGCGCTGCCGAAGACGGAAAGCGGCAAGATCCAGCGCTTCCGGCTCAAGGAACAAAGATGACCGATCTCTTCGCCCGCACGCGCGATCTGTTCCGCATTCCCGACGGTGTGGTCTATCTCGACGGCAATTCGCTCGGCGTGATGCCGAAGGCGGTTGGCGCGCGGGTGCAAAAGACCATCGACGCCGAATGGGGCGAGATGCTGATCACCGCCTGGAACAAGGCCGGATGGATGGACATGCCGGCTCACGTCGGCGACCGGATCGGCCGGCTGATCGGTGCGCCGGCGGGGTCCGTCACCATGGGCGACACGCTGTCGATCAAGGTCTATCAGGCGCTGGCGTCTGCGCTCGACCTCAATCCGACCCGCAAGGTGGTCCTGTCCGACAACGGCAATTTCCCGACCGACCTCTACATGGCGCAAGGGCTGCTCGCTTCGCTCGGCAAAGGCCACGAATTGAAGATCGTCGCGCCCGAAGAGGTCGAAGCGAATATCGACGAGAGCGTCGCCACGCTGATGATCACCGAGGTCGATTATCGCACCGGACGCCTGCACGATATGAAGCGCCTGACGCAAAAGGCGCATGCTGCCGGCGCGCTCGCGATCTGGGATCTGGCGCATTCGGCGGGCGCGATCCCCGTCGACCTCACTGGCGCGGACGCCGATTTCGCCGTCGGCTGCACCTACAAGTACCTGAACGGCGGCCCCGGCGCGCCGGCTTTCATCTATGTCGCGCCGCGTCTGGCGGAAAAGGTCCGGCCAGCCCTGTCCGGCTGGATCGGCCACGAAGCGCCGTTCGCCTTCGATCTCGACTATCGTCCGGGCAAGGGTGTGGAACGCATGCGTGTCGGCACGCCGCCGATCCTCGCGCTGACGGCGCTCGACGCCGCGCTCGACGCGTGGGACGACGTGACGATGGACCAGGTGCGGGCGCGCTCGATCGAGTTGTCGGAACATTTCATCGCCGAGGTGGAGCGGCGCTGCCCGGACCTCGAACTGGCCAGCCCGGGCGATCCGATGATGCGCGGCAGTCAGGTCTCGTTCCGCTTTGCCGAGGGTTATGCCGCCATCCAGGCGCTGATCGCCAAGGGCGTGATCGGCGATTTCCGCGCGCCCGACATCATGCGCTTCGGCTTCACGCCGCTCTATTTGTCGCTGGACGACGTGACGAAGGCCGCCGAAATCCTCGAGGACATCATGGCAAACCGGCTCTGGGATGCGCCTGAGTTCAAGGCGCGGAGCAAGGTCACATGAGCGCGTCGCACGACATTCCCGAGGGCGCGGAAATGGATTTTTCCAAGCGCATGTCCTATTCGGACTATCTGCGACTTGATACGATCCTCGATGCGCAGACGCCTCTGTCGAAATCCCCGGATGAGTTGCTGTTCATCATCCAGCACCAGACGTCGGAGCTTTGGATGAAGCTTGCCGTGCACGAGATACGCTCGGCGATGGATGCCATTTCGCGCGACGATCTTCAGCCGGCTTTCAAGATGCTGACGCGCGTCGCGCGCATCTTCGAACAGTTGAACAGCGCTTGGGACGTGCTGCGCACCATGACGCCCTCGGAATATACGCGCTTTCGCGACGATCTCGGCCAGTCGTCGGGCTTTCAGTCCTGGCAGTATCGTGCGATCGAATATCTGGCGGGCAACCGCAATCTGGCGATGCTGAAGCCGCACGAACATGCGGGCGTGCGCAGCGGGCCGCTTGAAGACATTCTCGACAGACCGAGCCTTTACGACGAGGCGATCCGGCTGCTCGCGCGCAACGGCTTCGATGTCGGCGGCGAGGATTCGCGGACGGACTGGCGGAACCAGCGCGTGACGAGCGATGCCGTCATGGAAGCATGGAAAATCGTCTATCGCGACCCGGAACGCTGGTGGATGCTCTACGAGCTTGCCGAAAAGCTGGTCGATTTCGAGGATTACTTCCGCCGCTGGCGCTTCAACCATGTCACGACGGTCGAGCGTATTATCGGGCTGAAGCGCGGCACCGGCGGAACGGCAGGCGTTTCCTATCTGCGGCGCATGCTGGAGGTCGAACTTTTCCCGGAACTGTGGAAGGTTAGGACCGAGCTTTAGAAATACTGTCGGACGGGATGGAAAACCCGCTGACAAGTGGGAACTGATTGAACAACAATGGGAGTGCTGGAAATGAAAAGCATAGTGAAAATGGGCGTTATCGGACTTGCGCTGTCGGTCTCCGATCTGGCCATGGCAGAGCCGATCAAGATCGGCATGATCACCACCCTGTCGGGCGGTGGCGCCGGTCTCGGCATCGACACGCGCGACGGCTTCATGCTGGCGATCAAGCAGGCCGGGAACGATGAGATCGAGGTCGTCACGGAAGACGACGGCCAGCGGCCGGAACTTGCCGTGCAGATCGCCGACAAGATGATCCAGTCGGATCAGGTCGACATCCTGACCGGCATTGTGTGGTCGAACCTTGCCATGGCCGTCGTGCCGTCCGCGACTGCGCAGGGCAAGTTCTACGTGTCGACCAATGCGGCTCCGGCAGCGCTCGCGGGTGCGAACTGCCACCCGCTCTATTTCAACGCCGCCTACCAGAACGACAATCTCCACGAGGCGGCCGGCGAATACGCCAACGGCACCTATGAGAAGATGTTCATCATGGCGCCCAACTATCCGGCCGGCCAGGATTCGCTCACCGGCTTCAAACGCTATTTCGAGGGCGAGGTCACCAACGAGGTCTATACGCAGGTCGGCCAGACCGACTATGCGGCCGAGATCGCGCAAATCCGCGACTCGGGCGCGGACGCCGTCTTCATGTTCCTGCCCGGCGGCATGGGCATCGCCTTCATGAAGCAATATGCGCAGTCGGGCGTCGACATTCCGGTCACCGGCCCCGGCTTCTCCTTCTCTCAGGACGTGCTGCCGGCCATCGGTGAAGCCGCGCTCGGCGTCAAGAATTCGGGCCAGTGGGCGCCCGACTTCGACAATGAGGCGTCGAAGGCGTTCACGGCCGCGTTCGAGGAAGAATACGGCCGCCTGCCGTCGATCTATGCCGTTCAGGCTTATGATGCGGCACAACTTATTCTTTCGGCAGCCGCCAAGGCCGACGTGAAGGATCAGGAAGCGTTCGCCGCCGCGCTGATGGAAGCCGACATCGAATCCCCGCGCGGCGACTTTTCCTTCAACACCAACCGCCACCCGATCCAGGACATCTACATGATGGAAGTGGTCGACAAGGACGGCGTCCTGACGAACGCCACGCTGGAAAAGGTGTTCGACGACCACGGCGACGCCTATGCGGAGCAGTGCACGCAGTAATGACGAAAGTCGTGCCGCTGCGCCCCCTTCTGGTCTGCCGGCCAGAGGGGGGCGTGGCGGCACGCCCTCGCAGAATTTCCAGCCAAACGAGATCGGCTTGTGTCCAGCGCACTTTTAATCGAACAGCTTTTGAACGGGCTGCAACTCGGCGTCATGCTGTTTCTCATGGCGGCCGGGCTGACGCTGATCTTCGGCGTCATGGGGTTGATCAACCTCGCCCACGGCTCGCTCTACATGGTCGGCGCGTTCGCCTGCGCATGGGTTTCGGCGCAGACCGGGTCTTTCTGGATCGGGCTGGCCGCGAGCCTTGCAGCGGCCGCCGCCATGGGCGCGCTGGTCGAGATCCTCGTCATAAGGCGGCTCTATAAACGCGACCACCTCGACCAGGTGCTCGCGACCTTCGCGCTGATCCTCATCTTTTCGGAAGGCACGCGCTATCTGTTCGGCTCGGTGCCGCTTTATCTGAACGTGCCGCCCGAACTTGCCGGCTTCGTCGTTCTGTCGGGCGGTTCGCGCTATCAGCTCTACCGGCTCGCCATCATCGGCGTCGGTATTGCGGTTGCAATCGGCCTGTGGCTCCTGATCTCCAAGACGCGGCTCGGCATGCGGATCCGCGCAGGCGAGTCCGACCGCGAAATGATCGGCGCGCTCGGCGTCGATATCCGCACGCTCTACACCATCGTCTTTGCGCTCGGCGCGGCCCTGGCGGGCTTTGCCGGTGCCATGGTCGGCGCGCTGCAATCGGTGCAGGTCGGCATGGGCGAACCGGTGCTGATCCTCGCCTTCGTCGTCATCGTCATCGGCGGCATCGGCTCGATCAAGGGCGCGCTCGTCGGCGCGATCCTCGTCGGGCTGATCGACACGATGGGCCGTTTCCTCGTGCCGCAGATATTCGCACTGTTCATGGGCACCTCGCAGGCCGCGACCGCCGGCGCGGCTGTCGCGTCGATGCTGATCTATATCGTCATGGCCATTATTCTGGCGGTGCGCCCGCAGGGCCTCTTCGCGGGGGCGAGATGATGCGCATGTCACGCGAAACATATGTCAACATCGCGCTCGCGCTTCTGCTACTGGCAATCCCGTTCGCCGCGCTGCAATGGGGCTCGCCGTTCTACGTCACGCTGGCGACGCGCATGGCGATCCTCGCGCTGGCCGCGGTCGGGCTGAACCTCGCTCTCGGCCTCGGCGGGCTCGTCTCGTTCGGCCATGCGGCCTTCTTCGGTGTCGGCGGCTACGCGGCCGGCATCCTCGCCAGCCACGCCTTCAACATGCAACCGCTCAATCTCGGTATCGTGAGCTTTGCCGGCACCAATTCGATGCTGGTCATCTGGCTGGTCGCGATCCTCGTCGCGGGGTTGCTGGCGCTGCTCATCGGCCTGATATCGCTGCGCACGTCCGGCGTCTATTTCATCATGATCACGCTCGCCTTCGCGCAGATGACCTACTATTTCGCGATCTCCTGGCCCGCCTATGGCGGCGAGGACGGGCTGTCGATCCTGGTGCGCAACCAGTTTCCCGGCATCAACACGATGGTGCCGCTGTCCTTCTTCCTGCTGTGCTACGGCGTGTTGATCGCGGTCCTGATCCTGTTCGCGTTCCTGCGCGATTCGCGCTTCGGCGCGGCATTGCAGGCATCGCGGCAGAATGAGGTCCGCGTCGCCTCGGTCGGGATCGCACCGTTCCGTATCCGGCTCGCGGCCTTCGTACTGTCAGGCATGATCACGGCGCTCGCCGGTGCGCTCTATGCGGATCTCAACCGCTTCGTCAGCCCGTCGATGATGTCGTGGCACATGTCGGGCGAGTTCATCGTCCTGATCGTGCTCGGCGGCGTCGGGCGGCTTTATGGGCCGGTGGCGGGCGCGATGCTCTTCGTCATGGTCGAGTTCCTGCTCGGCGGCATGACGGATCGCTGGCAGTT
This sequence comes from Aliihoeflea aestuarii, assembly GCF_024105665.1. Taxonomy (GTDB): domain Bacteria; phylum Pseudomonadota; class Alphaproteobacteria; order Rhizobiales; family Rhizobiaceae; genus Aliihoeflea; species Aliihoeflea aestuarii. The sequence continues at coordinate 270,045 of NZ_JAAAMK010000004.1, read as the reverse complement.
CTTCCTCGGGCTCGGCCTTCTCGCCGTCGTTCTCTTCGCGCGCGGCGGCATCGTCGGCGCGCTGGCCGGAAAGGTGCGTCATGGCTGAGCCGGTCCTGTCGCTGAAAGGCGTCTCCAAGAGCTTCGGTGCTCTGAAGGCGACCGAGAACGTCTCGCTCGATCTTTATCCGGGCGAGATCCACGCGCTGATCGGTCCGAACGGAGCGGGCAAGTCGACGCTGATTCACCAGATCGCCGGGACGCTGCGGCCCGATACAGGCGAGATCAGCTTTCTGGGCGAGCGCATCGACGGGCTCAAGGTCGCCGAGCGTGCGCGGCGCGGCCTCGGCCGCTCGTTTCAGGTGTCCTCGCTGGCGCCGGAATTCTCCGCGCTGCGCAATGTCATGCTGGCGGTGCAGTCGGTGCAGGGATCGAGCTTCCGCTTCTTCAAGCCGGTCCTGAGCGACAGATCGCTGGTCGATCCGGCGATGGAGGCGCTTGCCCGTGTCGGCTTGCAGGATCGCGCGCGCGTGCCCGCGGCGGAACTGTCGCATGGCGAGCGTCGTCAGCTCGAAATCGCCATCGCGCTCGCGCTCGGCTCCAAGGCGTTCCTGCTCGACGAGCCGATGGCGGGGATGGGGCCGGAAGGCTCCAAGGCGCTGACCGGGTTCCTATCGGAACTGCGCGAAGAAGCGCCGATCCTACTTGTCGAACACGACATGGATGCGGTCTTCGCGCTCGCCGACCGCATCTCCGTGCTTGTCTACGGCCGCGTCATCGCCTCCGGTTCAGTGGACGAAGTCCGCGCCGATCCGGAAGTGCGCCGCGCCTATCTGGGAGACGAATGATGAGCCTGCTCGAAGTCTCCGGCCTTGAAACCTTCTATGGCGCGAGCCAGGCGCTGTTCGGGGTCGAACTGGACGTCGCCGAAGGCGAGGTCGTGGCGCTGATGGGCCGCAACGGCATGGGCAAGACGACCACGATCCGCTCGGTCATGGGCATGACGCCCGCGCGGGCGGGGTCGGTTCGCTTCAAGGGCAATGCCATCGAGCGCCGTTCGCCACACCGCATCGCCCGTCTCGGGCTCGGCCTCGTGCCGGAAGGCCGCCGCTGCTTCCCGAATCTGACGGTCGAGGAAAATCTTCTCGCCGCTGCGCGCAAGGGTCGCTGGAGCCTGAAGGCGATTCACGATCTTTTCCCGCGCCTTGCCGAGCGCCGCGACCAGATGGCGCGCACGCTTTCGGGCGGCGAACAGCAGATGCTGGCAATCGGCCGCGCGCTGATGACGGATCCCGACCTTCTGATCCTCGATGAGGCGACGGAAGGGCTTGCACCGGTCATCAGGCACGACATCTGGGCGGTCATCCGCAAACTCAAGGGCGAAGGCCAGTCGATCCTCGTCGTCGACAAGACGCTGGCCGAACTCCTGCCGTCCGCCGACCGCTGCATCGTTCTCGAAAAGGGCGCGACCGTCTGGCGCGGCACGCCGTCCGAACTTACCGCCGACATTCAGGACCGCTATCTCGGCGTCTGAAAAGCCGGCAAAGAACCGGCATCGAAGGAAACGACCATGACCGCTCCCGTTCACGAAATCCTGCATCCGGCCAACTGGAAGAAAGCGTCCGGCTACGCAAACGGCGTGGCCGCGAAAGGCCGCACCATCTATGTCGGCGGCCAGATCGGCTGGAACGGCGATCAGGTGTTCGAGGTGCAGGACCTCGTCGGCCAGACCCGCCAGACATTGCAGAATATCGTCGACATCCTCGCCGAGGCGGGCGCAGGGCCGCAGCACCTGACGCGCATGACGTGGTACGTCACCGACAAGCGCGCCTATCTCGACAATCTGAAAGGCATCGGCGCAGCCTATCGCGAGGTTATCGGCCGCAACTTCCCCGCAATGGCGATGGTGCAGGTCGTCGCGCTGATTGAGGACGATGCCAAGGTCGAGATCGAGGCGACCGCCGTCCTGCCGGATTGATACTTCGTGCAGATTCGATGGAACCTGCAAACCGTCGCTGACGTTCACACCATGTGAACGCTTGAGGGGAAGCGCGTGTTCGATTGGACAATTCATAATTCGGCTGCGGTCGCAGACCAAGCCAATGCGGGCGCACAGGTGAGGTTGCCGCGCCACGCCACGAAGCCAATCGCCCAGAGAAACCATCGAGGCATGGATTCCTGTGACGAGCACAGGAATGACGGCGGCAACGTTAGTGTCAGTCGTCACGCGTCAAAGCTGGGATTGACTTCCCACAACCGTCATTCCTGTGCTCGTCACAGGAATCCATGCCTCGCCGTTGGAGCAAGTCTCTCCCTGTCAGAACAGCCGGCCGCGAAGCGAGTTCGCCCATGAGCGCCACTTTGATCCCCTATTGCGGCCCCGCGCCCCTGCCCGCCGATCTGTGGTCGACATGGAATTTCGATCCGTTGCTGATCGCGATCTTCGCGCTGATCGGCGGTTGCGCCCTCTTTACCTCGCGCTCCGGCCTGCGCGAGGCGGCCCGGTCGCCCTATGGCGCGGGCGCGCTCGCCGTTCTGGTTGTCGCTTTTGTCTCCCCCATCTGCGCGCTGTCCGCCGCGCTTTTTTCCGCCCGCATCGCCCATCACCTCCTGCTTGTCGCCTTCGCCGCGCCGCTTCTGGCACTGGCGATGCCGACGCGGTTCTTGCGACTGCCCGTCTCGCCGTTCTTTCTCGCCCACACCGTCCTGATGTGGATCTGGCATGCGCCGGTGCCGTATGAATGGGCGCTCGCCTCCGTTCCGGTCTATTGGCTGATGGAACTGACCTTGTTTTTCTCGGCCTTCTTCCTGTGGCAGGCGATCTTCGCCGCGCGTCCCGGCTCGGCGCTCTTTGCGCTGCTCGGCTCGATCGTGCAGATGGGCATGCTCGGCGCGCTTTTGACCTTCGCCGGCCGCCCGCTTTATGAGCCGCATATGACGACGACGCTGCCCTATGGCCTGACGCCGCTCGCTGATCAGCAACTCGCCGGCCTCTTGATGTGGGTGCCGGCGGCGCTGCCCTATCTGGCGGTGGCACTGATCATCGCGTGGCGTCAGTTCGGCCAGTCCGAAGCCTTCTCGGCGGACCGGCCGCGCTGATGGTCTGGCTGAAATTCATCCATATGGCGGCGATCTCCATCTGGTGCGCCGGGCTGATATGCCTGCCCGGTCTTTACGCGCAGCGTCACCGCGTCGAGAACGACGAGGCGCTCTATCGCCTTCAGGGACTGGTGCGCTTCGCTTACGTCTCGCTGATCTCGCCGGCCGCTTTCGTCGCGATCGGCTCGGGCATCGGCCTGATCTTCCTGCAGGCGACCTTCGTCGAATGGTTTTCGGTGAAGATGGCGTTTGTCGGCGTGCTGGTCGTCATCCACATTTTGACGGGGCTGGTGATCATCCGCCTGTTCGAGGATGGAGAACGTTATCCGGCGTGGCGTTTCGTCGCCGTGACGATCGTCACCACGCTGGTGACGCTGGCGATCCTGATCGTCGTGCTAGCCAAGCCGCCCTTGCATTGGGACTGGCTGCCGATGGACCTGACGCGGCCGGGCGCGCTGCGTGATATCATCGGCGAATTCATTCCTTGGCTGTCACGATGAGGCCGACACCGTGATCGAAGACCAGCTTTCCGCCATGCCAGCCGGCCAGCCCCGTGAAGATCGAGGCGAGAACGGACAGGAGCAATCCGTGCGGCAGGATCGCGCCCGGCTCGATGAGGCGCAGGCCCCAATTCGTGCCGGCGATGGCGATGAGCGTCATGGCCGCGACCGCATGTGTCCAGCTTGCTACGCGCATGCGGATGCCCGGCACAAGCAGCAGTTCCAGCGTACCGACGATGCCGGCGGCGACGCCGGTCGCAAAGGCGAAGCCGGCCGCCCAGATGCTGACGCGCACCCAGAACGGATCGCCCGACCACCAGTAGAAGATGTCGCAGCCGAGCACCGCAAAGACGAGCGCGATCGGAAAATGAACGCTCATGGCATGGATGGGATGGCCGGCGACGGCCACCGTGGAGGCGATATCCTCCTCGATCACTTCCTCAATAACGGGATTGCCCCGGTCGCGCGTCTCGCTCATGCCCTGCCCTCGGTTTCAATCTCAACGGAGACGACCCTGCCCCGTTCCGCAGATCAAGATTCTAGCGCGCGCGTTTGCCGTGTCGAGTGGCGCTTGGCGGCGACCGCCGTTCTGGCCTTGCCGCTCGCCGCATGTTCCGGCCCGCTCTCCACGCTCGATCCCGCCGGTCCGGCGGCGTCGAACATCGCGATTTTATGGTGGATCATGTTCTGGGGCGCGGCCGCGCTCTTCCTGCTGGTCGGGGTGCTCTATGCACTCGCCTTTTATCGACCGCAGATGCTGTCGCGGTTCAGCGTCGGCCAGTGGATCGTCGGCGGCGGGCTGATCATGCCGACCATCGTCCTGACCGCGCTCGTCACCGCCGCCTTCGTGCTTGGCGAGCGGCTGATCCCGAAACCGATGGAGGACCAGCCGCCGCGCGTTTATGCCATGGCGCATCAATGGAACTGGCAGTTCGGCTATGACGATGCCGAGGGGCAAACGCTGCAACTGCACATCCCGGCCGGAGCGCCGGTCGATGTCGTCGTGACGACCTCGGACGTCATCCACTCCTTCTGGGTGCCGCGTCTTGCCGGCAAGGTGGACGCGATCCCCGGCCACGAAAACGTGCTGCGCATCGAGGCAGACCGGCCCGGCACCTATCGCGGCGTGTGCGCCGAGTTTTGCGGCGACGGCCACACGCGCATGCGCTTTGCAGTCATCGCCCACGCGCCCGAAGATTACGAGGCCGCACGCGCTGCCGCAATTGCAAGGAGCGGCCGATGAGCGAGCAGCGCAGGTCCAACGCCATTCGGCTTCACCGCGAATTGCATGACATCTGGAAGACCGGACCGGGGCTACAGCGCCTCGCCGCCGTCAACCACAATATCATCGGCAAGCGATTCATGGTCGCCGCCTTTGTGTTCTTCGCCATAGGCGGCATCCTGTCGATGCTGATCCGCGCACAGTTGGCTACGCCGAACACCGCGTTCGTCGGGCCGGAAATCTACAACCAGATTTTCACCATGCACGGCACGGTGATGATGTTCCTCTTCGCCATCCCGATGTTCGAAGGTATGGCGATCTATTTCCTGCCAAAGCTTCTGGGTGCGCGCGATCTCGCTTTTCCCCGGCTCACTGCGCTGGGTTTCTACTGCTACATCTTCGGCGGCTCCATCCTGATCGTGGCGATGCTGATGGGCGTCGCGCCCGACAGCGGCTGGTTCATGTACACGCCGCTGTCGTCCTCGACCTACGCGCCCGGCATCAATGCCGATGTCTGGCTGCTGGGCATCACCTTCGTCGAGATTTCGGCGATCGCGGCCGCCGTCGAGATCACCGTGACGATCCTGAAGATGCGCGCGCCGGGCATGTCGCTCAACCGCATGCCGATCATGGGCTGGTATCTGCTGATCACCGCCGGAATGATGCTGGTCGGCTTCCCGCCGCTGATCCTCGGCTCGATCCTGCTCGAACTCGAACGCGCCTTTGACCTGCCCTTCTTCGACCCGACACGCGGCGGGGATTCGCTGTTGTGGCAGCATCTGTTCTGGCTGTTCGGGCACCCGGAGGTCTACATCATCTTCCTGCCGGCGGCAGGTGCCATCTCGACCATCATTCCGGTCTTCGCGCGCAAGGAACTGATGGGCTATCGCGCCATCGTCGTCGCCATCATCGCGGTGGCGTTCCTCTCGTTCGGCCTGTGGGTCCACCACATGTTCACGGTCGGCATTCCGCATCTGGCGCTCGCTTTCTTTTCGGCGGCAAGCGCGCTCGTCGCGATCCCGACAGCGGTGCAGATCTTCGCCTGGCTGGCGACACTCGCCCACGGACGACCGCGCATGGACGTGCCGATGCTCTACGTGTTCGGCTTCCTGTTCGTCTTCGTCCTCGGCGGTCTGACGGGCGTGATGCTCGCCATGGTGCCGTTCAACTGGCAGGTCCACGACAGCTATTTCGTCGTCGCTCACCTGCACTACGTGCTCGTCGGCGGCTTCATCTTTCCGATGCTCGCCGCCGCCTATTACTGGCTGCCCCATGTCACCGGGCGCCTGACGATGCACCGCATTTCGGTGCCGGCCTTTTGGCTCATCTTCGTCGGTTTCAACATGACCTTCTTCATGATGCACATGACGGGCCTGCGCGGCATGCCGCGCCGCGTGCATACCTATCCGGCGGGCGTCGGCTGGGACTGGCTCAATTTGCTGTCCTCGATCGGCGGGTTCATCCTGACGATGGGCTTCGCGCTGATCGTCATCGACATCGTTTTGCAATTTCGCTTCGGCAAGCCGTACCGGCGCAATCCGTGGGGCGCGCGAACGCTGGAATGGGCGCAGACGACGCCGCCGCCTGCCTATAATTTCGCCTCGCTGCCGCTGGTCGACCGGCGTGCCGACATGCTGGAGCCGCACGAAATCGGCAACGAGCTGGCCGCCGGAAAAGGCTATCTCGGCTTCACGCGCCATGGCTGGATGGAGACCCTCGGCGTCGACATGACATCGGGGCGGCCCGACCAGACGATCATCCTGCCGCAGACGACCTACCTGCCGCTCTGGACCGCGCTCGCCATCGGCGCGTTCGTGCTGTGCCTGCTGTTCAAGATCTACTGGTGGTCGCTTGTCCCGCTTGGCGTAACGCTGGTGCTGTGTCTGTGCTGGACGCATGCGACCGGTCTCGACCACGACCATGGCGACCTCGAGATCGGGCACGGGATTGCCGTGCCGACGCATTACGAGGCGGAGGGTGCGCCGTCCTGGTGGGCGATGGTGTTCACGCTGGTCTGCAACGGCACGCTCTTCGCCTCGCTGATCTTCGCGGTCTTCTTCCTGTGGCTCGTCGCTCCGGGCTGGCCGCCGACCGAACTGGTCGAGACGGGGCTTTTGCCGCCCGCGCTCGCGGCAATCACACTTCTCGGGGCGGCGCTGACGGCACGGATGGCCGTGACGGCCAATGCCCAGGGCGGCGGCGCGTCGATGCTGCTTCTGGCGAGCGCCGGCGCGCATGTCCTCGCAACGGGCCTGATCGCTTATCTGATCGCGACGGCGCTTCCCGATCCGACCAGCCATGCCTATGCAGCGACCGCGTTCTTCACGCTCGCCTATGTCGCGGTCCATTCGGCGCTCGGCCTGGTCTTCGCCCTGTTCGGCGTCTGGCGCATCGCGCAGGGCCGTGTCTCGGCACGGCGCAGCCTGGATTTGAGGATCGGCAAGCTTTGGCACGATTATACGGCACTGACCGGCATCTTCGGCATCGCGCTGGTGCTGATCATGCCGCTGATCGTCTCGGCATCGGGAGGCGGGCAATGATTGCCGAGCGCGTCTCTGCATGGCGGATTGCATGGATGATGGCAGGCTTCGTCGTCTGGTCGGCCGCGTTCGTCGCGCTTTATTCGGTGCTGTCGGTCGGCTGCGCTTTTGGCTGGGACGAAATCCTGGTCATGGGATCGCTCTCGCTGCAACGCGTCGTGCTCGTCGCACTGCTTCTGGTCTCGCTCGGCACGGGCTGGGTCGTTGTCCGTGTGTCCGCAATACATCGCGAGGCGGCGGGCGGCGCTGGGCTGACGCTCAAACCTTTCGTCGAAAGCGTCGCGTGGCTGGCGGCTTGGGCGGCGCTCGGCTCGACGCTGTTCTCGCTCGGGCCGGTGCTGTTTTTGACGTCCTGTTATTGAACTGCTGGTTGCCACGAGACCGGTTCGTTTCGCTTTTTCCGGCGGCGATGAGTGTCTGGTAATTGAGTGCGGCGCGTATGCGGCCTGGCGCCGGTTGAGGGCGCGTCTTTTCCGGCACACCCTTCAAGTCAACAAGCGATGCAAGGCTGGATGCGGTATGGGTCCTCGATGACGACGGTCGTCGAACCGATTCCTCTACGGACGACAACCCGCAAACGCGAGGCCACCCCAGCCTCACCCATAAGTAAAAGACATTCCTGTGCTCGTCACAGGAATCCATGGCTCGAATTCGCGACCTCTCGGAGCCTGAGAATCTAGGCAACCCCCGGCCGCAACCGCGTCGTTCGCCACAGGATTGCGGCCATGATCAGCACGTTCATGAAGTTCCACGCGATGCCGTTGACGAAGGCGGCCTGATAGGACCCCGTCAGGTCGTAGATGTAGCCCGACAGCCAGCCGCCGAGCGCCATGCCGACGATGGTCGCCATGATGACGAGGCCGACGCGCCGCCCCGCCTCGTGAGCGGGCAGGTATTCGCGCACGATGAGCGCGTAGCTCGGCACGATGCCGCCCTGCGACAGGCCGAAGACCAGCGAGACGAGGTAGAGCGAGGCGAGGCCGTCGAACGGGATATAGGCGGCGAGCGCCAACATCTGGAAAAAGGAGCCGAGAAGCAGCGTCTTCACGCCGCCGATATAGTCGGCGAGGAAACCAGACGCGAGGCGGCTGACGACGCCGCCGATCAGCATCAGCGACAGCATTTCCGCGCCGGTTCCGACGCCGAAGCCGAGATCGACGCAATAGGCGACGATGTGAACCTGCGGCATCGCCATGGCGACGCAGCAGCCGAGCCCCGCGATGGACAGCAATATCTGGAGCTGGCGGGGCGAAAGGTCGATCGCGCGCATCGGCTTCGGGACGCTGACATGGGCGCCGGAGCCCAGATCGGGCGCGCGTGTCCTCAAAAAGGCCCAAGCGAGCGGCAGCATGGTGACGATGCAGAACAGCCCGATGAAAAGATAGGTCATCCGCCAGCCGAGATCGGGCAGCACCGCCTGCATGACCAGCGGCCAGATTGCCCCGGCGAAATAATTGCCGCTCGCCGCCGCTGCGACCGCGACGCCGCGCCTTTTGACGAACCAGTGCGAAATGTCGGCGATCAGCGGGCCGAAAGTCGCCGACGCGCCGAAACCGATGATCGCCTGCACGATGGCGAAAACCCAGATCGACGGCGCGGCGGCCGCTGCCGCATATCCCACGGCGAGCGCCAGCGCCGAGGCTACGACCGGCAGCAGGATTCCGGCGCGGTCGACGAACCGGCCCATATAGACATTGCCGAGCGCGAAGCCGACCATCGTCATCGTATAGGGGAGCGAGGCCTGCGCCCGCAGCGTGCCGAATTCGGCCTCGATCGCCGGCATGACGACGACGACCGACCACATGCCGACCGAGCCGATCGTGGCGATCAAAACGGACATGACGAGCCGCGTCCAGGCATAGCGCCCGTCGATCTGGCTCACGCGATCAGGATCGGGAATAGGCTCCAACGAACATCTCCTCCTCACCCTCGATAGAGGGTCCGCCATGTTGGCGGCAGCGCCACGACCGCACAAGCACCGAGCCAGATCAGGCGAGCGCGAAAAGCCCCTGCCGCACCAGATCGAGCGCCAGCAGCGTCAGACCGATCCTGAACCATTTGCGAAACGCCTCTTCGGGCAGGCGGTCCAGCCAGCGGCTGCCATAGACCGTGCCGAGATAGCCCGAGACGATCATCACCGCGATCAGCGGCAGCCACGCGGCGAAGGCGAAACCGGCAAGGCCGAAGACGATGATCTTGAGGAAATGCTGGACCGTCATGCCGGCGGCATGGGTCGCGACCAGCGCTTTGCGGTCGTCGGGAATGACCTGCGCGAAGAGGCTCGAAACGAGCGGCCCGGTGGCACCGACCATCATCGTCAGGAGTGCGGTCACGGCGCTGCCCACGGCCAGTCCTGTGCGCCCGATCCTCTGGAAACCGGGAATATTCGCCCAGGTGAGTGCGATGATGAACGCGCCGAGCACCAGTTTCAAAACAGCATCCGGCAATTGAACCACGATAGCGGCCCCGGCAACGGCGCCGATGAGCGAGCCGGCAAGGAACGGCACGAAGATGCCGTACCGGATCGCGGCGCGCTGATGCCAGGCACGGCCGGTGTTGGAGCCGAGCTGCACCGCGCCATGGACCGGGATCAGCGCCGCGACCGGCAGGAACAGCCCCAGCATCGCCAGCATGGCGATCCCGCCGCCGACGCCGAAGGATGCCGTCAGCGCGGATGTGAAGAAGCTCGCGACGACGAGAAGCGCAGCGGCCCAGACCGGCAGACCGTCCGGCAAAAACGCGCCCACCGCCTCCAACCGGTTACATGCCCTGCGGGCGCGTGAACTGGCCGGCAGCGCGATAGGTCCACAGATAGGTCGGCAGGATCGCTTCCATCGCCTGCGGCTCGATGCCGAGGCTCTGGATCGTGCGGCCCTCGTTCTCGGCCTCGCTTGAGACGACGTTGTCGGTCTTCAGCATTTCGACCTGGTCGCGTGTCAGAAGCGGCTTGGGCAGGCTGCCGAGGATCGAGCCCTGAATCTCGGCGACGCTCCACGGGATCGGCACGAACAGCCGTTTGCGGCCGATCACTTCGAGCATGTAGTCCATGCAGTCGCGGAACGAGCGTTTCGAGGGCCCACCGAGTTCGTAGATCTTACCGCCCTCGACCTTGCCGTCGACCGCGCGCGCGATCGCCTCGGCGACGTCGGCGACATAGACCGGCTGGAACATGGTGTGCCCGCCGCCGATCATCGGCAGTGCCGGCGACAGCCGGGCCATCGCGGCGAAACGGTTGAAAAAACCGTCCTCCGGCCCGAACACGATGGAGGGACGGAACACGGTCGCGTCGGGCAGCGTCTCGAAAACCGCCGCTTCGCCTTCTGCCTTCGTGCGCCCATAGGACGACGATGAGTCCGGATCGGCGCCGATCGCCGAGATCTGGATGAAGCGCGCACCGACGGCCTGTGCGGCTTCCGCCGCCACCCGCGCGCCGAATGCCTGCACCGCGTGGAACGTCTGGCGGCCGCCCTCGTGCAGGATGCCGACGAGGTTGACCACGCAATCGGCGCCCTGAACGGCTCTGTCGATCGAGGCGCGGTCACGCAGATTGCCCCGGACAGAAACGATCTGGCCGACATTGCCGAGCGGCTGGAGGTGGTGCGCCGTGTTCGGGTTGCGGGCGACGACGCGGATGCGGTAGCCGCGCTTGGCAAGGGCGCGCACCACATGGCGGCCGACGAAGCCCGATCCGCCGATGATCGTGATGAGGGGAGGCATCTGGGTGACGGGGGTCATCGCGTCCTGCTCTTTGAAATCTTCGCGGCTGTCTTAATCAGTTTGTCGTGAAAGGCAAAGGGTCAAGAGGCTTTGGGGGCGCTATCGCGTAAACAATGTTCGCTGTGCATGGCTGGCATGCCGCAGCCAGTGTTGACGTTGGGGCCGGTCGGCGCGACACATGACGCTTCCGCGCCATGGCGGCAATAAGAAGATAACGATCAGGGACGGACAATGACCAAAGCGCAAATCGGCCTTTTCGGCCTCGGCACGATGGGCTCGAATCTCGCTCTCAACATCGCCGAGAAAGGGCACGCCGTCGCTGTCTACAACCGCACGGCGGAAAAGACCGGCACGTTCTTCGAAAACGCGGGCGATCTGCGCGAGCGCATCGTGCCCTGCGCGACGCTTGCCGAATTCGTCAAGCAGATCAAGCCGCCGCGCCCGATCATCCTGATGGTGCAGGCCGGCAAAGCGGTGGACGAGCAGATCGCGGCGCTGCGCGAGCATCTCGATGCCGGCGACATGATCATCGACGCCGGCAACGCCAATTTCCGCGACACGATCCGCCGTTACACCGAACTCGAAGGCTCCGGCCTCACCTTCGTCGGCATGGGCGTGTCGGGCGGCGAGGACGGCGCACGCCACGGGCCGTCGATCATGGTCGGCGGCCCGGAGGAAGCGTGGATCCGGATCCAGCCGATCCTCGAGGACATCGCGGCCCGCTTTCACGGCGAGCCGTGCGCGGCCTGGCTCGGGCCCGGCGGGGCCGGCCATTTTGTCAAGACGATCCATAACGGCATCGAATATGCCGACATGCAGATGATCGCCGAGATCTACGGAATCCTGCGCGACGGCGCCGGCATGGCGCCCGGCGAGATCGCCGACATCTTCGAGCGCTGGAACGCCGGTCCGCTCGATTCCTACCTCGTCGAAATCACCGCAACCGTCCTGCGCACCCGCGATGCGGCGAGCGGCAAGGCGCTGGTCGACGTCATCGCCGACCAGGCGGGGCAGAAGGGAACCGGTCGCTGGGCGGCCGTCGAGGCGCAATTGATGGGCGTGCCCGCCACCACAATCGAGACCGCCGTCGCCGCGCGCAGCCTGTCGGCGGAAAAAGACCTGCGGCTCGCCGCCGAGAAAGCCTATGGCGCGCCCGCCGCCCCGTCGATCACGGCCGACGCCGCCTTCATCGACGATCTCGAAAATGCCCTGCTCGCCGCCAAGGTGGCGGCATACGCGCAAGGCTTCGCGGTGATGGAAGAGGCGTCGTCCGAGTTTCGCTGGAACCTGCCGCTCGGCATGGTCGCGCGCATCTGGCGCGCCGGCTGCATCATCCGCTCGCAATTCCTGAGCGAGATCGCGACGGCTTACGAGGCGAGCGCCGAGCCGGCACATCTTCTTCTTCTGCCGGCCTTCATGAAGACCATGTCGGGCGCGAGCCCTTCGCTGCGCCGGGTCGTCGCGCGAGCGGTTGAGGCCGGGCTGCCGGTTCCCGCGCTTGGCGCGGCCGTCACCTATTTCGACGCGTTCCGGCAGGGGCGCGGCACGGCCAATCTCATTCAGGGCCAGCGCGACTTCTTCGGTGCGCACGGTTTTGACCGCATCGACGGCTCGGGCGAGCATCACGGCCACTGGCTGAGGACATGATTTCCACCGGCCCTTAAACCAAACCTTAACCGCCAGACGAGATCGGCCCGCGTCGTAAGCACTCCTTTACCGCGGCAGGCGGACATTCGGCTCCATCGAAGAACCCATGTCCAAGGCGGGGGCCTGTCATGTTCCAAAAGTTCGCCCGGTCGCGCTCCGGCAATTTCGCCATCCTGTCGGGGCTGGCAATCGTGCCGCTGTGCCTGGCGGCGGGGCTGGCGATCGATTATTCGCGCCATTTGTCCGCCCAGCGTCACCTGCAGGAAATGGTCGACGCGACGTCGCTGTCGCTGGCCTCCAGCCGCGAGCGGGATCAGTCGAAGCTGGAGAACCTCGCGACCGACTTCCTGGCCGGAAACCAGAACACGAACCGTGTCCAGAACGTGCGGATCAGCCAGTTGAAGACGACCGATGACGACGTGGACATCGAAGCCTCCGGCTCGATCCCGACGACGTTCATGGCGCTTGCGGGTTACGACCGCCTCGACGTGCGCGCATCGGCGCTGGCGGAGCGGGCTGTGAATGGGCAGGTCGAGGTGGCGCTTATTCTCGACAACACGTATTCGATGTCGCGCGAGGCAGGCGGTGGCACAACGCGAATCGCCGCACTGAAGACTGCGGCCAACAAGCTTGTCGATGAACTGCTTCGCGAAAACGACGGCGCGGCGCAGATCGGCATCGTTCCCTATGCCGAGTATGTCAATGTCGGCATGGCGAACCGCTCCGCTCCGTGGATCGACGTTCCGGCCGACCGGTCGGAATGGGTCGTCACCCAGAAGGCCGAGCCCGCCTACACCAGAACCGTCACGCCGACGCGCTGGGAACGGACGGTCTGGGTGCCCGAAAGGGCCTGCTCGCGCATGAACGACGGCGTGCGGGAGGACTATACCTGCCCAGGCTATTGGGAGGGCAGGCATGTTCCGACCGGTGCGCCGCCCTATGAAGAGATCGTTCCGGCGAAAGAGGAAAAGCGTGAACTGCGCCATTTCAAATGGTGGGGCTGCGTTGCCTCGCGCACGCAGAGCGACAACTGGCTGCACGACCGCAACAGCGAACGCTACAAGGGTTTCGTCCAGCGCACACAAATTTGCCCAACGCCGATCGTGGAACTCACCAGCGACAAGGCGCGCCTGAAATCAGCCATTCAGTCTATGACGACCGACATCGACGGATACAAGTCGCAGACCTACATCCCAGCCGGCATGGTCTGGGGGCTGAACATTCTTTCGCCCGAGGCCCCTTTCTCGCAGGGCGCGCCCTACGATCCGGCGAATGCCCGCCCGCGCAAGGTTGCCGTGTTGATGACGGACGGCGCAAATACGATGTTGCGCAGGAACAACGGCATGCATCAGCGTATCGAGCACAACAACGAGCCCGCCTACGAGACCGACACCAACATCGATAAGACAAATGCGGATACGAGATCGATCTGCACCAACATGAAGCGTCAGGGCATTGAGATATTTACGGTCGCGTTCATGGTCACGAGTGCCAAAGGCAAGGCGCTCATGGAAGCCTGCGCAAGCGATCCGTCCACGCACTATTTCGACGCCTCGAGCAGCGAAGATCTGCTCGCCGCCTTCGAAGGTATCGGCAACTCGCTGCGTGTGGTGCGTCTGGCGCGGTAGTCCTGTAGACTATTATAAATACGAGCGATAACCCGCGGCTGTTGTTTCAAAGGCTGGCCAACGTGCCTTGCTCGCCGTCATCCTCGGGCTTGTCCCGAGGATCCACCAAAGTCTTGTTTCGCGAGCTTTCGTGGATGCCCGGCACAAGGCCGGTCATGACGCGAAAGGGGTGAAGGCCTCGGCCGCCATCTCCCTTTCAGCCTATCATCCGAGAATGCCCGGCAGGTCCAGCCCCTTTTCCCGCGCGCAGTCGAGTGCCTCGTCATAGCCGGCATCCGCGTGGCGCATGACGCCGGTGGCCGGGTCGTTCCACAGCACCCGCTCCAGCCGCCGCGCCGCATCGTCCGTGCCGTCGGCGACGATGACCATGCCGGCGTGCTGCGAAAAGCCCATGCCGACACCGCCGCCATGATGCAGCGACACCCATGTCGCGCCCGACGCGGTGTTCAAGAGAGCATTGAGCAACGGCCAGTCGGAAACGGCGTCCGAGCCGTCCTTCATCGCCTCCGTCTCGCGGTTCGGCGAGGCGACGGAGCCGGAATCGAGGTGATCGCGGCCGATGACGACCGGCGCTTTCAGCTCGCCGTTCTTCACCATCTCGTTGAAAGCGAGGCCAAGCCGGTGGCGGTCGCCGAGCCCGACCCAGCAGATGCGCGCCGGCAGGCCCTGAAACGCGATGCGTTCCTTCGCCATGTCGAGCCAGCGATGCAGATGCGCGTTGTCCGGCAGGATTTCCTTCACCTTGGCGTCGGTCTTGTAGATGTCCTCCGGGTCGCCCGAGAGCGCCGCCCAGCGGAACGGACCGATGCCACGGCAGAACAGCGGGCGGATATAGGCCGGCACGAAGCCCGGGAACGCGAAGGCGTTTTCGAGGCCCTCGTCCTTGGCGACCTGCCGGATATTGTTGCCATAGTCGAGCGTAGGCACGCCCTGTTCGTGAAAGGCGACCATCGCCTCGACATGCTCGCGCATCGACTGGCGTGCGGCCTTTTCGACGGCTTTCGGGTCGCTCTCGCGCTTCTGCTTCCACTCGGCGATCGTCCAGCCTTTCGGCAGATAGCCGTTGAGGGGATCATGCGCCGAGGTCTGATCGGTCACGATGTCGGGGCGGATGCCGCGACGGACCATTTCGGGCACGATGTCGGCCGCGTTGCCCAGAAGCCCGACGGACTTCGCCTCGCCCGCTTTGGTCCAGCGGTCGATCATCTCCAGCGCTTCGTCGAGGCTCGTCGCCTTTTCGTCGACGTAACGCGTGCGCAGACGAAAATCGATCCGCGTCTCGTCGCACTCGATAGCAAGGCATGAAGCCCCCGCCATCACCGCCGCAAGCGGCTGCGCGCCGCCCATCCCGCCGAGGCCGCCCGTCAATATCCACTTGCCTTTGAGGTCGCCGCCATAGTGCTGGCGGCCGGCCTCCACGAAGGTCTCGTAGGTGCCCTGCACGATGCCCTGCGTGCCGATATAGATCCACGAGCCGGCGGTCATCTGGCCGTACATCATGAGGCCGAGCCTATCGAGCTTGTTGAAGTGATCCCAGTCGGCCCAATGCGGCACGAGGTTCGAATTGGCGATCAGGACGCGCGGCGCATCCGTGTGCGTGCGGAAAACGCCGACCGGCTTGCCGGACTGGACGAGCAGCGTCTGGTCTTCCTCAAGCGTTTTCAGGCTCGCGACGATCCGGTCGAAATCCGCCCAGGTCCGCGCTGCACGGCCGATTCCGCCATAGACGACCAGTTCGTTCGGGTTTTCCGCCACGTCCGGGTCGAGATTGTTCATCAGCATCCTGAGCGGGGCTTCGGTCGTCCAGTATTTCGCGTTGAGATCCGTGCCGCGCGGGCTGCGGATTTCACGGATATTGTGACGCGGATCGTTCATGATCAGGCTCCGAGCGTAAGGGCGCGGGCTTCGAGCCCGGCGAGAATGGGTTTCAGGACGGCGCGCAGCCTTTCGGCGCGCGTCTCTTCATAGGCGAAGGGTTCGGTTTCGGATGCGAGATAGGCCGATTGCGCGATCTCCATCTGGATCGCATGCACGCCGCGTTCGGGCTGTCCGTAATGGCGCGTCGTCCAGCCGCCCTTGAAGCGGCCGTTCGCGACCCATGTCAGCCCGGAACCGGCCGCGATCGCCTCGACATCTGCGGTGATTTCGCGCGCGCAGGTCGCGTCGTCATTGGTGCCGATGTTCAGGACCGGCAGTTCGCCGTCGAACAGGAACGGGCAATGCGATCGGATCGAGTGGCAATCGTAAAGGAT
This sequence comes from Aliihoeflea aestuarii, assembly GCF_024105665.1. Taxonomy (GTDB): domain Bacteria; phylum Pseudomonadota; class Alphaproteobacteria; order Rhizobiales; family Rhizobiaceae; genus Aliihoeflea; species Aliihoeflea aestuarii. Next base: position 253,461 of record NZ_JAAAMK010000004.1, on the reverse strand, counting down.
CGCGATGCCGTGCAGCGCCTTGACCCGCGCGATTTCGGCTTCGAGTGCCGCGTGATACGGCGTGTGCCAGTCGGCAAGGCGGCGCGACAACTCAGTCGCATCCGGCTCCTCGCGCCAGATCGACTGGTTGTCGAAATCGGTCGTCGGGATCAGGGTCGTCGTGTTCTGGCCGGGATAAAGGCTTTGGCCCGACGGATCGCGGTTCGCGTCGATCACGTAACGATGAAAATTCGCCCGCACCACCGTCGCGCCCGGCAAAAGCCCGGCATAGAGCCGGTTGATGTGCCAGTCCGTGTCGCGAAGGCGCAGGCCCTCGTCATTGAGCTTCGCGGTTACATCGTCAGGCACAAACGTGCCGGTATGTGGCATGCCGAGAATGACGGACGACGAGCCCCGTTCGACGGATACGGGTTTCATGCGCGTTTTCCGGTGGAAGATAGACGGCGAAGCGCATGATCTCCCCCCTCGCGGGGGAGACGCCCGGCAGGGCAGAGGGGGGCGCTGTCCCACCGACCTCCCAGCAGGTCATCGAGCACGAACGTCGCAAGCTGATCAAGCAGGATAGCGCTCCACGTCGCCCCCCTCTGGCTGCCGCCATCTCCCCCGCGAGGGGGGAGATCAATCACTCGGCCGTCGCGCATCACAGTTCCAACCTTGGTAGAATGTCGCCGACGCTCTCGTTGAGCGTGCCTGAGCGCACCAATTCGCCAGCCGCCTCGAGGTCGCCGGCCATGTACCGGTCCACCTCCAGCGACGGCACGACGTCGCGGATCGCCTTCATTGCACCCTGCAATTCCGCCGAGGTCTTCAGCGGCGCGCGCAACTCCACCCCTTGCGCCGCCGTCACCGCCTCGATGCCGACGATATGCGTGAGGTTGTCGGTCATGGCCAGAAGCCGGCGCGCGCCGTGACAGGCCATGGAGACGTGGTCTTCCTGATTGGCCGAGGTCGGCGTCGAATCGACCGAAGCCGGATGCGCCATCTGCTTGTTTTCGCTCATCAGCGCGGCGGAGGTGACTTCGGCGATCATCAGGCCCGAATTCAGCCCCGGCTTTTTCGCCAGAAACGCCGGCAGCCCGAAGGACAGCGCCGGATCGACCAGAAGCGCGATGCGGCGTTGCGCAATCGCGCCGATCTCGCAGATCGCGAGCGCGATCTGGTCGGCGGCGAAGGCCACAGGTTCGGCGTGGAAATTGCCGCCAGAGACGACAGAACCGTCCGACAGGACCAGCGGATTGTCGGTCACGGCATTCGCCTCGATCACCAGCGTTTTCGCCGCCTGCCGAAGCACGTCGAGGCAGGCACCGTCGACCTGCGGCTGGCAGCGGATGCAATAGGGGTCCTGAACGCGCTCGTCGCCCTCGCGGTGGCTTTCGCGAATCTGTGAGCCGTCGAGCAGCGCCCACAGGGCAGCGGCGGTGTCGATCTGGCCCTGATGGCCGCGCAAGGCGTGGATTTCCGGATGGAACGGCGCGGACGAGCCCATCGCGGCGTCGGTCGATAGCGCGCCGGTGACCAGCGCCGCATTTCCCGCCCGATGCGCTTTGAACAGTCCCGCGAGCGCCAGCGCGGTCGAGACCTGCGTGCCGTTGATCAGCGCCAGCCCTTCCTTGGCGGCGAGCGTGATCGGCGCGAGGCCCGCGCGCCGGAGCGCGTCGGTGGCGGGCAGTCGTTCGCCGGCGAAATCCGCTTCGCCCTCGCCGATCATCGCGGCGGCCATGTGCGCCAGTGGCGCAAGGTCGCCCGAAGCGCCGACCGACCCTTTTTCCGGGATCACCGGACTGACGCCCTTGTCGAGCATCGCCTCGATGAGTTCGACGGTTTGCGGCTTCACGCCGGAAGCGCCGCGTCCGAGCGAGGCGAGCTTCAGCGCCATGATCAGCCGCACGATTTCTTGAGGCAGCGACACGCCGACGCCGCAGCAATGCGACAGGATCAGGTTGCGCTGGAGCGTGGCGACGTCGCTCGCCGCGATCTTCACCGAGGCGAGCTTTCCAAAGCCCGTATTAATGCCATAGACGGGCGTTTCGCCTTGCGCGATGTCGGCGATGATTGTCGCCGCGCGCGCGATGCCGGGGCGGCAGGCATCGTCGAGCCGCGCAGGTACACCGTTCCAGTAGATGTCGTGAAGCTGGTCGAGCGTGACCGCGCCGGGGGTGAGGGTGAGGGTCATGGGCGCGCACCATCGAGGGTATACGCCTTGTCACGCCCCCCTCTGGCCTGCCGGCCAGAGGGGGGCAACGTCGAGAGCCGGCGCATCATTATTGTCATCCGACGATCCTTTCATGGAGTGCGTTGAAGCCGATGCGGTAGGACAACTCCGCCGGATGCTCGACATTCCAAACCGCAAGCTCTGCGCGCTTGCCGGGTTCGATCGTGCCGATCTCGTCACCTAACCCCAGCGCCTTTGCGGCATTGCGCGTCAGGCCCGCCAGCGCTTCCTCCGGCGTCAGTCGAAACAGCGTCGAGGCCATGTTCATGGTCAAAAGCGGCGAGGCGAGCGGAGAGGAGCCGGGGTTGCAATCCGTCGCGATGGCGATCGGAACGCCGGCATCGCGCAGCGCCTGGACCGGCGGCGACTGCTTTTCCCGCAGCGTGTAGAACGCGCCGGGCAGCAGCACCGCCACCGTTCCGGATGCCGCCATCGCGGCGACGCCGTCCGCCCCCAGATATTCCAGATGATCCGCCGAGAGCGCACCATATTCCGCCGCGAGCTTCGCACCGCCCAGGTCTGACAATTGCTCGGCATGGAGCTTTACCGGCAAGCCCAGCGCCTTCGCCTTGTCGAACACAAGCGCGATCTGGTCGGGCGAAAAGGCGATGCCTTCGCAAAACCCGTCGACCGCGTCGATCAGCCCTTCATCCGCGCCCGCTTCCATGCCGGGCAGAACGATCTCATCGATATAGGAATCGGCGCGGCCCTTGTATTCGACCGGCACGGCGTGGGCGGCGAGATAGCTCGTCTTTACCCGGACCTTGCGCAGGCGACCAAGCTCGCGCGCGGCGCGCAGCATCTTCAACTCGTCCTCGACGCTCAAGCCGTAGCCGGACTTGATTTCGACCGTGCCGACGCCCTCGGCGATCATCGCGTCGAGGCGGGGCAGCGTCTGGCGCGCCAGTTCTTCCTGTGAGAGGCCGCGTGTTGCCGAAACCGTCGAGACGATGCCGCCACCGGCGCGTGCGATCTCTTCATAGGTCGCGCCTTCCAGACGCATCTCGAATTCGCGCGCACGGTTGCCGCCGAAGACCAGATGGGTGTGACAATCGATCAAGGCCGGCGTGACGAGCCGGCCTTTCATGTCGCGCGTGTCGTACTCGTCGAACTCTTCGGCGAAATCCTGAACCGGTCCGGCAAAGACGACGCGACCATCGGCAATCGCCACCGCGCCATCGTCGACGAGGCCATAGGCCGCACCGCCTTCCGTCATGGTCGCGAGGGTGAGGTTCGTCAGAAGCGTTTTCATTGGCATCCGCTTGCAGAAAATCCGATCTGCGATTACGCTATTATGTATAGACATATTGTGTCAATCGGGATTCGCCATGACTGCCATCTTCGCCCAGACAGCACTTCTTGCCGATGGCTGGCGCAAACACGTCCGCGTCGAAATCGGTGATGACGGGCGGATCGGCAAGGTCGAGGCGGACGCCGCGCCGTCCGTCGAAAGCGAGCGCGTGGAGGTGCTTCTCCCCGCGCTCTCCAATCTCCACAGCCATACCTTCCAGCGCGCCATGGCCGGCCTGACGGAGCGGCGCGGCCCGAGCGGGCGCGATTCCTTCTGGACGTGGCGCGAGGTTATGTACCGCTTCCTCGACATTCTCTCGCCGGACGAGATCGAGGCCATCGCCGCCTTCGCCTTCATGGAGATGCAGGAAGCCGGCTTTTCGTCCGTGGCCGAGTTCCACTATCTCCACAACCGGCAGGGCGGCGGCGCCTATGACGATCCGGGCGAGCTTGCCGCGCGCATTTGTGCGGCCAGCGAGATGACCGGCATCGGGCTGACGCTGTTGCCCGTCCACTACGCGCAGGGCGGTGTCGACGGGCGACTGCTCAAGGGCGGGCAGCTTCGCTTCGCCAATTCGCTCGACGGTTTCATGCGGCTGGTTGAACGCTCCGAGACGCTCTCGGCAGGGCGCGACGACGTGACCGTCGGCATTGCGCCGCATTCGCTGCGCGCGGTTCCGGTAGAAGACCTTGCCGAACTTGCACGGTTCAGGCCCGACCGCCCGATCCACATGCACATCGCCGAGCAGGAAGCCGAGATCGACGAAACGCTCGCCGTCCTTGGCGCGCGGCCGATGGAATGGCTTCTCGCCAACCACGAGGTCGGCGCGCGCTGGTGCCTGATCCACTGCACGCATATGACGCCCGGCGAAACCGTCGCGCTCGCCGCGACAGGCGCGGTCGCCGGGCTTTGCTCCGTCACCGAAGCCAATCTCGGCGACGGCATTTTCGACGGCGACCGCTTTCTGGACCATGGCGGACGGCTCGGCATCGGATCGGATTCCAACATTTCGATCTCGACCATCGGCGAATTGCGCCAGCTCGATTATTCGCAGCGCCTTCGCGACCGCGCCCGCGTTGTGCTGGCGCAACCCGGTGGCTCGGTGGGGCGACGCCTTTACGATGCCGCACTTGGCGGCGGCGCGCAGGCGCTCGGCCGCTCGTCTGGCGCGATCGAAGTGGGCAGGTTCGCCGACATGGTCGCCATCGATCCGACGCGCGATGGTCTTCATGGTTTGAAGGAGGATTTCGTCCTCGACGGCTGGATCTTCGCCGGCAGCCGCGAAGCGGTCACGGATGTCTGGTCGGCGGGCCGCCATATGGTAAGGGGAGGACGCCACATCGCGCGCGAGGCGATATCCGCGCGGTACGGTGTCTGCCTTTCCTCGATCATGGACCGTCTGTGACCCGATCCCGCGCTTCTTACCGCACCATCCGCGACGAGATTTCGCGCCGTATCGCCAGCCGCGTCTGGCTGCCCGGCGCGCTGATCCCCGGCGAGGAGGCGCTGGCGGGCGAGTTCGGCGCAGCGAGAGCCACGGTCAACCGCGCCCTGCGGGAACTCGCCGAGCAGGGTCTGGTCGAGCGTCGCCGCAAGGCGGGAACGCGCGTCGCGCTCCACCCCGTGCGCGAGGCGCGTTTCGCCATTCCGCTCGTGCGGCACGAAGTGGAGGCGGCGGGGCAGGTCTATGGTTACCGGTTTTTGTCGAGCGTGGTCGTCGGCGCTAAGGGGCAGGTCGCCGAACGGCTGGGACTTGCCGACGGAGCGCGTCTTCGCCATGTGCAGGCGCTGCATCTTGCGGGCAGCGCGCCGTTCCAGTTCGAGGACCGGTACATCATCTTGGATACCGTTCCGGCCGCGCAAGACGCCGACTTTTCGGCAATCGGGCCGAACGAATGGCTGGTCGAAACCGCGCCCTTCACCCATGCCGAGTTCTCCTTCTTCGCCGACGCGGCGGGCAAGGAAGCGCAGCATCTTGGAATCGCACCCGGTGCACCGGTCTTCGTCGGTGAGCGCATCACCTGGCTGGCGGAGCGACCGATCACGCTCGTGCGCATGGTGCATCCTTCAAGATACCGCATGGTGACACGGCTTTAGGCCGCCGCGAAACGGGGCCGATGCCGACCGGCTTATATCGCCTCTCGTAAAGTCGGGCGCGCTCGTCTAGATACGGGCATCACGCAAGGATGACCCGATGGCTGAAACGACCGCCCGAAAGACCCTGGTGCTGACCGGCGCGAGCCGCGGTATCGGCCATGCCACCGTCAAGCGCTTCTCGCGCGAGGGCTGGCGCGTCATCACCTGTTCGCGGCAGGCATTCGCCGAGGATTGCCCATGGCCGGCGGGGCCGGAAGACCACATCAAGATCGATTTGTCGGACCCCGAGGATGTCGGCTCGGCGGTATCGGAAATCCGCCACCGGCTCGAAGAGCAGGGAGGCGAGCTTCACGCGCTCGTCAACAATGCCGCGATCTCGCCAAAGCTCGACGGCGGCAAACGCATGAATTCGTTCGAAACGCCCATGCATGTCTGGCGCGACGTGTTTCAGGTCAATTTCTTCGCGCCGATCATGCTCGCGCGCGGCCTCTTCAAGGAGCTTGCCGCGGCAAAGGGGTCGATCGTCAACGTCACGTCGATCGTCGGCAGCCGTGTCCATCCCTTCGCCGGCACGGCCTATGCGACGTCGAAGGCCGCACTCTCCTCGCTGTCGCGCGAGATGGCCGCCGATTTCGGCCCGCACGGCATCCGCGTCAATTCGATCGCGCCGGGCGAGATCGAAACATCGATCCTGTCGCCGGGCACGGAGAAGATCGTCGAGACGATTCCGCTGCGCCGGCTCGGTTCGACGTCCGAAGTTGCCGAGACGATCTATTTCCTGTGCTCGGAACAGGCGTCCTATGTGACCGGCGCCGAAATCCACATCAATGGCGGCCAGCACGTCTGATGACTGAAAAGCACCGGTCATGACTTCTCGCTCGACCTGCATTCGCGCCGCCGGCTTCGAGCTGCACGTCACCGAATGGGGCGACCCGGCGAGCCCGCCGCTCGTCATGTGGCACGGGCTGGCGCGCACGGGGCGCGATTTCGACGAGGCGGCAAGCGCGCTGTCCGACATATATTTCGTCCTGTGCCCCGATACGATCGGGCGCGGCCTGTCGGGCTGGGCGGCCGATCCGGGCGATTATTCCTATGCGACCTATGGCGCGACGGCGGTGGCGATGCTTGACCATTACGGCATCGAACGCGTCCGCTGGATTGGCACGTCGATGGGCGGCCTGCTCGGTATGGTTCTTGCCGCCGGTTCCCTCAAGGATCGCATCTCCCATCTGGTAATCAACGACGTCGGACCAGAAATCTCCGGCGAAGGGCTTGAAAGGATCGTCGACTATGTCGGCAATCCACCCGTATTCGACACGCTCGGCGAATTCGAGGCCTGGCTGCGAACGGTCTATGCGCCGTTCGGCGAAAATGACGAGGCCTTCTGGCGGCGCATGGCCGATACGTCGATGCGCCGCACCGACGACGGGCGCGTGACGGTTCACTACGATCCGGGGATCGTCGTGCCGTTGAAGGGACAGACCGGCGATTTCGACATCTGGCCGGTCTACGATGCGATCGACATTCCCGCCTTGTTGATCCGCGGCGCGACGTCCGACGTTCTGTCCGCCGAGACGGCCGACGCGATGACAAAGCGCGGACCGAAGCCGCGCCTCGTGACGCTGGACGATTACGGCCATGCCCCGACGCTGACGAGCGCGCGCGAAATCGACCTTTTGCGCGCGTTCCTGAAAGGCTAGGCGGCCATCAGGTTCTTCTCGATCTCGTCGATCGGGTGGTTGGTCAGCGTTTTGGCGACTTCCGCCGTGATTCGGTCGGTGACTTCCTTGTGGAACTCCTTGCGCAATTCGCCGAGCACGAGCGGCGGCGCGACGACCACCAGTTTCCTGAAATTGCCGCGATGGGCGAGCTTGTAGAGCCGTTCCGCGATCTCCTTGGCGAACCGCTCCTTTTCGATGCGATGCCAGTCCGTCTCCTCGACAGCGCTGCGATGGGCGGTACGTCCGGCATCCTGCATGCGGCCAGGCCGGTCCGTGCCTTGATCGCGGGTCGGCGGATTGTCGTCCTGCATCTCGCGGAAGACTTCCAGATGGGGATATTCGGCGTCGCCCTCATTGCGCAGGAACAGCGCCTTTTCGCCATCGGCGACGACGACCCATGCGTCATGATCGATCTTGATCGCGTTCATCGCAGACTCCTCGTTGTGTTGTTTACGCTGGAACCAACGCGGCGCGGCGGAGAGGTGTTCCGTAGCGTTTCCAGGCCGATCCGCGACTGTGCTGGAATAATTTTCCCCGTATTCATCAATCGAGCGAAAAATGATTGCGCCCGCCGCATGCGCGAACGACGCCGTTCCTTAACCGGACGCCGTCGATCCGCGAGAATGGCGTCATGTCCCGTTCCACCATCATCGATACGCCTGTTGCGCGCCTCAACGCCTTTCCGATCTTCGCCAAGGTCGAAGGGCGTGTCGTCGCCATCGTCGGCGCGGGCGACGAGGCGTTCGCCAAGGCGCGGCTGATGGTGCAGTCCAGCGCTCATCTGCGCATCATTGCCGTCGAACCGACGGCGCAGCTTGCCGATTGGGCAGCAGTGAACGGCGTCGAGATCCTGAGCGCGACCTATCGTGCCGAATTGATCGCGGATGCCGCGCTCGTTTTCGCCGCGACCGACGATCTGGATGCCGACCGGCGCATCGTCGCGGACGCGCGCGCCCTGCGCATTCCGGTCAACGCGGTCGACCGGCCGGAATTGTGCGACTTCTTCACGCCCGCGCTGGTCAACCGCGCACCGGTCGCGGTCGCGATCGGAACGGAAGGCGCGGGGCCGGTCCTCGCGCAGATGATCCGGGCGCGCATCGACCTCATGCTGAGCCCGCAGCTCGGCGCTCTGGCACGTCTTGCCGCCGGTTTTCGCGACGCGGTCGAAAAGCGCGTGCCGCGCGGTGTCGCGCGCCGGCGCTTCTGGAAGGAATTCTTCACCGGCGAAACGGCGCGCCAGATCGATGTCGGACAGGTCGATGCCGCGCGCGGCACGGCCACCGCGCTGCTGGAACGCGGCGGCGCAACGCAAGGTCATGTGGCGCTGGTCGGTGCGGGACCGGGCGCGGAAGACCTTTTGACGCTGCGCGCGCATCGCCTTTTGATGGAAGCCGACGTGATCGTCCACGATGCGCTTGTTCCCGAGGCCGTGATCGCCATGGGTCGCCGCGATGCGGAGCGGATCGCGGCCGGCAAGCGCAAGGGCTGCCATTCGAAGACTCAAAGTCAGATCAACGCACTGCTGGTCGAACTTGGCCGTCAGGGCAAGCGCGTCGTGCGGTTGAAATCGGGCGACCCGCTCGTCTTCGGCCGCGCCGGCGAGGAAATGGCTGCGCTGCGCGATGCCGGCATCTCCTATGAGTTTGTGCCGGGTGTGACGGCCGCATTCGCGGCTGCGGCCGATTTCGAATTGCCGCTTACGCTTCGCGGCGTCTCGTCCTCCATGGTGTTCACCACCGGCCACGATTTGAAGGGCGGGCCGCTTCCCGACTGGGCGCGTCTGGCGATCGGTGGGGCGACGGTCGCGATCTATATGGGCCGCTCGGTCGCCGCCGACGTGGCGCAGCGCCTGATCGATGCCGGCCTTGCGCCCGATACGGCTGTTGCCGTGGTCGAGAATGCAAGCCTTTCGGCCAAGCGCCTGTTCCACGGCACGCTCGCCGACCTGCCAAGATTACAGGCCCGTGAGGATTTGACCGGCCCCGTCATGACGATCATCGGCGACGCCGTCGCCGGAGCCAATTTCGAGCGTTCGCAAGCGCTCGCCGCTCACGCCGGCGCGCGGCTGGACCTGAAGGAGAATGCGACATGAAGATCGTGACTGCGAACCGCCTGATCGACGGCGAAGCGGTGTGGCTTGCCGCCGACCATGGCTGGGTCGAGACGATCGACGGCGCGGAAATCGCCCGCGACGTCGCGACCGAGGAAAAGCTGGAACGCGCCGGCAAGGCTGCCATCTGCAAGAACGAGGTGGTCGATCTGGCGCTGGTCGACATCGACCTGGTCGAAGGTCGCATCGTGCCCAAACGCCTGCGCGAGCGCATCCGCGCCGCCGGCCCCACCAACCGTCTCGACCTCGGCAAGCAGGCCCGAAAGGGCGTGCGGATCGCCGCCTGACCCTCGAAGAGAGTTCCATGTACCGTTATGACGAGTTCGACCACGCATTCGTGAAAGCACGCACCGCCGAGTTCGCCGATCAGGTGGACCGGCGGCTGGCTGGCGACCTGACCGAGGACCAGTTCAAGCCGCTTCGGCTGATGAACGGCGTCTATCTCCAGCTTCACGCCTATATGCTGCGGATCGCGATCCCGTACGGCACGCTGTCGTCGAAGCAGTTGCGGATGCTGGCGCATATCGCTCGCACCTACGACAAGGGCTATGGCCACTTCACCACGCGCCAGAATCTCCAGTTCAACTGGCCGGCGCTGGGCGACATTCCGCAAATTCTGGAAGATCTCGCCTCGGTCGAGATGCACGCGCTGCAAACGTCGGGCAACTGCATCCGCAACGTGACCGCCGACCATTTCGCCGGCGCGGCGGCCGACGAAGTCGCCGACCCGCGTCCCTATGCGGAAATCCTGCGGCAATGGTCGTCGGTCCATCCCGAATTTTCGTTCCTGCCGCGCAAGTTCAAGATCGCTGTGACGGGCGCCGAACGCGACCGCGCGGCGATTCAGGTCCACGACATCGGCCTGCATCTGAAGCGCAATGAGGCGGGCGAACTCGGCTTCGCGGTCTATGTCGGCGGCGGGCAGGGGCGCACGCCCATGGTGGCCAAGAAGGTGCGCGACTTCCTGCCCGAAGCTGATCTTCTGACCTATTCGACCGCGATCCTGCGCGTTTACAATCTCAACGGTCGCCGGGACAACAAGTACAAGGCGCGGATCAAGATCCTCGTCCACGAGACCGGCACGGAAGAACTGACGCGCCAGATCGAGGCGGAATTCGCCGAGATCCGCAATGGCGAACTGAAGCTGCCGCAGGCCGACATCGACGCCATCGAGCGTTATTTCGCGCCGCCGGAACTCCCCGCGCGGCCGCATTCGGACGATGTGCGTGATCCCGCTTTCGTAAGCTGGCTCGCCCATAACGTCAATCCGCACCGCAGCCCCGACTATGCCTCGGTGACGATCTCGCTCAAGGGCATCGGCGAGGTGCCCGGCGACGCGTCGGATGCACAGATGGACGCGATCGCGGATCTGGCGGAAGAACTGGCCTTTGACGAAATCCGCGTCAGCCACGAGCAGAACCTGATCCTGCCGCATGTCGCGCGAGCCGACCTGAAGACGGTTTACGACCGGCTCGCCGGGATCGGGCTTGCGACGGCCAATGCCGGTCTCGTCACCGACATCATCGCCTGCCCCGGCCTCGACTATTGCGCGCTCGCCAATGCGCGCTCCATCTCTGTTGCGCAGGAGATTTCGACGCGCTTCGGCAGCCAGTCGCGGCAGGAGGAGATCGGCGAGCTGAAGCTCAAGATTTCCGGCTGCATCAACGCCTGCGGCCACCATCACGTCGGCCATATCGGCATTCTGGGCGTCGAGAAGAAGGGCACCGAGCTCTACCAGATCACGCTTGGCGGATCCGGCGACGAGAACACGTCCATCGGCGAGATTGTCGGGCGCGGATTCACCGCCGGCGAGATCACGGATGCGATCGAGACGGTGGTGGACACCTATCTGGCGCATCGCACGGACCGGCAGGAAACCTTTCTCGCCGCCTATCGCCGGCTGGGTGCCGCACCCTTCAAGCACGCGCTCTACGGCGCCGAAGCCAAGGCGGCCTGACGATGAGCGAAGAGACCGCAACCCGCCTGTGGACGCAGGCGGGCTTTATCGACGATGTGTGGACGCGGATCGACGGCGAACCGGAAGTCGACGCCTTCGACAATGTGATCCTGCCGCTGGCCGCATTCCTCGATCATGCCGAGGCGCGGCGCAACGAGCCGGGGCGTCTGGGGGTTCATCTGGAACCCGGCGAAAGCCTGGACGTGATCGTTCCCCATCTCGACCGGCTGTCGCTCGTCTCGCTCGGCTTTCCCGCCTATAGCGACGGGCGCTCGTTCTCCAAGGCCGAACTCCTGCGCAGCCGTCACGGCTTCAAGGGCATCGTGCGCGCCCAGGGCGACGTGCTGATCGATCTGGTCGCGCACATGCTGCGCACCGGATTCGACGAACTGGAAGTCAGGAACGGTCCGACGCTTGCGCGGCTGGAGGCGGGCTTGCCCGGAGGTCTGGCGGTGCACTACCAGCCGGCGGCGAAGGCTGCCGCAAGGCCCGCCGCCGCGCCCGCCTATGCGTGGCGGCGCGTGCCGGCGTCCTGACCGGCTTCCACTCAGGCGGCCGAGTGCAGTTCAGACGGCGGGATGGTTGGCGCCGTCGGTGAAGCGGTCAGATCGAGGCATGGATTCCTGTGACGAGCACAGGAATGACGGCATCGAAGGTGAATGTCAGTCGCCAGCGTCGATCAGAAAAGCGCCAACTTTTCCACCGTCATTCCTGTGCTCGTCACAGGAATCCATGTCTCGCCGTTCATGCCGGCTATACGCCGGCACCGACTTTCACCACATCCGGACAAGCGCTCGCAGCCTTTGCGTGCGCCCGCGCGGAATGGAATGATGTGCGCTCTCAGTCCTTCTTCGTGATCATCGCATAGACGATGTTGCGGTTCTCGCCGTAGAATACGCGCGCATCGATCGAGTTGCGGTCGACCGAGCGGTTGACGATGTCCCACATGTCCTCGTCCGAGCGCAGCAAAAGTGCCCAGTTCATGAAAGTCTCCATGAACCCGTCGACGAGGATCTCGTCGGAGAAATTGGCGAACAGGAACGAGCCGCCGGGCTTGAGAAGCGACATGCATTTGCGTGTCAGCCGCGCCGCGACGCCGCGTGAAAGGTAGTCGTAGAGGCCGGACGCATAGACGAGGTCGAACTGGCCGAGATCGTAGGAGTTGCCAAGCAGCCCCTTGACCGATCCGTCGATGCCCTCGATGACCGTGCCCTGATAATCGCGTACGACCGAACCGACGCTGAGCGGGTCTTGATCGAGCGCGATCCAGCGTTTGATGGTTCCGTCCTTCAGCGCCTGCGATTTGGCCGCCTCGCGAAGATGGCCGGACGCGATGGTCAGAACCTCGATGGGTTCGGCGCGTGCCGCGGCTGCCGCATCGACCTCGCGCGCCAGGATATCCCGCCGTTCGCGACCGGCGACGGACGACGGTGCCATGCTGGTATATTGATAGAGCTTCCGACCAAGTTCGGATGCGTTCTCGATCTCCGCAGCGAGGCTTTCATGACCATAGATGAAGTCTTGAGTGATGGCGTCTCCCGAATAGCCGCGCGGCATCTCGAAGCACCAACGGGTGAACGGGTCTTCGAGGAAATAGTCGGAAACCGGATGTTCCTGTGCGATAGGGATGAGTTTTTGCCACACCTCGGTCGAACAGGACCGACGGATAAGATGCAGTTCGCCGGCCGTCCGGTGGATGATCGCAGCCGGATCGCCTTCGGATTTGAACTGTTGATCGGCGATCGCCAATACGAGCGCCAGCCTGTCCCGGGCCTGTTCAAATCCCTCCTGACCTCGTTCGGATCTCAACTGCCGCAGCTCGGCAGCCATCGATTCCGGCGTGACCAGGCTTTCGCCGTCTAATGCAACATGTTTCAAATTGACCCCCATAAATTAGGCAAACATCAACTATAATTGTAAAGATTGAGTAACGGCTAGCGCGCTTAACCGGCTTTTTGCTCATTGAGGTCAAATTTAGACAGGGAATACCGGATATCCGGCTGCTGAAGTGGGGCGATCGACCCGTCGGGACGCTGAAGTCAAATGATCAAAACGGCCTCACAGACATTCGCGGATAATGTCGCGCGGACTGACGCTGACGACGGCGCCGCCGGCCAACTGTCCCGAACCTCGCATGCGCGCGATTTTCCCAGGAAGAAACTGCGCGCGCTTTATGCCGAGGATCGCGCGGTGGCCCAGGCGCAGGCCGCGCGGCAGGGGCTGTGGATCGCCGTACTCGCGTATATTTCGTTCAGCGTTGCGGATCTGGTCCTCATTCCGGACGTGGCGCGCGACGTGATTGCGATGCGTTTTAGCGTCGGCATCCTGTCGATCCTCGTCTTCGAACTGCTCTACAAGCAGGGCGCCCGCATCGTCTGGCTCGAAATCGTTTGCGCGACAGCGCTTGCGGCAGGCTATTCGCTGTGGCTGATCCCCGCGCTGCGCACCGAGGAAATCCAGAACTTCTCCTATTTCATGATCTTCGGCTCGATCTTCATGATGGGTGCGAACCTCTTCTTCAGTCTGCGATTCTCCATCTCGTTGATCGCCTCGGCGGTGATCCTCGTCGCGTTCTTCATCGCTCTGGCCCTTATTCCAGGGTCCTTTGCGTACCGCTTTGCACTCTCATCGTTCTATCTGTCGTGCTTCGTCTTCACCTGCTATGTGAACCTCAAGCTGAATATCGAGCGGTTCAACGTCTTCCTGAACGCGCTCGAGGCACGGTTGCAGCAGCAGGCCGCCGATGAGCGCGGCGAGGCCCTTTATCGATTGTCGCGGGCCGATCCGCTGACCGGCTTGCACAACCGGCGCGCGATCGACGAGCGCATGCACATCCTCTGGAACGATTTCGAGAAAAACCGCACATATTTCGCGGTGCTTCTGGTCGATGTCGATTTCTTCAAGCGGTTCAACGATTTCTACGGCCATCAGGAAGGCGACCGGTGTCTGACGGAAGTGGCCGACGCATTGCGTGCCCCGACCGCAAGACGCGATGCCATGATCGGCCGCTATGGTGGTGAGGAATTCATTGTTCTCGCCGCTATTTCCAGAGCGGACGAACTGGAAGCACTCGCCGAGGACATTCGTCGCACCGTCGAGACGCTTGCCTTGCCGCACGAACAGCGCCGCGACGGCACCTCGGTCGTGACGGTCAGCGTCGGCGCGTCGATCGTCCGTTGCTACGAAGGTTCGAAGCTCGAACACACGATCTACGAGGCCGACCGCGCTCTTTATCTGGCCAAGGCGAGCGGTCGCAACTGCATCCGGATTTTCGATCCGGCGGATTTCGAAGGCATCGACGACAGCGAGAACATCGCCGCCCTTTTGCGGATCGCCCTTCAAAAGGATCTGGTTTCGCTGGTCTATCAACCGATCGAGGACGTCCAGAGCGGCGACGTTGTCGCGGCCGAGGCCCTGATGCGCTTGCGCAGCCTCGACGGCCTCGCGATCTCGCCAGCGCAATTCATTCCGGTCGCCGAGCGGACCGGCGCAATCATCGATCTGGGGCGCTGGTCTATCGAAACCGTATGCCGCGATTTGCTCCTGCGGTCCGACATCCCCATCGCGACGGTCAACGTGTCGCCGTTGCAGCTCAAAATGCCCGGCTTCGCGGCATCCGTCGCCTCGATCCTGGTCAAGACCGGCGTCGCCGGCAACCGTCTCGCCTTCGAGATCACCGAAGGCATGGAGATGGAAATCCATTCCGACATCATCCACTGCATCCACGATCTGCGGCTTCTCGGCGTCGAGATCTGGCTGGACGATTTCGGCACCGGCTTCGCCGGCCTGTCCTGGCTGCGGCTTATCGAGTTCGACACGGTGAAGATCGACCGATCCTTCCTGCACGATGCCGGCACCGCGCGCGGCCGCGCGATGCTCGACGACATCATCCGCCTCCTGCGCAACCGTGGCCCCAAGATTCTCGTCGAAGGCGTGGAAAGCCGGGCGCAACTCGAACTCGTCCGCGAATTCGGCATCGATACCGTGCAGGGCTATCTGCTCGGCCGTCCGACCAGCGCCACGTCCCTGATCGGCGATCCGCATTCCCGTCGCCGCGGCTTGCCTCTTTGACCTGAAGCCCTGACTTTGCCTTTTGCGCGAAAGCGCCTATATAGAGGGCATCCACCCTCCGCCATGGACACAGATTCATGGCAGGCCCGCCGTGGCTTTGAGGTGTTCGGTCGGTTCCTTCCGGCACAATACGCTGCATCGGTCCGCGTCTCGCGGTCGCCGATGCCATTTCAATTCGAGAAAGGACAGGATCACATTGCAGGTCGTCGTACGTGAAAACAATGTCGAGCAAGCGCTCCGCGCGCTGAAAAAGAAGATGCAGCGCGAAGGCATCTTCCGTGAGATGAAGGCGCGCCGCGCCTATGAGAAGCCGTCGGAAAAGCGCGCCCGCCAGAAGGCGGAAGCCGTGCGCCGGTCGCGCAAGCTCGCCCGCAAGCAGGCGCAGCGCGAAGGTCTGCTGCCGATGAAGAAGAAGCCGGCCCGTCCGACGGGTCGACCGGCGCGTCCCGAGACGTCCGCTGCGTAAAATGCTATTGCGAATCGAAAAGGCGGCCGATAGGCCGCCTTTTTTATGGGATGTCGTCAGGCCCGATCAATGACGAACGGCGCGGGGTCCCCGTTCCGCGTTTTCCAGCCGCTCCAAAAGCGCACGCAGATTGTCGGGAATAGTCTGCTCCGCCTTGAAGGCGGGCATGTGTGCGAGGAATCGTCGGTTCGTTTCCGAACGCAACTCCTTGGCGATCAGGGTCGAAAGCTGTGGCTCTCTCATCTCAACTCGCTTCCTTGTACACATGACATGAACCTTCATTTGCACACGAACAACCGGGACGTAGCGGTGATGGTTCCTCAAATGCGCCGAACGCGCCATCGAAAGCATGGATTGTAGTAAAATTTTACTTAAATTCTTCGGATGTGACGTGCTCTCGCTTGCCGGTGCAATCAGGTCATAACCCGGCGTGACGGGTTGCGGCTAACGGAGTTCGATGCAACACAGCGACAAACAGATGCAGTCGTTCTGTCTGTCTCGACCCGAAACCTGTTGCGGATTCAATACCCTTGATGGCTACGGCACGCTAATGGCAAATGCTCATCCGCTTCTGGTGCACGATTATTTCGCCATACGCGGTGGCGGGGAGCGGCTTGCGCTCGTTCTCGCCGAATCTCTGAACGCAACGATGATGTTCGGGTACCGCGATGAGACATCATACGACGAAGGCATGTACCCGGCAGGGCAAATCAATCTCGACTTGCCGCGCGTTCTACGCCGCCCGGTTGTTCGGGTCGGCGCTCTCGCCTTGCGTTTTTCCTTGGCCCGCAGGCAGGCGGCCCGTTTCGATACGCGCATTTTTGCGGGTGTGACCGCCCCCTTTGCCGCGCCTTCCAAGCGCCTCGAAGGCACGAACATTTACTATTGCCATACACCGCCGCGGTTTCTGTACGATCAGCGGAGCGATTTCCAACCTAAAGCCGTAACGGCGGGCAGCATCGTCCGAGGCGCCGCTTTGACGTTCTACCAGCGGGAGTATCTACGCGCCGTCGAACGCATGGATGTCATCATTGCGAATTCGAATACGGTTCGCGATCGGGTGGCCCACTACCTTGGTCGCGACAGTATCGTCGTCTACCCGCCATGCGACACGAACCGCTTCAGATGGCTCGGGCAGGACGATTATTATCTATCTACCGCGCGGCTCTCCAGGCTGAAACGTGTCGATAAGATCGTGGATGCCTTTCTCAAAATGCCTGAGAAAAAGCTTGTCGTGGCGTCGGGCGGAGACGAACTCGAAGCTTTGAGGGCGCGCGCGGCAGGCGCGTCCAACATCCACTTTACGGGCTGGGTCGGCGAAGAACAGCTACGCGAACTCGTGGGCCGCTCCATCGCCAGCATCTATGTCCCCGTGGAGGAGGATTTTGGGATGTCACCCGTAGAATCCATGTCCGCTGGCAAGCCGGTGATCGGAGTTCGGGAGGGGGGCTTGCGCGAAACCATCCTGCACGGAACGACTGGGACCCTTCTGGCCCCAGATTTCACGGCGGACGATATCGCGGCCGCCGTCACGAAACTGACTTCTGCCAAGGCGCGCGACATGCGCCAAAAGTGCGAGCAGCGCGCCAGCTTGTTTTCGAACGAGCGATTCATTGATGGCATGAATGCAATCGTTGGGCATAAGCGTTAGCCGGAGTCGCGTTGCCGTTCGATAGCTGCTAGAAGTATATTAGATTTTCTATATTGAGAAGGATTTCGATCGCATTGTTGGATTGGGGGGGCATGAATGCGCTTTAGCGCAGCGTCCAATGGTATTCTCCAATTGATCACGAAATCGCGTCGCAGCGGTCGAAAGGCTGCACCCCATATGTTGAATGAGCCCGATGCTTCTTCCCGTAGACGGTTTGCACAAGGGGATGGCAGCGAGGGCGTCAGTGCCCAATAGACTCATCGCTAAGCGGGGAACTGCTGTGATTCCAAGCCCCTCTCGGATCATCGCGGCGCAGATCGACAACTCGCCATCGCATTCGTAGGCAGGGGTTATCGACAGGCCCGCCTCCCGAAAAGTAGCGTCGGTCAACGGTCGAATGCTGCTCGACGGCGGCGTTGCCACCAAGGGATAGCGTGCGAAAATCTCCCAGGGCAGCGCCGTCTCCCGCGCCAACGGATCGTCTTCCCTGCAGACAAGGACGAAATCGTCCTTGGCGAGTTCGGTGTAGTTCAACTGCCCGGTCACCGTCGGTCGCGTGCTGAGCGCGAAATCGACGTCTCCGGCTTCGATCGCGTCGGCCAGCACGGAGGCGGTGCGTCCAAGCACCCGGAACTGCACGTCGGGATATGTCCGCCTGAACCGAGCCATGGGCGCAGGCAGGATATGTACGCCTAGCGATTGCAGCGTGCCGACGATGATACGCCCCCGTCGTCCCTCGACGAATTGGACGAGGTCGGAAAAGCTGTCGTCGAATTCGGCAACGATGCGCCGCTCCATCGGCAACAATTCAACGCCGGCGGCAGTGAGTGCGACGCTGCATGTGTCCCGATCGAAGAGGCGCGCCGATCACAGCTTCCATGTTCACGATCGTTCTGCTGAGCGCTGGCTGGGAAACAAACGAAAGCGCATATGCTCTGCGGAAACTGCCCGTGTCGGCGACATTGAGGAAGGCCTTTAGGTGTGCCGGATTGATAGCGATGCGCATGATCAATTGCCTCGAATTCAAACCTGACGATGCGTTTAGACTATCACTGATATCAGGATAAATCACTTCTCTGCATCATTTGATCCCGATACCACATGGGCGATGTTGGCTTGAAGGAGAGTTTGCCCGACACATCATGAAAACCGCTTGCCGGTATCAAGGTTCTTGAACTGGGCCAGGTTCTCGCCGGTCCGTTCGCCGGAAGCATTCTTGCCGACCTAGGGGCGGACGTCATCAAGATCGAGCGTTTGGAAGGTGGCGATGATGCACGTCGAATGGGCGCGGATTTCCGCCATGGCGATGCGCTCACATTCCACATCTTCAACCGCGGAAAGAAATCGCTCACGCTCGATTTGACTTCGGCAAGGGGCCTCGATGCGTTCGATAGGCTCGTCGAGGGGGCAGACATTCTCGTGCACAATCTCCGGCCCGGTGTGGTCGAGAAACTGGGAATCGCCGGTCCGTCTCTTTGCGAACGACATCCAAGGTTGATCTATTGCGAAATATCCGCCTTCGGGCATCTGGGTCCGGCCTCCCTGTGCGATCAGGGTCAGGAATGTGGGTCGTCCTGGGAGCGCTTTCGCTGATGCAACGGCGGCAAGCGATCGGGCGGAATCGTTCAGACTTCGCTTCTCGAGACTGCACTGAGCTGGGCGGCGCAGAAGTCCGATGCCTTCATCAACGAGGGCAACCTGCCTGCCCGCCATGCGTCCGGGCACCCAAGGCATGGTTCCTTATGAAGCTTTCGCACGCCATCCGGACCTGTTGCCCTACATCGCACGCGAGGTCACGGAGGAGCGAATGACGAACCATATGTCGCATCTGGTCCAGGGAAAGGTCACTCGATTTGATGTTGCCGGTGTGAATGCGTTCAATTTCGTAATGGAGCGGGCGCTCGATGGTGGCGGCATTGCCAGTTTGCGAAGCTATCCGCTGGGAAAGTCGATGGCACAGATTGCACTTTCACTCACGGTACGCATACCGGTTCATCTCCGCGAGTTAGTCGGCAAATGATACGAGTTGAAATGTCGATGAGCGTCAGCCCTTTTCCAGAAAGCGGACGGTACTCGAACGGGTGTCAAGAGTGGCCGTCTGGCTACCCGTCGAACTCCGGCAACTTCATTGCCTGGGCGACAGGTCAGGTCGGGCACGTCGATGGTTGGCTCCGGGAATATTCCCGTGTAGTGCTGATCGTTTAAAGGCGATCCGGGATATTCTTCCGGAGGGGCGGCAACCAATTCGAAGGGCGTCATGGATATCGGTATCTGGATCAGCCTCGCGCTGTACTTCGGACTGACTCTCGCTATCGGCTATTATGCGTGGCGCAACGCCGCCGCGACCTCGGAGCACTATGTTCTGGGCGGGCGAGGTCTGAGCCCCGGTGTCGCCGCATTGTCGGCCGGCGCCTCCGACATGAGCGGTTGGCTGCTTCTCGGCCTTCCGGGCGCGCTTTACGTGTCCGGCCTGGTGGAGGCATGGATCGGCATCGGCCTCTTCCTCGGCGCGCTCGCCAACTGGATCATCGTCGCTCCGCGCCTGCGCGAGCAGACCGAGCGCTACGACGACGCACTCACCGTTCCGGCCTTCCTCGCCAATCGTTTCCCGAGCCGGGCGCGGGCGCTGCGCGTGGTTTCGGCTGCGATCATCGTGGTCTTCTTCGCGGTCTACACGGCTTCCGGGCTCGTCGCGGGCGGGCTCCTGTTCGAAACGGCCTTTGCCGATCTCATCGACGTTCCGGGCGTCAGCGATTACGCGATCGGCATCTGGTTGACGCTCGGCGTCGTGCTTCTCTATTCGGTCGTCGGCGGCTTCATGGCCGTCAGCCTCACCGATGTCCTTCAGGGCAGCATCATGATGCTTGCCCTAATCCTCATTCCTATCGTCGTGTTCTTCGATCCGGCGGTAGGCGGCGCGTCCGGTATCTCCGAGACGATCGGCGCGATCGATCCGAGCTTCCTGTCGCTGACGAGCGGCATCACCTTCATCGGCTTTCTGTCGGCCATCGCGTGGGGCCTTGGGTATTTCGGCCAGCCGCACATCATCGTGCGCTTCATGGCGATGCGTTCGGCAGCCGACGCGCCCAAAGCGGCGGCGATCGGCCTGTCGTGGATGGCGGTGTCCCTCATCGGCGCGATCGGCCTCGGTATCCTGGGCCGCATTTACGCCGAGCGGGCGGGGCTATCGGTTTCGGACCCGGAGACGATCTTCATCGTCCTTTCCAACGTCCTTTTCCATCCGCTGATCACCGGTTTCCTGCTCGCCGCGCTTCTTGCGGCGATCATGTCGACGATCTCCTCGCAACTCATAGTCGCCTCCTCCTCGCTCACGGAAGATTTCTATCACCTCTTCCTGCGGCGTGAGGCAGGCGATGCCGAGCTCGTGCTGGTCGGGCGCATCGCTGTCGTCCTCGTGGCGGTTACGGCGGCGATCATCGCGCGAGATCCGGAATCGCAGGTGCTGGGTCTCGTCGCCAACGCGTGGGCCGGTTTCGGTGCGGCCTTCGGGCCGCTGATCCTCCTTGCGCTCACCTGGCCGCGCATGACCGGGGCGGGCGCAATCGCCGGTCTCGTCACGGGCTCGGTCGTGGTCATCGGCTGGATCGCGCTCGGCTGGAACGCCTCGTTCCTCGGCGGCGACGGCGTCTACGAGATCATCCCCGGCTTCCTCGCCGCGACGGCTGCGATCTTCGCGGTCAGCCTGGCGACGAAGGATGCGGGCGAATTCCGCGAACTGGCCCGCGCCTGAGACGAAGATGCCTGGCGGAGCGATCCGCCGGGATTTCGATCGCCTGCGAAAAAGTGCAGCCACGCACCGAAATCGCTCACGTTCCTTGGCAGCATCGCGAAGCCAACCCAGCGGTCGAAGAGGTCTATTTGACGAACTTGCCCTGCCATCCGTCAGGCCGCCAGGAAGGATCGTCCATCCAGTCGTTCAGCGTCAACGCAGTGGTCTTGTCGCCATTGACCGCAAGGCGGCGGGCATCGCGAAGCTCGGTGAGTTCGTTGTCCAGACTTAAACCCTTAACGCCGAACTGCACTTCGATCAGATAGCGATCCGGTTGATCGTCAGAAGGACTGCGGCCAGGGACCAGCGGCACCATCGGCGCGGTCGGCAGGCTATTGAAGTCCTGCACTTTGATGGCAGCATAGAATGGGTCCTCATTGCACAGAACCCATTGGCCGAGAATCTCGAACCTGCCGCCCACGCTGCGCTCTCCAAAGGTCTCCTGGCTGATCTCCGGATTGTACCTGCTCCGTTTCCAGCCGGCCGCGTCAAAGCTGTCGGCGATTTCCTGGGCCAGTTCCATCACGTTGTCGAAGGACAAAGGGTCGAGAGGCAAGGTGGAGGTCAGGTATTTGAAGAAGCCTGCCGTATAGTCGAGGGCAATGGCGCGACCGGTCGGTAGGGAGACGTCGCAATCCCCTTTCCTGTACCGGAGAGCATAGCCCTCCGGTTCGTTCTGGCGGCCGGCATGCGCGACGAAGGAAATGAGGTTCACGTCACTATAATAGGCTCCCGACGCTTCACTGCGAATATGCGGCTGCGGATCGATCTGCGGGTTCTCCGCAAAGAACGTGCTCGTATGCTGCGCGATGTGAGTTGTAATCGTGATAATCGGTCTAGCCATGGCTGAATCCTGTCCGGGGACGCGCCAGATTGCGAACGCAATTCCGGCCGCCGCCACTGCCCCGATGCCGATCAAAATCTTGCGCAGCATCAGGTGTCATCTCCCTCCAATCCCTTCGATCTCGTACATTCTGTCGAGCAGGTCATGGTAATATTCCACGCGATCCGGCCAGCGGCTGATATCGCCTTCGAAGGGAACGAGATTGTCGCGGGTGCAGGTCTTGGCAACCGGGATACTGGTGCGGTCATGCAAACGATCCAAGGCATCAGCCCGGCTCATGCCTGCGAAAGTATCGGGCCAGCGGTCGTAGACGGGCTGAACCACATTGCGCTGCTCATGCAACGCGATATCGTTGGCCGCTCCTCTCCGATCGCCATTTTCCATCTTCTCCATCGCGTTGACGATATTCTGATCAACCACGATTTCACCGCTTTCCACGCATTGCCTGAACTTCTCATAGCCGCAATTGGCTACCATGCGATTCGGTGGGTAAATGCTGGAAAAGATCGTCAGATTGGCATCCCCAAGCGCTTCGAGCGAATCTTGCGAGTCAAACCCCAAAAATGGCACATAGTCGGCGGCCTTTGCTGGCCACCTCTGCGTTTGTTGCATGGCGCAACCGCCTTGTACGGATACATAGGAAGCAAGCCGCACCCAGTCGTTTTCGGGCATGTCCTGCGCCAACTTGCTCATAGGCATTCGTGATTGCAAGGTTACGCTCGATGGGGCCGTCCAGGCGGGCGATCCTGTCGACGTCGTCCTGGACGATGTTCATCGCTTCGACACAATCTTCCGGACAGGCCTGAACTGCGGAACCTGACGAACGTGTCGTGGAAAACTCCGTCACTGCTGCACTCCCAAGCTCACGGAAGGCAGATAGTATCGACGAAGTCGCTGAAATCTGTCCTCCATCCGCCAGCCGCGCCGGCCCATCACCTGCTGGAAATAGACTTGGTTTGTCGCAGCTTCACCATGTGTGAGAACGATCTCCAGATAGTCCAACAAATGCTGATCTGCGGAAACGTTGAAGCGAGCCTGCGCCCGTTGGCGATGATGCCGTACCCGACCCGTCAAAGAGACATTGCTTTCGAAAGTACTGTCTGGATACCTGGACGAAAGTGTCGCAGCGAACCGACGATCAAGTTGGACAAAGCGACCGTCCTGAATGGCGTGCACGGTGTCCCTGTCCCATCTGAGTGACCCGGATGGCGCAGCAGGCAGATCATCCGCTTTGCGCGCACGCTGCACGCCGCCACCCCAATCCGGCTCGGGAGCGAACAGAATCTGATGGCAGGGGCCGAACAACCGTGCGAGCTGGAGCTCGCTCAGCGCCGGCAAGATCTGCGCCATGACATTTGCATCGGCATGCCGGAAGATCACGAGTTCATAGGTTTCGGCTTGTTCAGATGGTCCGATCTCGCTCGTTGTTGCAGCGGCCTTCGACAATTCGCCGATCATCTCCCCGCCAGTGCCGGTCTGTCCTCTCGGAACCTCTACCTTGTTGAGCCTGCGCAGGTGCCCGTAGATGGCTTCTTCGGTCAGGGCGGCGTCACCGACCCAAAAAACCGGTCCCGGCTTGCCACTGGAAAGCAGAAGAAGGGTTTCGAAGCGGGATACGACCGCATCGATGTTGTCCATGTCATCAGTCGGCACCATGCCGCCGCCAGTTGGGTCGCCTACCTCCAGTGAGGCATTCATCCGCTCCGCATAGATCTCGGCATCGCTCTTGCCGGAAGCGCGTTCCTCCTCGTTGATGACCATCCATGCCGGGGAGTTGACAGCCCGATCAGGATTTCCGGCTGAATTATCCCGGTAAGGATTGACCAGCCATGGTCCGCCGACGACCACGCTGTAATTGCCGCCGTAGCGATAGAGCGGGCGCCGCGTGATTCCGGCATCGCGCAATTCAGAACCGATATCGTTGAAGAAGGCCCCGTCCATGACTGCGAATATGCGATTGCCGGGATCGGATGCCAGTTTGGACAGATGAACGAGCAACGCCCTGTCGCTCTTGGCAAGGGGATCGTCCTTCGTCGCCTCGATCATGCCGTATCAGCCGCGCGTTGCCGGTGAGGCCTGTCCAGCCTGGCTGACCTGACAATCGCTTCCGCCCGATTGCGAGTTTCCCGGTCCCCTGTCGCCGATGAAAACATTGGACGAGCCGGTCTGCGCCGTGCCACCGCAGTCGATGGCATCGCCGATGCGTCCTGCGGGTTTGCCGTTGATGAAAACCGATGCCGAGCCTTCCGCCAGCGTTCGGCCATGCCCTCCACCATGTTTCGGGCAGGCATGAGCCGCATAGGAATCGCCTATTCGCATGGCTGGCAGACCGTTGATGTCCACGTTCAGCGAGCCGCCCGTAGCGTTGCTCGGCGGAAAATGGCAACCGTGACCGGAACCTATGTCAGATTGGCGGTGGGCATCGCTGGAAGTTTCTCCGATTCAGGGATCACATGCCAAGTTTCTCACCCACCCAGTCGATTGCGCTGTCAATTCTCTCCGATTTTGGAAGAAAGACATTGTCTCGTATCTGGCGACTGAGCGGACCGCCGGCATCGCGGCCGGTATGAGCTGTATTCCAGGCACTGCGCGACATCGGACCGCGGGCGATCTCGTGCGGGGCACCGCTGCCAGTGTAATCCAGCGCCTGCTGCACGACCAGTTTGGCACCGAAACTGTCATCCGCGTTCCAGTCCAGATCGGTCAAAACCGTTTGCGCTATGGCCAGATGTCGGCCGCCGGGTATCTGACCGACCGCAGTTCCAATGCGTATATGGCTGGCCAGAAAAAGGACGTTGCTGGCGCCGTCGATCAGGAAGCTTTCGCTATTGGGAAAGCCGTCGCCGGTCATATTGCAGGTGACGAACGCTTTCATCGTATCCCGGTCGATCCGCAACGTCAGTTCGTTGCGCAGGTCGACATCCGGCACGAAGCCGCTGAACTTGTCGGTCTTCGCGATCGGGCTCCTGAGCGTCCAATTCCCTTCCTCGTTGCGGACAGGGTTTTGCACGCCGAACGGAATGACCGAGCCTGAATCGGTATCGCTCCCGCCGTCCGAAACCTCGCCGCCGTAAACCTTGTGCATCACATCGGAATCCGCCGCGGGGAACGCAAAGTTCTTTCCCGCGAGATTGACCGTTGCCATCACGGATTGGTCGCCATCCTCGCGATATGGCGTGATAGATGCGGTATTGTTATGGCGCGGCTTCTTTCGATCTTGCGAATAATCATTGCTGATGTCGATGCCAACCTTTGCGGTTGCATAGTTGGAACTCGTATCTGAATCTACCGGGCCAAGAGTGACTTCAGTTGTTTTAAGGTCAATCTCCAAAGAATGATACATTCTGGATTTAACCCCGAGATCGGCCGTAAAGCCACGATTGTCACCGCTGTAGTAAAGCCCGGTGAAACCGAATTCCTTATCGGGATGAAATGCCCGTGTATGAAGGATGAGGAGGCTCATGTCATTCCTTCGGCCTTATAAGGACATTCTCGACCAACTCGTCCGTCGGCGAATAAAGAACGGCGCCCTGGTAGACGGACTTTTCCGGCTCCGCCCGCATTATCATCGAAGAGGATGCCCGCACGACACGGCTATCGCGTTCCGACACGACAGATCCGAATACGTGAACGGTCGAAACCTCGTTCCATTCTCTGCCCGGACCGCCGCCGCCTTCGCCCTGCAAGATCCGGTCCGTCCTTAATTGGGGCGATGTTCTGTCCGCGTCTTGGACAGGTACGAGATTGAAGCCGTAAGTGCCGCCTTCCGGATAAACGAACTCGATTATGCTAACCTTTGTCGACGCAACGACTCCGAACAGTTGGTCCCCTGGGTTCAATTCCTTCCGCTTTTCGTTTTGCGTATCGGCCAGAGCGGGATTTGTTCCGTCGGCGATCGCCTCCCAATCGTTGAGTGGTATCTCATCTGCGACGACAATCACCGTCCCACCCTGCTCCAGCAGCGGTGGCGCGACATAGATGGTCAGTTGCGCCTTCATAGGTTCCTTATCCTCGCTCGATACGCCCCCTGCGAACATGGGTACGGCGATAGTTGCCGTTGTGATCCCCACGACAAGGGTCAGGGAAGCGACAAGATTCATGGTCAGTTCAACTCAATCTTTCCAGCGGTGATCTTGGCCTTTTCCGATTCTTCGATAATCAAGTTGGTCCCCTTGATCAGCACGGTCCCGTCCGGCTGCATGCGAAGCTCGGATTGACCGCAGCGAAAATGAATCTCGCCGTGGGCCTCGATCATCTTCTTTCCCTTGACGACTTCGCTAAAACCGCCGCCGGCGGCAATACGGATCGATCCGCCGACATTCTGGATTTGATCCAGTCCGACAGAGCTGATGCTTGCGGCGCCGGTAGTGAAAAACGATGCGCCCATGGCATTCAGGTTGATGGTCGACGCCGCGTTGACGGAATAGCTGCCACCGCCGGACATCAAAGGCAGCATATTGTCAACGAAGTATCCGGAAAGCCGGGCCCCGAAAACGTGGCTACTCAAAGCTCCACGAACGATGTCACCGGCTGGGCCGGTGCCGACATTGATGCTCATGTTCTGGCCGATATTTTGAATGTCCGAACGCTGTATCTCGCGGACTGACGCGCCACCGACAGACTGCACGTTATTGAAGTCGACCCGTTCCGTCTTGTGGTTCATCACCTTGACGGTAAAATCCTTCTGCGCGTGGACATAGATTTCCTCGCGGCCATTCTCATCCTCGAAAGTCAGCTCGTTGAAGCCTTCGCCCTTGTGCGTGTTGGTGCGAAACACGCTCTTGGTCTTGTTGGCGGGAAGCTCGTAAGGCACCTATTCGTCGGATTGGGCACGAGACCGACGACGAGAGGCCGGTCAGGATCACTGTCAAGGAAGGCCACCAGCACTTCCATTCCGATCCGGGGGTGAATCTGGCCACCCCAGCCCTGGCCGGCCCAGTTGGTCGCCACCCTTATCCATTTCGTATCGGATCCGTCTTTCTTTGCCCGGGCGCGCTGCCAGGGAAACCAGAGCTTGACACAGGCGTCCTTGTCGACGTGGATTTCTTCCCCTTCCGGGCCGGCGACCACGGCAACCTGCAAGCCCTCGATCCTGGGTTTAGGCGTGCTGCGATGCGGGGTGAGCGGAACCCTCGATGGGATGGCTTCGAAGCGATTCCTGTATTCCGGTACTGAACTGGCATCGGTCTCGTAGGAACGATCCACGACCACATGCTCTGCCGCCACCACGACATGCTCTTCGTATTCCGCATCCGGATTGGCCACATCATTCGGAGTGAAGCGACGCCCGGCCTCAAGGATGCGAACCGTCGATAAGCCGGTGACGCGCTCATAATCGGCCTCGCTCGCCTGCGACCGCAACTTCTCTTCCCGCTCCGCCTCCTCATGGGTCATCGCCCGTGCCGGCCATTCGAATATTTCGCGTTTCTCGTTGCCCGGCAGATCGACCAGCGACGGCGTGGTGTTCAGCGGGATGGTACCGAAGGTTTCATAGTTCCAGTCGGCACCCGTTCGCTTTCCCGGCACATAGGCAAAGCGGCGCATCCATTCATTGATATGATTGCGATCCGAACTCCCTCGGGCCAGCCTCACATTACCTTCGTCCGCAGCCGCCTCCGATGCACCAAGCCAGCCCGAGGCGTGATTGGCGACATGCAGCCTGTGGCTGCCCTTTTCATGCGAGAACCACCAGAACATACCGCTCTGCTCGAAGCGCCTGAGCAGATAGCGAAGGTCGCTCTCGTTGAACTGCGTCGAATAATGAACGGGCTGGTCCGGATCTACAGCACCGGATATTTCCGCCGCTGCGATGCCATGTTCACTCAAAAGCGTGTCGAGCACGTCGAGCGTGGTCTGATCCATCCAGATGCGCGAATTCCGAGTCTGCGAAAGCAGCCACAAACCAGGCCGCAACACGAGACTGTATGAGCGAAGTTCCCGCGTGACCGCCGGTCCTTCATGCAGTTCGGTTACAATGCCGTTAAAGGGACGATAGGTGACTTCATCCTCGTCATCGGCCCAGCCGACCTCGACTTCCAGATCGACAGTCTTGCCGATCAGATCAGCCGGTACGATGTCCTTCTTGGAGCGCACAGTCACTTCGATTTCGAAGAGCCGGTTCACGCCTTCTGAAATCCGCGCGCGTTCGGGAAGAAGTACATCCTCGCCCAAGGGCGATACGACCCGCAAAATCCGGCTTGCCTGAACGACCTCGCTGGTAAAACTCGGCAGTTCATTCATGCGCGGGCCCTCTCTCCCAAGACATGCCGCGACGTTAAGGATTTGGGCTGCAACTTGCAACAGTGCCATTGATCAAACTGTTGCGCCTTAAGGTTGGGAGCCGACTATCCCTGGCATAACTCAGAAACGGTACATTCGTGACAGTCGATTGGAAGATCATTCGGTGATCCAGGATGGCCGAAGATATCCGGTTTTTAGTTATTTTGAACAGGTCCGCATTGGTTGCTTCGAAGCCATTTGAGAATACGCGTTTCGAGTCACTGGTACGACGCTTCCTCATTCTCTTCGAAGCAGGTTGCTGGCCACGACAAGTGGACCATCGCTTCCCGACACGTTGAGACGCTTTTCATAATCGTGGACGAGCCTGCACCAGCCGGTCGTCCAAGGGAAAAGCCATCAAGCTGCGAAAATTACAAGTCAACGGCATCGTCGGTTAGAGGCTTTCGCCGGTCCACCGGGCGTGCGGGGACGCCGACATATGTGCCGGCCATGGTGATATCGTCGACAACCACCGCTCCCGCTCCGATGACTACATCGTCGCAGATGGATAAATTGTCGATCACTACCGCCCCCGCTCCCAGCATCACCCGGCGGCCGATTTTCACTCGGCCTGCGACCGTTGCGTTCACCGAGATGTGCGAGAAGTCACCGACCATACATTCATGATCGACAACGCAGCCCGTGTTCAAGATCACGCCTCTGCCGATCTGCGCCAGAGGGCCGACATGGCTGTTTCTTGCCAGGAGCGTACCCTCGCCGACAGACGCGCCGATGCCGATCGTGGCGCTCGGCGCGACGAGGGTGGCAAGCGGATGGGGAGCTTCCTGGCATTGATGCTCGCGGCGGAAATTCTGCCCTGCCGCAGGGAACGCCTGCCAATAATCGCCGTCCGGTTTCGGCAGGGTGCTTAGGACGCGATGACCTTCGAATGCCTCTCCGTCGCGCGCATGTTCGTCGATAAAAAGCAGCCTTTTGAAGCCCGCCGCCAGTGCAACGTCGCCTACACTGCGGGCATGCCCGCCGAAGCCGAGGATGAGAAGCGGTCCTCGGACACTCATCGGGATCCATCTTTAAAGCGCTGGGGCCACACGGCACCCTCCGTTTTCAATATCAGCACGGTTCGGCCATCCGGTCCGCGCCCAATGCGCCAGTAAACCACGCCATCCCAGTTGATCCCGTCGCGCAATTCGCGCCGTGTGACATGTACGATTCTGATGGGCCATTCGATCTTGTCGTCAATGGCGCGTCAGCCGTGCAGATCGAACATTCCTTAAATGCTGGCGTTCACGCGGGAAGTCCAATCGTTTCCAGATAATAGTCGGTTGCCTCGTCTGTCGGGCCGTCAAAAACGATGCGACCATGATCGAAGACGAGCGAACGCGTGCAAATGGATTTTAGGGTAGAGAAATCGTGGCTTGCGAGCATCATGATCTCGGCCTCATCGACCAGCTTCATTATGCGCCGCTTGGCTTTGGCTATGAAGGATGCGTCGCCCGCCCCGATCACTTCGTCGAGAAGCAGGATGTCGCCACCAACGGACGTGGAGATCGCGAAGGCAAGCCGTACCTGCATGCCCGCCGAATAGGTCTTTATCGGATAGTCGATAAAATCGCCCAGATCGGCGAAATCGACGATCTCCTCCTCGATGGAACGCATCTGACGCGGGGTGAACCCCAGCAACAGGCCCCGGTAGAGAATGTTTTCGCGCCCCGTTGCATCGGGCTCGAAGCCGAGGCTGATATCGAAAAGCGCACGCACCGTGCCACGGATTTCGCTGTTGCCTGCAGAAATAGGGTAAAGTCCGGCCACCATCTTCAGGAAGGTGCTCTTGCCCGCGCCATTATGCCCGATCAATCCGACGCGCTCGCCCTGCTCGATCGAGGCGCTAACGCCCTTCAGCGCATGGATGTCTTCGACCCGCATACGAGGCCGGTTCGAGCGCAGCAGTGAACCGAGCAGCGATTTGACGGATCGCTCCTTAAAGGCGATGGACGAGTAGTGAAGGTGGACGTCCTCCAGTCTGATGCCTGTCTTGCTCATAGGTAGAAGATCACATTTTTCTCTGATCGCTTTCCCAGCAATGCCGCGACCATAGCGAGAGCCGCCGCCGTCGCCAGGCACCATGCGTAATTCGTGGCCGTCGGCCATTCCCCTTGTAGCACGGGTGCGCGAACAATCTGGAGAAGATGGTATATGGGGTTATAGTCCAGAAGAAAACCGAGCCCGCCATTACGGAACATCGTGTCCATGAAATAAACGGGCGAGACAAACCAGGCAGCCTGGAGGATCAGGGCAAGCGCGTTTGGCAAATCGCGAAAGCGTACGCCAATATACGCCATAATCGTCGCCAGGGGCCAGGCGATCATTGCGATGAGAGGAAAGATGGTGGGCGCCGCCAGCCAGCTCCATCCGATGTTGCCTGGGAAAAAGAGCACGACCCATGCGACGAGCGCGAGGCTGGCCACCGACATCACGATGAGGCCGGTTACCACGTTGCGTAATGTGTAGATCGCCAAAGGATGGCGCGTCTGCTTAATGTACGCATCCGCCTGGACGAATGCGAGCGCGCCTCCCACCGTGGTTGCGGTGATGTACTCCCACACGATGATGCCGGAGAGAATGTATGGCGCATACTCCGCGATGGGTTGATTGAACAGGCGCGAAAATACCAACGATATCAGGACGGTCAGCCCCAGCGGCTGCATAACAGCCCAGAGCATGCCGAAATAAGAGCGTCGAAAACGCGAGCGCAGATCGGACATGGAGAGGTGCCACCAGAAATAGCGCACCTTCCAGACGTCGCTCAGATATTGGTTCATAGGACTTCCGGATTTTGGTTGCCGGGCTCGTTTCAGAAAAATTCACGGATCGTCGAGCAGACAGAATGGACTTCACGCTCGGTGATATCCGGGAAGCTGGGCAGATTGATGCCGCGCGCAGAAAGACCATCCGCTACCGGAAAATCGCCTTCGGCCGCGCTGTGCGGCATTCTATGAGCAGGCGGGAAGAATGGACGGGTATCGATGCCTTCGGCTTTCAGCTTTTGACGCAGGTCGTCACGATATTCGGCATTGTCGAGGATCACCGAACACATCCAATTGGAATGAACGACTTCTCCGACGGAATCGTGGGTGCGAAGCGGCAAGCCGGAAAGGCTTTCGCGATATGTCTTCGCCAGCTCCCTTTTTTTCCTTAGGATTTCGTCTGCGAGTTCAATTTGCGACAGACCAATCGCAGCTTGAATGTTCGTCATTCGGTAATTGTAGGCGAGGACGTCATGCCAGTATTCGCGGGTGGGGGAAACACCCTGGCTTTTTAGGTGTCTGCATCTCGCCAAAATGTTCGGATCACGAGCCAGAACCATACCACCTTCACCGGTCGTGATGGTTTTATTGCCAAAAAAGCTGAATGTCGCGCCGTCGCCAAAGCTGCCAACGTGGCGCCCCTTCCAAAAGGTGCCGAATGCTTCGGCGCAGTCCTCTATGAGGAGAAGGGAGTGCTCATCGCAGATCGCGACTATCGCATCCATATCGCACGGGTGGCCATACAGATGAACTGCCATCACGGCCTTGGTCCGCGGTCCTATCGCGGCCCTGACAGCGTTGGGGTCGATTTGCAAAGTCTCCTCGAGCGAATCGACGTAGACCGGCTTCGCGCCCGTTTGGAGAATGGTATTCACGGACGCAATATAGGTGAAGGTCGGAACAATTACCTCGTCGCCGGGCCCGATGCCGAGAGCTTCCAGGATCAAGTGGATCGCCACGGTACCGTTGGAGACGCTCGTGGCCTCTTTGACGCCGGTATATGACGCAAATGCTTCCTCGAAACGCCCTATAAAGTCGCCTCGGGAGGAGATCCAACCGGTCGAGATGCATTCCTCGACGTAGCGCGAGAGATTTCCCGCAAGGTGAGGGCGATAGATGGGAATACTCATATCGCTACTCTTTGGGAGCAAAAGAGATATGACCGTGCTGGTTGAGCAATGCCTCGCGCTCGGCGCCCCGAAGGTCTTCGCGCATCATCTCGGCCACCAGGCTCTCGAAGGAGATTTTCGGTTCCCAACCAAGCTTTTCGCGAGCTTTGGATGCATCGCCAAGAAGCGTTTCGACCTCTGCCGGACGGAAGTAGCGCGGATCGACGGCGACGATGCAGCGACCTGTCTTTTGGTCGTAACCCTTCTCGCCCTCGCCTTCACCTTCCCAGCGAACATCGATACCGATCTCGGCAGCAGCACGAGTGACGAACTCGCGCACCGAATACTGCTTGCCAGTCGCAATCACGAAATCCTCGGGCGTCTCCTGCTGGAGCATCAGCCATTGCATTTCGACGTAATCCTTCGCGTGCCCCCAGTCGCGCAGCGAATCCAGGTTGCCGAGAAACAACTGATGCTGCATCCCAAGCTTGATACGCGCTAAAGCCCGAGTGATCTTGCGTGTTACGAATGTCTCGCCGCGCAAGGGTGATTCGTGATTAAATAAGATGCCGTTGCAGGCATATATGCCGTAGGATTCGCGGTAGTTCACCGTTATCCAATAAGCGTAAAGTTTGGCGACTGCGTACGGAGAGCGGGGATAAAAGGGGGTCGTTTCTCTCTGTGGGGTTTCTTGAACAAGTCCATAGAGTTCGGACGTCGACGCCTGATAGAAGCGCGTGTTGTTTTGCAAGCCAAGAATGCGGATTGCCTCGAGAATGCGCAGGGCGCCCATGGCGTCGGAGTTAGCCGTATATTCAGGCTCCTCAAAGGACACCGCGACGTGGCTCTGTGCGCCGAGATTGTATATCTCATCCGGCTGAACGGATTGAATGATGCGCAGAAGACTTGACGAGTCGGTGAGATCACCGTGATGCAATGTCAGGTCGACTCCTCTCTCATGCGGATCGTGGTAGAGATGATCGATCCGCGCCGTATTGAAGAGAGATGTCCGGCGCTTTACGCCGTGGACCTCATACCCTTTCTGAAGCAGCAATTCGGCAAGATATGCTCCATCCTGGCCGGTGATACCGGTTACTAAGGCTATTTTCTTTGCCACCATGAAACTCTTCAAAAGGGAGGTTGATCGTGCGGGAAAGTCAGCGGACTAATCACCGCATAGGGCATTTTGCGGTCACGCGTACACCTGGTTCGTTCAACAATCAATATATCGATCATTTTGAAATCCGGTGAAATCAGCGGGCTTGACGCATGAGGACGAAGGGGGCGGGAGACGCCGTATGTGCGTGACCGTCGAAAGGATAGTGAGTTTCGTTCAGCAATGCCGTAGGAGAGCGTACGCAAGTACCACTGGAGACACCCGCCGATGAAGAGCATGCAAGATCACGGTTTGATAATCCCCGTCATTATGGCAGGCGGTTCCGGCACGAGATTGTGGCCTGTCTCACGCAACACGATGCCAAAGCAGTTTATTGAAATTCTTGACGAAGGGTTCTCGACTTTTCAGACGGCCCTGCGCCGCGTCAGTGGACCCGAATTTGCACCTCCAATCGTCGTGACCGGAGAGGATTTCCGTTTTCTGGCTGCCGTGCAAATGCAGGCAGCGGGCGTTGAGGGCGAAATTTTACTCGAACCCGCCCCGCGCGACTCGGCGGCTGCCGTGGCCGCTGGCGCCCTTTATGCTGCACAGCGTGATCCAGAGGCAATTTGCCTCGTGATGGCGGCCGACCACTTCATCCAGGATGATCAATCCTTTGTCAGCGATTGCATGAAGGCGGCGGTCGCGGCAGGCAGTGGTCGCATCATGACGCTCGGCATTGAGCCGACGCATCCGTCGACAGCCTATGGCTATATCGATATTGGCGAGCCGCTGCCCTTCGATGCAGCTTTCGTGTTGAAAGGTTTCGTGGAGAAACCGGATAAGGCCCGCGCGAATACCTATCTGGAAAGCGGCTTTTTGTGGAACTCCGGCAACTTCCTTTTCGCCGTCGACACAATGATCGATGAACTCGAGATGCACGCGCCCGATGTGCTTTTTGCGGTTCGCGAGGCAGTGGCATGCGCCAAGCATGATCTCGATTTCTTGCGGCTGGATGCTGAAGCCTTTCAGCGGTCCCCCAAGATTTCCATCGATTATGCGGTCATGGAGAAAACACAGCGAGCCGGGGTCGTGAAGGCTAGCTTTTCTTGGTCGGATGTCGGCTCCTGGGACTCGGTTTACGACATTAAGACCGCTGACGATAACGGCAACGTGCTGGAGGGAGCGGTTTCGGTGCTGAACACCCGAAACAGTCTAGTTCTCTCACAAGGCCCGCTCACCACCGTGATCGGGTTGGAAGACGTGATGGTCGTATCGACGCTTGATGCAGTTCTCGTCGCGTCGAAAGACGAAGCTCCACGCGTGAAAGATCTCGTGAGCAGTCTGGTCGCCGACGGGCGCGACGAGGCGACGCAACATCTGCGCATTCATCGTCCCTGGGGCTGGTATCAGCGCGTCGATCTTGGCGACCGGTTCCAGGTCAAACATATTTGCGTTCGGCCGGGTGGGACACTCTCGCTGCAGAAGCACCATCATCGTGCCGAGCACTGGGTTGTGGTACACGGTACCGCCGAGGTGACTATCGACGGGGTGGTCAAGCACTACCATGAAAATGAAGCGGCTTACTTGCCGATCGGCTGCGTGCACCGAATGCGCAATCCCGGCAAGATCGATCTCAAGATCATTGAGGTCCAAGTCGGCTCTTATACGGGCGAAGACGATATTGTGCGCATCGAGGACATCTATGCCAGAGTCTGAGACGGGGGATAGCAGCCTGAAGTTCGGTACAAGCGGCCTTCGGGGGCTCGTCGTAGACCTTGTCGGTCAGCCAACCCGCCAATGGACCGAGGCTTTTCTCATGCATCTGGAGCGGCGGGCAGATTTCCCGCGGCTTCTTTTGGTCGGACGCGACCTGAGGGCTTCCAGCCCGCAGATATCCAGCGACTGTCTTTCGGCCGCCGCCGCTATGGGATGGGAGGTCGCAGATTGTGGCGCGCTGCCGACGCCCGCGCTGGCGCTGGCTGCTCTCGCCCGCAAATCGGCGGCGATCATGGTGACGGGAAGCCACATTCCGGATGATCGCAACGGTCTGAAATTCTATGCGCCGAGCGAGATCAACAAAGATGACGAGGTCGCAATTCGTGCTCTCTTCGAAAACGGCCTCGAAGGCACGGCAGGTGAAGCGGTAGTTGGTGACGTTTCCGCCCAGGTGCTTGACGCATACCGGCGCCGATATCTCGATGCTTTCTCCCCCGATGCGCTCGCTGGCTTGACCGTCGGCATCTACCAGCACAGTTCGGTCGCGCGAGACCTGCTTGTCGAACTTTTGCAAAGTCTCGGCGCAGATACCGTCCGGCTGGCGCGCTCGGAGAGCTTTATTCCTGTAGACACCGAGGCGCATCGACCCGAAGACGTCGCGCTCTTGCGCGAGTGGGCGGGTGCGAACCGCTTCGACGCGATTGTGTCCACGGATGGCGACGCGGATCGTCCTCTCGTTGCGGACGCTATGGGTGAGATAGTGCGAGGCGATCTTCTCGGCTTGCTCACTGCATCCACCCTCGGTCTTCGAACCATAGTGACGCCGGTTACGTCTTCGGCGGCGATGGAAACATCCAACGTCGCTGACGAAGTGATCCGTACCAAAGTGGGTTCGCCGTTCGTGATCGAAGGAATGGAACGAGCCTATGCGAGCGGCCGAGGAGACGTCTTGGGTTTCGAGGCCAATGGCGGTGCGCTGCTGGGGAGCGACGTTAAGCTCGCGAATGGAATGCTTCATGCCCTGCCCACTCGCGATGCTGTTCTGCCCATCCTGTGCGTGCTCAGCGCGATCCGTTCGAGCGGCCGCGCGCTCAGGGATATGGTCGATGGACTTGGGGCCGGCCATGCGCTCGCCGATCGGCTGAAGGATGTTTCCTCTAGGCGAAGTCTGGCTTTCCTCACCAGATTGGCACACGATTCCGCTTACGCAAAAAGCGTTATGGCGGACGCTGGCGAGATTGCAGCGACCGACGATACAGACGGGCTACGTTTCATACTCGACGACGGATCGGTGGTGCACTTTCGTGCGTCAGGCAATGCCCCGGAACTTCGCTGTTATGTCGAATCGCTCAACCGCGAGCGCGCCGAGGAATTGCTCGATTGGGGCCTTCGGGCTGCTGGTCGGGCCCTGGCGCAGGCAG
Source organism: Aliihoeflea aestuarii (assembly GCF_024105665.1). Taxonomy (GTDB): domain Bacteria; phylum Pseudomonadota; class Alphaproteobacteria; order Rhizobiales; family Rhizobiaceae; genus Aliihoeflea; species Aliihoeflea aestuarii. The sequence continues at coordinate 216,862 of NZ_JAAAMK010000004.1, read as the reverse complement.
GAGTGAGTGATCGGTAATATTTGAGCGGAAGCCTCTTGACGTCCAGGACTTCGTCCGGAACTTGATCGAGATTTGAATCTCAAGAGGTCTTCTTCTGACGGTGGTCGGCGATCAGTTGGGCATAGATGTCGTAGTAGCCGGCACACATATCTTCAGCCCGAAAAAGCGTCTCATAGCGTTGACGAGCTGCCACACCGAACCGTTCCACAAGGTCATGTTCGCCAGCCAATGTTTTCATGGCATCTGCGAGAGCCTCGCTGCTTGCGGGAGGAACAACAATACCCGTTTCGCCGTCCTTGTTCACGTAGCTCGTGCCGGTGCCGATCTCGCAGCTAATCATTGGCTTTCCCGCTCGTGCCGCTTCCAGCAACGCTACACCGAAAGCCTCTGAGCGCAAATGCGAAGGAAATACAAAGGCTCGGCAAAGACTGAGAAGAGCCTCTTTGTCGGAATCCGTAATTTCGCCGACAAAATGAACATTCGGCAATGCGTCGCCGATGTGAAAGTCGCTTTCTCCCTTCCCGGCAATGACGACTGGCAACCCCGTGGCGCGAGCGGCTTCGAGAAGATAGCTGAGGCCCTTATAGTAGCGTAAAGCACCCACGAAGAGGAAGAAATTATCGCCTACACGTCCACGCCAGCGATTTAAAATCGTTTCATCCGGAGGGATGCGTTCGTCAATACCGATAGGCACGACAGTCGTCTTCGCTTCCCATCGTTGCAACACTTTGCTTGTCTCGAGATAGTTGGGGGAGGTTGCGACTATCTTGTCGACGCTTCCAAGGAATAGATGCATGAGAGGAGCATACAATTTTCCCAAAAATCTCTGCTTAACGATATCGGAATGATAGGTAACGATGGTCGGCTTCGATGGCCGGCATAATAGATGCACCAAATCGATCATAGGCCAAGGGAAATGGTAGTGAATGACATCTGCCTGTTCACTAATTTTAGAGAATTTCTTAAAAAGAGATACCGAAAAACCGGTAGATGCCAAATAAAAATCTAAATTCGCCTGGTGAACTTTATGATTCTCGACTTGAAGAATTGCTTTTGGATCCGAACTTAGCGTCAAGACGCTGCTGTCTACTCCCATTGGAGAAGTTCCCTCAGAGAGGTTCCATATTACTCTCTCAACTCCAGTAAAACTATCTGGAAAATATGTTTTGAATAAATGGAGAACCTTCAATTCCTAAATGTCCTTCTCGACAAGCAACCCTGCCGCTCTTTTTCTCTTATATTGCACAAGGCATCATATTCCCTGAGCCGGCGTCTATAGCGCATCCTGTTTAAACCGGCTCATATACGGCCGCCACGAAGTCGTTTTCGCACTCGACTGCGGTGAAAAGTTCGATGACCAGGCCGGCCTCTATACCGCGGCGGCGCCAGGATCGTCATCTCCCGGCATCCCATAGGCGCAAAGCGCTTCCGCTCGACCGCGATATCCAGAAGCAAGCGGACATCTGATCGGAAACGTATTCTGCACGCTTGAGGACTTCAAGCGAATCGCCATGAGAGCGGACAAAATTGACCAGAGCTTCTCCGTATTGATCTGTCTCGCAGCAGCCGTCATCAATTCAAAATGGATCCCCATGCGCCTTAGCCGAGCAGGCGGCTGACGATCTGGGCGGTGTAATCGACCATGGGAACGATGCGGGCATAGTTGAGCCGTGTCGGCCCGATGACGCCGAGTGCGCCGATTACGCGGGCGTCTTTGTCGCGATAGGGCGCGACGACGAGCGAAGAGCCCGACAGCGAAAAGAGCTTGTTCTCCGAGCCGATGAAGATGCGCACGCCGGGGCCTGCCTCGGCGAGGTCGAGAAGCTGCAGCATCCCGTCCTTGGTCTCCAGATCCTCGAACAGGTGACGCAAAAGCTCGATATCGGCCTGCGCGGTGACGTTTTCGAGAAGATTAGCATGGCCGCGCACAATGAGCCGCGTTTGAAGCCCCGACCCTTCGCCGGCCCAGATCGCAAGGCCGCGCTCCACCAGATCCTGCGACAACGTGTCGAGCGCGGTGCGCGTCTCTTCCTTGAGGCGGCCGATTTCCGCCTTGGCCTCGACGAGCGTGCGGCCGCGAATATGCGCGTTGAGGAAGTTCGACGCCTCGACGAGTTGGGATGATGTGACGCCGGCCGGCAGGTCGACGATGCGGTTCTCGACATCGCCGCTATGGCTGACCATGACGGCCAGCGCCTTCGTAGGTTCGAGCCGGATGAATTCGATATGCTTGAGCGCCGCCTCGCTCTTGGACGTCAGGACGAGGCCCGCGCCGCGCGACAGGCCCGACAGCATCTGGCTGGCGTCGGTCAGGATATGTTCGAGCGTCTGGCCCGAGCCCGACGCGCGCACCTGGCTTTCGATCCGGTGCCGTTCGTCGCTGGTGAGGTCTCCCAGTTCCATGAAGGCGTCGACGAAGAAGCGAAGCCCGGCCTGCGTCGGCAGGCGGCCGGCCGAAACGTGAGGCGCGTAGATCAGCCCCAGATGTTCGAGGTCCGACATCACGTTTCGGATCGTCGCGGACGACAGCGAGCCGGGCAGGAGCCGCGACAGGCTGCGCGAGCCCAGCGGCTCACCCTCGCGCATGTAATTGTCGACGATCAGCCGGAAGATGTCGCGCGAGCGCGAATCGAGATTTGGCAGCGTCGGATCGGTTATCATGTGCATCGGATCAGCATCTGTGGAGCCCCGGATATAGGAACTTTGCGCCGCTGGTGGAACCATGTGCCGCTTTTCCTTTGCCTCACTCTACCGACAAGGTTAGAAGCCGGGCAAACCTGAAACGACGAGAAAAGCTGAAACCCATGCGGCCATCCAAGCGCCAGCCCGACGAAATGCGGGCGATCTCCTTCGAATGCGGTATTTCCAAACATGCCGAGGGCTCCTGCCTCGTCAAGTTCGGCGACACGCATGTCCTGTGCACTGCAAGCCTTGAGGAGCGCGTTCCCGGCTGGCTGCGCAATTCCGGCAAGGGCTGGGTGACCGCCGAATACGGCATGCTGCCGCGCGCGACGGGCGATCGCATGCGCCGTGAGGCGTCGAGCGGCAAGCAGGGCGGCCGCACGCTGGAAATCCAGCGCCTGATCGGCCGTTCCTTGCGCGCGGTGGTGGATTTGCAGGCGCTGGGCGAAGTGCAGATCACGGTCGATTGCGACGTGATCCAGGCCGATGGCGGCACGCGCACGGCCGCGATCACCGGCGGATTCGTCGCGCTGCACGAGTGCCTGCGCTGGATGGAAGCACGCCAGATGGTTCAGGTTTCGAAAGTACTGAAGGACCATGTCGCGGCCATCTCCTGCGGCATTCATGAGGGCAACCCGGTCATCGATCTCGACTATCTGGAGGATTCATCCGCCGGCACCGACGCCAATTTCGTCATGACCGGCAAAGGCGGCATCGTGGAAATCCAGGGCACGGCCGAGGGCAAGCCGTTTTCCGAAGAAGAATTCGCGCAATTGATGGGTCTGGCGAAAAAGGGCATCGCGCGGCTGGTCGATTTGCAGAAGATGGCGATCGGGTAAGTCTGGTGCTGGCAGTTCTTCATTCAGGTGAAATGCACCCTTTCTCGTGGAGAGGTTCAGGCATGGATTCCTGTGACGAGCACAGGAATGACGGGATCGAAGGAATGTGCCAGTCGTCGGCGGTTGTGATTTCCAATATCCTCGCCGCCGTCACCCCTGTGCTCGTCACAGGGGTCCATGCCGCGCCTTTACCGCATGAAGATTCGGCACGGCAAGTCGCGTCATGACCCCATCCGCCATCCTCGAATCCGCACTCTACGTGGATGACCTCGACGCTGCCGAGACGTTCTATGCCGAAATCATGGGGCTGGAGCGGATCGCGAAAGTCGAGGGCCGGCACGTCTTCTTCCGCTGTGGCTCAGGCGTTCTCTTGCTTTTCAATCCCGAGGCGACCGTCCAGCCGCCGTCTCCCGATGCGCGGCTTCCCGTTCCGCCGCATGGGACTTCGGGCGCCGGACATCTGTGCTTTGCCGGCACAGGCGACGAAATCGAGCGCTGGAAGGCGCATCTGAAAGAAAACGGCATCGCGATAGAGGCGGATTTCCGTTGGCCGTCCTCGGACGCACGATCCATCTATTTTCGCGATCCGGCGGGCAATTCGCTCGAGATCGCCGAACCAAGAATCTGGGGGCTTTGATGCGCACACTGGACGAAAAGAAGATCGTTGTGGCGAGCCACAATGCGGGCAAGCTGGCCGAGATCGCGGATTTGATCGCGCCCTTCGGCTTCGAGGCGAAATCGGCTGCCGAATACGGCCTGCCCGAGCCTGAGGAAACCGGCACGACCTTCGAGGAAAACGCCTATATCAAGGCGCATTCGGCGGCGATCGCGACGGGCCTGCCGGCGCTTTCGGACGATTCGGGCCTGATGGTAGATGCGCTCGGCGGCGACCCCGGCGTCTATACGGCCAACTGGGCCGAACTGGCCGACGGCACGCGCGACTTCAAGATTGCGATGGAGCGCACCAACCTCCTGATGGGCAAGAAGGGCGCGACCGCGCCGTCGCAGCGCGCCGGGCGCTTCGTCTCGGTGATCTGCGTCGCCTGGCCGGACGGGCATGCCGAATATTTCCGCGGCGAGGTGGAAGGTACGCTGGTCTGGCCGCCGCGCGGGGACCGCGGCTTCGGCTACGATCCGATGTTCCAGCCCCAAGGGCACGAGCGCACCTTCGGCGAGATGGAAGCGGCGGAGAAGCACGGATGGACGCCGGGGCAAGAAAACGCGCTGTCGCACCGCGCCCGCGCGTTCCAGCTTTTCGCGCGCGACATGCTGGGAGCCGCATGAGCGACGATCCGGGCTTCGGAATCTACATCCACTGGCCGTTCTGTGCGGCCAAATGCCCGTATTGCGACTTCAATTCCCATGTCCGCCACCAGCCGGTGGATCAGCCGCGTTTTGCCGCCGCTTTCGAGCGCGAAATGGCGACGATGCGCGCCCGTACCGGCCCGCGAGACGTGTCGTCGATCTTTCTGGGCGGCGGCACGCCGTCGCTGATGCAGCCGGAAACGGTCGGTGCGGTGCTGGAAAGCGTCGCGCGTCACTGGCATGTGGCGGACGGCATCGAGATCACGCTCGAGGCCAACCCGTCATCGGTGGAAGCCGCACGCTTTCGCGGCTACCGGGCAGCGGGTGTCAACCGCGTCTCGCTCGGCGTTCAGGCTCTGAACGATTCCGATTTGAGGTTTCTCGGCCGCCTGCACGATGTCGAGGGCGCGCTGCACGCGATCGGTCTTGCGCGCGAAATCTTCCCGCGCCTGTCCTTCGACCTGATCTATGCGCGCCCGCATCAGACGCTCGACCAATGGGCGGCCGAACTCGACCGCGCGATTGGCTATGCGGCCGATCATCTGTCGCTCTATCAACTGACCATCGAGGACGGCACCCGCTTTCAGCTTCTGCATGAGGCGGGCAAGTTCGAGATGCCGGACGCCGACCATTCGGCCGATCTTTATGCGCTGACGCAGGAAGTGACCGCCGCGCGCGGCCTTCCGGCCTACGAGATTTCGAACCACGCGCGACCCGGCGCGGAGAGCCGGCACAATCTTATTTACTGGCGCTACGGCGAATATGTCGGGTTCGGCCCCGGCGCGCATGGCCGCTTCGTGGAAAACGGCCGGCGCATCGTGACCTTCACCGAAAAACATCCCGAAACATGGCTGGCTCATGTGGAGGATAAAGGCCACGGCGTCATCGGCGGGGAGGTTTTGACGCGCGAGGAGGAAGCCGACGAGTTTCTGCTGATGGGGCTGCGGTTGGCAGAAGGGATCGACTTGTCGCGCTACGAATCGTTGTCAGGCCGCTCGCTGTCCTCGAAGCGGATCGCCGTGCTCCAGGACGAACGCCTCGTCGCGCCGGTCGGCAATTCGCGTTTGCGGGCGACGTCGGAGGGCATGATCGTGCTTGATGCCGTGGTGGCCGATCTGGCACGCTGATTGTCGTTGCGCGCGGTCTTGCCGGCGTAATAGGGCTCGAAACTGTCCTGAAGGATCAACGGCATTGGTTTGCGCTCCGCATCTTGCCTTCGAACTGGCTGTGCGGCTCTTGGTTCCATTCAGGCGCTTTGAATGGGCGGCAGGTCATGCCATGAAGGCGGCATGACGGACGACCGCACATTCATGATCGGGCAGGCGCAGATGCGCGCGAACCCGCTGCCTGCCGCGCTCTATCTGGTCGCGACGCCGATCGGCAATCTCGGCGACATCACCATCCGTGCGCTCGAAACACTGACGGCCGCCGACATCGTCGCCTGCGAGGACACCCGCGTCACGCGCATCCTGTTGGAGCGCTATGGCATCCGCCGAAGGATGGTCGCCTATCACGAACACAATGCCGCTGAGGCCGGGCCGAAGCTCATCGCCGCGCTCGATGCCGGCAAGTCCGTCGCGCTCTGCTCGGATGCCGGCACGCCGCTCGTTTCCGATCCCGGATTTCGGCTGGTCGGGCAGGCGGTGGAGGCGGGTCACCGCGTCGTGCCGATCCCCGGCGCGTCATCGACGCTGGCGGCTTTGTCGATTGCGGGATTGCCGTCCGATGCGTTTTTCTTCGCCGGGTTCCTGCCTGCGCGAGACGGGCAGCGGCGGACGCGGCTGGAAGAGGTCGCCCGCATTCCCGCAACGCTGATCTTCTTCGAATCTCCGCGCCGTCTGGCGGATAGTTTGAAGGCCATGGCCCAAATGCTCGGCGACCGGCCTGCAACGGTCGCGCGCGAACTCACCAAGACTTTCGAGGAGACGCGCCGCGCCACCCTCGGCGAACTGGCGCGTCACTACGCCGAAGCCGACACGCCGAAGGGTGAAATCGTCGTCTGCGTCGGCCCGCCGCTGGACGTGCCCGCGCCGGAAGCGCAGGACGTCGACCGGCTGTTGCTGGACCTTGCCCGCGACATGCCCGCCGCCAAGGCGGCCGGCGAGGCGGCGAAGATGACCGGCCAGCCCAAGCAGGAGCTTTTTCGCCGGCTGGTTGAGCTGCGCGAACGCGGCGATGGCTGACAGGCTGGCGGCATATCGCAAGGGCAACCGGGCGGAATGGCTCGCCTGCATGGCATTGCGGCTGAAAGGCTATCGCATCCTCGCGCGCAATTTCCGCACCAGATCCGGCGAAATCGACATCGTCGCGCGGCGCGGCGATCTCGTCGCCATCGTGGAGGTGAAGGCGCGCGCATCGCTGGTCGCGGCGATGGATGCGATCGGCAACTCGTCGCAGAGGCGCATCGAGGCGGCGGCCGATCAATGGCGGGCGCGCCAGCTTGACCATGCGCGGCTGTCCATCCGCTTCGACATGGTGGCGGTGCTGCCACGCCGCTGGCCGGTGCATGTCGAAAACATCTTTCAGGGGCGGGATTAGACGGGCGAAAAATCGCGCTTGCCGCGACGTCAAATCGGGTTCACGCTCTCGCCTTACTCAAGCCCGGAGAGCCCCATGTGCCATGTCTGCGTCATCGAGAACGTCAAATCCAGCATGCTGTCGCGCCGCGCATTCTTTCGCGGAACGGGAGCCGCGGCGGCTGGCGCCGCTCTTGCGTCGACCGGTTTTTCCGCCCGTCCCGCGCTTGCTCAAGCGGCAATGCGTGCCGAAGATCTGACGCATGAACTCTATGAGGAGTTTCCGACCTTCTTCGGCGACCAGCAGCTTTTCATCGAGCAGAAATTTTCCTTCGCGAAGGACACGTTCAACCTCAACGAATGGCGCATCAATGAGCACACCGGCACGCATATCGACGCGCCGCTGCACTTTTCGGCCGATGGGCGCTCGGTCGCCGAAATCCCGGTCGAGGATCTGATCTGTCCTCTGGCCGTCATCGACATCCGCGAAAAGGCTGAGGCCGATGCGGACGTACAGGTCACGCCCGACGACATCGAGGCATGGGTGTCCGCCAATGGCGAATTGCCCGACGGTGCCTGCGTGGCGATGCTGTCGGGCTGGGGTGAACATCTGCACGACGACAAGTTCCGCAATGCGGATGCGGACGGCACGATGCATTTCCCCGGTTTTCATATCGAAGCTGCGCAGATGCTGATCGAGGCGGGCAATGTGAAGGCGATCGCGGTCGATACGCTCTCGTTGGACTATGGCATGTCGCCGGATTTCGCGGTCCACAATGAATGGCTGCCGTCCGGGCGTTACGGCATCGAGGGTATCGCCAATCTGGGCGCGTTGCCGGCCTCGGGCGCGACACTGATCGTCGGTGCGCCGAAGGTGCGTGGTGGAACGGGCGGCCCGGCGCGCATCTTTGCGATGGTCTGACCTACCTGCGCGTGACCTTCATCGGCAGGCCGCCCTGTGGCTGCGTCGTCAGTTTCTGCACCGGCCACGGCTTCGTCTCGGGCAAGGTGTCGAAGCGGTAGCGCGCCATCAACACGGCGAGCGCGATGACCGCCTCCTGCATGGCGAAGGCGGCACCGATGCAGATGCGTGGCCCCGCGCCGAACGGCAGGTATTGGTAGCGGTCGATTGCCTCGCGGTTTTCCGGGTGGAAGCGCGAGGGCATGAAAGCCTCGGGATTGTCCCAGATCGCGCGGTGGCGATGCACCGTCCACGGCATGACGAGCACCTGTGCGCCCTTGACGATCTCGAGGTCCTCATAGCGATCGGCCGCAATCGCCTCGCGGTTGATCGAGGGAGCAGGCGGATAGAGCCGCATTGTCTCTTCGAACGCCGCGCGGGTGAGCGGCATGGCGGCAAGCCAATCCTGTGGCGGAAGGCTCCGCGCCATCGCCGCGTCGATCTCAGCCTCGATCTTCTCGCGTTCCCACGGCGCTTCGGCAAGGCAATAGAGCGTCCAGCCGAGCGCGCGCGCCGTCGTCTCGTGGCCCGCGCCGATGAAGGTGATGATGTTGTCCTCGATCTCCGCGCGCGACAGCCCGTCCGGCCCTTCCGCCTTGAGAAGCAGCGTCAGGAAATCGTTCGGCACGTCGTCGCCGCGCGCGATGCGCCCTTTGCGCAACTCGATCGTGTCGGCGACGATCTTGCGGAAGAACTCCAGCGACTTTTTCCCCCTTATGCGGGTGAAGCGCGGCAGCCAGTCGGGCGCGCCGAGCAAATCCATCGGATCGACGCGCCCCATCGTCTCGAACAGCCGGTCGACCTGATGCGCGAACGATCCGGGCTCGCCTGAGATCTCGCCTGAAAAAAGCGTCTCGGCGAGGATATCGTAAGTCAGCATCGTCATGTCGCGCGAAATGTCGCTGCGCTCGAGCACCGAGTATCGGTCGGCGAATTCGACGGAGCGTTTGTGCATGGCCTCGGCGAAGCCGTCGATGTTGCGCGGCGTGAACACAGGCGCCATCGCCTTGCGCGAGCGCTTCCAAACCTCGCCCTCGGCCGTCAAAAGCCCGTCGCGCAGTATCGGCCGCAGGATTTTCTGGCGAACCTTCGCCATCCTGTAATTCTTCGCGTTCTCGACGAGCACATAGCGGATGAGGCCGGGATCGTTGGCAATCACCATCGGCCCGCCGATCCGGGGGCGGATCGATATCCACTTTTCGTTGTAGGAAGGCTCACCCCACAATTCGAGCGGATTGTTGTAGACGATCCGCATCATGCCGAGCGTGGAGGGCGGGCTTTGACGCGGGCGCGGGGCCGGCGGCACGAAGGGCGACTGGGTAACCGTCATGGATCGGCTCCTATGCTGTTCCGTCCTAACAACGTAGTGTCGGCGCCCCCAACCACAACAGACGGATCGGCCGCGACATTTTGACGAAGCATCGTTGGGAACCTGGTGCGCCTATAAGCATTCTCGGACTTCGCACATTCTGTGAAGGTGGCAAAATGATCACCCCTGAACAGAAAATCAGGAATTTGATGTTAGTCGTGCAACAAACGGCCCTTGATCGGGTTAGACTGCCGCGTGACTTCATATGGGACGTTTTGAAGTGAACGAGAATTGCAGATTTCTGGTGGTTGAAGACGAAATCTTCGTCGCAATCGAGATCGAGCATGTCATTCAGGAACTGGGCCATGAGTGCATCGGCATAGCCGCCGATCGCGAGGCGGCCCTGTCATACGGCGCGCAAGCCGACATCGCGCTCGTCGACATCAACCTGCGCGACGGCGCCACCGGCATCGAGATCGGCCGCGAACTCGCCAGCCGACACGACGTGACCGTCGTGTTCATGACGGCCAACCCGACGCAGCTCGGCGATGGCGTCCCCGGAACGCTCGGCGTGATCGGAAAGCCCGTCGCCGATGACGAATTGCGCGCCAGTATCCGCTATGCCGTCGCCGCCTATCATCGTCATCAGGATGCCGAGCCACCGTCGCGGCTGCATTTGTTCATGCTCGCTGCCGGCACGGATGGGGTTTCCAAGGCAGGGTGACGTTCGGCTCTAACTGCGTGGTGCAAGCCGCGCCGAGCGCCGCAGCGCCCATTCGGGCAGATCGATCTCCACGCGCAATCCGTCCGTGTCGAAATGACGTTCGATCGTGCCGCCCATCTGGCCTCGCACGCTGAGCTCGATCAGGCGAGTGCCGAAACCGGCCTTGGCGGGTTCGGCGAAGCGCTGCGGGGCCGCCTTAGCGAGCCGCTCCTTCCACACGATCACGCAATGTCCGTCCTCGATTCTGGTGGTGATGTCCAGCAGGCCGCCGTCTTCGGCAAGCGAACCGTATTTGGCCGCATTGGTCGCCAGTTCGTGGAAGATCAGCGCGAGCGGGGTGGCCGCCGCCTCGCTCACAGGCACATCCGCTCCACCGATCGAAATGCGCCCGCCCTGATCGTAGGCGGACAGGAGAGCGGTGACGAGGCCATGGAACGAGGCATGCGAGCCGGGACCCGTTTCCAGCGCCCGCGGGCGCACGAATTCATGCGCCGTTCCAAGCGCCAGGATGCGCGCGCGTAATTCCTCCGCAAAGCCTTGCGCCTCGGGGCGCGAGCGCGCTGTCAGGCTGACGATGGACCCCAGAACCGAGAAGATGTTCTTGATGCGGTGCGACAATTCCTGCGCGACGACCTCGCGCTCCTCTGCCGCGATCTTGGTTTCATGGATGTCGGTGCATGTGCCGAACCAGCGAATGATGCGGCCCGCCTCGTCGCGGATCGGAAGCGCGCGGCCGAGCGTCCAGCGATATTCGCCCGAACGATGCCGCAGCCTGTATTCGATCTGATAGAGCTCGCCGGTTTCCAGCGAGTGCCGCCAGCGGCCCCAGGCGCGAGCCTGATCGTCGGGGTGGAACATGTCGTTCCAGCCCTCGCCGTCGGTCGTGCCTTCGGGAGCGCCCGTGAACTCGTACCAGCGCGCATTGTAGTAATCATGCAGCCCGTCGGGCGTCGCAGACCAGACCATTTGCGGCATGGCGTCGGCGATGGCGCGGAATTTGGCTTCCGATTCGGCCAGCGCCTCCTGTGCGCGGTGCTGGTCGGTCACGTCGATCGATATGCCAGGCAGGCGCAGCGGTCCGGTACCGTCGCCGCCTGAAACGCGTCCGAGCGCCAGCACCCAGACGATATCGCCGTTCGGCCTTCGGACGCGATAGCGAGCACGCAGTTCGACGCGTTCGCGAAGAGCCGCATCGATCTGCTCGCCGAGCATGTCGCGATCGTCGGGGTGGATCGCCTCGAGGAAGCGGCCGATCGGAACGCCGCGCGCGGCCTCGGCGACCGGGACGTTGTAGAGATCGGCGAAGCTGGCATCGGCGGTGACGATGTCGGCATCGACGTTCCAGTCCCAATGTCCGACCAGCCCGGCGCCCTGCGTCGCCAGTTCCAGTTGCGCCGCGTTGGTCAAAAGCGCCTTTTGCGCGTTCACCCGCCCGGTCGTCTCCTGCACCACGGCGAGCACGCCGATGATGCGGCCCTCGGCGTCGGGTACGCCGCTATAATGGAGGTCCAGAAAAACCGTTTCGGGCGCACCGTTGCGGAAAAGTTCGAGTTGCTGGTTCTGAAAGGAGAGCGTGCCGCCGTTCCCGATTTCAGCCAGCATCGCGCGGTTGAAATCCGCCACTTCCGGCCAGCCCGTCAAAAGCGGCTCGCCGAAGCAGTGCGGATGCCGATCGCCGGCGATGATGCGGTAGGCGTCGTTGTAGAGCATGCGCGCCTGTGTCCCGACGAACAGGCACATGGGCAGCGGCGAGGCGAAGACCGCGCCGGCGACACCGAGAAGCTCGCGCGGCCAGTTTGCCACCGCTCCCATTTCGGTCGCGGACCAGTCGATTCTCTCGAAAAGCTGCCGGGCCGAAAAATCGGTCCGGTCGTCGACAGTCGCGGGGAAATGGTCGGTCATCGGGAGCGATCGCGCCTCGTTTTCGTGCCGCTAGCGGCCTCATCTGAACGAGCGCCGCGGGGAAGTGCAAGACCCAATGACAGCCCTTGATCGCTATGATCTGCCGATCGAGCCGCAATAGACTGCAAAAACGCCCGATTCTGGCCTATTATCCGTGCATTGCTCGCATCGCGAGCTTGGAGCGGGCGGTTCAAATCCCTATATTCGGACCATCAAGAACCCTTGATTCGACCGTTCGTTTCATGTCGGACGGCCATTGTCTACGAAGATCGGAATTTCATGAGCGATACGCCAGAAAGCATTCCCGGCGCACCGGCAGAATATGGCGCCGAATCCATCAAGGTTTTGAAGGGATTGGACGCCGTCCGCAAGCGGCCGGGCATGTATATCGGCGATACTGACGACGGCTCGGGCCTGCACCACATGGTCTACGAGGTCGTCGACAACGCGATCGACGAGTCGCTCGCCGGCCACGCCGATCTCGTTTCGGTCACGCTCAATCCCGACGGCTCTGTCACCGTGACCGACAACGGTCGCGGCATCCCGACCGATATCCATGCGGGCGAAGGCGTTTCGGCGGCCGAGGTCATCATGACCCAGCTTCACGCCGGCGGTAAGTTCGACCAGAATTCCTACAAGGTCTCGGGCGGCCTGCATGGCGTCGGCGTCTCGGTCGTCAATGCCCTGTCGTCATGGCTGAAGATGAAGATCCGCCGGAACGGCAAGTTCCACGAAATGAGCTTCACCCACGGCAATGCCGATGGTCCGCTGACGGTCACCGGCACCTATGTCGAGGACAAGCAGCCCGGCACCAACGAGGGACGCTCGGGCACCGAGATCACGTTTTTCCCGTCCGCCGAAACCTTCACGATGATCGAGTTCGATTACGGCACGCTGGAACATCGCCTGCGCGAACTCGCCTTCCTGAATTCGGGCGTGCGGATCGTCCTGACCGACAAGCGCCATGCCGACATCAAGGTGCAGGAACTGCTCTATGAGGGCGGGCTGGAGGAATTCGTCAAATATCTCGACCGGGCCAAGAAGCCGCTGATCGGCGCACCGATCGCCATCAAGGCCGAGCGCGACGGCATCACCGTGGAAGTCGCGATGTGGTGGAACGATTCCTACCACGAGAACGTGCTGTGCTTCACCAACAATATTCCGCAGCGCGATGGCGGCACCCATCTGGCCGGTTTCCGTGGCGCGCTGACGCGTCAGGTAACGAGCTATGCCGATGTATCGGGCCTGACCAAGAAGGAAAAGGTCTCGATCACGGGCGACGATTCCCGCGAGGGCCTAACGGCCGTGCTTTCGGTCAAGGTGCCCGATCCGAAATTCTCCTCGCAAACCAAGGACAAGCTGGTCTCGTCCGAGGTTCGTCCTGTGGTCGAGAACCTCGTCAACGACGCGCTCGGCACCTGGTTCGAGGAACACCCGGCTGAAGCCAAAGTGCTGATCGGCAAGGTGATCGAAGCGGCAGCGGCGCGCGAGGCTGCGCGAAAGGCGCGCGAACTGACCCGGCGCAAGGGCGCGCTCGAGATCAGCTCGCTCCCCGGCAAGCTCGCCGACTGTCAGGAGCGCGATCCTGCCAAGTCCGAAATCTTCATCGTTGAGGGTGACTCGGCCGGCGGCTCGGCAAAAGGCGGGCGCTCGCGCCAGAACCAGGCCATCCTGCCGCTGCGCGGTAAGATCCTGAACGTCGAGCGCGCGCGCTTCGACCGGATGCTCTCGTCCGACATGATCGGCACGATGATCACGGCGCTCGGCACGGGCATCGGCAAAGACGAGTTCAACGCCGACAAGCTGCGCTACCACAAGATCATCATCATGACGGATGCCGACGTCGACGGCGCCCATATCCGCACGCTCCTGCTCACCTTCTTCTTCCGCCAGATGCCGGAACTGATCGAGCGCGGGCACCTCTATATCGCGCAACCGCCGCTTTATAAGGTCACGCGCGGCAAGTCGGTCCAGTACATCAAGGACGAGCCGTCCTTCGAAGAATATCTGATCGGGCAGGGGCTTGAGGAAGCCTCGCTCCAACTATCGACGGGCGAGGTGCGCGCCGGGCAGGATCTGCGCAGCGTGATCTCCGACGCGCTCGGCGTGCGCACGTTGATCCAGGGGCTTCACACGCGCTATTCGCGCGCCGTCGTCGAGCAGGCCGCGATCGCCGGCGCGCTCAATGCCGAGCGCATGGCGAATGCGGCTGATGCCGCCGATATCGTCGCGAAGGTCGCCGAGCGGCTCGACATGATCTCGGAAGAGACCGAGCGTGGCTGGGAAGGGCGCATCAACCCGTCCAACGAAGGCGCGGGCGGCTTCGTCTTCGAACGCACCGTGCGCGGCGTGCGCGAGGTGGTGGTGCTCGATGCCGGGCTGATCGGTTCGGCCGATGCGCGCGCGATCGACCGCTACACGGCGCGGCTTCAGGACGTCTACATGAAGCAGCCGACGCTGAAGCGGAACGACAAATCGGAGATCGTCTCCGGCCCGATGGCCCTGCTCGACGCGATCTTCGCGACGGGCCGCAAGGGCCTGTCCATGCAGCGCTACAAGGGTCTTGGCGAAATGAACGCCGAGCAGCTTTGGGAGACGACGCTGGACCCGAACGCGCGTTCGCTCCTGCAGGTGCGGGTCAACGACGCGACGGATGCCGATTCGCTCTTCTCCCGCCTGATGGGCGACGAGGTCGAGCCGCGCCGCGAGTTCATCCAGGACAACGCGCTCTCGGTCGCCAATCTCGACATCTGACCGGTTTGCAGATGAAGAGGCGGCGTCGCAGACGCCGCCGCCTCTTGATTTCATCGCCGTAAAACTCGATATCGGCCTCAAATCACGACAATCTGAAAGACGGGATCAGCCATGAACGATCGTCCGGAAAACGAACGCGCGACTGACCAGACCGCCGACATCAATGTCGAGACGGAAGCGGACATTGCCGAGGGGCAGGGCACGGAAGCCGATTTTGAAGCCTTCATGCGCCTCGCCAAGGAGAATGAGGAACTGAAAGACCGCGCCTTGCGGATCGCGGCCGACATGGAAAACCTGCGCCGCCGCACGCAGCGCGAGGTTGCCGACGCCAAGTCCTACGCGGTCGCCAATTTCGCGCGCGACATGCTGTCGGTCTCCGACAATATGCGCCGCGCGCTGGACGCCATCCCGGCCGAGGCCAAGGGGTCGGACGATGCCGGCTTCAAGGCGCTGATCGAGGGCGTCGAGATGACCGAGCGCGACATGCTGGCCGCGCTGGAACGCCACGGCGTCAGGAAGCTCGCGCCCGAGGGCGAGCGCTTCGACCCGAATTTCCATCAGGCCATGTTCGAAATCCCAAATACCGACGTGCCGAACAACACCGTCATGCAGGTGGTGCAGACCGGCTACGTCATCGGCGAGCGCGTGCTGCGCCCGGCCATGGTCGGCGTCTCGAAAGGCGGCCCGAAGGCCGCACCCGTCGCTGATGCTCCCGCCGAGCCGGGGCCGCCGAACGCGCAGGCCGAAAGGGATGCGTGAACAGGGGCGCCTTTGGGCGCCCTTTTCATGTGTCGCGGGTTTTTGGGATTTGGAGCGACAAGCGCCCGATTGACAATTTTAGAAAATTTGCCCTCCTTGTCGTGTCTCACTCCTCAACTGGAAAGAGACAGCAATGCGCAGATCCCTCTATGCTTCCCAAAGCATCTATTCGGAACCTGGGCCGTATCGCAAAACATTGCTGCGCGGTGGCATCGAGCCTGAGGTAATTGCACGGTGGATTGCTTCCTTCATGCAGCATCCTCGCGGGGTCGGTTCCGAAGAACGGGGCTTCACACCTGAACAGTCCGCCGATCTGGAGCTTCGTTCTGTGGCCGAGATCCTGTCTGTCGCTGTAGAGCGCGGTTTGCTTGAAGGCGATGCCACACAGCCCAAGGTCGGCGGCGTATGCCGGGATTTCGCTATACTGGCAGTTAGTGGATTTCGCGAGCGCGGCACCCCGGCTCGACTTCGTGTCGGTTTTGCCGACTATTTGGTGCCTGGCCATTGGGAAGATCATTGGCTTTGCGAATGGCATGACGGCAGGCGTTGGAAACGGCTCGATGTGGAGTTTGCGGCTATCGAGGGCGTTTCTTTCGACGCCCTGAACGTGCCGCGCGTGCGGTTTCTAACAGCAAGCGACGCATGGTTTCGGATCAAAAGCGAGCCGGAAACCGCCTCGCGATTTGGCGTGTCGAGCCTTGATCTTCAAGGGGACTGGTTCGTTGCGGGAAGTCTGTTTCGAGAAGTCGCAGCGCTGCGCAGGCTGGAACTGAAATCTTGGGATTATTGGGGTCTGTCACAGGACCTTCCCTGTGTTTCAACCGAGTGGTCTCAACAAGCGTGGGCAACGCTCAACGAACTCGCCTCACGGCTCAAGAGCGCCGATATTGAAGGGGACGGCGAGCCAGAAGCTATAGCGGACTGGCATTTACCAAAGCAGGTTATCAGCTTCCCGCAAGGCAAGCCTGTGGCTGTCGTGTTGCGTAACTCCTGAAACCTGCGCCAGATCGGCTACCCGCGGAAAATCAGCCCGCGTCGTGCCGCATATCGATGCCGCAGTATCCCGATCGTCCATCTCGATCACAACATTAGGACAGCCATGAACCCGATTCTCTTCTTCGACTATGCCGGCATCGCGGTCTTTGCTGCCACGGGCGCGCTGGCCGCTTCGCGCAAGCAGCTCGACGTCATCGGGTTTCTCTTTCTGGCCAGCGTGACGGCGATCGGTGGGGGCACGTTTCGCGACCTGATCCTCGACGTGCCGGTCTTCTGGGTTGCGCATCACAATTATCTGCTGGTCTGCGCCGTCATCGCGCTTGCCGTCTTTTTCGGCGCGCATCTGGTCGAATCGCGTTACCGCCTGCTTTTGTGGCTCGATGCCGTGGGGCTGGCCGCCTATTCGGTGTTCGGTGCCTATAAGGGCCTGCTCATAACGGGATCACCGGTCGTCGCGACCGTCACCGGCGTCCTGACGGCGACCTTCGGCGGCATATTGCGCGATCTTCTGGCGGGTGAGCCGTCGGTCCTGCTTCGCCCCGAAATCTATGTCAGCGCGGCGCTTGGCGGGTCGCTCGCCTACGTGGTGGCCGACCTTGCAGGCGCGCCGACCGCGCTTGCCGCGCTCATCGCCTTCACCATCGCGCTTTTCGTGCGCGGCGGCGCGCTGTGGTTCGGCTGGGCGTTTCCACCCTACAGGTCCCGTCCGGGACGGCGTCCCGAGGACATTCCGTGAAATACCGGGACGTAAGACTCAGGCGAGCCCGCGCGCCTCGGCAGCCTCCTTCAGGCTGAGCATTGGCCGCGGGCCGAGCTGCTGGATGACGAGGCCGGCGGCGAGCGAGCCCAGCCTGCCGCAATCGGCCAGCGAACGGCCGCTCGTATATCCGTAGAGGAACCCGGCCGCGTAGAGGTCGCCCGCGCCTGTCGTGTCGACCAGTGCGTCGATCTCGATCGCCTGCACGATCTCGCGTTCCGCGCCCCTGATGACAACGGACCCGCGCTCGGAGCGCGTGACGACGGCAAGCCTGCAATCCTTCGCGATGGCGTCGAGCCCGGCTTCGAAGGACGAAGTCTGGTAGAGCGCCTTGAGTTCGCTTTCGTTGGAAAAGATGATGTCGACGGTGCCCGAGCGCATCAGGTCGAGAAACTCGCCGCGGTAGCGGTCGACGCAAAAGGAATCCGAGAGCGTCATTGCGACCTCGCGACCGGCTTCATGGGCATGGCGCGCCGTCAGCCGGATGGCATCCTTGGCGAGCGGCGGGTCCCACAGATAGCCTTCGAAATAGGTGACCTTGGCGCCCTTGGCCTTTTCGGCCTCGACATCCTCGGGGCCAAGCTCGACGCAGGCGCCGAGATAGGTGTTCATCGAGCGCTCGCCGTCCGGCGTCACGAAGATCATCGAGCGCGCGGTCGGCGGCGTGCCGTCGAGCGGGCGCGTGTCGAAGGCGACGCCCTGAGCGCGGATGTCATGCGCATAGACGCCGCCGAGATGGTCGTCGCAGACCTTGCCGAAATAGGCGGCCCTCCCGCCGAAGCTGGCGATGCCGGCGGCCGTGTTTCCCGCGCTGCCGCCCGATGCCTCGATCGCCGGTCCCATGCGCGAATAAAGAAGCTCGGCACGCTCGGCGTCGATCAGGTTCATCGCGCCCTTGATGATGCCGTTCTCGGCGAGGAAGGATTCGTCGCAGCGTGCGATGATATCCACGATCGCGTTGCCGATGCACAGCACATCATAGTCGCTCATCAGGAAAGGTCTCCGGTCGTCATGTCGGGGGAACGATGCGGGTTTAGCGTCATGTCGGATCAAGTGCAAACGGCTTCGCCTTGCCGCGATACGCCGCGCTGCCTATCTCACGGAAAACACCGGGAAGCAGACCGCATGATCCTGACGTCCGCGCGCCGCGCCGCCGCCAACCTGACCGAGCCTGAGTTCCGCGCGACCTTCTGGAAGTCGATCGGCCTGACATTGGTCGTTCTGATCGGCCTGTGGTTCGCGCTTCGCTATCTGTTCGAATGGCTGCTTCTGCCCTGGATGGCGGTGATCGCACCGGATCTGCCCGGCTGGACGGAAGGCTGGGCCGACTGGCTCGGCGTTTTCGCCGGCATTGCCGCAGGTATCGGTCTTGCCGCCGGTCTGGCGCTTTTGATCGCCCCGGTCACGGCCATCATCGCCGGTCTTTTCCTCGACGATGTCGCCGAAGTGGTCGAAACACGTCAGTATCCGCAAGACCCGCCGGGCAAGGCCCTTCCGCTGGTGCGCGCTGCGGTCCTCGCGCTCAAATTCTTCGGCATCGTCATCCTCGGCAATCTTCTGGCGCTGATGCTGCTTCTCGTGCCGGGGGTGAACCTCATCGCCTTCTTCGTCATCAACGGCTATTTGCTCGGCCGCGAGTTCTTCGAATTCGCCGCAATGCGTTTCCGGTCCGAGGACGAGGCGAAGGCGCTACGCCGCCGCCATTCCGGCACGGTGCTTTTTGCAGGGCTCATCATTGCCGGCCTGCTTGCCGTGCCGATCCTCAACCTTGCAACGCCACTGTTCGCGGCCGCGCTGATGGTGCATCTGCACAAGGCGGTGTCGGCGCGCGAGACGCGTGGCTGATCAGAGCCGCTCCGTCAAAAGCGCGAAGAAGCCGTCGGCGTCGATGTCGCGCATCACTTTCGCGTTCGCCGGCCGCCCGGTGACGCCCCACCAGTCGACGACGGTCGCGCCCATGGTAAGTTCGGACGCCGTTTCGATGGCGACGTTGCAATCTCGGCCTGAAAAAAGCCCTGGCTTCAAGAGATACGCGATGACGCACGGATCGTGCAGCGGCCCGCCGTCGGTGCCGTATTTGCGCTCGTCATAGCGTTCGAAGAAGTCCAGAAGCTCGGCAGTGGCCTTGCCGACGGGCGTGTTGATGGCGCGGATGCCTTCGACGCGCGCGCGCGTCGTCAGCGCCTTGTGCGTCACGTCGAGCGGCATCATCACGATCGGTACGCCCGACCTGAACACGATGTCGGCCGCATGGGGATCGACATAGATGTTGAACTCGGCAGACGGCGTGACGTTGCCCTGCTCGAAATAACCGCCGCCCATCAGCACGATCTGCTTGAT
This sequence comes from Aliihoeflea aestuarii, assembly GCF_024105665.1. Lineage (GTDB taxonomy): Bacteria > Pseudomonadota > Alphaproteobacteria > Rhizobiales > Rhizobiaceae > Aliihoeflea > Aliihoeflea aestuarii. The sequence goes on along the minus strand of NZ_JAAAMK010000004.1, from coordinate 197,018 downwards.
GCGTTCGGCGATCTTCGGCTCCCTGATGAGCGCCAGCGCGATGTTCGTCAGCGGCCCGAGCGGGCACAGCGTCACGGTGCCGGGCGCTTCGTTCATCAGCGTCCTGACGATGAAATCGACCGCGTATTCGTCCTGCAACGTCATTGTCGGTTCGGGCAGATCAGGACCGTTGAGCCCGGTCTTGCCATGCACTTCCTCGGCCGTGACCAGCGCGCGCATCAGCGGCCGGATCGCACCGGAAAAGACCTTGATGTCACGCCTGCCCGCCAATTCGCAGATCTTGAGCGCGTTCTTTTCCGTGAGCGCCAGCGGCACGTTTCCGGCAACCGCCGTGATGCCCACGACTTCGAGTTCGGGGCTCGCCAGCGCCAGGAGGATGGCCACGGCGTCGTCCTGGCCGGGGTCTGTGTCGATGATGATCTTGGCTGGCTGCGTCATGGTCTTGCTATCCCTTCCTTCGACTTGAACTGCGTATGGCGGCAATCCATATCAGGGTCAACGGCCATGACGCCTTCGGGGTCGGGCCGGCATCGTCGCTCGTTGAGGACACGCATATGACGCGAATGACACCTTTTTCGAATCCGCTTCTGCTCGGGTTCGACACGATGGAAAAGACGCTGGAGCGCGTCGCCAAAGCTGGTGACAGCTACCCGCCCTACAATATCGAACGTCTTCCCTCGGACGAGGGCGGCAAGCATCGCCTGCGCATCACGCTTGCGGTCGCTGGTTTCGACGAGGCCGATCTCGACGTTTCCATCGAGGAAAACCAGCTCGTCGTGCGCGGCAAGCAGGCAGACGACTGCGCGCGGGATTTCCTGCATCGCGGCATTGCCGCACGGCAGTTCCAACGCATCTTCGTGCTTGCGGACGGCATGCGCGTGACCAATGCGGCCCTGCGTAACGGCCTTTTGGCGATCGATCTCGACCGACCGGAGCCCGAACGACTGGTAAAGAAAATCAACATTTCGGTGACAGACTGATCGATGGATCGTCTGGAACCGTTAGCTCGGCTGTGGGTTGGTTCTGTGAACGGCCCGCCATGCTCAGGAGGCTGAAATGACTGAGAATTATCAAGACAATCCGCTGACGAACGACGAACTGGCTCATCTGGGCGAGGGCGTGGTCGCCTATCTGCGGCAGATGGATTCGGACGATCTGCGCGGCAAGTTCCCCGAGATGCCGGAGATCGCGTCCGGCCTGAAGCTCTGGGCCGTGTTTGCCGCCGACGGAAGGCCGATCCTGTTGACCGACCAGCGCGAAACCGCGCTCGCCGGCGCGATGCAGAACGACCTGACACCGGTCAGCATCCACTAAACGCAAAAAGGCGGCTTCGGGCCGCCTTTTTCGTATGTCGGCGAGGCCGCTTCTACGAAGCGCCGATCGCGCTTTCGGAAAGGAAGCTGTGAATTGCCGACGCGTCCGTCGTCCCTCTGATCTTGGCGACGATGTCGCTGTCGCGAAGCAGGCGCGCGGTGCGCGACAAAGCCTTGAGGTGATCGGCTCCGGCACCTTCGGGCGCCAGAAGCAGGAAGACGAGGTCGACGGGTTCGTCGTCGAGAGCCTCGAAATCGATCGGATTGGCAAGGCGCGCGAAAACGCCTGTGATCTGGTCGATGCCGGCAAGCTTGCCGTGGGGAATGGCTATGCCGTTGCCCACGCCGGTCGAACCGAGGCGTTCACGCTGCAGGATGGTGTCGAAGATTTCCCGCTCGGGCAGGCCGGTGATCGACGCCGCCTTTTCGGCCAGAAGCTGAAGAACCTGCTTCTTGGAATTGGCCTTCAAGGCCGGCATCACTGCCGAAACCTCGATCAGATCACTGAGATCCATTGAAAATCCTCTTGGATTGAGCCGGCAGCGTGCCGCCGGCGCTTAGTTCGTGCCCAGGGCCGAGGACGGGTCGATCCAGCCGATATTCCCGTCGGGGCGACGATAGACGATGTTGACCAGGTCGGTTCCCGCGTTGCGGAAGACGACGACCGGCGTGTCCTGGGTGTCGAGTTCGATGACGGCTCCGGCGACCGACATGGTCTTGAGGGCGACCGTGGATTCGGCGACCACGGCAGGTGCGTAGTCGTCCGGGACCTCTTCGTCCTCTTCGCCGACCGGCGCCATGACGCGATAGGCCATATCGATCGGGTCGACGCCGTTCGAGCCGGTATTGTGCGATTTGAGGCGGCGCTTGTAACGGCGCAGACGCTTTTCGATGCGCTCTGCCGCACCGTCGAATGCAAGTTGCGGGTCCTGCGCCTGGCCGGTGGCCTGAAGGATCATTCCGGTATCGATGTGAATGGTGCAATCGGCTGTAAAGCGTGAACCTGACTTCTCGACGGTGACGCGGCCGGAGAATCCGCCATCGAAATATTTGTCGACGGCATCGCCGATCCGGCTTTCGATCCGCGTGCGGAACGCATCGCCGATCTCCATGTGCTTTCCCGAAATTCGCAGGCTCATGAGATATGTGACCTTCTGTTCATGCTGACTTTAGGTACCTAGTCGAGTTTATACCCGTGACCAGCCTGCACAAGGTTTTCCCGTCGCGTCTTTCGCCGACCTTCGTCGAATTGACGGGCAGAAGCATGCAACCGCCGCGCAACGAAAATGCCCGGCTCCATGCGGCGCGGCTTCTAGTCCGTTAACGCAATCTTGTCAACGAAGGGCCCGTCCGGTCAGGCGCTGAGCGCGGCCCGCGCCCGTTTTTCGCGACGGCGCTGCACCGACGAAGCGATATTCATGCCCTCGCGATATTTCGCGACGGTGCGCCGGGCGATCTCGACGCCGTCCTTGCCTAAAATGGTCACGATCGCGTCGTCGGACAGGACGCGGTCCGGATGCTCGGCCTCGATCATCGTGCGGATACGGTCGCGCACGGCTTCCGACGAATGCGCGTCGCCGCCGCCTGCCGCCTGGATCGCCACGGTGAAGAAATAGCGGAATTCGAAGACGCCGCGAGGCGTCATCATGAACTTGTTCGTCGTCACGCGGCTGACGGTCGATTCATGCATGCCGATCGCGTCGGCGACCTGTTTCAGATTGAGCGGGCGCAAATGGCGCACGCCATAGGCGAGAAACGCGTCCTGCTGGCGCACGATCTCGGATGCCACTTTGAGGATCGTCTTGGCGCGCTGGTCGAGCGAGCGTGCCAGCCAGTTGGCGCTTTGCAGGCACTCGGAGATGAACTCGCGGTCCTGCCGGTCGCGCGAGCCGCCCGACACGATCGCGGCATAGGTCTGGTTGACCAGAACGCGCGGCAGCGCGTCCGCATTGAGGTCGATCGCCCACGAGCCGTCGGGCGCGGCGCGTACGACCACGTCGGGCCTGATGATCTCGGCGGTGTCGACGATGAAGGCGAGGCCCGGCTTGGGGTCGAGGCCGCGCAACTCGGCCAGCATGTCGAGAAGGTCGGCCTCGTCGACGCCGCACAGGCGCTTCAGGCTCGCGAAATCGCGCCGGGCGACCAGTTCGAGATTGGCGACCATGGCCGCCATCGCCGGATCGAGCCGGTCGCGGGCGCGAAGCTGAAGGGCGAGGCATTCGGAAAGATCGCGGGCGAACAAACCGGCCGGATCGAATGTCTGGCAAAGGATGAGAACACGCTCGACATCGGTCTCCAGCGCGCCGAGCCGGTCGGCGATCTCGCTGAAATCGGCGCGCATATAGCCGTCATCGTCGAGCGCATCGGTCAGTTCCCCGGCGATCAGGCGGTCCTTTGGGTCGCGCAAGGTGAGCGCGATCTGTTCGCGCACATGCTGACGAAGGTCGGGCCGCGCGGCGGCAAGTTCCATGAAGTCGAAATCGCCGTCGGCCGTGCCGGCCGATGAGCGGCTGGAGGTGGAAAGCGCACCAAGCCCCGGCTCGTCGGGAAAGACGTTTTCGAGCGACGTGTCGAGTTGTTCGGCCATGCGTTCCGAACTCGACCGGTCGCTGGCATCGAACCACTGATCGACGCGGTCCTCCGACGACGGTTCGTCGCGGGCCGGCTCGGTGTTGACGGGCTCTTCGCTTTCCGCCCGTTCCAGAAGCGGATTGCGCTCGATTTCGGCGTCGATGAATGCGTCGAGTTCGAGCTGGGTGAACTGCAACAGACGGATCGACTGCAGCAATTGCGGTGTCATCACCAGCGATTGCGATTGCCGCAGTTGCAGTCTCGCGCCGAGCCCCATGTCACCCCTGTCCGTCAAGATCGCGATCGATCTCTTGTCAGGCGCAACAAACTGGCCCAGGACTTGCTTGTCAAGCCGATTGGGCGTTTTCGCGTCGGGATTCGCCTAAAGCGTGAAGCCTTCGCCCAGATAAAGACGGCGAACGTCAGGATTGGCGACGATTTCGGATGGCCGTCCGTGGGTCAGCACCTGTCCGGCATGGATGATGTAGGCGCGGTCGATGAGGCCCAGCGTCTCGCGCACATTGTGGTCGGTTACCAGCACGCCGATGCCGCGCGAGGTCAACTGCCGCACCAGATGCTGGATGTCCGAAACCGCGATCGGATCGACGCCGGCGAAGGGTTCGTCCAGAAGCATGAAGTTCGGATTGCTGGCGAGAGCGCGTGCGATTTCGAGACGACGGCGCTCACCGCCTGACAGCGAGATCGAGGCCGCCTTGCGCAGATGCGAAATGTGGAATTCCTCGAGAAGCTCGTCGAGCCGCTCCTCGCGGCGCTGCCGGTTCTTCTCGGTGATTTCAAGGATGCCGCGAATGTTCTGTTCGACAGAAAGCCCGCGAAAGATCGAGGCTTCCTGCGGCAGATAGCCGATGCCGAGCCGCGCGCGCCGGTACATAGGCAGCGACGTTACGTCGTGGCCGTCGATCTCGATCGTGCCTGCGTCGACGGGAACCAGCCCCGTGACCATATAGAAACAAGTGGTCTTGCCCGCGCCGTTCGGCCCCAGAAGCCCGACAGCCTCGCCGGCCCGCACGCCGATCGAAACGCCGGAAACGACCTGACGGCCCTTGTAGCTCTTCGTCAGACCGCGCGCGATGAGCGTGCCCTTGAAGCGGCTGCGGTCGTCCGTCGTCGGCCGCGGCTCGCCCGCGATCTCGGTCTGGTTCAGCATGCCGGGTTACTGGCCTCGCGAGCCCGGTTGAAGCAGCATGCGAACGCGCCCGCCGCCCTGATCGCCACAGCCGTCGAGTTCGGCGACGCCGGAACTCATCTGAACGGTCAGCGCGCAGCCGACGATGACGTTGTCGCCTTCCGTCAGGACCACTTCGCTGCCCGTCAGCGTCAACTGGTCGGTGCGCATGTCGAACGTGCCGCGATCGCCGGTCGCCACCTGCGTCGCGGTCGCGATATGGACGGTGCCCTCGACTTCGAGCCGCTCGATGTCGGAGGAGCCGCTGGACGGGGTGGAGCCGCCCGAGCCGTCATTGACGTAGTGGACGACCATGCGCCCGGCGCGAAGCGTCGTTTCCCCCTGCACAACCTGCACGTTGCCGGTGAAGATCGCGGTTCCCTCGTTGTCGCGGACCTCCAGACGATCGCTCTCGATCTCGATCGGCTGGTCGCCTTCCAGTTGCAGGCCCGCCATTCGTCCGGTCTGCTGCGCGTGCGCCGCCGTTGCAAGCATCAACGCGATCCCCATCGCTCCCAATGCGGACAAGCCGCCGATCCCCCTCATCATTGCGTCGCTCCGCTCGTATTGGCTGCCGATTGCAGCTTGTCGCCTTCGATGCGCATGCGCACCCGGTTTTCGAAGATCATGACCGCACCGTCGTCCATGATCTTCATGGAGTCGGCGCTAACGCGCGCGCCGTCAAGATCGATTTCGACGGGATCGGACGTTTCCAGGCTGCCGGACGCGATATCGACGTGCGCCGACTGAAGCCGGGCGTCGATTCCCTTTTCCGTTCGCGCCCGCAACGGGCTGGTCACGTCGAGGCGGTTTGCCGCACGGTCGAAGGTGCCGGTTTCGGCGGTGACGGTGACCCAGTCGTCCGCATCGAGAGGCAATCGCGCATCGATCCCCTCCAGATCGATCAGATTGCCCTGACCGATGATCTGGGATGCGCGCGACGCGCTCATCGAATAGGCGCGGTTGTCCGACGTGAAGCCGTCGAGCTTGGGATTTTGCATGACCAGACGCCCGTTCTCGACGGAGGTCGAGCCGAGCTGGAAGCCGAGCGAACCGGGCGATGAGAAATAGACGGCGCCGATGAAGACGGCGACGAAAGCGATCGCGCCGATCGGCAGGACGCGCTTCAGGAACCGCACCCGGCGCGAATGGCGGCGCGCCGTTTCGAACAAATCGTCCGATGTCTGAATGCGTTTCATGACGAATACCTTTGCCAGATCATCGATCGCCCGAGGTCTGTGTTAAAAAAAACGATGTCCGGGCGAGCAAGGCTCGATCACGAAAGCCTATCGCCCGCCTTACCTGAAATTTCGATGAACGGGAATCTCCACAATCATCGCTACGGGGCCAATATGGTGTTTTTCCGGCCGATGAACAGGGCATCGCCTATCACGGGAGCGAGCGGTCGATGCGCACCCTCTTCTATCGCGACGCGCCTTGCAGTAAGACACTATCTTTTTGACGGAAGGACGAGGCGGCATGGCCGGACGAGCCGACGATCTGATCGACCGCAGGCGACTGCGGCGCAAGCTTTCTTTCTGGCGGGTCGCGGCGATCCTGCTCGTCGCCGCGATCGTCGTGGGCGCGACGAGCTATTTCTGGCGTGGCGCCACCGGCACGGCGGTCGGCCACATCGCCCGCATCAACGTCCACGGAACGATCACCGACGATCAGGAACTGCTCGACCGGCTGGAGCGCGTTCGCGAATCCCCACTGGTCCGGGGCGTGGTCATCCATGTCAATTCCCCCGGCGGAACGGCGGCGGGCGGCGAAGCGATATTCGAGGAAATCCGCAAGCTGGCGGCTGAAAAGCCGGTCGTCGCGCAGGTCGGGACGCTCGCGGCCTCGGCCGGCTACATGGTCGCAAGCGCGGCCGATCATATCGTCGCGCGCCAGTCCTCCATCGTCGGCTCGATCGGCGTCCTGCTTCAATATCCCGACGTGACGGGACTGATGGAGAATCTGGGGATCGGCGTCGACGGCGTGAAATCCTCGCCGCTGAAGGGCGAGCCTTCGCCCTTCACGCCGACGACGGAAGACGAGCGCGCCATGATCCGCGCGATGGTCATGGACAGCTACGACTGGTTCGTCGGCCTCGTCGAGGATCGCCGGGCGATGTCGCGGCAGGAGGCTTTGGCGCTGTCCGACGGTTCGATCTTTACCGGTCGGCAGGCGCTCGAAAGCCGGTTGATCGACACGCTCGGCGGTGAGGACGAGGCCGTGGCATGGCTTGCCACGCGCGGCGTCGATGGCGAACTGAGCGTGGTGGAGTGGAAGCCGACCAACCAGGGCGGCTGGTTTTCCTTCGGATCGCAGGCTTCGATCGCCGGGCTTCTGGGCGTCGACCGGCTCGTCGACGATCTTCTGACGCGCGCCGGTCTGGAGCCGTTGTTTCTTGACGGGCTCGTAGCGGTCTGGCAACCTCGCGCCTCCTTGAAGGCCGACTAAAAATTGAATGAAATCATCCGGCTAGATGCGGCGGCCTTGAGAGAGGGAAAAGGCGATGATCAAATCCGAACTGGTTCAGACGATTGCCAACCGCAATCCGCATCTTTTCCTGCGGGACGTGGAAAACATCGTCAATGCGATCTTCGACGAGATCGCCGACGCACTGGCGCAGGGCAATCGCGTCGAATTGCGCGGCTTCGGCGCATTTTCGGTCAAGAACAGGCCGGCCCGTGTCGGCCGGAACCCGCGCACCGGCGAGGCCGTTGAAGTGGAGGAAAAATGGGTCCCCTTCTTCAAGACCGGCAAGGAGTTGCGCGAACGTTTGAACACGGACACGGCATCCTGATCGGCCTTTATCAGGGACATACGGAGCATGCATGCGCAAATTCCTCGGCCTCGCCATCTATATTCCCGTCGCGATCGTCCTGATCGCCATCGCGGTGGCCAATCGCGGCTGGGTGCCTTTGTCGATCGATCCCTTCAACGCCCAGAACCCGTCGCTGACGGTGGAGGCGCCCTTGTTCGTCCTCCTGTTCCTGACTTTGATCATCGGCATGTTTCTCGGCTCGATCGCGACCTGGCTGCGCCAGGCGCCCTATCGCAAGATGGCACGTCAATACCGGTCGGATCATGTCGCGCCGGTGGACGCCACAGGCAAGGCCGTCGCGCGTCCGCGCGCCTGAGCATCAGCAGGGGGGATTCATGCAGTTCATCACGGCCGACGACGTCGACCGCTCGCTCACTTATGCGGGCCTGACCGAAACGCTGCGCGTCGCCTTTCGCGAAGGCGCGGTGCAACCGGTGCGTCATCATCACGGCGTCGAACGACCCGAGGGTACGGCGTCGACGCTCCTCCTGATGCCGGCCTGGACCGATTTTTCGAAGAACGCGCACGGTCATATCGGCGTCAAGATCGTGACCGTTTCTCCGGATAACAATGCCAGGGGCAAGCCGGCCGTCATGGGCGTCTACCTGCTCATGGATGGCGAGACGGGCGAGCCGCAGGCCCTGATCGACGGGCAGCGCCTGACCTTGTGGCGCACGTCCTGTGCCTCGTCGCTCGCCGCCTCCTATCTGGCGCGAGAGGATTCCTCGAAACTGCTGATGGTGGGCGCAGGCGCGCTGTCCACGCATCTGGTTCACGCCCATGCCGCCGTGCGTCCGATCCGCCAGGTGCGGGTCTGGAACCGCACGCGCGCCAATGCGCAGAAGACCGCGGACGCGCTCAAGGCCGAGGGTTTCGAAGTCGAGGCGATCGACGATCTCGACGCTTCGCTCGGCTGGGCCGACATCATCTCCTGCGCGACCTTATCGACGGTGCCGCTGGTCAAGGGCGAGCTCTTGTCGCCCGGCACCCATGTCGACCTCGTCGGCGCGTTCTCGCCCACGATGCGCGAGAGCGACGACGCCGCGATCCGCCGCGCGCGCGTTTTCGTGGATACGCGGGCGGGAGCGACCAAGGAGGCGGGCGATATCGTTCAGGCGCTGACGTCGGGCGCGCTGACAGAAGACGCCATAATTGCCGACCTCTTCGATCTCGCCCGCGGCCTGAAGGACGGACGCGAGAGCGACGACGAGATCACGCTGTTCAAGTCGGTCGGTGCGGCGCTTGAAGATCTTGCTGCCGGCATCGCCGTCTATCGAGCCGTGTCCGGCTGAACGCGCCTTGCGCCGGATGTGGAATTACGATTGACGTTGAAGTGGTCGAGGAATCGCCGAACTCAACGCTCATGGATGCGCACGAATTCCGCGATTGCTTCCACCACGCCCGTCGCCAGCGGCAGGTCCGGGTCCACATAGGTCGCGATGTTGCCGGCCCGGTCGCCGGCCGGTGCGGCCTTGAGGACGTGGTTCATCTCGGGGATGATGAGAAACTCGGCCGACGGATAGGCCGCGGCGAGGCGTGCCGCGTCATCCTCGCCGATCTGAATGTCTCGCCCGCCCTGCACGATCTTCACCGGCACATGGACGTTGCCGATGAGGCTTGCCGGATCGCGCGCGACCGCATCGATCAGGAAGGGCTGGATCGCCGGCGAAAAGAGACCGGCAAGCGCCGGATGCAGCGTGGATACGTCGATCGTTTCGCCGGCTTCCAGCGCCGCGACCGCACGCTCGGCATCCTCGATGAGCGGTGCGTTCGCCGGATCGGCGCGCAACTGGCTCAAAATCGTCTGGCCGAACGGCCGCGAAGGCGTCGCGACGAGGATCAGGCCGCACAGATTCTCGTTTACCTGCTGGGCCGCGACAAGCGCCGTCAGCCCGCCTTCGCTGTGGCCGAGGAGAAACGCGCAATGCGCGCCGGTTTCTTCGACGGCTTTGTCGACCCATGCCAGCGCGTCGGCGGCGTAATCGTCGAAGGTGACGGCGTTCGGATCGCCGAACTCGGCCGCGCTGCCGAAAAGACCGCGCTTGTCGATGCGGATCGTCGGCACGCCCTGAGCCGCCAGTCCTTCGGCCAGCAGCCGGTAGGAGGCGGCGGCGATGCCGAGCGGGCTGTTGCCGTCGCGGTCGGTCAGGCCCGATCCGGGGAGGATGACGACCGGCACGGTGGTGGCCGGGCCGACGGGGGGCGTCAGCGTGCCGGCCAAAGGTCCGTTCTCGACCTCGGCAAGGATTTCGCGTTCATCGGCGATCGCGGGAGCGGCCAGAAGCGTGGCGGCGAGGAGGGCGGCTTTCTTCAACGCTTGGTTCCTTCGATTTCCTGGATGAGCGGGCCGAGCCCGGACAGATCGGTCATTTCGCGATAACGCGGATTCATTTCCGGCTTGTCGGCGTGTTCGTAGGTCCATGTCAGTGCGTGCGGAACGTAGACGCCCCAGCTTCCGACCTCCAGTGCCGGCAGGATGTCGGACTTGAGTGAATTGCCGATCATCATCGCGTCGGCGCAGTGATCAGCGAAGACGCGCCGATAGGTCGCCGCCGACTTGTCGGAAACGATCTCGACCGCGTCGAAATGGTCGCCGAGCCCGGAAGCGGCAAGCTTGCGCTCCTGATCGAACAAATCGCCCTTGGTGATCAGCACCAGCCGATGCCGCCCCGCCAGCGCCTCCAGCGTATCGCCGACATACGGCAGCGTCTCCACCGGATGGCGCAGCATCTCGCGCCCGGCTGCGAGGATTTTCGCGATGGTTTGCGCGTCCACCTTGCCGTCCGTCACCTCGATGGCCGTCTCGATCATCGAGAGCGTGAAACCCTTGATGCCGAACCCGTAATGGCCGAGATTCCGTTTTTCCGCTTCGAGCAGGCGTTCCGTCAGTCGGTCCGTCTCGGCGTGATCGGCCAGAAGCTCGGCGAAATGCGCCTCCGTCATGCGAAAGAACTGCTCGTTCTGCCAGAGCGTGTCGTCGGCGTCGAAGCCGATCGTATGAAGGTGTTGCGCCATCGCGGCGTTCTATCCGCTGACGTGGCTCGGGAAAAGTGCCTGATCGGCGCTTTCCTTGCGATTGCCGCGCCTCTATGTCAGAAGCGCGCCACCATTTCCGGGAGATATGCGAAGTTGAAGCCGAAGGAGCGCCAAAAGCGCCGCGACAGGTCAGAGCGTGCACCGCGCGAAGCGGTGGCCGCGCCGGTCTTAAAGCCTGCGCGGGATCTGTCGCGCCGCGCCGGCACGCTGCCGGGCGAAAAACTTCCGCTGATTCTCGAAGTCGAGCCGAACGACGACTACGCGCTGATCGATTCGGGCGCGGGCCGGAAGCTCGAGCAATACGGCCCCTACCGCATCGTGCGTCCCGAGGGACAGGCCATCTGGCAACCGGCATTGCCGGCACGCGATTGGGAAAATGTCGACGCAATCTTCACCGGCGATACCGACGAGGAAGGCATGGGCCGCTGGCGCTTCCCGAAATCGCCGCTTGGCGAGACCTGGCCGATGAAGCATGACGGGATCGACTATCTGGGCCGGTTCACCTCGTTTCGCCATGTCGGCGTCTTTCCCGAACAGGCTTCGCACTGGCGCCAGATGGAAGAGTGGATCAAGGCGGCCAAACGCCCGGTAAAGGTACTGAACCTCTTCGGCTATACCGGCCTCGCCTCGCTGGTCGCCGCGCGCGCGGGCGCGGAAGTCACCCATGTCGACGCCTCGAAAAAGGCGATCGGCTGGGCGCGCGAGAATCAGGATATGGCCGGGCTCGCCGACAAGCCGATCCGCTGGATCTGCGAGGACGCGATGAAGTTCGTCGAGCGCGAGGAGCGCCGCAAGAGCCGCTACGATATCATCCTCTTCGATCCACCCGCCTATGGGCGCGGTCCCAAGGGAGAGGTCTGGCAACTCTTCGAGGATCTGCCCGCAATGGCCGACATCTGCCGCGCGATCATGAGCGATAAACCCATCGGTGTCGTGCTGACGGCCTATTCGATCCGTTCGTCCTTCTTCGCAATCCATGCGCTGATGCGCGATATTTTCGCCGGATATGGCGGGCGCGTGGAGTCAGGCGAACTCATCATCCGCGAGAAGTCGGCCGGCCGCGCGCTGTCGACCTCGCTCTTTTCACGCTGGGTGGCCGAATGACCGAGACGAGAACGCCCCGCGTCGGTCAGGTGAAGGAAATCACCAGCCTTTCGAACCCCATCGTCAAGGATATCAAGGCGCTCGCGCTGAAGAAGTATCGCGACGAGCAGAACGCGTTCATGGCCGAGGGGCTGAAACTCGTCATCGACGCGCTCGATAGCGGCTGGACGATCAAGACGCTGATCTATTCCAAGGCCGGGCGCGGCAATGCGGCCGTCGAAAAAGTCGCGGCGCGCACGGTGGCATCCGGCGGGCTGGTGCTCGAAGTCTCCGAAAAGGTGCTCGGCGCGATTACGCGCAGAGACAATCCGCAAATGGTCGTCGGCGTTTTCGAGCAGAAGCTGATGAAGCTCTCCGACATCGCGCCCAAGGGTGACGATGTGTGGGTCGCGCTCGATCGGGTCCGCGATCCGGGCAATCTGGGCACCATCATCCGCACCGTCGATGCGGTCGGCGCGAAGGGCGTCATCCTCCTCGGCGAGACGACCGATCCGTTTTCGCTGGAAACGGTGCGGGCCACGATGGGCTCGGTGTTCTCGGTGCCGGTCGCGCGCGCAACGCCCGACGTCTTCCTTCAATGGAAGACGAAGACGAAGGCGGCGTTGATCGGTACGCATCTGAAAGGCTCGGTCGACTACCGCACGCCGTCCTATGCCGGCCGTCCCGTCGTGCTTTTGATGGGCAACGAGCAGCAGGGCCTGCCTGAAAATCTCAGCTCTGCCTGCGACGAACTGGTGCGCATTCCCCAGGCCGGACGCGCGGATTCGCTCAATCTGAGCGTCGCCACCGGCATCATGCTCTACGAGGCGCGCCGGGCCGCGCTCGCGATCGGAGAAAGACTTTGACCGTGAACCGCAAAACGCTGATCGGCTACGGTCTGGCCGTGATCCTCGCCGTCGCGCTCGACCAGTGGATCAAATATGCCGTCGAGACCGGCATGGCGATGCATGAGCGCATCGAGATCGTGCCCTTCTTCTCGCTGTTTCGCACCCACAATACCGGCATCGCCTTCTCGCTGCTTTCGGATTTCGGGTCCGTCGGCCTCGTGGTGCTGACCGCGGCGGTAACGGCATTCGTGCTCTATTTGGCAGGCCAGACGACGCCGCATCAGCGCTGGGCGCGGATCGGCTTCGCGCTCATCATCGGCGGCGCGATCGGCAACCTCATCGACCGCGTGTTCCTCGGCTATGTGGTCGACTATCTGCTCTTCCACCTGCCGAACTGGTCGTTCGCGGTCTTCAATCTGGCCGATGCCTTCATCACGGTTGGGGCGTTTCTGGTGATCATCGAGGAACTGATCGCCTGGCGCAAAAGCCGGCGCGCCGAAGCCAAAGATTGACGCCGACCGGGCAACCCCCCAAAGTCGCGGCTGGAGCATGATGCAGCCAGGGTGAACGCACTTGGCGTCGCAGACATGCGGCAAATATAGAGTTGGACCATGATGTCGCCCGAAAACCGGTTCCCACTTTTCGGCATCATGGTCTAGCCAAAAGACGCGCTCAGGGAGTTGAAATGTCGGAAAGCTTCAAGGCCATCCTCGTCTCACGCGACGAGAACAAGGTTCAAAAGGTGGAGGAGGTGGAGCTCACCGATTCCGACCTGATGGAAGGCGACGTGACGGTCGCCGTCGAAGCGACGACGGTCAACTACAAGGACGGCCTCGCCATCACCGGCAAGGCGCCCGTCGTGCGCAAATGGCCGCTCATTCCCGGCATCGACTTCGCCGGCACGGTCACCTCATCCAGCCATCCGGACTGGAAGGAAGGCGACAAGGTCATTCTCAATGGCTGGGGCGTCGGCGAAACCCACCATGGCGCCTATGCGGGCCGCGCCCGCGTCAACGGTGACTGGCTGGTGAAGCAGCCGGACGGCATCAGCGCCCGCAACGCCATGGCGGTCGGAACGGCCGGCTATACGGCGATGCTGTGCGTCATGGCGCTGGAGCGGCATGGCATCGTGCCGGCGCGCGGGCCTGTCGTGGTCACGGGTGCGGCGGGCGGCGTCGGCTCGGTCGCGATCGCCATCCTCGCCAAGCTCGGCTACCAGATCGTCGCCTCGACCGGCCGGACCTCGGAAAGCGCCTATCTGAAATCGCTGGGCGCGAGCGACATCATCGACCGCGAGGAACTGTCGCAGCCGGCGAAGGCGCTGAACAAGGAGCGCTGGGCGGGCGGGATCGATTCGGTCGGCAGCCACACGCTGGCGAACGTCTTGTCGATGACCTCCTATGGCGGTGCGGTTTCCGCGTGCGGCCTTGCCGGCGGCATGGATCTTCCGACCAGCGTCGCACCCTTCATCCTGCGCGGCGTGTCGCTGCTCGGCATCGATTCGGTCATGGCTCCGCGCGAGATTCGCGAAGAGGCATGGCGGCGCATAAGCACCGACCTCGATACGGGAAAGCTGGCGGAATTGTCGACGACGATCTCGTTTTCCGGCATCCAGGAGGCCGCGCGCGACATCGTCGAGGGCAAGATTCGCGGCCGTGTCGTCGTGGAGATGTGAAGTCCCGGAGCGACCGTTAAAATGCGAACGGTCGCACCGCCTGTTCCCTAACGCGTTCGTGACAGGGTAGGCCATGCGTCTCATGTCGCCCAATCCCGTGCCGTCCCTTGTCGGTGAGCCCGCAACGCCCCGCGCCAGGTACACCGTCCCGTTGCGAGCGCTTGCGGCGATTCTGGCAATCCTTATGCTGATTATGGCGGTGCTCGCTCTGCTGGTCGGCTCGCACCCTTTCATCGTCCTTGCTTTCGCGGCAGGCGGCCTTGCGGCGGCCGTCGCCGCCTTTTATCGCCGGCGCGGCGGTGCACTCGAAGACGCTGCGCGCAGGGCGCGCGAGGCGGAAGCGGCGAGCGCGGCGAAATCGCGTTTCGTCGCAACCGTCAGCCATGAAATCCGAACGCCCATGAACGGCATCATGGGAATGGCCAGACTTCTCGGCCAGACGGAACTGACACCCGAGCAGGCGACCTATGTTTCCGCGATCTCGACCTCGTCGAACGCGCTTCTGGCGCTCGTCGAGGACCTGCTCGATCACGCCACCTTGGAACATGGCAGGCTGAACCTCGATCCGCGGTCGACATGCCCGCGCGAACTGGCCGAAAACGTCGTCGAGCTTCTGGCCGCACGCGCCCATGCCAAGGGCATCGGTCTGGGGCTTCATGTTGCGCGCGGCGTGCCCGACCGCGTTCTTATCGACGGCGGCAAGACACGTCAGATCCTGCTCAATCTCGTCGGCAACGCGATCAAGTTCACCGACAGAGGCGGCGTTCTCGTCACGATCTCGCGCCGTCAGATGAACGGCCGCACGCTGCTGCGCTTTGCCGTACGCGACACGGGACCGGGGCTCGAACCCGATGATCTGGCGCGCATCTTCAACGAGTTCGAACAGGCAGGCGACGACCCCTCCCTGCGCCAGGCGGGAGCCGGGCTCGGGCTTGCGATCTCGCGGCGCATCGCCGAGGCGATGGGCGGTAGATTGTCGGCTGCGAGCCGCCCGTCCCAAGGATCGATCTTCGCGGCAGAAATCCCGGTCGGTGTGCTGGGCGAGAGCATGACTGGCGAAACGCTCGCCGGAAAACGCGTTCTGATCCTGTCGCAGAACCGAATGGAAAGCGAGGCGATGGCCCTGACCATCGCGGACAATGGCGGGGCTGCGACGGTTGCGCGCGACATCGACGAGGCGGCGGCCGAAACCGTCCTGGACATCGTGATCGTCGATGCCGAACTGGAAGACGACGAAGGCACGACGCTGGACCGGCTGCGCGCGACGATGGGCGGCGCGGCCACCGCGATCATCTTCATCGATCCGAAGGCGCGGGGGCGGGTGGGGCATTTCCGCGCCCATGGCTACAGCCACTTCCTGCCGCGCCCGCTGCGCCGCGATACGCTTTTGAAGGTGTTGCTGGCGCGGATCGGCGACGAAAAGCCGCCGATGCGCACCGCGCGGCCGCCTTCGCACAATGCGCTTTCCGTGCTGGTCGCGGAGGACAACGAGATCAACGCCCTTCTGGCGCGCGCGGCGCTGACGCGTGCGGGCCACCGCGTCGATATCGTGTCGAACGGACGCCAGGCGCTGGAAGCAGCCACCTCCCGGCCGGGAATGCGGTACGACGCCGTCCTGATGGATTTCCAGATGCCGGTGATGAACGGGTTGGAGGCGATCGAGGCCATCCGCGCCCATGAGATCGCGAACGGGTTGCCGCGCGTGCCGATCATCGTCCTGACGGCGGACGAGCGCGCCGAGATCCGGGACGGCATGCTGGCCGGTGGCGCGAACGGCGTCCTTGCCAAGCCGGTCGATCCCGAAAGGCTGATCGCCGTCCTCGATGAAGCCCAAAGCTGACGGGCCGTTCCGCATGACTATTTCGCCCTGTCATGCTAGTGTTGCGATCGGTCTGTAGCGTTTCCTTACGAGGTGGAGACAGGCTGATGAACCCGACCCTTCTTGCGCACCACGAGACGCCCGGCCTTGTCATGAGCGATGAGACCTTGCCCAGGAGCATCAGCGGCCTGATCGACGGTTTGCTCGGCCGCATCGGCCCGCTTGAAGTGCGCCTTGCCCGGGACGATGCCGAGGTGGAGGCCGCGCAGCGGCTGCGCTACCGGGTCTTCTTCGAGGAACGCGGGATTGCCGGAGACGCTGCCGCAGCGCGTGATGCGGATCTGTTCGATGCGGTCTGCGACCATCTTCTCGTCATCGACGCGTCGCTCCCCGGACCCGATCGCGAACGGATCGTGGGAACCTACCGGCTCCTGCCGCAGGCCAGGGCGTCCGGCAGCTTCTATTCGAACGCCGAATTCGACATATGCGCCCTGTCGGCGCGCAGAGCCGGTCTGAACATTCTTGAACTTGGGCGCTCCTGTGTCCTTCCACCTTACCGTTCGAAGCGAACGGTCGAACTGTTGTGGCAGGGCATCTGGGCCTATACGCGCCGGCACGGCATCAACGTGATGGCAGGCTGCGCGTCCTTCGACGGTATCGTGCCCGCGCGTCACGCCGAGGCGCTCTCGTTCCTCCATCACCATTGCCGTGCTGACGGCGATTGGTCCGTCCGTGCCGTCGAGAGCCGCTTTCACACGATGGATTTGATGCCGGTGGAAGCTGTGAATGCGCGTCAGGCCCTGGCCGCGATGCCGCCGCTGATCAAGGGCTATCTGCGGCTCGGCGCGATGGTCGGCGAGGGCTGCGTGATCGACGAGCCGTTCGGTACGACCGACATCTTCGTCGTGATGCCGGTCGAGAAAATCTCCGCGCGCTATATCAATTATTACGGGGCTGACGCCGAGCGTTTCGCGGCGTAATCACTTCTCCCAGTCCGTCCCGATCGCGTCTTCGGTCCGTGCGCGCGCGTCGCTCACCACTTCGCGTGCTTGCCTGATATCGTCGCCGTTCGGCTCGTCCGGTTCCGAATGCGCTTTTTCGTCATCGCAGAACATGAGTTCGAACAGCACCGGAAAGTGATCTGAGCCGCAGGGTTTCAGCCGCTCCATGCGCACCAGTCGAAACTCCGGCGAATGGAACAGATGGTCGAGCGGCCAGCGCAGGAAGGGCAGGCGCGCGTCGAATGTGGAGAAGATTCGCCTGCCGATGCGCGGATCGAGCAGGCCGCTCACCGTTCGGAACCGCTCCGTCGTCATCGACCATGCGACGTCGTTGAGGTCGCCGGTCACGATGACGGGCAGCGCCTCCTCCTTCACCTTGAGCGCGACCAGCGCCGTTTCGCCGTCACGCCCCTCGGTGCCGCGATGGATGACGGGCGGTTCGGGATGGATGCAATAAAGCCGGAAGACTTTGCCGTCGGCAACCGTCACCGAGGCGATGGCCGACGGCACGCCATCGGTTAGAAGCTCTTCGACCTGAAGGTCGCCCAGCGGGAATTTCGAGGCCACGATCATGCCGTAGGAATTGTCGCGCGTCTGGTCGATCACATGATCGTAGCTGTCGAGAAGTGCCGACAGGCCGTTTCGCCACTTCGCGTCAACCTCCATGAAGACGACGATGTCGGGATCGGCGCGGGCGATCTCCGCGCGCATCTCGTCATAGCGATCGTTGCCCATCTTCACATTGGCCGAGACGAGCCTCAACGGAACGCCGTTTTCGGCCGGCCCGACATCGACGGTCTGCTTTCGCCACAGGGGCGTGTAGCGCAAGATGTGCCTTGCATGGATGACGATGACGCCGGCAAGCGCCATCTGCATGACACGCCAGCCCGTCGCATCGTCGCCGAGAGCCACGGACAGGACAAGCAGGACCAGCGCCAGCCAGAAGAATTGCTGGCGCGGAAAATCCCCCACCCTGACGATGCCGTGCGAGAACGGAAGGAAGGGCAGGAGCGTCACGATCACCAGAAAGAGCGTGAGCGCTGCGAGGATCAGGAACACGCACATATCTCCGGAATGGCAGGCGGGTTCATCATAATGATTATCCCCGCCCCGCGTTCCGCGATCAGCTCACCGAACTGTAGGCGGCGATGGCCGCCATGTTGACGATGTCGCTGTCCTTGGCGTTGAGCGACACGATCTGCACCGGCTTGTTCAGCCCGACGAGCAGCGGCCCGATGACGGTGCAGCCGCCCAGCTCCTGCAACATCTTGGTGGCGATGGACGCCGAATGGAAGGCCGGCATGACGAGCACGTTGGCCGGGCCGGACAGTCGGCAGAACGGATACTGCGCCATCAGCTTCGGATTGAGTGCGACATCGGCCGCCATCTCGCCGTCATACTCGAAATCGACGCGGCGCTTGTCGAGAATCTTGACCGCCTCCTGCACGCGCTCGGAGCGCTCGCCTGCCGGATGGCCGAAGGTCGAATAGGCGAGCATGGCAACGCGGGGTTCATAACCCATGCGCCGCGCGAAGCCGGCGGCTTCCTCGGCGATGTCGGCCAGTTCCACTGCGTTCGGCATGTCGTGGACGGCCGTGTCGGCGACGATGACGGTGCGGCCACGGCATAAAGCGATGGACACGCCGATGACGCGGTGGCCGGGCCGCGCGTCGATCGTGCGGCGCACGTCGTCGAGAACCGTCGAATAATTGCGCGTGACGCCCGTCACCATGCCGTCGGCATCGCCGAGCGCCACCATCGCGGAAGCGAAATGGTTGCGGTCGTTGTTGATGAGACGCTGTGCGTCGCGGAAGAGGTAGCCCTTCCGTTGCAGCCGCTCGTAAAGATAATCCGCATAGATGCCGTTGCGGCGCGACAGGCGCGCATTGATGACTTCGATGCCCGGCCTGTCGAGATCGACGCCGGCATTGCGCGCGTTTTCCGCGATCACGTCGTCGCGGCCGAGCAGGATCGCCGTGCCGAGCTTCTGACTGGCATAGGAAACGGCGGCGCGCATGACCTGCTCCTCCTCGCCCTCGGCGAAGACGATGCGCTTGGGCTGACGGCGCACGCGGTCGTAGATGCGCTGGAGCGTCGAGGCGATCGGATCGCGCCGTGCCGACAGTTCCTGCTGGTATTTTTCAAGGTTGAGGATCGGCTTGCGCGCAACGCCGCTATCCATCGCCGCGCGCGCGACGGCGGCCGGAATGGCCGAGATCAGGCGCGGATCGAACGGCACGGGGATGATGTAGTTCGGGCCGAATTTCGGCCGGTTGCCCTGATAGGCGGCGGCCACGTCGTCCGGCACGTCCTGACGGGCGAGATCGGCCAGCGCCTGCGCCGCCGCCACCTTCATCTCGTCATTGATGGTCGTCGCGCGCACGTCGAGCGCGCCGCGGAAGATGTAGGGGAAGCCCAGCACGTTGTTGACCTGGTTCGGATAGTCCGACCGGCCGGTCGCCATGATCGCGTCGGTGCGGATTTCGGAGACTTCCTCCGGCGTGATCTCCGGGTCGGGATTGGCCATGGCGAAGATGATGGGGTTCTTCGCCATCGACTGGACCATGGCCGGCGTCAGTGCGCCCTTGGCCGAAAGGCCGAAAAATACGTCGGCGCCCTCGAGCGCATCGGCCAGCGTGCGCGCCTTCGTCGGAGCGGCATGGGCCGACTTCCACTGGTTCATGCCTTCTTCGCGGCCCTGATAGACGACGCCCTTCGTGTCGCAAAGGATGACGTTGTGTGGCGCGAAGCCGAGCGATTTGACGAGTTCGATGCAGGCGATGCCAGCCGCGCCCGCGCCGTTGCACACGAGCCTGGTGTTGGCCATGTCGCGGCCGGTCAGGTGCAGCGCGTTGATGAGGCCCGCGACGGCGATGATGGCGGTGCCGTGCTGGTCGTCATGGAAGACGGGAATGTCCATCACCTCGCGCAGGCGCTGCTCGATGATGAAGCATTCGGGCGCCTTGATGTCCTCGAGGTTGATGCCGCCGAAGGACGGTCCCAGAAGACGCACGCAATTGACGAATTCGTCCGCGTCTTCGGTGTCGACCTCGAGGTCGATGGAATCGACGTCGGCGAAGCGCTTGAAGAGCACCGCCTTGCCTTCCATCACCGGCTTGGAGGCCAGCGCGCCCAGATTGCCGAGCCCGAGGATCGCCGTGCCGTTGGAGATGACGGCGACCATGTTACCGCGCGTCGTATAGTCGAAGGCGCGGGAGGGGTCTTCCGCGATCGCCATGACCGGCACCGCCACGCCCGGCGAATAGGCGAGCGACAGGTCGCGCTGCGTCGCCATCGGCTTGGTCGGGTTGATCTCCAGCTTGCCGGGTCGCCCCTGCGCGTGGAAATCGAGCGCTTCCGCCGGGCTGACGGACGGCGTGGACGGTTCGGTCTTTGCTGGCATGGTCGTCTTTTCCTCCTGCCCCGGCTGCGTTCTTGTGGAGTTTTGCCGGGCATTCGCGAATAAGGCTACACTTCGCCGCTGTAAATCGCCAAGCAGGAAGGACATGTTTTTTGTTGCCGGAAGCCAAGGGCGAAATGAACCAGCACATGCCAGTTCCGCACGACCTTGCCGCCTCGCCGATCCCGCAGGCGGGCGGCGGCACGCCGATGATCGAGCAGTTCATCGAGATCAAAGCGGCGAATCCCGATGCGCTGCTCTTCTATCGCATGGGCGATTTCTACGAACTGTTCTTCCACGATGCGGAAATCGCGGCGCGGGCGCTCGGCATCACGCTGACGAAGCGCGGCAAACATCAGGGCGAGGACATTCCGATGTGCGGCGTACCGGTCCATGCCGCCGACGACTATCTGCAAAAGCTGATCGGGCAGGGCTATCGCGTCGCCGTGTGCGAACAGGTGGAAGACCCCGCCGAGGCGAAGAAGCGCGGCTCGAAATCGGTCGTCAAACGCGACGTCGTGCGGCTCGTCACGCCCGGCACGATCACCGAGGAAAAGCTGCTCGCCCCCGCCGAGGCCAACTATCTGATGGCGCTGGGAAGAACCAAGGGCTCCGATGAGCTGGCGCTGGCGTGGATCGACATTTCGACCGGCGCCTTCAAGGTCTGCCGCACGAACGCGGAACGCCTTCTGACGGACATTTTGCGTGTCGATCCGCGCGAGGTCGTGATGGCCGACACCGTTTTTCACGACCCCGAACTGCGCGCGACCTTCGACGTGATCGGCCGGCTCGCCAACCCGCAGCCGGCGACCCTTTTCGATTCGTCGGCCGCCTCGAGCCGAATCGCACGCTTTTACGAAGTCGCCACACCCGACAGCTTCGGCGAGTTCTCGCGCGCCGAACTGTCCGCGATTGCCGGCGTGATCGCTTATGTCGAAAAGACGCAGAAGGCCGAACGCCCGCCGCTCGCCTTTCCCGAGCGCGAGGAAGAAGGCACGAGCCTCTTCATCGATGCCGCGACCCGCGCCAACCTCGAACTTTTGCGCACGCTGTCCGGCTCGCGAGACGGTTCGCTGCTGAAAGC
The DNA here is from genome assembly GCF_024105665.1 of Aliihoeflea aestuarii. Classification (GTDB taxonomy): domain Bacteria; phylum Pseudomonadota; class Alphaproteobacteria; order Rhizobiales; family Rhizobiaceae; genus Aliihoeflea; species Aliihoeflea aestuarii. Next base: position 175,187 of record NZ_JAAAMK010000004.1, on the reverse strand, counting down.
CATCGACCGCACGGTGACGGGTGGCGGCGCGCGGTTGCTCGCCGACCGGCTGATGTCGCCACTGACCGATCCGGCTGCGATCAATGCGCGGCTCGACGCCATTTCCTTCCTGATCGCGGAGCCGCGCCTGTGCGAAAGCCTGCGCTCCGTCCTGAAAGGCGCACCGGACATGCCGCGCGCCCTGTCGCGGCTTGCCCTTAACAGGGGTGGGCCGCGAGACATGGGTGCGATCCTCGCCGGTCTCGACGCCGCGCGCCAGCTTGCCGATCTGTTGAAGGCGGCGATGCTGCCGGCCGAACTCGTCGGCGCATGCGAGGCGATTGCCAGTCTGCCGGCCTCGCTCCATTCGCATCTGGGCGCGGCCCTGGCGGACGAACTGCCGCTATTGAAGCGCGACGGCGGTTTCGTCGCGAAAACCTATGACGGCGAACTCGACCAGATGCGCGCCCTGCGCGACGACACGCGCCGCGTGATCGCCGGGATGGAGCGCGACCTCGTCGAGGAAACCGGCATCCGCTCGCTCAAGATCCGGCACAACAACGTGCTCGGCTATTATATCGAGGTGACGGCGCAAAACAGCGGTGCGCTGACGGAGGGCGACGCGGCGAAGTCGCGGTTCATCCATCGCCAGACCATGGCGAACGCGATGCGCTTCACCACGACGGAGCTTGCCGAACTCGAAACCAAGATCGCCAACGCGGCGGACCGCGCGCTCCAGATCGAGCTTGGCGTCTTCGACCGGCTGCTGGGTGAGATCGTCGGCCACGCGGACGTGTTGCGCAAGGGTGCCGCCGCGCTCGCCGCCATCGACGTCGCCGCCTCGCTGGCCGTGCTCGCCGAACAGGAAAACTACGCGCGCCCGCTGGTCGATGACGGTCTCGACTTCGAGATCGAGGGCGGCCGGCATCCGGTTGTGGAACAGGCGCTGCGTCGGCAGGTGGCGGACCCGTTCGTGGCCAATGATTGCGACCTGTCTCCCACGGGTGGCGAAAAGAACGGCGCGATCTGGCTTCTGACCGGCCCGAACATGGGCGGTAAATCGACGTTCCTCCGCCAGAACGCGCTGATCGCGATCCTTGCCCAGATGGGCGCTTTCGTGCCCGCGCGCATGGCGCATATCGGCGTCGTGGATCGCCTGTTCAGCCGTGTCGGTGCATCGGACGATCTGGCGCGGGGGCGCTCCACCTTCATGGTCGAGATGGTCGAGACGGCGGCGATCCTCAATCAGGCAGGCGCGCGCGCGCTCGTCATCCTCGACGAGATCGGGCGCGGCACCTCCACCTTCGACGGTCTGTCGATCGCCTGGGCAGCGGTGGAGTATCTCCACGAGAAGAACCGCTGCCGCGCCATCTTCGCCACCCATTTCCACGAAATGACCGCGCTGTCGGAAAAGCTTCCCCGCCTCGCCAATGTCACCATGAAGGTGAAGGAATGGGAGGGCGACGTGGTCTTCCTGCATGAGGTCGGCAAGGGTGCGGCGGATCGCTCCTACGGCGTGCAGGTCGCGCGCCTCGCCGGCCTTCCTGATGCGGTCGTCGCCCGCGCCCGTGCCGTGCTCGGCCAGTTGGAGGCGGGCGAGACGAGCGGCAAAGCCGAACGGCTCGTCGACGATTTGCCGCTGTTTTCGGTCGCCGCGAAGCGCGCCGAGCCGAAACCGGTTGCCGAAGACCGGCTCGGCGATGCGCTGGCCGCGCTCAATCCCGACGAGATGACCCCGCGTGAGGCGCTGGACGCGCTTTATCGGCTCAAAACTGTCGAGAGAAAATGACAACCACGGCGCCCGAACACGACGCCGGGCCGAATACCATCCCGGTCCGACGCCGGCTGCCCGTGGTCGCGATGGCCGCCGTTGCAGTCCTTCTCGGACTCTGGCTGGGCATCCTGCTGGTGGCGCTCTTCCGTGGTCAGGTCGCCGGAATGACTTTCGAGGCAGCGTCCGCGGGTTACACCGCGATGGCTTCGATCGCTTTCGTAGCCATTGCCGTGGCCGTTGATCTTATTGTTGCGCGCTTGTGGGCGCGTGCGCCCTTGCCCGGTTCCGGCCTTTGGGCGGCGATGCGCGCACGGTGGCAGGGCGACCGGACCGAAGAGGAATTCGCCAGGACGGTAAAGGTCTTGCTGATATGTCTCGGCCTTATCGGAGCGATCGTCTTGCTGGCTGTCGCACCGTTTCAGGTTCTGCTCGGCATGGTTATCGCGTTTGCATGTCTGTGGGCGGGCGATCAGGTCGTTACGATCTGCAGGAATGCGCGCTACCGCTATTTTCCCAGTGTCACCTCGGCGCTTTCGAGCGGAGCGTTCATCGGTCTCGTCATCGGGTATTTCGGGTCCTGACAAACGGCGCAAATGATTCCACTTGAGCCCGAGATGTTGTAGAGGACGGCGCAAAGGAATATCCGGCGACGATGGCGACGATTCCCCTGAAACTCGATGAGATCGTGGATGTGCGCGCCTTGCGTGCGCGTCTCGACGCGCTCGCACCCGCAACTGGCGCCGACCGCCAGACAGTGGTCGAGACGCTGAAGCAAGCCATGGCCGACGGGAGCGCACGGGCCGAGGCCCTGCTGATGGACGACGGCGGGGGAACGGCCTGCGCCGAGCGGCTGTCCCATTTGATGGACGAGATCATCCGCGCGCTTTACGATTTCACCGTTACGCACATCCATTCCATCAAGGGCATCAAGTCCAACGAACGCATGTCGGTCATTGCGGTCGGCGGCTACGGTCGCGGCACGCTCGCCCCCGGCTCCGACATCGACCTTCTTTTCCTGCTGCCGAAGAAGCAGACCCCCTGGGCCGAGAAGGTCGCCGAGTACATGCTCTACATGCTCTGGGATCTGGGGCTGAAGGTCGGGCACTCGACCCGCAATCTCGACGAGTGCATGCGCCTGTCGCGCACCGACGTGACGATCCGCACCGCCATCCTCGAAGCGCGCTATGTATGGGGCGACGAGCCCCTGTTCGACGAATTGATCGCCCGTTTCGACGAGGAGGTTGTCAAGGACACCGGCGCTGAATATGTGCAGGCGAAGCTTGCCGAGCGCGACCAGCGCCACGCCAAGATCGGCGACACGCGTTATCTGGTCGAACCCAATATCAAGGAAGGCAAGGGCGGGTTGCGCGACCTGCATACGCTGTTCTGGATCGGCAAGTATTTCTACCGGGTGCGCACCGCCGAAGAGCTCGTCGGCAAGGGCGTGTTCACACGGCGCGAATATCTGGAATTCCGAAAGGCCGAGGATTTCCTGTGGGCCGTGCGCTGCCACATGCACTTTTTGACGGGACGCGCGGAGGAACGGCTTCATTTCGACATCCAGCGCGAGATCGCCGAACGCCTCGGCTACCAGAGCCATCCGGGCCTGTCCGCCGTCGAGCGCTTCATGAAGCACTACTTCCTGATGGCCAAGACAGTCGGAGACCTGACGCGCATCTTCTGCGCGGCGCTGGAGGAGGAACAGGCCAAGCATGTTCCCGGCTTCAACCGCATCTTCCTGAATTTCTCGCGCCGCCGCCGCAAGCTGGCGGGAACCGGCGATTTCGTTATCGACAATCACCGCATCAATGTCATCGACGATGGAGTCTTCAAGCGCGATCCGGTCAACCTCATCCGGCTCTTCTGGCTCGCTGACCGGCACGGTCTCGAATACCATCCCGAGGCGCTGAAGCTCGTCACGCGCTCGCTCAAGCTGATCGACCGGAATCTGCGCCGCGACAAGGAGGCGAACCGCCTCTTCTTGGACATCCTGACGTCGAGCCGCAATCCCGAGCTCAATTTGCGGCGCATGAACGAAGCGGGCGTTCTCGGCAGGCTCATCCCCGAATTCCGCAAGATCGTGGCGATGATGCAGTTCAACATGTACCACCATTATACGGTGGACGAGCATCTTATCCGCTGCATCGGCGTCCTGTCCGAGATCGAACACGGTGACGGTGCCGAGAGCCATCCGTTGTCGCATTCGCTGATGCCCGCGCTGAAAGACCGGCGCGAGGTGCTGTATGTCGCGATCCTGCTTCACGATATCGCCAAGGGGCGGCCGGAGGATCATTCGACGGCCGGCGCGCGGATAGCCAAGCGTCTGTGCCCGCATATGGGGTTTTCACCCGCCGATACCGAAACCATCGCCTGGCTGATCGAGAACCATCTGGCCATGTCGATGACGGCGCAGACGCGTGATTTGAACGACCGCAAGACGATCCAGGATTTCGGCGATCTGGTGCAGTCGGTCGACCGGCTGAAACTGCTGCTCATCCTCACCGTCTGCGACATACGTGGCGTCGGACCGGGCGTGTGGAATGGCTGGAAGGGCCAGCTTCTGCGCACGCTCTATTACGAGACGGAACTGCTTTTGACCGGAGGCTTCTCCGAATTGTCGCGCGCAAGGCGCGCAGAGATCGCCCGCGAACAATTGCTGGGCGCGCTGACGGACTGGTCGCCCGAGGAAGCGCGGCGCTATGTGGGCCTCCACTACGACAATTATCTGCTGATCGTCGATCTCGCCGACCAGTTGCGCCACGCCGCGTTCCTGCGTGAGACAGACATTGCCGGCCGCAAGCTTGCGACCGATGTGCGCACGCATGAATTCGAGGCGGTGACCGAAATCACGGTTCTGTCGCCGGACCATCCGCGCCTGTTGTCGATCATCGCCGGCGCGTGCGCGGCGGCAGGTGCGAACATCGTCGACGCGCAAATTTTCACCACCACCGACGGCCGCGCGCTGGATACGATCCTGATCAACCGCGAGTTCGACCGTGACGAGGATGAATTGCGCCGCGCGCGACGGGTGGGGGCGCTGATCGAGGAAGTGCTTTCAGGCAAGAGCCGCCTGCCGCAGATCCTGGAAAAGCGGGCGAAGCCCAAACGTGGCGCAAAGGTCTTTCGCGTCGAGCCGCGCGCCAATGTGCGCAATGCGTTGTCCAACCGGTTTTCCGTCGTCGAGGTGAAGTGTCTCGACCGGCCTGGCCTTTTGTCCGAAATCACCGGCGCGCTGTCCGATCTTTCGCTCGACATCGCCTCCGCCCACATCACCACCTTCGGCGAAAAGGTGATCGATACCTTCTACGTGACCGACCTGACGGGTCAGAAGATCGACAATCCGACGCGGCTTGCAAATATCCAGTCGCGCCTGATCGAAACGCTGGGCGGCAGCGCCGAACATGGCAAACAGGCCGCAGAGTAGCATGAGCCTTATCCGCAAATTCGCCACGGTCGGCTCGGGCACGATGGCAAGCCGCGTGCTGGGTTTCACCCGCGAGATGCTGATGGCGGCGGCGCTCGGCATCGGCCCGGTCGCCGATGCCTTCTATGCCGCCTTCCAGTTTCCCAACACATTTCGCAGGCTGTTCGCGGAAGGCGCCTTCAACGCCGCCTTCGTGCCGCTCTACGCCAAGGAGGTCGAAGCCGGCGGCATCGAGGGCGCAAGGCGCTTTTCCGAAGAGGTCTTCGGCGTCCTCTTCTCGGCGCTGATCGTGCTAACGATCCTCATGCAACTGTCGATGCCGTTGCTTGTCGCGACCATCGTCGCTCCGGGCTTTGCCAGCGATCCGGACAAGTTCGAACTGACGGTCGGTCTGGCGCTCATCATGTTCCCCTACCTCATCTGCATGTCGCTGAGCGCAATGATGGCGGGGATGCTGAATTCGCTGCGGCATTATTTCGCCGCCGCGCTCGCTCCGATCATCCTCAACATCGTGCTTATCGGCGTTCTCGCCTATGCATGGTGGCAAGGCCATGACGGTCGTGAAGTCGGCTACGGCCTTGCGTGGGGCGTGCTGGTCTCGGGCGTTGCCCAACTGGGGCTGTTGTGGCTGGCCGTGCGCAGGCTGGGCGTTCGGATCGGATTTCGCCGCCCACGCCTGACCCCGAACGTGAAGCGCATGCTGTGGCTCGCTTTTCCCGCCGCTGTTACCGGCGGCATCACGCAGATCAACACGCTGGTCGGCACCGCGATCGCGTCGACCGAGGCCGCTGCGGTCGCATCGCTCGCAATGGCCGACCGCATCTATCAATTGCCGCTCGGCGTCGTCGGCATCGCCGTTGCCATCGTACTCCTGCCCGAGCTTGCCCGGGCGCTGAAAGCCGGCGACGAACGCGAGGCGGCGAGCCTTCAGAACCGATCCGTCGAGTTCACGCTGTTCCTGACGCTTCCGGCCGCCGCCGCGCTCTTCGTCATCGCCGAGCCGATCATCCGCGTGCTTTACGAGCGCGGCGAGTTCGCCGCGATGGGCGCGACCGCGCAGGTCGCTTCGATCCTTGCCGTGTTCGGCCTCGGTCTGCCGGCCTATGTGCTGATCCAGGCATTCCGACCGGGCTTTTTCGCGCGCGAGGACACGCGCACGCCGATGATCTTCGCGGCGATCTCGGCCGCCACCAACCTCACGCTGGCGCTTATCCTTCTGCCCCGCCTCGGCGCGCCAGGCATCGCGGTGGCATCGGCGGTCGCAGCCTGGATGAACGTCTCGCTCCTGTTCGCGACATTGCTGAAGCGCGGACACTGGATCGCCGACCGTGCGCTGGGAAAGCGGGTACCGCGCCTCGTGGCGGCTGCGCTCGCGATGGGTGTTGCCCTGTGGTTCGCCAGCGATTTCCTGTCGGCCTGGCTGCAACCGACCTCGGCGCTGATCGAGCAGGTTCTCGCGCTCGGCGCGCTTTGCGCGGGCGGAGCTGTCGTCTATTTCGCGCTCGCCTTTGCCATCGGCGGGGCAGATGTTGCGACCGTCCGGCGCGCTATGCGCAGGCGAGGCGCGAAGCCTGCCGACGATGCCGGCTTGAACGGTTGAGACTGGCGGGCTATCAGCCTGCGACGAAAATCCCGCAGCAGACCATGATGCCGAAAAGTGGGAACCGGTTTTCGGACGACATCATGGTCTGAAGAGATAATTTTTGTACGGCCCTCCACAAGCCTTGGGACATGAAATGACCGCCTTCAAGCCTCTCGTCTTTTCCGGCGTACAGCCGACCGGTAATCTCCATCTCGGCAACTACCTCGGCGCGCTGACGAAATTCGTCGCGTTGCAGGACAGCCATGACTGCATCTATTGCGTGGTCGATATGCATTCGATCACCGCGCAGCTCGTCCACGCCGACCTGATCGAACAGACCCGCTCGATCACTGCGGCGTTTCTGGCGTCCGGCATCGATCCGAAGAAGCACATCGTGTTCAACCAGAGCCGCGTGCCGCAGCACGCCGAGCTCGCCTGGATATTCAACTGCGTGGCGCGCATCGGCTGGATGAACCGGATGACGCAGTTCAAGGACAAGGCCGGCAAGGACCGCGAAAATGCTTCGCTCGGCCTGCTCGCCTATCCGAGCCTCATGGCCGCCGACATTCTCGTCTACCGGGCGACGCATGTTCCGGTCGGCGACGACCAGAAGCAGCATCTGGAACTGACGCGCGACATCGCCACCAAGTTCAACAACGACTTTTCCGGGCGGATCGCCGATCTCGGCATCGGCGTGGACATGATGAATGGCGACGAGAAGGTGAACGGCTTCTTCCCGCTGACCGAACCTTTGATCGAGGGACCGGCGACGCGCGTCATGTCCTTGCGTGACGGCACGAAGAAGATGTCGAAATCGGACCCGTCGGATCTCTCGCGCATCAATCTGACCGACGACGCCGACGAAATCTCAAAGAAGATCAGGAAGGCCAAGACCGATCCCGAAGCCCTGCCGTCCGAACTCGACGGGCTGAAAGATCGCCCCGAAGCGGAAAACCTCGTCGGCATTTTCGCCGCGCTGTCGGGTGTCACGCGCGAACAGGTGATCGCCGATTTCGGCGGGCAGCAGTTTTCGGTCTTCAAGCCCGCTCTGGCCGAGCTTGCGGTCGAAAAGCTTGCGCCCATCTCTGCCGAAATGCGCCGGATCTCCGACGACCGCGCCTATGTCGACGCGGTTTTGCGCGATGGCGGCGAACGGGCGGGAGCACTCGCCGAGGCAACGATGAAGGATGTCCGCCGGATCGTCGGCTTTCTTCATTAGAAACCTGTTGCTTGCGGGGCGCGTTGCCGGCTGGCAGATTGCGCGCTGGCAAATCATCAAGGGGCCGACATGGTATCCAAACGCCTGAGCCGGGAAGCCGGTCACCGCCGCAAGTTCCTGGCGATCGTCGACGACACGCCCGAATGCGAAACGGCGATTGCCTATGCGGCGCGCCGCGCGCAGACGACCGGCGGCGCGTTGCTCCTGCTTTTCATGGTCGAGCCGGGCGAGGTTCAGCACTGGCTCGGCGTGGAAGAGATCATGCGCGAGGAAGCGCAGGCGACGGCACGCGCAGCACTCGACGCGCAGGCTGCCAAGGTGCGCGAGAGACTGGGCATCGAGCCCGAATTGATCACCCGCGAGGGAAAGGCTACCGAGGCGATCCATGCCCTGATCGAGGAAGATCAGGACATCGCCATCCTCGTTCTGGCGGCTTCGAGTTCGAAGGAAGGCCCCGGCCCGCTGGTCTCGACCGTCGCCGGCAAGGGCGCGGCGTTTCCCATTCCCGTCACGGTCGTTCCGGGCGCGCTTTCCGACGAAGACATCGACGCCATCGCTTAAGGGTAGTGGAAGATCGGGCTTGGGACGGCCTGCAAACGACAGCTTTCTGCGCTTCCGGTGCTCACGTACCCAATGTAAGCTCCGCTCCGGTTCTCGAAATCCGCCGTTTTCGACTCGTCCCAAACCCGATCTTCCACTACCCTGGGTCAAAAGCCCGTTCGCCAGCCCGCGCGATATTGCAATCGCGCGAGCCAGCCTCTATTTTAGAACTATTCCAGATTTCCGCGAGAGCGAGACAGAGCCATGTTCATCCAGACGGAAGCCACGCCCAATCCGGCGACGTTGAAATTCCTTCCCGGCAAGGTTGTCCTTGAAGAAGGCACGGCCGATTTCCGCGATGCGGCTGGTGCCGCAGAGGCATCGCCGCTGGCGGCACGCCTGTTCGAGGTTCCGGGCGTCACCGGCGTCTTCTTCGGCTACGATTTCATCACAGTGACCAAGGACGGCGCGGACTGGCAGCACCTGAAGCCGGCCATCCTCGGCACGATCATGGAGCATTTCATGTCCGGCCAGCCGGTCATGGCGTCGGGCTCGCAGGCGCGCGCCGACGAGGTTGCCGAAGGCGAGGAATTCTACGATGCGGCCGACGAGGAAATCGTCGTGACGATCAAGGAACTGCTCGATACGCGCGTGCGCCCGGCCGTGGCGCAGGACGGCGGCGACATCACGTTCCGGGGCTATGAAAACGGCACGGTTTTCCTTCACATGAAGGGCGCCTGCGCCGGTTGCCCGTCCTCGACCGCGACGCTGAAGCACGGCATCCAGAACCTGCTTCGTCATTTCGTGCCGGAAGTGCAGCAGGTCGAACAGGTCGTCTAGGCATTCGTTGATGTACTAGGTTTCGTCGGCGCTTGCGGGATCGAGGCGTCGAGGATTAACTTGAGATCGTCCGAGATCGCCGGCCAGTAGCCGCGGCAAACTTCGCTGGGTGGACAATACCGCCGCTCGGCGAAACGTATGAATCGCCGGGCATTTTCGACTGTTTCGCGATCAAGCTCATGGTTCTCGGCGGCAAGCGTATCGATCGCTTTCTCGATACAAGCCCTGTCGCGTCCAGCCTTGGCATGGGCCTTCGTTCCTACCGTGTAAAGTGTGCTCCTCCACGCAAATGGCTGGAAGCCGGGCAAGACTATTTTGACTTGGGCGGTTCCAGCAATCGCATGTCGGATATTAAAGGACCGCACGGCCCATTGGTTGCCGAACTGTCGTTCCTATCGCTCCCGCGAAAATGTGAAAATTGTATTTGTCGGACAGGTTCCGAATCTTTTCTCAAACGAAAAAAGCCGGGCTTGCGCCCGGCTTTTTCTCTTGGCGGTTGTCCTGTTGCCTTGACGGTTCGCCTGAATCTCAATTGCTCACGATTTACTCCATCCAGCCATGATTTGCCAAGTCTAAAAGCTTCATTGAGCTTGGCGATTCATGCAAAGCTTTGTGAATTGCGGCAATTTCGCAACAATATCCGCGTGCGTATGGCGGGCTTTCGCCGCCGGTCGAATCCTGCGAAAATCAGCTCATGCCGTTCGTATCGCCCGTATCTTTCAATCCGCTCGCCGATGGTCGCCAGTCCGACCGGGCGCTGCTTGTGCGTCGCGGCGTTCAGCGCCTCCTGATCGACATGGGTGTTTCGGTCGTGCCCGAACTGTGCCTGCCCACGGGCCGGCGGGCAGATCTCGTCGCGCTGACGCCGAAGGGCGATATCTGGATCATCGAGATCAAGACGTCGATCGAGGATTTTCGGGTCGACCGCAAATGGCCCGAATACAGGCTTCATTCGGATCGGCTGTTCTTCGCCACGCATCCGGGCGTGCCGGCCGACATCTTTCCCGAAGAATGCGGTTTCATCCTGTCGGATGGCTATGGCGCGGAAATCATGCGCGAAGCGCCCGAGCATCGCCTGTCCGCACCCTTGCGCAAGGCGCTGACGCTCCGGATCGCCCGCGCCGCCGCATCACGCATCACAGCGGCTGAAATCGCCGGCGTCGCGGTGCCGCTGCTGGACGACAGTGCGGAGTGCTGATTCCGTGTCGATAGCGGGCCGTCGAGGCATGGATGGATTCCTGTGCTCGTCACAGAAATCCAAGCCTCCACGTCTCTGCCGTGCAGAAGCGATCGATCGCCTATCTCGGCGCGCGCTTGGCGAGGATGCGCTGCAATGTCCGGCGGTGCATGTTGAGGCGGCGCGCGGTTTCCGACACGTTGCGGTCGCACATTTCGTAGACCCGCTGGATATGTTCCCAGCGCACCCGGTCGGCCGACATCGGGTTTTCCGGCGGCGCGGCTTTTTCGCCCGACTGGCGGGTGAGCGCGGCGTACACGTCGTCTGCATCGGCGGGCTTGGACAAATAATCGACAGCGCCGAGCTTCACCGCCGTAACGGCGGTTGCGATGTTGCCGTAGCCGGTCAGAATGATGGTGCGGCAATCGTCACGCTTGTCGCGGATGGCGGCGACCACGTCGAGCCCGTTGCCGTCGCCGAGCCGCATGTCGACCACGGCATAGGCGGGCGGCGCGGCGCGGACCTTGCCCACCGCTTCCTCGACGCTCTCGGCCGTGTCGACGAGGAATCCCCGGCTTTCCATCGCGCGCGCCAGACGCGTCACGAAAGGTTTGTCGTCATCGACAAGCAGGAGCGTTGCGTCATCGCCCAGATCGGCCTGTTCGAGGGTGGCTTCATCTTCGATCATGGTTTTGGTCCCGTGTTCGCCTTTATCTAGGCAAAATTGCCGCGTTTTCCAGCATTTCCGTTGCATTCGATGACGAATTCGCATGAACGGCCTCGAGAGCGCCGCGCGGCCACGATACCTTAACAGCCGCGCCCTGACCCGGTCCGTGCGCATTGCCGAAGCTGACAGTGGCGCCCGAGCGTTCGAGCAGCGTCTTGGCGATGAAGAGGCCAAGCCCGAGCCCGCCGCCCGCCGATGCGGCGGATCGCTTCGTCATATAGGGCTCGCCGATGCGGTCGAGCACTTCGGGCGAGAAACCTTCGCCGTCGTCGAGCACTTCGAGAGAAACCGAGGTGGCGTTCCACTCCCATTTGACGGAGACCGTGTCTCGCGCGAAATCGACGGCGTTTTCCACGACGTTGCCAAGCCCGTAGATCACGCCCGGATTGCGCCGTCCGACCGGCTCGGCGCCCAAGAGCTTGCCCGGTTCGAGCCGGATTTCGATGCCGAAATCGCGATGCGGCGCGATCACTTCCTCGATCAGCGACGTGAACGGCAGGCGCGCCATATGCGCCTCGCCTTGCGAAGACAGGCTGGTCAATTGCTTGAGGATCGCGCGGCAGCGCTCGCTTTGGGAACGCAGCAAGGTCACGTCCTCGCCGAAACGGGGATCCTTGCCGAGCGCGCGTTCCATTTCCTTGGCGACGAGCGCGATGGTGGCCAGCGGCGTGCCGAGCTCATGCGCGGCAGCGGCGGCGAGCCCGTCCAGCGCCGACAGATGCTGCTCGCGCTGGAGGACGAGTTCGGTCGCCGCGAGTGCGGTCGCCAGAAGCCGCGCTTCCTCGGCGACGCGGTAGGCATAAAAGGCCGTGAAGGCGAGGCAGGACACGATCGCCATCCAGATGCCCGCGACATAGATGATCGGCATCGAAAGTTCGGTGCCCGGAAACCACGGCAGCGGATGATGAAAGAAGGCGAGCCCGGTCGCCATGGCGATCACCAGCGCGCCGAGCATCGCGGTCCAGCGCAGCGGCAGCGAGGTCGCCGAGATGATGACGGGAACGGTCATCAGGAGCGCGAACGGGTTGGTCAGCCCGCCGGTCATGTAGAGAAGGCCGCCCAGTTGCAACGCGTCGAACGTCAATATGGCGAGCGCGGCGAGTGGCGGCAGGCGATGGGTAGCGGGGTAGCGCACCGCCATTAAGAGGTTGAGCCACGCCGAGCAGCCGATCAGCGCCAGACAGAGCGCGACCGGCACGGGAAACTGGAGCCAGAAGGCGACGATGAGAACGGCCGCGCTCTGCCCGACCACGGCGAGCCAGCGCAGCCGGATCAGCGTGTTCAGCCTGATGTGGTGAATATGCCGGGGGTCCGGCGCAAGAAGCTCTTCGACCATCGCACCCTTATGCGTCCGCACGGGGCAAACGCCAAGAGCATGGGTGTCGCAGGTAAAGCAAGTCTCCGAAACTCGCGCTAAGTCCCGCGCGGTTTGGCGCGGGCGGTCGCCTGTGCTTCGAGCGGGTTTTCAGGCCAGTGGTGTTTGGGATAGCGCCCGCGCATGTCGGCGCGCACGTCGGCCCATGAGCCGCGCCAGAAGCCGGGCAGGTCGCGTGTCGTCTGGATCGGGCGATGCGCAGGCGAGAGCAGTTCCAGCGTCATCGGCACCGTGCCGCCCGCGATGGAGGGATGCGCGTCGAGCCCGAACAATTCCTGCACGCGAATGGCGAGGACCGGCCCGTTTTCCTCGTAGCGCACCGGCAGACGGCTGCCCGACGGCGCGTCGTAATGCGTCGGCGCGAGCGTTTCGAGCTTGCGGTGCAGATCATAAGGCACCAGCGACATCAGCCCGTCATGAAGCGCGGAGGTGGGAAGCCGCGCAAGATCGGCGGTGCCGGTCAGGAACGGCAGGAGCCAGTCGTCGAGCGCGGCCACGAGCGCGTCGTCGTCCACCGCCGGCCACGGTTCGCCCAGACCCAGATGCAACCAGCCGAGCCGGGCGCGCAGCGTTTGCACGCCCTTGTTCCAAGGCAGGATGGCAAGGCCATGCGACCGCACCGCGTCGATGATCGCGTCGTCGGCATCCGCACCTTTTGGCGCGGGCAGTTGCCGCTCGGTGAGTGTGATCGATCCGAGCCGTTCGGTCTCGCGCACGCGCACCGTTCCGCGTTGCGGGTCGAACGAGGTATCGCGGGCCGTTTCGATGCGGGGACCAAGAACCACCCGGATTTCGTCCTCGATGATCGTGGCCGCAGAGGCGATGCGGGCATTTTGCGCGCGGCCCTGAAGATCGGCGACGACGATGAACGGGGCGCTGGCAAGGCCATCGGCAGCGTCGATCGCCCCGCCCCGCCCATTGGCGAGCACGAAATGGCCGTGCGCCCCGCGCGCCTTGGCGACGCGGTCGGGATAGGCGAGGAGAAGCGCCGCGCCGGTACTTGTCCCTTGCTGCGAGGATGATCCGGCCTGTCTGGCCAGTCGCTTTGCCAGATCGCGAGCCGCATCCGCGCGCTGGCCTTTTTCGCCGGCAAAGCGTCGAAGCCTTGTGTCGAGATCGATGCTCGTTCCGCCGAGGCCACGTTCGGTCAAAAGCACGGCGAGCTTTGCGGCAAGCCGCGTATCCGATGCCTCGGTCACCATATGCGCCAGCCGGACGGGCAGCGCCAGCTTGCGCATGCGCCGGCCAGAATCGGTCAGGCGGCCGTCATCATCGAGCGCGCCGAGGCTGGCCAGAAGTGCGCGCGCTTCGGTGAGTGCGGCGGCAGGCGGCACATCGAGGAAGGCGAGCGTCGTTGGATCGGTGACGCCGAAGGCCGCCGCGTCGAGGATGAGGCCGGTCAGATCGGCTTCGAGGATTTCGGGCGTCGAGAAGGCGGGCAGGGCGGCCGTCTGCTCCGCGCGCCACAACCGGATCGCGATGCCCGGCTCGGTACGGCCAGCGCGGCCCGCCCGCTGGTCGGCGGAGGCGCGTGAGACGCGCACGGTCTCGAGCCGCGTCAGGCCGGTCGAGGGTTCGTATTTCGGTACACGGGAAAGGCCGGAATCGATGACGATCCGTACGCCGTCGATGGTGATCGAGGTTTCCGCGATGGAGGTGGCGAGGACGACCTTGCGACGGCCGGAGGGCGGTGGTTTGATCGCATCGTCCTGTGCTTTGCCCGCGAGCGCGCCGTAGAGCGGGATGATGTCCACATCGTCCGGCACGCGCCCCTGGATGCGCTCGGCCGTACGCTCGATCTCGCGCTGGCCGGGCAGGAAGGCGAGCACGCTGCCCGCCTCGTCGCTGAGCGCATCGCGGATCGCATCGGCCATGGCGTCCTCGATGGGCACGGAGGACGGCCGCTCGCGATAGCGCGTTTCGACGGGGAAACTGCGGCCTTCGCTGGTCACGACCGGGGCATCGCCCAGAAGCGAGGCGACGCGCGCGCCGTCGATGGTTGCCGACATGACGAGCAGTTTCAGGTCCGGCCGCAGCGCCGCCTGCACGTCGAGCGCGAGCGCCAGCCCGAAATCGCCGTCGAGCGAACGCTCGTGGAATTCGTCGAACAGGACCGCTGAAATGCCCGCCAGTTCGGGATCGTCGAGGATCATGCGGGCCAGGATGCCTTCGGTCACGACAAGAATGCGCGTCGCCGGACCGGATTTCGAATCCATCCGCATCGCATAGCCGACCGTCCTGCCGACCTCTTCGCCGAGCAGGCTTGCCATGCGCCGCGCGGCGGCGCGGGCGGCAAGGCGGCGCGGCTCGAGAAGCAGGATCTTGCCCGCGCCCGCGAGGCCGGACTGGAGAAGATGCAGCGGAACCAGCGTCGTCTTGCCCGCGCCGGGCGGCGCGATGAGGACGGCACGCCCACTGGCCGAGAGCGCATCGGAAAGCGTGCCAAGAATTTCGGAGACGGGAAGTTGCGGCAGCGTCATGACGCCCCGCCGATCCGCACCACGGTGCCGCCTGCCGCTGTCGCGTCCGCTTCGTCATGCGTGACGAGGATGACCGGAAGCTTGGCCGCCTTTGCGCGCTCGAAGACGAGATCGCGGATCTGCGCGCGCAAGGCTGCGTCGAGGCGTGAGAACGGTTCGTCCAGAAGAAGCATGCGCGGCTGCGACACGAGCGTGCGCGCCAGCGCGACGCGGGCCTTCTGCCCGCCGGACAATGTCGCGGGGTCGCGGTCGCCGTAACCGGCAAGATCGACGTCCTGAAGCGCGTCTTCCGCGCGTTCGAGCCGCGCGGCCCGCCCCTTGATGCTTGCCGGCAGGGCGAATGCGACATTGGCCGCCACCGACATATGCGGAAAGAGCAGGGCGTCCTGGAAGAGCAGGCCGGCATGACGGGCTTCGGCGGGCAGGGCGGTGATCTCGACATCGCCGGCGAACACGTTCCCGCTGGCGTGGAAGTCGGGCGCCAGGAAACCGCCGATATAGGCGAGCAGCGACGATTTGCCGGAGCCGGACGGTCCCATGACGGTCAGCGTTTCGCCCGGTTCGACGCGTGCCGACAGGCTGAGCAGGGTCCGCCCGTCAAGCGCGATCGAAACGGCGTCGAGCCTCAGATCGTTCATCGGTTTCCTCTACGCCTGCATGGCGCGGCGCTGGCGAAATAGCAGCGCCGGCACAAGGATCGCAATGGCGAAACCGACGGCGGGCAACAGCATTTGGAGGAAGGCGTAGACGCCGATCGTGCGGCGCGCGCCGCCGGCCGCAAGCGCGACGGCTTCCGTCGTGATGGTCGGCAGACGTCCGGCGCCGATCAAAAGCGTCGGCAGATATTGCGCGACCGAAACGGCGAAGCCGACCGCTGCCGCCGTCAGGATCGGGCGGACCATCATCGGCAGCCGGATGGCGATGAGCGTGCGCCAGCGCGATTTGCCAAGCCCCGCCGCGATCGCCTCGTAGCGCGGATCGAACGCACGCCATGTGTCGGAAAGCGACAGGAAGACGTAAGGCAGGACGAAGACGAGATGCGCAAGCACGAGTGCGGGAAAACGCGCCACGAAGTCGAAGGACAGGAACAGGAATTGCAGCCCGAACAGGAAGGCGATCTGCGGCACGACCAGCGGCAGATAGATCAGGGCGAGCGCTCCCTTCCCGACGGTTCGGCCCGTATCTCGTTCGCGCAAAAGGCAAAGAAGCGTCAGCACCAGGGCGATCAGCGTCGAGAGCGCGCCGGCCCAAAGGGTCGTGCCGAGTGGAGCCGCTATGCGCGGGAGGGCGGATGTCCAGGCGCGCAGGGTAAAGGCCGATGGTAGCGGATCGGGAAATTGCCAGAGCCCGGCGACCGACCAGAGACCGAGCGCGACGAGGCCCGCGCCGACGATGATGCCGGATGCCGTCATCAGGCCGAGCGCGGCGTGGCGAATGCCGGCGTCGCGGCGAAGGCGCAGTCCGCGCGCCGCCATGGCATTGCGCAGGGCGGCGAAGACGCGTTCCAGAACGAGCCACAGCCCGAGCGCGGCCACGACGACACCGAGTTGCAGGACGGCGCCCGCAGCGGCGACGAAGCGCATGGACAGGTTCGGGTCGTTCATCCAGCCGACGAGCCGAACGGAGAGTGTGGCAGGCGTCGTCGGCCCGAGGATCAGCGCGACGTCCACCACCGACGCCGCAAAGGCGATGACGGCGAAGACGGCAAGCCGGATCCGGCCGTAGAGCTGAGGCCACGCGAGATAAAGGAAGCCGGCGATACGGCCATAGCCGAGCGAGGCGGCGAGCGCGCGCGTTTCGACGAGCTTGATCTGAGGCAGGGCCGCGAGCGCGATCAGAAGCAGGAACGGCACTTCCTTCACGACAAGACCGGCGATCAGCGCCAGACCGTTCGGGTCGTTGACGATGAGAAGATCGGGCGGCCGCTCCCAGCCGGTGAGACCGGGCGAGACGAGCCGGGCGAGAAGTCCCGACGGCGCGATGAGAAAGGTGAGGCCGAAGGCCGCCGCCGCATGCGGCACGGACAGAAGCGGCGAGATCATCGAGCGGACGCGCGCGAAGGACCGCGTGCCGGCCCAGCCCGCCAGAAAGACCATGACGATGGCAAGCGAAAGGACGGCTGACGCGAGACCGGTTGCAAGGCTCAAAAGCGCCGACCGGCCGATGCCCGGCATCGCCAGTAGGCTTTTGAACGCATCGAGGCCGAAGGCCGTCCCGCCAAGCGCCGGCAGATAGCCGAAGGCGGGCAGGACAGTCCCGAGGAGACCGGCGACGACCGGCCCCGCAAGGATCGCGATCGTGAGCGGCGGGCCGAAACGCGCGATCAGCGCCAGCCCGTCGCGCCTTGGCGTCAATTGGCGACGCCGTAGCGCTTGCGCCATTCCGCTTCGAGCCGATCCATCCAGCTTGGATGCGGCTCGTCGATCGCCGGGCCGAGTTCGTCGGGTGCCAGGGTAGCGACGCCGAGATCGAGCGCTTCGAAACGAGCGCGATCCTCGCCGTCGAGCTTTTCGAGCGAAAGCACGGTCGGGTCGCCCCATATGGCCGGGTCCTGCTTGCGCGCCTGTGCTTGCGGTGAAAGCAGGAAATCGGCAGTCACGAGCGCACCTTCCTTTGCCGATGAATTATAGGGGATCGACACGAAATGCGTGTTGGCCAGCGTGCCACCGGAAAAGGTGAAAGAGCGCACCGTGTCCGGCAATTCGCCATTGGCGATGGCCGCCGAGGCTTCGGCCGGATTGAAGGCGAAGGTGATGTCGACCTCGTTGTCGGCCAGAAGCTGCTTCATGGCCGGATAGTTCTGCGGATAGGCCCGGCCCTGCCGCCACATCAGCGGATGCAACTCGTCCAGATAGGCGAAGACGGGCGCGGCGATGTCCTCGAAGGTCGCATCATCGACCGGTTCGAGCAGGACCGAGCGGTCCGCGACCTGTTCGGACAGGATCTGCTTGATGAAGGACGACCCGATGAAATCCGGCGGTTGCGGATAGGTGAACCGTCCTGGGTTCTCGCGCGCCCAGCCGAGGAGTTCGTCCGCCGAATCCGGCATCGTGTCGGCCGGCGTCTCGGCTTCGTCGTGGAAAAACACCAGCTTCGCCATGCCCCAAGGGCTTTCCAGCCCCTCGACCGGCACGGTGAAGTCGGTGCGGATGGTCGACTGGTTCTCGAAATCGACATAGCGCCAATTGGGCAGGCTCTCCGCCCATCCCGGAGAGAACAGAAGGTCCTGTTCCTTCATCGAGGCGAAGTTCTCGCCATTGATCCAGATCAGGTCGATCGTGCCGCCCTCGGTTCGCCCTGCGGCCTTCTCGGCGACGACGCTTGCAACGGCGCTCGTCGTATCGTCCAGCTTGACATGGACGAGTTCGATGCCGTGATGCGCGCGCAACTCGCCGGCCGCCCATTCGAGATAGGAATTGATGTTTTCGGAGCCGCCCCAGGCGTTGAAATAGACGGTCTGGCCGCGCGCAGCCTCTTTGACGCTATCCCAGTCGGCGGGATCGGGATTGGCAAGGGCCGCGTTTGCCCCGAAGACCGCGCCGAGCGTCGCCGCTGCAAGAAACCTGCCGATCATCGCCATCTCCGTCCCGGAATTTTCTCGGGCTCGATTGAGCATGCGACGAATACCGGCGTCAACGCGCAAGGAAGTGGGCCGCCTCACCTTGGCGTGAGACGCGGCGTAAATGTGATTCAAAAGGGCGGCGTCCAGACTGCCGCCCTCTTTAAGCCTGGAACGGCTGCTATTATTCGGCGTCGTTGGCCGGTTCGGCGTTGAGCTGGCCGTATTTTTCCTCGCCCAGCTTGCCGAGAAGTTCGAGCTGGGTTTCGAGGAAATCGATATGGCCTTCTTCGTCCGCCAGAAGCTCTTCGAACAGCTTCATCGTGACGTAATCGCCCTTGTCATGGCAGATTTCGCGCGACTTCTTGTAAGCATTCCGGGCGTCATACTCGCCGGCGAGATCGGCTTCCAGCACTTCCTTGACGTTCTGGCCGATGCGAAGCGGGCCGACCTTCTGCAGGTTCGGATGGCCTTCGAGGAAGATGATGCGATCGATCAGCTTGTCGGCGTGATGCATCTCCTCGATGGATTCCTCGCGCTCCTTCTTGGCGAGCTTGCCATATCCCCAATCGTGGAGAAGACGGTAATGCAGCCAATACTGATTGACCGCGCCGAGTTCGAGGAAGAGGGCTTCGTTAAGCCGCTCGATGATCTTTGGATCGCCCTTCATTGGCATTGCTCCCGAATTGACCGCGCAAACCGCGCACACGGTCGAGATATGTAACGACCTCGTCGCCGGTGTCCACCGACCGGCGATGATATTCTTCCGTAACACGGATGATCGTTTCTACCACATTCGGAAAGCATCCGCAGCATCTGCCGCGCTGCTTGAGCGTATGATACACCTTGGCCGGAACGATGAGCTGCCAGGGATCGGCATCGAGCAACGATATGATCGTCGCCTCGATTTCCTTTTGCGTGATGATATTGCAATGGCAGACAAGCATTCCGGCACTCGTTCGGGCTCGCAGTTCGATCCTTGAGCCAAGGCGCAGCAACTGGCGGATAGGCTCCGGGAGCAGGAGCGGGCCACCTTCGCTTCACCCGGGTTCAAGGCCCGGACTTCGCTGTCGACGCCCGTGGACGAGGCGTCACGCTTCTAACAAAAGCATTCCCGCATCGCTTGTCAATGAAAACCTGATCAAATTTATCAAGTTGGAATCGTTCTAAACTTCACCATCCGTTTCGTCACGATACTGCTTGCGCGTTTCGCGGTCGCGCACGTCCTGCTCAGTGCGCGACATCTTGCGGCGGGTCAGCAATGCGTAGACGATCGCCGCTGCCAGAACGATCGGCGCGAGCACGGTGACGAAAGACCATTCGAAGGATTCGAACATTTCGCATCTCCTCTTCATGAACAACGTCATCGCCGACAGGCAGTTCCTCTCATGAAAAAGGCGGCGCCGAAGCGCCGCCTTTCGAAAAAGCCATTTTCCGACTGCTGTCAGTCGCCGGCACGCGAGACGCGCAGGATCGTCGATCCGCCGCCGCCACGCTGTTCGGTGACCGCATAGACCGCGCCGTCCGGGCCGACCTGAACGTCGCGAATGCGCGCCTCGAGCGGCACGCGCTCCTCATAGGCGACCTGATCGCCTTCGAGATGGACGACGACGAGGCCGGTGGATACGAGGCCGCCGATCAGGAATGCGCCCTGCCATTCGGGGAATTCCTCGCCCTCGTAAAGCGCCATTCCCGAAGGGCCGATGACCGGGTCCCAGTAATAGACGGGCTGTTCCATGCCGTCCTGCGCAGTCTGGCCGTCACCGACCTCGGCGCCCGAATATTCGACACCGTAGGTGATGACCGGCCAGCCATAATTCAGGCCGGATTCGGGCATGTTGAGTTCGTCACCGCCGGCCGGGCCGTGCTCGACCGTCCAGAGGCGGCCTTCGCCGTCGAGCGCAGCCGATTGCAGGTTGCGGTGGCCGTAGGACCAGATTTCCGGCAGGCCGCCGCCATCGACGAACGGATTGTCGTCGATCGGCTCACCGTCGAAATTGATGCGGAACACATTGCCGAGACCGCTTTCGGTATCCTGCGCCTGCTCGCGGATCGGTGCGTCGGAGCGCTCGCCCACGGTGACGTAGAGTTCGTCGTCGCCGGATACGACGAGGCGCGAGCCGAAATGCTTGTCGCCGTCATAGCTCGGCATCTGCTGGAAGATCACGGTGACGTCTTCGAGCGCGCCACCGTTCTCTTCGTCGGTCACCAGCGTTGCGGACGCGACGGACGTACCGTTGCCATCGTCGCGCGGTTCGGAGAACGAGAAGAAGATGCGGCCCGAACTTTCGAAGTCGGGCGCGAGCGCGACATCGAGGAGGCCGCCCTGTCCAGCCGAATCGACTTCCGGCACGCCGTCGATTTCAGGCCCGGCTTCGCCTTCGGCGGAGACGATATGCATCGCGCCGTCCTTGGCGGTGACCAGCATGCGCCCGTCCGGCATGAACTCCATCGCCCACAGATGCGGCAGGCCACTGGCAACTTCGTCGACGGCGACTTCGGGCATTTCGGCCGGCTGCGGCGCGCGGGTCTGTTCGGGGAAGGCCGGTTCCTGATCGGGCGCGTTGGCCTCTTCGGTCTCGACAGGTTCGCCGACTGCGGTTGCCTCGTCACCTTCTGCCGGCGGGACGCCGTCGACATGGTCCAGCGGCGAGTCGTCACCCGTCGATTGCGCCATGGCCGGCGCTGCGGCAAGGCCCACCGACAGGATCGTGGAGGTAAGCAGTACCCGTGTGATCTTGAACATCGAAACTCCTCGAAGTCTGAACTGAAATAGCCGCATCAGGCGCGGCGCTCGGTTCCCAACGACACCGGGGGGATTGTGTTGCATCGGATCACGTTTGATTTATCCGACCTTGGGGAAGGCTCGGGCTTGGTCCAATGTCCGGGCCTTGCTGAGTTTTTGACCAGCCGATAGCCTGACGACGCGGCAGGCGTGAAACGTGGAGGAGCGTTCCGATGAATATTCAAAACAGGCTCGAAACGGGAAGCGTCATCGCGGCCAAGGGCGTCTTCATCGACAACGAATGGACGCCGAGCCCGAGCGAAAAGACGATCGACGTGATCGCGCCGGCGACCGGCGCGGTCGTGGCGAGGATCGCCGCCGGCAATGCGGACGACATCGACCGCGCCTATCAGGCGGCCCGCCGCGCGTTCGAGGACGGCGCATGGGGCAAGCTCACGGCCGTCGAGCGCGGCCGTCTGCTCACCAGGCTGTCGCGCCTCATCGAGGACCATGCGGACGAACTCACCGCGCTGGAGGCGCTCGACACCGGCAAGCCGTTGAAGCAGGCGCGCGCCGACATCGTGTCCTGCGCCCGCTATTTCGAGTTCTACGGCGGCGCGGCCGACAAGGTTCATGGCGAGACGATCCCGTTCCTCAACGGCTATCTGGCGCTGACGGAGCGCGTGCCGCACGGGGTCACCGGCCAGATCATCCCTTGGAACTATCCCGCGCAGATGTTTGGCCGCACGCTCGGACCGGCGCTCGCCATGGGCAATGCGACCGTGATGAAGCCGGCCGAAGACGCGTGCCTGACGCCGTTGCGTCTGGCGGAACTCGCCGTCGAAGCCGGTTTTCCCGAAGGCGCGATCAACATCGTGCCGGGCCTCGGCGAGGACGCTGGCGCAGCGCTGACCGCGCATCCCGGCTTCGACTTCCTGTCCTTCACCGGCAGTCCGGAAGTCGGAACCATGGTGCAGATCGCGGCGGCGAAGAACCATATCGGCTGCACGCTGGAGCTTGGCGGCAAGTCGCCGCAGGTGGTGTTCGGCGATGTCGATCTCGACGCCGCGCTGCCGTCGCTGGTGAACGCCATCGTCCAGAATGCGGGACAAACCTGTTCGGCCGGATCGCGACTTCTGGTCGAGAAATCGGCTTACGATCGCATCGTCGGTACGGTTGCTGAGCGCTTCGCGAAGCTTCAAGCCGGAACGCCGGAAATGGACCTCGATCTCGGCCCGGTCATCAATGCAGGGCAAAAGCGACGCGTCGAGCGCTTCTGTCACAATGCGGACAGCGACGGTATCGAGATCATTGCGCAAGGCAGTGTCGCGAAGGACGTGCCGGAGGGCGGCTTCTACGTCGCGCCGAAAATGTTCGGCCATGTGCCGCGCGACAATGCGCTGGCGCGTGACGAGGTCTTCGGCCCGGTCCTCTCCGTCATCCCGTTCGAGGATGAGGCCGACGCGGTCGCGCTGGCGAACGGCACCGACTACGGCCTGGTCGCTGGCGTATGGACGCAGAACGCCAACCGCGCCATGCGGGTCGGGCGGAAGATTCGCGCCGGTCAGGTCTTCGTCAACGCCTATGGCGCGGGCGGCGGGATCGAACTGCCGTTCGGCGGCATGAAGAAATCGGGCCACGGCCGGGAGAAGGGCTTCGAGGCCCTGAAGGATTTGTCTGCCTTGCGGACCATGGTCGTCAAACACGACTGACCAAGCATCATCGAAAGGGAGGAATTGCATGCGGCTTGAGGGAAAGACGGCATTGGTGACGGGCGGTGCGTCGGGTTTCGGCGCGGAGATCGCGGCGACATTTGCCCGCGAAGGCGCGCGGGTCACGATCATGGATCTGAATGAAGATGGTGCGAAGGCGCAGGCGAAAGCCTGCGGCGACAGTGCGGTCGCGATTGGCGGCGACGTGACGAAGGCGCAGGATATTCGCCGCGCCGTCGAAACCGCAACGCAGAACGGACGGCTCGACATCGTCGTCAACAATGCCGGCTGGACGCATCGCAACAAGCCGATGCTCGAGGTCACGGAAGACGAATTCGACAAGGTCTATGCGATCAACGTCAAGTCGATCTTTCACATGACCAACGCGGCCGTGCCGGTCATGCGCGCGCAGGGCGGGGGCGTCGTCATCAATATCGGCTCGACGGCGGGCATAAGGCCGCGCCCGGGCCTGACCTGGTACAATTCCACCAAGGGCGCGGTGAACCTTATGTCGCGGTCGATGGCGGTGGAACTCGCGCCCGACAAGATTCGCGTCAACTGCATCGCGCCCGTGATGGGTGCGACCGGTTTGCTTTCGTCGTTCATGGGCGTCGAGGACACGCCGGAGAACCGGGCGAAGTTCGTCTCGACCATCCCGCTCGGGCGCATGTCGACGCCGAGGGACATCGCCAATGCGTGTCTCTATCTTGCGTCGGACGAAGCGGAGTTCATCACCGGCGTCATCCTCGAGGTCGATGGCGGCCGTACGATCTGAAGCGCGCTACCTCGTTGTGAAATCGTAGATGATCTTCAGCGCCAGTGCGGCGAGGAAGGCGAGGATCACACGGTCGAACGTCTCTTTGGAAAAGCGCTGCGCTAGTGCCGATCCGACGGGCATGAACGCCAGGATCGGCAGCATGGCGGCGAACGAGATCGCCATGCCCTGCCATGTCATGATCCCGGTGACCGCAAGGGCAGGCACCTGCGTAAGCGTCATGGCAACGAAGAAAATCGAGACGGTCGAGATGAAAATCGGCCGGTCAAGCCGCATCGCGTTGAGAAAAGTCAACGATACGGGCGCGGAAACGCCCGATGCGCCTTGGAGAACGCCGGCGACGACACCGACTGGAATGCTGAGACGCCGCGCGAGATCGAGGCCGATCATCCAGTCCGGCCGCATGAGGCGGCTCGCGATATAGGCGAAGACGCCGAACGCGACCAGAAGCGACAGATAGTCGGCGGGAAACACAGCCAGCATCATCGTTCCGATGACCGCGCCGACCGCTCCGGCAATGGCGAATAGCCAGACGAACGATCCGGCCAGTTGCGATCCGCGAAAGCGCCACGCCTGCAAGATATTCGTCAGGAGATTGGGCATCATCATCACGACGACTGCGAAGCGCACGTCGAACATCATGGCCAGTGCAGGGACGGCGATGACTGGCGCTCCGGCACCGGTCGCCCCTTTCAGCACGCCGCCAGCGGCGAGGCAAAGGAAGGCGATAGCGAGCGTGGTGAAGTCGAACATCGCTTCCGTCTATCAGCGCGAGGGCAATATCGCGACCGGGAACTGCGACTGGCTCGGCACAACCCCGCTATGGGGGCCGATACGCGATATCTTCGAAAATGTCGCTAAATTGCTAGCGATGCCACAAAAGCGGCGTCAATTTGGCGGCAACCGGAAATAAAGGAATTGAGCTTATGTGCGGATTTGTCTGTTTGTGGAACTTCGGCGACGAGGCGCTTGCCGCCCGGATGATCGCGAAGATCGGCCATCGCGGACCCGATGCCGTACAGGTGACGCGGTTAGGCAACGCGCCTGTCGTCATGGCGCATTGCCGTCTGTCGATCATCGGTACCGAGGACGGTGCGCAACCGATCCATCAGGGTGACCACATGCTCGTGGTCAATGGCGAAATCTACAATTATGCCGATCTGCGCGCGATGCTCGGCGAAGACCTGTTCCAGACCCGCAGCGACAGCGAGACCGTGCTGCATCTGTTTCGCTCAGGTGCGCCGCGCTGGGTCGATCGTCTCGACGGCATGTTCGCCTTCGTGCTTGCGACGGAGGGGTGCATGATCGCCGCGCGCGACCCGCTCGGCATCAAGCCGCTTTATGTCGCGCGGGTGGGCGAGGGCATGGCCTTCGCGTCCGAACTCAAGGCGTTCGACGGTCTCAAGGTGGACAGCGTGGAAGCCATCCCGCCGGGCGGGCTTGTCGACAGCCGCGATGGGACCCGCCAGTGGTATCGCCGCCCGCATGGCGCGGCGGCTTGCGAGCCCGGCCTCGACGAAGAAAAGATTTGGCGGGAGCTACGCCTGGTTCTCCAAGCGGCGGTGGCCAAATGGATGGTCGCCGATGTCGAAATCGGCTCGTTTCTGTCGGGCGGGCTCGACAGTTCCATCATCGCGGCTCTGGCGATGCAGAAATCGCCGCGTCGCCTGAAGACGTTTTCGGTCGGCCTTGCCGGCAGCCCCGACTTGATCGCCGCGCGCCGCGTGGCCGACCACATCGGATCGGAGCATTTCGAGCACGCCTTCACCGCGCGCGACATCGCCGACGTACTGCCGCATGTGATCTATCATCTGGAAAGCGCCGACGTCGATCTCGTGCGCAGCGCCGTGCCCACCCATTTCGCCGCGAAGCTGGCGCGCCGCCATGTGAAGGCCGTGCTGACGGGCGAGGGCGCCGACGAGCTTTTCGCCGGCTACACCTATCACCATGCCTATGTGGACCGTCCGCGGGCGCTGGCAGATGAACTGACACGCGCGCTCGGCACCATGCACAACATCAATCTCCAGCGCGTCGACCGCATCACCATGGCCGAGAGCCTCGAAGCGCGCACGCCGTTCCTCGATCGCGAGCTGATCGCCTTCGCGCAGTCGATCCCCGCCACCCTGAAGCTGCGACGCACCGAAGCGGGCGCTGCTGACAGCACCGGGCCGACGACGGAAAAGTGGATATTGCGCAAAGCCTGCGCGGACCTCCTGCCGCACGATCTCGTTTGGCGAAAGAAGGCGCAGTTCGACGAAGGTTCGGGAACGGTGGATGCGCTCGCCGACGCCTTGCGGATGCTCGAAGGCACCGATGCGCCGCTCGATCGCGAAGCGGAAGCGGCTCTCTACGAGCGCCTTTTGCGCGAGCAATATGCGGAGCCGGACCTGATCCTGAAGAATGCCGGAACGTGGGTCATGAACCGCGAGGCGGTCTGACGCGCTTTATTCGCTTGGCGAATGCGGATCCTTCAGCGCTGCATCCGGGCGGCTGACCGGCACTCGGTCGTTCGAGGTGCGGCGCGCCATGGTCTTTTCGCCGCTGCGGGCCAGCATCGCGCGGAAGACGGGATGCATGCCGCCATCGAGATAGGCATGCTCGCGAAAACTCATGCCGGAGGTCAACAGCGCCTCCATCTGCATGCGCTCGGCCTCGGACCGGCTGGCGATGGCCGGCTCGGCGGCTGTCATCGGACAGGCCGCGAGCGGATCGGTGCTCTGGATGTCTGTGTCGAAGACGTAGCGGCCCTCGCAATAACCGACGCGCGGCTGGCGGCGGGTGACTTCGAAAATATCGTAGCCGCGCTTCAGATCCTGCCAGAAGGCGAAGTTTTGATTGTTGCGGTGCTTGGCCATGTTGCGCGGCGTCATGCGGAAGGGAAACGCCTGCACCTGGAAGGCGGACTGTCCGCCTTTCAGCGCATCGCGCACGACGGCATAGATTTCGCCGACACCCTCGTCCGTCATCGCGTAGCAGCCCGATGACGAGCATGCGCCGTGTACCATCAGCGCTTCGCCGGTATAGCCGCGCGCGGCTTCCAACTGGTTCGGATAGCCCAGATTGAACGCAAGATGATATTGCGAGCGCGGGTTCAGCATGTTCGCGGAGACATGGTAGAAACCTTCCGGCGCCTGCCGGTCGCCGGCACGGGTCTTGGGGCCGAGTTGGCCGGACCAGCGGCACATCGGATAGGTCTTCAAAAGCGCGTAGCGGCCGTTGCGGTCCTGCTTCCAGATTTCCAGCTCACTCTCCTGCTTGAAGATGCGAACGAGAACCGGGCTTTTCGGCGTCATCTGCTTTTGCGACATCTGCGCCACGAGCGCGGCGGGTATAGGCTGCGTTCCGCGCGTGTCGACGTCCAGAACGCTGGAGACGCAGCCCGAAAGAGCGATCGATAAAGCGAGGGCGATGGCGGCTTTCAACATACGCGGCATGATACAAAACGTCCGGTTGGGCTCGGATTCGCGATGAACCCGGCTTTACTGAAACCTGCTCCCTCGTGGTTAAGAAGAGGTTTCCGGTCCGTGATCATTGCCTGCCGATCCGGCCGATCAGTTCGCCCCATGACAAATCGTGATCGAATTTTCCGGTCTCCAGAAACTCGAGAACCTGCGCGATGACAAGCGGATTGTTCATCATGAAGGTGTGCGTCACGGGAAGCACGATATGGTCGCTCATACCCTCGAGCATGGTGCTTGCGACGGAAACCTTGCCGTCGTTCGGACCGTGGAAAGTCGTCGACAGGATCGGATTGACGGTGCGGTCGCCGGCGATGATTCCGACCTCGAAATCGGCTTGCGGCAGCGTGTTCGGAAAGCTGTCGTCTGCGGTGCCGAGTTGCATGCCGGCCGGTCCGTTGACCAGTTCGAACAGGCCGATATCGCCGAAAATATCGACCACTTCGGAACCATGATTGGGCGGTGCAAGCATGACGACGCGGCCGAAATTCTCGGGCCTGTTCTCCCGGAGCCATGCGCGCACGAGAATGCCGCCCATCGAATGGGTGACGAAATTGACGCGTTCCTCGCCGCATTCGTCGACGAGCGCATCGACCTTGTCGAGCAGTTCCTCGATCGACTCTCTGGTCGAGGGATAGGTCTTGCTGACGACGGTGTAATCGAACGTCTGCAACGTTTCCTCGATCAGGAACATGGACGCTTCGGTGCGCGCCAGACCGTGAAGCAGCACGACGCACTCTTCCGCCCACGCCTTGGCCGGGAAAAGAAGCAGAAGGACCATTGCGAATGCGCGCACGAACCGGCTCCGGACTGGAATCGAACAATGCGTGACATAGTCCCGGTCGAACGGAAACTCAATTTTTCGAGGCGGGGGTCGCGAGGCCAAGCGGGCCGAGGCGACCAGTATCACCGGCTCGCGGCGAGCGACACGCTCTTGATCTGCGCGAACACATCCTGCCCTTCCGACAAGCTCAATGCTTCAAGCGACCGCCGCGTGATGCGCGCGCGGATGGGCGCTTCGAGATCGACGCCGATGTCGAGCCGGATGCTCGCTTCCGCGTCGTCGAGCGCGTCGATGCCGATGATCCGGGCGGGCAGGACATTGAGCATGCTTGTCGCGTCCGGGCGGCTTTTGGCGATCGATACGTCGCTTGCGGCGATGCGCACACGCACCGTTTCGCCGGCCTTCATGTCCTTCGCCACGACGAGCAGTTCGCGTCCCACGATGTCGAGAACGGCGATGCTGTCGGGATCGTGCCGCTTCACGCGGGCCGGCAGGACGGCAGCGAAATCGCGCCGCGCGGACAGCGGCGAGTGCGGTGCCGACAGGACCTCGTTCAACGGACCGGACCCGACGAGCCTGCCCTCGCGAAGCAGGACCAGATGATCGGCGAGACGCTCGACCTCCCCGATGTCGTGCGTCACGAACAGGATCGGTATCCTGAGATTTGCGTGCAGCGCTTCGAAATAGGGAAGGATTTCGTCCTTCGCCATACGGTCGAGCGCCGAGAGAGGTTCGTCCATTAAAAGCAGGCGCGGCTGAGACAAGAGCGCCCGGCCGATCGAGACCCGTTGGCGCTCGCCGCCGGACAGATTGGCCGGCGAGCGGTCGACGAGGTGGGCTATGCCGAGCAGATTGACGATATCGTCGAAGCGGACATGCTTTTCGTCGGCTCGGGCCCGCCGTTCGCCGTAGGTCAGGTTCTGGCGAACGCTCAGATGAGCGAAGAGGCTCGCTTCCTGAAAGACGTAACCGAGCGACCTTTTATGCGTCGGGACGAAGTGCCGGTCGTCCTGCCAGATTTCGCTGCCGACCGCGATGCGGCCCGGCATCCGGTTGAGACCGGCGACGGAGCGCAGGATCGACGTCTTGCCGCAGCCCGATGGTCCGAACAGTGCGGTGATGCCGTGCATCGGAACGGCGAGATCGACGTCGAGATGGAAGGCGCCCAAATCTCCCTTGAGCGCGATTTCGATCCGGTCTGCCATCAGAACGCCCTACGGCCGGAACGGCGCGCCAGAAGCGAAACGGCGAGGATGACGACGAAGGAAAAGGCGAGCATGCCCGCCGACAGGATGTGCGCTTCGCGCCAGCGCAGGGTCTCGACGAAATCGTAGATTGCGATCGACAGCACCTTGGTCTCGCCGGGAATGTTGCCGCCGATCATCAAGATGACGCCGAACTCGCCGACCGTATGGGCGAAGCCCAGCACCGCGCCGGTCAAAAGCCCCGGTATTGCAAGCGGCAGGGCGACCGTGACGAAACGGTCCCATGGCGAGGCGCGCAAGGTGGCCGCCACTTCGAGCGGACGCCTCCCCATGGCTTCGAAGGAATTACGGATAGGCTGGACCATGAACGGCAGGGACGAAATGACGGAGCCGACGACCAGCGCCTCGAATGAGAACGCGAAAGTGCGCATGCCGAACCACGGCCCGAACCAGCCGCCGAGCGCCTGCGGGCCGAGCGCGACCAGAATGTAGAAGCCGAGCACGGTTGGCGGCAGGACCAGAGGCAGCGCCACGATCGTCGCCACCACTTCCTTCCAGCGCGATTTCGTCCAGGCGAGCCACCACGCGATCGGCGTGCCGACGACGAGCAGGAGGATCGTGGTGATGGCGGCAAGTTCGAGCGTCAGCCGGATCGGAGACCAGAGTTCCTGAGACAGCGTTCCAATCCCCCTGAAAATGGAAACGCCGCGCCGGAAAGCGCGGCGGTCCTTTCAAGCTAACCGATCAACGGTCCAGCGCGTAGCCGTATTTCTCGATGATGGCCGTCGCCTCGTCGCCTTTCAGGAATTCGAGGAACGCTTCGGCGGCGGGATTGTCCTCACCTGTTTTCAGAAGAACGGCATCCTGCCGGATCGGCTCGTAGTTTTCCTGCGGCACGAGCCAGCGGGAGCCGGCGTCGGTCTGCGACACCTGACCGAGCGCCACGAAGCCAACTTCGGCATTGCCGGTCTCGACGAACTGGTAGGCCTGGCCGATATTCTGCCCCTGTACGATCTTGGGCCGCAGCGTCTCGTAGACGCCGAGGGCCTCCATCGTTTCGATTGCCGCCTTGCCGTAGGGAGCCGTTTCGGGGTTGGCGATCGCGATCTGCTGGAAATCACCCGCTTCCAAAGTCTCCGCACCGATCACCTTCCCCTCCTCGCTGGAGTAAAGGACGAGTTGGCCGATCGCGTAGGTGAAGACGGTGCCGTCGACGCCGTAGCC
Source organism: Aliihoeflea aestuarii (assembly GCF_024105665.1). Lineage (GTDB taxonomy): Bacteria > Pseudomonadota > Alphaproteobacteria > Rhizobiales > Rhizobiaceae > Aliihoeflea > Aliihoeflea aestuarii. Next base: position 144,628 of record NZ_JAAAMK010000004.1, on the reverse strand, counting down.
TTCTTCGACTGACTGCGCGGGTCGCACATCGTCCGCGGCCAGCAGGATTTCGAACGGCGCGCCTTGCGTGATCTGGGTGTAGAACTGGCCGGTCGCTCCGAAGGACAATATCGCTTCGTGGTCGCTGGCTTGTGCGAAGGCGGCCGCGATTTCATTTGCGGCATCGGTGAAATTGGCGGCAACGGCTATGTTCACGCTATCGGCGTGGGCGGCCGAGCCGAGCAGTGCAGTGGTTGCGATCGCCAGAACGAAATGGCGCATGCGGCGTCCTCCTTTATATTCAGTCGAATATATTGGTAATCGTAACCGCAGCGGCGCGCAAGCACCGTCGCAATCATGGCAATGGATGGACGGAGAGTGTCGAACGCGACGTACCGGTGCTACCGGACTGCCTTGAGCCGCAACATTTCGCCGATGCGGTCCGCCAGCGTGTCGAGCGAGAACGGTTTCACCAGAAGGCCCGTCGCGTCATCCAGATGAAGGTGGTTGAGAACCGCGTTCTCGGCGTAGCCGGTGATGAACAGGACGCCCAGCCTTGGTATCCGATCGCGCACGCTCTCTGCAAGCTGGCGGCCGTTCATACCTCCCGGCAAGCCGACATCCGTCACCAGAAGATCGATCGTCCGTGCGCCGAGCGAGGCCAAAGCCAGGCGTGCGTCTGGCGCTTCCACAACGCCATAGCCAAGCTCGGTCAGCCTCTCGGCGATGAGCGTGCGCAATAGGTCGTCGTCATCGACCAGCAGGATGGTCTCCGACTTGAGCGAAGCGGCCGATTCGCTCGACGCGGTCCGGCTTGAGCCGGTTTCCGAGGTAGAGAAACCGATATGGCGCGGCAAAAGGATCGTTATCGTCGTGCCGGCACCAAGGCGCGATGTGATCGAGACCCCGCCGCCGGATTGGCCGGCCAGGCCGTAGACCATGGAAAGCCCGAGCCCCGTTCCCTGTCCGGCCGGCTTCGTGGTGAAGAACGGGTCGAACGCGCGCCTCACCGTCTCCTCGCTCATGCCCGTCCCGGTATCGGCGACGCTGAGGGCGACATATTCACCGGGCTGGAGGGCAAGGGCGGCTGCGTCGTCCGCGCCGATATCGCGGTTCGCCGTTTCGATCGACAGCGTGCCGCCGGCCGGCATCGCGTCCCGCGCGTTGATGCACAGATTGAGCAGCGCGTTCTCCAACTGCCCCGGATCGACATGGGTCTGCCAAAGATCCGGCGAACTCGTTTGCGAAACGGTGATGTGGGGTCCGGCGGTGCGTGCGACGAGATCGGCCATCCCCTCGACCAGGCTCGACAGGACGACCGGCTTGGGTTCCAGCGTCTGGCGGCGGGAAAAAGCGAGCAGCCTTTGCGTGAGCGCTGCCGCACGACGGGTCGCCGCCGTCGAGGCCTCGACATATTTCGCTATGTCTTCATACCGACCCTGCGACAGGCGACGGGACATCAGTTCGAGGCTTCCGGCGATGCCGCCGAGAATATTGTTGAAGTCGTGGGCAAGTCCGCCGGTCAATTGTCCGACGGCTTCCATCTTCTGCGCATGCCGCAGGTTTTCTTCCGACGCCATGAGTTCGGCCGTGCGCTCATGCACCTGCTGTTCGAGCGTGGCGTTCAGCCTGGCCAGTTCCAGTTCCGCGTTGCGCCGCGCGGTGATGTCCTGGAACAGGACGGCGACCTGCTTGCGCTCGCGCGGCTCGATGCGCACGGCCGCCAGTTCCAAATATCGCCCGGTGGCGACAAGCTCCTGCTGAAACCGGATCGGCCGCCCGGAATTCAGGACCTCCCTGTAACGGGCGACCCAGGCATCGGCCTCTTCGCCGACCATCTCGCGCAGCTTCTGGCCGACAACATTCGCGATTCCCGCATGGCGCTCATAGGCGTCGTTCGCCATGATGTGGATATAGTCGCTGTCGGGCCCATGCGGACCATCGAAGAATTCGATGATGCAGAAGCCCTCGTCGATGGCATCGAACAATCCGCGATACAGTTGCTCGTTCTTGTCGACCGACCGCTTCGCCTCGATCCAGCCCGAAACGTCCACGCCCTCGACGAGGATCGCGTCGACACTTCCATCCTCGCCGACCATCGGCTGGCATGCGATGTCGATCAGGCGCTCGCCGAACGCCGCCGCCGCGATGCCCGTCGGCAGGCGCACGCCCGTCGCGTGAAACGGCGTCCCGGTCTGGCGTACGGTGTCGAGTACCTGGACGACGGCGGCCCCGATCCCGCGTGGCAGGATGTCGACGACGTTTTTTCCGGTCACGTCGGTTCCGCCGAACAACTGCCGGAAGCTGCCATTGGCGAACTGGATGCGATGGTGCGCCCCGGCGACCACCGCCATGAACGTCGTTGCCTGCTGGAGGATGCGTACCGGATCGACAGGGTGCTCGTCCGGCATGCCAATTTTCGTAGATGCGTCAGTCAAACCTGGCTCCCTGCGACCGCTTCGACAACCCTGCCAGCTTTGTAGGCGATCCAATGCGGTCCTGACAAACTCTGCGATGGCGGATGCCTCCAACGATTGTCGCAAAGGGAAACCGGCGCACTATCATTTGAGCGGAACAAGTGCGCGGCGGCAACATTGTTGGGAAGCGAGGATCGCGATGGAGACACAGATTTGGACGATCGCGAGAATTGGCACCTGACAGGAGACATCGAGTATGAGCATGGGCGCGGCGATCCGTTTGCCGCCGCCGTCCGGGCGACCCGTATGCCCATGATCGTTACCGATCCGGCGCAACCGGACAACCCCATCGTTTTCGCGAATGACGCGTTCCAGAGGCTTTCCGGCTATACCCGCGACGAAATCGTCGGCAGGAACTGCCGCTTCCTTCAAGGACCCGACACCGACCGGGACGCGATCGCAAGTGTGCGCGAGGCGATACGTGTCGGCGAGGATATCGCGATCGACCTTCTGAACTACCGAAAGGACGGCTCGACATTCTGGAACGCCCTGTATATGAGCCCCGTCCGCTCGAGGGACGGTGAGATCAAGTTTTTCTTCGCCTCCCAGATGGACGTCACCGACCGCGTCGACGCGCAGTCCCGCATCGCGCAGCAGAAACTCGCGGTCGAGCGCGAGGTCAGGCGAAGAACGGCGGATCTGGAGGCAGCGCTCGAAGCGCAGAACGTGCTCCTCCACGAGGTCGACCACCGCGTGAAGAACAATCTGACGATGATAGGCTCCATCCTGCGCCTGCAGCTTCGCGAGATAGAAGACGAGAAAACTGCCGGAAAGCTGCGCTCGATGATGCAGCGGATCGATGCTCTCGCCGTCGTTCATCGCAAGCTCTACCAGTCCGACGACGTTACGAAATTCGATATCGGCGCGTTTACCGCCACCTTGGCGACGGACCTTGTCCACGCATCGGGCAGAAAGGACATCCATCTGCGCACGGATGTGCGAAAGGCGCATGTCCCGGCTGGCTATGCCGCCGCTCTCGGATTGATCATCAACGAAATTCTGGCCAATGCCATCGAGCACGGCATGGGTGAAGGTGAGGGCACCATCGACATTTCAGCAAAGACGATCGATGACCAGGTGGTCGTAGCCATCTGCGACGAAGGGCCGGGATTCGAATGGGCGGATCGGGGTGTCGACGGCCTTGGCCGGCGCATCGTCGAGCGGCTCGCCAAGCAGTCCTCGGCGTATGTCGAGTGGGAAACGCGCGCACCGGGCACGAAGGTGTCTCTCATCGTCTCGGTGCGGCCATGAAAACCCGGCCGACGCCTCCGCTGCGCATCCTGATCGTCGAAGACGAGCCTTTGCTGGCGATGGATATCGAGTTCATGGTCGAAAGCGCGGGACACAAGGTCATCGCCGAAGCCGCATCGCTTTACGATGTGGAGGATCTGGAAGATGAAGCTGCACCGAACGTGGCCTTCGTCGATATCCAGCTCGCGAAGGGCACCAGCGGTCTCGATGTCAACCAACTGATCCAGAAGCGCTGGCCGCAAACCATCATCGTGTTCGTCACCGCGAACCCGAAGAAGATACCGGACGACTTTGCCGGAGCGCATGGGGTGATCGCCAAGCCGTTCACCGAAAGCGGGTTCGAGTCCGCTCTCAGATATCTTCAGGAAGGCGTATGCGAGCCGCCGCCGGTATCGGCGCAGCCGGGAAGTTTTATCGCGTCTCCGGCTTTCGCGGCGAGCTGGCAGGATTAGATTTTCCGGATCACGAGATCGCTGAGTGCCGAAATGTCGTGTAGCGAATGCGGTCGGGGCATCGGCATCTCTAAAGAATCTGGCGGGGAATTGGCGGCTGCTGATCATTTAGGCGATGATCCTTGGTTCCGGGCGCAGTGCGTCTGAAGCGATCCTGACACGCACTCCTGACGCGCGCGACCGCATCGTGTGCAGGCAGCCTGCAAAATGATCACTCCTTGATATCTGCCCTGCCTGTTTTGCCGGCTTTTGGCGATGACGAGCCGGGCCAGATCATATGGCACGCACTTTGCACCGAGAAATCCGGTGCAAACAAAAATGCCATTGGAGGCAATCATGAGGGGAATGCGTCGCACGCTCATCGCAGGGATCGCTGCGAGCTTGTTGGTGTCGGCGGCCGGGTCGGCCGCCGCGCAGGATGAAGGTCCGATCAAGGTCGGCGTCCTCCATTCGCTGTCGGGCACGATGGCGATCTCGGAAACGACGTTGAAAGACGTCATGCTGATGCTCATCGAAGAGCAGAACAAGAAGGGCGGTCTGCTCGGCCGCCAGCTTGAGCCGGTCGTCATCGACATCGCGTCGGACTGGCCGCTCGCCGCCGAAAAGGCGCGCGAGATGTATGAGGTGAACGGCGTCGATGCCGTGTTCGGCTGCTGGACGTCGGTCTGCCGCAAGTCGGTCCTTCCGGTCTTCGAAGAGCTGAACGGACTCCTCTTCTACCCCGTTCAGTATGAGGGCGAGGAAAGCCAGCGCAACGTCTTCTACACGGGCGCTTCGCCGAACCAGCAGGCGATCCCGGCCGTCGACTACCTGATGAACGAGGAAGGCGTGGAGCGCTGGGTGCTCGCCGGCACCGACTACGTCTATCCGCAGACCACCAACAAAATCCTCGAAGCCTATCTTCAGGATGCCGGCGTCGCGCCGGAAGACATCATGATCAACTACACGCCGTTCGGTCATTCCGACTGGCAGACGATCGTGTCCGAGATCAAGGCGTTCGGCTCGTCGGGCAAGAAGACCGCCGTCGTCTCGACAATCAATGGCGACGCGAACGTTCCCTTCTATCGCGAACTCGGCAATCAGGGCGTCGACGCCGCCGACATTCCGGTCGTGGCATTCTCGGTCGGCGAAGAAGAACTGGCCGGTCTCGATACCTCGCCGCTCGTCGGCCATCTGGCCGCCTGGAACTACTTCATGTCGGTCGACACGCCGGAAAATGCCGAGTTCATCGAAACGTGGCATGCCTTTATCGGCAGTGAGGAGCGCGTGACGAACGATCCGATGGAAGCGCATTATATCGGCTTCAACATGTGGGTCGGCGCGGTCGAGAAGGCCGGAACGACGGATGCGGACGCCGTGATCGATGCGATCGTCGGCGTCGAGGTTCCGAACCTGACCGGCGGCACGGCAGTCATGCTGCCGAACCACCACATCACCAAGCCGGTGCTGATCGGCGAAATCCAGGACGACGGCCAGTTCGACGTGGTCTGGGAAACCGAAGACCTCGTACCGGGCGATGCGTGGTCGGACTTCCTGCCCGAATCGGCCGTGCTCGAAGCCGACTGGACGGCTCCGATCAACTGCGGAAACTACAACACGCAGACGCAGACTTGCGGCGGTGCGCAGGCGGCCGCGAACTGATCAGGTCGCACCATTGGGAGGCCGATCAACTCGGCCTCCCGCGTTGCAAATAACTCACCGGTTGCGCCTATGCTCTACGTCGCCCCCCTCTGGCCTGCCGGCCATCTCTCCCGCAAGGGGGGAGATCATTCGTTTCTTTGCCGCATTCGGACGATCACCGTACTGGCGAAGCGGACGGCGTGCTTGATCTCCCCCCTTGCGGGAGAGATGGCCGGCAGGCCAGAGGGGGGCGCGAAGGAACGCAGCCCGATGTCGCTGTTCGCCGGTCTGCTCGCTTTCATATTGCTGGCCTTGGCCATTCTGCCTGCCCATGCCCAATCCGTCGAAGACCTCGTGCGCCAGCTTCCTGACGGCAGCTTTTCCGACCGGGGACGCGTGGTTCAGGCGCTTGCCGCAACCGGCGATGCACGGATCGCGCCTTTGCTGGAAAGTCTGGCTGCCGGCGATCTCAACGTCATCGAAGAGACCGGCCGGATAGTCACCACGTCCGGGCGTGGCGATACGGTCACCGCGACTGACGCGCTCACCGGCGAGGAAATCGGCGAGGTGGCAAGCGCCGGCGTCGAGCGCATCCGCGTGAACAATTCGCTTCGCCGGGCGGTGCGGACGGCGGTCGGGCAACTGACCTTGATGAGTCCCGATGCCGGCACGCGCATGAGCGCGGCGCGCGCGATGTTCCAGGCAGCCAATCCAGACAATGTCGAATTGCTCGACGAGGCCATCGCGCAGGAAGAAAACCCGGCCGTCCTTCAAATCATGCAGGAAGCGCGTGCCGTCGCGATCCTGCGCTCCGATGCCGAACCGGCTGCATTCGCCGAGGCTGTCGACGTCATCGTCGCGCGCGGCGACCGGCAGGCGCTCGGCATCCTTCAGGCCGCGCTTTCCAGCGCTGATGCCGATGTGACGCCGACCATCGACGCCGGTATCTCCGCCATCCAGCGCCATCTCCAGCTTCTCGATGTCGGCCAGAACGTCTGGTACGGCATATCGCTCGGCGCGGTCCTGCTTCTGGCCGCCATCGGCCTTGCCATCACCTTCGGCGTCATGGGCGTCATCAACATGGCCCATGGCGAGATGGTGATGCTCGGCGCCTACACGACCTTCGTCGTCCAGAATATGATCCGCGCCTCCTTTCCCGAGCTTTTCGCGTGGTCTTTGGCCTTCGCGCTGCCCGCCGCCTTCCTCGTCACCGGTTTGATCGGCATCGCCATCGAGCGCGGCGTGATCCGCTGGCTCTACGGCCGGCCGCTGGAAACGCTGCTCGCGACATGGGGCCTGTCGCTCATCATCCAGCAGGCGGTGCGCACGACTTTCGGCGCTTCGAACCGTGAGGTTTCGAACCCCTTCTGGATGTCGGGCACATTCGATTTCTACGGCATCGCGATCACCTGGAACCGGTTCTGGATCGTCATTTTCGCGCTGGTCGTCTTCGCCGGCCTGTTGTTCGTCCTGAAGCGCACCTCGCTCGGCCTCCAGATGCGCGCGGTGACGCAGAACCGGCGAATGGCGTCTTCGATGGGCATCCGCACGCCATGGGTCGACGCGATGACCTTCGGTCTCGGCTCCGGAATTGCGGGGCTTGCGGGCGTGGCGCTCAGCCAGATCGACAACGTCTCGCCCAATCTTGGGCAAGGCTACATCATCGACAGTTTCATGGTCGTCGTCTTCGGCGGCGTCGGCAATCTGTGGGGCACGCTGGTCGGCGCGATGACGCTGGGCGTCCTGAACAAGTTCCTCGAACCCTATGCCGGGGCCGTGCTCGCGAAGATATTCATCCTCGTCTTCATCATCCTGTTCATCCAGAAGCGCCCGCGCGGCCTGTTCGCGCTCAAGGGCCGGGCGGTGGACGCATGATCACGGCCTTCTTCTATCGCGCGCTTGGCGCCAAGCTCTATTGGGTGGTCGGCCTGCTGCTTGCCGCCGCGATCCTGATACCGGCATCCAATCTCCTGCTGCCCGTTGGCCACACCTTGCGCGTGCCGAACTATGCCGTGGCGCTGATGGGCAAGTATCTCACCTATGCGATGCTCGCCCTCGCGCTCGATCTGGTCTGGGGCTATGTCGGCATCCTCTCGCTCGGCCACGGCGCGTTCTTCGCGCTCGGCGGCTATGCGATGGGCATGTATCTGATGCGCCAGATCGGCTCGCGCGGGGTGTACGGCAATCCCGATTTGCCCGATTTCATGGTCTTCCTGAACTGGCAGGAACTGCCCTGGTACTGGTGGGGCTTCGACAATTTCTGGTTCGCCATGATGATGGTGATGGTCGTGCCCGGTCTGCTCGCCTTCGCCTTCGGCTGGTTCGCGTTCCGCAGCCGCGTCACCGGCGTCTATCTGTCGATCATCACGCAGGCGATGACCTTCGCGCTGATGCTCGCCTTCTTCCGAAACGACATGGGCTTCGGCGGCAATAACGGCCTGACCGATTTCCGCGAAATTCTCGGCTTCTCCGTTCAGGCTCCGGCCACGCGCGCCGGGCTTTTCGCCGCGACATGCGTTGCGCTGGCCGTTTCCTTCGTCGTCTGCAGCGCGATCACGAAATCGAAGCTCGGCAAGATCATGATCTCGGTGCGCGATGCGGAAAGCCGCACGCGCTTCATCGGCTACCGGCCCGAATATGTGAAGCTGTTCGCGTTCGTCGTCTCGGCGATCATCGCGGGCATTGCCGGCGCGCTTTACGTGCCGCAGGTCGGCATCATCAATCCGGGCGAATTCGCGCCGGCGAACTCGATCGAGGTCGTCGTATGGACGGCGATCGGCGGGCGTGGGACGCTGGTCGGTCCGATCATCGGCGCGATCCTCGTCAACTACGCTAAGACATGGTTCACCGCCGCCTATCCCGAGCTGTGGCTTTTCGCGCTGGGTGGGTTGTTCGTTGCGGTCACGCTGTTCCTGCCGAAGGGCATCGTCGGCACAATCGGTGATTATTTTGCCGGCCGGCGCGAGCGCAAACTGGTCGAAGCCTCCGACACGCCGCCGCCGGACCTGCCGGTCATGCGACCGCAGAACGCGGAATCGTATCGCGGCGAAACGCGCCCCCAGCCGGCGGAGTGAAGCACATGACGGTCGTGACCAACTCCATTCTCTATCTCAGCGGCGTGTCGGTATCCTTCGACGGGTTTCGCGCCATCAACAATCTGTCGCTTGCCCTCGATCCGGGCGAGATGCGCGCGATCATCGGGCCGAACGGCGCCGGCAAGACGACGATGATGGACATCATCACCGGCAAGACCCGGCCGGATACCGGAGAGGTCTTTTTCGACGGTTCCGTAGACCTCACCCGTCACGACGAAGCCGACATCGCCAATATGGGGATCGGGCGCAAATTCCAGAAGCCGACCGTCTTCGAGAGCCATTCGGTCGAGGACAATATCCTCCTGTCCCTGAAGGGGCCGCGCTCGATCCTGCCGACATTGTTCTGGCGCGAAACGCAGGACGCGGCAAAGCGCATCGACGACATTCTCGGCATCGTTCGTCTTGGCGACAAGCGCAGCGCGCTCGCCGCCAACCTGTCGCATGGCCAGAAGCAATGGCTGGAAATCGGCATGCTGCTTGCGCAGGACCCGAAACTGCTCTTGGTGGACGAGCCCGTCGCCGGCATGACGGATGCCGAAACCGAGGAGACCGCACGGCTGCTTCGCGATATCTCGCAAAGCCATTCGGTCGTCGTCGTCGAACACGACATGCATTTCGTGCGCGAGCTTGGCGTCAAGGTGACGTGTCTTCACGAAGGCTCGGTCCTTTCGGAAGGCTCGCTCGACCATGTCAGCGCGGACCCGCGCGTCGTCGAAGTCTATCTGGGAAGGTGAAGATGATCGTTCAGCGCCGAGTTTCGTCACGCTCCCCTCTGTCCTGCCGGACATCTCCCCTGCAGGTGAGAAGATTACGCTGTGTCGATGACGAGACTAATCTCCCCCCGTGCGGGGGAGATGTCCGGCAGCCCAGAGGGGGGCAGCGTAGAGCGCGCACTGGAAGACCCCTATGCTGACGGTCACCGACGCCACCCTCCACTACGGCGCGGCCCAGGCCCTGCGCGGCGTTTCGCTCACGGCCGCGCCGGCGAAAATCACCTGCGTGCTCGGCCGCAACGGCGTCGGCAAGACGAGCCTGATGCGCGCCATCGTCGGCCATCACCGCCTGACCACGGGCTCGATTTCTTTCGAGGGGAAGATGCTCGACCGGAGCGCGCCGTCAGAGCGCGCCCGGTCGGGCATCGCATTCGTGCCGCAAGGGCGCGAAATCTTTCCGCTGCTTTCGGTGCGTGAGAATCTTGAAACGGGCTACGCGCCTTTGAAGCGATCCGAGCGGACGATTCCGGATCACGTCTTCGAACTCTTTCCGGTGTTGAAGGACATGCTCGGCCGGCGCGGCGGCGATCTTTCGGGCGGCCAGCAGCAGCAACTGGCCATTGGCCGCGCGCTGGTGCTTCGTCCTAAACTGCTCGTGCTCGACGAGCCCACCGAGGGCATCCAGCCCTCCATCATCAAGGATATCGGCCGTGCGATCCGCTATCTGCGGGACTCGGCCGGCATCGCGGTCCTTCTGGTCGAACAATATCTCGATTTCTGCCGCGAGCTTGCCGACGACATCCACGTCATGGATCGCGGGCGCATCGTCCATTCGGGCGTTGCGGAAGATCTCGACCGCCCCGAAATCCGCGCATCCCTCACTGTATAGCGACACGCTCCGAGATGAAAACTGGTTATCACACGACCAACCCAGTCGGCGGTCAAGGCATGGTCGGTAAGCCGGTCATGCATTGATTGACGCTCGACCGCCTGTTGGGTCAGGGCGCAGCTTTGGACATGGCCAGGTGCATTCTCGAAATGATGTATTCAGGGTCGTCGTATCGATAGGGAATGCTCCTGTCGGGTGACACGGCCGAAAAGATTCCGGCAAGGCCCGCATCCAGAGCCTGAGCTTCGCTCTTCTCAATCTCGCCGTGCATGAACGTCACGCCCGCCTCATCGAACACGAGGACATCCCGATCGAGATCGCCATGCACCTGCAAGGTGAACTTCGACGTCATCAGCCGGACTGTGTCTTCACCAAGGTCTTCAATGTCAACACCTGCGTGTCCCAGGGTCTGCCAAACCAGCCTTTCGGTGTCAGGAACAGCATTTGCCGCCCTTTGAACGTGGAAAGCATATCGATAACTCTCATGGCATCAGCCCTAAACCTTGAAGCGTGCTCTTGGGCACAAATATTCGTGGACCTCCGCCCATCAAACTTCCCGCGCCCCCGGATCACCGTCGATGAAGGCCGCTATCACCTCTATGCCGATGCGTGGGACGATCTGGCTACCCCAGCCCAGCCGCTCCAAGATTGGCCGGTCAGCGATCCGAGGACGACGTCTGACGATCAACGCGCGGCAGGAAGTAACCGTCGAGCAGGGCCATCGTATCGGTAATCGAAACTGCGCGGAATCGGACCTTTATTGCGTTCCTTGCGGCTCGTCTGTTCCCAGGCATGCGCCAGAATTCCAACGGCGCGCGATAGGCAGAACACGCCGCGCGCCAAGGGCGCGGCGAAGCCCAGCTCGCCGTAGATGACGGCGGTCGCGCCGTCGATATTCATGGGAATGCGACGACCCTTGCGGGCTTCGAGCACCGTTTCGATCGCACGGGCCGCCAGGGCGTAGCTGCCGCCGACCTCGTTCTTCGCGACCGCCTCATCGACGAGACCGAGAAGCACGCCCGAGCGTGGATCGACCGGATGAAACCTGTGGCCGTATCCTGGAATATATTTGCCGTGCTCGGAAATGAAGACGTCGAGAGCGACGCTCGTGGCCTCTTCAATCGACGAAGCGGACTTGCTGCGTTCAAGAATGTCGTCGAACAGTTCGATGGCCTGCTCGCCGGCACCGCCGTGAACATCGTCGAGAGTGTTCAGCGCGGATGCCATCGCACCGTTGAGCGGCAGTCCGCAACTCGTGGCGATTTTGGATATGGCGATTGAGGGAGCATGAGGGCCGTGATCGACCGACGCGACCAGTGCGGCTTCGAGGAGCCGCTCCTGCGTTCTGGTCGGCAATTCGCCGCGCAGCATGAGCCAGATCATCGCCGGGAAGGAAACACCTGCGATCAGGTCCTCGATCGCATATCCGCGAAAAGCGATCTTTCCGGGCGAAATATCGGAAATCTCCGTGCGCCAATATTCGGCGATCTGTTCACGATCCGAAGCTGGTGATTTGGTCATGCTGCCGGTGTCCCATCTGCATTTTGCGGCGCTCCGAGACGCGCGATCTGCTCGTCTGTATAACCAAGCTGCGTCAGCCATCGGGCGGTGTGCTCTCCCAGCTTCGGCGGCGCCGAGGGTTTCGTGAACGGTTCATCCATCACAAAGCCGGGGCGCGTGACGAGCAGGGGATCGCCGGAACTGTTCGTGCTCGCCAGCGCCTCGACGAAATTCCTGCCCCTGATCTGATCCTCGCACAGAATTTCAGGTACGCTTAAGACGCAACCGCAAGGAACTCCCCCTGCATTGAGTTCGCTCTCCCATTCGCGGGCGGTTTTGCCGGCCAGGGCTGCATTGATATGCGCCGTAAGAGCGGCACGATTGTTCTTGCGCTCCTGGCGCGTCGCAAATCGAGTGTCCTGCAACAGGTCCGGGCGGCCGATCTTTTCGCACAGAACGACGAACTGCTTCTGTTCGTTGGCCGATATGTTCAGCGGGGCATCGGAGGCGTTGAAGGTTCCCGAAGGAGCAGCCGTGAAATTCTCGTTACCCATAGGCCGGGGCGTCACGCCTGCGTTGAGATGGTTGGAGACAACCCAGCCCATCGTGGCAAGTGTCGATTCAAGCATTGAAACGTCGATGAAGCGGCCAGTCCCGTTCCGCTTCTGGTCAACCAGCGCGGCGGAAATGGCGAAGGCTGCGGTCAGCCCGCCGATCGTATCCGATATGGGAAAACCCGTTCGCAAAGGTGCGCTGTCGGCGTCGCCGGTTACGCTCATCGCACCCGAAAGGCCCTGCACGATCTGGTCGTATGCGGGGCGGCTCATCCAAGGCCCTGTCTGGCCGAACCCGGAAACGGCGCAATAGATGATGGCTGGGTTGTGTTTGCGAAGCGTCTCATAGCCGAGGCCGAGGCGATCCATCACGCCCGGCCGGAAGCTCTCCAGAACGACGTCGCTCTGCGCGACGAACTTCAGAAGGGCTTCGCGCCCTTCCTGCGATTTGAGGTCCAGTGTGACCGATTGTTTGCCTGCGTTGACTGCAACGAATGAAAGGCCCGACAGAGCCTTTGCCATCTCGGGATCGGCACCGAGATGACGTGAAAGATCGCCACCGTCCGGCCGTTCGATCTTGATCACCTCCGCGCCCAGCCGGGCAAGGCTGTAGCCGCAGAATGGCCCGGCCAGCACATTCGACAGATCAAGGACGCGTACGCCCTCTAGCGGCAAGCTCATTGTCCCTCCGAGAAGTTTATACATGCTGTATTCTGTTAGACAGAACATCGTTCTGTTATGATAGATTCATCCGGGCATCAGTCAAGGCGAATTCTTGTGAGCAGAACGCCGTTGTCGTAGATGAAAATGACGGAGACTGTTTCGGGGCAGAACGGAATGAAGGGCGACACAGACAAGAAGGGTGGTGTGGATGCGGTCGAGCGCGGCCTTGCCATACTCGCCGCTTTCGAGGACGGCGCGGCGCAGCTTACCCTTGCTGAAGTGGCGCGTCGGACCGGGCTGTATAAAAGCACGATCCTGCGTATCGCATCGTCGCTTGAGGCCAAGCGATTTTTACATCGCAGGGCCGATGGCGTCTTCCAGCTCGGTCCCGAACTGTGGCGACTGGGTAATGTGTACCGGAACAGTTTTCACATCGGGCTTTATGTTCGCCCGGTCTTGCAGTCGTTGACGGATACGACCGAGGAAACCGCCTCGTTCTACGTGCGTGAAGGACAGCAGCGGGTATGTCTCTACAGGGTCAATTCACCGCGCTCGGCCCGTCATCATCTGGAAGAAGGCGTTCGGCTGCCAGTCGGGCAGGGCGCTTCCGGTCGTATTCTGCTTGCCTATACGGAGATCGGCGATCCGACGTTTGAGGATATCCGTCAGGCGGGCCTGGTGATTTCCAGGGGCGAGCGCGATCCGGAAGTGGCAGCCGTGTCGACACCGGTCATCGACCAGAAAGGCAGGCTGCACGGCGCATTGTCGGTTTCGACCCTGATCAGCAGGTTCGATGCCGAACTGGAAGCCAGAATCATTCCAGCCTTACAGATCGCCTCGCAAAAACTGTCCGAGCTCATACCCCCGGAATAAAGGACGACACCGTCCAGACCTCCCTTCAAACATCGATTGACGTTACGTTATACGTAAGATAGTTTCGCTGGGCGTAACAACGGAATCGTTCAAGATGGCGCTGTCCCCAAGCGTAAGCGTTCCGGACCTGATCGATGCTCCGTCCTTCTCTTGGTTCGTGGAGCTTTGGAGCGTTTCGCACATCTTCGGTTGCGATTTCACCGACGAGATGTCGGATGGAGAGGCCGGATGAGCGAATACGGCGTTGATGCGGTCGAGCGGGCGCTTCAATTGCTGGACGCGTTCGACGACGATCAGGAAAGCTTCGAACTGCGCGAGCTTGCCGCAAAGACCGGTTTCACCAAACCGATGATCATGCGGCTCACCTCCTCGCTTGAGCGTTTCGGTTATCTTCAGAAGGCCGATGACGGAAGTTATCGTCTGGCTGCCAGCCTCTGGCGGCTCGGCGCTCGATACCGGCGCAATTTTTCTGTCGAGAATATCATCCGGCCGGTTCTTGAAGAGATGGTCGGGCAAGGCAACGAGACCGCCGTTTTCTATGTCCGTTCGGGCGGCAAGCGAATCTGTCTCTATCGCCAGAATTCGCCCCGGCGGGCGCGTCATCATGTCGAGATAGGCGACCTTCTGCCTCTGGATACCGGTGCCGCGGGCCATCTGATCCTCGCATTCGACAATGCGCAAGGCAAACTCTACGACGAAATCCGCTCGCGCGGGCATGTCGTCAGTCATGGCGAGCGCGATCCCGACGTGAGCGGTATCGCCGCGCCCGTATTTCGCGGCGAAGGCGAATTCGTCGGCGCGCTGATCACGACGGGCCTGCGCTCGCGGGTCGAAGCCGAGACCGAAGCGCTGCTCACAATGACCCTTGAAGCCGCGCGACGTGTGTCTCGCATGCTTGGATATGTGCCACGCGATATCGATCTGGTGCGTCGATGGAAGGATCGCCACAACGACGCAGCGTCCGACAAACGTCCAGCTCTCCGATCCTGACGGTCGGAAGAATTCAAACTGGGAAATATCCATTCAAGGGAGGAAACCGATGGATCGCAGACAGTTTCTTATTTCCGTAGGCGTGACGGCTATCGTTGCGGGTGCGCCGCGACTTGCCCTGGCCCAGGACTTCGCCAATCTCGACCTGTTCGTTCCCGCAGCGCCGGGCGGCGGCTGGGACCAGACAGCCCGCGTGATGGATGCCGTGCTGCGTCAGGACGGCCTGATCGGCAATTCACGCATCACCAATGTCGGCGGAGCCGGCGGCACGATCGGCCTTCCGCAATTCATCAATAGGCATTCCGGCGACGGCGAGACGCTGATGACGGGTGGCATGGTGATGGTCGGCTCCATCATCACCAACAAGTCGCCTGTCGATCTGAGCATGGTCACCCCGATCGCCCGCCTGACCGGGGAATATCTGGCCATCGTGGTGCCTGCCAGTTCCGAGCTCCAGAACATGGCCGATCTGGTCGAGGCGCTGAAGGCCGATGCGGGCTCCGTTTCATGGGCAGGCGGATCGGCGGGCGGCAGCGATCATATTCTGGTAGGTCTGGTCGGCAAGGCGGCGGGCGTCGATCCGGTCGCTATGTCCTACGTCGCCTATGCGGGCGGCGGTGAGGCTCTTGCCGCGCTGCTTGGCGAGCAGGTGACATGCGGCGTTTCGGGTTGGGGCGAGTTCTCCGAACAGGTCGCCGCGGGTGCGTTGCGTGTATTGGGTATCTCTGCCCCGGACCGGGTCGACGGCATCGATGCGCCCACCATCAAGGAACAGGGTGTGGATGTCGAGCTTCTCAACTGGCGTGCCGTCTTCGGCGGACCGAACCTTTCCGAAGAGCAGAAGGCAAGGCTGATCGATCTCGTCACCAAAATGGATGCTTCGCCGGCCTGGCAGCAGGAACTGGCGAATCGCTCATGGACCCGCCTGTTTCTGGCGGGAGACGAGTTCGCCACTTACCTCGAGGAGGATACGAACCGTATTCGCGATATCCTCGAAGATCTCGGTCTGGCCTGATCGGGTCAGGATGATGTCAAGAACAACAAGCCCCTATGTGGTCGCCTTGTTGGTCGTCGCCCTGGGATTGTGCGTGGTCTACATGACCACGCAGATCTCCGTGCCGGCGGCCTATGCCAAGGTCGGCCCGACTGTGTTCCCCTATTCGATCGGCGTGGCGTTGCTCGTACTGGGCGGTCTGTTGCTGATTGACGCGTGGCGTCAACGATGGGACTGCGAGGCCACCGACCCCGCATCCCACAAGCCGGACATCGTGTCGATGTCTTGGGTGCTGGCCGGGATGGCGCTCAACCTCGCGCTCATCGGCTTCGTCGGCTTCATCCTGTCATCCACCGTCATGTTCGTGTTCATCGCCAAGGGCTTCAGTGCCCGCAGGCTGTGGCTTGCAGCCGCTGTCGGGTTCATTCTGGCGCTGATCGCCTATTACGGCTTCGCGCAGGTGCTCGGCCTGCGCATGGGGTCCGGCCTCATCGAGGATCTCCTGTGATGGACGCTTTCGCTTCCCTGCTTCATGGTTTTTCAATTGCGTTGACGCCCGTAAACCTCCTTTGGGGGGCGGTGGGTGTCACTTTGGGAACGGCGGTTGGCGTGCTGCCGGGACTGGGGCCGGCGCTCACCATCGCGATGCTGTTGCCGATCACCTTTCAGGTCGAGCCGACGGCGGCGTTCATTTTGTTCGCCGGCATCTATTTCGGTGCGATGTTCGGCGGATCGACGACATCGATCCTGATCAATACGCCGGGCGAAAGCGCCACGATCATCACCGCGCTGGAAGGTCACAAGATGGCGCGCAACGGTCGTGGCGGGCCTGCACTGGCGACGGCCGCGATCGGTTCGTTCGTCGCGGGTACGGTCGGCGTCATCGGAGTCACGCTGCTTGCGCCCGTGATCGTGCGCTTCGCCCTTTCCCTTGGCCCGGCTGACTATTTCGCTCTGATGGTGCTGGCATTCATCACCGTTTCGGTCGTGCTCGGCTCATCGGTCGTGCGCGGGCTGACGGCGTTGGCTCTTGGCCTTTTGATCGGACTGGTCGGCGTCGATCTCCAGACCGGACAGGCACGTTTCGCCTTCGGCCAGATGGCTCTGCTGGACGGCATCGATGTGGTGATCGTTTGCGTCGGTCTGTTCGCCGTGGGCGAGACGCTGCATCTTGCCTCTCGCTATAAATCGACGAAGGAAGAGATCATTCCGATCAAGGGGTCTTTGTGGATGAACCGTGAAGACTGGTCGCGTTCCTGGAAGCCGTGGCTGCGAGGTACGTTTCTGGGCTTTCCTATCGGCGCCATGCCCGCTGGCGGAGCGGAAATTCCGACCTTTTTGTCCTATTTCGTCGAACGAAAGCTTTCGAAGCGGCCCGAAGAATTCGGTAAGGGCGCGATCGAGGGCGTCGCCGGCCCGGAAGCCGCCAACAATGCTTCGGCCGCCGGTGTCTTCGTCCCGCTCCTGACGCTGGGCCTGCCCACCTCGGCCACCGCCGCGATCATGCTTTCGGCCTTCCAGAGTTACGGGATCAATCCTGGCCCGCAATTGCTGACCACCCAGCCCGATCTCGTGTGGGGACTGATCGCCAGCCTCTATATCGGCAATGTGCTGCTTCTCGTGCTGAACCTTCCGCTTGTGGGGCTTTGGGTGCAAATCCTGAAAATCCCTACGCCCTATCTTTACGCCGGCATCCTGGTTTTCGCGACCATTGGAACCTATGGGATCAGCCAGTCGGTGTTCGATCTGGCCCTGCTCTATGGCATCGGCGTTCTGGGCTTTTTCATGCGCCGTTTCGATTTTCCCACCAGCCCCGTCATCATCGGCATGATCCTTGGACCATTCGCCGAGCAGCAGTTCCGCCGCGCCATGACCATCAGCCAGGGCGATCTGACGGTATTCCTGACACGGCCGATCTCGGTGACGTTGCTGTCCATCGCCCTGCTGGCAATCTTGGCACCCCTCATCTTCCGGATGATCAGGTCTTCCAGAACGCGGACGGCGTGACCGATCAGGTCTGGCAGTACAATATTTGGACATTCGGCCCATCGGACGGCGGAATGGCTATTCCAGGAAGGAATGGCCCGCCGCGATGAGCAGTCCGATCGCCCTGTCGCGGTCGGATTCGGCAATCAGAAGATGCTCACCGTCGAAGGTGCACACGACGAATACGCCGATGCCGTTCGAAGACAAGGGCGCAATGAGAGACTGCACGATGCCTGTCGCCTGAAAATCGAACGGTCCGACTGTGCGCAGGCAGATCCATCCACGTTCCGCCTCGACACCGTCGGGCACGCGAGTGTCACTGCAAACGATGGTCAGTTCGTCATCCGAGCGGATGATCGCGCAAAACCCCGGACCAGACGTCCAGGCCGGTATGGCGGCGTCGGCGCCCAGCCGCGTGACCGCGTATCGTCCAGGGACGAACCGAAGCTTCAGCTTTACCGTCATCACCGTCCCCCTTGGTCCTAACCTGTTGGCTTGCAGATCGTCTCGAAAAGCTCGCCGATCGTCAGCGGCGGAGATAGAACGATCATGTCGCCGGATGTGCGCACGAGCAGGCCGTTTTCAAGGCAAATGCGCGAACATGCCTGGCCACGCTCGCCGGCAGCACCTGCCCTTGGCGCGAATTCCACCGCGCCCAAAATGCCGGCGGTGCGAACGTCCACGATATTCTTGGCGCCCTTCAGCGCCACCGCATGTTTCCGCCAGATCGGGATGATGCGGTTGACATGTTCCAGAATGCCGTCCTGCTCGAATGCGTCGAGCGTCGCCACGGCACCGCAATCGCCAGCGGATGCGCGGAGTACGTATAGCCATGGAACAGCTCGATCATGTCTTCGGGGCCTTGCACGAAGGCATCGAAAACCTTGTCGCGCACCAGGACTGCGCCGGGCGCGCCGTCTGGGTATCGGCCCCAGGCTGATCCGAACCGGCCTTGATCCACGCCCGCCACGCCACCGATCTCTTTCGGCAGCTTAATCTGAAAAAGGTAACTCCTTCCTGACTGGACGAGACAGGGGCCCGCGCCGCAGCGTCCGGCAGCCTTTGCCGGGGCGGCAGATTGCGCCTCGTTTGCGCTACCCGCAACGATACCCGGCTTTCTTCAATCGTGCCAAACCTTCGAATGGGCTCGGATCAGGCAGAAAACGGACCGAAAACGCTGTTATCCAGACCGGTTCTGATGAAATCAAATGGCGGAGAGAGAGGGATTCGAACCCTCGAGACGGTTTCCCGCCTACACACTTTCCAGGCGTGCGCCTTCGACCACTCGGCCACCTCTCCGAAAGCATCGCGGCGCAAGGGGCCGGGACACGCAGGCCCATCTAGTCGATCGCAGCCGGCTTGTGAAGACCTTGATTAAGCGAAAGACGGCCTGAGCCGGTTTCATTTTTGCAAAGCGCGATTGCGCCGGCCGTCGCCTTGGCGTACCCAATGGGATGCCGACGCCCAGAGGCCCCGAAATCGCCCGGTTCGAACATGGCTTTCCTGTTTCGTTTTATCGCATCGCTCTTTCTCGCTGCCGCAGTCATCGGCGCTGTCGTTGACGCGGCGCGCTCCATTGCCGCCAGCGGGAACGTCGTGCTGACGCCGCTCGCCGATGCGTTTCTCGCGCTGGATGCCGATCCCTATACCGGCCTTGTCGCCTTCGGTGAGGCGAACGGCATCGACGGCTTCTGGACGCCGCTGGTCGAAGCGACGCTTTCGGCCCCTGCCATCTTGGTATTCGTCGGTGTCGCCCTCATATTCTATGCTTTGGGCTACCGGCGCCGGCCTGACCGGCGCCATGCCTTCCACGCTTGATGACGGATTACGGCGCGATGCCGGTCCGTTCGCGAAGGAGACGAGGCGATGTTCTTTCTCGGCGATATCATGAACAAGAAGGTGAAGATGCCGGCGGCAAGCGAGGCGCTGCCGGGCCGCACCGCACCGATCCCGACATCGGAAAGGCACTATGTTTCGGGCGTCGCCCAAAAGGCTGACGCACCCGAAGGCATGGAAACGGTCTATTTCGGCATGGGCTGTTTCTGGGGTGCCGAGCGCCTGTTCTGGCAAACGTCGGGCGTCTGGCTGACGGCGGTCGGCTATGCGGGCGGCATCACGCCCAACCCGACCTATCAGGAGACCTGCACCGGTTTGACCGGCCACGCCGAAGTCGTGAAGGTGATCTACGATCCGCAAAAGGTTTCCTTCGCGGACCTTCTGCGCGTCTTCTGGGAGAGCCATGACCCGACGCAGGGCATGCGCCAGGGCAACGATGTCGGCACGACCTACCGCTCGACGATCTATACGACGACAGAGGCGCAATTGCATGCGGCCGAAGCGTCGAAGGCCGACTACGAGAAGGCTTTGAAGGCGAGGGGCCTTGGCCGGGTGACGACGCAGATCATGGCCGCACCGACATTCTACTACGCCGAGGAAGACCATCAGCAATATCTGGCCAAGAACCCGTATGGCTATTGCGGGTTGCAGGGCACCGGCGTCGCCTGTCAGGTTCCAGCTTCCGTTGCGTCGTAGCGCGCGGGTTCATCACTTTGTCCGAAAGGCCAAAATTCCGCGTGAAATTTGCGCGTCTGCGTGCAAAAGTGGAATGCGAGCGGGGGATACCTCGCCATATCCGACATGGCGGCTCGACGCCATGCCGGCAACAGGCAAGATAACCGACAGGGTGTGGATCAAGATGAAGCGTATGGTTCTTGGCCTTCTGGCCGCAACAGCATTGACCGTTCCGGCCTTTGCCCAGGACGAGATAACCCCCGGCCTTCTTTTCGATCTCGGAGGCAAGTTCGACAAGTCGTTCAACGAAGCCTCCTATATGGGCGCCGAGGAGTTCAAGACCGAAACCGGCATTGAATATGTCGAGTTCGAGGTTTCGAACGAAGCACAGCGCGAGCAGGCCCTGCGCCGCTTCGCCGAGGACGGCCGCAACCCGATCGTCATGGCCGGTTTCAACTGGGCCGCTGCCCTCGAGACCGTCTCCGAAGAATATCCGGACACCGACTTCGCCATCATCGATATGGTCGTCGAGAAGCCGAATGTGCGCTCGATCGTCTTCAAGGAGCAGGAAGGGTCCTACCTCGTCGGCATTCTGGCCGGTATGCAGACCGAATCCAACACGGTCGGCTTCGTCGGCGGCATGCAGGTTCCGCTCATCGGCAAGTTTGAA
Source organism: Aliihoeflea aestuarii (assembly GCF_024105665.1). Taxonomy (GTDB): domain Bacteria; phylum Pseudomonadota; class Alphaproteobacteria; order Rhizobiales; family Rhizobiaceae; genus Aliihoeflea; species Aliihoeflea aestuarii. Next base: position 123,411 of record NZ_JAAAMK010000004.1, on the reverse strand, counting down.
TGCGGCTATGTCGGCGGTGTGAAGGCTGCGAACCCCGAAGCAACCGTCATTCGCAACTATACCGGCGACACGCCGGCCGCCTGGAATGATCCGACACGCGGCGGCGAAATCACCCGCAATCAGATCGATCAGGGTGCGGACGTCGTCTATCATGCCGCCGGCGGCACGGGCGTTGGCGTTCTTCAGGCCGCCGCAGATGCCGACATCATGGGCATCGGCGTCGATTCCAACCAGAACGCCATGCATCCGGGCCATGTTCTCACCTCGATGATCAAGCGCGTGGACGTCGCCGTCTATAACGCGTTCATGGACGCGCGGAACGGCAACTTCGAATACGGCATCCAGAATCTCGGCCTTGCCGAGGATGGTGTCGGCTACGCGGTCGATGAGAACAACGAGGCGCTGATCACGCCCGAGATGGCGGAAGCGGCCGAGCAGGCCAAGGCCGACATCATCTCCGGCGCTGTCGAGGTCCACGATTTCATGACCGACAATTCCTGCCCGTACTGATTTCAGGCTCTCGAATGGTTGAAACCGCCGGGCTCGTGCCCGGCGGTTTCGTTTTCGCCGCGTCGTTTCGCAAATCCGGATTCCCGTTCGGTCCAATGCTCTATCGGTGCGACGACCGGGCGCAATTGCCGTAAAGAGGCGGCGCGAATCGATTGCGGAGTGAAGCTTGAGCGCGATTGCAGACAGATCCCTGCGCCTGACGGCAATCGCCCTGCTGCTCCTGACCGGCGTGTTCACCGGTGCACAGCTTGCCAAGACCGCGCCGCTGATCGGCTGGTATGTCGAGGACCTTGGCCTGACGCTGGTGGAGGCGGGCTGGGTCACGGCCCTGATCGGCATCTTCGTGGCGCTCGCCGCGCTTCCGGCCGGTTTCGCGATCGCGCGGATGGGGCCGCATCGGTCCTTCGTCGTCGCCTCGGCGATCATCGTGCCGGGCGGCCTCGTGCTTGCGGCGGCGACCGAACCCCCGATGATCTTCGGCGCACGCGTTCTCGAAGGGGCAGGCTATGTCATCCTGTGCATCGGCCTGCCGTCGCTGCTGACGGCAATCTCGCCCCCGCAATGGCGCGGCCCGGTACTGGCGGTATGGAGCGGTTTCGTGCCGCTCGGCTATGCCGCTTCGGACCTGCTCGCCGGCCTCCTCGTGCCCGTCTTCGGCGAGCCTGCCTACCTTCTGACGATGACCGTTTTGTTCGCGCTGCTCGCACTTGCCGCCAATATGGCGCTGCGTCGCCTGACGGGGGTTCCGGTCGAGACGGCGAAAAAGGCAGGCGGCGCATCGGGCGTCTTCAGCCTGCCGGTGATCATCGTCGCTCTCGCCTTCGGCATCTTCGTGCTGCAATCGGTGGCGCTGTTCACCTTCCTGCCGACCTTCGCGGCAGTGCCGGGCGCGCTTTTGCTCGCCCCCGCCTTCGTCGCGCTGGCGACCCCGCTCGGCAACGCGCTTGCCGGGGTTCTGGTCGCGGGCCGTGCCGCCGCCTTCATGGTCGGGCTGGCGCTGGTCGCCTTCGCCGTCACCGCGATTGCCGCCTTTGCGGCTTTCGTGTCCGGCGGCATCTGGCCTGCCAGCATGGGCGCGGTGACCATGGCGATCGCGAGCGGCGTCGTCGCTTCGGCGCTCTTTGCGGCGACCCCGTTCCTGGTCACGCGCGGCGAAGCCGTCCCCGCCGCCATCGGGCTCGTCAGCCAGGCGGGCGGGCTCGCAACGCTCGCCAGCCCGCCGCTTGCCGCCTTCATCATCGAGCGTGCCGGCTGGGCCGGCTATGGCTGGTTCCTGACGCTCTCGGGGCTGGCCGGTGTCGTCGTTCTCGTTCCGCTGGTTCTCCGGTCGCTTAGCGAGGCGGCGAGACGGCGAGCCCCTTGACGAGGATCGGCCCGAGCGGACGCCCCGCCGACGAACGCGGCGCGTCCTCCAGCGTGATCTCGTAGAGCTGCTGCGGCTGCGGTGCCGGCAGGTCCGGTCCGGTCAGCATCGCCTCACGCGCGGACGCCATCGTGCCGAGCGAAACGGGGCCGACGGCCTCGTCGTAAAGGGTCCACACTTCGAGAACCTTGCCGTCCGGCACGTCGAAATCCGTGAGCGGCACGATCCGCACCCGGTCGTCGGCATAGGCTTCGACCAACGCGCCGGGCACGTCGTTCTCGCCCAAAAGCACGACCACCACTTCCGGGTCGCGCGCCGTCACCGAGGCCTGCCCGACGACATAGCCGAGCCCGCAGGCGGCAAGGATGCTGGCGGCGAGCGCCGTTCCACGCGCGCCCGTGAAAAGCCGCGCCATCGGGCGTCTGAGCCCCAGATGGCCGTGGCGGTCGCTCGGGCGAACGGGAATGCCGGCGGCCGCCAGTTCGCCCTGCATCGCCTCGGTCCGGGTCATCTGTTCCATGCCGGCGATCCCGGCCGACACGCGCTGCCACAGGCCGTCGCCCGGCGCTGTTGCCGGCGCGCTGCGATCGAGACCTTCCATGCGGTTGGCGAACGACCAGACGGAGTCGCGAAATTCCGGGTCGATGATCAGGTCGCGTTCGGCGCGCTGGCGCTCCGCATCGTCCATCAGGCCGAGCACATAGTCGCCGGCGCGCATTTCGCGTTCCTCGCGGCTCATGACAGGCACTCCTTGAGCGAAACGACGCCGCGCCGGATCCAGGCCTTCACCGTGCCGACGGGCGCACCGAGGGTTGCGGCGATCTCGCCATGCGAGAAGCCGACGACATAGGCCATCAATATCGATCGGCGACGCTCGGGTTCGAGCTGCCCTAGGCAGCGCTTCAAATCTTCGCTTTCGGGCAGAGCGTCATAGGCGGTGTCGGCGTCGGCCGCACGGTCGCCGAGCGCGGTGAGGTCGTCGGCGGCATGAAAGTCGAGGCGGCTGCCGTCGCGGATCAGGTTGAGCGCGCGGTGGCGCACGATCGTGGTCATCCAGGCGCGGGCCGCGCCGCGCTCGTGGTCGTAGACGGCCGCCTTCCTCCAGACCGTCACGAACGCATCCTGCACGACTTCCTCGGCCAGTTCGCGCCGGCGCACGATCCTGTTCGCGATCGCCAGCAGGCGGCCCGCCTCGAGATCGAAGATCGCGGCAAATGCCTTGCGGTCCCCCCCGGCGACGCGGCGCATCAGCCCGTCGCAATCATCCGTCCGTGCATCCAAACTGCATTCTCCCAGAACTTTCGGTCACTTTACACGCCGGCGGCGCGTTTCGATGCACAATGAGAAAAAATTTTGAAACCCTGCATCCAAACGATCACCTGCCGGGTAAGGCCATTGAGGACCCGCGCAGTGAAACAGGCTGCGCCCCCCTCCCAAACGCTTTTTGAAACGCCAAGAGGAGAACTCAATGTCCATTCATCTGACCCGCATCGCCCTTGCCGCCAGCGTCGCGACGCTCGGTTTCGCGTCAGTCGCCGCCGCTGCGCCGGTCGTCGGGCTCGTCGGCGACAAGACGCTCGTCTGGTTCGACACGGATGCGCCGGAAGTCACCAACACGGCCGAAGTCGAGGGCGTCGATCGCCTTCTCGGCATCGACGTGCGCCCGGCCGACAGCATGCTCTACGGCATTGCTGCCGATGGCACCATCGTCACGATCGATCTGGAATCGGGCGCTGCGACCGCCGGTGAAACGCTGAGCGAGATGTTGCCGGACGGCGTCGATTCCATGGTCGACTTCAACCCCGTGGCCGACCGCATCCGCGTCATGGGCTCGGACGGCACCAATCTGCGCGTTCATCCCGACACGGGCGAAACCACCGTCGACGGTTCGCTGAACTTCGAAGCCGATGACGAGAATGCCGAGGCCACGCCGAACGTGGTCGCGACCGCCTACACCAACTCGGTCGGAACGCCCGAGGAAACGGCGATGTACGACATCGACGCCGATCTGGGTGCGCTTCTGCGCCAGACCGCGCCGAACGACGGCACGCTGGCGACGATCGGCGCGCTCGGCATCGAAGGTGCGACCACCTACGCGCTCGACATCCAGGCGACCGCCGAGGGCGAGAACACCGCATGGGTCGTCGCGGCCGGCGGCCTCTACACGGTCGATCTGGAGACCGGTGCGGCCGAAATGGTCGGCGAAGTCACCGGTGCCGACGGCGATATCCGCGACATCGCGGTCCTGCCGGCGATGTAATCCGCCGCATATTCGAGACGGAAAGGCCGGGTTCATCCCGGCCTTTTTCGTCTATGCCTAGTAATGCGGGGGCTTGGTGATCGGCACGTCCGGTGCGGACTGCTCTTCAAGCGCGAGGAACCGGTGCGTCAGAGCGTCGAGCTTCTTCTGCATCTTCTCGATCACCTGCCATTGCTGCGCGACCTCGGCGGACAAATCTTCGATCGTGCGTTCCTGATTGGCGGCCAGCACTTCGAGCTGGACGAGCCGGGGATCGGTCATGAGGTAATGCTTTCGAGTTTCGCGCGCAGCGCGGAATTGAGGGGCGTTGGGCGACGGGTTGCCGCATCGACATAGACATGCACGAAGAAGCCCTCGGCGGCCGCTTGCCTTTCGTCGTTACGAAACAGCCCGACTTCGTATCGCACCGACGAATTGCCGAGCTTCGCCACGCGGATGCCGGCATGGACGACATCCGGGAATGCCAGTTCCGCGAAATACCGGCATCCCGTCTCGACCACGAGGCCGATCTGGTCGCCCTTGTGAATATCGAGAACGCCTTCCGCGATCAGCCAGCCGTTCACGGCCGTGTCGAAAAGCGAATAATGGACCACATTGTTCATGTGGCCGTAGATGTCGTTGTCCATCCAGCGCGTGGTGATGACCTGAAAAGCCGGGAAGTCGTCGCGGGTGGAGCGGGTCATGACGGGGTATCCGCATCCGCTCTACGACGCCCCGCTCTGGCCTTCCGGCCATCTCCCCCGCACGGGGGGAGATCACGCGGTGTCGCCGACGAGACCAATCTCCCTCCTCGCGGGGGAGAGGGCCGGAAGGCCAGAGGGGGGCGTCGTCCCGCAGCCATATCCCTCACCACGCGGCCCGATAAATCGACTGCGCATCCGCCTCGCCGACCGTGCGCGGATTGTTGACCAGAAGCCGCTGCTGCTTCATCGCGTCGGCGGCCATTTTCGCCAATGCATCTTCCCCGATGCCGACATCGCGCAAACGTGGTGGTAGCCCGACGCGCTTCGACAGCGCGGCAAGTTCCTCGATGAATGCCGCGCAACGCCCCTGCACGTCGTCTTCCTTCGCCAGCACGGGAAAACAGTCCGCCGCGATCTCGGCGTAGAGATGCCCGGCGTCCGGCGCGTTGAACCGCAGGACATGCGGCAGGACGAGCGCGTTCGACAGCCCGTGCGGAACGTGGAACGTCCCGCCGATCGGATAGGCGAGCGCATGAACGGCGGCGACTGGCGAATTGGCGAAGGCCTGCCCCGCCAGCATCGAACCGAGCAGCATCGCCGCGCGGGCTTCACGATTACGCCCGTCATCGACGGCCTTTTCGATATTGGCCGACAACAGCCGCAAAGCCTCCCGCGCCAGCATCTTCGACAGCGGATTGTTGTTGGCGCTCTTCGAGGCATAGGCCTCGATCGCGTGGACCATCGCGTCGATGCCCGTGGCAGCGGTGATCGCCGGCGGCAGGCCGAGCGTCAGGTCGGAGTCGAGAACCGCGATGTCGGGCAGGATGATCGGTGAGGAGACGCCGCGCTTTTCTTCCTCGCCCACAGTGATGATGGAAACGGGCGTCACCTCGGAGCCGGTCCCGGCGGTCGTCGGCACCAGCACCAGCGGCAGGCGCGGGCCTTTCGCCTGCGCGACGCCCCAGGCTTCATCGAGGTCTTCGCCCGAGCCGAGAAGCAGCGCGGCCAGCTTGGCGACGTCGAGCGAGGAGCCGCCGCCGAACCCGACGACGCCGGTTACGCCGTGTCCGGCCTCCACGGCTCTCATCAAGGTTTCGCGTGACGGATCGGCCTCGACGTGCCCGAAAACGGCCACCTCGATGCCGGCCGCTTCCAAAGAGGCGATCGCCGGATCGCAAAGGCCGAGCGTTCGCAGCCCTGGATCGGTGACGAACAGCACGCGCGCGCCGAGCCGGCGGGCTGCGATTTCGCCAAGTCGGGCGGCCGCACCCTGCTCGAAGACGAGCGATGCCGTGGTGTTGAAGGTGAAGGGCGAGAGCGCGGAATGTGTCATGCCGGCAAACTGGCAAGACGGCAGCGCCTTGTCGAGGGCACATGCACGTTTGCAGGTGCGAAGCGCACATGCTAATCCCGATTTTTGACCACGGCGTCCAGACGGAAATCCTGCATGTCCGAATCGGCGATCGAACTCGTCGGCATCAACAAGAGCTTCGGCTCGGTTCGTGCCAACAAGGATATCGACCTCAACATCAAGTCCGGCACCATCCACGGCATCGTGGGCGAGAACGGCGCGGGCAAATCCACCCTGATGTCGATCCTCTACGGATTCTATCAGGCCGATTCCGGCGAAATCCGCGTCGGCGGCAAGAAGGTGGCGATTGCGTCGTCGAACGACGCCATCGCGCTCGGCATCGGCATGGTCCATCAGCATTTCATGCTGGTTCAAAATTTCACGGTGCTGGAAAACATCATCCTCGGGGCCGAGGGCGAGGCGCTGCTCAACTCTTCCATTTCCAAGGCGCGCTCGGAATTGCGCCGTCTGGAAAAGGAATACGGCCTCGACGTCGATCCCGACGCCATCATCGAGGATTTGCCGGTCGGCCTCCAGCAGCGCGTCGAAATCCTCAAAGCGCTCTATCGCGGCGCCGATATCCTCATTCTCGACGAGCCGACAGGGGTTCTGACGCCAGCCGAGGCCGATCACCTGTTCCGTATTCTCGACCAGCTCCGCGCCGAAGGTAAGACGGTGGTGCTGATCACGCACAAGCTGCGCGAGATCAAGGCGATCACCGACAGCGTCTCGGTCATGCGTCAGGGCGCGATCGTCGACACCCGCAAGACCGCCGAGGTGAGCGTCGAGGAACTCGCCGAACTGATGGTCGGGCGCCGCGTCCTCCTGCGCGTCGAAAAGGGCGACATGCGGCCCGGCGAGGTGAAACTGTCCGTCCGCAACCTGACGGTCGTGGATTCGCGCGGCGTGAAGGTGGTGGACGACGTGTCCTTCGACGTGCGCGGCGGCGAGATCGTCGGCATTGCGGGCGTCGCCGGCAACGGCCAGTCGCAGCTTCTGGAGACGATCTCGGGCATCCGCGCGGCGGTCTCGGGCACGGTCACGCTCGACGGCAAGCCGATCGACGTGACGGGCGCCGCCGATCCGGGTGATCTGCGCGACCGCGGCCTCGCCCATGTGCCGGAGGACCGGCACTATGTCGGCCTCGTCCTGCCCTTCGAGGAATACGAGAACTCGATCCTCGGCTATCACGACCGCGCCGAATACCTGAACGGGCCGTTCCTGAACATCGACGCGATCCGCGCCGACGCGCGCATGAAGATCGAGCAATACGACGTGCGCCCGCGCAACGAGCGCCTGAAGACGGCGAATTTCTCCGGCGGCAACCAGCAGAAGATCGTGCTCGCGCGCGAACTGGAAAAGGACCCCGGCGTCCTCGTCATCGGCCAGCCGACGCGCGGCGTCGATGTCGGCGCCATCGAATTCATCCACCGCCGCCTGATCGACATGCGCGATCAGGGCAGGGCGGTGCTGCTCGTCTCGGTCGAACTCGACGAAATCCGCTCGCTGTCGGACAGGATCCTCGTGATGTTCGACGGCAAGGTGGTCGGCGAGCGCTCCGGCGAGGCAACCGAAGGCGAACTCGGCCTCCTGATGGCCGGCATCGACGGCAAGGAGGCCGCCGAATGAGCGTACCTTATGCGAAACTCCCCGGCTGGGCCGACTACGGACTTATCCCGCTGATCAACGTCATCGTCGCCTTCGCGGTGGCTGGCCTGGTCGTGCTCCTCGTCGGTGAAAGCCCTGTAGAAGCATTCGGCTATCTGATCGAGGGCGCTTTCGGGCGCGGGCAGAACATCGCTTACACGCTCTATTACGCGACGAGTTTCATCTTCACCGGCCTTGCCGTTGCCGTCGCCTTCCATGGCGGGCTGTTCAATATCGGCGGCGAGGGGCAGGCATATGTCGGTGGGCTTGGCGTCGCGCTGATCGTCCTGTCGCTGGACACGGTCTTTCCGTGGTGGGTGAATTTTCCGCTGGCGATCCTCGGCGCGGCGCTGATGGGCGCGCTCTGGGCGTTCATCCCGGCCTATTTGCAGGCAAAGCGCGGCAGCCACATCGTCATCACGACGATCATGTTCAACTTCATTGCTGCAAGCCTGATGGTCTACCTCTTGACCACGGTCCTGAAGCCGCCCGCGTCGATGTCGCCGCAGACGCGCACCTTTGCGGAAGGGGGGCAACTGCCCAAGCTCAACTTCGTCTTCGACTGGTTCGGCGCTGCGGTTCGCTCCTCGCCGCTCAATATTTCGTTTCTTTTGGCGCTCGTGGCGGCCTTCCTCGTCTGGGTGCTGATCTGGCGCACGAAGCTCGGCTACGAAATCCGCACGCAAGGGTTCAGCCCCAAGGCGGCGCGCTATGCCGGCATCGGCGAGACGCGCATCATCCTGATCACGATGATGATCTCCGGCGCGCTCGCCGGCATGATGGCGCTGAACCCGGTCATGGGCGATTCCAACCGCTTGCAGCTCGATTTCGTGACCGGTGCCGGCTTCGTCGGCATCGCGGTCGCGCTGATGGGGCGCTCGCACCCCGCCGGCATAATCCCCGCCGCGATCCTCTTCGGGGTGCTCTATCAGGGCGGTGCGGAGATCGCGTTCATGATGCCGTCGATCAGCCGCGACATGATCATCATCATCCAGGGCCTCGTGATCCTGTTCGCCGGCGCGCTGGAGCACATGTTCCGTCCCTCGCTGCAAGCGATGTTCGCGTCGATCTCCCCGCGTTCAGGCGCGGGCGAAGCCGCCGGCCAGAAGGGAGCCTGAGATGGAACATTCCTTCGTCGTCGCCATCCAGATCCTCGATTCGACCATCCGCCTGTCGATCCCGCTGATGTTTGCCTGCCTCGCAGGGCTTTATTCGGAGCGTGCGGGCGTGTTCGACATCGGGCTCGAAGGCAAGATGCTCGCTGCCGCCTTCGCGGGCGCTGCCGGTGCGGCCGTCTACGGCTCCGCCTGGGTCGGCCTGAGCCTTGCTATCGTCGTGTCCGTCTTCCTCGCGCTCGTCCACGGCTTTGCCTCGATCACCAATCGCGGCAACCAGATCGTTTCCGGCGTGGCGATCAATTTCATTGCCGCCGGCACGACCGTCATTTTGGGGCAGGCGTGGTTCGCGCAGGGCGGTCGCACGCCCTCGCTTGGCGGCGAACAGCGCTTTACCGGCGTGGCCCTGCCGTTCGCGGAAGCCGCCCGCGACATTCCGATTATCGGCTATATTTACGCCGAGCTGATTTCGGGCCACTCGATCCTCGTCTATCTAGCCTTCTTCACCGTCGCCTTCACCTGGTGGGTGTTGTTCCGCACGCGTTTCGGGCTGCGCCTGCGCGCCGTCGGCGAAAACCCGGCCGCCGTCGACACGGCCGGCATCTCGGTGACGTGGCTGCGCTATCGCGCGGTCATCTGCACGGGCATACTGTGCGGTTTGGCGGGTGCGTATCTGTCGATGGCCATCGGCGCGGGATTCGTGAAGGACATGACGGCCGGGCGCGGCTTCATCGCGCTCGCCGCTCTGATCTTTGCCAAGTGGAAGCCCGTCCCGGCCATGTTCGCCTGCCTTCTGTTCGGCTTTCTCGACGCCGTATCGATCCGCCTTCAGGGCTCGCCCCTGCCCATCATCGGGCCGGTGCCGACGCAGCTCATGCAGGCGTTGCCCTATGTGATGACGGTGATCCTGCTCGCCGGCTTCATCGGCAGGGCCATCCCGCCACGCGCCGGCGGCGTGCCGTATGTGAAGGAGCGGTGAGGGTGCGCACTGACCCCCACTCCGGTTTGCTGCGCAAACCACTCTCCCCCCTCAAAAAGGGAGAGGAAATCGTCGCCGCTTCCACGCTCCCTCTCCCCCGCAAGGGGCGAGAGGTGGCTGCCGAAGGCAGACGGAGTGGGGGCCTTCCGACTGGACTGTTCGATGAAAACTGATCTCTTCACCACCGCCCGCGAGGCGATGACGCATGCCTACGCGCCCTATTCGAAATTCCCCGTCGGCGCAGCCCTGCTGACGGACGACGGACGCGTCTTTTCCGGTGCCAATATCGAGGTCGCGTCCTACCCGGAAGGCTGGTGCGCCGAGACGACGGCGCTCGGCCATTACGTCATGGCCGGCGGCGGACGCATCATGGAAATCTGCGTGGTCGCCGAGAAGATGGACCGCATCACGCCGTGCGGCGGTTGCCGCCAGCGCCTCGCCGAATTCGCCGATGCCGATACGAAGCTGCATATGTGCGACCAGAACGGCATCGTGGAAACGGTGACGATGGGCGATATCCTGCCGTTCGGCTTCAAGGGAGACACGCTGAAATGACCGACGCGATCGCGCAGCTGACCGAACGTCTCGAAGGTCGCATGCCGAAGGTGGCGCTCGTCCTCGGCTCCGGCCTTGGCGGCCTTGTCGACGAGGTCGAGAATGCGGTGCGCATTCCCTATGGCGATCTGCCCGGTTTCCCGCAAAGCGGCGTCACCGGCCATGCGGGGCAGATCGTGGCGGGCGATTTCGCCGGCCGGCAGGTGCTGATGCTCGCCGGCCGCGCGCATTATTACGAACACGGCAACGCCGCCGCCATGCGTCCCGCGCTGGAAGCGCTTGCCGGTATCGGTATCGATAAGCTGCTGCTCACCAATGCGGCGGGTTCCCTGCGGGAGGAAATGGGACCGGGCTCGGTGATGCTGATCACCGATCACATCAATTTTTCAGGCACCAACCCGCTCTTCGGCGAACCGACCGACCGGCGTTTCGTCGGGCTGACCGAAGCCTATGATGCGGGTCTGCGCGCCGCAATCGAGCGTGCGGCCGAAGTGACCGGCATCGAACTCCACAAGGGCGTCTATATGTGGTTTTCCGGCCCGTCCTTCGAGACGCCTGCCGAAATCCGCATGGCGCGCATCATGGGGGCGGATGCGGTCGGCATGTCGACCGTGCCCGAAGTTATCCTCGCCCGCTTCCTCGGCCTGCGCGTCGCGGCCTGTTCGGTCGTCACCAATCTGGCGGCAGGCATGACCGGCAACGAACTGTCGCACGAGGAGACGAAGGACATGGCCCCACTCGGCGGCAAGCGCCTGGCGACGATCTTCCGGGCGATGCTGGCCGATGAGGCGCTGGATGGCTGACGTGGCGCTCCGTCACGCCCCCCTCTGGGCTGCCGCCCGTCTCCGCCGCATGGGGGGAGGTCAAGCTCTTCGTCTTCCAGTTCAAACGGCCGTCGTATTTGCGAAAGAGGTGCTGTGCGTGATCTCCCCCCGTGCGGGGGAGATGCCCGGCAGGGCAGAGGGGGGCGCGACAGAGCGCAACCCTCCGCGATCTGCGGCCTGACGATGCTCCCGCAGGAGATCATCGCCAGAAAGCGCGACGGCAAGGAGCTTTCGAAAGACGAGATCACCGCATTCGTCGAGGGTCTTTCAAAAGGCGGATTCACGGAAGGGCAGGTCGCGGCCTTCGCCATGGCCGTGTTCCTGAACGGCATGGGGCGGGACGAGGCGGTCGCGCTGACGCTTGCCATGCGCGATTCCGGCCATGTTCTCGACTGGACGGACCTGCCCGGCCCCGTGACGGACAAGCATTCGACTGGCGGCGTCGGAGACAATGTCTCGTTGATGCTCGCGCCCATCGTGGCGGCCTGCGGGGCCTATGTTCCGATGATATCGGGCCGCGGCCTCGGCCATACCGGCGGGACGCTCGACAAGATGGATTCGATCCCCGGCTATAGCTCGCAGCCGGACGAGGCGCTTTTCCGCAAGATTGTGCGTGAAACGGGCTGCGCGATCATCGGCCCGACCGCCGATCTGGCTCCCGCCGACAAGCGCTTCTACGCCATCCGCGACATCACGGCGACGGTTGAATCGGTGCCGCTCATCACTGCCTCTATCCTGTCGAAGAAACTGGCCGCCGGCCTCGGCTCGCTCGTCCTCGACGTGAAGAGCGGCAACGGCGCGTTCATGGCCTCGCCGGAAAGGGCGCGTGCGCTGGCGGAAAATCTGGTCGAAGTCGCCAACGGCGCGGGCCTGCATACAACGGCTCTCGTCACCGACATGAACGCGCCGCTGGCTTCAGCGGCCGGCAATGCGTTGGAAGTGGCCAACGCGGTGCGCTTCCTGACAATGCGCTCCACGGAGCCGCGACTGAAGGAGGTCACCCTCGCACTTGCAGGCGAGATGTTGATGTCATCCGGCGTTGCAGCGACACTCCAGGAGGCAACGATGCTTGCCGTAAACGCGCTGGGAAGCGGAGCGGCAGCGGATCGGTTCGCGCGCATGGTTGCCGCGCTGGGCGGGCCGATTGATTTCCTCGAGAAAATGGAGATGCATCTGCCTGCGGCAAAAACGGTGCGGCCCGTGCTGGCACAGGACGAGGGTTACATCAGCCACATCGACACGCGTGCCCTCGGCGTCGCCGTCGTGGAACTCGGCGGCGGCCGTCGCCGCGCCGAAGACAAGGTAGATCACTCGGTCGGCATCACACGCATCGCCATGCCGGGGCTAAAGGTGGAGGCGGGACAAGCTTTGGCGTTCGTCCACGCGCGCGATGAGTTTGACGCGGAAATGGCCGCAAATGCCGTCCGCGCCGCGATCAATATTGCAGCCGAACGTCCGTCCTTGCCGGAAACGGTGTCCGAGCGCATCGCGCCACGCCACTGATCACTGTTCGAGCAGCAATCGTCCGTTTTCGACCTGATAGCGCTTGAGATTGCCCAAAAAGCTCATCCCGATCAGCGTGCCCGAAAGCGCGGAATCGTCGAGCACCACCGCCTGTACGTTCCGCGCCACGATGCCGCCGATCTCCATCCGGTCGATGCGCGCCGCAGCGGCATGTACGGTTCCGTTCGCCGTGTTCACCTTCTGGCTGAAATCGGCATTGGCAAGCGAGATGCCCACCCGCCGCGCGGTCGTGCGGTTGATGGCGACGACGCTTGCGCCCGTGTCGATCATCGCCTCGACGGGGCGTCCGTTGAGACGGAACTCGCCGATGAAATGACCGCGCACGTCTGGCTCCATCTGGACGCGGCGGCCGCCGGCAGACGGTTGCGACGGCGCGGCGGATAAAAGCGCAGGTGCGGTTTCGCTCGAAGACCCACCGGCCTGAGGCTGGCCGTTCCGTTCGAGCACGAAGGGAACCGCGACCGCCATGCCGGCCATGAACGCTCCACCCACAATGACATTGCGCAGCATGAAGCGCCTCCGATCAGCAGATGGGGCAGTCTACACGGCAGCGCGCAAAGCCGCGCTTAACAGGCGCGGCCTTCGCGAAGCATCGTTAAGGGCGGGTTATTTGGTGCCGTACATCCGGTCGCCCGCATCGCCGAGGCCGGGCACGATATAGCCCTTCTCGTTCAGCTTCTCGTCGATCGAGGCAGTGACGACCGGCACGTCGGGATGCGCCTTGGTGAAGCGCGCGATGCCTTCGGGCGCGGCGAGCAGGCACAGGAAGCGCAGATTGGTCGCTCCGCGCTCCTTCAGCTTGTCGACGGCCATGATCGCGGAATTGGCGGTGGCGAGCATAGGGTCGACAACGATGACGAGCCGGTCGCCCAGATCGCCCGGTGCCTTGAAGAAATACTCGACCGCTTCGAGCGTCTCGTGGTCGCGGTAGAGGCCGACATGGGCGACGCGCGCGGCCGGCACGAGGTCGAGCATGCCGTCGAGCAGGCCGTTTCCGGCGCGCAGCACGGAGGCGAAGACGAGCTTCTTGCCTTCCAGCGTCGGCGCTTCCATCGTCTGCATCGGCGTTTCGATGATCCGCGTCGTCAGTTCCAGCCCGCGCGTCACCTCGTAGCAGAGCAGGAGCGAGATCTCGCGCAGCAGGCGGCGGAAGCTCGCCGTCGACGTGTCCTTGTCGCGCATGATGGTGAGCTTGTGCTGGACAAGCGGGTGGTCGACGACGGTCACGCCCTGCATGGTCTGTCTCCGGATTTGCGTTCAAGCGGCTGATGCGAGGACGCATAACGCCTGACGCGTCGGAGTCAAATGGTCAGTGCGACGAACGCTTCGACGTCCGCTCATAAAGTTCGCGAACGATGCGGCTGGCCGTCGTCTCGAACAGGAAGGGCAGGATGGCATGGACGAGCGCAGCACCGGCCGCCAGCATCAGGCGGGACGCGAACCAAAGCGCGAAGGCCATATGCCCGAAATAGGTCTCGCCGACTGTCTGCGGATGCGTGGTGAAAAGGCGCGCGATCATGTGGTGTCTCCCGTTTGACCATCATGATGCGCCGATTTGCCGGCTGATCGATCCCAATTCGTTATTGCAGGAGTGCATATATTGGGACATTATCCCAATATGGACTATGAAATCGACCCGATCGATCGAAGAATCATCGCCGCGCTGCAGCGCGACGCCTCCATGTCGATCGATCGCCTGTCCGAGGAGGTTCATCTTTCGCGCAATGCCTGCTGGCGGCGCGTGAAGCTGATGGAGGAGGCGGGAATCATCACCGGCCGCGTCGCTCTGGTCGATGCGGAAAAGCTTGGCTACGGACTGTCGGTGATGATTCTGGTCCGCACCTCGCACCATGAACCCGAATGGCTGAAGGCGTTTCGCGACGCGGTCCTGTCGATCCCCGAAATCCATGGTGTCTACCGCATGTCTGGCGATCTCGATTACGTCCTTCGCGCCCGCGTGCCGGATGTGAAGGGCTACGACCGTCTGTATCAGCGGCTGATCGCGAAGGTGCCGCTGTCGGACGTATCCGCATCCTTCGTGATGGAGGAAATCAAGGAAACGATGCTGTTGCCACCAATCGTGCGCTGAACGGCAATTGACGCCCGGCGCATCACAGGGAATAGAAGCGCGCATGACCAACATTTCGTCCCCCACGATCGGTTTCCAGCGCCTCGACCATGGCGAGGGCATCGAGCTTCCGTCCTATGAGAGCGAGGGTGCCGCCGGCATGGATGTGCGCGCCGCGGTTCCGGCGGACCGCGAACTCATCCTTCTTCCGGGTCGGCGTGCGCTTGTTCCGACCGGCCTGATCCTCGAAATCCCGGCCGGCTACGAGGTGCAGGTGCGCCCCCGTTCCGGCCTTGCCTTCAAACACGGCGTGACCTGTCTCAATACGCCGGGCACCATCGACAGCGACTATCGCGGCGAGGTGAAAATCCTGCTGGTCAATCTCGGCGACGCGGAGTTTTCGATCACGCGCGGCATGCGCATCGCGCAGCTCGTCGCGGCGCCGGTCGTTCAGGCGCGGCTTGAGGAGCGCTCGCATCTGGGCGCAACACTGCGTGCCGCAGGCGGCTTCGGGTCCACCGGCCTTTGAAACAATTCGTGTCGAACTGCCGACACGAGGCGTGAACCAAACCCGTGTCCTGACGTTTGAAAGCAGCGCCCCCTTGGGTGCGGCAATCGAACGAAGGAGACGCGCCATGCCGGCAATCGGTCAATCGAAGATCATGATCCTTGCGACCGACGGCTTCGAACAGTCGGAGCTCGAGGTTCCGTTGATCAGGCTCAAGGATGCCGGCGCCGAGGTGCATGTCGTCTCGCTCGAATCGGGCGAGATCACCGGCTGGGACAAGGATGACTGGGGCAGGGCCGTCCCGATCGACAAGGTTCTGGCTGACGTATCGCCTGCCGACTACGACGCCCTCGTCCTGCCGGGCGGCCAGATCAATCCCGATCTGTTGCGTGTCGAGGACAAGGCGGTGCAGTTCGTCAAGGCTTTCGATCAGTCCGACAAGCCGCTCGCCGCGATCTGCCATGCCCCCTGGCTCCTGATCGAGGCCGGGCTGGTGCAGGGTCGCAAGGCGACATCCTACAAATCGATCAAGACCGACATGATCAATGCTGGCGCACGTTGGGAAGATACTCCCATGGTGCGCGACGGCAATCTGATCACGTCACGAAATCCCGGAGATCTGGACGCTTTCTGTGCCGCCATCATCGAGGCGGTGGAGGGAGGTTCGGCACAGCGTTCGGCTGCCGAGTAGCGGATCAGTCTCGCAGCCGGGCAAGCGGCGCTGGCGCCTTCGTGGCTGCCGCGCCGCTTCTGCTTTTGGGCGATTTTCTTATTCATCGGGGGATGACGGCGGCGGATGTCGGACGTCAGCGGGCGACCATGTGCCCGCCGCGCCGCGCGCAAGCCGGACCGGGGCCGCGCATATAGTGGCGTTCCGGCCGATAGGTCGGAATGAAGAATTCGCGCATCGCGCGGATGGTGATGTTGATGCGAACCCAGATACGCATAACCTGAAATCCTGAACAGCGGCGTCCCTTGCCGAGCCACGCCACATTAACGAAGCCAGATGAATTTCCAGTGAATCGGAAATTAATCCATAGGGCGAATTTGCTCCCAAGAATGGCGGAAATGCGCGAGTTTCATGTCGTATCCGTGCTGCGGCGCATCTTGTCCTTGCTTGTTGCTCAAATGGCACGGTGCCGCCGTTGAAACATTTCATTCACGATATCGACCCGAGCGGAACGCCAGTGCGCCGATGGCGTTGGGACCTCATCGCATATCGGCAATCGTGCCGGGCGAAAAGGAATGAAGGGACCGCATCATGGGTCTTTTTTCGAAGGACATAAAAACGATGGACGATTTGTTCGTCCACACGCTGCGTGACATCTATTACGCGGAAAAACAGATTCTGAAAAACCTGCCGAAGATGATCGACAAGGCGGACAGCCCGTTGCTGCGCCAAGGCTTCGAGACGCATCTGCGTGAGACCGAAGGGCATGTCGATCGTCTCGAAAGCGTCTTCGAGCTTTACGGCGTCGAGGCCAAGGGCGTCACATGCCCCGCGATCGACGGCATTCTCAAGGAAGCCGATGAAATCGCGGGCGACATTGACGACAAGCAGGTTCTGGATGCCGCGCTCGTCGCCGCCGCGCAGGCCGTCGAGCACTATGAGATGACACGCTATGGAACGCTGATCGCCTGGGCCAAGAAGCTTGGACGCGGCGATTGCGCCGAAATCCTCCAGCAGACGCTGGACGAGGAAAAGGCGACCGACGCCAAATTGACCGAACTTGCCGAAGGACGCGGCATCAATCTGGCAGCAGCGGAGTAAAGTCGTCATCGGGCAGCAACCCATCTGCCGCTCCGGTATCCCGCCAAGGGTGCTTGGGCCGTTGCGGCGCTGCTTCATGCAGTAACCACCTTCTCCCTCGCCCCGGGCGGTCAGCGGGATAGCGGGGGCGGTATTTAGCGAGACCCGGCGTCATCGACGCCGGGTCTCTTGCCATTCAACCCTTCTGTTTCTACCAACGGCAATGGCTATCGAGACCGAACGAAAATTCCTGCTCCGGTCGGATGCATGGCGCTCTCGCGCGACATCCGTAACGACGATGCGGCAGGGATATGTCGCCGCGACACCCGATCGTACGGTACGTATCCGGATTGCCGGGCCGTTGGCGTGGCTGACCTTGAAATTCGGTGGCCCGGGCCGGTCGCGGGAAGAATACGAGTATCCGATCCCGATCGCGGACGCCGAGGCGCTGCTCGTCCACGCAGCCGATTGCATCGTTAAGGATCGCCATATCGTGCCGTGGGACGGGTTCGCTTTCGAGATCGACGTCTTTCGCGGAAGATTGACGGGCCTCATCCTTGCCGAACTGGAAATCGAAACCGGTCCGTGGCCCGCTGTATTTCCCGACTGGATCGGGCGCGAGGTGACCGACGATGCGCGCTACTACAACGCGGTTTTGGCAAGAGACGGTATGCCTTCCGACATGGCTGAGCGTTGATCCGTCCTTCATGTGAAAACCGCATGAAATGAATGTCTTGACTTGCAGAGTCGGGCTCTTCTTCAGTAAAGAAGCACTCCGGCCTTTTCCGTTCAGTGAGGGTGTGCAAGTCACTTGCGGAATTCGTGTCGGGGCTTAACGAACATTTTAGTGACGCAGCGGTAGCTTCAGGTCGGGGCGTGAGATGTGCCGGCTTATCTATGCCTGAGGGGGCAGGAGGTATCGCACTTTGGGGATCGGCGGCGAGATGAAGCTTTCGGACATGCCCGAGCCGCTTGCGCCTGACCTCGGTGCGCATGTCCTCGCCCGCCTGAACCAGATGGAACTGGAGCCGATCCCGCGCAATTACGAAGTCGTCTACGAGGCGTTGAGCGGTGCCAATCCGGCGCTTGTCGACGCGATCGCGGCTCTGGGACCGGCTCCCGGCCAGGACGAATTCGACCGGATGGCGGATCTGCGTCTGGGACGCGGGCGCGGAGAGCGCATGATCGAGACGGCCCACGCGGCCATGAGCGTCAAGCTCGACGAGATTCTCGGCATCTTGAAATACGAGCGATCCTCGCGCGAGAAGTATGGCGAGCTTCTCGGCGCCACGTCGCAAGGCCTTGAATCGCGCAACGCGGTGTCGCAGGATTTCCTGCAAAAAGTGGTTTCGGTAATGTCGAACGCCACCGGCACCGCCCTCGATTCCACGCGCCGCGTCACCTCGACCATGCAGGACAAGTCGCAGGAACTCGAAGAGGTGAAGGCCGAACTCGAGGAATACAAGAAACTGTCCGAAACGGATGCCCTGACGGGCCTTGCCAACCGCCGCGCCTTCGACCGTGCCATGCAGGGCGTCTACGCCGACCGTCGCGACACCATGTTCGGCGCGCTGGTCCTGGCCGATATCGACCGTTTCAAACCCGTGAACGACAAGCACGGCCATCCGATCGGCGATCGCATCCTCCAGATCGTTTCGTCCATCCTCAAGGCGGCGATGTCCTCCAACGTGCAGGCCGCGCGCACCGGCGGCGAGGAATTCGGGATCATCGTCACGGGCATGAGCGAAAAATCCGTCGTCGAGCTCGCCGAAGAAATCCGCATCGCCGTCGAGCAGACGCCTTTCGTGAACGCCAATACGGGAACGGATTACGGCCCGATCACGCTTTCCTTCGGCGTGTGCATGGCGTCCGAGGCGAAGGGACCCGACGACCTCTACCGCAAGGCCGACCGCGCGCTCTACGCTTCGAAGAACGCCGGCCGCAACAAGGTGTCCGCGCACTCGCAGATGCAGGACGGCACCTTCACGAAGAGCTGGAAGCTCTACAGCGGCGATTGATCACGCTGGAGCTTCCGCAAGCGGTTCGATCGGGACGAGCGGCGCGGGAATGTCGGTCGTCTTTTCCTTCGCCTTGCAGATGTCGGCGATCACGCAGGCGGGGCAATCGGGCTTGCGCGCCTTGCACACATAGCGCCCGTGCAGGATGAGCCAGTGATGGGCGTGGCGCATATATTCGCCCGGAATGATGCGCACCAGAATGTCCTCGACCTCGTCGGGTGTCTTGCCGGGCGCAAGCCCGATCCGGTTGCCGATCCTCAATATGTGCGTGTCGACCGCCATTGTCGGCTGGCCGAAAGCCATGTTGAGAACGACGTTCGCGGTCTTTCGCCCGACGCCGGGAAGCTTGACGAGGTCCTCCCTATTGCCCGGCACTTCGCCGCCATGGTCGCGGATCAGCGCTTCGCAAAGCGCGATGACGTTCTTGGCCTTGTTGCGCCACAGGCCGATGGTCTTGATATAATTGCCCACCGTCTCGACGCCGAGCGCCAGCATCTTTTCCGGCGTGTCCGCGATCTGGAAGAGCGCCCGTGTCGCCTTGTTCACCCCGGCATCGGTCGCCTGCGCCGAAAGCACCACTGCGACGAGCAGCGTGAAGGCGTTGACATGCTCCAGTTCCCCTTGCGGCTCCGGCCGCTGGACATGGAACCGGCGGAATATTTCGGCGATCTCCGCACGGTTGTAGCGCGTGCGCCGCGCCGGCTTCTTCGCGGCGCGTTTCGGCCTGTCGCGCAGATTTGATGGCGCTGTCGCAGGCGCGGACGACGTAACGGCACTTTTGCTCTTGGGCTTTTCCATTGCGCCTCTATAGAATGGGCGCATGACCGAGACAAACGCTCATGAAGAGCCGTTCTTCCAGGCCCTGCTGACGCCCTATCGCTCGCTGGGGCGGACCGGCTTCATCGTGCTGATGGGCGTGCTCGTGGCTATCTGGATCGGCATGGGCGGTCTGTTCCTGTCGATGGGCGCTTGGCCCGTCTTCGGCTTTTTCGGGCTCGACGTGCTTCTGGTCTGGCTCGCTTTCCGCGCCAGCTACCGCTCCGGCCGGATGCGCGAGGAGGTGGCGGTGTCGCGCACGCGCCTCGACATTCGCAAGGTCGCGCCGTCGGGCAAGGCCGAGGCGCATTCCTTCAATCCGTTCTGGACGAAGCTTCGCATCGCGCGCCATGATGAGATCGGCATCACCGACATGGCGGTCGAGGGCGAGGGGCGGCGCGTGACGATCGGCTCTTTCCTGAACCCCAAGGATCGCGAAAGCTTCGCAACCGCCTTCGGGCAGGCGCTGGCGACCGCCAAGGGGCGTTGACTCGCAGCTTGTCAAGAATCGGGTGGCGATGGGCGAGCCCGCGCGCGATATTCGGTGCGATCAGGAGATGATTGCGATGAACGCTCACACCGCCGTCCTGCAAAAGGACATCACCCCGCAAGGGGCCGATTACGAAATCGTCCGCCGGGCGATCGAGAAGATCAGCCTCGACTATCGCACCCAGCCCTCGCTCGAAGATTTGGCCGCCGAGGTGGGAGAAACGCCGCTCGGCCTGCAAAAGCTCTTCACCCGCTGGGCGGGCCTCAGCCCCAAGGCTTTCCTGCAGGCCGTCACGCTCGACCATGCCCGCCGCCTCCTCGACGAGGGCCTGCCGCTGCTCGACGCGTCCTATGAGGTCGGCATGTCCGGCCCCGGCCGCCTGCACGATCTGTTCGTCACCCACGAGGCGATGTCGCCGGGCGACTACAAGACCCGCGGGGCGGGCCTGACGATCCGCTATGGCTGGCACATCTCGCCCTTCGGCGTCGCCCTGATCATGGTGACGGATCGCGGGCTGGCTGGCCTGTCCTTCAACGATGCGGGCCATGAGAAAGAGGCCTTCGCCGATATGTCGGGCCGCTGGCCGAACGCGGATTTCGTCGAGGACATGGCGGCGACCGCGCCCTATGCGGCCCGCATCTTCGACCCCGCACGCTGGCGCGAAGACGAGCCCTTGCGGGTGGTACTGATCGGTACGGACTTTCAGGTCAGCGTCTGGGAGGCGCTTTTGAAGATTCCGATGAACCGGGCACGGACCTATTCGCAGATCGCGGGCGAGATCGGCCGGCCGAAGGCGAGCCGGGCTGTCGGCGCGGCGATCGGCGCGAATCCGGTTTCCTTCGTCGTGCCGTGCCATCGCGCGCTGGGCAAGTCCGGAGCTCTAACCGGGTATCATTGGGGGCTGACGCGCAAGCGCGCCATCCTCGGCTGGGAGGCGGGACAAACGGCGGCTTGACGCGTTTTTCGCTGTCGTGGAACCCGCAAAGGCTCTAGAGGCTTTGTCACCGAAGGGACGCGTTCAAGGACAGAGCCACTTTCATGATTACTGTGATCGGTTCGATCAATCTCGACCTCGTGGCGACGGTCGCCGCACTGCCCAATCCGGGGGAAACCGTGCCGGGCAAGGCCTTCGGCACGACGCCCGGCGGCAAGGGCGCCAATCAGGCGCTGGCGGTGAAGCGGGCAGGCGCTGAGGTTCACCTCGTTGGCGCCGTCGGCGACGATCCGTTTGCCGAAGAGGCGCTGGCATGTCTGCGCGAGGGCCTCGTCGATCTTTCGGGCGTGCGCGAATCCCATGCCACGACCGGAACGGCGAGCATCCTCGTCGGTGGTGACGGCGAGAACATGATCGCGGTGGTGCCGGGCGCCAACGGCACGCTGGTTCCCGGTGACGTCAAGAACGCCCATCTGGAAAAGGGCGACCACCTTCTTCTCCAGCACGAAATCCCGTTGCGAACCGTCGAGGCGGCATTGAAGGAAGCGAAGGCCGTCGGTGCGGTTTCGATCCTCAACACCGCGCCGTTTCGTCCCGAGGCGGCCGCCTTCCTGCATCTGGCCGACTACGTCGTCGCCAACGAATACGAGTTCGACGCCTATGCGAAGCTCAAGGGCATCGATGGAGGCGACCGCGAGGCGGCCATGCGCAGGCTTGCGGATGAAACCGGCTCCACGATCATCGTCACGCTGGGTGCCGAAGGCGTCGTCGCGGCCGTGCAGGGCGACATGCTCAAAGCCGACGGGCTGAAAATCGAACCGGTCGACACGGTCGGCGCGGGCGATACCTTCTGCGGCTATCTTGCGGCGGCGCTTGGCGACGGCCTGAAGCTCGAAGACGCGTTGCGCCGCGCCGCCGTCGCCGGCTCGCTCGCCTGTCTGAAGCCCGGCGCGCAGCCGTCGATCCCGCACGCAAAGGATGTTGACGCGGCGCTGGGCTAGCACTCGCCGTCATGTCTTGCTAGAAGCCGGGCAACCGAACCGGATTCCTGACATGGCCGAGAAAATCGAAGAGGCGGTCGCCCGCCGCCGCACATTTGCGATCATCGCGCACCCCGACGCGGGCAAGACGACGCTGACGGAAAAGCTGCTGCTGTTCGGCGGCGCGATCCAGCTTGCCGGTGAGGTCAAGGCCAAGAAGGACAAGATCCAGACCCGTTCGGACTGGATGAAGATCGAGCGCGAGCGCGGCATTTCGGTCGTCACCTCGGTAATGACGTTCGAATATGGCGACCACGTCTTCAATCTTCTCGACACGCCCGGTCACGAGGACTTCGCCGACGACACCTATCGCACGCTGTCCGCCGTCGACAGCGCCGTCATGGTCATCGACGCGGCCAAGGGTATCGAGCCGCGGACCTTGAAGCTGTTCGAGGTCTGCCGCCTGCGCGACATCCCCATCGTCACCTTCGTCAACAAGATGGATCGCGAGGCACGCGACACATTCGAGATTCTCGACGAGATCGAGGAAAAGCTGGCGCTCGACACCGCACCGATCACATGGCCGATCGGCAGCGGCAAGAATTTCGCCGGAACCTATCATCTCGCCGACAACGCGGTTCGCCATGGCGACGCAGATCTCGAATGGGCGAAGGTCAACGGACCGGATTCCAACCGCGTCGCCGGCAAACTGCCGGAGAACGAGCGCGAAGCCTTCATCGAGGAACTCGACCTTGCCCGTGAGGCCTGCCGACCGTTTGATGAGAAGGCGTTCCGCGAAGGGCATATGACGCCGGTCTTCTTCGGCTCGGCGCTGCGCAATTTCGGCGTGCGCGACCTGATTGAGGCGCTGGGCGCATGGGCTCCGCAACCGCGCGCGCAGGAGGCGGATTCGCGCCGCGTCGATGCGACCGAAGCGAAGATGACCTCGTTCGTCTTCAAGATACAGGCGAACATGGATCCGAACCACCGCGACCGCATCGCCTTCGTGCGCGTGTGCTCGGGCACGCTGGAGCGGGGCATGAAGGCCAAGCTGGTGCGCACCGGCAAGCAGATGAGCCTGTCGGCCCCGCAATTCTTCTTCGCCAAGAGCCGCATCACCGCCGACGAGGCCTTTGCCGGCGACGTGGTCGGCATCCCGAACCACGGCACGCTGCGCATCGGCGATACGCTCACCGAAGGCGAGGAACTTCTGTTCCGGGGCGTGCCGAACTTCGCGCCGGAAATCCTGCGCCGCGTGCGCCTCGGCGATCCGATGAAGGCGAAGAAGCTGAAAGAGGCGTTGCAGCAGATGGCCGAGGAGGGCGTCGTCCAGCTCTTCCTGCCCGAAGACGGCTCACCGGCCATGGTCGGCGTCGTCGGCGCGCTACAACTCGACGTTCTAAAGGAACGGCTGTCGGCGGAATACTCGCTGCCCGTCGATTTCGAAATGGCCCGCTTCACCGTCTGCCGTTGGATCACGGCGGACAAGACCGAACTTCAGCGCTTCATGGATGCGCACAAGGGCGACATCGCCCGCGATCTCGACGGCGATCCGGTGTTCCTTGCCCCGCACGAATTCGGGCTGAACTACGAGGCCGACCGCTGGAAAGGCGTCACCTTCGCCGCGGTGAAGGATTATCAGGTCCGCGACAAGGCGGCCTGAGGCCAATCGGAGGCGACCCGTGCGAAACGCGCCGCCTCCGATATGAAAACCTTACGAGGAAAGCGCTTCCTGGCATGCCTGTGCCAGCGCGCGGTTCGGGCGTTCTTCGTTGATCGGCGTCGCCCATCCAGCCCTTTCGACGATTGCGCGGCGGCCGCTGGCCCTTGCGTCCTTCAGTTCGGCGAGCACGACCGATGCTTCCGGGTCGTTTTCCGCGCGCGCCAGGCAATGCGGGATGAGCGCCGCGACGACGGCGTCGTTCGATGCGCTGTTCGCCATGGTCTGCGCGGTGCTCGCCGTGACCCAGCCACCCCATGAAAATCCCACGATTGCGAGAGCGATCGCGCCGCCTGCGGCGCCGCCGAGGGCTGGCTTAACCCATTCTGGAAATTGCATTTTCTTCCCCTTTGATTCGCCGCACCCGTGCACGACACCAAAAACGTAGCACGAAATGTAACATATCGAAATAAATTGCGAGTGATCTTGCGGGATCGGGCACGGTCTTTGCGTGACTCGTGGCAACCATTCGTGACGCTTCGCGTTGGCGAATTACAGTAGTTTGCGGCCCAAGGTCCGCCGGCAGCAGCTGATGGACCCGACAATGAAAACAGCGAGAGTGATTATCGAGTGAGACGCCTCGACATTATCGATGGAATGCGAGGCTATTTTCTCGTTTTCATGCTCATCAATCATCTGGTTTTTGTGGGCGGATACTGGTTGGTCGAAATCAACCATCGTCAACTTGCCTTCGTCGAGGATGCACAGGGCTTCGTCTTCCTGTCCGGTCTCCTGATCGGGCTGGTCTATGCGCGCAAGATGCTCAAATACGGCCGCTGGGAGGGATCGAAGAAAGTCTATTCCCGCGCGTTCGAGCTTTATCGCTATGCGATGGGGCTGGTGATCGCGGTGCTTCTGGCCCGCATGGTTCTGCCGGGCGGCTATGAGGCGTGGTGGAACTGGCTCGGCGACACGAGCTTTTCCGATCCGACGCGCCTCGTCGCGGTCGCGACCTTCATCTTCCAGCCGACCTTCATGGATATCCTGCCGCAATATACGGTCTACATGCTGATTGCGCCTCTAGTGATCTGGCTGGTGATCCAGGGCAAATGGGCGACGGTTCTGGTCGCTTCCTTCATCGCTTGGATGGCGGCGCAGCTTGGCCTCCAGACGATCGTCACCGAACCGCTCAACCAGCTTTTCATGGGCACCGACGATCAGGGCGTGCGCGTTTCCTTCAACATGCTCGGCTGGCAGGTCATCTTCTTTTCCGCCGTCGTGCTCGGCACATTGACCGCGCAGGACAAGATCGACTGGGACTACTGGTTGTCGCCGAAACGCCGGCTTTTGCCCAAGGCCGCACTCGCCTTCGTCGTCTTCTTCGTTCCGTTGAGAGTCGCGACGGCGCATGGCCTGATGCCGGATTTCATGATCGGCAAATTCGCCACCATGGAGATCCGCGCCGATTTCGGCCCCGTCTATCTCGTCAATTTCCTGGCCGTCGCCTATGGCGTCGCATGGCTCGTCGTGGCCGGGCCCGCCCACGAAAACCGCATCGTGCGGGCCGTCGGCAATGTCTTCAACTGGGTCTTCACGCTGCGCTTCCTCCAGCTTCTCGGTCGCCACTCGCTGCATGTCTATGTCTGGCATGTCGTGATCGTATACGCTGTCTACTATGTCGATCAGCGCACGCCGGAGCTTTCGCAGCTGACCAAGACGGTCATCGCGCTGGTCTCGATCGCGCTGCTGGCGCTTCCCGCGATATGGCGGGAGCGCGACCGCTTCTTCGAGGATGGCCGCCTCTTGCCGGGCTGGTTTGCGCGATAGGTGTTTAGCCCCGCATAAGCTGATGGACGAACCGCCCCCACCGATGGCAATAAGGTCGCGAGAGATCGGTGAGGCGGAAAAGTGCAAAGGATCGTCGCGGGCAGGTTGATGCGGATGGGGCGGTCCTTCTGCTCCGTCGGCGTGCTGATCGGCACGCTGCTGTTCGCCTTTTCTCTGACGCCGAGCCTCCTGCCGCGTTCCTACCAGCTTCAGGGGCTGCTTTCCGGCTGTTCCTTCGCGGCGGGATACGGCATCGGCGTCTTCCTGCGCTGGCTGTGGGTCTATATGGGCCTGCCGCCGTTTTCGCTTCTCGTGGAGCGGCTGACGAAATGGTCGGCAGCGGCGATCTGCGGCGTCGTCGTCGCGATCTTTCTGTGGAAGGCGTCTGAGTGGCAGAACTCCATCCGCCTGCCGATGGGGCTGGAGCCGGTCGAGACGGGCCGGCCGCTCGAAGTCGGCGGCATCGCGTTCGCCGTCTTCTTCGTCATCCTCATGGTGGCGCGTCTTTTCTCCCTGATACGCACCGTCTCGTCGGGCCGCATGAAGCGGCATATCCCGCCGCGCATCGCAAACGTCCTGGGCGTCGCCGTCGCCGCGATCCTGTTCTTCTCGGTCGTCGACGGCGTCGTCTTCCGCTACGGCCTGCGCGCGGCCGACACCTCGTTCCGCCAGCTCGACGCGCTGATCCAGACCGATCTTGCCCGCCCAGCCGATCCGCTCAAGACCGGCAGCGAAGCCTCGCTGGTCAACTGGAACGAGCTTGGCCGCATGGGACGCCGCTTCGTTGGCGAAGGGCCGACAGGCCGCGATATTTCGGCCTTCACCGGCAGGCAGGCGGAAGAGCCGCTGCGCGTCTATGTCGGGCTCAACTCGGCCGAGACCCACGCCGAGCGCGCGCGGCTGGCGCTTGCCGAGATGATCCGCGTCGGCGCGTTCGACCGCGAGATCGTGGTTCTCGTCACACCCACCGGCACCGGATGGATCGATCCGGCGGCCATGGACACGCTGGAATATCTCCACGATGGCGACATCGCGTCGGTGGCGGTTCAATATTCCTACCTTACGAGCTGGCTTTCCTTGCTGATCGAGCCTGGCTACGGCGCTGAAACCGCGCGCGCGATCTTCGCCGAGGTCTATCGCTACTGGAGTTCGCTGCCCGACAATGCGCGTCCGCGTCTCTATCTCCATGGCCTCAGCCTCGGCGCGCTGAACTCCGACCTCTCGGTCGATCTCTTCGACATCGTCGGCGATCCGTTCCAGGGCGCGCTGTGGAGCGGCCCGCCCTATTCGACACCCACATGGCGGCGCGCGATGGACGATCGTCAGCCCGGCTCGCCGGCCTGGCTACCGCGCTTCGGCGACGGGTCCGTCATCCGCTTCACCAACCAGCACGACCGGCTCGACGACGGTTTCGCGCAATGGGGGCCGATGCGCATCGTCTATCTGCAATATGGCAGCGACCCCGTCACCTTCTTCCAGCCGTCCTCGATCTACCGTGAGCCCGACTGGATGAGTGGCGAGCGCGCCCCGGACGTGTCGCCCGCCTTGCGCTGGACGCCGGTCGTCACCCTTTTGCAGCTCGGCCTCGACATGGCGCTGGCGACGACGACGCCGATCGGCTTCGGCCATGTCTACGCGCCCGAGGATTATATCGACGCCTGGATATCGCTGACCGAGCCGGATGGGTGGCAGGAGAACGATGTTGCGCGTTTGAAGGATCATTTCGCCGATCGACCGCGCCCCGAAGGCGCAGACTGAAAAATCCATCCTTGCCGTCGGGCACCCCGCTTCTCATATTTCCCCCAACCACAACGAAGGGAATGTCACATGAGCCTGCGCATCAATCAGACCGCCCCGGACTTCACCGCCGAGACGACGCAAGGCACGATCAATTTCCACGAATGGATCGGTGATGGCTGGGCCGTGCTCTTCTCGCACCCGAAAAATTTCACGCCGGTCTGCACGACCGAGCTCGGCACCATGGCCGGCATCGCGCCCGAATTCGACAAGCGCGGCGTCAAGATCATCGGCATCTCGGTCGATCCGGTTTCCGACCACGGCAAGTGGAAGGAAGACATCAAGATCGCGACCGGCCATTCGGTCGACTATCCGCTGATCGGCGACAAGGACCTGAAGATCGCCAAGCTCTACGATATGCTGCCGGACGATGCGGGCGACAGTTCCGATGGCCGCACCCCGGCCGACAATGCGACGGTGCGCTCCGTCTACGTCATCGGACCGGACAAGAAGATCAAGCTGATCCTCACCTATCCGATGACGACCGGTCGCAACTTCGACGAGATCCTGCGCGCGATCGATTCCATCCAGTTGACGGCCAAGCATCAGGTGGCGACGCCCGCCAACTGGAAGCAGGGCGAAGACGTGATCATCACCGCCGCCGTGTCCAACGACGACGCGAAGAAGCGCTTCGGCGACTACGAGACCGTGCTCCCCTATCTGCGCAAGACGAAACAGCCCGGCGCCTGATCGGCGGCGACCGAGTGAACGAAGGCCGGCATCGATGCCGGCCTTTTTCATTCGCGCCCGGTCGGGCCGGTCCTGCGCCGTCCAAAATGCCGCAGCGCGACATCGCGCCCCTGTGACAGCCCGGCGCTTTGACCCGCGGCGCTCATGGCCTATGTTCTTTTCACCAACAGTTGAAGGAACTGTGCGTCATGGATCCGCTCATTTTATCCCGGATGCAGTTTGCCGCGAACATCTCGTTCCACATCCTGTTCCCGACGATCACCATCGCGCTCGGCTGGGTCCTTCTTTTCTTCAAGCTGCAATTCAACCGCACAGGCGACCACGCCTGGATGAAAGCCTATTTCTTCTGGGTGAAGGTCTTCGCGCTGTCCTTTGCCCTCGGCGTCGTCTCCGGCGTCACGATGAGCTTTCAGTTCGGCACCAACTGGCCAGGCTTCATGGAAACGGTCGGCAATATTGCCGGTCCGTTGCTCGCCTACGAGGTGCTGACGGCGTTCTTCCTTGAGGCCGTCTTCCTCGGCATCATGCTGTTCGGTTTCCGCCGCGTGTCGAACCGCGTCCACACGGTTGCGACCTTCCTCGTCGCCTTCGGCACCACCATGTCGGCCGTCTGGATTCTTGCCTTGAATTCGTGGATGCAGACGCCCGCCGGTTTCGAGATGCGCGACGGCGTGGCGCATGCGACCAACTGGTTCGAGATCGTTTTGAACCCGTCCTTCCCCTACCGCCTGACGCATATGCTGATCGCGTCCGGCCTCACCGTGGCGTTCCTGATCGCCGGTCTCTCGGCACTTCGCTATATCAAGGGCGACCGATCCGCCTCGATGTTCAAGGCGCTGAAGACGGGCGTCTATATGGGCGCGATCCTGATCCCGGTGCAGATCTTCGTCGGCGATCTTCATGGTCTCAACACGCTCGAGCACCAACCGCAGAAGATCGCGGCGATGGAAGCGAACTGGGAGACGCGTCCCAACGTCCCGCTGGTGCTCTTTGCCTGGCCCGACGAGGACGCACGCGAGAACCGTTTCGAGATCGCGGTCCCGAACGGCGCGAGCCTGATCCTGAAACATTCGATCGACGGGGTCGTCCCCGGCCTCAACGATTTCGAGGGCGAGCATCCGCCCGTCGCCCCGGTCTTCTTCGGCTTCCGCATCATGGTCGGTATCGGCATGCTGATGCTGGCAAGCTCCTGGGTCGGCAGCTACTACCTCTACCGTCGCGGGAAGCTGCCGATGCCGATGGCCTACGTCTTCGCCGGAATGGCGTTTTCCGGCTGGATCGCGACGCTCGCCGGCTGGTACACGACCGAGATCGGCCGCCAGCCTTGGCTGGTTTCGGGTGTGCTTACCACCGCCGACGCCGTCGCCCGCGACGTGCCCGGCACCCATGTTGCGTTGACGCTGACGATCTACGTGCTTCTCTATCTGACGCTCATGATCGTCTATCTTGGCGTCCTCACCCATCTGGCGCTGAAAGCCGGCAAGGAAGGCGACGACGAGCCCGATCCCGCCGTCGAGGACGAACCGCTGTCGCAGCCGGTGGCGGGGGAGTAGGATGTCTCGCGCCGCTCCTCACTGGCCTGCCGGCCATCTCTCCCCTGAGGGGAGAGAGCCGCTGGCATCGAGGTCTGCTAAAATCATCTTCGTTGCAGGAGCGATCGCGTGGCTGACGCGTGTCCTCTCTCCCCTCAGGGGAGAGATGGCCGGCAGGCCAGTGAGGGGGCTGCGACATGGCCGTTTCGATTGGGGACGAATCTGATGACCATCGACTGGCATGTCGCAATGCCTCTCATCTTCGCCGGTCTCATGGGGCTGTCGATCCTGATCTACGTCATCCTCGACGGGTTCGATCTGGGCATCGGCATCCTGTTCGCCGTCGCGACCGACGACGAGCGCGACACGATGATCAATTCGATCGGGCCGTTCTGGGATGCGAACGAGACGTGGCTTGTGCTTGCAGTCGGGCTTTTGCTCGTGGCGTTTCCCGTCGCGCACGGCATCATACTGACCTCGCTCTACCTCCCGGTCTTCGTGCTTCTGCTCGGCTTGATCATTCGCGGCGTGGCGTTCGATTTTCGCGCGAAGGTGCCGGTACATCGCAAGCGCCGCTGGAATTTCCTGTTCTTTGCCGGCTCGCTCACGGCGTCGCTCGCGCAGGGCTACATGCTCGGCGTCTATGTGCTGGGCCTCGACCGCGACCTCGCTTCCTTCGGGTTCGGCGCGCTGGTGGCGCTGTGTCTTGCGGCCTCCTACGCTGCGATGGGCGCGGCTTGGCTGATCTACAAGACGGAAGGGGAATTGCAGCGCAAGGCCGTGAAATTCCTGCGTCTGGCGCTGGCCTTCACCGCCGTCGGCATGGTCGCCGTGTCGCTGGCAACGCCCTTCGCCTCGACGCGCATCTTCGAAAAATGGTTCACCTGGCCCGAAATCATGTGGCTTGCGCCGTTGCCCATCATTACGGGCGCGATGTTCGTATGGCTCTGGTTTCTGACATTCCGCCTGCCCTACAAGGAGGACGAGCACTCGATCACGCCGTTCCTGACGCTCGCCGGCATTTTCACGCTCGGCTTTGCGGGGCTGGCCTACTCCTTCTATCCCTATGTCGTGCCGGAGCGCATGACGATCTGGGAGGCCGCATCCGCGCCCGAAAGCCTCGCGATCATCCTCGTGGGAACCTGCTTCGTGCTGCCGACCATCATCGGCTACTCGATCTTTGCGTACCGGGTCTTCGGCGGCAAAGCGACGGAACTGACCTACGACTGATCGACGGCGGAACCATCACCGTTCCGCCACATTAACCCCCCGGTCGGCGCGTCCGTTGGAGGGACGGGTGCGTCAGAATTCAAGCTAGTCGGGGCATCCGCTCCGGGGGACATCGTTTTCATGACAGATAAAGTCGCGACCAGGCGCCTGGGGCCGTTTTCCCATGTGAGCGTCCCGGTCTTTTCCGTTTCGGCGCTTCTGATCGTCGGTTTCATCATCTTCGGCGCGATATTTCCCGAGACGGCGGGAGCGGTATTCTCGGGCGCTCAGTCGGGAATCGCCGACTATTTCGGCTGGTTTTTGATCATCGTCACCAACATGGCCGTGGTTCTGAGTCTCTATCTGGCGCTGGGACCCTACGGTTCGGTTCGCCTGGGCGCTCAGACGGAAAGAGCGCAATACGGCCTGTTTTCGTGGATAGCGATGATGTTTTCGGCCGGCATCGGCATCGGCCTCATCTACTGGGGCGTTGCAGAGCCGCTCACCCATTTCTACGATTCGCCGCTTCAGGAACCCGAAAGCGTCGCCGCGGCCGAGCAGGCCATGGTTCTAACCTTCCTGCACTGGGGCTTTCACGGCTGGGCGATCTATTGCGTCGTCGGCTGTTCACTCGCCTATTTCCACTATCGCAAGGGGCTGCCGCTTTCGATCCGTTCGGCGCTCTACCCGATCATCGGCGAGCGCATCTATGGTCCGTGGGGGCATGCGGTCGATATTCTCGCTGTCTTCGGGACCATGTTCGGCGTCGTCACCTCGCTCGGACTTGGCGTCATGCAGATCAATTCGGGCCTCACCACGTTGTTCGGCATCGGTGACAATGTGTATGTCCAGATCCTGCTGATCGCTTTCATCACGCTGCTGGCGACCGTTTCGGTGATGCTCGGTCTCGATGCCGGCATCAAACGCCTATCGAATTTCAACATCCAGCTTTCGTTCGCACTTCTGGGCTTCGTGGTGATCTTCGGCCCCACCTTGTTCATCTTCGATTCGTTCGTCGAAAATATGGGCAACTACATCAATGAGTTCGTCTATTTCTCCTTCTGGTCGGAAGCCTATTCAGGGACCAACTGGCAGGTCGACTGGACGATCTTCTACTGGGCGTGGTGGATTTCGTGGTCGCCTTTCGTCGGCATCTTCATCGCGCGTATTTCGCGAGGCCGCACGATTCGCGAATTCACGCTCGGCGTGCTGTTTGTTCCGGCCACGATCATGTTCTTCTGGTTTACTGCCTTTGGCGGTGTAGCGATCAACATGGAGTTGGCAGGCAATCCCGGCCTGATCGAGGTGACACGCGAAGCTTATGGAAACGCGATCTTTCGTCTGATGGACTTTTATCCGCTTACGAGCGTGATCACAGGCCTGCTGATTGTCATGATCGTCATGTGGTTCGTCACGTCATCCGACAGCGCGAGTTTCGTCATCGACATGCTGACGGCCGGCGGCGAGGCTGATCCACCGAAGATTCAGCGCATGTTCTGGGCGATCAGCGAGGGCGCCATCGCGGCGGTATTGCTGCTTGCCGGTGGGCTGTCGGCCTTGCAGGCGGCGGCCGTCGTGGCAGGCTTCCCCTTCGCCTTCGTCATTCTGGTGATGATGTACGGCCTCCTGCGCGGCCTCTCGCGCGACCAACTCGTCCTCTACCGCTATGAGCAATGGTACGAGACCGAAAAGGAAGCCGAGACGAACCTGCCGAAAGCCTATGTCGGCGAAGACGCGCTCGGCGGCCCGCCGGCAATGGCCAAGGGCGACTGATCACGACGAAGATCGCAATGAAAAAGGCGGGCCATAAGACCCGCCTTTTCCTATTCGCTGTCGCAATCGCTTACGACGCGTTGCGCGCCTCTTCGAGCCATGCGTCGACGGCCTCGCGGTTGTTCTCGATCCACTCGGCGGCGTGGCGGGAAACGTCTTCCGCCGAGCCTTCGCCGTCGTTCATCAACGCGTTCTGCGCGAAGATGTCGGTAACCGGGATCGAGGCGCCTTCCAGAACCGCGCGGACGGCAGGGTTTTCTTCGAGAAACGCAGAGTTGGCGACCGGCTGGATGTCGTTGGCCGGGAAGCCGAGCATGCACGGATCGTTGACGCAGCCTTCCACGCCTTCAAGCGTCGCGGCGTCGGCGAGATCCATGATCTCCTCGGGCAGGTTGACCTCCGGCACCTCGATCCACACCACGTCCTCGCCCGGAACGAGAGCGTCGACGGTCCAGTTCGGCGTCCAGGTGTAGAACAGGATCGGCTCGCCCGCCTCATGCGCGGCGATCGCGTCGGCCATCGATGCCGAGTAGCTCGCCTTGATCGGGTTGACGTGGTCGCGCAACTCGTACGCGTCAAGATGGTGTTCGATGTTGAGTTCGCAGCCCCAGCCGGGAGGGCAGGCGACCATGTCGGCAAGCCCGTCGCCGTCGCGGTCGAAGGCTTCCTTGACCTCGTCGCGCTTGAAGTCCTCCAGCGAGGTGATGCCGAACTCGTCGGCGGCCGCCTTCGAGACGAGGTAGCCTTCCAGTGCGCCGCCCTCGGCGACAGCGCCGATCACTTCGGCCGAACCCTCGATCGTCGGCAGATAGGTGTTGTGCAGCGGGAACCAGCCGCTCACCCAAAGGTCGACGTCGCCCTGCGCGACGGCCTGATAGAAGAGCGGGTTGTCGAGCGAGGTCGGGCCGTCGACCGTGTAGCCGAGTTCCTCGAGGACCTGCTTGTAGACCTCGGTTTCGAACCAGGCCGTGTCCCAGGTGGGCTGTGCCATGCGCACCGTGGTGCCTTCGCCGGGATTGTCCTGTGCGCTGGCCACGATCGGCGTTGCCGCGAGCACGGCGGCCGAGGCGCTGGCGATGAGCAGTTTCTTGAAGGTGGATGTCTTCATGGTCGAAATCTCCCTTGGTGTCTTATGTTGCCTGCGGTCAAACAGGGTTTGTGAAGCGGTCCGCGGACCGGCCCGCTTCAGGCCTCGCCGGCGCGGGTCTGCCGTGCCGGCGAGAAGAGGTTGAGAAGCGTCGCCTTGAGCGAAGTCTTCTTCATGCGGCCGGGCTCGCCCAGCGCCTGTGTGATGCGGTCGAGGATGATCGCCAAAAGCACGATCCCGACGCCGCCGGCGGTTGCGTTGCCGACGTCGAGACGGCCAAGGCCGGTGAAGACGGTAAGTCCGAGCCCGCCCGCGCCGATCAGCGCGGCGATGACGACCATCGACAGCGCCAGCATCAGCGTCTGGTTGAGGCCGGCCATGATGGTGTTGAGCGCCAGCGGGAACTGGACGTCCCACAGCATCTGCCAGCGCGTCGAACCGAAGGAACGCGCGGCCTCGACGAGGTCTTCGCGCACATTGCGGATGCCCAGATTGGTCAGGCGGATGATGGGCGGAATGGCGAAGATGATCGTCGCGATGATGCCCGGCACGACGCCGACGCCGAACAGCATGACGATCGGCACGAGATAGACGAAGGACGGGATCGTCTGCATGATGTCGAGCACCGGCCGCAGGAATGCCTGGAACCGGTTGCTGCCGGCGGCGATGATGCCGAGCGGCACGCCGATGATTGTGCAGAACAACACGGCCGTCACAACCATCGACAGCGTCGTCATCGTCTCACGCCACAGCCCGATCATGTCGATGAATGCAAGCGCGACGAGCGTGAAGAGCGCGACGCCGCGCCCGGCCGTGCGCCAGGCGATGGCGGCGAGAATCGCGGTGAACACCAGCATCGGCATGGCGTTGAGCAGGGTGTCGAGCCCGTTCAGCACCTGCGTGATCGGCCATTGCAGCGAGCGGAAGAACGGCCGGAAGTTCGGCACCAGGAACTCGCGCACGAAGCTGTTGACCCAGTCTGCGAGCGGGATGGTGAGAATGTCGGCGGGGCTGAACACGCGCGCCTCCTGTTTGATCGTAAATTCGGGCGGGCGCGGCGGTCAGGCCGCGGCCGGTGCAGCCAGCTTGGCGAATACGTCCTGCGGCGCGACGACGCCGACGAGTTCGCCCTTCCGGTCGGTAATGGCAATCGGCAGGCCGGTTTCGGCGAGCCCGTAAAGGTCGAAAAGCTGTGTCGAGCGGGTCGTCGCCGGAAAATCGGCGATCATCGCGCCCTTGAGCGCGCCTCCATTTTTGCGAACGGATGCCGAAAGGTCGCGATAGGCGACGATGCCGACCGGCCTGCCGTCTTCGACGACATGCAGCGCGTCGCGGCCAAGGGTTTCCATGCGCGCCATCGCCGTCTCGGCGGTGTCGGCGGCAAGGTCGAGCGCTTCGGCCGGAACCATCACGGTTCCTGCGGTGAAAACGCGTGCGCGGTCGATATCGGCGGTGAAGGCGGCGACATAATCGTCGGCCGGGTTCGCGACGATGTCCTCGGCGGTGCCCACCTGCACGAAGCGGCCGTCCTTCATGATGGCGATCTTGTCGCCGAGGATCAGCGCCTCGTTGAGATCGTGGGTGATGAAGATGATGGTCTTCTTCAGGGCGCGCTGGAGTTCGAGGAGTTCGTCCTGCATGTCGCGGCGGATGAGCGGATCGAGCGCGGAGAAAGGCTCGTCCATCAGAAGGATTTCGGCCTCGGAGGCGAGCCCGCGTGCAAGGCCCACGCGCTGCTGCATGCCGCCGGACAATTCGTCCGGGTAGCTGTCGGCATAGGCCCTGAGACTCACCTGCGCGAGCGCGTCTTCCGCCTTGGCGCGTCGCTCGTCGGCCCCGATGCCCTTGATCTTCAGCCCGTAGGCGACGTTGTCGGCCACGCTCATATGTGGAAACAGCGCGAAGTGCTGGAACACCATGGCGATCTTGGATCGACGCACGTCCCGCATCGTCTTGGCCGAGCAATCGGCGACGTCCGTGCCGTCGATCAGCATCTCGCCGGAGGTCGGCGTGACCAGCCCGTTGATCATGCGCACGAGCGTGGATTTTCCCGAACCCGAGAGCCCCATTACCACGAAAATCTGGCCTTCGCCGACGGTAAAGGAAGCATCCTGCACGCCGATCGTGTTGCCCGTCGCCTCGAAAATCTCTTCCTTGCTCTTTCCGCCGCTCAACAGTTCGAGAGCTTTCTTCGGTTCGTTGCCGAAGACTTTGAAAATCGATTTCGCTTCAACTTTGATATTCATGCGCGATTGTCGGCTCAAATCCCAGGTCGGATGTAAATGGAAAAATCAAGACCGATCCCACCGCGCTTATTTTGAAAATAGCGGCGGAAAATGGTCTTGTTCATGACTTATGAAAGGCGAACCTAGAGCACGCGTCCGGATACGACAACCCTTGTCGCAGCCATTCGATTCATTTTATGCCGCGCCGTCTTGACTCTTACGTTGCGGCATAAGCGGCGCTTTTCATGCGGCCAACCGCTCGCGCTCGCGCGTCCGGAACTGGCCGTCCGGCAGCGCAACGATATGGCCGAAGCGGGCCAGCGCGCCGAGCAATTGTTCGACCTTCGGCTCGATCCGCTTTCCGCCGCGCTTGAAGGCCCGCGCGATTTCCGCCGCCCGCATCGGCGCACTATTCGCCGCGAGCACATCGGCGACGGCGAGGATCTGTTCCTCGCGCCGGTTCGGAAATGCGGGCAGTCCGCGATCGATCGAAACGACGCTTGCCGCCAGCGGCAGTTCCTCCGCCCGCTCCGTCTTTGCTTTGCCGAAGCGCGGTTCCTGATAATCCGGCCGCAACCAGCGCACATGGCCCCGCGCCTCTTCCCGCGCCCGCTCGGCATTGAGCGCGACGAGCCGCGCGAGAATCTCACCGTCCTCCATCTCCGTCGCCCAGCCATAGGCCTCCGCCGTCAGCCGGTCGATCGTCTCGTGAAGCTCTTTCAGGATCAGCACGAGCCCGCGCGTTTTGATGTCTTCTTCCTTGGCGGTGAGCACCGGTTCGCCAACGCCATGCTCGTCGCCAATTCCATTTCCGCCACGGCCAGCCATCGAAGGCGGGGCTGCCCCGTCGATGCTGGCGGTTCCTCCCCCGTTCACGGGGGTGCGCGAAGCGGTGGAGGAAGCGCCCGCTTTGATCTTCTCAAGCACATTGTAGAGCCCGGTCATGGTCAGGTCCGGATGCTCTTCGAGAACCCGCTTTCGCGTCGCATCCAGTTCCTCGCCGGCCGCGCGCAAGGCGGCGCGAAGGGCAGGGGACGGGTCAGGGAAGGGAAACGGATCGAAGCAACGGGATTTGGAGTAGCGAGGTCGATCCTCCAGCGTGCCGCCCGCTTCGAGAGCCCATGTGCGATGAATACGGCTCGTCAGGATGGCGAGATGCGCGGGGTCATCCGATGCAATGACGACGATCATGTTGTCGGCGAGGATATTCGCGTCAAGAAACTGAAAAACGCGATGCTTTGTGGTTTCGACCGTTGCGATGTACTGCGTGAGGTTTTCGAGAGCCGGTCGCAAATCCTTTCTTGGTTCTCCGAAAATCCACCAGCTATCGCGGTAGCTTGCACGGTTGTTGCGATCTCGCTCAGGTTTCACATGTTGAAGCAAATGCTGATAAACTGAAGGAAAGCTGTTTCGTGCGCCCACGGCGCTATACCCGAGCAGGTCTATCGCCATCAGGTTGCGTGATTGCGCTGTCAGATCGCGCCCATTCCGATATGGCCGGATGTGCCGCTCCAAGCCGGGAACGCTGTTCAGCCCAAGATGCCTCGCTTCGTTTTCGGTCACAGTGAAACCGGTCCCGTGCAGCTTAACGCCCGGTGACGCGAGTTCTGAAGACGCGATGAGCCTATTTGCGGCCCCCACGTTTGCACCGATTGTTAGGTCCGCATTTATCAAACCACCCAGAACGGCAAAGCCAATGATTGGCTCATCCGAATCCAGCCCACTCTCCGACATCGTCTCCAGCAAAACCCCATCACGCTTCCCCGCCTCGCACACCGTCATCGCAATTCGCACGGCCGCGCTGTCCTTCGTCGCTTTCGTCCACGGGTGATCCGGAATGGCATAAATCAGGCTGATCGGCTTCTTCGCCGACAGATGCCGTTCGATGGTTCGCCGCTGGAAGACCTGGCTGATCGAGTTCGTCGTCACCAGCCCGAACCGGCGCAGCACTGTTCCCTTGCGCGTCAGAAGCTCGGCGGCCCGGTCCCACCAATACATGACGAAATCCGCGCTCTCGTTCATATGGCGATGCGCCTTCCACAGCGTCTCGACATAGTCCGACCCCAGCCTTGCGCGCAAATCCTTGCCGCCGATAAACGGCGGATTGCCGACGATGAACTCCGCTTCCGGCCAGTCGGGGCGGCGCGGGTTGTCGAAGCACCTTTCAGTGCGTCCGTCTTTCTCCTCTTCGTCCCATGCCAGGACCGCGTCATACCCGTCCTTGCTGCCGAAATTGATGTTCCGAAACGCGCGCAGGATCGGCTCGCCCGGATGCCCGCTATGGGTGCGATAGTGCTCCTGCAGAAAGCCGATCCAGATGACCAGTTCGGCGATTGCGGCCGCGCGGGGGTTGAGTTCCAGCCCGAGAAACTGTCCCGGCCCGACCGTTTCCGCGTCAAGGCCGAGCAGCCCCGTCTCGCCGTGGTCGGCCAAGGCTTCCAGCACCTCGCCTTCCAGCGTCTTCATCAATTGCAGGCACACATAGAGAAAATTGCCGGTGCCACAGGCCGGATCGAGCACGCGCGTGGTGCACAGCCTGTGGTGAAACGCACGCAGGATCGCCGCCGCGCCGCGCTCGTTGCCGGCGTGCTTCTCGCCGTCGGCCTGTTTCAGCGCCCGTCGCCAGTCGGCGCGCAGCGGCTCCATCACCGTCGCTTCCACCAGCCGCACGACATAGGCGCGAGGCGTGTAATGCGCGCCGAGCTTGCGCCGCTCGGTCGGCTCCAGCGCCTGTTCCAGAAGCGTGCCGAAGATCGCCGGATCGACCTCGGTCCATTTGTGCTTCGCCGCCGCCAGGAGTTCGCCGATCTCTTCGGCCTCGAGCGGAAAAGCGTGTGCATTGCGATAGAGATTGCCATTGAAGTGGCGCAGATGCGTGCGGAAATAGGAGAAGAACCGCTTCTCCTCGGACGGCTCGTCCATCTTCGACCATAGCTCTTCGAGCAACGGCACCAGCGTGCGCGGTGACGATCTGCACTCGTCCAGAAGCCGAGTGAACTCGCCCTTGGGCAGCAAGTCCACGTCCTCCGCGAACATACAGAAGATGCAGCGCATGACGAAGAGCGCCACGTCCTGCGGGGCGTAGCCCTTTTCCAGCGACCGGCTGACTTCGGCAAGCCGGCCGGCAATGGCGCGGGTGACGCGGGCGCTTTCGCGTGCCGGATCGAGGCTGGCGGGGGCCGTCCAGATCGCGGCCAGCAGCGTGCGAACCTCCTCGCGCCGCAAATCCTCCAGATAGATTCGAAACCCCTTGCGCCCGCGAAACTGCGAATAGGCGCGGCCCGTGCCGGTGAAATCGGCATAGATTTCGAAGGCGTGGCCGACATCGCAGGTGATGAGGAACGGCGGCGCGGGATGACTGGCGTCGAGCAGGAAAACGTAGTCCTCCGCCTGCTTGCGCGCCGCCGCCATCATCGCGTCCCAGTTGCGCGCCGCCCCGCGCCGGCCCGTCGTACCGCGATCGATATCGGGCAAAGACAATTGCGCGGGCAGGGCGTTCTTCCCACCCGGCAGGCGCGACTGCTTGGCTTCGAGAATGAAGCAGCCCTTCTTGTAGAGGTCGATCCGCAGCGTGGAATTTACCGGGTCGCTCTCGCGCCGCCGCACGGCCCGCTCGAACACATAGTCGTTGCGCTCGCGCTCAGCCCCCGCCGGCTCGGGCCTCGGCACCCCGATCACGTCGCAGAACTCGGCGAGGAACATCTGGTAGTTCGCCCGTTCGGCCCCGCCTTCGCGCGTCGTCCACCGCGCAATGAAAGCCTCCGCTTCCATGTCCGCCCCCAATCTGCGGACATGCAAAGGCATCCAGGCGCGGCGTTGCCTGCCAGCCCGTCAAATTGCCCCTCACGCCCGGTCCCTCTCAACGAGGCAACCTTGGCGGGTGACAAATCAGAAATCAATCAAAAGTTGTTAATATAAAATAAATAAACTTATGGTTGCGTCGCGTTGTTCCGGATTTTTGATCGACCTGCAAATCCGGTTTCCGTTTGCGCGGCGATGCTTTATAGGCCCAGCGCATGAGCACGCCCCTTTCCAAAATCCGCAATTTCTCCATCGTCGCCCACATCGACCACGGCAAGTCGACTCTGGCCGATCGCCTGATCCAGATGACCGGTTCCCTCGAGGTCCGGGAGATGAAGGAACAGGTGCTCGACGCCATGGACATCGAGCGTGAGCGCGGCATCACCATCAAGGCGAACACCGTCCGCCTCGAATATGATGCGAAGGACGGCGAGCACTACGTCCTGAACCTGATCGATACGCCTGGCCATGTCGATTTCGCCTATGAGGTGTCGCGTTCGCTTCGCGCGTGCGAAGGCTCTCTGCTCGTCGTCGACGCGAGCCAGGGCGTCGAGGCGCAGACGCTGGCCAACGTCTATCAGGCCATCGACGCCGACCACGAGATCGTCGTCGTCCTGAACAAGGTTGACCTGCCCGCCGCCGAGCCCGAGCGCGTGAAGGAACAGGTCGAGGAGGTGATCGGCCTCGACGCATCCGACGCGGTGATGATCTCGGCCAAGACGGGCCTTGGCATCGGCGACGTGCTCGAAGCCATCGTCACCAAGCTGCCCGCCCCGAAGGAAGGCGACGCGAACGCACCGCTCAAGGCCATGCTGGTCGATAGCTGGTACGACAGCTATCTCGGCGTCATCGTTCTGGTCCGCGTCATTGATGGCAGGCTCAGGAAGGGCCAGCAGATCCGCATGATGGGCACGGGCGCGAAATACTCCGTCGACCGTGTCGGCGTCATCACGCCCAAGATGGTCATGGTCGAGGACCTCGGTCCCGGCGAGATCGGCTTCATCACCGGCTCGATCAAGGAAGTGGCGGATACGCGCGTCGGCGATACGATCACCGAAGACAAGAAGCCCACCGCCAACGCCTTGGCCGGCTTCAAGCCGGCGCAGCCGGTGGTCTTCTGCGGCCTCTTCCCCGTCGACGCGGCCGATTTCGAGGATCTGCGCGCCGCCATGGGCAAGCTGCGTTTGAACGACGCCAGTTTCTCATTTGAAATGGAAACCTCGGCCGCGCTCGGCTTCGGCTTTCGCTGCGGCTTCCTCGGCCTCCTGCACCTCGAAATCATTCAGGAGCGGCTGGAGCGCGAGTTCGACCTCGACCTGATCGCGACGGCCCCGTCGGTCGTCTACAAGCTCAACATGAACGACGGCAAGGTGATCGAGCTTCACAACCCTGCCGACATGCCAGACGTGGTGCGGATCGCCACGATCGAGGAGCCGTGGATCAGGGCGACGATCCTGACGCCTGACGACTATCTCGGCTCGATCCTGAAACTGTGCCAGGAGCGGCGCGGCATTCAGGTCGATTTGAGCTATGTCGGCAAGCGCGCCATGGTCACTTACGATCTGCCGCTGAACGAGGTCGTGTTCGACTTCTACGACCGCCTGAAATCCATCTCGAAGGGCTACGCCTCCTTCGACTACCAGCTCTCCGAATATCGCGAGGGCGATCTGGTCAAAATGTCGATCCTCGTCAATGACGAACCGGTCGACGCCCTGTCGATGCTCGTCCACCGCCAGGCCGCCGAAAAGCGCGGCCGCGCCATGTGCGAAAAGCTCAAGGATTTGATCCCCAAGCACATGTTCAAGATCCCGATCCAGGCGGCGATCGGCGGCAAGGTCATCGCCCGCGAGACGATCTCGGCGCTGCGCAAGGACGTGACCGCCAAGTGCTACGGCGGCGACGTGACCCGCAAGCGCAAGCTTCTGGAAAAGCAGAAGGAAGGCAAAAAGCGCATGCGCCAATTCGGCAAGGTGGAGATTCCGCAAGCCGCGTTCATCGAGGCGCTGAAGATGGGGGATGGATAAAGGCGCTGCTAATCTCCTCCTTAAGGGGGAGATGTCCGGTAGGATCGTGGGGCCTTGTCCTGTTGGCATCTCCACGCTTGAGCAAACATTACGCATAGACCCGGTGGATCTAAGCGAACGAAAGTCGGGGCGGGAACTGGCGGAGCCAGTGGCCCCCGCGTCCTAGTGGCTGTGGCGCCAGTTCCTCGCACAAGCGAAAGAGGAGAGAGGTGTCACGCGCAGCATGACGGAGGGCGCGCCTCATGCGCTACGTGAAAGGGTTACTCAACCGTCCTCCAACGCTCGTCGCTCTTTAAGCAACTCCGCATACCGGCGTAAGAAAACGGCTTCCTCGTTACCGCGCGGAGGATGCTCTTCGGCCCGAAACGAGTGTGCTCGAAGAACATCCAGAATACGAAAACCTCGTGGATCG
The DNA here is from genome assembly GCF_024105665.1 of Aliihoeflea aestuarii. Taxonomy (GTDB): domain Bacteria; phylum Pseudomonadota; class Alphaproteobacteria; order Rhizobiales; family Rhizobiaceae; genus Aliihoeflea; species Aliihoeflea aestuarii. The sequence continues at coordinate 80,999 of NZ_JAAAMK010000004.1, read as the reverse complement.
TAGTTGGGTAGAGCCTGACCCATCACCCAATGGCCGATGCGGGCCGCTTCTTCGCGAAGCTCCGGATGCTCAGAAAAATATGGGTAGATGAGCCGAAAACTCCCATCGGCCATTTGCACCGAGAACAGATTTTCGATTTTTACAGTACAGCCGAATTGCTCAATAACGTGACGAGCCTTTACGCTTCGGCTGAGAACCTGGAACGGTTCATTTATCCAGCGACGGCGTTCATTCCACCAATCGAGAAAGCCTTCTGTCAAAAGTGGATAGAGCCTACGCTTTCGACTGTTCGCCATGATACGGCCCGTAGTCAACGCCGGCAGGTCGCCTTCGCCGCGCGCATGCAGTTTTGCGTCAGACCAGAAGGCTGTGTGAAAGTCACCGCCTCCCGAATCCTCGCTTGCTGGGCGGCGATCTTCGGAAATGTCACGCTTCAAGGCCGCCCGACGTCTACGGTCGTCTAAATACATCGACGACAAAAGTTTTCGAAGGTGAATTCTTTCTAGCGACATTTGAAGCTAAGAGTTATTCGTATCGCGTCCATCAGGTTCCTTGGCCACACCCTTGAACGGCCCCTCTGTAGACTTACGCTCCATAAATTGGCCATTGCGCTCATCACGCTTCTGCCAGTCACCATTTTCATGTTGGAACTGCGTCCGACCGGTGACGGCACCCTTGCGATAATCGTTGCCAGTATTTCGGGCCATAACAAACTCCAAAACGAACAGAAAGTGAACATACGGCGATTCGCATTTCGCGTCTACCGCTAGGGAAAGTTGTCCTTTCGGGAGTTTTGGCGGAGGACCGTAACTCGATAACCAAGTTGGACGGGGATACCAACGGAATACGACGCTGGTTTTCCCCGGCGAAACGGGCGGACCGACACATGGATGAATTCAAGTTCCGGTGCGCGGTAAGGCCGCCAACTCTCCACGACGGTGATCCGGCGATTGCCGTGCCGACTGGTTGGATCGGCAAGAAATCCGAACCGGGAATGATTATCTCCCTCATAACCAATCGCAAGCTTTTCGGTTACGTCTACTGGGGGCTTCAACCAGATTTCTTTGACGATATGGCGCCACATAGCGGTGTTTACGTTCGACCGCTCGTCCAAACCTCCGAGATATCGTCAGCCGAGCGGCCAGGTGATATCGATCTCTTGATAGTGCCCTACGAGGGCAACACCTTGCTTCTGCACAGGGTGATGGCAATCGAGGTGAAGGTGCTTAGAGCGACCTTCAGTAAGCAAGGGAAATCGCCAAACGATATGGGGGTTTCGCAGGCGTCCGCTTTGCGAGTCGTGGGCTTCCCCTATGTCGCTCTAGCACATCTGATTGTGTCTGACCGAAGCCCGCCCGAGGCTTGGCGTGAGATTGGACTGGCACGAGTCTTGGACCACCATGGGCGTGCAGAATTTCTACCTTCTGTTCAGACAGACTGGCTGCCGATCGATTTGATGACGCGCTCCTTTGGCCGTCTGATGAACGCTACAACTGGGGAACCTTCGCTAGGACTTGTTTCAGCGTACCTTGGCGCAGATGAGGATGAGATTGTGAAGCGCAATCGACCGCTTTGGATTCCGGATACGAGGAGATCGCTGTTGAACTCCTTGGTCGACCGAAGGCTTCTTGAACGCATCGCGGCGCGTTTTATGGAAGATCCCAACCTGTTTTTCGACATACCTCGCCACGATCCTTAGGAGGGCACAACACGTACCTCGTTCACTTATCGTACCTCACTATCGTATTATTGCCTAAATCGGCCAATTCGGCTAATCTCCCCTTTATGAAATCCTTCTCCGCTTCCGACGCCAAGAACCGTTTCGGCCAGCTCATCGACATGGCGCAGGCAGAGCCTGTGCGCGTGCAACGTCAGGGTCGCGACGTCGCTATCGTCCTCTCGCCCGAGGAATTTCGCCGTATGGCCGAAGCTGCGCGCGGTAAGGTCAATCCGGCCGTCGAGCGGCTTCACGCTGATAGCGCCAAACGCTGGGCGAGCGTCTACGAGGCTTTGGCGAAGTAGGTGAACTACCTCACGCTGGACGACGCGCTTTACATCCACACCGAGCAGTTGCGCCTTTTCGGCGGCGCAAAGGGCGTCCGCGATCATGGCCTGATCGAGTCCGCCCTGTTACGACCCCGGACCGGCTATTATGCCGATCTGGTCGAGCAGGCTGCGGCGTTGTGGGAAAGCCTTGCGATGAACCATGGTTTCATCGACGGCAACAAGCGCGTCGCCTTCGCCTGCATGGACATTTTTCTCGGGCTGAACGGTGCGCGGCTGGAGGCTGGGCCGGAGGCGGTCATAAAGTTCATCTATGCCCATCTGGAAGCGGGCACGTTTCGCAAGCCGGTCATCGAGGACTGGTTGCGCGCGCATGTCGTAGCAACGTAACGCCACCAAAAACTTATCCCCCTCTCTCCCACCTCCCATACACTCCTCCGCGTCCCCGTCTTCGGGATCGCCTGTCGCGACGGTGTCATGCGGGCGGGGGCCGGCGCCTCCGCCGTGCGGCAAACGTAGCCGCGCGGCCGGGGAGGGCGCGCCGAGGTCTCCCTCCGGCCAATACGGGCCGGATGTGCCTGTGGGGCACGCAACCCGCATGAAGTCCGGTCGCAAATGGCAGGATGGAAGGCGGGGCAGAGAGACAGGTGCGCACCTTCAAGAACGTCGAACGGGCGGCTGCGGGATCGCAGTCACATTATCAGATGAGCGATGCCGCAGCCGCCCGTCTTCCCGAACCTTTGATCCGCCCGCGTCCCGCGCGGGCACGATGTTCCATGCGCAACGACAAGGAGACGGAATTGGCCAGGCGTAAGTCGAAATGGCGGGAGCCGGCGCTGACGCCGCCCTTGCCGGTGCTCTATCCGAACCGCGAGGATTTCAGCGTCGAGGCGCAGTACCAGGCCGTATGCCGGCACGCCGAGGAGCGCGCGCAGATCGATGCGATCCTGCAGATGAAGACGCGCATGGCCGCAACCGCGCTTGGCCGTCCGGCCGAATGCGGCTGGCGCGTGTGTCGCCGTGCGAGGCGCTGCGCCGGGCCGGTCCGTCTGAGCGACCCGTTCATCCATCTTGGCCGCATCTTCCCGCCCTGCTGCGACACGCCCGAACGCGCCGAGGAGGCCCGCGCGGTGGCGCGTGGCGCGGCGAGCGTCTAAGGGTTCGTGATGGTCATAGACATGCCGTCATTGAAAGGCTGATGCCGCCTCATGCTTCGCCCCCTTTGCCTTCTGGCGCCCATCGTCCTTGCCGCCTGCACGAGTTTCGATGCCGGCCCGCTGCCCGTGCCGCGCAGCGAAATCGTGCCCGCGCCGGGTGCTGCCCAGCCGGTCATACTGCCTGCCGACATCCGCCCGCTGACGGAAGACCAGCGGGCCATGCTCGACGGCTGAGCCGGTTATCATATGTTACGCTTGGTGATCGCATGGATCGGAACGTGCCGCCCGTTCACGCATTTTTGAGCCCGAGGGACGTCACTGAACGTTGGCACGCGCAAGCCTTGGAGAAGGGGAGCGCGTCCACCCAAGGAGTATCAGACATGCGTAAGTTTCTTCTTGCGACCGCTGCCGTCGCCGCTCTCGGCGTCGGCGCAGCTCAAGCCCAGTCCAATGACGACGCCCAGCGCGGCTTCGGCGCGACGGCAGGGGGCACAACGGGTGCCGTTGCCGGTGCTGTGGTCGGCGGTCCGATCGGCGCGCTCGTCGGCGGTTTCGCCGGTGCGGTGATCGGCGCGGAAACGGCCGTGCCGGACGAAGTCGTCGGCTATGTCGTCGACAATCCCGTGCCGACCGTCACCTATGAGGGCGAAATCGAGGCCGGCGTCGTGATCCCGGCCGAAGTCGAGGTCGTGCAGGTGCCGAGCAGCCCGGACTACGGCTATATCTACGTGAACGGCCGTCCGGTTCTCGTCGAGTATGAAAGCCGCGAGGTCGTCTATTCGCCGGGCTATGTCGTGCCGGAGCGCACCGTTACCTATGTGACCGAGCATCCGGCCGATGCGGTCGTGATCGATGGCGGCGTGACGACCGGCGCGATCCTGCCTTCGGACGTCGAGATCATCGAGGTGCCGGAAGATCCGTATTACGGCTACGTCTACACCGACACCGGCCCGGTGCTCGTCGAGCGCGGTTCGCGCGAGGTGATCTGGGTCGAGTGACCGGCCTTTTCGAACCGCGACGGCCGGGCTAAGGAGATCGTCTGACACGGGCGATTTCCATGACCGGACCTGAAGACCAGCCGCTCTATCTCGGTTTCGATACGGGCGGCACCTATACCGACGCCGTGCTCTTCTGCGAGGAGCGCGGCGTCGTCGCGAAAGCCAAGGCGCTGACGACGCGGCACGATTTGTCGGTCGGCATTTCGCAAGCCGCAGATCGGGTGATCGCATCGGCCGGCATCGAGCCTTCCCAAATCCGGCTCGTCTCCATGTCCACCACCCTCGCCACCAACGCGCTGGTCGAAGGGCAGGGTGGCCGGGTCGGTCTGGTGATGATCGGTTTTTCGCCGGTGGATCTCGACCGCGACGGGTTGAAGGCGGCGCTCGGCACCGACCCGGTGATTTTCCTGCCCGGCGGCCACGACGTCCACGGCAACGAGACGCGGCTGGACCTGTCCACGCTGGACGCCGCCCTGCCCGAACTCGCCGCAACCGTCTCGGCATTCGCGGTCGCCGGATATTTTTCCACCCGCAATCCGGCGCATGAGATACTGGCTCGCGATCTCATCAGAAAGGTCACGGGCCTGCCGGTCACGTCCAGCCATGAACTGTCGTCCAAACTCGGCGGTCCCCGCCGTGCGCTCACCACGCTTTTGAACGCACGGCTCATCTCGATGATCGAGCGGCTGATCGCGGCGACGGAAGGCTTTCTGGAAGCGCGCGGCATCGATGCGCCCTTGATGGTCGTGCGCGGCGACGGTGCGCTGGTTTCCGCCGGGTTCGCCCGGCAAAGACCGATCGAAACGATCCTGTCGGGGCCGGCCGCAAGCCTCGTGGGCGCGCGCCATCTGACCGGCCTTGACGATGCGCTCGTGTCCGACATCGGCGGAACGACGACGGACATCGCGGTTCTCGACAAGGGCGTTCCGCGCATCGACCCGGAGGGTGCGACGGTCGGCGGCCTGCGCACCATGGTCGAGGCGGTTGCTATGCGCACCTGTGGGCTTGGCGGCGATTCGGAGGTTTCGGTTTCCGATGGCAGCCTCGATCCGAAAATCCTGCTCGGTCCACGCCGCCTCGTGCCGCTGTCGCTCGCTGGGCAGCTTCACGGTTCGGTCGTGCCGCAGGAACTGGAACGACAGTTGCGCGCGGCCAATCCCGGACGGCTGGATGGCCGGTTCGCGCTGAAGACCGGCATGCCGGAGCGCCTGTCGGCGGGACTGACGAGTGCGGAGGAAAAGCTTTACGCGTCGCTTAGCACCCAGCCGCAGCCGCTCGACCGGTTGCTTGCCTCGACCGCGCAGATCGCGACGTTGCAGCGTCTTGTCGCGCGCGGCCTTGCCCATGTCTGCGGCTTCACGCCCTCCGATGCGGCGCATGTCGTTGGCGCGCAGGACAATTGGAACGTTGAGGCGGCACGGCTTGGCGCGTTGCTGTTCGCAAGACGGCGCGACGGGCGCGGTCAGCCGATTGCAGCGAGTGCGGAAGAGATTGCTGGCCGTGTGCTGACGGCCGTCACGCGTCGGTCGGGCGAACTGATGCTTGAGACAGCGTTGTCGGACGATGGATATGACGGCGCAGCGCTTGTGGCCGGGCCGCTTGTGCAGGGCGCGCTCGACAGCAAGTCGGGCGTTGCGCGCCTATCGGTCGGTCTCGACCGCAAGGTTATCGGCCTCGGTGCGTCAGCGGGATTGCACTATGCTGGCCTGTCCGGATTGGTCGGCCAGGATTGCGTCGTGCCCGACCATGCCGACGTTGCCAATGCCATCGGTGCGGTCGTCGGCCAGGTCCGCGTGAGCGTCGAGGGGACCGTCACGCAGCCCGTCGAAGGGCAGTTCCGTGCAAGCGTCGGCGCATCGATCTGTGACCATTCGACCGAAGAAGATGCGCTGAAGACCGCGCGCCGGCTTCTGCGTGAAAAGGCGGTGCAGGCGGCGCGCGAGGCGGGGAGCGACGAGGTCGAGATTGCGATTGCCATGGATATGCGCGTCGCCACCGTCGAAGGCCGGCGCGCTTTCATCGAAGCGAGCCTGCGGGCAACGGCTGTCGGCCGTCCACGCGTCACGACTGCGCCGATGCAGATTCCGGCGTGAGGACCTTTCGCCTTTTGCCGAATTGACCGACGCAGCGCTGCATGGTGAAAGCAATGCTGAAAGCGATGGCAATTCGAGGAAGGCTCGCCGCATGACAGACCGCATCGACGTCGATGGATTGAAGATCGACCGCACACTTTACGACTTTGTCGGTCAAGAAGCCCTCGCGGGCACGGGCATCGATGCCGACAGGTTCTGGTCCGGGTTTGCGGCGATCGTGGCCGATCTTGCGCCGAAGAACCGCGCGCTTCTGGAAAAGCGCGATGCGATGCAAGCGACCATCGATGCCTGGCACCGCGAGAACGGTGCGCCGGCCGATCTGCCGGCCTATGAGGCGTTCCTGCGCTCAATCGGCTACATCATACCCGAAGGCCCGGCCTTCAAGGTCACGACGGAAAACGTGGACGACGAGATCGCGAAGATCGCCGGACCACAACTCGTCGTGCCGGTGATGAACGCGCGTTATGCGCTCAACGCGGCCAATGCGCGCTGGGGCTCGCTCTATGATGCGCTTTACGGCACCGATGCCATTTCCGAGGCGGACGGCGCGGAAAAGGGCGAGGGCTACAACCCGAAGCGTGGCGAAAAGGTCATCGCCTGGGCACGCGCGTTTCTCGACGAGGCCGTGCCGCTGGCGGCGGGAAGCTGGAAGAACGTCACGAGGCTCGTCGTCGAGGATGGTGCGCTGCGCGTCACGAGCGATGAAGGCGAGACGGGGCTGAAGGACGCCTCGCAATTCGCCGGCTATCTGAAAGACGATCTGTGCGATCTGCAGGTCCTGCTGCGCCACAACAATCTTCATCTGGAAATTCTTGTCGACACGAAAAGTGAGATCGGCAAGGCGGATCCGGCCGGCATTTCCGACGTGTTCATCGAGGCGGCGATCACGACGATCATCGATTGCGAGGATTCGGTCGCGGCCGTGGACGCGCAGGACAAGGTCGTGGTCTACCGCAACTGGCTCGGCCTGATGAAGGGAGATTTGACCGAAGAAGTCGCCAAGGGTGGCAAGACCTTCACGCGCAAGCTGAACCCCGACGCCGAATACGATCTGCCGGATGGTTCCGGCCGATTGCCGGTCCGCTGCCGTTCGCTGATGCTCGTTCGCAACGTCGGCCACCTGATGACCAATCCGGCAATCCTCGACGCCGATGGCAATGAAGTGCCGGAAGGCATCATGGATGCGATGGTCACAGCGCTGATAGCGCTGCACGATATCGGTCCCGAAGGTCGCCGCGCCAACTCGCCGGCCGGTTCCATGTATGTCGTGAAGCCCAAGATGCACGGGCCGGAAGAGGTGGCCTTCGCATCGGAGTTGTTCGGCCGCGTGGAACAGGCGCTCGGCATGGCGGCGAACACGATCAAGATGGGCATCATGGACGAAGAGCGCCGCACGACGGTGAACCTCAAGGAGTGCATCCGCGCGGCATCGACGCGCGTCGTCTTCATCAATACCGGCTTCCTCGACCGCACCGGCGACGAGATTCACACCTCGATGGAAGCCGGCCCGATGATCCGCAAGGGCGACATGAAGCAGTCGACCTGGATTTCGGCCTATGAGCAATGGAACGTCGATATCGGCCTCGAATGCGGGCTGTCGGGCCACGCGCAGATCGGCAAGGGCATGTGGGCGATGCCGGATCTGATGGCCGCGATGCTCGAACAGAAGATCGGCCACCCGAAGGCCGGCGCGAATACCGCCTGGGTGCCGTCGCCGACGGCTGCGACGCTCCATGCCACCCATTACCACAAGGTCGACGTGGCCAAGGTGCAGGCCGAACTCAAGGCCCGCGCGCGCGCCAAGCTTGCCGACATTCTTTCCGTGCCGGTCGCCACGCGGCCGAACTGGTCGCCCGAAGACATCCAGCACGAACTCGACAACAACGCGCAAGGGATTCTGGGCTATGTCGTGCGCTGGATCGATCAGGGCGTCGGCTGCTCGAAGGTGCCGGACATCAACGATGTCGGCCTGATGGAAGATCGCGCGACCTTGCGCATTTCGGCGCAGCACATGGCGAACTGGCTGCATCATTCGGTCGTTTCCCGCGATCAGGTGATGGAAACGATGAAACGCATGGCTTCGGTGGTGGATCGGCAGAACGAAGGCGATCCGCTTTACGCACCGATGGCGCCGGATTTCGAGAACTCGATCGCCTTTCAGGCGGCATGCGATCTGGTGTTCAAGGGCCGCGAGCAACCGTCAGGCTACACCGAGCCGGTGCTGCACGCGCGCAGGCTGGAATTGAAGGCCGAGCGGGCGGCGTAATCGGCTCTGATTGAGATGACGATGCCCTACGTTGCCCCCCTCTGTCCTGCCGGACATCTCCCCCGCATGGGGGGAGATCAGTCTCAAACGGCTAAGGTGCTGGTGCAAGCGATGACGCGCGTGATCTCCCCCCTCGAGGGGGAGATGTCCGGCAGGACAGAAGGGGGCAACGTCGAGCGATATCGACATGAGTTTGCACCGGATGCCGGCCCATGATCCTTCTCGCCATCGACACATCCGCCAATCTCTGCGCCGCGTCCATTCAGGACACAACGGAGCGCGGGCGCGCCGTGCATGACCTCGGCAAGGGCCATGCCGAGCATCTGATGGCGGTGATCGACGAGGCGCTGGCACAAGCCGGTGTCGCATTCGCCGACCTCGACGCCGTTGCGGTGTCGGTCGGGCCTGGCTCGTTCACCGGCATCCGCGTCGGTGTCTCGGCCGCGCGTGGTCTGGCGCTGGCGCTCGGCATTCCTGCCATCGGCGTGACGACGCTGGAAGCGCTCGGCTTCGAGGCGCGGCAGGCAAATCCCGGCCGCGCGATTCTGGCCGCGCTCGATGGAGGTCGCGGCGAAATCCACGCCGCCCTCTATTCGGCAGCCGGCGACGAACTGGCCGCGCCGGCCGCGTTTGATGCGAAGGCCGCGCTGGCACTCGCCAGTGAACACGACGCGGTCGTGACTGGCTCGTCGGCGGACATTTTGCAGGCGCTCGCGGATGGCACGCTCGACGTCGCCGGCCGCGCGGCGACCGCCGACATCGCCGCCTATGCGGCGCTCGCGGCGACGAAGCCTGTGAATGGGCCGCGTCCGTCTCCGCTCTATCTGCGCTCGGCCGATGCCAAGGTGCAGGAAGGCTTCGCCGTTTCGCGCAAGGGGGGCTCATGAAGCTGCCCTTTTTTGCCGCGAAACGCGATTTCGTCGTGGAAACCATAGACATCGACGACGCGGCAAGCCTGCCGCGCATCCATGAGGAGGACTTCGTTCGTCCCTGGAGCGAAGACGAATTCGCCGATCTTCTGGTGCAGCCCAACGTATTCGGGTTCGCTGCGCGTGAGGTCGGCAACCGCCGTGCCGGGCCGCTCGGTTTCGTGCTGGCGCGGCAGGCTGCCGACGAGGCGGAGATATTGACCATCGCGGTTGCCCGTTCGGCGCGGCGGATGGGTCTTGGCCGCAGCCTGATGGATGCGGTTCTGCGCGCGCTCCATGCGGAGCGCACCGCCTCGCTCTTCCTCGAAGTCGACGAAACCAACGCACCGGCCATCGCGCTTTATCGGCGGCTGGGCTTCATCAGGGTCGGCAAGCGGCCTGATTACTACCGCCAGCCGGGCGGCGAGCGAACGGGCGCGATCGTCATGCGCCGCGATCTCGTCTGAGATATGTTCGGTAAACTGCGTTTGACCATGGCGCTCGCCGCGTTCGTGCCCGGCACGCTGGCGCTCGTCGTCTGGCAATTGGCGATGAAGGCGACCGGGATCGGCGATCCGCGCAGGCCGGCACTTTTGTGGCATCGAATGGTGCTGGCGCTGCTCGGAATCCGTGTGCGGGCGCACGGGGAATTGTCGCAAAAGCGCCCGCTGCTGATCGCGGCCAACCATGTGTCCTGGACCGACATCATGGTGCTGGGTTCGATCGCGCCGGTCAATTTCATCGCCAAGGCGGAGGTTGCCGGCTGGCCGGTGCTGGGGCGGCTCTTTCGCTCGCAAAACTCGATCTTCGTGGAGCGCGAGGCACGCCATCGCGCGGGGGATCAGGCGCGGGAGGTTGCCGAGCGGCTGAAATCGGGCGATCCGCTGGTTCTGTTCGCGGAAGGCACGACGGGCTGCGGCAATCGCCTTTTGCCGTTCAAGTCGACGCTGTTCGGCGCGGCCGCACAGCTTGCCGAAGGTGCGGACGGCTTCGCGGTACAGCCGGCAGCTTTGTTTTATTCGCGGCTGCACGGCATGGCGATGGGACGCCGCCATCGGGCGCGCTTTTCATGGATCGGAGATGAGGAACTCGTCCCGCATCTGGTGAAACTGGTGACGAGCGGCCCGATCGTGGTGGACGTGTTTCTTGCGGAAACCATCGGTTTCGACGGGGCGAACCGCAAGCAGGTCGCGGCACGGGCGGAACGCGCAATTCGCGACCATCTACACGGCGCCCGGCGAGGCATGCCATTGTGAACGCGGCCCATCTCGATTTTGACGATGAAAAGCGTTAGAGCGTGGCCATGGACCTGAACGACACGCTCACCCGACCCGACGACGCGGCCGAAACGAAGACCCGCAAGGTATTCGTCAAGACCTATGGCTGCCAGATGAACGTCTACGATTCCCAGCGCATGTCCGATGCACTGATGGCCGACGGCTATCAGCCGACCGACGCGATCGAGGACGCCGATCTGGTGCTGCTCAACACCTGCCACATTCGCGAGAGAGCCGCCGAGAAGGTTTATTCGGAACTTGGGCGCATTCGCGACCTGAAGCGCGACCGCGCTGCTCAGGGGCACGAGATGGTGGTCGGCGTGACGGGCTGCGTCGCGCAGGCCGAAGGCGACGAGATACTGCGCCGCGCGCCGGTCGTCGATCTCGTGGTCGGCCCGCAGACCTATCACCGGCTGCCGGCGGTGGTGAAAAAGGCGCGTGCGGGCCACAAAGTGGTCGAGACGGATTACGCGCTCGAGGACAAGTTCGAGCATCTGCCGCAGCCGCAGAAGACTGTCGTGCGCAATCGCGGTGTGACGGCATTTCTGACGGTGCAGGAAGGTTGCGATAAATTCTGCACCTTCTGCGTGGTGCCCTATACGCGCGGCTCCGAAATTTCGCGCCCCGTCGCGCAGATCGTGGCGGAAGCGGAGCGGCTGGCGGAAGGCGGCGTGCGCGAAATCACGCTGCTTGGGCAGAACGTCAACGCCTGGCACGGCGAGGGAGTAGGCGGGCGCGAATGGGGCCTCGGCGAACTTTTGTTCCGGCTGGCCGAGATTCCGGGCCTTGAGCGGCTTCGCTACACCACCAGCCATCCGCGCGATATGGACGATACGCTGATTGCCGCTCATCGCGATCTGCCTGCCCTGATGCCGTATCTGCATCTGCCGGTGCAATCGGGCTCCGACCGCATCCTGAAGGCGATGAACCGCAAGCACACGGCGGACGATTATCTGCGCCTGATCGAGCGCATCCGCAACGTGCGGCCCGACATCGCGATGTCGGGCGATTTCATCATTGGCTTTCCGGGCGAGAGCGACGCTGACCACGAGGCGACCATGAAGCTGGTGCGCGACGTGGGTTATGCACAGGCTTTCTCGTTCAAATATTCGCCGCGCCCCGGAACACCGGGCGCCGACATGAAGTTTCATGTCGAGGAGCGCGTGAAGGACGAAAGGCTGCAGGAATTGCAGGCTTTGCTGACAAATCAGCTCGAAACCTTCACGCAAAGCCGCGTCGGAATGGAGATGGATGCGCTGATCGAGAAGCCGGGACGCCAGGCGGGACAGATCGTCGGCCGCTCGCCATGGCTCCAGCCCGTGATTCTTGATGAAAGCGTCGGGCGAATCGGCGACATTGTTCGCGTGAAGGTCTTGAGTGCCGGCCGCAACTCCCTATTTGCGGAGCCGGTTTGACGAAGGGTTCGAATGAGGAGAGCCGATTGAGCGTCGCACCCGAACTGAAGACTGCGCCCCAGGGGGCGTCGGACATGGCGCATATCGTTCTCACCTTCGACGACAACAAACTCGCCTCGGCACTTTACGGCCAGTTCGACGAGAACCTGGCGCGCATAGAGCAGAAGCTTGGCCTCGATATCCGCTCCAAGGGAAACCAGTTGTCGATCCGCGGCGAGCCGACGGCGGCCGAGCAGGCGCGCCGCGCGCTCGACTATCTCTACGGCCTCGTCCAGAAGGGCCATGATGTGTCGCCGTCGGAAGTCGACGGCGCGATCCGCATCTCCATCGCCGCCGATGACCAGTTGACGCTGCCGACGCTGGAGAAGAAGGGCAAGATGGCGGCCGCGCAGATCGCGACGCGCAAGCGCACGATCTATGCGCGGTCGGTCAATCAGGACGCCTATATGCGCGCGCTGGAGCGCTCCGAACTCGTCTTCGGCATAGGCCCCGCAGGCACCGGCAAAACCTATCTGGCGGTCGCCCATGCGGCGATGCTTCTGGAACGCGGCGCGGTCGAGCGGATCATCCTGTCGCGGCCGGCGGTCGAGGCGGGCGAACGGCTCGGCTTCCTGCCCGGCGACATGAAGGAAAAGGTCGATCCCTATCTGCGTCCGCTCTACGACGCGCTCTACGACATGATCCCGTCCGACAAGGTCGAGCGGGCGCTTGCGGCCGAGGTGATAGAGATCGCGCCGCTCGCCTTCATGCGCGGGCGTACGCTGCGCAATGCGGCGATCATCCTCGATGAAGCGCAGAACACGACACCCATGCAGATGAAGATGTTCCTGACGCGTCTGGGTGAGGGCGGGCGCATGATCGTGACGGGCGATCCGTCGCAGATCGATCTTCCGCCGAATACGAAGTCCGGTCTGGTCGAGGCGCTGCGCGTGCTCGACGGCGTGTCCGGCATCGTCACCTGCCGCTTCAACGATGTCGACGTCGTGCGCCATCCGCTCGTCGCCGAGATCGTGCGCGCCTACGACCGTGAGGGCGCATCGATGCCCGGCCGGGGCGCGTTGCAAGTCTGACGGGAATGGATCTGGAAATCGATATCGCCGTCGAGGCCGGCGACTGGCCGGACGAGAATGTGCTGTCCGCGCAGGCTGAAAGTGCATGCGCGGCGACATTCGCTGAACTCGGTATCGAGCCACGCGAATCCGAACTCAGCCTCGTCTTCACCGACGACGCCTCGATCCGGAACCTCAACCGTGAATGGCGCGGCAAGGACAAGGCGACCAACGTCCTGTCCTTCCCCGCCTTCAAGGTCGCGCCGGGCGATGCCTTGCCACCGATGCTGGGTGATGTCATTCTGGCGTTCGAGACGGTTTCTCGCGAGGCGGCACTGGAAGACAAGCCTTTCGAACACCATCTTGCGCACTTGCTCGTTCACGGATTGCTGCATCTTCTGGGCTACGACCATGAAAATGACGCGGATGCGGACGAGATGGAGGGGCTGGAACGAAAGATACTCATGCGTCTTTCTATTCCCGACCCATATGGCTAACTGGTAAGGCCGAACGGCCTCAAGGACGATGACCGAACAAACACAGATGGATGCTTCGCCGCTTGGCGCCGAGGCCAAACTGTCCGACGAAAGCGCGGACGCGCAAAGTAGGACCGCCGGCACGACCGGCAAACCTTCCAATTTCCTTCAACTCATCTCCAGCCTCTTCCGCGCGAAGAACGGTTCTTCCATTCGCGAGGACCTGGCCGACGCGCTCGACGAGGGGTCTCTCGATGCGGCGAATTTCTCGCCCGGAGAGCGCGCCATGCTGCGCAACATCCTGCGGCTGCGCGAACTGCGTGTCGACGACGTGATGGTCCCGCGCGCCGATATCGAGGCAGTCGAGGCGACGACGCCGCTCGGCTCTCTGATGGAGCGCTTCGAACAGCTCGGCCATTCGCGTATGCCGGTCTATGGCGACAATCTCGACGATCCGCGCGGGATGGTTCACATTCGCGACATCCTCGCGCACATCACCCGCACCGCCAAAGGCGGCGGCAATCTCGATCTGGCCGGGGTCGATCTGACCAAAAGCATCGAAGAGCTGGGGCTGGTGCGCAAGCTGCTCTTCGTCCCCCCCTCGATGCTGGCCACGGATTTGATGGCGCAGATGCAGGCCGAACGCGTGCAGATGGCTCTCGTCATCGACGAATATGGCGGCACGGATGGTCTGGTTTCGCTAGAAGACATCGTCGAGATGGTCGTCGGCGACATCGAGGACGAGCATGACGACGACGAGGCGATGATCGTACGCACGGCCGACGGCATGTTCGTGGTCGATGCCAAGGCCGAAATCGACGACGTGGCCGAACAGATCGGGCCTGCCTTCGCGGCCGGCGAACATGGCGAGAATGTCGACACGATCGGCGGCATGATCTTCAATGCGCTGGGGCGGGTGCCTGCGCGGGGCGAGATCGTCGAGGCCATACCTGGCTTCCAGTTCCATGTGCTCGACGCCGACCCGCGCCGGGTCAAGCGCGTGCGCATCGTCGGCGCGGATACGCCCGATACCCGTCGCACGGCGCGCCACAGCGCCAACTGATTGCTTGAATTGGAAAGATCCCGCGCCTTTGATAGAAGGGTGCGGGGTTGATTCTGGCAACGGACAGGTGAATGGAGCGCCTTGCAGGCAAGATAATTCTCCTGTCGGGCGCAGGACGGGCGTTTGTTGCGTTCGCCGCGGGCGTGATTGCGGGCCTCGCACAGGCGCCTTTCGATTTTCCCCTGGCCGCTTTCATCGCGTTTCCGATTCTCGTCTGGTTGCTGGACGGGGCGGTCGCGGCGCCGGAAAGGCGAGGGGCGCGGCGTCTTGCGCCTGCCTTCGGCATCGGTTGGCTGTTCGGCTTCGGTTATTTCCTCAACGGCTTGTGGTGGACCGGCAACGCGCTTCTGGTCGAGGCTGATCTTTTCGCCTGGGCACTGCCTTTGGCGGTGGTCGGCCTGCCCGCGCTTCTGGCGATTTTCTATGCGCTCGCCTGCGCCCTCGCTAAGCTTGCCTGGAGTAACGATATCGGGCGCATCTGCGCGCTGGCCGTCGCTTTTGCGTGTGCCGAGTGGCTGCGCGCGGTGCTTTTCACCGGTTTTCCGTGGAATGCGATCGGCTATGCGGCGATGCCCGTTCCGCTTGCTATGCAGTCCTCGGTGGTTCTCGGTTTCACGGGGATGAACGCGCTTGCCGTGTTCGTCTTTGCGCTGCCGGCGCTGCTTGCCGGGCGGGTGCATCTGAAGCTTGGGCTGGTGCTGGGCGTGGCGCTCGTTGTGCTGCATTTGGGCTATGGAGCGGCGCGGCTTGCGTTGGCAGCGCCGGAAGAAGGCGACACGATCGCCGTGCGCATCATCCAGCCGTCGATCCTTCAAAGCCAGAAATGGGACATGGCTGAGCGCGACCGCATCTTCGAGGCGCATCTCGATTTGACGAGACGCCCCGTCGAGAACGGCGCGCCTCGGCCGGACATCATCCTGTGGCCCGAAACCTCGGTCCCCTTCCTGTTCGGCGACCGGCCGGACGCCCTTGCCGCCCTCGGCGATACGATCGGCGAGGGACAGCGGCTGCTCGCGGGCATCGTGCGCGCGGAGGAGAGGTCGGCAGGCGCCACTGCCTATTACAACTCGATCGTGGTGATCGACGAGTCCGGCGAGATCGTCGACGCCTTCGACAAGGTCCATCTCGTGCCGTTCGGCGAATACCTGCCCTTTCAGGATGTCCTTTCCCGGTTCGGGCTCCGCCAGCTTGCACAGAATATCGGCGGGTTCTCAGCCGGCACGAGGCGGCGGCCGCTCGATCTGGGCAATGGCATGGGCGGTCTGCCCTTCATCTGCTACGAGGTGATCTTTCCGGGCATCGCGCCGCGCGGCGAAACCGACGCACGCCTGATCGTCAACGTGACCAACGACGCCTGGTTCGGCAACACGCCCGGTCCCTACCAGCATTTTAGGCAGGCGCAGCTTCGCGCGGTGGAAACCGGCCTTCCGTTGGTCCGCGCGGCGAACAATGGCATTTCAGCGGCGGTGGACGGCTATGGTCGACTGATCGATGGCCTTGCGCTCGATGCGGTCGGCGTTCTCGATGTGGAGGTGCCGCTTGTGCGTGCGGACGGGCTGATTTTACCGATACCCGGACGTCTGGCCGGTTGGATCGTCGTTTTCGTCTTGGTCGGCGGCGCAATAGTGGGTCATCGCGCGTCCAGGGCCACTTAAATTTGATATACCTTATTTCAGAGACTCATATTGGCCGCTCTGACGGCGTCGTATAGGCTGTTACTCTGCTCGCCCGGGAGGCGGCATGTAGGCGATAGCCATAAATATGGCGATAGCCATAAATATAAAGGGCCTGTTTCAACCAGGCTTACCAGGATGACCATCAATAAAAAGAAGCCAAACCCGATCGACATTCACGTCGGTAGTCGCATCCGATTGCGCCGCAACATGCTTGGCATGAGCCAGGAAAAGCTCGGCGAGATGCTCGGTATCACGTTTCAGCAGATCCAGAAATACGAGAAAGGCACAAACCGCGTCGGCGCGAGCCGGTTGCAGGCGATTTCGTCCTTCCTCAACGTACCGGTCGCTTATTTCTTCGAGGACGCGCCCGGACAGGACACGCCCGCCGGCGGCTTTGCCGAAGACGAGGGCGCGGCTTACGTGTCGGACTTCCTGAGCAGTTCGGAAGGAGTGCAACTCACCCGTTCCTTTTTGAAGATCAAGGACCAGAAGGTGCGACGCCGCATCATCGACCTTGTCAAGACGCTCGCAACCGAAGAAGACGAGACGGCTTAGCGCATGTCTCCCGAAAGTGGGCATCGGTTCGGGATAAAGACATGCGCAAAAACAGGAACCTGAAGCGCATGGAGCGAATCTGAAAGATCGCGACGCGCTTTAGAAGAGGAATCCTCCTGCATTAGGCATGGCAGGTCGGCGCAGCTTGACCGGGGGTTGCCGGCTTGGCTACACGTCTGTTGCCTGCCGCTTCCTGGCCAGGCATTTCCAGAGGGGACACCCGATCTTGCGCCAGAATTTCATCTTCACATCCGAATCCGTTTCCGAAGGCCATCCCGACAAGGTCTGCGACCGCATCTCCGACGAGATCGTGGATCTCGTCTACAAGGAAGCGAAAAAGGCCGGCATGGACCCGTGGCATGTCCGCGTCGCTTGCGAGACCCTGACGACGACCAATCGCGTGGTGATCGCCGGCGAGGTGCGCGTTCCCGACTCGCTCCTCAAGAAGGACAAGGACGGCAACGTCTTGTCAGAGCCCAACGGCAATCCGCTCATCAATCCGTCGAAGTTCCGCTCGGCCGCACGCCGCGCGATTCGCGCCATCGGCTACGAGCAGGACGGCTTTCACTGGAAGACGGCGCGGATCGACGTTCTGTTGCACGGCCAGTCGGCCGATATCGCGCAAGGTGTCGACAACGCCTCCGACAAGCAGGGCGAGGAAGGTGCGGGCGACCAGGGCATCATGTTCGGCTATGCCTGTTCGGAAACGCCGGACCTGATGCCGGCGCCGCTTTATTACAGCCACAAGATTCTCGAACTGCTCGCGGCCGCCCGTCACAAGGGCGAGGGAGATGCCGGCAAACTCGGGCCGGACGCCAAGAGCCAGGTCACCGTGCGCTATGTCGACGGCAGGCCGAGCGAGGCGACGCAGATCGTGCTCTCGACGCAGCACATCGACCCGAACTGGGACAACAAGAAGGTGCGCACGGTCGTCGAGCCCTACATCCGCGAGGCGCTGTCCTCCGGCGGGCTGTCCATCGCCGACGACTGCAACTGGTACATCAACCCGACCGGCAAGTTCGTGATCGGCGGACCTGATGGCGATGCGGGCCTTACGGGCCGCAAGATCATCGTCGACACCTATGGCGGCGCGGCCCCGCACGGTGGCGGTGCGTTCTCCGGCAAGGACACGACGAAGGTCGACCGTTCGGCGGCTTATGCGGCGCGCTATCTGGCGAAGAACGTCGTGGCAGCAAAGCTTGCCGATCGCTGCACGATCCAGTTGTCCTACGCCATCGGCGTCGCGCAGCCGCTGTCGGTCTATGTCGACCTGCACGGTACCGGAAAGGTCACGGAAGACGCGGTGGAAAAGGCGGTGCGCGACGTCATGGACCTGTCGCCGTCAGGCATCCGCCGCCATCTGGACCTCAACAAGCCGATCTATGCGCGCACGGCTGCCTACGGTCATTTCGGCCGCAAAGCGGGCCGCGACGGGTCGTTTTCCTGGGAGAAAACCGACCTCGTCAAGGCGCTGAAAGAGGCCGTCGCCGCCTGACCATGACGAAGCACGAATGGGGAGAGCGGGCGACCGAGGCATTCTTCGGTCGCCGGCACGGCAAGACGCTGAGCCCGGCGCAGATCGAGCGGATGAAAGCGCGTCTGCCGACGCTCAAGATCGATCTCGAAACACCCGCGCCGACCGATCTGCGATCGCTTTTCGGCGCGGATGTGGACGATGTCCGGCTGGAAATCGGCTTCGGCGGCGGCGAGCATTTTCACCATGAGGCGGCGCGCTTTGCGGCCGTCGGCTTCATCGGCGTCGAGCCGTTCGTCAACGGAATGGCGAAGTTCATAGGCAGCTTCGACAAGGTGCCGCTCGCTAATGTCCGCCTTCACGACGACGATGCGACGGAACTGCTCGACTGGCTGCCGGACGCCTCGCTCGCGGGGATCGACCTGTTCTACCCCGATCCGTGGACCAAACGGCGACATTGGAAACGGCGCTTCGTCAGCCCGGTCAATCTGGATCGGTTTGCGCGTGTGCTGAAGCCCGGAGCGCGCTTTCGCTTTGCGTCGGATATCGATCATTACGTCAACTGGACGCTTCTGCATTGCCGCGCGCATGATGCGTTCGACTGGCAGGCGAAGGGGCCGGACGACTGGCGCAGGCCCTATGAGGGCTGGCCCGGCACGCGCTACGAGGCCAAGGCGATGCGCGAGGGACGCGTACCCGCCTATCTGACCTTTATCCGCAGATAGGGCATCGCCCAAAACAAAAGCCCCGCTTGTGACGGGGCTCGTTCTCATGTGTCTGTCGGCACCGAATGGTGCGATCTACCACTGGCGGATCGAACGGTACTGGTTGGGGTCGATGCCCAGGCGCTCCAGGTCCGCATCGCGAGGAGCTTGACGGCTGCGGGTGGCCGAGGAAACCGCAATCGCGCTTCCGATGACCGAGAAGAATTCGTTGAAGCCGTGTCTGAAACCGTGCTTTTTCATTGCTTGATCTCCTTTCCTTGTGCGTTGCAGCAAACATAATGTTGCAGCACGAAATGCGGTAGGCCGATCTCGACAATGCAGCCATGCGTTCACCGCATGGTTGAGACGTGATGACGGCGGCACTTGATCCCGTCTCCCCGTTCGCGTATATCGGCCTCAAATTCTTGGTCGGTATGGCAAGAGTGGGTCCACCCGGTCCCGCTCTTTTTTGTTACCGGCCGCGACAGCGAACCGGGAAGGCCGCTTTGAGCGACACGACGATTGAGACGCCTTCGGGCGACGACCGCATCATCCGCGAGACGGGCATCGACGCGCGCATCGCGCAGATCATCGAGCCGGTCATGCGCTCGATGGGCTACCGGCTCGTGCGTGTGCGGCTGTCGGGCCAGAACGGCCTGACCTTGCAGATCATGGCGGAGCGCTTCGACGGGACGATGACGGTCGAGGATTGCGAGGAGGTGAGCCGCGCGGTTTCGCCGGCTCTCGACGTCGAGGACCCGATCGAAAAGGCGTATCACCTCGAAGTGTCGTCGCCGGGCATCGACCGGCCGATGGTGCGAAAGGCCGATTTCATCCAGGCCAAGGGGCATCTTGCCAAGATCGAGACGGGCGTGCTGGTCGCCGGTCGCAAACGGTTCAAGGGAAAGATCGTCGAAGCGGACGATGCCGGGATCACGGTCGAAAGCGATCAGCTCAGCTATGGCGACGAGCCGGTCGCGCGCATTGCCTACGATGCCCTGGCCGATGCCAGGCTGATTTTGACGGACGATCTGATCCGCGACACGCTCAAGCGCGACAAGGCCGCCAAGAAGGCGCGCGCGCTTGCCGACGATCTGGACGACGGCGAAACCGAATTCGAGGGCGACGGCCCCGACGCCGACAACGATAACGACAATTGATTTTCGCACCCTGGGCGACGGTCCCGGGAGAATTGCCCAAGGAGACCATGATGGCAGTTAGTGCAAACAGGCTCGAACTTATCCAGATCGCCGATGCGGTCGCCCGCGAGAAGTCGATCGACAAGGAAATCGTGATTGCGGCCATGGCCGACGCGATTCAGAAGGCCGCGCGCTCGCGATACGGTCAAGAGACCAATATCCGCGCCGACATCAATCCCACCACGGGCGAGATGAAGCTGCAGCGCCTTCTCGAAGTCGTCGAGCAGCCCGAGGAATACGCGCGTGAGATCGCACTCGAGGACGCGCGCCACCGCAATCCCGATGCGCAGGTCGGCGACTTCATCGCCGAGCAGCTCCCGCCGATGGATTTCGGCCGCATCGCCGCGCAGTCGGCCAAGCAGGTCATCGTGCAGAAGGTGCGCGAGGCTGAGCGCGACCGCCAGTATGACGAATACAAGGATCGCGTCGGCGAGATCGTCAACGGTTCGGTCAAGCGCGTGGAATACGGCAACGTGATCGTCGATCTGGGTCGCGGCGAAGCCATCATCCGCCGCGATGAACTGATCCCGCGCGAGAACTACAAATATGGCGACCGTGTCCGCGCTTACGTCTACGACGTGCGCCGCGAGCAGCGCGGACCGCAGATCTTCCTGTCGCGTACCCATCCGCAGTTCATGGCGAAGCTCTTCACCATGGAAGTGCCGGAAATCTACGACGGCATCATCGAGATCAAGTCGGTTGCCCGCGACCCCGGCTCGCGCGCCAAGATCGCGGTCATCAGCCGCGATTCGTCCATCGACCCGGTCGGCGCCTGCGTCGGCATGCGCGGCTCCAGAGTTCAGGCCGTCGTCGGCGAGCTTCAGGGCGAGAAGATCGACATCATCCCGTGGAGTCAGGACGCGGCGGCCTTCATCGTCAACGCGCTGCAGCCGGCCGAAGTCGCCAAGGTAGTGCTGGACGAGGATGCCGAGCGCATCGAAGTCGTGGTGCCGGACGACCAGCTCTCGCTGGCCATCGGCCGTCGCGGCCAGAATGTCCGTCTCGCCTCGCAGCTCACCGGCTGGGACATCGACATCCTGACCGAGGAAGAGGAATCGCAGCGCCGCCAGAAGGAGTTCGTGGAGCGCTCGAACCTGTTCATGGACGCGCTCAACGTCGACGAGATGGTCGGCCAGGTGCTGGCGTCCGAAGGTTTCACCTCGGTCGAGGAAGTCGCCTATGTCGAGGCGGAAGAGATTGCTTCGATCGACGGTTTCGACGAGGACACCGCGTCCGAGATTCAGGAGCGTGCCCGAGAGCATCTCGAGCGGATCGAGACCGAGCACGATACCAAGCGCCGCGAACTGGGCGTCGAAGACGAATTGCGCGAGCTTCCCGGCATGACGACGGCCATGCTCGTCGCGGTCGGCGAGGACGGCGTGAAGAATATCGAGGACTTCGCCGGCTATGCCGTCGACGATCTGACCGGCTGGAAAGAACGCAAGGATGGCGAGACGAAACTGTTCGAGGGCGTTCTCTCGCCCTTCGGCGTCAGCCGTGCCGATGCCGAGCAGATGGTCGTCGCGGCGCGCCTGAAAGCTGGATGGATCACCGAAGACGATCTCGCTTCCGATGAGGAAGAAGCCGTACTCGAAGACGACGCGCAGGGCGCCTGAGGCACCGGAAAGGGCAGCGACGCACTTGAACGCGCCAAGCGAACGCACATGTATAGTGACGAGAAGAGGCGGGTCGCCTGACGATTTGATCCGCTTCGTCGCCAGCCCTGATATGGGCGTCGTTCCCGACCTGAAGCGCAATCTGCCCGGTCGCGGCTGTTGGGTGACGGCCGAGCGTGCGGTCGTCGACAAGGCGGTGGTGAAGAATCTCTTCGCCCGCGCCCTGAAGGAGAAGGTGGACGTATCGCCGGAACTCGGCGATCTGGTCGACCGGCTTCTGGCGAAGCAGGCGCTCGGCGCGATCGGACTGGCACGCAAGGCCGGGCGATTGGTTCTGGGCGCGGCCAAGGTCGATGCGGCCGTGCGCAGCGGCAAGGCGGTTCTGGTTTTGCATGCACGCGAGGCGTCGGAGGACGGCGTCAGGAAGATCACCCAGGCGCGGCGTTCGGTCGTGCATCTGGGAGGCCCCGACATCCCGGCCTACAAACTCTTTTCGCAAGCCGAATTGGGTTTGGCATTGGGGGGGGCAAATGTGATACATGCTGCCGTGCTTGGCGCAGATGCGGGCAAGGCGGCGGCAAAGCGCGTGGGTGCGCTTGACCGATATCGGGGCGGAACCCCGGACCAGCGGAATGCGAATGCGGCGGTCGCTGACGATCAAGAGGCCGCAGAGGATACGGAATGAGTGATACGAAATCGGGTGACGACAAGACGTTGAGCGTCAACACCAAGAAGACCTTGACGCTGAAGCGCCCCGGCGTGGAGCAGGGAACCGTGCGCCAGAATTTCTCGCACGGCCGTACCAAATCCGTCGTCGTCGAGACGAAAAAGCGCAAGTTCTCCATGCCCGGCGAAAAACCCGAGGCACCGGTTGCTGCCGCTCCGGTCGCGCCGAAGCCGGCTGCGCCGGTTCAGGCCGCGCCTGCTCCCGCGCCCGCTGCGCCCGTGATTCAGCCGGTCCCGCGCGCACCGCAGCCGCAGCGGTCTCAGCCGGCTTCGCAGCCTTCGCGCCCAGCGCCACGGCCTTCGGGCAATCGCGGCGGAATGGTGCTGAACGAATTGTCGTCCGGCGAGATGGATGCCCGCCGCCGTGCGCTGGAAGGCGCGCGCGTTCGCGAGCAGGAAGAGCGTGTGCGTGCTGCCGAAGACGCCAAGCGTCGCGCCGAGGAAGATGCACGCCGCGCCAAGGAGCGCGAGGAATCCGCGCGTCGCCAGGCCGACGAGGAAGCCCGCCTGCAAAGCGAGGCCGAGTCGCGCCGTCGCGCCGAGGAAGAGGCGCGTCGCCGTGCACCGGCAACCGTAGCTGATGCCGAGGAAGCTTCGGAAGACGGCCGCTCCAAGGCGCGCCCGGTCGTTGCTGCCAAGCGTGGTCCGGTCAAGCCGGAAGTCGCCGCACCGCGTCCGGCCAAGACGCGCGGCGAGGAAGATCGCCGCCGTGGCAAGCTGACGCTGTCTTCCGCGACGTCGGAAGACGATGCGCGGGGCCGCTCCCTGTCGTCGATGCGTCGCCGTCAGGAGAAGTTCAAGCGCTCGCAGATGAACGAGCCGCGCGAAAAGATTTCCCGCGAGGTCGTCCTGCCCGAAACCATCACGATCCAGGAACTCGCCCAGCGTATGGCCGAGCGCGCGGTCGATGTGGTCAAGTTCTTCATGAAGCAGGGCCAGATGATGAAGCCCGGCGACATCATCGATGCGGATACCGCCGAGCTCATCGCAGGCGAATTCGGGCACACGGTTCGCCGTGTGGCCGAGTCGGACGTTGAGACCGGCATGTTCGATATCGAGGACAAGGCGGAGGATTTGAAGTCGCGTCCGCCCGTCGTCACCATCATGGGCCACGTCGATCACGGCAAGACCTCGCTGCTCGACGCGATCCGCAAGGCGAACGTCGTTTCCGGCGAGGCCGGCGGCATCACGCAGCATATCGGCGCCTATCAGGTCGAGCAGGACGGTCAGACTATCACCTTTATCGACACGCCCGGCCATGCCGCCTTCACGGCCATGCGTGCCCGCGGCGCGCAGGCGACCGACATCGCCATTCTGGTGGTTGCGGCCGACGATAGCGTCATGCCGCAGACGATCGAATCCATTAATCATGCCAAGGCGGCAGGCGTTCCGATCATCGTGGCGATCAACAAGATCGACAAGCCTGAAGCCGATGCGCAAAAGGTGCGCACCCAGCTTCTCCAGCACGAGGTCTTCGTCGAATCGATGGGCGGCGAGGTGCTCGACGTCGAGGTTTCGGCCAAGAACGGCACCAATCTCGACAAGCTGCTCGAGGCGATCCTGCTCCAGGCCGAAATCCTGGATCTGAAGGCCAACCCGGACCGTACGGCCGAGGGTGTCGTCATCGAAGCCAAGCTCGACAAGGGCCGTGGTTCGGTCGCGACCGTTCTCGTTCAGGCCGGCACGCTCAAGATCGGCGAAATTCTGGTCGCCGGCAACGAATGGGGCCGTGTCCGCGCCATCGTCGACGACAAGGGTGGTCAGCTCAAGGAAGCTGGCCCGGCCATGCCGGTCGAGGTTCTGGGTCTCCAGGGCACGCCGCAAGCGGGCGACCGCTTCGCCGTGGTCGAGAACGAGGCCAAGGCGCGCGAAATCGCGGAGTATCGCCAGCGTCTCGCTCGCGAGAAGGCCGTTGCACGCCAGGCTGGTCAGCGCGGTTCGCTGGAACAGATGATGTCGCAGCTCCAGACGAGCGGCCTCAAGGAGTTCCCGCTGGTCATCAAGGGCGACGTGCAGGGTTCGATCGAGGCGATCATCGCTGCGCTCGACAAGCTCGGCACCGAGGAAGTGCGCGCACGCATCGTCCATTCGGGCGCCGGTGCCATTACGGAGAGCGACGTGTCGCTGGCCGAGACGTCGGGTGCCGCCATCATCGGCTTCAACGTGCGCGCCAACAAGCAGGCACGCGACGCATCCGAGCAGGCCGGCATCGAAATCCGCTACTACAACATCATCTACGACCTCGTGGACGACATCAAAGCCGCCATGTCCGGCCTCCTGTCGCCCGAACGCCGCGAGACCTTCCTCGGCAATGCCGAGATCCTCGAAGTGTTCAACATCACCAAGGTCGGCAAGGTGGCGGGTTGCCGTGTCACGGAAGGCAAGATGGAGCGGGGCGCGGGCGTGCGCCTCATCCGCGACAACGTCGTCATCCACGAAGGCAAGCTCAAGACGCTCAAGCGCTTCAAGGACGAAGTCTCCGAAGTGCCGGTCGGTCAGGAATGCGGCATGGCCTTCGAGAACTACGAGGACATTCGCGCCGGCGACACGATCGAGGCTTACCGCGTCGAGATGGTCACGCGCACGCTTTGATTGCAGGCTGAATGAATGGCGGCAGCTTTCGAACTGCCGCCATTTCCCTGTTCGCCAGACGGATGTCGCAGGTTCTATCCCTGCGGCACCGCACGGAGGTTTATTCCCATGTCCAAATTCGCTTCGGACGGTCCGTCCCAGCGCCAGTTGCGTATCGGCGAGCAGGTGCGACACGCCCTTTCGGACGTCATCCAGCGCGGCGAAATCCGCGACGACGCCATCGAAGGCACCGTGATTTCGGTGTCGGAAGTGCGTATGTCGCCGGATCTCAAGATCGCCACGGCCTTCGTCGCCCCGCTTGCCGCGAAGGATGATCAGGCCGTCATCAAGGCTTTGGCGAAGAACGCGAAGTTTATTCGCGGCCGCGTATCCGGCGCGCTGCGTCAGATGAAATACATGCCGGAGTTCCGTTTCCGGCTCGACACCAGTTTCGACAACATGGCCCGCATCGATGCGTTGCTGCGCTCGCCTGAAGTTGCGCGCGACCTCGATGACGAGGACGAAGACAGGAAAGACGGCTGAAAATGGCGCGGCGCGGAAAGAAGAAGGGACGTCCGGTCTCGGGCTGGCTGATCCTCGACAAGCCGGTCGGCATGGGCTCGACCGATGCGGTGTCGAAGGTGAAATGGCTTTATAATGCGGACAAGGCGGGCCACGCCGGCACGCTTGATCCGCTGGCATCGGGCATGCTGCCCATCGCGCTCGGCGAGGCGACGAAGACCGTGCCTTACGTTCAGGACGGGGCGAAGGTTTACCGCTTCACGGTAACATGGGGCGAGGAGCGCA
Organism: Aliihoeflea aestuarii; assembly: GCF_024105665.1. Classification (GTDB taxonomy): domain Bacteria; phylum Pseudomonadota; class Alphaproteobacteria; order Rhizobiales; family Rhizobiaceae; genus Aliihoeflea; species Aliihoeflea aestuarii. The sequence continues at coordinate 54,965 of NZ_JAAAMK010000004.1, read as the reverse complement.
CGACCGACGACCTTGAGGGAACGGCGACGAAAAGCTCCGACAAGCGCCCGTCGGAAGCCGACATCCGCGCGATCATGCCCAACTATACGGGCATCATCATGCAGACGCCGCCGCAATTCTCCGCGATCAAGATCGCCGGAGAGCGTGCATATGATCTGGCACGGGACGGCGAAACAGTGGACATTCCCGCTCGCGAAGTCGAAATCGGCAGGTTCGACCTGATCGAATACGCAGCGGACGCTGCGGTCTTCGAGATCGAATGCGGCAAGGGCACCTATGTGCGCTCGCTCGCGCGCGACATGGGCCGCGATCTCGGCTGCTACGGCCATATCTCCACGTTGCGCCGAACCGAAGTCGATCCGTTCACCGCCGATGACCTCGTCACGATGGAGATGATCGAGGAAGCGGTCGCCGCGCATGCGCGCGAAGTGGCGGAAGGTGAGAAGCCGGGCCGACCGGAAGGCGAGCAGTTGAAGGCGCTGGATGGTCTTCTGGCCGACACCGGGGCCGCTCTCGACTGCCTGCCGCAGGTCGCGCTGACCGACGATGCCGCCGCCCGTATTCGGCTCGGCAACCCGGTCATCATACGTGGCCGCGATGCACCGCTGGAAGCCGACGAAGCCTGCGCCACCGCGCGAGGCAAGCTGGTCGCGATCGGCATGATCGAGGCCGGCATGTTCAAGCCAAAGCGCGTATTCGCCGGTTGAGCGTTCGGCCCGATCACCGTGCTGCCGCATTGCCATTTTAGCGATCCGTGAAAATCGGCCGAATCGCGATTGACTGCAGCGGCCGGTCGTCATTTGGTATGCGGGTCCTGTGGATCATGCGTTAGGATACCGGGCGCATTCGTGTTGGGTGCGCGTTGGGGGGCAGTTTGAGCGACAGGGACATTGCGGCAGATGAACATGGCGGCGCCAGGCGTCGCCGGCCTATGCCGGTCGCGACCCTGCTTGCGGCTCTGGTCGCCGTGGCGCTCATTCCGACGCTTCTGTTCATTGCCGTTCTTCTCGAGCGCAACAACCGCACGCAGCAGGATATCCTGACGACGCTCGCCGAAGCGACGGCGGGTTCGATTTCTGAAACGGTCGACCGCGAACTCGTCAGCATGGTCACGACCTTGCGCGTGCTTTCGACGGCGCGCTCGCTGCTTCTGGACAATCAACGCGAATTCTACGACCGCGCCGCTGTCGCGCTGGAGCAAACGAATTCACACCTGATCCTTTTCGACGAAGATCTCAATCAGCTCTTCAACACGCGGGTTCCCTTCGGAAGCGTGCTGGGCAGGCCATCGGACCCCGGCCCCATTGAACTGGCCCTGCAATCCGGCAACACCGTCGTATCGAACGCTTTCTACGGACAGACCGCACAAAAGTGGGTGTTCAACGTCATCGTCCCGTGGACCGACGGCGTCATCGATCGCGCGCTTGTGCTGACGCAGAACGCGGAGGACCTGACAAGCGTCATCGCGGGGCAGAACCTGCGTGGCGGCTGGAACGCGTCCGTCGTGGACGGAAACGGCGTCGTGGTCGCTACCACTTTCATGTCCTCGGAGATCGGCAAGCCGTTCTTTCTGTGGCCGAACGGCCGCCCGGACGGACCGCCCTCGCGCACCACTATTTCGGTCCAGGGCGAGGATTACGAGACGATCGCGATCAATTCATCGCTCAGCGGCTGGCAGGTCGTGGTCTGGTCGCCGTCGCGGATCGTGGCCGCGCCCCAGATACGCGCCTTGCAGGTCTTTGCGCTGGGCGGCATCCTTCTGGCGATTCTGAGCGCACTGGCAGCCTGGGTGCTCGGCCGGCAGCTTTCGCGGCCCGTGCGCGAACTGGAGGCGGATGCGCGCCGGCTGGGGAGCGGCGAAGCGGTCGTCGAAAAGCCCTATGGCGTGGCCGAGATCGCGACGATTTCCGCCGCGCTCGCCGAAGCCTCGCGTGATCGCCAGCAGGCCGAAAGCGAAATCCGGTTTCTGATGCGCGAGGTCGCGCACCGTTCCAAGAACCAGTTGACGGTCGTCTCCTCGATCGCCAAGCAGACGGCGCGACATGCGCCGGATCTGGTCGCTTTTCAGGATTCGTTCCAGAAGCGGGTTCAGGGACTGGCGCGATCGACGGACCTCCTGATCGCGGGCGGCGCGGCCGGCGTCGAACTGCGCGAACTGCTCGAAGCCCAGATCGAAGTGTTTCGACCCGATGAAGAGGCACGGCTTTCCTTGACCGGTCAGCGCGTCCGCCTGTCGCATCAGGCGGCTCAAACGATCGGCCTCGCCGTGCATGAACTCGCAACGAACGCGGCCAAATACGGCGCTTTCGCTGCCAGCAACGGGCACCTTGCCGTCACATGGACCATAGAGGGCGACAGGCTGGCAATCGATTGGCAGGAGACCGTCCCCGGTTTCGTCGCGCAGGAAGAAGGTCGCGGCTTCGGCTCGGAAGTCATCGAGCGCATGCTCGGCGGCACGCTGGACGCCGAGATCGAACGGACGGTCGGACCGGAAGGACTTTCCTGGCGCTTCGTCATGCCGGTCGAAAAGCTTCAGCCTGAGCCGGATGCCGTGCGGGCCGAACGCCGGTTCGGTTGACGCCCTGCGCTCGTGTCTATGGCCCGGCGGCCGTCTTTGCGAACCGCCGGCGCATGCTGCGGCCGAATTCGCTGGCATTTGTCGTGCAACTCCACTATATGCGCGCCATCGCCGCAGCTTTTCTGCCGCGACCACAGGCCCCCGCTGGACGACATCCCGGCCGTGGGCGACCCAATTCCTCCATTTCGAAAGGAAGCACTCGATGTCGATCACCGCTGAACGCAAGCAGGAACTGCTCACCGAATTCGGGACCAAGAAGGGCGATACCGGCTCTCCGGAAGTCCAGGTCGCGCTCCTCTCCGAGCGGATCAAGAACCTGACCGAGCACTTCAAGGACCACAAGAAGGACAACCATTCCCGTCGTGGTCTTCTGGCTCTGGTGTCGCAGCGCCGTCATCTCCTTGACTATCTCAAGGGCAAGGACGAAGGCCGCTACCAGACGCTGATCGGAAAGCTCGGCCTGCGCCGCTAACAGTTTCCCGGCGGAGCCGTGCAATCGGCTTCGCCGGGTTTTTGCATTCGGGCAAGGTGCCCGACCGCCCCTGATGTGGGGCGCTCCATGGGATAGGTCATGGGGCAGGATTGCAGGATGCTCGCGCGAACAGTGCGCTTCGATGAGCCTCCCGTTGTCTTGCCCGTGGCTCGTTCCGCCAAAGAAGAGACCGTGACGCGACAGGCGAAGGCGCTGCTGCGCATGGTCGATGAAAGGACAAGACATGTTCAATCACCACCGCGTTGAAATCGAGTGGGGCGGTCGCCCGCTCGTTCTGGAAACGGGCAAGGTCGCCCGTCAGGCCGACGGCGCCGTTCTCGCCACCTATGGCGAGACCGTCGTTCTGGCCACCGTCGTTTCGGCCAAGGAGCCGAAGCCGGGCTTCGACTTCTTCCCGCTGACCGTCAACTACCAGGAAAAGACCTACGCAGCCGGCAAGATCCCCGGCGGCTTCTTCAAGCGCGAAGGCCGTCCGAGCGAAAAGGAAACGCTGGTTTCCCGTCTGATCGACCGTCCGATCCGACCGCTCTTCGCCGACGGCTACAAGAACGATACGCAGGTCGTCGTCACGGTCATGCAGCATGACCTCGAGAACGATCCGGACATCCTCGCGATCGTCGCCACCTCCGCCGCACTGACGCTTTCGGGCGTGCCCTTCATGGGCCCGATCGGCGGCGCGCGCGTCGGCTACATCAACGGCGAATACGTCGTCAACCCGCATCTCGACGAGATGCCCGAATCCAAGCTCGACCTCGTCGTCGCCGGTACGGGCGATGCCGTTCTCATGGTCGAATCGGAAGCGCAGGAACTGGACGAAGAGACGATGCTCGGCGCCGTCATGTTCGGCCACCGCGCGTTCCAGCCGGTCATCGACGCGATCATCAAGCTTGCCGAAGTGGCCGCCAAGGACCCGCGCGACTTCGTTCCTGCCGACCATTCGGCGCTTGAAGGCGAAATGCTGGCGCTCGTCGAAGGCGAGCTGCGCGACGCCTACAAGAACACCGACAAGCAGAAGCGCTATGCCGCCGTCGACGCCGTCAAGGCGAAGGTGAAGGCGCATTTCGCACCGGCTGAAGGCGAGGAAGCCAAGTACACGTCCGAAGTCATCGGTACGGTGTTCAAGTCGCTTCAGGCCAAGATCGTTCGCTGGAACATCCTCGACACCAAGAGCCGCATCGACGGCCGCGACCTTTCGACGGTCCGTCCGATCGTTTCGGAAGTCGGCATCCTGCCGCGCACGCACGGCTCGGCCCTGTTCACGCGCGGCGAGACGCAGGCGATCGTGGTTGCCACGCTCGGCACCGGCGAAGACGAGCAGTTCATCGACGCGCTCACGGGCACCTACAAGGAACGCTTCCTGCTTCACTACAACTTCCCGCCCTATTCGGTCGGTGAGACAGGTCGCATGGGTTCGCCCGGCCGCCGCGAAATCGGCCATGGCAAGCTGGCATGGCGCGCAATCCGTCCGATGCTGCCGGCAGTCGAGCAGTTCCCCTACACGCTGCGTCTTGTGTCCGAGATTACCGAGTCCAACGGCTCGTCCTCGATGGCGACCGTCTGCGGCGCTTCGCTGGCGCTGATGGATGCTGGCGTCCCGCTGACCAAGCCGATCGCAGGCATCGCGATGGGCCTGATCAAGGAAGATGAGCGCTTCGCGGTCCTCTCCGACATTCTCGGCGACGAGGATCACCTCGGCGACATGGACTTCAAGGTGGCCGGTACGCAGGACGGCATCACGTCGCTCCAGATGGACATCAAGATCGAAGGCATCACCGAGGAGATCATGAAGATCGCTCTCGGCCAGGCCAAGGACGGCCGCGTCCACATCCTCGGCGAGATGGCCAATGCCATCACCGAAGGCCGTTCGGAACTCGGCGAGTTCGCGCCGCGCATCGAGGTCATGAACATTCCGACCGACAAGATCCGCGACGTGATCGGCTCGGGCGGCAAGGTCATCCGCGAGATCGTGGAAAAGACCGGTGCGAAGATCAACATCGAAGACGACGGCACGGTGAAGATCGCGTCGTCCAACGCGAAGGAGATCGAGGCCGCCAAGAAGTGGATCCACACGATCGTGGCCGAGCCGGAAGTCGGCGAGATCTATGAAGGCACGGTCGTCAAGACCGCCGATTTCGGCGCCTTCGTGAACTTCTTCGGCCCGAAGGACGGTCTGGTTCACATCTCGCAGCTCGCTTCGGACCGTGTCGCCAAGACGACGGACGTCGTCAAGGAAGGCCAGAAGGTCTGGGTCAAGCTGCTCGGCTTCGACGAGCGCGGCAAGGTTCGCCTGTCGATGAAGGTCGTCGATCAGGAAACCGGTCAGGAAATCACCCGCGAGAGGAAGTCGGCCGACGCCGAAGAGACCGACGCGTAATTATCGCCGAACTGAAAACGGAACGGGCGCGATCTTCGCGCCCGTTTTTCTTTGCCCGCTTTGCTCAAGAAGAAACCATGACTGACGCAAGCCTTACTCTGCTTCACCCATTCGAAACCGGCTCGCTCGAAGTACCCGGCGACGGGCCGATCCTGATCCTCAACGCCACCGAGACGGCGGTGCGGGGATTGAAGGCCGATGAAGTGACCGCGGTGCAGGATTTCCGGCCCGACTATCTGCGCCTCGAAAGGGCAGGGGCACATGTGCTGCCGGAGCCGGCCGGCGAAGGTTATGCGATGGCGCTGGTGCTCTGTGGCAGACACAGGGCCCTCAACGAGCACTGGCTTGCCGAGGCGAATGCACGCGTTCGTCCCAGCGGGTTGGTTGTGGTTGCCGGATCGAAGACCGACGGGATCGACAGCTTGAAGAAGCGCGTCGCCGCGCAGACCGAGCTTCTGGGGCAGGCGTCGAAGCACCACGGAAAGGTCTTCTGGTTCAGCGGTAATGGCACGCCGACCGACGCTCTGCCGTCGGTCGAGGTCGAGGGCGGTTTCCGGACGGTGCCGGGCCTGTTTTCGCATGACAGGATCGATGCGGGCTCGCAGCTTTTGGCCGAGCATATTCCCGACGATCTCTTCGGAGCCGTTGCCGATCTTGGCGCTGGCTGGGGCTATCTGTCCGTCGCCGTCACCCAGAAATGCCGCAAGGTGAAGCGGATCGACTTGTTCGAAGCCAGCTTTGCCGCCGCTCGGTCGGCCGAGGCGAACATGAAGGCGCTGGCACCCGGCGTGGAAAGCCGCACGCGCTGGTTCGACGTGACATCAGAGGATGCGAAGGCGCTCTACGACGCAATCGTCATGAACCCGCCTTTCCATACGGGCCGCAAGGGTGACCCGGATATCGGCATTGCGATGATCGAGGCGGCGAAACAGCTTTTGAAGCCGGGTGGCAAGCTTTTGATGGTCGCCAACAGCCATCTGCCTTACGAGGCCGCGCTCAAATCCTTCTCGCAAAGCCGCGAACTGGTGCGCACCGGCGGCTTCAAGGTGCTCGGCGCGCGCAAATAATCAGGAGACGGCGCGCAGACGCGGCCGCTCGGTTATCTGCTCGGCGGGCAGCGGCGCGGGCCTGCCATAGTAGTAGCCCTGAACGATGTTGCAGCCGGCCGCCTTGAGCATTGTGGCCTGATGTTCCGTTTCAACGCCTTCGGCAATCGCATGAACGCCAAGTGCGCGCGACAGGCCGACGATGGTCGAGACGATCGCGCCCGTATTTCCGTCGCTGTTCATGCGCTGGATGAACGACTGGTCGATCTTGAGCTTGTGAAACGAGAAGTCGATCAGGTAGCTCAAATTGGAATAACCTGTGCCGAAATCGTCGACGGCCACGGTCAGCCCCATCGCGGTCAGTTCCTTGAGGATCGCGGCGGCGCGCTCGCGATCCTGCATCATCGCGGTTTCGGTGATCTCGAGTTCGAGACGCGAGGGCGTTGTGCCGGTTTCGGCGATGATCGCTGCCACGTCGGCGACGAAGTCGCGCTTCGTAAACTCGACGGCGGAAATGTTCACGGCGACGAAACAGTCGTCGGGCAGGCGCTTTGAATCGAGGCAAGCCTGCCGCAAAACCCACGCGCCGATCTGCGTGATCATGCCCGTTTCTTCGGCGATCGGGATGAACTCGTCCGGTGGGATCATGCCGCGCAACGGATGGTTCCAGCGCAACAGTGCCTCGTAGCCAACGATGCGGCCCGTCGAAAGGTCATGCTGCGGTTGATAGTGAAGCGTGAACTCGCGACGATCGAACGCGGCCTGCAACTCGGACTCGATCCATTGCCGATAATCGGCGACCTTGCCCATCTCGGCATGATAGACCGCCCACCCGCCGATACCGGATGCGCGTGCATGCTGAAGGGCAAGATTGGAACGGCGCAGCAGAAGTTCCGGCTTGAGACCATCCTTGGGCAGGGAAGCGATGCCGATCGACAAATTGACGGACTGAAGATGGGTTTGAAGCCTGTAGGGCTTGGCCAGGCTATCGAGAAGGCGGTCGACGAACAGGTCGATGCGCTCACCGCCGTTGTTGTCTTCGATCAGCAATGCGAATTCGCCGGCCGCGATGCGCCCGATCTCGGTGCCGTGCGGGACCGATTGCCGAAGGCGCTCGGCAAAGACGCGGACGAGCTCGTCGCCGTTCGCATATCCGATCGCGTCATTGATGGACTTGAAGCGGTCGATATCGATGTCGACGAGGAAAACCGGCTTTCCCGTGGAGCGCGTTTCCCTGGCAGCCGAACCGATCTTGGACATCGTCGCCTTGCGGCTGGGCAATCCTGTCAGCTTGTCGTGCATCGTCTCGAAATGGACGTAGCGCACGGATTCATCGACGCCGGCAAAGAACGAAGTGGCCGAACTGGCGGCGGCAAGAGCGCAAAAAGATGCCATGACCAGACCGACGATGGCGGCGGGCAGAAACTCGACACCGCCCGCGCTGCCGAACCGGGTTGCGGCCAAGCCGATCGCGAAACTGCCCAGCGTGCAGGCTGCGATGGTGAGCAGCCGGAAGGTTCTCGTTCGGATCGGATTGCTATAGGGCATGCGACGCACCTCGGTTGCGATGTGTTACCGCATACTCCTTAAAGACTCATTTTGCCGTCACATGGTCATTCGGCATCGCCGACGACCGTCTCCGTCGACTTCAATTCGCTCAAAGTGGGCATCGACGTGATGTGATAGCCTGAATCCACATAGTGAATTTCGCCGGTGACACCGGACGAGAGACCGGAGAGCAGATAGAGCGCCGAGCCGCCGACCTCGTCGATGGTGACGGTGCGGCGCAGCGGCGAGTTGCGCTGCTGGTAGGTGAACATCAGCCGCGCATCGGAGATGCCCGCGCCCGCAAGCGTGCGCACGGGGCCTGCGGAGATCGCGTTGACGCGAATGTCCTTCGGTCCGTAATCGTCGGCAAGATAGCGCACGGATGCTTCGAGAGCGGCCTTGGCGACGCCCATGACATTGTAGTTCGGCATGACGCGCACGGACCCGGCATAGGTCAGCGTGAGCATCGAGCCGCCCGGATTCATCATCTCGGCCGCCTTGCGGGCGATTTCGGTGAACGAGTAGCACGAGATGACCATCGTGCGGGTGAAGTTGTCCTTCGTCGTATTGGCGTAAAGGCCCTTCAACTCGTTCTTGTCGGAAAAGCCGATGGCGTGGACGACGAAGTCGATCGTGCCCCATTCGGCTTTGAGCGCGTCGAAGACGCTGTCGATCGACGCCGAATCCTCAACGTCGCAGGGCAGGACCAGCTTTGCACCGACCTTTTCCGCCAATGGCTTCACGCGGCGGCCGAACGCCTCGCCCTGATAGGTGAAAGCGAGTTCAGCGCCATGCTCGGCAAGCTGCTTGGCGATGCCCCACGCGATCGAGTGATCGTTCGCGACGCCCATCACGAGGCCGCGTTTGCCCTTCATCAGTCTGTCCATCAGATCAATCCTGGTAGCGCTGGAAGACCAGCGTCGCGTTGGTTCCGCCGAAACCGAACGAGTTGGAGAGCGCGATGTCGAACTTGGCGTCGTCGATGCGCTTGCGAACGACGGGCATGCCTTCGAATTCGGGATCGAGCGTTTCGATATGAGCGCTTTCGCCGATAAAGCCGGCCTGCATCATCAACAGTGAGTAGATGGATTCCTGCACGCCTGCCGCACCGAGCGAATGGCCGGTCAGCGACTTTGTCGACTGGATATGCGGGATCTTCTCGCCGAATACCTCGCGGATCGCGCCCATTTCCTTGGAATCACCGACCGGCGTCGAGGTGCCGTGGGTGTTGATGTAATCGACGTCGCCCTTGACCCCGGCGAGCGCCTGACGCATGCAGCGCACCGCGCCTTCGCCGGACGGGGCGACCATGTCGTGGCCATCGGATGTCGCGCCGTAGCCGACGATCTCGGCATAGATCTTGGCACCACGCGCCTTGGCCGCTTCCAGTTCCTCGACCACCAGAACGCCCGCGCCGCCGGCGATGACGAACCCGTCGCGACCCTCGTCATATGCGCGGGAAGCTACCGCTGGCGTCTCATTGTATTTAGATGACATCGCGCCCATCGCGTCGAAGAGGTTCGACATGGTCCAGTCGAGGTCCTCGTGGCCGCCCGCGAAGACCCGATCCTGCTTGCCCCACTGGATCAACTCATAGGCGTTGCCGATACAATGCGCCGAGGTCGAGCAGGCCGACGAGATCGAGTAATTGACGCCGTGAATCTTGAACCAGGTCGCAAGCGTAGCCGACGCTGTAGAAGACATAGCCTTCGGCACGGCGAACGGCCCGATGCGCTTGGGGCTGCCCTTTTCGCGCACGATATCGGCAGCCTCCACGATCTGGCGCGTCGAAGGACCGCCCGAGCCCATGATGATGCCGGTGCGCTCATTGGTGATCTCGGCTTCCCCGAGCCCCGCATCGGCGATCGCCTGCTCCATGGCGACGTGGTTCCACGCGCCGCCCTTCGACAGGAAGCGCATGGCGCGCCGATCGACCAGTTCGGAGGCGTCCAGATCCGGCTTGCCCCATACCTGGCATTTGAAGCCGTGCTCGGCGAAATCCGGCGAGAAGGAGATGCCCGAGCGCGTATCGCGCAACGAGGCCGTGACCTCCTCGGCATTGCTTCCGATCGAGGATACGATCCCCAGTCCCGAAATGACGACGCGTCTCATGTCGCGCTCCACTGGTTGCGGGTCTGACGACCCTGAATTCGCGAAAAGGTTCAGGCAGCTTCCTGCTTCGACAGGCCGACTTTCAGGTCGGTCGCCTTGTAGATCTGTTCGCCGTCTGCCTTCAGCCAGCCATCCGCGATGCCCAGGACGAGGCGACCGCGCATGACGCGCTTGAAGTCGACGCCGTATTCGACCCTTTTGACCGAAGGCGTGACCATGCCCTTGAATTTCACTTCGCCGGTGGACAGGGCCATGCCCTTGCCCTCTTCGCCGAGCCAGCCAAGGAAAAAGCCGGTCAGTTGCCACATGGCGTCGAGGCCGAGGCAGCCCGGCATGATGGGGTTGCCCGGGAAATGGCAGGGAAAGAACCAGAGGTCCGGCTTGATGTCGAGTTCGGCACGGATGAACCCCTTGCCGAATTCGCCGCCCGTTTCGCTGATTTCGGTGATTCGGTCGAACATGAGCATCGGCGGGGCAGGCAATTGGGCGTTGCCGGGACCGAAAAGGTCGCCTCGCGAACAGGCAAGAAGATCTTCGTATCCGTAGCTCGATTTCTGTTCAGCCATAGTGCTCCGTCCTTTGGCGCGGCCGGACCGGCCGTTTCGCATGTCCCTAGCATAGTCTGTTTGACGCTGGAAACCGCGTTCGCGCTTATATGGCCTGCAGGACGGGGTCAATGCGCCGCTATTGATCGCGCGGCGGCTTGCGAATATATCTCAACGGAATGTGCCTGCCGATCGACGAGGCGGCGCAAAACGGAAATTCGGCAGCTACACCCGGCGAGCGTATGGCCTCAGGCAGCGATTATACAGCGGAAGACATTGAGAAGCGCGTCAGGAGCGCCGGGCTGCGCCCGACGCGCCAGCGCGTCGCGCTGGCCGATCTTCTGTTCGCGCAGGGCGACCGGCATCTGTCCGCCGAGGAGCTTCACGAGGAAGCCGTGGTCGCCGGCGTCGCCGTTTCGCTGGCGACGGTCTACAACACGCTGCACCAGTTCACCGACGCCGGCCTCCTGCGCATTCTGGCCGTCGAGGGCGCGCGGACCTATTTCGACACCAACACGTCGGACCACCATCACTTCTATATCGAGGGTGAAAACCGGGTGATGGACATCGAGCACGGCCCGGTCGGCGTGACCAACCTGCCGGAGCCGCCGGAAGGTATGGAAATCGCGAATGTCGACATCATCATTCGCCTGCGGCCGAAGCGCGGCTAGAGCAGCGGCGTTCTGACGAACGCCAGCCTTGTTTCTTCCAGCCGCATTTGTGCGACGCCAGACGATTCCGTCTGACTTCAAAATGCTCTCATCAGTCCGAATAGGTCTCGCCGGGATAGACGCCCCAAAGCTGCGCCTGTTCGACCCAGCCGCGATGCCCGCCCGCATCCACCTCGCACCAGTCGCCGTTGCACGCGCGCACCGAAGTGACGACGCCCGGTTCCAGAATGGCGCGCACCGGCGATCCGCGATTACCCTCGCGGTGAAGATTGATCTGGACGTCCTTGCCCTTGTGCCACGGGGCCGCGACCGCCGTTCGGTTGCCCGACAGAAGCGACTGGTTGATCCAGCCTTCCGCGCCCTCGGCGTCGCGCACCCGCCGCCAATTGTCGTATTCCTGGATGATCTCCATCGGAATTCCCGATTTCGTGTACATCCACTCGACTGCGTAATTGGTGCCCGGTCCCACCCGCAGATTGACGCGGTTGGCGCGCAGGCTGACATAGCGCGGCAGCGGCAGGCCGCTCGGGCCGACCTGCTGTGCCACTGCCACCGCTTGCGGCGAAAAGCCCTCCGTCACGACGCCGGTGACCGCAAGCGCCATCGCCAGGGCGAAAAGCGTCATGCGGCGGAGGGTCAGGCGAAGGGACGTGCGGGGCTTCATAGTGTCGAGACCTTGGAAAGGATTTTCGGCTATAGCGGCACGAGACTCGCGAGCCAGTCCCCAGTGCCGGTGATTCCGGTTTTAACTATCGGCGTTCTTGGTTAAAGAGGTCTCAACGCGTCAGGAGGCGAGGAACCCATGACAGCCCGCAAGAAGCCTCAGGTCGTTATCACCCGCAAATTGCCCGATCAGGTCGAAACGCGCATGCGCGAACTCTTCGACGCGCGGCTCAATGTGGACGATCGCCCGCTGACGCAGCCCGAACTCGTGGCGGCGATGCGCGAGGCGGACGTGCTGGTGCCGACCGTCACCGACAGGATCGACGCGGCGCTGATCGAACAGGCCGGACCGGCGCTCAAGCTCATTGCGAATTACGGCAACGGCGTCGACAATATCGACGTGGCGGCCGCAGCGAAGAAGAACATCACCGTCACCAACACGCCCAACGTCCTCAACGAGGACACGGCCGATATGACGATGGCGCTGATGCTGGCCGTTCCGCGCCGGCTCGTCGAGGGCGCCGCCGTCCTGACCGAAACGGGCAAGTGGGACGGCTGGTCGCCGACATGGATGCTGGGCAGGCGCGTGCGCGGCAAGCGTCTCGGCATCATCGGCATGGGCCGCATCGGAACCGCCGTCGCGCGCCGCGCCAAGGCGTTCGGCCTGTCGATCCACTATCACAACCGCAAGCGCGTCGCCCCGCTGATCGAGGACGAGTTGGAGGCGACTTATTGGGAAAGCCTCGACCAGATGCTGGCCCGCATGGACATCATCTCGGTCAACTGCCCCTCGACGCCGGCGACCTTTCACCTTCTGTCGGCCCGCAGGTTGGCCCTGATGCAGCCCTCGGCCTATCTGGTGAACATCGCGCGCGGCGACATCATCGACGAGGACGCGCTGATCAAGATGCTCCAGACGGAGAAACTGGCCGGGGCCGGTCTCGACGTGTTCGAGCACGAACCGGCGGTCAATCCGAAGCTGCGCAAACTTGCCGAAAAGGGCAAGGTGGTGATCCTGCCGCATATGGGGTCGGCGACGATCGAAGGCCGCATCGACATGGGCGAAAAGGTCATCATCAACATCCGCACCTTCTTCGACGGCCACCGCCCGCCGGATCGCGTCTTGCCGACAAAGGTGTGAGCGTCAGGGCGTGGCGGATTTGTACCTGACCACGTCGAAACGTGCGCCGAGCCCGTCGTAAAGCAGTAGCCTTCCGACCAGCGGTTCGCCCGCGCCGGTGATGAGCTTGATCACTTCCATGGCCTGCAATGTGCCGATGACGCCGACGAGCGCGCCGACGATTCCGGCTTCCGCGCAGCTTGGGACCAGCCCGTCCGGCGGCGGTTCGGGGAACAGGTCGCGGTAGGATGGATTGGGGCGGCCGTCCGGTCCTGTTTCGAAGGGCTTCAGCACCGTCACCGATCCGTCAAAACGTCCGACCGCACCGGTAACCAGCGTGACTTTCGCGAGTGCGCAGGCGTCGGCGAGCGCGTAGCGCGTGGCGAAATTGTCGGACCCATCGACGGCGATGTCGTAGTCCGCAAGAAGGTCTGCCGCATTGTCGGCGGTCAGGCGCAGTGTGTGAGAGACGACCTTTACATGCGGGTTGATCCGACCGATCGCGTTTGCCGCGCTGTCCGCCTTCGCCGTTCCGACATCGTCACCCGCATGGATCACCTGCCGCTGCAGATTGGACAGGGAGACCGTATCGTCATCCACGATGCCGAGCGTGCCGATCCCCGCGGCGGCGAGGTAGAGCAGAACCGGCGCGCCGAGACCGCCCGCGCCGACGACGAGCACGCGCGCGCCTTTTAGCTTCTGCTGACCGGGCCCGCCGATTTCCGGCAGCACGATGTGGCGCGCATAGCGTTCGATTTCGTCGTCGGAAAGGGCAGGGGGCTGGCTCATCACGCAATGGTAGGCTGTGGGCGCCCGCTTGTCACCGCACTGTGACGGTGCCGGCCCGCACGTCGAAAAACTGGGCACGGCCCTCAAGGCTCGAAAACAGGCTTGCATCGGTCCCTGTCATGAAAGCCTGGCAGTCGAGATCGAGAAGAATGTCGAACAAGGCCGCGCGCCTTCCGGGGTCGAGATGCGCGGCGATCTCGTCGAGAAGCAGGATCGGGGTCGACCCGGTCATCTCGGCCACGAGCCGCGCCTGCGACAGGATGATGCCGGTCAGGAGCGCTTTCTGCTCGCCCGTCGAGCACAGTGCGGCCGGCATCGCCTTCGGCCGGTGCGTCACCGTCAGATCGGAGCGGTGCGGCCCCTCGAGCGTGCGTCCAGCCGCGCGGTCGCGATTGCGCTGATCCGACAGGCGTGCGGCGAAGGCGCTTTCGATGTCGACGGCGGGCATGGTGCCGACCATTTTTTCCACGAGCCCGTCGAGCGCGATGTCGGATTTCGGGAAGGGGCCGTCGTTGGGCAGTTTCTCGATCATGCCGGCGAGCAGGCCGACGAGTTCCATCCGCGCGGAGGCGATGGCGACGCCGGTTTCAGCCATCTGCGTCTCTATCGCCTCGAACCAGCCATCGTCGCGGCTGCCCTCGGCCAACAGCCGGTTGCGCCCGCGCATGGCTTTTTCGTAGTCGAGCGCGCGCTTGCCATGCTGCGGATCGATGGCGAGGACGAGCCGGTCGAGAAAGCGGCGGCGGTCGCCGGCCGGCCCGTTGAAAAGCGTGTCCATGGAGGGCACCAGCCAGATCACGCGCAGCCAGTCGAGAAGCTCGTCGGCGGATTTCACCGGCACGCCGTTGATGCGCACCTTGCGACCGGGTTCGATCTGGCCGGTCTGGTCCGGGAGCGTGCCGGTGCCCAGCGACGCCTCGCCGAATGCGCCTTCGATCCGCGCATTGATGGCGAAACCGGCATCGGCCGACACGCGGGTCACGTCCTCATGCGCGGCGCGGCGCAATCCGCGACCGGGCGTCAGGAAGGAAACGGCTTCGAGAAGGTTCGTCTTGCCCGCGCCATTGTCGCCGGTGAGGACGACGAGCCCGCGATCGACCGTTATGAACAGTTGGTCGTAATTCCGGAAATGCGTAAGCGTGAACTTACGGATTGCGGTCTGTTCGGCCAAGGATACAGTCCGGCGGTCAGACGCGCATCGGCATCAGGACGTAGAGCGTGTCCGCATCCGTACCGTCCTGAATGAGCGTCGGCGAGCCGGCATCTGCCAGCATGAACTGCGCTTCGCCGCCTGAAAGCTGGGCGGCGACGTCGAGCAGATACTTGGCGTTGAAGCCGATCTCCATGGGATCGGACGCATAATCGGCCGCGACCTCTTCCGTGGCGCTGCCCGAATCGGGGTTGTTGACCACGAGGGTCACCATGCCGTCGCCGATCGACAGCTTCACCGCGCGCCCGCGTTCGGACGAGACGGTCGAGACACGGTCGACGGCCTGGGCGAAGCTTTGCCGGTCGATCAGGAGCTTCTTGTCGTTGCCGGTTGGAATGACACGCTGGTAGTCCGGGAAGGTGCCGTCGATCAGCTTCGAAGTCAGGACGATCGAGCCTATGGTGAAGCGGATCTTGGTGTCGGAAAGCTCGATGCCGATTTCAAGATCCGGCTGGTCGACCAGCTTTTGCAGTTCCGACACCGTCTTGCGCGGAATGATGATGCCGGGCATGCCTTCCGAGCCGTGCGGCGCTTCGCTTTCGGCGCGCGCGAGTCGGTGGCCGTCGGTCGCAACCGAACGCAGCCGCAAACGGCCGTCTGCCTCGATCGTGTGGAGATAGATGCCGTTGAGATAATAGCGCGTCTCTTCGGTCGAGATCGCGAATTGCGTCTTGTCGATCAGTCGCTTTACGCCCTCGGCCGGCATCTTGAACTGATGGGTGAACGACCCCGCCGTCAGTTCGGGAAAATCGGACTGGGGCAGGCATTGCAGGCGAAAGGACGAGCGACCGGACACGACCGACATTGCATTGCCACCGTCATCCAGCTTGAGCATGACCTCCGACCCGTCCGAAAGCTTGCGCACGATGTCGTAGAGAAGATGTGCCGGAACGGTCGTCGCACCGGCCTGTTCGACGCGTGCGGGTGTCGCCTCGGTGATTTCAAGGTCGAGATCGGTCGCTTTCAGCGCCAGATTTTCGCCGTCCGCGCTGAGCAGCACGTTGGACAGGATCGGGATCGTGTTTCGCCGCTCGACCACCCGGTGAACATGGTTCAGCGACTTGAGAAGGTTCGACCGTTCGAGGATGACGCGCATGACCGATAAAACTCGCGAAAGACTTGAATTTCTCGGCTTGCCTTGTGGGGCAAGCAGGGTGGGCAAACTGACAGCAAAACCGGCGTGAACGCAAGTGTGGGCCGCTTCGAAGCATGATGCAGCCAAGTGAATTCACTTGGCGTCGCAGACATGCGACAAAATAATGAGTTAGACCATGATGTCGACCGAAAACCGGTTCCCACTTTTCGGCATCATGGTCTAGGCGGCCCGCAATCGTGGATAAGTGCTCCCCTTTACGCCTGATCCGAGATCAGCCGCTTCAGGAGTTCGAGTTCCTGCGCCATTTTAGTGTCGCCGCCCGACAGATCCTCGATCTTGCGCACGGCATGTAGGACCGTCGTGTGGTCGCGGCCGCCGAAGCGCCGGCCGATCTCCGGCAGCGAGCGCGGCGTCATGATCTTGGCAAGATACATGGCGATCTGGCGCGGCTTGACGATGGTGCGCGTGCGCCGGTTCGACAAAAGCTCCGTTTTCGACACGTTGTAATGGCGCGCGACGATGCGCTGGATGTCCTCGATACGAACGCGCTTCGGCTCGCCCGACCGGTACATATGGCCGAGGATCTCGTCGATCCGGTCGACGGTCAGTTGCGGCTCGAAGGACTGGCGGAAAAGAAGCTGGTTGAACGCGCCTTCAAGCTCGCGCCCCGATCCGGTGACCGTCTGCGCGATGTGTTCCAGAACGCCGTCGGCGATCGCGGTCGACGGGTCTTCGGCCGTGGCTGCGGCCAGCCGCTGTTCGAGCATGGACAGGCGCATGGTGAAGTCAGGCGTCGCCATTTCCAGCGCGACGCCGCCATTGAGGCGCGAGCGCACGCGCGGCTCCAGCGATTCCAGCTCGGATGGCGGGCGATCCGCCGCGACCACGACCTGGCGTGCGCTGTCGAGCAGCGTGTTGATGAGGTGGCAGAATTCGTGCTGGATCGACTTGCCCTGCAGGAACTGCATGTCATCGATGATCAAAAGGTCGATGTCGCGCAACTGCTCCTTGAAGGTCAGCGCGTTGTTGTCGCGGATCGCGGTCGCGAAGCGCCACATGAAATATTCGGCCGTCAGATAGACGACGCGCGACTGCGGGCGTCGTTGCAGCGCCTCGGCGGCGATCGCCTGAAGAAGATGGGTCTTTCCAAGCCCGACCGAGGCGTGAAGGAAAAGCGGATTGAAGCGAACCGCATTGGAGGTGCTTTCAGCGACCGCACGGGCGGCGGCGAAGGCGACACGGTTGGACGGCCCATCGACGAAGGATGCGAACGTGTAGCGAGCATCGAGCGGCGAGCCGAGGACGGACTGGCGCTGCGATGTCGGTTCGCTGGCGGGGCGCAGCAGCGAGGGCGCGGTCGACGCGTTGCGCAGGGGCATCATCGTCACCGTTGCGCCTGCCGGCTGGCGCTGTCGGCCTGCCTGAACCTCGTCGTCCTCGACGGCCTTGACCGGACGCGTGGCGCTGCGCACCACGATCTCGACCTTCAGGACCGACGGGTCCGACTGCTTCCATAGCTCGGCGATCAGGTCGCGGTAGTGACCGTTGATCCACTGGCGCAAAAATGCCGTGGGAACCGAGAGCCGAACGATGCCGCGCGATGCCTCGGCGATCTGCATGCGACCGAACCAGCTCGAATAAACGTCATTGCCCAGCCTTGCCTTCAACTGCGCGGTGACACGCTCGAAAATCGTATTCACCTCCGGCGTGGCCGAACCGTCCATCCCCTGTCCCTCGATCTGTCCATCCGAAATACGGGCATTCGCCCGTAGACCCGCCTCGACGCCGCTTTGCATTATTTCATGTGTCCCTGTTGTGCGTGCTGCACGATCGGCCGCCTTGTCTCGCGCATCGGAACCGCTCGATAGGAGCTGGTCTTCGATATGCGTTCCGGCGAACTCGTCGGCTGCTTATCATTTGTCTCGAAGGCTCTGGCCGCCAGCCGGAAAGCCCTCACGATCCACTTCGTCCCCGTCCGACTTCGATCTACTCTCCGCACAATACGCTATTGCTTCAACCAGGCGGTTGATACTGACTCTGCCGTCGTTGCGACGGTGAAAACTGGCACATATTCGCTGATCGAAGGCAAGCCGACAGCATGCACGGAATCACTTCCGCGTGGCGCGACAAGCCAGATTTTGCTTAAATCCGCAGGCGTTCCGCCCGCCCCTCTCAACGAGACCGACATTACAAAAGCCTGCGGTACACAGGCAAGGGTGGCGTAACGGATTCTTCATCGATGACGGCCGGGCCGCAGCCGGCCGGAAGCCCGCAAATTCCTCTGCCGGCGCATAAACCGTTTTGATTCAAAACCTTTTGCCGTGAGCCCCGCTTTGGTTGTGGGCCGTAAAAAAAGAATCGCAAATTTGGCTTGACTCTTTCGCTTCGGCAAGGGGTGGCGGCCCTTCCGGGCGTCCTTCAACGGACCCCTTGTAACCAGTTGAAAAACAACAAAAAAACATGCCGTGAGCGAATGCATTCATGACGCAGCGTCAAAGCATGCCGGCTATCGATAAGGCAGGCCGGATTCTGGTTGCTCCGTTTCGGCCCGGATCGCAAAAATCCGTATCGGCAAGGTTGTAACGGGCACAAAAAAACCCGGCTTGAGGCCGGGTTCTTCAAATCGATGCGCGATGCGCCCGATTGTCAGGCTTCGAGTGCCTTTACGCGGTTGGCGAGGCGCGAAACCTTCCGCGAGGCGGTGTTCTTGTGGAACACGCCCTTCGAGGCGGCGCGCATCAATTCCGGCTGCGCGGCCTTGAACGCTTCCTGTGCCGCTGCCTTGTCGCCCGAAAGCAGCGCTTCCTCAACCTTGCGGAGGAATGTGCGAACACGCGAGCGGCGGTTCTTGTTAACAGCCGTGCGGGCAGCGATCTTGCGCGTAGCCTTTTTGGCCGAAGACGTATTGGCCATCGAATGCCTCTCTTCAGTATCTCTTTGTGTGGATGCGCCGAACGGACCAAGGCCGGGCACAAAAACAATTGGGGCAGCCCGTAAGCTGCCTCAGTCGAGTGGGCTTATACTGGAGGCACTCCGGTGCGTCAACGGCCTTCCGCCTACTGGTTGCGGAAATTCGCCGAACGCTTTTCGGAGAAGGCGGCCATGCCTTCCTTCTGGTCCTCGAGCGAGAACATCGCATGAAAGACGCGGCGCTCGAACCGCAGCCCTTCGGTCAACGTCGTCTCGTAGGACCGGTTGACGGCTTCCTTGGTCATCATGACGGCGGGCAGCGAGAAATCCGCGACCTTCGTGGCCGCCTTCACGGCTTCCTCGATCAGTTCGCCGGCCGGCACGACGCGCGAGACGAGACCGGAGCGTTCGGCCTCGGCGGCGTCCATCATTCGTCCGGTCAGGCACATATCCATCGCCTTCGATTTTCCGACGAAACGGGTGAGGCGCTGCGAGCCGCCCATGCCCGGCATGACGCCGAGCGTGATCTCGGGCTGTCCGAATTTGGCGTTGTCGCCCGCGATGATGAAGTCGCACATCATGGCAAGTTCGCAGCCGCCGCCAAGCGCATAGCCCGAAACCGCCGCGATGACCGGTTTGCGCACGCGCAGGAACGCATCCCAGCCCGAGAAGAAGTCCTGCATATACATGTCGATATAGGACTTGGAATGCATTTCCTTGATGTCGGCGCCGGCCGCGAACGCCTTTTCGGAACCGGTCAGGACGATGGCGCCGATCTTCGGGTCCGCGTCGAATGCCTCGGCCGCCGCAACGACGTCGGTCAGCACCTGCGAGTTGAGGGCGTTGAGCGCCTTGGGGCGATTGAGCGTGATCAGACCGACCTTGCCACGCGTTTCAACCAGAATCGTTTCAAAGGTCACGTATTTTCCTCCTGACAGCCGGGTTCGACATGACCTTTGGCATAGCTAACGCTGGCAGGCGGAGCAATAGAAGGTCGAGCGCCCCGATTGCAAAACCCTTTTGACCGTACCGCTGCATCCGTCCCGCCGGCATGGCTCGCCCTCGCGGTCATAGACGCTGAAGGAGTGCTGGAAATAGCCGAGCGAGCCGTCCGTGAGCTGATGATCGCGCAAGGTCGAGCCGCCCGCCGCGATCGCATCCGCGATCACCGCGCGAATGGCATCGGAAAGACGCGCCGCGCGCTTGCCCGTGACGGTTCCGGCCAGTCGCCGGGGCGAAAGACCCGCACGCCAGAGCGCTTCGCATACATAGATGTTGCCGAGACCGGCGATCAGGCGCTGGTCGAGCAGCGCCGCTTTCAGCGGCGCGCGCCGTCCTGCCAGAAGCGCCGAAAGCACGGTGCCGTCCAGCGCATTGCCGGTCGGCTCGATGCCGAGGCCGGCAAGAAACGGATGGTCGTCGAGCGTGGCTTCTTCGGCAAAGGCCATGAAGCCGAAGCGCCGCGGGTCGTTGTAGACGACACGGTGCTTCACGCCGTTTCGCTCGAGGTGGAAGACGACATGATCATGCGCGGCGAGCTTGGAGCGTTCGTGATGGAAAGCGCCGGGCGTCGTGGCGTTTTCGTCGTCATGGACGCGAAACGAGCCGGACATGCCCAGATGCGCGATCAGGACGGGATCGGCGTCCAGATGCACGACGAGAAACTTCGCGCGCCGCCCGACCGAGACGATGCGCCTTCCCGTCATCCGTGCGGCGAAATCCTGTGGGAAGGGAAATCGAAGATCCGGCCGGCGCTGTTCGACCGAGACAATCCGCGCGCCTTCCATGACGGGCGCAAGCCCGCGCCGGACAGTCTCGACTTCGGGCAGTTCAGGCATCGGCGCGCATGAGGTTGTAGAACGAATTACCGTGCGGGCCGGGCGCAAGGCGCAGATGCTCCGCGATGGTTTCGCCAATGTCGGCATAGGTCGCGCGCACGCCGACCGATCCCGGCTTGAGGCCCGGACCTGCGCCGATGATGGGTACCTGTTCGCGCGTGTGATCCGTGCCGCGCCAGGTCGGATCGCAGCCATGGTCGGCGGTCAGAAGAAGAAGATCGCCCGGTTGAAGGCGGGAAAGCGCCTCCGGCAGTCGCGCGTCGAAGGCTTCGAGCGCCGCCGCATATCCCGGCACGTCGCGCGTATGCCCGAACAAGGTGTCGAAATCGACGAAATTGGCGAAAACGAGATCGCCGTCGCCGGCATCCGACATGGCGTCCAGCGCGGCGTCGAACATCGCCATATTGTCCGGTGCCTTGCGCAGATGCGAGATTCCGCGATGCGCGAAGATGTCGCCGATCTTGCCGACCGCGAGCGAACGACCGCCCGCCGCGACGACGCGGTCCATCAAGGTGGGCTCCGGCGGCGGCACGGCGAAGTCGCGCCGGTTCGCCGTGCGCTTGAAGGAAGTCGTGTCGTCACCGATGAACGGGCGCGCGATGACGCGGCCCACATTCAGCGGATCGACCAGACCGCGCACGGTCAGGCAAAGCTCATAGAGGCGTTCCAGCCCGAAATGCTCTTCATGGGCGGCGATCTGGAACACGCTGTCGGCGGACGTGTAGCAGATCGGCTTGCCGGAGCGCATATGCTCTTCGCCGAAACGCGTGATGATCTCGGTGCCCGATGCGTGGCAATTGCCCAGAATTCCGGGAAGGCCGGCCTTTCGGACGATGGCGGCGACGAGATCGTCGGGAAAGGCTGGAACGGTATCGGGAAAATAGCCCCAGTCGAACGTAACAGGGACGCCGGCCATCTCCCAATGGCCCGATGGCGTATCCTTGCCGCTGGACACTTCCTGCGCGGAGCCGAAAAACCCGAAAATGCCCGTGTCGGACGCCTGCCGTCCCGCCGCAAGTTGTGCCGCCTGCAAGAGGCCAAGCCTCTCCATGTTCGGCAGTTTCAGCGGCCCGCCGCGCAGGCCCGGAGCGTCACCTTGACCGGCCGCGCATCGCGCACGGATATGGCCGAACGTGTCGGCTCCGGCGTCGCCGAATTGCGCCGCGTCGGGCGCATGGCCGATCCCGAAGGAATCGAGCACGAAGAGAAAGGCTCGGCGCATCTGTATGGTCCATCCGTCTCTGGCGTTGCGGTCAGATAGGATGAACGCAGGATCGTTGCAAACGCTGCCCGTCTCAGCAGCCGGTACAGTCGATTTTGCTGCCGTTTCGGGGGCGCAGATAGGAAAGCTCGGACATCGCGATATTGTCGAATGCGGAGGCGAGCCCAAGCGCCGTCTTCTGTTCGGCCGTCCATGTGATCACGGGACGATAATTCAGCCGTGTCGTCACCCGGACCAGATGCCGGCCGCGTTCCATCAGTTCCTCCGGCACCATCGTTTCGGTGTTCTCGCTGGCTCCCGGTTTCTTGGTGCTACCTTCCAGTTGCCTCGACCATGTGATGAACGCTTTGGTGGGGTTCGGCTTGTCTTCGATGCGGATGTGCTCGACGACGATCGTCGGTTGCGAACGACCGTATGGCTGGATGATGGCTGCGCCGATATCCAGTATTCCGTCCAGATCGCTCCTGGAAAGGTTCTGCTGGGCCACAAGGTCGCCCACCATGCTGGAGATGCGGCCGATCTTCTTGTTCGTCTCGATCGCCTGCGAGACCTCCATCGTCATGAAATAGAGGATGAACAGGATCGGGGCGACGAGCGCGAACTCGATGGCCGCGACGCCGCGTTCGTCGCGGACTTTGGAGCGCAACAGCTTGGAAAGCGACATCATCCGCATGGCCTCAATCGGGGTAGGGTTCGTTCTGCCAGGTCACCATCGCGAAATGCAGGACCTTGCCGCCGCTTAGATTGGACATGGACAGGCGCATCAGGTCTGTGATGATCGGCCACTTGTAATAGACGCGCAGCATGTTCTTCGATCCGGCCCCGCCCGCCATCGCACCGAACTGGCCGGTGTCGAGGTCACCGTCCTTGATGGGGGTGTCGATCGAACTGACGGAAGCAAAACTGTTGAAGGTCCGCAGATCGACGGAAAGACCGGGACAGCCCGCACTGACCAGGATCTGCATCTTGTCGCACACCATGGCGCGCAGCCGCACGGCTTCGGCTGCCGACTGGTTGGGGTCGGACGGCGAGCGTTCCTGCCCGGTTCTGTAGAGGCGGGCGACATCGTCGGCCGCATTGGTCATGATTTGCTGGGCGGCGAACGAAATACAGCTCTCCAGGATCGCGAAGACGAGCAGCACGAACGGGATGACGAGTATCGAAAACTCGATCGCCGTGCTGCCGTCCCGCCGACGCAGGAACCGTCGCAGCAACGGACGTCCGAAACGTCTGCGCGTTCTGGAGGTGCTGGAAGACATTGCCCGATCCGCCTGTTGAACTCTTTTCGCACCGTAGCGAAGCCGCGTTGAGTTCCCGTTGTGCGGATCGCGATAATTCGCCGTGATCCGTTAACGGACCATTCAGGGCGTGCCGACCGCGTTGTCTGATGCGGATTCGGCCGATGTCACGTAGGCGGCCTCGCAAACGGGCGTGCAGGAGAGGGTCTGGACGTTGGCGCGGCGATAGACGCGAACCGAATTCACCGATTGGCGCGACACGGTGATCTGCTCGTCGACGATTGTGCGCCCCTCATGATCGAGGACGACGAGGTTCGTCACGCCGAAGCCCTTGCCGGTCAGGACCAGCGTCGAGGCGTCCTGTACGGAGGCGTCGGCTATTTCGGGATTGCCGACGATGATCGTGTCGGCATTGCGCGCCAGCTTGAGGATCTTCGCCTGGTTCACGAGCACGGAGATGCCCTCGGCGAAGGCGGTTACGGTGGACAGCGACGCCGCGGCAGCGATGAGGAGACCGGCAAGCATGCGGAAGGAGCGAACGGAAAGCGACATGCGGAGCCTCGTCTGGAATTGTTCATGTCAAGATGAAGTGGAATGGTGAATTCGTGGTTAATCGGCGGAGGCAAGCGCTGCCGACCAGACGAAATGTCCGGTTTCACTTCACCAATGCTTAAGCGCGAGCCGCTATCCTCGTTTTATCGAAGAGGAACTCAAATGGTCGAAGCGCTCGTTCTTGTCGTCTTTCCGTTCTGCATGGCTTATGCGGCCATCTCGGACATGATCACGATGACCATCGCCAATCGCGTCTCTCTCCTGCTTGTCGCGGTCTTCGTCGTGGCCGCGCCGCTGGCCGGCATGCCGATGGCGACGATCGGCATGCACCTTCTTGCCGGTCTCCTGGTCCTCGGCGTGACGTTCGCGCTGTTCGCCTTCGGCACGATGGGCGGCGGCGACGCCAAACTGCTTGCCGCGACTGCCGTATGGATGGGGCTTGGGATGTCGCTCGCCGAATATGTGGTGATCGGCTCTATATGCGGCGGCGTGTTGACGCTTCTCATCATCGTTTACCGCAACTCCCCCATTTCCGACGTGACCGGGAATTTCGTTCTCCTGCGCAAGTTTTCCGATCGCCGCGTCGGCATTCCGTACGGCATCGCGCTCGGGCTTGCCGGCCTCGTGGTTTTTCCGACATCGCCAATGGGCGTCTGGGCCATCGAGGCACTGGCGCGCTGACGGTCTTGTCAACGGATCGTTAAGTATAGATGTAAGTCCACCGTTAACCTTAATTTGACGATTGCTGTGACAAGGTCCGCCCTGACTAAAAAAGCAATTTGCCGGGCTAGGGGGCGCGGGACATGGCTCCATCGAGAGTAATCATTCTTGGCGTCGCGGTGATGGCCGCTGCGGGCGCCGGCCTCGTGGCCAGAAACATCGCGTCGCAACCACCCGAACAGATCGTTCTCGAGGCCGCCGCGCCCGAACCGGCGATCCGGCTGACGGAAGTTCTCGTGATGAACGGGGACGTGCCGATGGGTGCCGAACTGGGCGGTCAACTGTCCTGGCAGTCCTGGCCGTCGAGCAATGTCTATGACTACTTCATCCAGCGCGACGCGGAGCCGAACGCGATCGAGGATCTGAGCCGTTCGATCGCCCGCGTGCCGATCTATGCGGGCGAGCCGCTGCGCCGTTCCAAGCTGATCGGCGAGGGGCAAAGCTTCATGTCCTCGATCCTGCCGAGCGGCAAACGCGCCATCGCCACCCGGATTTCCGCCGACACGTCGGCGGGCGGCTTCATCCTGCCGAACGACTATGTCGACGTCATCATGACGCGCCGGCAGGCCGACAGCACGGGTGCGGAGGGCTACGCGACCGAGACCATCCTGCAAAACATCCGCGTTCTGGCGATCGACCAGGCGATTCAGGAGGACGAGGAAGGACGCCGGGTCAAGGTCGGCGAGACGGCGACGCTGGAACTGACGCCCGAGCAATCGGAGATCATCACCGTCGCCCAGCAGATGGCCGACAGGCTCAGCCTTGCGCTGCGCTCTGTCGTGGACACGCAGGAGGAGGTCAACGAACAGGCCGATCACCTTCTGTCGGGCAACGGCCGCCGGGGCTCCGTTCGCCTCATCAAATCCGGACAGGTTACCGAAGTGGGGGCACGCCAATGATCGCATCCGTCAAGTCCACGCTGATCGGGACGGCGCTTGCGGTCGCCATCGGCCTGCCGCTGGGCGGTGCTGCCCTGTTGGCATCGACGCTCGGTGCCGAGGCGCAGATCAGCGTCGCCTCCAAATCGGCCAGCCAGCGCGTGAAGCTCGGCCTCAACAAATCGGTCGTGATCGATCTGCCCGCCGACGCCTACGACATTCTGGTCGCCAACCCTGCTGTTGCGGATGCGGTGACGCGGACTTCGCGGCGCATCTATCTCTTCGGCAAGCAGGTCGGCGAGACGAACATCTTCGTCTTCGGCGCCAATGGCGAGCAGATCGTCTCGATCGACCTGTCGATCGAACGCGACGTGGCCGGCCTCGAAGACCATTTGAGGCGCTTCCTCCCCAATTCCAAAATCCGCGTCGAGCTGATCAACGACAATGTCGTGTTGACGGGAACGGCCGAAACGCCGCTCGACGCCAAGCGCGCCGAGGAGATCGCGACGCTGTTCGTGTCCGGCGGCGAGGCGACCACCGGTCAATATGCTCAGACCGCAGCGGGCGGAGCATCGACCGGCGGCGTCGACATCAACAATCCTGACGGCCAGCGCCGCTCCAGCCGGATCGTCAACATGATCCAGATCGTCGGCGAGGATCAGGTGACGCTGAAAGTCACCGTCGCGGAAGTCTCGCGCAACGTGATGCGCCAGCTTGGCGTGAACCTCATCGGGCAGATCGACGGCATGTCGTTCAACACCCTGGGCGTGCCGTTCAACCCGTTGGAAATCTCGGGCGGCCTGTCCAACGCCGCCGTGGGTTTCGGCGGTGGCTCCAGCTTCATCGACGGATATCTGCGCGCCATGGAGCAGTCGGGCGTTCTGCGCACGCTGGCCGAACCGACCTTGACCGCGGTGTCCGGCGAGATGGCGCAATTCCGCGTGGGCGGCGACTTCAACCTCATCACGACCGAAATCATCGACGGTGTCAGGCAGCAGACGCTGACCCCGATCGAATATGGCATCGGCCTCGAATTCCAGCCCACGGTCCTTTCGCCCGGCCGGATCAGCCTCAAGGTGCGCACGGCCGTCTCCGAACTGACCACGGAAGGCGCGGTGCAGTTCCAGGACACCGTCATCCCCGGCGTCCGCAAGCGTCTGGCCGACACCACCGTCGAACTGCCTTCGGGCGGCTCGATGATGATCGCGGGCCTGGTCAGCGACAATGTGCGCCAGCAGCATACCGCGTTTCCCGGCCTGTCGAAGGTGCCGGTTCTGGGCGCGCTCTTCCGCTCACGCGAATTCGTGCGCAACGAGACCGAACTGGTCATCCTCGTCACGCCCTATCTGGCACGCCCTGTCGCCCGCAACGAGCTTGCCCGCCCGGACGACAACTTCAATCCGGCCTCTGAAGGCGCCGGCACGTTCCTCGGCCGCGTCAACCGGGTCTACGGGACCACGAAAACCGATCGGCCCGCCGGCCGCTACCACGGCGTGGTCGGGTTCATCTACAAGTGAGCGGGGACCGAACGATGTCTTTCAAGGAATTCTCCCCACCTTCGCGGCCAATGCGCGCCATCTGGCTTGCCGGCGTCGCCGCGATGCTCACGGCATGCGCCCAGACCGACAGCATCCATGTCGGCGCGATCCCGGACGACTATCGGACGAACCACCCGATCGTCATCCAGGAGAAGCAGGAAGTGATCGACGTGCCGGTCGGCGTGAACGACTACAACGCGACGAGCGTCCAGCGCGCCGCCCTGACCGGCTTCATGGCCCGCTACGATACCGATGCTGCGCCGGTGGTGCAGATACTCGTGCCCTATGGCTCCGCAAACTCGGCGGCAGCCGCGCGCATCGCCTCGCAATTCGCTGTGCAGATGCGCAAGAATGGCGTGCCGCAGAACCGCGTGGTGCAGCAGCACTATCAGGCGCCTGCGGACGCCGCAGCGCCGATCCGGCTGAGCTACGCGAACATGCGCGCGCAGGTCGCGTCGAATTGCGGCCGTTGGCCGGAGGACATGCTGGCCCGTGTCGACAACAAGAGCTGGGCGAATTTCGGCTGTTCCTACCAGAACAACCTTGCCGCGCAGATCGCCAATCCGGCCGATCTGATCACGCCGCGCGGCCGGACACCGATCGACGCCCAGAACAGGTCGAACGCGCTCGAACAATACCGGACGCGCGCGGTCACGCCGGCCTTCCGTGACGCGTCGGAACTCGAATATTAAGGTAGGGGCGGGGCATCGTCATGACCAATCTGGCTTACACCACCGATCCCAGCGAGGCGATCGTCTCCGACGAAACGCAGATGCAGGGCCTGCGCCCCGTTCCGCGCATTTCCGTCCAGGCATTCTGCGAGACCGAAGCCGTCGCAAGCCCGATCGAACGGGCCGCCGAGGACCGGCGCATGGCCAAGGCGCATGTGAAAGTGCACATGGGCGGCCTGCCGACCGCCATCGAGTTCTATCACACCGCACCGACGCCCAATCTCATCATCGTGGAAACGCGCGACGAGCCGCGCGTCCTGATGGCCAAGCTCGAGCAACTCGCCGGTGTCTGCGACCCTGCGAGCAAAGTCGTCATCATCGGCCATCACAACGATGTCGGGCTTTACCGCGACCTGATCCGCTTCGGCATATCCGAATATGTCGTCGCCCCGATCTCCATGGCGGACATCGTCAGCGACATATCCAAGATCTTCGTCGATCCCGAAGCCGAACCCATCGGCCGATCGATCGCCTTCATAGGTGCCAAGGGCGGCGTCGGTTCCTCCACAATCGCCCACAACATGGCCTGGACCATGTCGAGGCTGTTCCAGTCCGAAGTGGTGGTCGCCGACATGGACCTCGCCTTCGGCACGGCGAACATCAATTTCGACCAGGACCCGGCGCAGGGAATTGCCGAGGCGGTGTTTTCGCCCGAGCGCGTGGACGAGGTCTATCTCGACCGGCTTTTGTCCCAGTGCGCGGAGCGCTTGTCGCTGCTCGCCGCACCGTCGACGCTCGATCGCGTCTATGACTTCGACGCCGATGCGTTCAAATCGATCGTCGAAACGGCCCAGCGCAGCGCTCCGATGGTCATCCTCGACGTGCCGCATGTATGGACGGGCTGGACGCGTCAGACGCTCGCCCAGGCTGACGAGATCGTCATCACGGCGACGCCGGAACTGGCAAATCTGCGCAACACGAAAAACCTGATCGACATGCTGCGCAAGCTGCGGCCGAACGATCCTGCGCCCAAGCTGGTCATCAACCAGGCGGGCGTTGCAAAACGCCCCGAAATTTCGCCCGCCGACTTTGCCGAACCGCTCGGCGTGACGCCGCTCGCGGTCATTCCATTCGAGCCGCAACTGTTCGGAAACGCCGCCAATAACGGCCGGATGCTCGGCGAAACGGATGCGCAGCACCAGATCGTCCAGATCATGAACGACATCGCGCACGTCCTGTCGGGGCGAGGCGAGATGAAGATCAAGAAGAAGGCCGGCCTGACCGGACTGCTCCACAAATTGAAGCGGAAGAAGGCGGGCGCGTAGGCGCTCGGCGGATTCGGAACGAATTTTGGCGGCCTGCGAAAGCAGGGCATGATCGAAGCGGGCGACACGATGTTTGGCAAGCGCGGAAATGACGGCGAAAACCGCACGACTCCCGAATTCCGGCAGGCGCCGGCGGTGCCCGCCGCCGAATCGCTGACGCTCGACGAACGGCCGGCCGACGCCGGTTCGCTGGCACGCCGACAGGTCGATCCGGCACCGCCGCTCGCGCCCGAACCCAAGCGGCCCGCGACTTCCGGTCGTCCGCGCTCGGAAAATTATTACGATACCAAGAGCCAGGTCTTTTCGGCCCTGATCGACACGATCGACCTGTCGCAGCTCGCCAAGCTCGAACCCGATGCCGCGCGCGAGGAAATCCGCGACATCGTCAACGACATCATCGCGATCAAGAACTTTGCGATGTCGATTTCCGAGCAGGAGGAACTGCTCGAGGATATCTGCAACGACGTGCTCGGCTATGGCCCGCTCGAGCCGCTTCTGGCGCGCGACGACATCGCCGACATCATGGTCAATGGCGCAAGGCAGGTGTTCATCGAAGTCGCCGGCCGCGTCGAGCAGACGCAGATACGCTTTCGCGACAACCAGCAGCTTTTGAACATCTGCCAGCGCATCGTCAGCCAGGTCGGCCGCCGCGTCGATGAATCCTCGCCCATCTGCGATGCGCGCCTTCCCGACGGCAGCCGCGTCAACGTCATCGCGCCGCCGCTGGCGATCGACGGCACCGCGCTCACCATCCGAAAGTTCAAGAAGGACAAGCTGACGCTCGACCAACTCGTGCGTTTCGGCTCGATCTCGCCGGAAGGCGCGGAGCTTCTCAAGGTCATCGGCCGCGTCAGATGCAACGTCATCATTTCCGGCGGCACCGGTTCCGGCAAGACGACGCTGCTCAATTGCCTGACGAACTATGTCGATCG
The DNA here is from genome assembly GCF_024105665.1 of Aliihoeflea aestuarii. Classification (GTDB taxonomy): domain Bacteria; phylum Pseudomonadota; class Alphaproteobacteria; order Rhizobiales; family Rhizobiaceae; genus Aliihoeflea; species Aliihoeflea aestuarii. The sequence goes on along the minus strand of NZ_JAAAMK010000004.1, from coordinate 24,896 downwards.
CGACGAGCGCGTCATCACCTGCGAGGATTCGGCCGAATTGCAGCTTCAGCAGCCGCATGTGGTGCGTCTGGAAACCCGCCCCGCCAACCTCGAAGGCGAAGGCGAGATCACGATGCGCGATCTGGTCAAGAACTGCCTGCGCATGCGTCCCGAGCGCATCATCGTGGGCGAGGTGCGCGGCCCCGAAGTGTTCGATCTTTTGCAGGCGATGAACACGGGCCATGACGGCTCGATGGGCACGATCCACTCGAACAATCCGCGCGAATGCCTGAACCGAATGGAATCGATGATCGCCATGGGCGGCTTCACGCTTCCCCAAAAGACGGTGCGCGAGATCATCGTCGGCTCGATCGACGTGATCATCCAGGCCGCGCGTCTGCGCGACGGTTCGCGCCGGATCACCCACGTCACCGAGGTGATCGGCATGGAGGGCGACGTCATCATCACCCAGGATCTCATGACCTATGAGATCAGGGGCGAGGACGCCAATGGACGTCTCATCGGCGCGCATGTGTCGAGCGGCGTCGGACGCCCAGCATTCTGGGACCGCGCCCGCTATTACGGCGAGGAAGCCCGCGTGGCCGCCGCGCTCGAAGCGATGGAAACAAGCAAGTGACCGGGACTCAAGGAGCGCGCAAATGGATAGCAGCCTGATCCTTTTCGTCGTGCTCGCGGCCGTGAGCGCAGGCGCGCTCGCCTATGGGTTCCTGTTTTCGCGGGTCCAGAACGAGCGGCAGGCCGAGCGCCGGTTCGAGACCGTGCGCAGCGCCGAGACCGACCGCAACGTCGTGCGGGCCTCGCGCGACCGCATGGCCGAGGCGACCCGGCGCAGGAAATCCGTTCAGGACACGCTCAAGGATATCGAGGAAAAGCAGAAGGCGCGCGGACAGGGAAAGCACAAGCCGCCGCTGAAGGTCCAGATCCGGCAGGCCGGGCTGACGATGTCGATCCGGAAATTCTACGTGGTCTCGGCGATAACCGGGCTTTGCCTCTTTTTGCTGTTCGTCATTCTGGGCGCTCCGATTCTCGTTTCTCTCGGCGCGATGATCGCCGGCGGCCTGGGTTTGCCGCGCTGGTTTGTCACCTTCATGCGCGCCCGGCGCGTCAAGGCGTTTCTCAGCGAGTTTCCCAACGCACTGGATGTCATCGTTCGGGCGGTCAAATCGGGCCTTCCCCTGAATGACGCCGTGCGCATGATCGCCAGCGAGTCCCCGGAACCGGTCCGCAGCGAGTTCAAGCGTGTTGTCGAGCATCAGCAACTCGGCCTCTCGCTGCCGGAAGCGGTGTTGAAGATGCCCGAGACGATGCCGGCGGCCGAAGCGAGCTTTTTCGGCATCGTCATTCAGATTCAAAGCCAGGCCGGCGGCAATCTGTCGGAAGCGATCGGCAATTTGTCCAAGGTGCTGCGCGACCGCAAAAAGATGAAGGCGAAGATTCAGGCGCTTTCGATGGAAGCCAAGGCGTCGGCGTGGATCATCGGCGCGCTGCCGTTCATCGTGGCGATCCTCGTCTATCTGTCGAGTCCCGGCTACATCATGCCGCTGTTCACGACCAGCACGGGCCATTTGATCCTGCTCGTATCGGGCATCTGGATGTCGATGGGCCTGCTCATGATGCGCAAGATGATGAACTTCGATTTTTAGGGTCAGATCATGACAGGATCAGTCGTCAGTACGGTTACCGATCCCGGCTTTCTGCTGGCGGTTCTGGTGTCGGTCGCGGTTTTCGCCACCTTGTTCACCGCGCTGCCGGCGCTGAGCGGCAACCCCTTGAAGGCGCGCATGAAGGCCGTCGCTCTGGAGCGTGACCAGCTTCGCGCCCAGCAGAAAATGCGCCTTGCGAGCGAGGCCGAACGCCGTCGCAAGGGGCTTCGCGAGCAAAAATCCAAGGGAATGAGCTCGATCGTCGAAAAACTGGATTTGCGCCGTGCGCTGGCTGACGACAAGACCGTCGCGCAATTGCGGACGGCAGGCTATCGCGGCCAGAACCCGCTGACCAAATTCCTGTTCTTCCGTCTCGTTCTGCCCTTCGCGTTTCTCGCTTTCGCGATGTTTTACGTGTTCGTTCTCGGCGTTCTGGGCGACAAACCGATGTTCGTGCGCGTGTTCGCCTGCATCGTGGCGGCCTATGCCGGCTTCTATGCGCCGGTTCTCTACGTGTCCAACAAAGCGACGAAGCGCAAGCAATCGATCCAGCGCGCCTGGCCGGATGCGCTCGATTTGATGCTGATCTGCGTCGAATCGGGAAATTCGGTAGAGGCCGCGTTCCGCCGCGTGGCGGAGGAAATCGGCTCTCAATCCGTCGAGCTCGCCGAAGAACTGGTTTTGACCAATGCGGAACTTTCGTTTCTGCCCGAGCGTCGTCAGGCTTACGAGAACCTCGCCATCCGAACGGGGCTCGAGCCCGTTCGATCGGTTTCACAGGCTTTGATCCAGGCCGAGCGTTACGGCACGCCCGTCGCGCAGGCTCTGCGTGTCCTGTCGGCGGAAAGTCGCGAGGCACGCATGACGGCGGCCGAGAAGAAGGCGGCGGCGCTGCCGCCCAAGCTGACCGTGCCGATGATCCTCTTCTTCCTGCCGGTACTGTTCGCCGTGATTCTCGGCCCCGCGGGCATCCAGATATCCCAGCAGGGACTGTTCTGACGCCGCTTCACGGCCCGGAACGAAAGCGTGATACCGCGCGTTTCCTACTTCCTCCGAACCGCATGGGCGGCTGCGGATCAGGGTGGGAACAGCGACATGAAAACCGAACATGAGCCCTCCGGTTCCGCACCTCCGGAGCAGGCAGTGCCAAGCGGAGATCTGCGGGTCATCCGGCGTCTCATGCTGGGTCTTTTCCTGTTGGCGCTGGTCTATGCGCTTTATTTCGCGCGCGAGTTCTTCCTGCCGGTGGTACTCGCGTTCCTTCTCGCTCTGATGCTGACCCCGATCGTGCGCTTCTTGAAAAAGCACGGCGTGCCCGAGGTGCTGTCGGCAACGTTGCTGGTCTTCGCTTCGATGGTCGGTATCGGAACGGCCGGATACCTGCTTTCGGGTCCCGTCGTCGAACTGGTCAACAACGCACCGCAGATCGGCCGGCAATTGTCCGACCGGATGGAGGATCTGCGCCGGCCGTTCGAGCGGTTCATGGAGGTGTCGCGGCAGGTCGACGAGGTCGCCGAGACGGCGGGGGAGACGGATATCCAGCGCGTCGTCGTCTCGCAACCCGGCATCGTCTCGCGCGCGGCGGGCAACGTGCTGTCGGCCGGGACCACCGCGGCCATCACCTTCGTCCTGTCGCTATTCGTCCTCGCCTCCGGCACGATGTTCTACGAGAAGATCGTGCAGTCCTTCACGCGGATGAGCGAGAAAAAACGCGCCCTGCGCGTCGTCTATGACGTGGAGCGCGAGGTGTCGCGCTATCTTCTGACCATTTCCCTGATCAATGCGTGCCTCGGCGCCGTCATCGGCGCCGGCTTGTGGGTCATCGGCATGCCGATGCCGCTCGTCTTCGGCGCAGCGGCGGGATTGCTGAATTTCCTGCCCTATATCGGCGCGGCGATGACGATCATCCTGGTCGCAATCATTTCGGTCGTCACATTTGACAGCCTGGCCTTCGCGATGGTCGCGCCCCTTTTCGTGATGATTTGCACCGTCACCGAAGGGAACATGATCACGCCGCTGGTCGTCGGGCGGCGGCTGGAGATCAACGCGGTGGCGATCTTCATCGCCGTCGCCTTCTGGTCATGGCTCTGGGGGTTCGTCGGTGCGCTGATCGCCGTTCCGCTTCTGGTCATCATCAAGGTCTTCTGCGACCATTTCGACAGCCTGAGCCATGTCGGCAACTTCCTGTCCGCGCAGCAGAGCGTCGAGGAGGCCGAGGAAGACAAGCAAGAGGCCGAAACGGTCGCGCCCTGAGATTTGCGCGCGCGTTTCGCATTCCTATATCCGGGTTCAGACAAATCCGGATGATGCCATGACACGCCTTTCCGTTCTCGACCTTTCGCCCGTGCCCGACGGCGTAACGACGCGGCAGGCGCTCGCCAACACGCGCGATCTGGCGCAGAACGCGGAGCGGCTCGGCTACCATCGCTACTGGCTGGCCGAACATCACAACATGCCCGGCATCGCCAGCGCCGCGACGGCCGTGGTGATCGGCGACGTGGCCGGTGCGACCTCCCGCATCCGGGTCGGTGCGGGCGGCATCATGCTGCCCAACCATTCGCCGCTCGTCATCGCCGAGCAGTTCGGCACGCTGGCCGAGCTCTATCCGGGGCGGATCGACCTTGGTCTCGGTCGCGCGCCTGGCACGGACCAGTTGACCGCGCACGCGCTGCGCCGTTCGCTGTCCGGCGACGTCAACCAGTTTCCGAACGACGTGATCGAATTGATGTCGTACTTCAAGCCCGCAGAATCGGGGCAGCGCGTGCGCGCGGTGCCGGGCGAGGGGACGGGCGTTCCGGTTTGGATTCTCGGTTCGAGCCTTTACGGCGCTCAGCTTGCGGCGGCTCTCGGCCTTCCCTATGCGTTCGCCTCGCATTTCGCGCCGGCAGAACTCGACCGCGCGCTCGAAGTCTACCGAACACGCTTCGAGCCGTCCGAACATCTGGACAGGCCCTATGTGATGCTTGGCGTCAATGTCGTCGCCGCACCGAGCGATGCGGAAGCCGAATATCTGTTCTCATCGCTTCAGCAGGCATTTGTGAATCTGCGCTCGGGACGACCCGGCAAGTTGCCAGCGCCGGTCGAAAACTTTGCAGCCGGGATCGATCCGATGGCCAAAGCGATGCTCGATCAGGCGCTGACCTGTGCTGTCGTGGGTTCGCCCGCAACGGTCAAAGCGGGCATCGATGCCTTCATCGCGCGCACGGACGCCGACGAACTCATGGTGACGGCGCAGATTCATGACCATGCCGCACGCGTCAGATCTTTCGAGATTTTGGCCGATGTGCATGGGCTTGCGGAGATATCCGAAGCGGCCGAATGAAAAGGGCCGGCACAATGCCGGCCCCTCGCAGTTCGTCAGATCAGCACTCGCCGTTGCGGCGAATGCGCCAGCCTGCGGATTCCGCTTCGCAGGCATTGCCGAATGTCTGCTGGCGATTGCCCTGAACGGCGCAGACCGGAGCATATTCGCGGGTGCAGAATTGCGGACGGTCCGGGCCGGGGCGTCCCGGACGATCCGAGCCGGGGCCGCCGCCTGGACGGCCTGGGCGATCCCAGCCTCCGCCGCCGCGCCGGCATTCGCCGGACGAGACGATGCGGTAGCCCTCGGCCTCCGCCATGCAGGCATTGCCGAATGTCTGCCGATCGCCGCGACGCTCGGCGCAGACAGGGTCGAATTGCTGGGTGCACATGACGGGACCGCCAGGGCCTGGCCTTGGAGGCAAGGGGCGCGGTCCCGGGCCGTCTTCGACGACGACGCAGGATGCGAGAATGCCGGCAGCGGCAACGGCAAGAACGCCGGCATGCCAGCCTTTGAATTGTAATTTGGGCATCGATTTCCCTCCAAATAGTCCCGTCCCTGAATCAACAATGCGTGAAACGGGCGGGCGGTTCCAGTCGGTTTATCGAAGCTGCCGCACGATTTCCGCATCTGGAAAGCAGGTCGGTGTCAGTCCGTTGCGTGCCTGCCAGTCGCCGATGGCGCGGCGGGTGCGAAAGCCGGCCAGCCCGTCGGCACCGCCCGTATCGTAGCCGAGGCGCTGGAGGCCGGTCTGCATCGCGGCGACATCCGAGCGCATCAGCCCGCCGACGCGGCCCCATTGGCCTGAAAACGGTGCGACATTGTAGGTGATGCGATCGCCGCCATGCCCGACGAACAGGGCGTAAAGATCGCTCTCATTATATTCCTTCAAGACGTAGAAGTTCGGCGTGACGATGAAGGCCGGTCCGGAGCGGCCCGCTGGCATCATCAGATAGCCTTCGCCGCGCAATTCGTTATCCGGGAAAGGGCGGCCCGAAACGCGCGTGACGCCCATCGACGCCCACTCGGAAATCGGCTTGCCCCGGTCCGGGCCTTCGAGCGCGCAGGAGACGTTTGCCGGCAGGTTCACCTCGAAACCCCAGTCGCGCCCGCGAACCCAGCCGAAATGCGAAAGATAATTGGCGATGGACGCGAGCGTGTCGGCCTCCGAATTCCAGATATCGGCTCTTGGTCCGCCGGAATGCGCGACGGCATGTTCGAGATAGGAAGTCGGCAGGAATTGCGGCTGCCCGAGCGCGCCCGCCCACGAAGACTTCATGTTCGACACGCGCACATAGCCGCGCTCGACCATCTGCAATGCGGCGATGGTCTCGGCGCGGAACATGTCCTTGCGCGTCGCCAGAAACGCCTTGGTGGCGAGCACCTCGAAAGCGTTGTGCGGAATGCGCGCGGTGCCGAACCCGCTCTCGCGGCCCCAGACGGCAAGCAGAATGCCGCGCGGAACGCCGTAGCGGTCTTCCAAATCTTTCAGGACACCGGACAGATAGCCGGCGCGCTGTCGCCCGCCCGCCGCGACACCGCCGATGATGTTCTCCGCGAAATAGGAGCCGGGGGAGCCGAACTCCGCCTGATGCTGGCGCTGCGGCGTCTGCGCGGCCTGACCGGGCATGACGAGGTCAGGCAGTTCCAGATTGGTCCTGACGCCGGCAAAAGCCGCGTCGAAGGTCGCGCGCGACACGCCCGACCGCGAGGCTTCCGGCCACAGATCGTTCGTGAGCCACGACTGGAATTGTTGTTCGACGGATTGGGCGTAAGCGGAGAGGGGGAACAGGAACAGCAGTAACATGAGGAGCAGCGCTCTATGGCGCCCCCCTCTGTCCTGCCGGACATCTCCCCCGCAGGGAGGGAGATCAGCCTTCTGAAATGTCGCGGTCAGTCGTTGGATCGGACGAGACATCGACGCGCGTGATCTCCCCCCTCGCGGGGGAGATGTCCGGCAGGACAGAGGGGGGCAACGTAGAGCTGGGCTTTTCATTGCTTTCCTTCCGGTCAGGTGTTCAAAACGCGGTGCGCGACTTCAAGGCGGCCGTCAGCGTGCCTTCGTCGAGATAGTCCAGTTCGCCGCCGACCGGCACACCATGCGCAAGCCGCGTCACCTTGACATCGAAGCTCGACAATTGATCGGTGATGTAATGCGCGGTGGTCTGCCCCTCGACAGTGGCGTTGACCGCAAGGATGATTTCCGCAACGCGGCCCTCGGCGACCCGGTCGACCAGCGCCTTGATGTTGAGATCATCGGGGCCGATGCCGTCGAGCGGCGACAGCGTTCCGCCGAGGACATGGTAGCGCACATTCATCGCGCTCGCCCGTTCCAGCGCCCAAAGATCGGCGACGTCCTCGACCACGATCAGCGTCGCGTCCTCGCGGCGCGGATCGGTGCAGATCGTGCACGGATCGGACGTGTCGACATTGCCGCAAGCCGAGCACACGCGCACCTTGTCCACCGCCTCGCCCATAGCGGCGGTGAGCGGCACGAAAAGCTGCTCTTTCTTCTTGATGAGATGCAGCGCCGCGCGCCGGGCCGAGCGCGGCCCAAGCCCCGGCACCTTTGCCAGAAGCTGGATCAGGCGTTCGATCTCGGGACCGGCGATTCTCTTCGACATTCCGGCGGTGTAATGCGTTTTGGGAGGTTTGGGTAGCGTTGCCAGCAAAGGCTCGCTATCTTTTGTGTAAGGAGGAGATGGCATGGGAAGTAGCGACGTCGTCATTCGTAGGGCAACGCCTTTGGACCATGACACGCTCGCCTCGCTGATCGCGGCCGCCTATGCGACACTGGACGACGAGCGGTATGATCGAGAAGCTCTCGTCGCAGCCATGCCGCTTATGTCCCGGCCCAATCCACTGCTTCTTGCCTGCGGAACCTATTTTGTCGCGGAATTGGACGGCGAGCCGGCAGCGTGTGGCGGCTGGACCCGGGAGGAGCCGGGAACCGGCAAGGTGAAGGAGGGCGTTGCGCATATCCGCCATTTTGCTGCCGATCCGCGTTTCGCGCGGCGTGGCGCTGCCTCTGCATTGCTGCGGCACTGTCTCAGCCAGGCACATGCGGCCCAGATCGAGCGGATGATGAGTCAATCCACCTTACCCGCCGAGCCATTCTACGCCTTTGCGGGCTTTCGCCGACTGAAGATCGTCGAAGCCAAAATGGGTGAAGGCGTTGTGCTGCCGGTCGTCCTGATGGAGCGGGCGATCCCTTGAGTTACTGTCCCGACACCGGCTTGCTCGTGCTGGCGATCAGTGCGCCGATCGCGTCGGCTTTTGCGGGCTCGATATCGAAAGACAGCGCCTCGACCTGCGGTTCGGCGGCGGCTTGCGTCGCGGCGATCTGCGATTCGGTCGGCGTAGCCGTAGCCGGTTGCGGCGCGCCGAAACGCTCCGGCTGAGGTTGGGGCTGCGGCGCTGCCGCGACCTGCGTGACGCGCGCGCCCTTGCCCTCGACGCGTCCGGCGGCGGCAAGCTGCGCCTGCGGGCGTATGCCCTTGGCGGCGCGCTCGGCTTTGCCCCGCTTTTCGTAAAACGCATTGCCGCCGGCGCGTAAAACGTAGTGCATGTTGGGGTAGGGGAAGTTCAGGCCGGCCGTATGGAAGAACTTGGCGTCCTGAACGAGGGGGTGGCGCTCGCCGGCCAAAACCGCATCGGCCGCCGCCATCACGTCGGGCAGTGCCTTGGAATTCATTTGCCGTGTCATGACGCCGGGCGCGAACTGGTTTTTCTGGCCGACGACACCGCAGATCGTGTCGGGATACTCGCCCGATTCCACGCGATTCATGACCACCGATCCGACCGCGATCAGCCCCTCGCGGCTCGACCGGTGCGATTCGAAGAACATGGCGCGCGCCATGCAGTCGCGGTTGCTGGCGGTCGCTGCGACCGGCTTGACCGACGACGTTACGACATCGTCCAGAAGATCGCTGCTGGAAGTGCAGGCAGACACGAAAAGCGACAGGGCCACCGCCGATACGGCGGCCGGGAGCCGAAAGAACACGATACAGACCTCTCCGAACGGCCCCCGCCGTCACGTTAAGGTTTTGAAAGGGCGATTTGCGGCGAAAAAGGGGCAAGCGCATTCACAACGCGCAACCGCGGGTAAGCCTTGGTCAAAACCGGATTTCCTCCAATCCTGCCCGCAACAGGTTGCAGAACGGTTAACCGACGATTTCCCAAATGCCTAAAAAGGCATCTTCATCCCAGGCGGGATCGGAAGGCCGGCCGTCAGTTCCTGCGTCTTCTGTTGCATGATAGCCTCGACCTTGGCCTTGGCGTCATTGTGCGCGGCGAGAATCAAATCCTCAAGAATTTCCACGTCGTCTTCCTTGAAGAGCGAGGGATCGATCTTGAGCGCCTTCATCTCGAACTTACCCGCGAGCGTCACCTGAACGAGCCCGCCGCCGGACTCGCCCGACGCTTCCACATTGGCCAGCTCTTCCTGCATCTGCTGGAATTTGGCCTGCATTTCACGGGCTTTGCCCATCATGCCGAGAAGATCTTTCATCGTCGTCTCCGTGGTTCAGATTTCGTCGTCGTCCGGGTCGCCGATGCCCGGATCGAGGGGAATATCCTCGCCGTCGATTTCGGGTTCGGCGATCTCGGGGGCATCGGGCAGGCGCACGTCGATGATCTTCGCACCGGGGAAGCGGGCGAGGATCGCGGCGACAGCCGGGTCGTTCTGCGCATCCATGAAGGCGCTGTCGCGCTTTGCCCGTTCCTGCTCGGCGATCGTATCGCCGCCGCGTTCGCGCGAGACGGTGACGATCCAGCGTCGTCCGGTCCAGGCATGCAGCCGCGTCGACAAATCGTTGACCAAGAGGCGCGGCGCATCCTCCGTCAGGCTGATCTCGACCCGGCCCGGCTCGAAACGGACGGGCCGCAGATATTGCTTGATCTGAACCTTGAGCGCCATGTCGCGATTGGCGTCGGCCAGCGCGATGATGTCGGCGAGCGAAGCGATGCGCGGGCCGGCGGGCACGTCCGGCTCTGGCTCAGGCGCGGGCGCGACAGCCGGAATGTGCTCCGGTTCGGTCTTGACGAGGCGCATCGCCTGCCCGCCGCCATTCGTCGTGACAGTCATGGGCTGCGCGGCGATGGCATCGACCGGCGCGGGTGCGGGTGCCGGAGCGGCAGGGCCGCGAGGTGCGGATGGCGGCGCTTGCGGCACATTGGTCGAGGGCACGCCCGATTCGAGTGACTTCAAGGCTTCGTCGAGCGTCGGCAATGTCGAGGCGTGGGCGATGCGGATCAGCACCATCTCGGCGGCGCTGACCGGTCGCGATGCGGTCTGCACCTCGCTTATGCCCTTGATCAGCATCTGCCAGGTCCGTGACAGGACGCGGACAGAAAGGCCCTCCGCCATCTCGCGGCCGCGCTGTCGCTCTTCCTGCGAGATGGAGGCATCGTCCGCCGCCGACGGCACGAAGCGGATGCGCGTGACGAGATGGTTGAATTCGGCCAGATCGGTCAGCACCGTCGCTGGATCGGCGCCGGCATCGTATTGGCTGCGCAATTCGCCGAGCGCCCCGGCGACGTCGCCCTTCATCAAAAGCTCGAACAGATCGATCACGCGGGCACGGTCTGCGAGCCCGAGCATGTCGCGAACGGCCTCGCCGGTGACGCGGCCGGCCCCATGTGCGATCGCCTGGTCGAAGATCGATTGCGCATCGCGCATCGAGCCTTCGGCGGCACGCGCGATCATGGCGAGCGCGTCATCGTCTACGTCAACGCCTTCAAGGCCGGCGATGCGCCTCAGATCGGCGGTGATCATCCCCGCATCGATACGGCGCAGGTCGAAGCGCTGGCAGCGCGACAGGACGGTGATCGGAACTTTTCGGATTTCGGTCGTGGCGAAGATGAATTTCACATGCGGCGGCGGCTCTTCCAGCGTCTTCAACAGGCCGTTGAAGGCCTGCGTCGAGAGCATGTGCACTTCGTCGATGATGTAGACCTTGTAGCGCGCCGAAACGGGCGCGTAGCGAACCTGCTCGATGATGTCGCGGATGTCGTCGATGCCGGTATGCGAGGCGGCGTCCATCTCGACCACGTCGACATGGCGACCTTCCATGATGGCTTCGCAATGCTCGCCGGGCACCGACAGATCGACGGTCGGCTGGCTGACCGCATCGGTCTTGTAATTGAGCGCGCGGGCCAGGATGCGGGCCGTCGTCGTCTTGCCGACGCCGCGCACGCCCGTCAGCATCCACGCCTGAGCGATGCGGCCGGTGGCGAACGCGTTGGTCAGCGTGCGGACCATCGGCTCCTGGCCGATCAGCGCGGTGAAGTCGCGCGGACGGTACTTCCGGGCCAGAACCCGGTAGGGGCCTTGAGGACGGCTCTGTTCCGTGTCCGGGGTTTCGTCCATGACCTCGCTTGTGCCCTTCAATGTCTCGCGGCGCGAGTGTCGTCTTCCTCGTGGGCTCGCGTCAACGGCGCGGGGCCGGGGAAAAGGTGGGAGGCTGGCACGATGACCCGTGCCGGAGCTCGTTGGGGCTGCTTCCTTCCGGACCTGACCCGGTTGGCGAGTGGCTCGTCCACCACCAACCTCCCACGCTCCATATCGGCAATTCGAGAGGCGAATGCAAGGCCGCATCGCATGACGAAGGATTGGCTTCCCTCCCGCTGCGAAACGCTCTAGCCTCCCTGTTCCAGTGGGAGGAGAGGATATGGACATGCCGCACAAGGCCGGCGGCTTCGAACTCGACCGCAAGCTCGAACGCGACACGTGGGACGTGATCTGGCTCGGCCTGTGCGAGCTGCGGATCATGAACGATGCGCGCTGGCCGTGGCTGATCCTCATTCCGCAACGTCGGGACGCCGTCGAGATTCACGATTTGACGCCCCTCGACCAGGCGATGCTTTCCTTCGAGACGAACCTCGTTTCGAAAACCCTCTTGGAAGTGACGGGCTGCGATAAGATCAACACGGGTGCGCTGGGCAATGTCGTGCGCCAGCTCCACGTTCATGTCGTCGCGCGCCGGCAGGGCGACGCTAATTGGCCGGGGCCGGTCTGGGGCTTCGGCCAGGCCGAGCCCTACAGGCGCGAGGATCTGCATTCTTTCGTCAACACGATCAAGGACCGCCTGTGACGTTTTCACTGTTCGAGGGGCCGGGCGACGAGCCGAGCCGTTTCGTCGGGTTTGCCGGCAACCGGGTCGACCGGCAGGCCGAGAATCGCTCCGAAACGGCGCTTGCCGACGCCATGGCCGATCCACGGCTCGCGGTGCTGATCCTGCGCGGCGGCCGGCTTTGCCTGAAGATGAACGGCGCTGCGCCCGCCTGCCGGTTGACCTTGGATGAAGCGAAAGAGCTTGGTGCCAGGCTCGATCATGCCGTGCTCCTGGGGATGGACGCAAACGGCCCGCTATTGGCGGCACCCGGCAGTCTGGAACCCGAAGACCTGCCCGATGGGCTCAAGGCGATCGACCTGCGCTCGCTCAACAGCCAGGGACTGCTGGAAAGCGAAGATCTCGGCGCGGTCGGGCAGGGCGCTTCGCTGCTTGCGTGGAATGGGAATTGCCGCTTCTGCGGCAAATGCGGCGGTCGGACAGAGGCGAAGATCGGCGGCTACAAGCGCGTGTGCCCGGAGTGCGGCACGCAGCATTTCCCACGCACCGACCCCGTCGTCATCATGCTGACGGTTACGCGTGAGCGCTGCCTGATGGGCCGCAGCCCGCATTTCGCGCCGGGCGTGTTTTCGACGCTTGCCGGATTTGTCGAGCCGGGTGAAACCATCGAGGACGCCGTGCGCCGCGAGACGTTCGAGGAATCCGGCGTGCGCATCGGCCGCGTCGCCTATCACGCAAGCCAGCCCTGGCCATTTCCCCATTCGCTGATGATCGGCTGTTTCGGCGAGGCGCTGAATGAGGATCTGACGCCCGATTTCACCGAACTCGAAGCGTGTCGCTGGTTCGACCGCGCGGAGGTGGCGGCGATGCTCGCCGGAACACACCCGGACGGGCTCATCGTGCCGCCGCGCGCGGCAATCGCCAGCCATCTGATCAGGGCTTGGCTGGACGACGATTAAGCATCGGCGGGTCGAGCGAGCCGGAAAGTCGAGGCATGGGCCCCTGTGACGAGCACAGGGGTGACGGCGGAAAAGTTTTTTGCGAACTATCAGCGTTGGCGATTGGCACGGCCATCAATGCCATCGTCATCCCTGTGCGGGTCACAGAAATCCATGCCTCGGCATTTCAACCGGTGGCTACGATTCGATCCGAAGCCCGTCATTCCCCGCCGCGCTGGCTGACCCGGAACTCCGCTGCCGGGTAGACGCCGAGAACCCGCACCTCGCGCGAGAAGAAGTCGAGTTCCTTCAGGGCCTGCGCGACGTTGACGTCGTCGGGATGCCCCTCGATGTCGGCGTAGAATTGCGAGGCGAAGAAGGTGCCGCCGAGCTGGTAGCTTTCGAGCTTCGTCATGTTGACACCGTTGGTCGCGAAGCCGCCGGTCGCCTTGTAGAGCGCGGCCGGTATGTTGTGGACGCGGAAGACGAAGGTGGTCATCATCAGATCGTCGGGCGCCTTGCGGGCCGCCCATGATTTCTGCTTGGACAGGACGACGAAGCGGGTGACGTTGTTCTCCGTGTCCTCCACGTTGCGGTCGAGGATGTCGAGACCGTAGAGCTCTGCTGCAAGGATCGGCGCGAGCGCCGCTGCGCTTTTATCGCCTTCCTCCGCCACCTGCTTCGCCGCTCCTGCGGTGTCGCCCGCGACGACAGGCTTCCAGCGGTTCTTGCGAATGATCTTGCGGCACTGGCCAAGTGCGTGAATGTGGCTGTGAACGGTCTTGATGTCCTTCAATTCCGTGCCCGGCAGCACCATCAACTGGAAATGGATCGGCAGGAAATATTCCCCGACGATGTGCAGCTTCGATTCCGGCAACAGATGATGGATGTCGGCGACGCGGCCCGCGATCGTGTTCTCGATCGGGATCATGGCGAGGTCCGCCTTGCCGCTTTCGACGGCGTTGAACGCATCCTCGAAGGTCGGCGAAGGCAACGGCTCCATGTCCGGAAACATGTTGCGGCAGGCGGTGTCCGAATTCGCGCCGGGCTCGCCCTGGAAAGCGATCTTGTTGGTCTTCGTCATGCGGTCTTATCCTGCTGAAAGTATGGTGCGGGCGCGTTCGAGATCGTCCGGCGTGTCGACGCCGAGCGGGACCGACGAGACGATCGCTGCATCGATGCGCATGCCGGCTTCGAGCGCGCGCAATTGCTCCAGACGCTCGCGCGTTTCGAGCGGGCTGGGTCCGAGCGAAACGAACCGCTCCAGTGCGGCGCGGCGATAGGCGTAGATTCCGATGTGATGATAGAGCGGACCTTCGCCCCACGGCGCGGTGGCGCGCGTGAAATACAGCGCCCGCAGCCGGCCCTCGCCGATCTGCGAGCCGACGATCTTGACGACGTTCGGATTCGTCTTTTCCGCCTCGTCGGCGATCTCGACGCCGAGCGTGGCGATGTCGGCGGCGCCCGCTTCCAGCGTCTCGGCGCATGAAGCGATCAGGTCGGGCGCGATGGTCGGCAGGTCGCCCTGAAGGTTGACGACCGTCTCGAAGCGGCCGTCCGGATCGAGCGCGGCCAGCGCCTCGTGGATGCGGTCGGAGCCCGACTGGTGGTCAGGCGAGGTCATGACGGCCTTGAAGCCGGCCGCTTCCACCGCCTGCGCCACGGCGGGCGTATCGGTGGCCACGGCGATGTCGCCGATGCCGCTTTCCAAAGCGCGCCGCGCGACCTGCACGATCATCGGGACGCCGCCTATGTCGGCCAGCGGTTTGCCGGGCAGGCGGGTCGAGGCCATCCGGGCCGGAATGAGAACAAGTCGGGACATGCCGGCTGATGATCCTGCGCTTCGTCGTCGCCCGCGAAAGTGGCAAAAGGTCTCACATGGAAACGCCCTTATATGTGTTGCCTTCGGTAAGCAAAAGACCTAGTTTCCGCGCGATTTTCACCGGCACGACCGGGATGGGGGACCAATTGCCGCGCGCGCCGTCCGCGCGGCGGATCACCCCGGTCGAACCTTGGAGCCTTGGGTAGATGGACTCATTTGAACTCAACAAGCTGATCGGCGCGTTTCTCGGCGTCGTTTTCGTCGTCTTTTCGGTCAGCCTTGTCTCTGACGCGCTCTTTGCGTCGCATTCGCCTGAAACTCCGGGCTACGCGATCGAGGTTCCCGACGAGCCGGCCGCCGGCGGCGCGCCCGCTGATGCGGGTCCGAGCGCGCTCGATCTTCTCGCTACCGCCGATCCGGCCGCCGGCGAGTCGGCGTTCCGCCGCTGCGCGTCCTGCCACACGGTCGATAGTGGCGGTGCCAACCGCGTCGGCCCGAATTTGTGGGGTGTCGTCGGCCGAGTGGTCGCCGAGCATGAAGGCTTTTCCTATTCGGCAGCGATGGAAACCTATTCCGAGGGTGCCACGAAGACCTGGGAATTCGAAAATCTGAGCCACTTCCTCGTCAACCCGCGTTCTTACATTTCCGGCACGACCATGGCGTTCGCCGGTATTCGTGACCCGCAGGAAGAAGCGAACCTGATCGCCTATCTCAACCAGCAATCCGACAATCCGTTGCCGCTGCCCGAACCGGCTGCCGCCGAAGACGAGGCCGCCGGCGATGAAGCTGCGCCTGCCGAAGGTGAGGAGGCTGCACCCGCCGAAGGCGAGGAAGCCGCTCCGGCAACCGACGAGGCTGCTCCTGCTGATGAAGGCACTGCTCCGGCCGAGAATGGCGATGCAGCGCCCGCAGATGAAGCTGCGCCTGCCGAAAACGGTGCCGCTGCGCCGGCGGACGAAGCCGCTCCTGCCGAGGACAATGGCGCTGCTACCGAGGCCGCTCCGCAGACGGAAGCCGCGCCGGCAGAGCCGACCGAAGATCAGGACGGAACCGCGGCGTCGCCCGAGCCCGATGCAGGCCAGCCGGCCGCCGATGGTGAGGTGACCGACGAGGAGCCGCGCGCGCCGGCTCAGAACTAACGATATCGTAATCTCCACGATCACGAAAAAGCCGGGTTCGCCCCGGCTTTTTTATTGCGCGACGAAACGGCGCTTTGCCAAAACTTGGCAAACTGCCTGTTTTCAAACGCGTCCGATCCGCTAGGGTAATCGACATCACAGGGAGATGCTTCGCATGGGACTGAGCTGGTTCGGCACGATTTTCGAACGGTCTTTGACCGTATCGGCACTGCTCGCGGCGGGCGTGGGCCTTGCCGGCGCTCAAGGGGCCGAGGATACAGAAGACAATTGGCGGACCGTTTCATCCCTCATCACGACCGAGGAGCCGACCGAGGAGTTCACCCGCTATCCTCATGTAAACCCCGATGCGCCAAAGGGCGGCACGCTGAATTCGGCCGCCTTCGGCACCTTCGACAGTTTCAATCCCTTCATCGTGCGCGGCACGCCGGCGGCCGGGCTCTCGCAGTTCGGCGGGGTGCTCTGGGACACGCTGATGCAGCAGTCGCTCGACGAGGCCGGCACGAGCCATGCGTTGATCGCCGAGGCTTTCACCTATCCCGACGATTATTCGTCCGCCACCTACCGCATCGATGCGAATGCGCGCTGGCACGACGGCGAGCCGATCACGGCGGAAGACGTGGTCTGGTCGTTCGAGAAGCTGAGCGAAATCAGCCCGCTTCACGTTCGCTATTATGCCAACGTCACCGAGGCGGTTGCGCTCGACGACAGACAGGTCCGCTTCACCTTCGATCAGACGGGCAATCGTGAACTGCCGCATATCATGGGTGACCTGCCCGTCCTGCCGAAGCACTGGTGGGAGGGCGAGAACGCGCGCGGCCAGACCCGCAACATCGCCAATCCGACGCTGGAGCCGCCGCTCGGTTCCGGTCCATACAAAATCTCGTCATTCGATGCCGGATCGCGGATCATCTGGGAGCGTGTCGAGGATTATTGGGGCGCGGACCTGCCGGTCAATGTCGGCCGCAACAATTTCGACCGCATGACCTTCACCTATTTCCTCGACGACAACGCTGAATTCCTTGCCTTCACGCGCGGCGGCATGGAAGACATCAGGCGCGAGCTGAGCACGAGGCGCTGGTCGGTCGACTACAACTTCCCTGCGTTCGAGCGCGGCGACGTGGTCAAGCGCGAGTTCACGTCTGAAAGCGTGGCGCCGATGCAGTCGTTTTCGTTCAACATGCGCGAGGAGCGGTTCCAGGACCGCAATGTGCGTCACGCCTTGACGCTGGCCTATAATTTCGAGGAACAGAACCGGCTTCAGTTCTACAATCTGAACGAGCGCACCTCGAGCTATTTCCAGCGTTCCGAACTGGCATCGAGCGGCCTGCCGGAAGGCAAGGAACTGGAAATCCTGGAAGAATATCGCGCCGATCTGCCGCCCGAACTCTTTACCGAGGAATTCAAGCTTCCGGTCTTCGACACACCGCAGGCCTCACGCGACAATCTGCGTGAGGCGGTGCGCCTCTTCGACGAGGCGGGCTGGGCGATCCGTGACGGGCGGATGGTGAACAAGGAAAGCGGAGAGCAGTTCCGCATCGAATTTCTCGGCGGCTCGCCGACGGCCGAAGTGATCACCGGCGGCTATATCTCCAATTTGCGCCGGCTCGGCATCGACGCCACGCTGCGCATCGTGGACACGTCGCAATATATCCAGCGGGTGCAGGGCTTCGAATTCGAGGCAGTCACGGCGAGCTATCCGCAGTCCGAATCGCCCGGCAACGAGCAGCGCGACTATTGGAGCACACAGGCCGCCGACGCGCCCGGCTCTCGCAACATTCCCGGCATCAAGAGCCCGGTCGTGGACGCGCTCATCGACAAGATCATCTTCGCGGCCGATCGCGAGGAACTGGTCGCGGCGACGCGCGCGCTCGATCGAACCTTGTTGTGGAATTATTATACGGTGCCGCAATATTTCCAGCCGACCCTGCGCTACGCGATCTGGAACAAGTTCGGCATCCCGGACGAGCAGCCGCATTATATCGGCATCGACACCATGTCGTGGTGGGTCCTGCCGGACCGCGAGGCCGAGATCGAAGAGCAATATGAGGAAGCCGAATGACGCGCTTCGCCCTTGGCCGTCGCGATTTTCTCGCGCTCGGCGCGGCGAGCGCCGCCGCCCCGTTTCTGCCGAAGAACCTGCTCGCGCAGGCACCGACGAACACGCCGCTGCACGGTCTCGCCGCGTTCGGCGAACTGAAATACAAGCCCGATTTTCCGCATCTCGACTATGTCGATGTCGATGCGCCGAAGGGCGGGCGGATCGTCACGCAAACGCCGTCATGGGCCTACAACCAGAACCCCAACACGTTCGATACGCTGAACATGTATGTCCTGCGAGGCAACGGGGCCTTGGGAATGAGCCTGACCTTTGCCACGCTGATGACATCGACGACCGATGAGATCGGGTCCGTATACGCTTATGCGGCCGAGACGATCGCCGTGGACGAGGACCGGCGGGAACTACGCTTCACTCTGGACGCCGAAGCCCAGTTTCACGACGGCACGCCGATCACGCCGCAAGACGTCGTATGGTCGATGGAAACGCTGAAAGAGTTCGGTCACGAGAATCTGGCGACCTATCTGCGCCAGATCGAGGCGGTCGAAGCGGTTGACGAGCGGACCGTTCTCGTACGGATTCCGGCCGACGCTGGAAATGCCACGATCCTGACCATCGCCGCAGGCTGTCCGATATTTTCCAAGGCATGGTGGGAAGGACGGCGCTTCGACGCGACTTTATCGGAAGCGCCGCTGGGGTCCGGCCCCTACCGGGTCGGGCCGTTTTCCTTCGGGACCTATATCGATTTCGAACGGGTCGAGGATTTCTGGGCGGCAGAGCGTCCGATTTTCAGGGGGCGCTACAATTTCGACCGCATCCGCTACGACTACTACCGCGACCGCAATGCTGCGTTTGAAGCGTTCAAGGCCGGGCGCATTCTCGTGCGTGAAGAGTTCACCTCACGCAACTGGGCGGTCGATTACAATTTCCCGGCGGTCACCGACGGCCGCGTGAAACGACTCGAAATTCCCGACGAACGCCCGTCCGGCGGGCAGGGGTGGTCGTTCAATACGCGCCGCGAAAAGTTCACCGATCCGCGCGTTCGCGAGGGAATCGGTCTCTTGTTCGATTTCGAATGGACGAACGCGAACATCATGTACAACTCGTTCGAGCGCTCGCAATCCTTCTACGAAAATACCGAATACAAGGCGACCGGCCTGCCGGGCGCGGAAGAGCTTGCCATCCTCGAACCCCTGCGAGATGAGCTTTCGCCAAAGGTGTTCGAGCAAGCCTATGTCGCGCCGGTCACGGACGGCTCGGGCCGCGACCGCAACCAGGCACGCCGCGCTATGGAAATCTTTCGCGAGGCCGGCTGCCGAGTTGAGGGCGGGCGGATGCTGCTGCCTTCGGGCGAACCGCTGACCATAGAATTTCTCGACGACGACAATTCCTTCGAGCCGCATCACAACGCCTTCATCGGCAATCTGCGCCGGCTTGGCATTCAGGCGACTTACCGGGTGGTCGATGCCTCGCAATACAGGCAGCGTGTGCGAGACTTCGATTTCGACATGACGGTCTCGCGCTATTCGATGCCGCTTTATCCCGATCGGTTCATCCGCCAGTTCTTCGGCACGCAAAGCGCTAATGCGCCGGGGTCCTTTAACATGGCGGGTGTCGCCAATCCGGCGATCGACAAGGTGCTGGACAAGGTCGTCGAGGCGAAGACGCCCGAAGAATTCACCGCCGCAAACAGGGCGCTGGACCGCATCTTGCGGGCCGAACACTATTTCGTCTTCCAGTTCTATAAGCCGACCAGATGGGTTGCGGCATGGGATTACTACGATTGGCCCGAAACGACGCCGCCCTACGATCCCGGCATTCTCGATACGTGGTGGACGCGGCCCGATCGGGTCGAGGCGACCGGCTCGCGTGGCTGACGCAAGCATGAGATGTGATAAGAGCGACGTGACGAGCCTTCCCGAATCGGAACCCAGAAAGACCTGATGGGCGCCTATATCCTCCGACGCTTGCTTTTGATGATCCCGACCTTGTTCGGCATCATGGCAATTTCCTTCATCGTCATCCAGTTCGCGCCGGGCGGTCCGGTCGAGCAGGTGATCGCGAACGTCACCGGACAGGGCGGCGGCGCATCCGACCGCCTGACGGGCGGCGGGGCGGATTTCCAGTTCGATTCGGGCGGCGAGTCCGGCTATCGCGGCGCGCAGGGGCTCGATCCGGAGTTCATCGCGCAACTGGAGCGGCAGTTCGGCTTCGACAAGCCGCCGCTCGAACGCTTCGGCCTGATGATCTGGAATTACAGCAGGTTCGATTTCGGCGAGAGCTATTTCCGCGATATCACGGTCATCGATCTCATTATCGAGAAGATGCCGGTCTCGATCTCGCTCGGCCTGTGGATCACGCTGATTTCCTACGTGATCTCGATCCCGCTCGGCATCCGCAAGGCGGTCAAGGACGGCTCGGCCTTCGACGTGTGGACCAGCGGCATCGTCATCATCGCCTATGCGATCCCCGGCTTCCTGTTCGCGATTCTGTTGATGGTTCTGTTCGCCGGCGGATCCTTCTTCGACTGGTTCCCGCTGCGAGGGCTGACATCGGAGAACTGGTCCGACCTGTCGTGGCCGCAGCGCATCCTCGACTATTTCTGGCATCTGACCCTGCCGCTGACGGCCATGGTTCTGTCGGCCTTCGCGACGACGACGCTTTTGACGAAGAACTCGTTCCTCGAGGAAATCCGCAAGCAATATGTGGTGACGGCGCGGGCCAAGGGGCTGTCGGAACGGCAGGTGCTCTACCGGCATGTGTTCCGCAACGCCATGCTGATCATCATCGCCGGATTCCCCGGCGCCTTCATCTCGGCCTTCTTCACCGGCTCGCTCCTGATCGAGAACATCTTCTCGCTCGACGGCCTGGGCCTCCTCGGCTTCCGCTCGGTGCTCGACCGCGACTATCCGGTCGTCTTCGCCACGCTCTACATATTCTCGCTGATCGGGCTGCTCGTCGCACTCCTGTCGGACCTCATGTACACCTGGATCGACCCGCGCATCGATTTCGAGCGGAGGGACGTCTGATGTCGGATATCCTCTCCAAGGCGCAGGTGGAGCAAGTGCGCGAGCGGGCCGCGCGGCCCTGGCTGTCGCCGCTTAACAAACGACGCTGGGAGAACTTCAAGGCGAATCGGCGCGGCTACTGGTCGCTCTGGATTTTCCTGATCCTTTTCGTCCTGTCGATGTTCGCCGAGTTTATCGCCAACGACAAGCCGATCATCGCGTCCTACAATGGCGAAATCCTCTTCCCGGTCGTGGTCGACTACCCGGAGGAAAAGTTCGGCGGCTTTCTTGCCGTGACGGATTATCGCGATCCGGTCATCAGCGACGAGATCGAGGCGAATGGCTGGATGATCTGGCCGCCGATCCGCTACTCCTACCGCACGGTGAACAACGAGATACCGGTCGCGGCCCCTGCCGCGCCATCATGGATGTATGACCGCGAGACGCGCTGTCAGCGCTATTTCGAGGGCGCGAACGATCCCGAATGCCGAATGGGCAACTGGAACTGGCTCGGCACCGACGATCAGGCGCGCGACGTTGCCGCCCGCGTCATCTATGGTTTCCGCATCTCCGTTCTGTTCGGCCTGATCCTCACCGCCGCATCCGCCGTGATCGGCGTTTCGGCCGGCGCGGTGCAGGGCTATTTCGGCGGCTGGACGGATTTGATCTTCCAGCGCGTGATCGAAATCTGGTCGTCGATCCCGGTTCTCTATCTGATCCTCATCATAGCGGCGATCCTGCCGCCGGGCTTCTTCATATTGCTCGGCATCATGCTCTTGTTCTCATGGGTGGCGTTCGTCGGCGTGGTGCGGGCCGAGTTCCTGCGTGCGCGCAACTTCGAATATGTGAACGCGGCGCGTGCGCTCGGTGTCGGCAATGCGACGATCATGTTCCGTCATCTCCTGCCCAACGCGATGGTGGCGACGCTGACCTTCCTGCCCTTCATTCTCAACGGATCGATCACGACCCTGACCTCTCTCGATTTCCTCGGATTCGGCCTGCCGCCCGGCTCCGCCTCGCTCGGCGAACTTCTGCGGCAGGGCCAGCGCAACCTCAACGCGCCGTGGCTCGGTATCGTCGGCTTCCTGTCGCTGTCGATCATGCTCTCGCTGCTGATCTTCGTCGGCGAAGCGGTCCGCGATGCCTTCGACCCCCGGAAGACGTTCAAATGAGCGGGACTCTTCTTTCCGTTCAGGACCTGTCCGTCGCCTTCACGCAGGGCGGGCGCGAGCAGGTCGCAGTCGACCATATCTCCTTCGACATCGCCGAAGGCGAGACGCTGGCGCTGGTCGGTGAGTCGGGTTCGGGCAAGTCGGTCTCGGCGCTGTCGGTGCTGAAGCTGTTGCCCTATCCGGCGGCAAGCCACCCGTCTGGCAGGATCGTGTTCGGCGGGCAGGATTTGCTCGGGCTTGGTGAGAAGTCGCTGCGCAAGGTGCGCGGCGACGACATCACCATGATCTTCCAGGAGCCGATGACCTCGCTCAATCCGCTACACACGATCGAGCGGCAGATCGGGGAAATCCTCAGGCTTCATCGCGGCATGGGTGACAAACAGGCCCGCGTGCGCACGCTGGAACTGCTCAACGAAGTCGGCATTCGCGAGCCGGAAAAGCGGCTTGGCGCCTTCCCGCATCAATTGTCGGGCGGCCAGCGCCAGCGCGTGATGATCGCCATGGCGCTCGCCAACGAGCCGAAACTCCTGATCGCGGACGAGCCGACGACGGCGCTGGACGTGACCGTTCAGGCGCAGATTCTCGAGCTTCTGGCCGAGTTGAAGACCCGCAACAAGATGTCGATGCTGTTCATCACGCATGATCTTGGCATCGTGCGGCGCATCGCCGACCGCGTCTGCGTGATGACGAAGGGCAAGATCGTCGAGGAGGGAGCGACGGCCGAGGTCTTCGCCAATCCGAAGCACGAATACACGCGTCATCTTCTGGCGGCCGAGCCGAAAGGCGAGCCGCCGGCCGCCGACGAAACCGCGCCGATCGTGATGAAGGGCGAAGACGTGAAGGTCTGGTTCCCGATCAAGGAAGGGTTTTTCCGCAAGACGGTGGACCATGTGAAGGCCGTCGACGGCATCGACGTGACGGTGCGCGCCGGGCAGACGCTCGGCGTCGTCGGCGAATCCGGCTCCGGCAAGACGACGTTGGGGCTGGCGCTGTCGCGGATGATCTCGTCGCAGGGGCGAATCATGCTGGGCGACAGGGAGATCAACGATTTCTCCTTCCGCCAGATGAAGCCGCTGCGCCGCGAGATGCAGATCGTCTTCCAGGACCCGTTCGGCTCGCTTTCGCCGCGCATGTCGGTGTCCGAGATCATCGAGGAAGGCTTGCGGATTCATCAGCCGAAGCTGAACGACGACGAACGCGACCGCCTGGTCGTCGATGTCCTGAACGAAGTCGGCCTCGATCCGGCGACGCGCTTTCGCTATCCGCACGAGTTTTCCGGCGGCCAGCGCCAGCGCATCGCGATCGCGCGCGCCATGGTGGTCAATCCGCGCTTCGTCATGCTGGACGAGCCGACCTCCGCGCTCGACATGAGCGTGCAGGCGCAGGTCGTGGACTTGTTGCGCGATCTGCAAAAGGCGCATCAACTCGCCTATCTCTTCATCAGCCACGATTTGAAGGTCGTGCGCGCGCTGGCCAACGACGTGATCGTGATGCGCAACGGCAAGGTCGTCGAATACGGCCCGAGCCGGCAGATATTCGAGAACCCGCAGACCGATTACACGAAGGCGCTGATCGCCGCCGCCTTCGACATCGCCACAGCGCCCAAGGGCGTCGTCAGCGAATAAGAGATTTCAGGGAGACGCATATGAGCGAGCGCAAGCCGGGCCGTATTCTGTTGTCCGTTCAGGGCTTCGAGCCGAAGAAATGGCAAGACCTCTTGTCCGCAGGCCACGAGGTGGTGCTGTCGCCCGGTGGCGAAGCGGATGCAATCGACTATGCGGTCGTCTGGAAGCATGAGCATGGGCTTTTGGCGAAACTGCCAGGCCTGAAAGCGATTTTCTCCATCGGCGCAGGCGTCGATCATGTTCTTTCCGACCCCGACCTGCCCGACGTGCCGGTGGTGCGCGTGGTCGCGTCCAATTTGACGCAGCATATGGTCGACTACGTCGTCTGGCGCGTCACCGATCATCACCGCCAGGGCATATTCTATCGCAGCGAACAGGCACGCGGGAACTGGCGCGACAGGACACAGCCGCCGTCGCCCGATGTTTCGGTCGGCATATTGGGGCTTGGCGAACTCGGCCGCGCCGCCGCGAAGGCGCTCATTGCGATCGGATACGACGTAAAAGGCTGGACACGGACGCCGCGAACGGTGGACGGGGTGGAGACATTCAGCGGCGACGAGGGGCTGACGCCGTTCCTGAACGCCACCGACATTCTGGTCGTTCTCCTGCCGCATACGCCGGCGACGGAAGGCATCGTGGATTACGAACTCCTGTCGAGGTTGCGGCGCGACAACGGCCTCGGCGGGGCGTGCCTGATCAATGCCGGACGGGGTAAGCTGCAAAAGGAAGCCGACATTTTGCGCGCGCTCGACGACGGCACGCTGAAGGAGGCAAGCCTCGATGTATTCGAGACCGAGCCCTTGCCGCGATTGAGCCCGCTCTGGTCGCATCCGCGGGTCTTCGTGACACCACACGCCGCCGCGACCTCGGACGCCACCCATCTCGTCCCGCTCATGCTGGAGCAGATGGCGCGGCTGGAACGCGGCGAGCCGTTGCAGAATGTGGTGGACCGCGCGGCGGGGTATTGATTACGCTGTATCCGGTCGGAAGGTCGAGGCCTGGCAACTGTGTTTTCAGGCGTATTGTTTTTGTTCGCGTTGCATTGCGTTGAGGACGGTGAGGAGTTTCCTTGCGACGGCGATGATGGCGAGTTTCTTGGAGCCGGATCTCGCGGCGATT
>NZ_JAAAMK010000003.1 GCF_024105665.1 Aliihoeflea aestuarii | reverse complement strand
CGCCATCCGTGCAGCGCCAAGGTTCAAAGCCTTCTACACCGCAATCGCCGCGAGATCCGGCTCCAAGAAACTCGCCATCATCGCCGTCGCAAGGAAACTCCTCACCGTCCTCAACGCAATGCAACGCCAACAAAAACAATACGCCTGAAAACACAGTTGCCAGGCCTCGGCATCTCCGCGTGCCCAACCGCGGTTGCTTTGGCGTTCAAGGATTCAATGTTCACCGGCTCGAACGACACAAGCGAAGAGGCATGGACCTCTGTGACGAGCACAGAGGTGACGGCCGAAATGGTGAGACTCACTCCGAAAAGCGCGGTGCCAGCGTCTGGATGTCGGCCAGCAGCTTGCCGAGATTGTCCGTGATTCGCGCATGCAGCATCGCGGCCGTCTCCGGATACTCCGTCAGGATGCGGCGAAAAAGCGTGCGGTTGAGTCGTATCAGCTCGACATCGGTAATCGCCGCCGCGCCGGTCAACCGCGTCGTCGGCGCGATGATGGCGAGTTCGCCGAGCATGGTTCCCGGCCCGACTTCCGCCAGCGTGACCCGCTCCCCGTCACGCTCGCGATAAAGAGCCACGGTTCCCCGCGTCACCACATATCCGCTCTCGGCAGACTGCCCCTCGCGGTAGAGCACGCGCCCTGCCGCAAGCCGCAGATTCTCGGCGCCGAAGGCGAGCAGGCGCAACTGTTCCTGCGTGAACCCCTCAAGGAGTTCCACGTCGGACAGAATGCGAATGTCGTCGTCCAATGCCATCGGCTTCCCCGTCTGCCCGCCGGAATCCCCACTTCCCGCAGGCAGCCTCGACCCAAATCAGGGAACGAGCTTGTATCCGCCGCTTTCTGTCACAAGAATTTCGGCATTGGAAGGATCGCGCTCGATCTTCTGGCGCAGGCGATAGACATGGGTTTCGAGCGTGTGGGTGGTGACGCCCGAATTGTAGCCCCACACCTCTTCCAGGAGCACGTCGCGCGTGACCACCTTCTTGTCGGAACGGTAGAGATACTTGATGATCGAGGCTTCCTTTTCGGTCAGCCTGATCTTGCCGCCCTTGGCGTCGGTCAGAAGCTTCTGGCTCGGCTTGAAGACGTATGGTCCGACATTGAACGTCGCGTCCTCGCTCTGCTCATGCTGGCGCATCTGCGCGCGGATGCGGGCAAGCAGCACGGCGAAGCGGAAAGGCTTCGTCACATAGTCGTTGGCACCGGCTTCCAGACCGAGGATCGTGTCGGAATCCGTATCCTGCCCGGTCAGCATGATGATCGGCGCCTTGTAGCCGCCCTTGCGCAGCATCTTCACCGCCTCGCGCCCGTCCATGTCCGGCAGGCCGACATCCATGATGAGCAAGTCGACGATGCCGGCGCGTGCCGTCGCCACCCCCTTGCCCGCCGTTTCCTCCTGCAAAACGTCGAACTCCTCGTAGAGCGACAATTGCTCGGCGAGGGTCTCGCGCAGGTCATTGTCGTCGTCGACGATGAGAATGGTCCGTGACGTCATCGTTTGATCCATCTTGTTGAAGCAGGCACTTGATCCAGATAGGGGACAAGGTCAGGCAGAAGAGACTTTCGAAGTGGCAACATTGAGCAGGCGATCATATGCGCTTTTCCGTGAATGCAACGGACCTGCGGCGAAAAAAGGACCGTTCATCCGACATATGGTAGTGCGGCCAGCGCCGCTCGACCAGAGGCAGGGCCTACTCTGCGTTGCAGGGCGCGTTATCCGCTGCGCGCTCGGCCGGGGCGGCATCAAGACGATCAAGCGCGAGGGCGACGGCGCGACACCGCTCGGCTCGATGCGCCTGATGCACGCTTTTGTCCGCCGCGACCGCATGCGCCCGCTGTTTTCCGGCCTCTCGTTAAAGCCGATTGGCGAAGACGACGGCTGGTGCGATGCCCCCGCCGACCGCAACTACAACCGTCCCGTATCCCTGCCCTACAAGGCAAGCCACGAGCGCATGCGGCGCGGCGATCATCTCTACGATGTGGTCATCGTCCTCGATGCGAACATGCGCCCGCGCAAGCGCGGCATGGGAAGCGCGATCTTCTTCCATCTGGCGCGGCCGGGTTACCTGCCGACGGAAGGCTGCGTCGCGATTTCCCGTCGCGACTTGGAATGGCTGCTGCCCCGCCTGTCGCCGAAAACGGTGCTGACCGTCGTCAGGTGAACGACCAGACGGTCGTTTTCTTCACCTCGGAATCCTCGAGCACACGCGTGACCGGCACTTCATAGGTGGCGCGCGCGGCAAGATCGGTCTTCGGCAGATAGGCCCGGCCCGGATCGCCGACGATCACGTCCACACCGTCTGCGGGCAGCCCCCGCATCCACGGAAGGAGCCGCTCGGCAAAGGCGCGATCATAGAAAACGTCGCCCGCCAGAAGCACGTCGCAATCGAGCGCCTCACCCACCAGATCGTGTTCGGTGAATTCCACAGACACGCCATTCGCCTCGGCATTCAGTGCAACCGCCGCTTCGCAGAACGGATCGATGTCGCTCGCCAGTACCGATACCGCCCCCGCTTTCATCGCCGCGATCGCCACGAGGCCGGAACCCGTCGCGAAATCGACCACGCGCCTGCGCGCCACGATCTGCGGATTGTCGAGAATGTAGCGCGCAAGCCCCTGCCCACCTGCCCAGGCGAACGCCCAGAAGGGCGGCTCGACGCCGATCGCCTGCAACTCGTCTTCCGTGCGATGCCACAGATCGTGCGCTTCGTCGGCAAGGTGCAGGCGAATTTCGGGAACGTGCGGCGGCGCGATCAGCGCGGTATTGGCGCGGATGAAATCGCGCCGGTCCGTCACGGTATCTTTTTGAACCCCGCCATGCGGCACACTTCCTTCCACTCGTCCGGCTTTACCGGCTGCACGGAAAGGCGCATGGAGGTGACGAGCGACATGTCGGCAAGCTTGGGATTGGCCTTCACGTCGGCAAGCGTCACCGGCGTCGGCACGGGCTCGACGGCGCGCACATCAACGCATTCCCAGCGTGCATCTTCGGTCGTGGAATCGGGGTGCACTTCCTCGCAGATTTCGACGATCCCGACGACCTCGAGGCCGATATTGGAGTGATAGAAGAAGCCGAGATCGCCCTTCTTCATCGCCCGCATGTTGTTGCGCGCCTGATAGTTGCGCACACCGTCCCATTCGGACCCCTTTTTGCCTTTGGCGACGAGGTCGTCATAGGAAAAGACATCCGGTTCGGACTTGAACAGCCAGTACTGCATCAGACGCCGTCCGGCTTCTTGAAGACCCAGTTCCAGGGCTTGATATCGACGCTCTCGAACAGGCCCGCTTTGGCATATGGATCGTTCTCGGCGATCGCCCGAGCCTCGGCCTCGTCCGCCACTTCCAACGCAACCATCGAGCCGTTCGGCTTGCCGTCATCGCCCAGAAACGGACCGGCAAAGCGCAGCATTCCCGCAGCATCGAGGCCGTTCAGGAATTCGACATGAGCCGGGCGGTTGTCGAGCCGGGTCTGGAGATGCCCGGCCTTGTCCTTGCACAGAAGAATGTAGATCACGCGCCAGCTTCCTCTTGGTCTCGTTCGGTCTCTCGAAATAGTCCGAGCCATGCCCCGAAGGCAAGACGGCCGCGCCTTGCGATGAAGACGCGGCCGTGGAAAATGCTGGAACGACCTTTTACGCCGCGCCGGCGGTCTTCGCCGACTTTTCGAAGCGCTTGCGCTCGTTCGGATCGAGATAGAGCTTGCGAAGGCGGATCGACTTCGGCGTCACCTCCACCAGTTCGTCGTCCTGAATCCAGGCGAGCGCGCGTTCCAGCGTCATGCGGATCGGCGGCGTCAGGCGAACGGCCTCGTCCTTGCCGGCGGCGCGGATATTGGTCAGCTTCTTGCCCTTGAGGACGTTCACTTCGAGGTCGTTGTCTCTGGAGTGAATGCCGATGATCATACCCTGATAGACCTTGACGCCGGCGTCGATGACCATCGGGCCGCGATCCTCCAAGTTCCACATCGCGAACGCGACCGACTCTCCCTGATCGTTCGAGATCAGAACGCCGTTGCTGCGGCCGGCCAGTTCGCCCTTATAGGCCTGGTAGGAGTGGAACAGGCGGTTCATCACCGCCGTGCCGCGCGTATCGGTCAGAAGCTCCGACTGGTAGCCGATCAGACCGCGCGTCGGCGCATGGAAGACGAGACGCTGGCGGTCGCCGCCCGACGGGCGAAGCTCGACCATCTCGGCCTTGCGCTCCGACATCTTCTGCACGACGACGCCCGAATGCTCTTCATCGACGTCGATGACGACTTCCTCGATCGGCTCCAGAAGGTCGCCATTCTCGTCCTTCTGCATGACGACGCGCGGACGCGAGACGGCAAGCTCGAAGCCTTCGCGGCGCATCGTCTCGATCAGGACGGCAAGCTGCAATTCGCCGCGTCCCGAAACAAAGAACGAATCCTTGTCGGCCGATTCCTCGATCTTGAGCGCGACATTGCCCTCGGCTTCCTTCATCAGACGGTCGCGGATGACACGGCTCGTCACCTTGTCGCCCTCGGTGCCGGCAAGCGGACTGTCGTTGACGATGAAGGACATGGTCACGGTCGGCGGATCGATCGGCTGCGCCTGCATCGGCTCCGTAACCTGCGGGTCGCAGAACGTATCTGCGACGGTGCCCTTGGACAGGCCCGCGATCGCGACGATGTCGCCTGCCTGCGCTTCGTCGATCGGCTGGCGCTCGAGACCACGGAAGGCGAGGATCTTCGAAATGCGGCCCGTCTCGATCTGCGAGCCGTCATGATGCAGCACCTTGACCTGCTGGTTGGACTTCAGCGTACCCGATGCGATGCGGCCGGTGATGATACGTCCGAGAAACGGGTTGGCTTCGAGAA
The DNA here is from genome assembly GCF_024105665.1 of Aliihoeflea aestuarii. Classification (GTDB taxonomy): domain Bacteria; phylum Pseudomonadota; class Alphaproteobacteria; order Rhizobiales; family Rhizobiaceae; genus Aliihoeflea; species Aliihoeflea aestuarii. The sequence goes on along the minus strand of NZ_JAAAMK010000003.1, from coordinate 559,166 downwards.
TCGTGCCGATCATGCGGAACGGGCCGGGCTCGACGGTCGGCTCCGGAACGTGCTTCAGGACGAGGTCGAAGAGCGGCTCGAGGCGCGTTTCCTTCGGGCCTTCCGGGCTTTCGGCCATCCAGCCGTCACGGCCCGAACCGTAGAGGATCGGAAAATCGAGCTGCTCGTCTGTCGCGTCGAGCGCGGCGAAGAGGTCGAACACCTCGTTGATCACTTCCTCGTGGCGCGCATCGGGACGGTCGATCTTGTTGATCGCGACGATGGGCTTCAAACCGACTTTCAGCGCCTTGCCGACGACGAACTTGGTCTGCGGCATCGGGCCTTCGGCGGCATCCACCAGCACGATCGCACCGTCCACCATCGACAGGATGCGCTCGACTTCACCGCCGAAATCGGCGTGGCCGGGCGTATCGACGATGTTGATGCGCGTGTCCTTCCAGTCGACCGAGGTCGCCTTGGCGAGGATCGTGATGCCGCGTTCCTTTTCGAGATCGTTCGAATCCATCGCGCGCTCGGCAACGCGCTGGTTCTCGCGGAACGAGCCCGACTGCTTGAGAAGTTCGTCGACGAGCGTGGTCTTGCCATGGTCGACGTGCGCGATGATCGCGATATTGCGGAGATTCATGGTGTCTCTTTAGGAATTGTGGCCGGCGCGCGAAGGCGCGGCGATTTTCGTTGCCGCGCTCATACAGGCTTTTTCGCATTTGCGAAAGGGGGCGGCGCAGGCGGCCGCCCGTGGCACGCCGGATCAGATCAGCGCCGGCGCGACCGTCGTGATGATGAAGGTGCGGATGAAGAAGATGATCAGGAGCAGGATGATCGGCGAAATGTCGATGCCGCCGAGATCCGGCAGGAGATTGCGGATCGGCCTGAGCGCCGGTTCGGTCACACGATAGAGGAAATTGCCGATCGTGCCGACGAACTGGTTGCGCGGATTGACGACGTTGAAGGCATAGAGCCAGGAGAAGATCGCCGACAGGATGATCAGCCACCAATAGATGTCCAGCGCCAGGATGATGGTCTGAATGAGGGCGATCATGCCGGTCTCCGTTGGTCGATCGGCCCGCGACCGATGCATGGTGGAACGTGGGCGACATGTAACCGCTGGCCCCGGACGGGACAAGACCCGCATGGCCACCCAGATGACGCTTGACACAAAACCGGGGCAATCCCTAAATGCGCGGCACTGGTGCGGGGCTGTAGCTCAGTTGGGAGAGCGCGTCGTTCGCAATGACGAGGTCAGCGGTTCGATCCCGCTCAGCTCCACCAGTTGTCGTTGCCGCCTTCAGACTATGCCTTCCTTTTTCAGAAGCGCTTCCTCATCGCCTGAAACCCATCCGAAAACCTTGGGCTTTCCGTTCAGCTTCTGGACGAAATAGTGCACGTCGAAATCGACCGGATGGTCAGGCTGGCCTGCTTTCTCGTAGATCGCCCTCCACGCGACCTTCGCCACGCAGTGATGCTCGTCGATCGGCAACAGCGTCACGTCACGCAGCCGCATCTCCTTCGTGCCGATGGCGCGATACCGCTCATATCCCTGCGCCATGGCCTTGCCGAACCGGGCATCGTTCTTTCCGGCCATGATACCCGCCGGCGAAGCAGCGATGAACTCTGCCGCGTAGAGAGACGACAATCCTTCATCGTCGACATCGCCTGCCAGCGAATGATTGAAGAATTCCGCATAGCGGCCGAAAAGCTCGCGAACCTGCGCTTCCATGCCTGCCTCCTGCTTTCGTGGATCGCGCCCAGGACGTTCGAAGACTTATCTGTCACCGCACCCGGTGCAACACCGGGATCGCGATCATGATGACAGCCGCAGCGGCCAGAAAACCGACACCGGCCTTCTTCGGCGGCGGCGCGTCGCCCGGATGCTCGTCTTGCATATGCGCCTCGGCCGACCTGCCCAGCGTGTCGGCCATGGTCGCGCCGCGCAGGCCCAGCGGGCGGGTCTTTCCCGTCGTCGTGTCGAGCGCCGTCTGATGCTCCATCTCGGCATTGATCTCGGCGCCGACGATCACGATCATCGTCGAAATCCACGTCCACATCATGAAGCCGATGACTGCGCCGAGCGAGCCGTAGGTCGCGTTGTAGTCGGCGAAGTTCTGGAGATACCAGGAAAAGCCGAACGACATGACGATCCAGACGAAGGACGAAAAGCACGCGCCCCACGACAGCCAGCGCCATTTCGCATATTCGCGGCTCGGGCCGAAGCGGTAGAGCAGCGAGATTCCGGTGATGATGATCATCAGCATCACCGGCCAGCGAAGCGCGGCGATCAGCATCGGCCCGAAATCGTCGAGCCGCAAAAGCGCCAGGATCGCCGGCACCACGCCGACCGTGAAGATGAAGGCGATGGCCAGGAACATCGCCCCCAGCGTGAAGCAGAACGAGATCAGGTTGAGCTTCACAAAGGAGCGTTTCTCGTTCTCCTGATTGGCGACGTTCATCGCGTCGAACATCGACTTGATGCCGTTGTTCGCGCTCCACAGCGCGATGAGGAAACCGGTGATGAAGCCGAAGCTCAGCGCTTCGGGCCGCTGCTCGGCGAGCGCCTCGAGCTGGGTATAGATGATGTCGAGCGAGGCCGAGGGCAGGAAGCCGCCCAGAAACGAGATATGGTCGGCGACGGTGACCGGATCGGCGACGAAACCGTAGATCGACACGAAGGCGGCGAGCGCGGGGAACAGTGCCAGCAGAAGATAGAAGGTCACGCCGGCCGCGATCAGCATGACGCGGTGATCGTTGATGTTTGCCCACACGCGCCAGAAGATATCCGTCCAGCCGGCGCGCGGGATCGATGAAGGCCAGTCCGCGTCGCGTCCGCGTGCCGGTGCCTTGATCGTGTCGTTCATGCATATGCCCCTTGCTCGTCCATTAGCGAAACCTTGAACGTGCAAATAGGTTGCATGTGCGGGCTGTCGGCCGGCCTATCTTCCCGCTTGCGCGACGGCCGTTTCGCGCTCGAATATCAGCTTGAGGAAGCCGTCGAGCCAGGCTTTCAGCTTCAGGTCCCAGAGCAGGCGTCCATGGAGATGGTCGCGCCCCTGCTGCGCGCCCGGCAGCACGAACCGGTGCGCGCCCTTCACCACCCATTTGTGCATCATCACGCGCGTCAGTTCCGCATGAAACTGGATGCCCCACGCATTCTCGCCATAGCGGAACGCCTGATTGGGATAGTCGCGCGCCGTCGCCAGAAGCTGCGCGCCGGACGGCAGCGAAAAGCCCTCGCGGTGGAACTGGTAGACCATGTCCGGCCAGTCGAGCGGCAGTGCGCGCGCTTCGTTCGTCGCCTCGATCGGATACCAGCCGATTTCGACCAGCCCGTCATCGCGCCCGCCGACCTTGCCGCCCAGATGGTTGACCAGCATCTGCGCGCCGAGGCAGATGCCGAGAAACGGCTTGTCCTCCCTCAGGGGAACCGCGAGCCAGTCGGTCTCGCGTTTCACATAGTCCTCGGGATCGTTGGCGCTCATCGGCCCGCCGAAAACCACGGCGCCGGCGTGATCGGCAAGCGTTTCGGGAAGCGGATCGCCGAGCGGCGGACGGCGGATGTCGAGATGGAAGCCGTTGGCGACGAGCAATTGCCCGACGCGGCCGGGGCTCGAATGCTCCTGATGCAGGACGACGAGGATCTGCCTGTTGCCGCATGTTGCGGCTCTCGGGATCGGTCGGTCGAGCATCGCGGTTCAGTCGCCCCCTTCGTTGTCCTCGTTTCTGAGACGTTCGGCGACACGCCGGCGCAGCGCCACGCGGTCTTGCGGGTCGATGCCGATCAGTTCGGAAACGCGCCACACGATATTGTCTTCCAACTCGTGGCGCTCGCCATCGGCATAGACCATCTCCCACAACAGCGAGATGAGCTCCTGCTTTGCGGGGTGGTCGAGGCGGCGGTTGATCACGCTGGTGAAGGCGTAGAAATCGACCGCGTCGCGCTCGGCCGTCTCGCCGGCGATCAGGACGTCGTCGAGTTCGCTGCCGGAAAGCGCGTAGGCTTCGGCGACCGTGCGGCGCAGCTTTTTGGCCTCGTCCGCGCCGCGAACGCCGTCCGCATCGATGATGTGATACATGAGCGCGGCGACCGCGACACGCGGGTCGTCGGAGCGATCCGCATTGCCCCCCGAGGCAGGCACGTCACGAAACAGCGATAGAAGTCGGTCGAGCATGGGCGAGCGGCGTTCCCTGAATGTGCGGCCTGAAGAATCACACGCCTGTGCACTTATTTAACGCAAGGCGATGGCGATGGCCAATATGAAGGCATGTTGCAGATCTAGAAAAGCTTGAACCGGCTTTCGGCCTGCGGCTTCTCGTTTTCGTCGACACCCGGATCGTCGGGGATCGGCGCCTTGACGGGCTCGTCCTCGATCTCGTCGACGGGTTCGGCATCCGGCACCAGTGGCTTCTGCTCGACAGGTTTCGGTCGCTTCTCGCCCGTCTCGGTGGGCGCTTTCACATCGTTGGCTGGCACGGGACGTGCGGGCTCGGCTTTCGGCGCCGGCTTGATCTCGAGCGCGGGCTTGTCCGTCAGGTCGGCAGCGGGCTCGATCTGCTTGGCTTCGACGGCTGGTTCGGGCACCACAGTATCTTTGAGCGGCTCCGCGGCCACGACCGGCTTCGCAGGCTCGGGCTTGCGTTCCGGCACCGGCTCGGACGCCTCGTCGATGTCGAGGATGTCGTCCTGCCTTTCGAATACCGGAGCCTTCGGCTTTTCCGCCTTCGGCTCGACCGGCACGGGCAGGCTCGGAACGATCGCGAGGGCCTCGTCGCCGGCCTCGATCACCTGGCCGAGACGTTCGACCGGCGCGCGCCACTCATAGGCGTCGAGGCGGCCCGTGACCGGCGACATCGGCGCCCAGTGCTCCGAGACCTGACCGTCGGCCACCCAGACCGGATCGCGCGAAGCACGCAGCGCCTTGCCCAGCCATTGCCGCACGCGGCCCTGATCGCCGGTATCGGCTTCCTCGATGTCGGCGAGAACCAGATAGGCCCCTTCGCGCGGCTCCTGCCGGATCGCGGCCTCGGCCTGTTCGCGGGCAAGCGTGTAATCCCCGGCCGCCAGCGCGGCCCGTGCGACGGTCAGCGCGGCTTCGGGATTGTTCTGCTTGAGCGCCTGCAGCTTCTTCGCCCGCGCCAGTCGGTCGATCGTGGAATCGCCCAGCCGCGCGTTCACATAGGCATCGGCGATTTCGGGATGCGCCTGACGTTTCCATGCCGCTTCGAGGATTTTCGCGCCCTTGCGCAGATCGTCGAGCCGGAACAGCGCCTTGGCCGCCGTCACGGCGGCCGGCACGAGGTCCGGCGCGAGGCGATTGGCTTCAAGCGCGGCGTTCTTGGCCTGCACGGGTTCGGCGTCCAGAAGCTCCATGGCGCGCGCCGTCAAAAGGACGGCCTTGCGGCGTTCGGCCGTCTCGCGGTCGATCTGCTGGGTCGATTTCTGCGTGTCGATCAGGCGCAGCGCGCCGTCCCAGTCGCCGGCTTCGGTCTTTTCTTCCAGCGCCGCGCCGGAGGCCCAGGCAAGCTGCGGTGCGGTCTCGGCGGCGCGCTCGGCATAGTGGCGGGCGACCTGCCGGTCGCCGACGCGCTCGGCTTCGAGATAGAGCCCGCGCAGGCCCAAAAGCTTCATGTCCGGTTTTTCCAGCATCGCCTCGAATTTGGAGCGTGCGGCGGGATGATCGCCTTCCAGAAGAGAGGCCTGCGCGTCGAGCAGCGCGACCAGCGGCTCGCGGTCGGACGACAGAAGCTTCATCGCTTCCTTCTTCTTGCGCCGCGCCAAAATGGGATCGCCCGCACCGGCTGCGATCATCCCGGCCGACAGCGCCTCATAGCCGCGTTCGCGGCGGCGCTTGCGAAAATGGCCGGAGACGGCGTGCGGGCTCGTCCAGATCGATTTCAGGAGCCACCATGCAAGCATGATCGCCGCGACGAGCGCCGTTACCAGCAGCGCGGCGACGAAGAGGCTCACCTGATACTGATAGCCGCCGAAGGTGACGGTCAGGTCGCCCGGACGCTCTGCGAGCCACGCAAAGGCGATGCCGAGCGCGAAAACGGGAACGAGGAAGAACAGGATGCGGATCATGGTGTCGTTGGTTCCTCAGCTATCCTGAAGCGCGGCGGCGAGCGCATCGTCGATCAGTTGGTCGGCCGCGTGGCGCGCGCGCACCTTTTCGATGAATTCGGCCCCGGCCGCCTGTGCATCTTCCGGCAGGCTTTCATATTCGGCAATCGCACGCGCGTAATCGTCCTGTCGCACCGAGGTCTCGAAGCGTGCGACGGTGGCCGCGACATCCTCGCCCTCTGCCATGCCGACAGGGCGCACCTGAATCAGTGAACGGGCGCTTGCCGACAGCCGGTCGAACAGCCCGGCATCGGCCGCGGCTCCCGACCCTGCGGCGATCATCGCGCGTGAGGTTGCTTCCGCCTCGGCGTTGATTTCCGCGCGCGTCGGAATGCCGCCCTCGGCATAGGCACGCAGATCGTCCACCTCGCTTCCCTCGCCGCCGAGGCCCGCATAGGCGTCTAGTTCGGCCGTGAAGGGCTGTCCCCGGTCGATTGCCGATTTCAGCGCCGAAGCTGCGATGATGCGCTCGCTCGGGTTCGTCTCCTCGACCGTCGCAAGCCGCGTTTCGATGTCCGCAAGGCTCTGTTCGACGGTTTCAAGACGAGAGGTGTTTTCGGCCGACGCATCGCCGGCGCTTGCAAGCCGCTGCTCGACCTCGGCCAAGGCGGCACTCGCATCAGGCGCATCACCGACGTCTGCAATTGCCGTTTCAAGGGCTGCAAGGCGCTCCTCGACCGCCGCGCTGTCGCCGGAAGTGGAACGAAGCTGGTTGATGTCGGAGCGAAGCGTTTCGATCTCGGTCTGCAGCGCGATGACGCGGGCTTCATTGCCATCGCTCTGCGCTGCCGGCCAGACCCCTGCCATCTGGAGTCCTGCTCCGAGCGCCAGCACGATCAGGCCGCCGACCACGCCACCCATGAGCGCTGAACTGCCGCCCTGCTGGCGTGCGGAGGACGGCGGAGCGGCGGTCCCGCCTGCCGGCTTGGTCGCGAAGGCGGACGGCGTCGCCGTCGCCGCCTTCGGCTTTTCATCGGCCTTCGCGGCGGCCGACTTTACTGGCGCGGATTTGTTGTCCGGCTTCACATCCGCCTTCGCCTTGCCGGCATCGACCGGCTTGGTCTCGGAAGATTTCTCGACCGGCGCTGACGCCTTGGCGACCTCAGGCTTCGCAGCTTCGATGCTCTCGTTCGAGGTTATGTCGCTGACGCCGTCTTCGGGCGCGGGCGTCGTGCCGTCGATGCGCTTCACATCCTTCGGATCGATGTCGATCGTCGATCCCGATTTGCTCGGCTCCGAATGTCGTGTTTTCGGCGTCCTCGCCATGCCCGAACTCCCGTTTTCAATCCTGCTGGCGGTGCCCCGCCTTCGTTCCGTCAGCCAATCCGCCCAAGCGCCGACAGCATACCAGCTTCGTCGGGCGTAGCCGCGAAGGCCAGATCGAGGCCGTGATTTTCAAGCCCGACGCCGGCTTCCATAGAAAGGCATACGAAGACCGTTGAATCAAACGAGGCTGGAGACTGCGCAACGATTCGGCTCAAGATTTCGCCCCCGCGCCGCGAGTAGACCAATGCGGACCAGAACGGCTCGCCAGCAAGTTTGGTTCCGATCTCGCCCGGTGCGAACGCGATCGGTACGGCGTCGTAGACCTCGATCTCCGTGACCTGATGACCGGCCTGTTCGAGCGCGTCCTTCAGCGCTGCCCCGCGCACGCGCCCGGCAAGGTAGAGAACGTGGGACGACGGGCCGAGATTTGCAATCATGCGCTGGGTCAGCGTCTTCGCATCCGGCGCGACGATCTCGGCCGCCCGGTTTGCCGCCTCGGCCGTCTTTTCCCCGACGACGTAAAGCGGCTTTGCGGCCAGCAGCCGCAAAAATTCCGGCGGCGGATGGCGAAACGCGTTGGCGCTGGTCGCGACGATCACGTCGACACGCTGCGGCAGGGGCGCCGGCTCGACCGGCACGATCCTCGTCAGCGGCAGGACGACCGGCGCAAATCCCTGCCCGGCGAGGCGCTGCGCCGTGGCGCTCGCGCCCGGCTCGGGCCGCGTCACGAGCACGCGCCGCTCCATTCAGGTCCAGCTTTCGAAAAATTGCGAGCCGGCCCGCGCGCGGATGTCCGCACCCGCTTGCAGACCTATGGCGCGGGCATCGTCCGCCTTGCCCTCGCGGCGGATCTCGTGAACCTGCCGCCCGTCCGGCGACAGGATCATGCCGAAGAAGGAAAGCGCGTCACCGTCGATCTGGGCATAGCCCGCAAGCGGCGTGCGGCAGGACCCGTCGAGCGTTGCAAGAAACGCCCGCTCGCAGGAAAGCGCCTGCGTCGTCCTTTCGTGCGAGATCGGCGCGATGAGGTCGAGCACGCGCCGATCGCCGATCCGGCTTTCGATGCAGATCGCGCCCTGCCCCGGTGCCGGCGGAAAGGCTTCGACCGGAAGCAGCTCGGTAATCACATGGTCGAGTGCCAGTCGCTTCAGCCCGGCATTGGCGAGCAGCGTGCCGTCCACCACGCCTTCGGCAAGCTTCCTCAACCGCGTCTGGACGTTGCCGCGATAAAGCACCATTTCGATATCGGGCCGCAGCCGGCGGACCAGCGCCTGCCGGCGCAGCGAGGACGAGCCGACGATGGCATTTTGCGGCAGGTCCGCAAGCTTCGGTGCGGCACGTCCGATATAGGCGTCGCGCACGTCCTCGCGCTCCAGAAAGGCCGAAAGCTCAAGCCCGTCCGGCGGCATCGTCGGCATGTCCTTGGATGAATGGACCGCGATGTCGATCCCGCCCGAAAGGAGTGCCTCCTCGATCTCCTTGGTGAACAGCCCCTTGCCGCCGGCCTCCGAGAGCGGCCGGTCCTGGATGCGGTCGCCGCTGGTCGAGATGACGACGATCTCGAACGCGTCGTTCGGCAGGCCGTGCGCCGCCATCAGGCGCGCGCGCGTTTCCTCAGCCTGGGCCAAAGCCAGCGCGCTGCCGCGCGTTCCGATCCGGATAAGGTCTGTTTGCATAAAGTAGCGTCCGTGATAGGTCGCCCCTACCTAGCGATGATGGCCGGCAACGGCAACAGAACCACCCGTTCTTGAGAAGGTGTAGCGACGATATGCGCGTGCTTGGCATCGAGACGAGCTGCGACGAGACGGCGGCGGCTGTGGTCGAGCGTGCGGCAGACGGAACGCCGGCCATCCTGTCGAATGTCGTTCTGAGCCAGATCGAGGATCACGCGGCCTTCGGCGGGGTCGTCCCGGAGATCGCCGCCCGCGCCCATGTCGAAGCGCTCGACGGCGTCATCGAAGCCGCATTCGCCGATGCCGGCGTCACACTCGCCGACCTCGACGCCATCGCGGTCACGGCGGGTCCGGGCCTGATCGGCGGGCTGATCGTCGGCCTGATGACGGCCAAGGCGATGTCGGCGGCATCGGGGGTGCCGCTCATCGCCGTCAATCACCTCGAAGGCCACGCGCTGACGGCGCGGCTGGTCGAAAATGTCGGTTTTCCCTATCTCCTGCTGCTGGTATCGGGCGGCCACACGCAGATCGTCGAGGTGCGGGGCGTCGGCGACTATCGCCGTCTCGGCTCGACCATCGATGACGCGCTCGGCGAAGCCTTCGACAAGACGGCGAAGCTTCTCGGCCTTCCCTATCCCGGCGGCCCCAGCGTCGAGGAATGGGCCGCGCGCGGAGACGGCAAGCGCTTTTCCTTTCCGCGCCCGCTGCGCGGCGAGGCGCGGCCTGACTTCTCCTTTTCCGGTCTGAAGACGGCCGTACGGCAGGCCGCCAATTCCATCGCACCGCTGTCCGATCGGGACGTCGCCGACATCTGCGCCTCGTTCCAGGCGGCGATCGTGGACACGCTGACGGAACGCCTCGGCAAGGCACTCGCGGCTTTTACGTCATCCTATCCCGAGCAATCGGATCGCGTGCTCGTCGTCGCAGGCGGCGTTGCGGCCAACAAGGCCATCCGCGCCGCGCTCGAAACCTCCTGCTCGGCGTCCGGCTTCCGGCTGATCGCACCGCCGTTGGCCTTGTGCACCGACAACGCCGCGATGATCGCCTGGGCCGGCGCGGAACGATTGGCGGCCGATATAGAGACGGGTGACGCGATGAGCGTCGTCCCGCGCTCGCGCTGGCCGCTGGACGAAGCGGCCGCGCCACTCATCGGGTCCGGCAAGCGGGGAGCGAAGGCATGAGCGCGCGGATCGCGGTTCTGGGCGGCGGCGCGTGGGGCACGGCGCTGGCGGTCACCATGCTGCGGGCCGGTCACGAGGTGCGCCTTTGGGCGCGCGACGGCGAAACGGTCGCCGCCATCAATGAGCGCCGCGAGAACCCGCGCTATCTGCCGGGCCTCGGGCTCGACGCCGGCATTTTCGCGACGCGTGATCTGAACGAAGCGCTGGCGAAGGCGGATACGGTTCTGAGCGTCGTCCCGACGCAAGTGACGCGCGCTGTGCTGGGCGAAGCCGCCTCGGCCATCCCGGCCGGTGCTCCGGTCGTCCTCGCCGCCAAAGGCATCGAAAGGACCACCGGCCGGCTGGTGTCCGAAATCGCCCGTGAGGTTCTGCCGCAAACGCCGATCGCGGCTTTGTCCGGCCCCAGCTTCGCCGCGGACGTGGTGCGCGGCCTGCCGACCGCCGTCACGGTCGCCGCGCGGGACGAGCGCCGCGCCTTCGCGCTGGCCGAGCTTTTGTCCGCGCCGGCCTTCCGCTGCTATTCCTCCGACGATCTGGTCGGCGTCGAGATCGGAGGCGCCTTGAAAAACGTGCTCGCCATCGCCGCCGGCGCGGTGTCGGGCGCGGGCCTAGGCGCATCGGCGCAGGCCGCCACCATCACGCGCGGTTTCGTCGAGCTGCGCCGCATCGGCGCCGCATATGGCGCGCGTCCCGAAACCTTGATGGGCCTGTCGGGGCTCGGCGACCTGATGCTTTCCTGCGCCTCCGTGCAATCGCGCAATTTCGCCTATGGCACAGCCATCGGCGAGGGCCGCGACCGCGCCGGCATGAAGCTCGCCGAAGGCGCGGCGACGGCAGGCATCGCGCTGTCCATCGCCCGCGACCGCGGCGTCGAAGTGCCGATCATCGAGGCGACGGCCGAACTGATCGAGGGCCGCATCACCATGAAGCAAGCCGCCGCCCGCCTCCTCTCACGCCCGCTGAAAAGCGAGACGGAATAGGATCAGCGCGCCATCGCGTGATACGCATCGTTCGGCCGCATATCGATCGCGGCGGCGACGCGGTTCGACATGTTGTAGAACCCGACGGTCGACGCGATGTCGAAGATGTCGCGATCCGAAAACCCGGCATCGCGCAACCCCTGCCGGTCGGCCTCCTCGATCTTGTCGGGGCTTTCGGTCAGCTTCACGGCGAAGTCCAGCATCGCCTTCTGCTTTCCCGAGAGTTCCGCCGCGCGATAGTTCATCGCCATCATCTCGCCGAATTTCGGGTCGCCCGAGAGTTGCCGCACCGCCGCGCCATGCGCCGTCAGGCAGTAATAGCAATGGTTCACCGCCGATACCGCGACCGCGATCATCTCGCGTTCGAGTTTCGACAATCCCGAATCGCCGAGCATCAGATCGTTGTACATGTCAGTGAAGGCGCGCAGCTTTTTCTCGTCGAAGGCATAGGCGCGCAGAACGTTCGGCACGAGGCCGAGCTTTTCCTCGCATTTTGCGAAATACGCTTTCGTACCGTCCGAAAGCTCGGGCTGTTCGATCTCCAGCGCCGTGATCCGTTCGCTCATCCCGTCATCTCCCTTTCAAACTTGTCTGCGACTTACGCAGCGTGACTTTCTGTCGTGAAACCGGTGCCACTTTCTCGTGCAATGTTCTAGTCTTTGCAAAAAACAGGACGGGAGACGCTTTTTCATGGCTGCGCGCAAGACTGCTTCGACGACGAAGGAGAATATGGATGCCGGAGCGTCGAAGCTCGCCGACTTCTTCAAGTCGCGGGCACCTGTCGAGGACCGCGAAGCCTATACGCCGCAAGCCTTCGCCAAGGCAGCCGAACTCGCCTACCGCGCGCTTGAAAAACACAAGCGCGGCGACAGCCTGGTCGTCTTCGACAACAAGGGCGAGATCGAACGGCAGGGCCGCACGCTGACCGCCATCACCATCGTCAACGACAACATGCCGTTCCTGTTCGATTCGGCCATGGGCGAGATTTCGGATGACGCGGGCGAGGCCCTTCTCGTGCTTCATCCCGTCGTGCTCGTGCGGCACGAGAAAAAGGGCGTGAGCGAACTTCTCGGCGAGGCCGGCAGCGCGCTCGGCGATGCGGAGACCGACCGCGTCTCGATCATCCACGTCCATGTCGCCAGGCTGACGGACGAGGAATGCGCGGCATTGAAGGGGCGGCTGGAACACGTCCTCCGCCAGGTCCGCTCGGCCGTTTCCAACTGGAAGCCGATGCTCGCGCGCCTCGATCAGGCGATCACCGAATATCGTTACAATCCGATCCCCATCGACAAGGCGCAGATGACTGAAGCCGTCGCCTTTCTCGAATGGCTGCGCGACGACAATTTCACGTTTCTGGGCATGCGCGAACTGCGCTATTCGGGCGGCGAGAGCGACGGCACGCTGGAGCGTTCGCCCAAGGGCGGGCTCGGCATCCTCGCCGACCCGGATGTGCGCGTCCTGCGCCGCGGCGGCGAGCCGGTCACGACGACGCCCGAAATCCGCGAATTCCTGCATGGCCCAGAGGCGCTCCTCGTCACCAAGGCAAACGCCAAGTCGGTCGTTCACCGGCGCATCTATCTCGATTACATCGGCGTCAAGACATTCGATCCGAAGGGACGGCTGCTCGGCGAATTGCGCATCGTCGGCCTCTTCACCTCGACGGCCTATACGCGCTCCGTCCTGAAAATTCCCTATCTGCGCTCCAAGGTTCAGGCCGTGGTCGAGAAATCCGGCTTCGATCCGGGCGATCATTCCGGCAAGGCGCTCATCAACGTTCTCGAATCTTATCCGCGCGACGAACTGTTCCAGATCTCGGTGCCGATCCTGCGCAGGCACGCCGAGGCGATCCTTGCGCTCGGCGAGCGGCCGCGCGTGCGCATCCTTCACCGGGTCGACCAGTTCGACCGCTTCGTCTCGGCCATCGTCTACGTCCCGCGCGACCGCTACGATTCGGATGTGCGCGAGCGCATCGGCCGCTACCTCGCCCGCATCTTCGACGGGCGTCTGTCGGCCTACTATCCCGCTTTCCCGGAAGGATCGCTCGCGCGCGTCCATTTCATCATCGGCCGTTCGGACGGCAAGACGCCACAGGTCGACACGGCCGATATGGAAGCAGCCCTGCGCGACATCGTACGCACCTTCGACGACGCGCTGCGCGAGGAAGTGACGGAGAACCGGGCCGATCCGAAGCTTGCCGCGCTTGCCGCCGGCTTCGGCGAGCCTTACCGAAACTCGTTCTCCGCGCGCGATGCGATGCGCGACGCGGCAATCGTCGCCGGGCTGGGCGACGACACATCCATCGCCATCGATTTTTATCGCCAGCCCGGCGCCAAGCCGTCGATGGCCGGCCTCAAAATCTATCATCAGGGCGAGGCGGTGGCGCTGTCGAAGCGCGTGCCGCTTCTGGAGAACATGGGCTTCCGCGTCATCTCGGAGCGCACCTTCGAACTCGCCCGGCCAGACGCCGCGTCCGTCTTCCTGCACGACATGGAACTGGCGAGCGCATCGGGCGCGCCGATCGATGTCGAGGCTGGCGGGGCGCTTCTGGAAGAGGTCTTCCTGTCCGTCTGGAACGGGCAAAGCGACAACGACGCCTATGCCGCGCTCGTCCAGACCGCCGGTCTGCCGGCCCGCGACATCGGCCTCCTGCGCGCCTATGGACGCTATCTCCAGCAGGCCGGCATTCCGCAAAGCCAGGATTTCGTCGCCTCGACGCTCAACCGCTATCCCGACATCGCCCGTCACCTGATCGCGCTTTTCGCCGCACGCTTCGGTCCCGCCCATGGCGACGATGACGGCAGATCGACGGACAAAGCCGCCGAAGCCATCGAGGCGGCGTTGGAAGAGGTGCCGCAGATTGACGACGACGCCGTCATCCGCCGCTATCTCAACCTCATCCAGTCCACCTTGCGCACCAATTTCTATGCCGAGGACAAGGACGGCGTCTCGCTTGCCTTCAAGCTGGATTCCCGCGCCCTTCGCGGCCTGCCGGACCCCAGGCCATGGCGCGAGATTTTCGTTTACGGGCCCCAGGTCGAGGGCGTGCATCTGCGCTTCGGGGCCGTCGCGCGCGGCGGCCTGCGCTGGTCGGACCGCGCGCAGGACTACCGCACGGAAGTGCTCGGCCTCGTCAAGGCGCAGCAGGTCAAGAACGCGGTCATCGTGCCGGTCGGCGCCAAGGGCGGTTTCTTCCCCAAGCAGTTGCCAGCGGGCAGCAGAAGCGAGATTTTCGAGGCCGGCAAATCGGCCTACGTCAATTTCATCTCCTCGCTTCTCTCCATCACCGACAATCTGGAAGACGGATCGGTCACGACGCCGCCGAACGTCCTGCGCCATGACGGCGACGATCCCTATTTCGTCGTCGCCGCCGACAAGGGCACTGCCACCTTTTCCGATACCGCGAACGCGATCAGCCAGACGCACGACTTCTGGCTCGACGATGCGTTCGCGAGCGGAGGATCGGCCGGCTACGACCACAAGAAGATGGGCATCACGGCGCGCGGCGCGTGGGAAGCGGTCAAGCGCCATTTCCGCGAGATGGACCGCGACATCCAGACCGAACCCTTCACCGTGGTCGGCGTCGGCGACATGTCGGGCGACGTGTTCGGCAACGGCATGCTCCTGTCGAAGGCGACGCGCCTGATCGCGGCCTTCGACCACCGCGACATCTTCATCGATCCGGCCCCCGACGCGGCGATTTCGTTCGACGAGCGCCAGCGCCTCTTCGACAAGGGCCAGTCGAGCTGGCAGGATTACGACCGTTCGAAACTGTCGGAGGGCGGCGCGATCGTCTCGCGCAGCCAGAAGTCGATCGAACTCAGCCAGGCGGCCGCCGACGCGATCGGCCTCGGCAATACGCGCGCCTCTCCCGTCGAGATCATGCGCGCGATCCTGATGGCGAAGGTCGATCTCCTTTGGTTCGGCGGCATTGGCACCTATGCGCGCGGATCGAACGAATCGAATAGCGACGTGGGCGACAAGACCAACGACGCGCTGCGCATCACCGCCGCCGAGATCGGCGCGAAGGTGATCGGCGAAGGCGCCAATCTGGGTGTCACCCAGCGCGCGCGCATCGAATACGGCATGCTGGGCGGGCGCTGCAATTCGGACGCGATCGACAATTCGGCCGGCGTCAATTCGTCCGACGTCGAGGTCAACATCAAGATCGCGCTGGCGTCCGCCATGCGGTCGAACACCCTCACGCGCCCCAACCGCGACAGGCTGCTCGCCGACATGACCGACGAGGTCGCGCATCTCGTCCTCGCCAACAATTATCGCCAGTCGCTCGCCATCTCGCTTGCCGCACGGCGCGGCGTTGCCGACCTCGGCTATCAGGAACGCTTCATGGAGGCGCTGGAGGCGCGTGCGCTGCTCGACCGCGCCGTCGAGGTGCTGCCGTCCAGCCAGATGATGGTGGAGCGCGAAAGTCGCGGCCAGCCGCTGACACGGGCGGAGATCGGCGTCCTGCTCGCCTATGCCAAGCTCGTTCTGTTCGACGATCTCGTCGCCAGCGCGTTTCCCGACGATCCGCATCTGGAAACCGATCTCGTCGCCTATTTCCCCGCGAAGATGGCGAAGAAATTCCCCGCCGACATCAAGACCCACCGATTGCGCCGCGAGATCATCGCCACGCAACTCGCCAACGAGGCGATCAATCGCGGCGGTCCGTCTTTCATCAGCCGCTTGCAGGACCTGACCGGCAGGTCGCCGGCCGATATCGTTTCGGCCTACACGGTCGTCCGCGACGGTTTCGACCTGCCCGCGCTTTACGCCGACATCGACGCGCTCGACACACAGATCGAGGGCGCGACCCAGCTCGACCTTTACCAGCAGGTCGGCCGCATCGTGCATTCGGCCAGCGCATGGTTCCTGAAAAATGACCTCACGGGAGATACGATCGGCTCCGAGATCGAGCGTCTGCGCGCCGCGCGCAAGGCGCTGGAGCCGAAGCTCGGCAAGATGCTGCCGCCCTTTACGGCCGAGCGTCAGGATGAGCGCATCGCCGCGATGCTGAAGGCGGGCGTCTCCCACAAGCTCGCCGAGCGCGTCGCCCAGCTCCACGTTTCGGAGATGATCCCCGACATCGCGCTGGTGGCCGAAACAGCTTCCTCGCAACTCGAAACCGCCGCGCGCGCCTTCTTCGCCGTGACCGACGCCTTCCGCATCGGCCGCATAGCGGACGCGGCGCGCTCGATCTCGACGGCCGACTATTATGACGGCCTGGCCGTCGCCCGCGCGACCGACCAGATCAACGCCGCCCGGCGGGGCATCGCCGCGACCGCTCTTGGAGCCTTCCCGCAGGAAGCGGCTCCCGTGGACGCGTGGATCGAGGCAGGCGGCGCCCGCATCTCTCGCACCCGCGAGCGCCTGCAAAGCCTGACGGAAGGCGGCGACATCACCGTATCGCGCCTGACGGTCGCGGCCGGACTGATGGCCGATCTGGCGGATGTGACGGTGAACTGACGTTTGGATGACTGCGCCCCTCCGTCCCTTCGGGCCACCTCCGCCGTAAACGGGGGAGGATCAAGATTGCGGCCGGCCGCAACGCCGGATCCTCCCTTGCGGAGCGGGGAGGGGGCCCGAAGGGACGGAGAGGGCGCAGTCATGGGGCAAAAGGGGGGACAACGACGATGGTGAGCACTGACACGAGCGACGGCGCTTTACAGCGCGACAACCAGGAACGCGCCTCGCGGCGCGGCATCTGGGGATGGATGCTGTTCGACTGGGCACAGCAGCCCTTCCACACGCTCATCATCACCTTCGTCTTCGCGCCCTATTTCGCCGCCGCCGTCGCGCCGGATGCGGCCCGCGGACAGGAATTATGGGGCTATGCCACCGGCATCGGCGGGCTGCTGATCGCCTTTTCCTCGCCGGTCCTCGGCGCCATCGCCGATGTCAGCGGTCCGCGTAAGCCGTGGATCACGGTTTTCTCCGTCGTCGGCATCTTCGCCTGCTGGATGCTCTGGTTCGCGACGCCCGGCATGAGCGACCTGACGTGGATACTCGTCATCGTCGCGCTCGCCGTCTTCGGCATGGAATACGCCGCCGTCTTCAACAACGCCATGATGCCGACGCTGGTGCCCCGCGCCGAACTCGGCCGCCTGTCGGGGTCGGCCTGGGGTCTCGGCTATGTCGGCGGTCTGATCTCGCTGATCCTCGTCCTCGGCTTCATGTCCGCCTCGCCGGAAACCGGCCGCACGCTGCTCGGCTTCGAGCCGATCTTCGGCCTCGATCCGGCCGCCCGCGAGGGCGACCGCGCCGCCGGGCCGCTGACGGCGCTCTGGTATCTGGTTTTCCTTCTGCCGATGATGCTCTTCACGCCCGACATCAAGCGCAAGCCAGCGATCAAGGGCGCGATCCGCGACGGCCTGACGAAGCTCGGCCAGACGCTGAAGCGCCTGCCGTCCGAGCGCAGCTATTTCTCGTTCCTGATCTCGTCCATGTTCTATCGCGACGGGCTCAACGCGCTTTACGCGTTCGGCGGCATCTACGCGGCCGGCGTGCTCGGCCTCTCGATCATCCAGATCGGCATTTTCGGCATATTGTCCAACATCACCGGCGCGATCGGCGCCTATGTCGGCGGACGCATGGACCAGCGCTACGGCCCCAAGCTCGTCGTCGGCTGGTCGGCGGTCACCCTCGCTCTGTCCTGCGCGCTTATCATTTCGACCACGCAGACGCAGATGCTCTTCATGCCCGTCGCCGATGGCAGCGGTCTGCCGGTGATCGTCTTCTACGTCGCCGGCTGCCTGATCGGGGCCGCGGGCGGGTCGATCCAGGCGTCCTCTCGCACGCTTCTCGTTGATCAGGTCGACAAGGACCGCGTCACGGAAGCCTTCGGCCTTTACGCATTGTCGGGCAAGGCGACCTCCTTTATCGGCCCGCTCTCCATCGCCGTCGTGACGGGCATCGTGGCGTCGGAAGGGTTCGGCCTGTCGCCGGTCGACGCGCAGCGCGTCGGGGTCACGCCGATCATCGTCCTGTTCATCATCGGGCTGGCTCTGTTGCCTTTCGTGAAGAGCCGCCACGGCGAGACACGCTGACGGGGGTTGCCAGCACCGTTCGAAGCGCCCACATTGGGGCCGTGTTCAACGAACTGAAAGGAGGTGATCCGATGTCGAGTGATTCCATGTTCCGTAGCGTGGTCCCGGCGGATCGTCCTTTCGGGAAGCAATCTTCCTGACAGGCGCGTGACGCGAACGACGGCAGTCTTCTGCCGCACGGGTCGCGCCACGGACGGAAACACGAAAGGGCCGCCTCGAAGGGCGGCCCTTTTTCTATTTGCTCATATAAAGCCCGCTGATCGTACCGGCGATGTCGCGAAACGCGACTTTCAATTCGTCACCCGTCGCAACATCGAAAAAATAGCGCCACGACTGCGTTCCGGCTGACGCGCACTCGCGCATTGTTCGGTGCGCATGCGAGTTTTCACCTGCCAAAGCGAATCCGATGGTGAATATCTCGATCCCCTGCGCCTTCATCTCGCGACACAGACGCACCGCCTCGTCGCGGGTCTGCCGCTTGCCGTTGTCATTATAGACCTGGCCGTAGTTCGA
Source organism: Aliihoeflea aestuarii (assembly GCF_024105665.1). GTDB lineage: Bacteria > Pseudomonadota > Alphaproteobacteria > Rhizobiales > Rhizobiaceae > Aliihoeflea > Aliihoeflea aestuarii. The sequence goes on along the minus strand of NZ_JAAAMK010000003.1, from coordinate 540,398 downwards.
TGCGTCGAAATAGGACAGGTTGAACTCGCCGTCCGTCATCAGGATCGCGTATTTTTTGACGTTGTCGGTAATCCGCGCCGGGCGCGACGCGCTCGGCAGAACTCCTGCCCACCGCTCAGAAAGCATGTACCACGTCCACTGGACGCCGATATGGCCTCCTGTGCCGCCGACCGCCTTGAAGCTGTCGATCGCCCGGTTCAAGCTTCCGCTGTCGCTGGTAAGCGGGACGATCGCGGTAGTCGGGCATGTTCGGCTTTTGTCGTTCCCGTCGCGATAGCGAATGAAATCGTCGATCAGATAGTCACGGTTGACCATCGAATACTCAGGACCGGCGTCGCTGTAGCGATAGCGCGCGTCCTTGCGCTCGGTCGCGCAATTGTCGGGCCGCGTGGCAACCGGCCTTGCGGCAGTATTGGCAGGGGCCGCCTTGCGGTCCGCCACACTGCGCTCGACGAACACACTGCTTTCGGCAAGCGATCCGGCATTGACGGAATTGGCATATGGCACGATCGAAACGCGCACTCGCTCGTATCCCGCACGCTGATTGCCCAAAAACGCCTCAACGGCGATACGGGCCGCCGCCCTGAGATCACGAATCTTCTGCCCGCTCATCGACCCCGTCACGTCGAGCATCATCGCGACCTCGACCTTCTGGTCCGAATAGACCGCCGCCGTGCGCGCGCTGACCGGCCGGACCGGGTCTGCGCCGAACAGCGGAAACGCAAGCGCGACATTGGCGGTCGCCGTGGCATCGACGGTCTTGGCGTTGCGGTCGACGATCACCTCGTCGAGCGTCACGACCCCTTCCCCTTCGCGCGCGAACGGACCGCTGCCATTCGCGGTTAGGAACGCTTCGATCGACCCGCGCGCGTCCCCTTCCGCGATCACGCCGGTCGTCAGATCGCGCGCCGTCGACGTCACCGCCGCGTCGAGCGCGGTCTGGAGTGCGGATTTGGCGTTGAAGAGCTGCGCCGTGTTGACGCTGAAACCGGCACCGGTCGCAAGGACCGACAGGGCGACACCCATCAGGATCGCGAAATTGCCGCGCCTGTCCGCCGCAAAGCCTCGTGCCGATTTCAAAACCCGTGCCATCTCGTCTCTCCTCGCCGGCCGCTGCGGCCGCATGTCGAGGCAAAAGCACGCACGACGCCAGATCGGGCATCGGACACGAGATAAGAGCCTATCCTATTGAATAATATAATTTTTACCGAGCATTAAGGTTACTATTGAGTTGATGCGGCGCGATAAATTCGATCCTTCCCGGTAACGCATTTCGAAGGTTTCGAATCGAAACACCCGCACTGTCTCAATTCGGATCATCGCACCAGGATGCGCGCCTGCCGCCGGCATAGGGACGCGCCAGATCGGCCGCCAGCAGCAAAGGTGCGACGTCCTCGCCCGCATCCGTCTCCAGGTCGGCGACGACACGGCCGAAGAATTTGTCCCGCGCGACGTTGCGAACTCTGACCGAGCCGGACTGAAGCAGAGCCGAAAGATGCGCGCGCGCCTTTTGCGCCAGCACCCGCTCCGCCTCGCATCTTGAGCGAAGTTCCGGCGCATCGATGCCGCGCAGCCGCACCGAGACGCGCACAGTATGTCCCGGCCACACATGCGCGTCGGCCTCGACCGTATCGCCGTCGATCACCCGCACGACACTTGCCGGAACGGGTCCCGGCATGTCCGCTGCAAATGACGGAGCACTCAACAGGATGAGCATAAGAATAGGAATAAATACCATTACGGCATTTATTCCTATTTCATCGAGTTTGGCAAGCGGTCAGGCCGAAAGGCTGTATGTGCTGTCGGCCGTGCGCGGCGCGCGCCGGAGGTCGGCGACCATCGGTTCGGCCATCTGCTCGTAGGTCCAGACCTCGAATTTTTCCAGTTTGTGCGGTCCGAACGTATGAAGGATCGGCACGTCGGTCGCATCGCGTCCGCGCGCAACCACGACGCGGCCGGTTCGCGGAATGTTGTGACGGGCGTCGAACGTATACCACCCGCCTTCCAGATAGACCTCGAACCAGGCCGAAAAATCCATCGGCGCGGGATCGGCGGGCACGTTGATATCGCCGAGATAGCCGGTCGCGTAGCGCGCTGGGATGTTGAGCGCGCGGCAAAGCGTGACCGCCAGATGCGCGAAATCGCGGCAGACGCCGACGCGCTCCTCGAAAGCCTGGCTGGCGGAGCGGCTTGACCGCGCATAGCCGTAGCCGAACGAGATGCGGTCATGGACGAAGTCGCAGATCGCCTGCACGCGCGACCAGCCCGGTTTCATCTCGCCGAACAGTTTCCATGCAACGGCGCTCAGATGATCCGTCTCGCAATAGCGGCTGCCGAGCAGGTAGATGAGCGTTTCGGGCGGCAACTGGTCGATCGGCACTTCGCCCGCGCCTTCGGCGACGATATCCGGCTCGCCGCCATCCTCCACCACCGCATCGTAGCGCACGATCAGTTCGCCCTCGGGCGCGACCAGTCTGCGGCAGCGATTGCCGAACTGATCCATATAGGTGCGCATCGGCAGCATCGGGCGGGAGGTGACGCCGCTTTGCCAGCGAATGTCGGCACGGCGATCGGGATGCAGATCGAGCGAGACGACCATCGGCGTGGACTGAGGGCAGGAAATCCCGATTTCGTAGCCAAGGCGTATGAGCATGGCGCAACCCTTCCCGGAAAGCGTTTCCGGTCTAACTCGGGCGCGGCTGATGCGTTCCTTTACATTGGTTCACATTTCGACAGAACCACTGACGCTGCGTCAGAAATCGCTCGCACGGCCCTTCACTTCCCAGTCGCCGTAACGGGCGGGGTCGCGTCCGCCGCGCCCGCCCTTTTCGGTCGGCCTCTCGGCCTCGACATCTTCGTAGGAACGGCGCCGCGCCTCGGCTTCGGCAAGCGCACGGCGGGCCGCCTCGGTCAATATGCGGGGCGGTTCTGCCGGAATCGGATCGTCGTGGTCGTCGGACATTGTCTGCGCGCAGTGGAATATTGAAAGGACAGTTCGATATTCCCATCATATAGACGGCGACGACGCGCTTTGCGACCGGCCAAGGACGAAAGGAAGACGGGACGATGAACATCATGCGCACCGGCATGCTTCTGGCATTCATGACGGCGCTTTTCATGGGCGTGGGCTACCTGATCGGTGGCTCCGGCGGCATGATGATCGCTTTCTTCGTCGCGGCCGCGATGAACCTGTTCAGCTACTGGAATTCCGACAAGATGGTGCTGCGCATGCACAACGCCGTCGAGGTCGACGAGCGCACCGCGCCCGAATATTACGGAATGGTGCGCGATCTGGCCGCGCGGGCCGAACTGCCCATGCCCAAGGTCTACCTGATCCGCGAAGACCAGCCGAACGCCTTCGCCACCGGCCGCAACCCGCAAAACGCGGCGGTCGCGGCCACCACCGGCCTGCTCGACCGCCTGACCTATGAAGAGGTCGCGGGCGTGATGGCGCATGAGCTTGCCCATGTGCAGAACCGCGACACGCTGACCATGACGATCACCGCGACCATCGCCGGCGCGATCTCGATGCTCGCCAATTTCGCGTTCTTCTTTCGCGGCAACAACAACAATCCGCTCGGCATCATCGGCGTCCTCGTTGCCATGATCGTCGCGCCGCTCGCCGCCATGATGGTGCAGATGGCGATCAGCCGCACGCGCGAATATTCGGCCGACCGGCGCGGCGCGGAGATCTGCGGCAACCCCGAATGGCTCGCCTCCGCGCTCCAGAAGATTTCGTCCGCCGCCCCGCGCATCCGCAACGACGAGGCCGAGCGCAACCCGGCGACCGCGCATATGTTCATCATCAACCCGCTCTCCGGCGAGAAGATGGACAATCTGTTCTCGACTCATCCGGCCACGCAGAACCGCGTCGCGGCGCTGATGAAGATGCAGGGCGAGTTCCCTGCGCAGGCAGCTACGCGCCGCCCGTCGTCTGGCCCCACGTCTGGCAGTGAAGGCCCCTGGTCGAACAATCCCACCGGCCCGCGGGGTCCGTGGTCGTGAGCGCCTCGAAAAGGCGGCCACACGCAAGGAACCCCGACCAATCCCCTGTAAATGACGACGCGCCGGGCCTTGCCGCCCGGCGCGCCGCCGTTCGCATCTTGAGCGCGGTGATCGATACGAAGACACCGCTCGACGGGCTGACGGACAACGAGCACGGCCACCCGCAATATCGCGCGCTCGATCCACGCGACCGTTCGCTGGTCCGCGCCATCCTGACGACGGCTTTGCGCCATCGCCAGTCCATTCAGGCGCTCATCGACGCACGACTCGACCGGCCGCTGCCCGCCAACGCCACGGCGCTGGTCCACATCCTTCATGTCGGCGCGGCGCAGATGCTGTTCCTGGATATTCCCGACAGCGCTGCAGTCGATCTCGCCGTCAGCCACGCCAAGGCGGACCCGCGCACGCGCCGCTTCGCCAATCTGGTCAATGCCATTTTGCGCGAGATCGGGCGGCGCAAGGAGCGCGCACTGCCTGCCGTGCTGGCGAATACCGTCGAAGCGCCGGACTGGTTCGCTGAGCGCCTCATTTCCGCCTATGGCGACGAGCACGCAAGCCGCATCCTCGACATGCACCGCCACGAGGCCGCCATTGACCTGACCGTCAAATCGGATGCGCAGGGCTGGGCGGACAAGCTCGGCGGAACCGTCCTGCCGACCGGTCAGGTGCGCCTCGCCTCCTTCGACGGCGCGGTATCTGCCCTTCCCGGTTACGCCGATGGCGAATGGTGGGTGCAGGACGCGGCCGCCGCACTGCCCGCCCGGCTGATGGGCGACATTTCGGGCCTGCGCGTCGCCGACATCTGCGCCGCGCCCGGCGGCAAGACGGCGCAGCTCGCATCGGCCGGCGCGCAGGTGACGGCGATCGAAAAGGTCCCGAACCGCGCCAAACGCCTCGCCGCCAATCTCGACCGCCTGAAGCTTTCGGCCAAAATCGTCATCGAGGATTTGTTCGAGCACAGCCCCGCCGAACCCTACGACGCCGTGCTTCTCGACGCGCCCTGTTCCTCGACCGGCACGATCCGGCGTCACCCCGATGTTTTATGGACCAAGACACCGCAAGACATCGAGCGCCTCGCTGCCCTTCAGCGCCGAATGCTCGACCATGCCGCGACGCTGGTGAAGCCGGGCGGCACGATCCTGTTTTGCAATTGCTCGCTCGATCCGGTGGAGGGCGAGGACATGATCGAAACCGCCCTTGCGCAGAACCCGCGTCTTGAGCGCAATCCGATCCGGCCCGGCGAATTTGCCTTCGCGGACCCGTTTCTGGATGACGATGGAGCCGTCCGCACGACACCGGCTGGCCTGCCGAATGACGAACCGATTTTGGCCGGTCTCGACGGTTTTTACGCGGTGCGCCTGAAAACGACGGCATGACCGTTTCAATTTGAAACGCATTTGATCTTCGCACAAACGATTGAATCAGCTATGATTCCGTCCGGTCGTCCTTGCGCCCGTTGCATCGCGCGGGGCACCATCTTGCAGTTGGAGGAAGCCTCGACATGGGTCTGACCGAAGCGTCGGTCGCGCGTCGATGGTTTCGGGGCGGCATCGCGAGGATGCGATGAGGAGGCCGGGGTCTTGGCAATGGCGTTGAACTACGATCCCCAATTGTGGGGCTTCGTGGCGAGCGAGGCGTGGCGCCGCGCCCGCCGACGCCTGCGTTCGGGGCCTCTCTATCGCTGGCGCTTTTCCGGCAAGACGCCCGAGCGCATCCTGATCGCGCCGCCCGATCTGCGGTTGGCCGACGGTGCGACGGCGCGGGAATTCTATCGCGGCCGTTTTCCGCTTGCCGGCAGCGTCGTGGAAACGGGCGGCACTTCGCCCTTCCGCGTCGAGCGCGCGCCCGCCGCATGGCAGGAGGCGCTTCACGGCTTCCGCTGGCTGCGCCACATGCGCGCCGCCGAAACGACGCTCGCCGCCGGCAATGCGCGCGCGCTGGTCTCGGAGTGGATTTCGATTCATGGCCGCAGGATCGCCGCGCCTGCATGGGCTCCGCATATCACCGCGCGACGGCTGATCGCCTGGCTCCAGCATTCGCCGATCGTGTTGACCGGCGCGGATATGGCGGCCTACCGCACCTTTCTCAAATCGCTCGCGGTGCAGATGCGCTATCTGCGCGCGGTCGCCGCGGAGATGCCCGACGGCGAGGAACGGGTGCGCGCGCGCATCGCGATCGTCTTCGCCACGCTCTCCCTGCCCTCCTCTCCCGCGCGGCTTCACGCGGTCTCGAAGGCGCTGGCGCTCGAACTCGACCGGCAGATATTGCCGGACGGCATCCATATCTCGCGCAATCCGGGCGCCGGCCTCGAGCTTCTGGCCGACCTCCTGCCGCTGCGCCAGACCTATTTCAACCAGGGCGAGGCGCCGCCCGACGCTCTGATCGGCGCGATCGAGCGCATGCTGCCCGCTTTGCGCTTCTTCCGCCATCAGGACGGCGTGCTCGCCCGCTTCAACGGCATGGGCGCGACCAGCCACGACCGCGTCGCGGCCATCCTCCACCACGACGACACAGGCGGCGCGCCGATCCTGCATGCCTCGCATGGCGGCTACGACCGGCTTGCGATGGGCGGCACGACGATCATCGCCGATACCGGAGCACCGCCCCCGCCCGATGTCAGCCACGAAGCGCAGGCCGGCTGTCTCTCCTTCGAGATGTCGTCCGGGCGGCACCATTTCATCGTCAATTGCGGCATCGATTCCTATGGCGCGGAAGATTTCCGGCTCCTGTCGCGCTCCACGGCCGCCCATTCCACGGCAACCGTCAACGACACGTCCTCCGCGCGCTTCACCTTGCCCGGCCGCCTGCGCGCCATGGTCGGCTCGCCGCTGATCGGGCCGATCCGCAAGGTGCGTGCCAAGCGTTTCGACAGCCCCGGAATCCATGGCGTCTCGGCCAGCCATGACGGTTATCTCTCCCGCTTCGGCGTCATCCACGAGCGCGAACTGATGCTCGCCGGCAATGGCGACATCTTCGAGGGCACCGACCGCTTCTATTCGGACCGCAACGGCATGGCGCGTCCGGGACCGGGCCTGACCGTGCAGATCCGTTTCCACCTCCACCCCGATATCGGCGTCTTCCGCAACGAGCGCGGACAACTCGTGCTCAAGGGCAACGACACCGACATCTGGACCGTCGAGGTCGAGGGCGTCGCCCCGGTGGTGGAGGAATCGATGTTCTTCGCCGCGATAAGCGGCCCCCGCCGCTCGCGCCAGCTTCTCGTCGAAATCGACCCCTCCGTGCTGCCGGAAGTCGCCTGGCGCTTCACCCGCATCGAAAAGGCGGGATGATTTTCTCTTAAGCCTCCGCTTCGTCGCGCCCCCTCTGGCCTGCCGGCCATCTCCCCCACAGGTGGGGAAACTACGCGGTGTCGATCACGAGACTGATCTCCCCCCTCGCGGGGGAGATGGCCGGCAGGCCAGAGGGGGCGCGACGGAGCGCGATGCTGCCCAGAGAGGACCGCGACAATGCGCAATGCTGCCCATCCAACGGTTGATTCACCGCCGATCTATGATAGGCGAAGCGCACCTCCCGCTTGCCTCACAAGGACATCCGCCATGGCCGTCGCGTCGAAGAACATCCCCGCCCCCGACCGCGTGCGCGCCACCCGCGCGCTTCTTTCTGTCTCCGACAAGACGGGCCTCGCAGATCTGGCGCGTGAACTGACGGCGCTCGGCATCGAACTCGTCTCGACCGGCGGCACGTCGAAGGCGATTACGGAGGCCGGCCTGAAGGTCAAGGACGTGTCCGACATCACCGGCTTCCCGGAGATCATGGACGGACGCGTCAAGACGCTGCATCCGTCCGTCCATGGCGGCCTGCTCGCCATCCGCGACGATGCGGAGCACCGCGAAGCGATGGAGGCCCACGGCATCGGCCCGATCGACATCGCGATCATCAATCTCTACCCCTTCGAGGAAGTGCGGCGCGCAGGCGGCGACTATGCCGCGACGGTCGAGAATATCGACATCGGCGGCCCGGCCATGGTCCGCGCCTCGGCCAAGAACCACGCCTACGTCTGTATCGTCACCGACCCGGCCGACTATCCGCGCCTCGTCGAGACCCTGAAAGCGAATGAAGGCGAGACGGATTATCGCTTCCGCCAGGAACTTGCCGCCAAGGCCTATGCCCGCACCGCCGCCTATGACGCGGCCATCTCCGGCTGGTTCGCCGAGACGCTTCAACTCGACGCCCCCGCCTCGCGCGCCTTCGGCGGACGCCTCGCCGCCGAGATGCGCTACGGCGAGAACCCGCACCAGAAGGCCGCCTTCTATATCGACGGCAACCCGCGACCGGGCGTCGCGACCGCGCGGCAATTGCAGGGCAAGCAACTCTCCTACAACAACATCAACGACACCGACGCCGCCTTCGAATTGGTCGGCGAATTCGACCCGCAGGCAGGCTCGGCGGTCGCCATCATCAAGCACGCCAACCCCTGCGGCGTCGGCACCGGCACCTCACTGCGGGACGCCTATCTCAAGGCGGTCGAATGCGATCCCGTCTCGGCCTTCGGCGGCATCGTGGCGCTGAACGGTCTTCTGGACGCCGAGGTCGCCGAAGAGATCGTGAAGACCTTCACCGAGGTCATCATCGCGCCGGAAGCGTCGGACGAGGCCATCGCGCTGGTCGCCGCGAAGAAGAATCTGCGCCTGCTCGTCACCGGCGGCCTGCCCGATCCGCGCGCGGGCGGCCTCGCCTTCAAGTCGGTTGCCGGCGGCATGCTCGTCCAGAGCCGCGACAACGGCATCGTCGACGATCTCGACCTGAAAGTGGTGACGAAGCGCGCGCCGACCGACGCCGAAATGGCCGATTTGCGCTTCGCCTTCCGCGTCGCCAAGCATGTGAAGTCGAACGCGATCGTCTATGCCCGCGACGGCGCGACGGTCGGCATCGGCGCGGGCCAGATGAGCCGCGTCGATTCCTCGCGCATCGCAGTCCGCAAGGCCGAGGACGCCGCGCAAGCAGCCGGCTGGCCCGAGCCGAAGACGAAAGGCTCCGTCGTCGCCTCGGACGCGTTCTTCCCCTTCGCCGACGGCCTCGTCGCGGCCATCGAGGCCGGCGCGACGGCGGTCATCCAGCCCGGCGGCTCCATGCGCGACGACGACGTCATCGCCGCCGCCGACGAGCACGGCATCGCCATGGTCTTCACCGGCATGCGCCATTTCCGGCACTGAGCAAGGCACCAACCTGACAATCGTCATCCTCGGGCTTGTCCCGAGAATCTGCTGCCTCACGAGCGCGCTACTGCCGCCTCAATCCAGATCGAACCGCGCGATCACCGGCACATGGTCGGACGGCCGTTCCCAACCGCGCGCATCCGTCAGCACGTCCATCGCGGTCAGATGCGGCGACAGGTTCTGCGACGACCAGACATGGTCCAGCCTGCGGCCACGGTTCGACGCCGCCCAGTCTTTCGAGCGGTAGCTCCACCATGTGAAGAGCTTCTCCGTAGGCGGGATCGCCTGGCGCATCAAATCCACCCAGTTGCCGGCTTTGCGCATCGCCTCGAAGCTTTCCGTCTCGATCGGCGTGTGGCTGACGACCTTGAGCAATTGCCGGTGCGACCACACATCCGTTTCGAGCGGCGCGATGTTCAAATCACCGACGAGGATCGAGGCATGATCGTCCCCGCTCGTCGCCGGTACGTGATGCATCTCGGCGACGAAGTCGAGCTTGTGGCGGAATTTCGGATTGATCTCCGGGTCCGGCTCGTCGCCGCCCGCCGGCACATAGAAATTGTGCACGAGGATGCGCTTACCGCCCGCCGACACATTGACCGCCAGATGCCGGCAATCGCCCTTGGTGCAGAAATCGCGCTTTTCCACGATTTCTAGCGGCCTTTTCGAGATCGTCGCGACCCCGTGATACCCCTTCTGGCCGCTGATCTCGATATGCTCGTAGCCGAGCTTTCTGAGCGGTTTCAGCGGAAACATGTCGTCCGGACACTTGGTTTCCTGCAGGCACAGCACGTCCGGCTGGTGAGCGGTCAGAAAATGCTCCACCAGCGGCATGCGCAGGCGAACGGAATTGATGTTCCAGGTGGCGACGGAAAAAGGCATGGGGGGTGGAAACCGGAAAGACAAAGGGATGCGGCCGGACCCTGCCAGCCGCATCCCGTCAACTCAAGTCTTTCACGACGGCTTGGGCGAAAACCGCTGCTCGTCCACAGGTCAGCGGGTGTCGCGCCGCGTACCGATCTCGTTGACCCGCTGATAATTGATCGAAAAGACCGAAGGATCGAAGGTCACGCCCGACTGGACATTGTAGATCATGACCGTCGTGTCGCGGCCCTGCGCATCCGTGATGGTCCACTGCTTCAGATCGTAGTTCTGCGGATCGAACATCATGGTGATGGTCGAATTGCCGAAGACCGAGCGATCCTGAAGCGTGATGGTCGTCGCATCCGCTTCCTGCTCGACGCTCTGCACCTTGTTGCCGGACAGGTCGATACGCTCGTCCAGAAGCAGCTTCAGCGGCGTGGACGACAGCGAGTAAAGATCAGCCGTGTTCATGCGGGTATTTTCCAGAACGACCGACTGCCCGTCCGAGGTGACGCGGAAGGTCGACGGCTGTTCGTAGTTGAAGCGCACCTTGCCGGGACGTTCGATATAGAATTTCCCGCCGGTCTGCTCGCCGCTCGGCCCGAACTGGACGAAATCGCCCATCATCGTCTTCACGCTGGCGAAATGATCGGCGATCTGCTGCGCTTCGCCGGCCTGTGCATGGGCAGGCGCCACGAACGCAGGCGACAGCGCCGTTGCGGCCGCAATCGCCGCCGCGCTCAAGGCGAAAAAGCCACGCCGCATCCTGGTCAGGCCCGAAAGGGTGGGTGTTTCCATCGTCATCGGTCTCGCAAATTCATGTGTTGCCCTCAACTGGTAAGTAACGCGTCAGTGGGGCATTAGTTTGGCTGCAGGCGCGGCAAATTTGTCGCAAGCATGCCGGGCGGCATGGCTCAATAGGTCTCTTCCTCGGTCGGCACGAGAATTTCGCGCTTGCCGGCGTGGTTGGCCGGGCCGACGATGCCCTCCTGCTCCATCTTCTCGATGATGGAGGCGGCGCGGTTGTAGCCGATGCCGAGCCGGCGCTGGATATAGGAGGTGGACGCCTTGCCGTCGCGCAGCACCACCGAAACCGCCTGATCGTAGGGATCGTCGGAATCGTCCAGATTGCTGTTGCCCGACGAACCGCCCTTGGCCGACGCGCCGCCATCTTCGTCCTCGCCGTCGTCCTCGGTGATCGAATCGAGATATTCCGGCACGCCCTGAAGCTTCAGATGCGCGACGACCTTCTCGACCTCGTCGTCGGAGACGAACGGCCCGTGAACACGCTGGATGCGCCCGCCGCCGGCCATGTAGAGCATGTCACCCATGCCGAGGAGCTGCTCCGCGCCCTGCTCGCCGAGGATCGTGCGGCTGTCGATCTTGGAAGTGACCTGGAAGGACATGCGGGTCGGGAAGTTCGCCTTGATCGTGCCGGTGATGACATCGACCGAGGGGCGCTGCGTCGCCATGATGACGTGGATGCCCGCCGCGCGCGCCATCTGCGCCAGACGCTGCACCGCACCTTCGATGTCCTTGCCGGCGACCATCATCAGGTCGGCCATCTCGTCGATGATGACGACGATATAGGGCATCCGCTCGAGTTCGAGATGCTCGGTCTCGTAGATCGCCTCGCCCGTCTCGCGATCGAAGCCGGTCTGAACCGTGCGGCTGATCTGCTCGCCCTTCTTCTCGGCGGTCGCGACGCGCTGGTTGAAACCATCGATATTGCGCACGCCTACTTTCGACATCTTGCGGTAGCGGTCCTCCATCTCGCGCACGGTCCATTTGAGCGCGACGACCGCCTTTTTCGGATCGGTGACCACGGGCGTCAGAAGGTGGGGGATGCCGTCATAGACGGACAGTTCCAGCATCTTCGGGTCGATCATAATCAGGCGGCATTCGTCCGGCGTCATCCGGTAGAGCAGCGACAGGATCATCGTGTTGATGGCGACGGACTTGCCCGAGCCGGTCGTGCCGGCGACCAGAACGTGCGGCATCTTGGCGATATCGACGATAACGGCGTCGCCATTGATCGATTTGCCGAGCGCCAGCGCCAGCTTCGCTTTCGTCGTGGCGAAGTCCTGGCTGGCTAGCATCTCGCGCAGATAAACGGTCTCGCGCCGGGCGTTCGGCAGTTCGATGCCGATCGCATTGCGGCCCGGCACGACGGCCACGCGCGCGGCAATCGCGCTCATCGAGCGGGCGATGTCGTCGGCAAGGCCGATCACGCGCGACGACTTGATGCCGGGCGCCGGCTCCAGTTCGTAAAGCGTGACGACCGGACCGGGACGCACCTGGATGATCTCGCCCTTGACGCCGAAATCCTCCAGCACGCCTTCGAGGATGCGGGCGTTCTGGTTCAACGCGTCCTGCGACAGCGAGGCGTCGCGCGCCAGCGCCCTCGGTTCGGACAGGAATTCGATATGCGGCATCTCGAAGCCGCTGTTCCCGTGACGCGCCATCGGCTGCGCGGCGCGCTGAACGGCGCGTGGCGCGGCCGCGCGAGCCGGGGCCGCCTGTGCCCGCCGTGCCGCGATTTCCTGCGGGCTCGGCACCGGCGTATCCAGGTCGAGATCGTCTTCGCTCAATCCGATATCGTCGGCATCGAAGGGCGGCTCGACGGACGGCGCGCCGCGCATTGCCTCGAAACCCGGCTCCACACGGCCTGCGGGGCGCGTCGCCAGTTCGTCGAACGCATCGAATTCGTCGTCGCGCCGGCGGCGCGACATGTTCGGCAACGCGCCGTGACGCTTCAGGAAAGCGTGGGCCGACAGCCACATATGCGCGACGGCGCCCAACGCCAGGAAGCGGCGGCCCTCGCCATCCTCTTCGTAATCGTCGTCGTAATCGTCCTCATCGGCCTCTTCCTGGACCGCGACCTTGCGCGCCGTCTTCCTGCGCTCCGCAGGCAGCGTGCCAAGGGCGTTGCAGGCGACATAGAGCAGCCCGCCGGCCGGCAGGAACAAAAGCGCGGCGGTGACGAAGCCCGCCATTCCGCTCGGATAGGCGCCGATGAACCTGCCCGGAAGCGCCAGCACGATATCGCCGAAGACGCCGCCCAGCCCTGATGGCAGCGGCCATGTCGGCGGCGCCCCGACGCAGCCGATGATACCCGCGCCGATCGCCGCTGCGCCGAACCACGCCAAAGCACGCTTGCCCGGCTGGAGGATACGCCGGCCGAGCACCAGACCGATCGCCCATACGATCGCCGGTACCAGGACGACGACCGAGCCGAGCCCGAAGAACTGCATCAAGATGTCGGAAACGACCGCGCCCGGATAGCCGGCGGCGTTGGTGACGGGATTGTCGGTCGCATGGCTGAAGGAGGGGTCCGCCACGTTCCACGTCGCCAGCGCCGCTACGATCGCGGCGACGACGATCAGGATCGCCGTGCCCGCCAGCTTGCGCACCTGCCGCCGCAGGAAGCCGGTGAACCCGTAATCGCCCTCATTCAAGCTGAGCGCATGAGACTGCGAACGCATGCCTTACCCCGTATGCCGTCGCGCCGATGATCCGGCCAGATTCGCATCACGCTAACGGGTGCGGGTTAAGACGCCATTAACTACATTTTTTTCGACGCGCCTTGTTTTCCATGACGTTGCGAATGGATAGTCTGACGGAATGGCTCTCGTTCTGATTGCGCTGATCGGCGCGCTCGCTATCGCCTCGGCACCGATATGGCCACATTCGAGACGGTGGCCATGGTGGCCATCGATCGTCATTCTCGTTCTATTGTCGATCCTGCTCGGGCTGCTGGCGATCGAGCGGATAGAGGCGATGTAGTCAACGCCCCTTCAGGCGAAGGAACACACCGAGAAACAGGAGCGCGCCTCCAATCGCTCCGATCGCGCCGCCGAATACGGTCAGTACGCGCCGGACGAATTCTTCGGAACTGCCGACCGAAACCAGATAGGCCGCGCCACCTGCCAGCGTGACGATCAGGAAGGCGGCGAGCAGGAATATGCGTGTCGAAGGTCTCATCTAATCATCCTGACCACGTTGCGGTTGTAGCGCGTGAAGTAGCAAGTAAGTCGGTCACCCTTTGCAGAGCATCATTTTTTTCGGCGTGAGCGTTTCAGTCTAAAATACCAGCGTACCAGAAACCCCGTTGCAATGATCGCCTGGACCACATTGGCGAGCATCAGACCGATAGTGGTCGCAAACATGAAATCGCCCCAACCGACAAACGGGTCTGAACATCCGAACCCGCCAAAGCCGAACGCACCACAATAGGTTCGCGAGATATGCCCGGAGACCTGTAGCGCCACGAATAATGCAACCAGTATGGCAAGGCTTATCGTCGGAAAACGGGTCATCCAGCGTTTACAGTCCGCAATCGGCCAGGCTCTTTCCGGTGGCATCGACACTCAAATCGTAGAGGATCCCGTCATGAATGCCGGCGATCATCAGCCCGATCGTTCTCATCCCGCTCCCCTTTTTGCCGTGTCGAATGGGGATGCAGACTAACTTTCGACGCAGACCGTGCCTACCCGAATTCATACCGATGGCAATTGGGATGTCCTGACCCTATCGTGGCGCCACAAAGGCGAGCCGCGAAACGATGCTGACATCCATCCAGACCTGGGAACTCCTGAGCTACGTCGTCACGGTCATCGGCCTGCCGGTCGCCATTTTCATCTTCACGATGGAGCAGCGCAAGGAACGGCAGAACGAGGAAGCGGAAATCCAGCAGACTTTGGCCGACGGCTACACCGACTTTCTCAAGCTCGCCCTCGAACATCCCGATCTGAGGCTTCTGAGTTCCAGGCGCACGCCGGACCTTTCCCCCGAGCAGGCCGAGCGCGTGCGGGCGATCTATTCGGTGCTCGTCTCGTTCTTCGAGCGTACCTATGTGCTGACGTTCAGCGGACGCATGAATGCGCGCCAGCGCCGCTACTGGAAAAGCTGGGAAGATTTGATGCGCGAATGGTGCGGACGCGACGATTTCCGTGATCTCCTGCCCGATCTGCTGATCGGCGAGGACCCCGAATTCGCCGCCCATCTGACGCGCATCGCGGCAGATGGGCGGCAAGCGGATGCTATCGCGGCAGCGCGGCGATGAATGCCTGGACGACTGCGGCCGAATTGTCGGACGCGATCTGCATGAAGGTGCCCATCTCGTTCTCGCCTTCACCGCCACCGGCAAGGTCGGAAAGCGAGCGGAAGGCGATGAAGGGCACGTCGTTGGCATAGGCCACATGCGCGACCGCCGCGCTTTCCATGTCCAGCACCTTGGCGTCGAAGGTTTCGAACACATATTCGCGGAAATCGGCATTGTCGACGAAGGCCTGCCCCGACACGCCGTTGCCGCCGACGACGATCGACGGCGCCCGTGTCAGGCAGGTTTCGCCGGCGCAATCTTCCAGCGTCAACTCGGCGGCGACGGCGCGGGCAACGTCCAGCATCTCCCCGTCGACCGGAAACCAGAGCCGCTTTTCGATGCCGTCCGCACCGCGCGCAATGCCCACTTCGCGCGGGAAGATCATGCCGTAGCCCGGTACGTCGGTCTGCATGAAGGACGGGATGACGAAACCGTCTTCCGTCTCGCGGGCGAAGATCGCTTCCAGATATTGCGACCACTGTTCGGAGACGACGACATCGCCGATGGCAAGGTCGGGATCGACACCGCCGGCGATACCGGAAAACACGATGCGGTCGACGTTGAAGCGGTCGAGCGCGATCTGCGTTGTCATGGCTGCATTGACCATGGAGACACCTGACAGGAACAGGAGGATCGGCTTGCCCTCCATCGTGCCGGTCACGAACGTCGTGCCGCTGATGAGGTGGTCCTCGCGGCCCTCGATCATCTCCTGAAGCGCGATCCACTCCGGCTCGAATGCCGAAATCACGGCGATACGGGCGGCCTCGTCGACCGGCTGGGCCGTCTGCGCGAGAGCGGGCGAATGGGCTGCGAGCGCTGCGGCGAGCGTCAGGGCGGCGAGGGTCGGCTTCATGGAATACTCCTGCAGATGGGCGAAAGGAAAAAAGAGGCCCGGCAGAACCGGGCCTCAAGGTGCAGCGCCCGACTGCCGGGCACTGCGACGGGATGTGTATATCAGCGGATCGTGGCGCCCGGGAATTCCGGATATGCCTCGACGCCGACCTCGGCCTTGTCGAGGCCGAGATATTCCGCTTCCTCGGTCGGACGCAGGCCGAACACGGCCTTGGCGATCAGCCAGGTGACGGCGCTGGCGACGATCACGAACACGCCGACGACGAAGATCGCGACGAGCTGCGGCCACAAGGCAGCATCCGGGTTGGTGAACACCACGGCGAGCGTTCCCCAGATGCCCGCGAACAGGTGAACCGGGATCGCGCCCACGACGTCGTCGATCTTGAACTTGTCGAGGAGCGGCACCGAGAACACGACGATGACGCCGCCGACGGCACCGATCAGCGAAGCTGTGCCGAGGCCCGGCGTCAGCGGCTCGGCCGTGACGGAAACGAGACCGGCCAGCGCGCCGTTGATGACGAAGGTGAGGTCGACCTTCTTGTAGAGCACCTGTGCGAGGATCGCCGCTGCAAGTGCGCCGCCGATGGCGCCGGCATTCGTGTTCGCCATCACGCGGCCGACATCGGCGATATCGGCAACGGTTCCGATCGCAAGCTGCGAGGCGCCGTTGAAGCCGTACCAGCCCATCCACAGGATGAACATGCCCAGCACCTCGAGCGGCATGTTGGAGCCCGGCAGCACGTTGACCGTGCCGTCGGCATTGTACTTGCCCTTGCGCGCGCCGAGGATGAGAGCGCCGGTGAGCGCGGCCCAGCCGCCGACCGAGTGAACGACCGTCGAGCCCGCGAAGTCGAGGAAGCCCATCTGGTCGAGGAAACCGCCACCCCATTTCCAGGAAGCCTGGATCGGGTAGATCAGCGCGGTCAGGACGAACACGAACAGCAGGAAGGGCCAAAGCTTGATGCGCTCCGCGACCGTGCCCGAGACGATCGAGGCGGCGGTGGCGCAGAACATGATCTGGAAGAAGAAGTCGGACGAGACGGTCGCATAGGTCAGGTCGACAGCGTCGGGGCCGACCGCGACGGGTTCGAGAACGGCGATGCCGATCGCGCCCAGGACGCCGTCGATCATCCAGCCGTCACCCGGATACATGATCTGGTAGCCGATGATGTAATAGGCGAAGCACGCCACCGAATACATAGTGATGTTCTTCAGGAGTTGCATCGACACGTTCTTGGTGCGCACGAAGCCGGCTTCGAGCATCGCGAAGCCCGCCGCCATCCAGAACACGAGGATGCCGCCGATCAGCATGATCAGCGAATTGAGGATGAACTGCGTGTGCTGGCTGGCTTCGCCGGCGACGGCTTCAGTGGCACCTTCGGCGGCTTCCTGCGCGCCGGCCGGCAGCGCGGCGAACGCGGTCAGCGCCAGCGCCCCCAGCGCCGGGCGGACGAATGCGGAAAAATTCATGGTCTTCATTTCCTGTCTCCTGAGAAGGGCGGCCTAGAGCGCGTCCGTGTCGGTTTCGCCGGTGCGGATGCGCAGTGCCTGATCGATGCCGTAGACGAAGATCTTTCCGTCGCCGATCTGGCCGGTCTTGGCAGCCGATGCGATCGCTTCGACCGCCTTGTCGACGAGCTCCGCACCGACCGCGATCTCGACCTTGATCTTCGGCAGGAAGGACACGGCGTATTCGGCGCCGCGATAGATTTCGGTATGCCCCTTCTGGCGTCCGTAGCCCTTCACCTCGGTGACGGTCAGTCCCTGGATGCCGACGGCGGTGAGCGCTTCGCGCACCTCGTCCAGCTTGAACGGCTTGATGATAGCCATCACGATTTTCATAGGTTTTCGCCCTTTCCCCTGCGCGGAATCCCGCTGCTGCGTGACAACCGCCGCGGCCGTTGCTCGCAGGCGATCGTCTGGGGTGAATCAAGTGGCGTGCCAGTTCGCGTTCAGGCAGCAAACGCGGCATAAAAAAGGCAATGGCGGTCAAGAGTTCGACCGTCATTGCCTAAATGTTTTGCTCTATTTTCCAAGCGAACAGTAATTGCCTATTTTTTGGGCTTCGACTTCAAGCGGATCAGACCTTCCTGAGCGACCGATGCGATCAACTGGCCATCACGGCCGTAAAGAAATCCGCGCGACAATCCGCGTGCGCCGATCGAATTGGGACTGTCCATCGTGTATAGAAGCCAGTCATCGAGCTTATGGGGTCTGTGGAACCACATCGCGTGGTCCAGGCTCGCCATCTGGATTTCCGGGTCAAACCCGTTGCGGCCATGCGCGAAGGTCGCCGTGTCGAGCAGCGTCATGTCCGACAGATAGGCGAGGATCGCCGCTTGTAGCGGGCGCTCGTCCGGCACCTCGCCGGTCGTGCGCACCCACACATGCTGCTGCGGCGCGAGCTTCTTGCGGGTCGTGTAATGCTCAAGCATCACCGGCTTGATTTCCAGCGGCCGCTCGCGCGCCCAGAACTTGCGGATCGCTTCGGGCACGTTGTCGCCCATCATCTCCAGAAGCTCGGTCTGCGACTTCAGCGTCTCCGGCTTCGGCACTTCGAGCGTATTGTCGATCTGGTGCTCGAGCCCCGCTTCCTCGACCTGAAACGACGCCTCCAGCGAGAAGATCGCATGGCCATGCTGGATCGCAACCACGCGCCGCGTGGTGAACGAGCCGCCGTCGCGGATGCGGTCGACCTCGTAGATGATCGGCACGGACGGATCGCCCGGCCGCATGAAATAGCAATGCAGTGAATGCACGAAGCGGTCGGCGACGACCGTGCGCTGCGCGGCGACCAGCGCCTGCCCGATCACCTGCCCGCCGAAAACGCGCTGCCAGCCAGCCTGCGGGCTGCGACCTCGATAAAGGTTGTGTTCGAGCTGTTCGAGGTCGAGTATGGACAAAAGCTCGTGCATTGCCGTCGTCATGTTGAAATCCCCCGGCAAATGCCGACATTCGATCAAGGTCCGGGTTCATCAGGAACGGGCCGCCAAGTCAAGAATGCGTGAAAGGCCGCCAGATGGCACAAACCACGAATGACGCCTTCGATATCGTGATCGCCGGCGCAGGCTATGTCGGGCTCGCCACCGCCGTTTCGATCAAGGCGGCGCGGACGAACCTGTCGGTGCTCGTCGTCGATGCCGCGCCCGAGGGCATCTGGCAGCGCGACACGCGCGCATCGGCCATCGCGGCGGCGGCAACGCGCATGCTCGACCAGCTCGGCTGCTGGGCCGAGATTGCGCCCGGCGCACAGGCGATGACGGAGATGGTCGTAACGGATTCGCGCACCTCCGATCCGGTGCGACCCGTCTTTCTGACCTTCGATGGCGAAGTCGGTCCCGGCGAAGCCTTCGCCCACATGGTCGCGAACAAGGATCTGAACGGCGCGCTGCGCCGCAAGGCGGATGAACTCGGCGTCGAAATCCGCGAAGGGCTGGGCGTCACCGGCTTCGAGCAATTGTCGGCCGCAACGCGCGTCACCTTCGCCGATGGCTCATCCGTCGAAGCGAAGCTTCTGGTCGCCGCCGACGGCGTTAAATCGCGCCTGCGCGACATGGCCGGCATCAAGACGGTTCACTGGGATTACGGCCAGTCCGGCATCGTCTGCACGGTCCATCACGAACGCCCGCATAATGGCCGCGCCGAGGAGCATTTCCTGCCCGCCGGCCCCTTCGCCACACTGCCGCTCGCACCCGACGCCGACGGCAACAACCGCTCCTCGATCGTCTGGACGGAGCGCACGCGCGACGCCGACCGCCTCGTCGCCTCCGACATCATCGTCTTCGAGCACGAGCTGGAGCAGCGTTTCGGACTCCAGCTCGGCGAAATCCGCGTCGAGGGCAAACCCCGCGCATGGCCGCTCGGCCTGACGCTGGCGCGCGATTTCGTCAAGCCACGCTTCGCCCTCGTCGGCGATGCGGCCCACGGCATCCATCCGATCGCCGGCCAGGGCCTCAATCTCGGCTTCAAGGACGCCGCCGCGCTGGCCGAGACCATCGTCGATGCCGACCGCCTCGGCCAGGACATCGGCACGCTCGACATCCTCGAGCGCTACGAGCGCTGGCGCCGTTTCGACACGGTGCAGATGGGCGTGACGACCGATGTGCTCAACCGGCTCTTTTCCAACGACGTGGCCCCGGTCCGTGCGGTCCGCGACATCGGCCTCGGCCTCGTCGAGCGCATGCCGCGCCTGAAGGAGTTCTTCATCCGTCAGGCATCCGGCCTTTCCCCGACTTCGCCCCGCCTTTTGCGCGGCGAAGCCATCTGATCCTCATCTCGGATGTCCCATGAGCCTTGAATCCGTGCGCGCGTTCCTTGCCGAGAACGCACCTGACATTTCCATCATCGAAACCGAACAAAGCTCCGCCACCGTCGCGCTGGCGGCCGAGGCGCATGGCGTGGAACCCGACCAGATCGCAAAGACGATCTGCCTGCGCGTCGGCGACGAGACGATGTTGATCGTGGCGTCCGGCCTCGCCCGTCTCGACAACCGCAAGTTCAAGGATCGCTTCGGCGGCAAGGCGCGCATGCTGCCGGCCGAGGACGTGGTCGAAGTCACCTCGCATCCGGTCGGCGGCGTCTGCCCGTTCGGCCTGCCGGCCTCCCTGCCGATCTATTGCGACGTATCGCTGAAGAAATTCGATGAAGTCGTTCCGGCGGCGGGCGCGACCAATGCCGCCGTGCGCCTTCCCACCGCAAGGCTCGTCGCGCTGACCGACGCCGAATGGATCGACGTTTGCCAATAGGGGTGGAAGGTCGGCCACCGCACACTACCTTCATGCTCGGACTTCAACCCAAGGAGAACGACATGAACAGACATGCAACGGCGATCTGGCAGGGCGCGCTCAAGGACGGCAACGGAACGCTGGACACGCAAAGCGGCGCTTTTGCCAAGCAGCCCTATTCCTTCAAGGGGCGTTTTGAGGATGAAAGCGGCAAGTCCGGCACCAATCCGGAAGAATTGATCGCCGCCGCGCATGCCGGCTGCTTCGCCATGCAGCTTTCGCATTTCCTTGCCGAGAACGGCACCCCGGCCGAAAAGCTGGAAGCAAAGGCGTTCGTCACCTACGGTCCGGCGGCCGGCGGCGGCTTCGAGATCACCGAGAGCGCCCTTCAATTGACCGGCAACGTGCCCGGAATCGATGAGGCGAAATTCAAGGAACTGGCCACCAAGGCGAAGGAAGGCTGTCCGGTCTCCAAGGCGCTCGGAGCGATCAAGGTCTCGCTCGACGCCAAACTGGCCTGATCCGTCCGCCGGGAAATTTCCTGACGCCGACGTGAATTTTGACGCAAGGGAATGACCCGTTTCCTTGCGTCTTCGCAACCAAAGATCGGCCCGACCATCCTATATTGTTGCAAACGCAACGGACGGGAGGAAACGCCATGTTGCACGCATTGAAGCCTGCCGCGCAGGCTCTACGCACCACGCTTGAAATCACCGACATCACCGAGGACGCCAGCCATCTTGCCGGCTTCGAAGGCCATGAGCGGGTCGTGCTCGGCCGCGACGAGACCCGTGGTCTGATCGCGATCGTCGCCATCCACGACACCCGCCTCGGCCCCGCGCTCGGCGGCACGCGCGTGTGGAAGCACGAAAGCCTCGAAGCCGCGATCACCGACGCCCTTCGCCTGTCTCGCGGCATGACCTACAAATCCGCCATCGCAGGCATGCCCTTCGGCGGCGGCAAGGCCGTCATCATGGCCAACGCGAAGACGGAGAAGACGCCGGAACTGCTCGAAGCCTATGCCGAGATGCTGAGCGTCCTCGACGGTGACTATTACACCGGCGAGGATGTGGGCCTGACGCTCGCCGATGCCGACTTCCTGCGTGCCCGCACGCCGAACGTCACCGGCACGACGCTGGGCGGCAGCGAGAACCCCTCGCCCGTCACCGCCCATGGCGTGTTCCTCGGCTTGAAGGCGTCCGTCGCCCACCGCTTCGGCCGCGCCGACCTTGCCGGCCTGCGCGTCGCCGTCCAGGGCCTCGGGTCGGTCGGCCGCCGCTTGTGCGAGGAACTGCACGAGGCCGGCGCGAAACTCGTCGTCGCCGACATCGATGCCGCGCGCGTCGAAACAGCACGCGCGGATTTCAGTGCCGAAATGATGGGCTCCGACGCCATCGCGCTGGCCGATGCCGACGTGTTCGCACCGTGCGCGCTCGGCGGCATCATCCATCAAGGCATGATCGGCACGATCAAGGCCAAAGTGATCGCGGGCGCGGCCAACAACCAGCTCGCCGAGGAAGCCGACGCCGAACGCCTGCGCGAACGCGGCATCCTTTACGCGCCGGACTACGTCATCAACTCCGGCGGCCTGATCAACGTTGCTAGCGAACTTCTACCCGGCGGCTACGACCACGCGCGGGCGATGCGGCTGGTCGAAACGATCCCCGCCACGCTCGCGGACATCTTCGCGCGCGCCGAAGCAGCAGGCTTGCCGACCGACACGGTCGCGCAGGCGCTCGCCGAAGAACGCCTCTCCGCCGCCTGACGATCGTTCCGAGGGGAGCCGGCCGGGAGATCGCAAAAACGCGGCGCCGGCCGGACTTGCCCGTCAACTGTCGTGGTCGATGCCGTAATGGGCGGCAGCGCCCCAGACCTGTAACACCCTGTCGTCACGCCCACACGCGTAACGATAGTAGCGGTAGCGCAGCGGGTTCTTCTTGTAGAAATCCTGATGATACTCCTCGGCCGGCCAGAAGCGCGGCGCGGCGACGATTTCGGTCGCCAGTCGCGCGCCGCCGAGCGTCTTCGAAGCATCCGCCTTCGCCGCCTCGGCGGCCGCCAGTTGCGCATCGTCGAGCGCATAGACGGCGGTCGTATAGGCATGGCCCCGGTCGCAGAACTGGCCCTCGCCGTCGGTCGGATCGACCGACCGGAAGAAGATCGCCAGCAACTGCTCATACGAAACCCGCGCCGGATCGAATGCGATCTCGACCGCCTCGCGATGGCCCGGATGGTTTTCGTAGGTGGGATTTTCATTCTGCCCGCCAATATAGCCGGAAATGGTCGATATCACGCCGCCGACCTTGTCGAAATCCGATTCCACGCACCAGAAGCACCCGCCGGCGAAGATCGCCGTCTGGGTCTGCTGCGCCGACGCCGGAAGGGCGGCGAAAGCGAGAAAGAGGGTCACAAGCAGCGCGCGGATCATCGATCGACCTCCGGGAAGACATGGCAGCAACGTAGCGCCGGCAGCGGGAGTTTCAAATCAAGGCTTCGGGATGACGCCGCGAGCTACGCGAGCCAATCGATCCAACGGCCATGATAATCGCAATGGGCAAGATGCCTGGTCTCACCGCCGGGCCACAGCGTGAGAGACAGCGTCGCGAAGGGATCGGCCATGTCGCGCGGTTCCATGCGCAGCCACGCCAGCGGCGCGCCCTTGTGCGTCCGTGCTCCTGCTTCAGCCAACGCGGCGACGATCGCGTCCCGCGTTCCCTGCGGCATATATTGCCACATGATCGAATGAAACAGCACCAGACAGGCACCGTGCGACCGCGCGTCGAGTTTCCGGCCGACGAACGCGGCGGCATCCGCGCGCACCAGCGAGAAATGCGTTTCGGCAGCGAGCGCGAGCGCACCGTCGAGGCGTTCCAGTCGCGCCGGCTGATCGGGCCAGACATAGGAGCGCAACACTTGACGGTCGTCAGGCGAGGCGACATCGATCGGTGCGATATCGCACCCCTCGCGGCCCGTCACCGCAAGTTCGCCGGCAAGCGGCGGCCGGTTTCCGCGAACCTCCGGTACAAGTCGCACCGGCGCGTTCGGTTCGCCCCATGCCGCATCGCCGTAACGATAGGAAAAACGGTCGAGCAGAAGGTTCAGGCCGGCGCTGGAGCCGATCTCGGCAAGCTGAAGCGCAAGTCCCGTCTCGCGCGCGACGGCAAGAAAGCCCGGCAGGAGCATCGCGGAACGCGCGATCTCGTTGGTTTGCGGCGGACGATCGAGCGCCGCACGAAGAACGCCATCATGCCGAAGGAGCGCAGCACGCAGCGCGCGCTCCAGATCGTCGTCACCGGCTGGTTCAGGCGGATAGACTGCCGCAAGCGGTTCAGCCCCCGACAAGGCGAGCCGGTGCAGCCCGCCGCACAGGCGCAGCGCGAGTGCATCGCCGCGCGGATCGTCCGGCCAGCCGATAATCCGGCGGCCGGTTTCGCTCGTGTCGTCGAGGATTGCCGCGAGCAGCCGGCAAAGGCGGGCGGTGAAGGGCGAACCGAGCCGGTCGCAGGCGTCGGCCTGCCGTTCGAAATGTTCGGCTGCCGCGCCCGTCAACGCCATGGCGATTCCGGCAGGATCAGACCCGCCGCTCCACCATCATCTTCTTGATCTCGGCGATCGCCTTGGCCGGGTTCAGGCCCTTCGGACACGCCTGCGTGCAGTTCATGATCGTATGGCAGCGATAGAGCCGGAACGGGTCTTCCAGATTGTCGAGCCGCTCGCCCGTCGCCTCGTCACGGCTGTCGATCAGCCAGCGATAAGCCTGCAAGAGAACGGCCGGGCCGAGATAGCGCTCGCCGTTCCACCAGTAGCTCGGGCACGAGGTCTGGCAGCAAAAGCACAGGATGCACTCGTAAAGCCCGTCGAGCTTGGCCCGGTCCTCGTGGCTCTGCGTCCACTCCTTCGCCGGTTCCGGCGACACGGTCTGCAGCCAGGGCTGGATCGACGACAATTGCGCATAGGGCACGGTCAAATCGGGCACGAGGTCCTTCACCACCGGCATATGCGGCAGCGGATAGACCTTCACGGCTCCCGAAATCTCGTCCGCGCCCTTGGTGCAGGCGAGCGTATTGGTGCCGTCGATGTTCATGGCGCACGAGCCGCAGATGCCCTCGCGGCAGGAGCGGCGCAGCGTCAGCGTCGGATCGACATTGTCCTTGATCCACAACAGGCCGTCGAGGATCATCGGCCCGCAATCGTCCATGTCGACATAATAGGTGTCGGTGCGTGGGTTCTCGTCGTCGTCCGGCGACCAGCGATAGATCTTGTATTCGCGCAGATTGGTCGCGCCTTCCGGCTTCGGCCAGGTCTTGCCCTCATTGATCCGCGAATTCTTGGGAAGCGTGATTTCGACCATGTCTTATCCGTTTACTGCCTGTTCGATCGCAGGACCGAGATCGTTGTTTTCCTCGATCCGCAGCATGCGCATGTCGCGCACCGAAGGTCGGAACCAGCCGAAGCGACGCGTCAAATCCTGAACAGCGAGAACGCAACTCACGGCGTTGACAGCGTCATTGCCGAAATAGACGCTTCCCTGCTGCCAATCGAATCCGTGCCCCCGCAACGCATTGCGAATGTCGGCGTACGCATTGCGCCAAGATGCGTTGCCATAGCTCTGTTCCAGTATTTGCGTGTCGAGATCAAACGTGATCGCGTACATGGATCCCCTTGAACGTCTGTTGTGCCCAATCATGTTCATGGCGATATCCTTTCGCCCCGGACATTATCATATACTCAGTAAACGCGCTTCTTCGGCGCGATCTTGGCCGGGTCGATGCCGCCCTGATCGAGCGGCAGCATCGTCTCGGTGTGAACGCCGCGATAGTCGAGCCGAACCTTGCCCGCCTCGTCCACCCACGACAGCGTGTGCTTGCGCCAGTTGGCGTCATCGCGATCGGCGAAATCCTCGCGGGCGTGCGCGCCGCGGCTTTCCTTGCGCGCCTCGGCCGAATACACCGTGGTGATGGCGTTCGCCATCAGGTTCTCCAGTTCCAGCGTCTCGACCAGATCGGAGTTCCAGATCATCGAGCGGTCGTGGACCTTGAGATCGGCCATCTCGTCCCAGATTTTCGAAATGCGCCGGCAGCCCTGTTCGAGCGATTCCTGCGTGCGGAAGACGGCGGCGTCTTCCTGCATGGCCCGCTGCATGCGGCCGCGGATCTTCGCGGTCGGCGTCGAACCGTCGGCATGACGGATACGGTCAAAGCGCTCCATGATCTTGTCGCAGGCTTCGACATTGATTGCCGGAACCTTGGAATCCCTGTCGATCACCTGACCGGCGCGGATGGCGGCCGCGCGGCCGAACACAACGAGATCGATCAGCGAGTTGGAGCCGAGACGGTTCGCCCCGTGGACCGAGGCGCAACCGGCCTCGCCGACAGCCATCAGGCCCGGCGCGACGGCGTCCGGCTTTTCGGCGGTCGGGTTCAGCACTTCGCCCCAGTAATTCGTCGGGATGCCGCCCATATTGTAGTGAACGGTCGGCAGGACCGGGATCGGCTCGCGCGTCACGTCGACGCCGGCGAAGATCTTGGCGCTTTCGGAAATCCCCGGAAGGCGCTCGTGCAGCACGGCCGGATCGAGATGGTCGAGGTGAAGGAAGATATGGTCCTTCTCCTTGCCGACGCCGCGCCCCTCGCGGATTTCCATGGTCATGCAGCGCGAGACGACGTCGCGCGAGGCCAGATCCTTCGCCGAAGGCGCATAGCGCTCCATGAAGCGCTCGCCCTCGGAATTGACCAGATACCCGCCCTCGCCGCGCGCGCCCTCGGTGATGAGGCAGCCCGCGCCATAAATGCCGGTCG
The DNA here is from genome assembly GCF_024105665.1 of Aliihoeflea aestuarii. Classification (GTDB taxonomy): domain Bacteria; phylum Pseudomonadota; class Alphaproteobacteria; order Rhizobiales; family Rhizobiaceae; genus Aliihoeflea; species Aliihoeflea aestuarii. The sequence goes on along the minus strand of NZ_JAAAMK010000003.1, from coordinate 513,874 downwards.
GGTGGAACTGGACGAACTCCATGTCCTGCAAGGGCAGGCCGGCGCGGGCGACCATGCCGCCGCCGTCGCCGGTGCAGGTGTGGGCCGAAGTGGCCGATTGGTAGGCGCGGCCATAGCCGCCCGTCGCCAGCACCACCATCTTGGCGGCGAAGCGATGGATCGTGCCGTCGTCGAGGTTCCAGGCGACGACGCCGGTACACACACCGTCCGTCATGATCAGGTCGAGCGCGAAATATTCGATGAAGAACTGCGCGTTGTTGCGAACCGACTGGCCGTAGAGCGTGTGCAGGATCGCGTGGCCGGTGCGGTCGGCGGCCGCGCAGGTGCGCTGCACGGGCGGGCCGTCGCCGAAATTCTGCATGTGACCGCCGAAGGGACGCTGGTAGATCTTGCCCTCTTCGGTACGCGAGAACGGCACGCCGTAATGCTCGAGTTCGTAGACGGCGGCAGGTGCCTCACGCGCCAGATACTCCATCGCGTCGACGTCGCCGAGCCAGTCGGAGCCCTTGACGGTGTCGTAAAGGTGCCACTGCCACGAATCCGGACCCATGTTCTTCAGCGAGGCGGCGATGCCGCCCTGCGCCGCGACCGTGTGCGAGCGCGTCGGGAAGACCTTGGTGATGCAGGCCGTCTTCAGCCCCTGTTCGGCCATGCCGAGCGTTGCGCGAAGGCCCGCGCCGCCGGCCCCCACGACGACGACGTCATAGGAGTGATCGACATAGGTGTAGCCGTCGCGCGCGGGTCGCGAAGCATTGTTTCTGGTTTCGCTCTCAGCCACGCCTCAGCCCCCGAATGCGATTTTCAACAGCGCGAACACCGATGCGGCGCCCACGGCGAAGGTGAAGAAGATGTTGAGCGCGATGAGCAGAATTTTCGCGCCCTCGCCATGCACGTAATCCTCGATGACGACCTGCATGCCGAGCTTCATATGGGTCAGGACCGACACGAGGAAGAGGATCAGCACCAGCGCCACGAAGGGATTGGCCAGCGTCGAGCGGACGACCTCATGGGGCTGTCCGGCGAGCGAAACGATCAGGCCGAGCGCGAACAGCACCAGCGGCACATTGGCGAGCGCCGTCAGGCGCTGCTTCCAGAAATGGTCCGTGCCTTCCTTGGCCGAACCGAGGCCGCGAACGCGGCGAAGAGGTGTACGCATGCTCGCCATCGCTCAGGCTCCCCGCGAAAGAAGGGCGACGATCCAGATCAGGATCGTGATGCCGGCCGAAATGAACGGCATGGCGATTGCGGCCTTCGTTGATTGCTCTTTGCCGAGCGCGAGGTCGCTACCGGAATCCATGACGAAATGGCGCACGCCGCCGATGAGATGATGGATCAGCACCCAAGTATAGCCGAAGAGCACGAACAGCCCGAACCACGACCCGTAGATGGCCTGAACGCGCGCGAAGCTTTCCGGCGAACCGGAAGCCGCCAGAAGCCAGATCGCGACGAGGACCGTACCGAAATAGAGCCCGACGCCGGTGATGCGATGGATGATCGACATCATCATGGTCGGGATAAACGTGTAGACTTGAAGATGCGGAGACAGAGGTCTCGCACGGGTGGCTGTGGTCTTGCTCATGGCTCCCCCGTTCGACGGCGGCACTCGACTGGATGCGTCATGCCGTCGCCGGACTGCGACGTGAAGTGTTGGCGCTTTCTAATGCGGTTTTTGCATTGCGTCAAAGCCGGAAAGCGCTGATTTGGCCTGCTTTTCGCCCCTTATTTCGATCCGTCGCGCTTCAATCGATTAAGCGTTCAGGCGATTTCCAGCGTCTGGCATGACAGTGTCCGGCTGCTGCGCGTTAACCATGTTTGTTAAAACCTCGGCCGCCAAACACGGCGTTTCGGGTGACAAGCGTTAAGAAAGCGTTAACTTGCCTTAACACTACCCGGCGATCCGCGCCGGTCTTGATTCTGGGAGCCCGCGTGATGAAGCCAGCCGCCATTGCCCTATCGCTCGCCCTCGCCGCTTCGGCCATTCCATCCGCTTTCGCCGGCGGCCTCCACCGGGACCGCGTCCATGCCGACAGTTTCGGCAATCTCGTGATCTATTCGCCCGCCGGCTACAAGCGCATCGTCGTCGGCGCGGGCGAGGCGGCGTCGGGATATTATGAGAAGGACGCGCCGCGCGTCGCGTATCATGGCGGGCAGCGCCTGCACCTTACCCGCGGCCGCGACTGCGAATTCGGCGCGGTTCTGGTCCATGGGCGCAGCTACATGTACGGACTGCCGGAAGGCGTCGTCCCCACCCCGGCCGATGTGCTTTGCAGGTAAAGGCCACACATATTCGTGACCGCGCGAACGCGTGCTTCAAGAGAGCGCGTCCACTTTTCGACACCTTTGTTTTGCCTTTGCGAAGCAAGAGGTTAAGAAATGGCTAACCACACCACTGCCCGCAACATCCGCAATCACGTCGCGTCCTTGCAGACGATGACGCGTTTCGTCCTCGCCACGCTGGCGCTGGCAAGCGGCGTCTATACCTATCTCGGCGTGCGCAACCTGCTCGACGGAGACGCGACGCTCGTCTTCTTCGCAGCCATCATCTATTCGGTCGCCGTCTCGGTCGGCATCTACGGGTTCTGGACCTATCTCGCCCGTATCCTGCCGGAGATGCGCGATGCCGGCTCGCGCCTCGCATTGTTCGGCGTCATGGCCGCTGGCTCACTGATGATCATCGCCATGTCGTCCTGGCTGAACGCGGCGGCGCTCGCCGGTTCTGCGGCCGTCGAGCAGCATCTGGCGGTCACCCAGGAAGGCTACACGGCCGATCTCGATCAGGCGAATTCCAACGCCATCGCGGCACTGTCGCTCCTGCCGGACATCCAGCGCGCGGGTGAACGCTTTGCCCGCCTTGCCGATGACGAGCGCCAGTCCGGCGCGCTCACCGGCACCTCCGGCTCGGGCACCGTCGTCCAGCTTCTGACCCAGATGTCGGCGCAGATGCGCGAGCTGGAAGCCACCATCACCGCTTCGCGCGGCACGGTGCAGCAGCTTTTCGAGGAAGGCCAGCAGCATCTGGCGACTATGCGCGGCCTCGTCTCGGGCGCCGGTCCCATCCAGCCACGCTCCGATTCCTTCGCCGAAGAAAGCGTGGCGCTCGCCGGCGTGATCGCGGCTCTGCAGCAAACCTCGATCGCCCCCTCCGTCGCCCGCGCCGCGCAGGATTTGTCGGCCGGCTTCATCGCGCCGGTCGCGGCCGGCGGCACCGCCGATCTCGCCGGCCGCCAGAATGAGGTGATGGGCACCATCCGCGCATCCGTCGATGCGCAGTCGCAGGCACTGTCGAACGCCGCCGCCGAGATCATGGCGCAGCCCCGCGTCGAAGAGCGGCGCTTCGTCCCGCTCTCATCGGCCGAGGCGGTCATTCTCTATGCGTCGAGCTTCCTGCCGAGCTGGGCCGGCGCGATCTCGATCGATCTGCTTCCAGGCGTGCTCGTCGCCATGCTGGCCGTGGCCCACGCCGCCGTGCGCCGCGACGAGGAAAACATCGGCGATGCCGACCGCGTCACGGCCGCCGACATGATGCGCGCGATCGAGCTGCAGGACGCACTCGTCAAAGCCCGCGCCCAGCGTCTGCGCGAAGCCGAACCTGCCGCGCCCGAAGAGCCGGCCCCGGCGCAGGACGCACCCGAAACGTCCCCGCCGCCCGCTCACCAGCCGGCCGCCGAAAACGTCACGCCCCTGTCCGTCAACGAACGCAAGCGGTTCGAGCCATGACCACAAACGCCAGCATCCCCGAGAAGAAGTCCGGCTTCGCCGCGTTCGTCGATCGTGTCGACGACGGCAACATCATGCGCTTCGCCTTCGGCGCGATGCTGGCCGGCACCGTCTGCGTTCTGGCGCTCGACCTCAACAACCTGCGCAACGAGACGGGTGGACTGTGGCCTTCCAGCGACCCGGCGGTTCAAATCTCGCAGCCGATCCTGCCGCCGGCGGTGGAGACGGACGGCTCGGCCTCCGGCTCTCAGGACCCGCGCGAAAACGTCGAGACCAACGAAGCGGCGCTGAAGGATGCGATCCGCTTCGAATTGCGTCCCGGCGGTGTCCTCGCCGCCACCGGGTCCATCGATGTCGGTTCGTCCACACGCCTTGCGGCCGAACTCGATGCGCGCGGCGAATACGTGCGCACGGTAGCGCTCGATTCGCCCGGCGGCTCGCTGGAAGATGCTATGGCGATGGCGCGCATGATCCGTGAGCGCGATCTGGGCACGCTGGTCCCGGACGGCGCGCTGTGCGCCTCGTCCTGCCCGCTCGTGCTGGCAGGCGGCACGACACGCACGGTAGGTGAGAAGGCAGCCGTCGGGCTTCACCAGTTCTATTCGGGAACCGCGAATCTTCCCGCGCCCGAACAGGCGATGTCGGATGCGCAAGTCACGGCGGCGCGGATTTCGCGCTATCTGGCCGAGATGGGCGTCGAGCCGGCCATGTGGCTGCACGCGCTCGATACGCCGCCGCGCGCGCTCTACTATCTATCGCCGCAGGAGATGGCCGAATACAAGCTCGTTACGACGACCGGCCCGCTCGCGATGCGCTGACGGGCGTCGCACCGCCGGCCACCGTCAGCGGAAGCGCGGCGCGCACGCAGTCGCGGCCCGCATTCTTGGCCGCATAAAGCGCTGCATCCGCCCGCTTGTGGAGGCTGATCGCCGGCTCCGCATGCGCCCTTTCGGCAACGCCGAAGCTCGCCGTCACGCGCGCGCCGTCCTCCAGCCCCTCGATCTGCAGCTTTTGCATGCGCAGCCGCACATCCTCGGCAAAGATGCGCGCGGCAGAAACCGTATAGCCGGGCAAGAGCACGGCAAATTCCTCGCCGCCGATCCGCCCGACGAAATGGGCGTCCTTCGTGGCGTCTCGCAGCGTTCTCGCGAAGGCCGTGATCACCACGTCCCCAACGGCGTGGCCATAAGTGTCGTTGACGGATTTGAAATGATCGAGATCGGCAAGCACGAGCGAGAGCGGCTGGCCCTTGCCCTTGCCGGCAAGATCGAGTTGCCGTTCGAAACCGCGACGGTTGAGCGCGGCGGAAAGCATGTCGGTTTCCGATTTCTCGGTCAGTTCGGATAAAAGGTTGCGCACCAGAATGACCAGCAGGATGAGCGCGACCGCAACGGCAAGGATCGCGGCCGCCGTCTGGCCGATCACGGCATAAAGGGTCGAGGTGTAGTCGGCTGGCGTCGCGCCGGGGCCGCCCGTCGCAAGCGCAATGAAGGGCTTTGCCAGATAATGCAACGCCGTGAGGCCGAGAAGACCGGCCAGCACCGTATCGAGACGGTGCCGATAGGCCGAGCGCAGGATCAGCATCATGCCCATCGCCTGCAAGACGAAATAGGGTGCCTGATAGATCATCATGCGCAGGAAGGATTCGCGTGGCATCGTATCGCTCATGAGCTTGGCGACGATCCCGGCGACGAGCACGATAGCTATGAACCTGACGGGCTGGCGCACGTCGTAGAACCGAGAAACGCCCGTATTGAACGCTACGAGCGCTGCCAGGAACGCCACATAGCCCAGACTTTCGGACATCAGGCCGCCATGTGCCAGCGGCGTGAACAGCTCAATGCCGAAAAAGATCGCGCCGAGACAATAACCAAGCGCGAACCAGCGCGCGGACAGGCGCTGGTCATCATATAGGGCGATGGTCAGGAATGCCGCCGCCAGCAGCGAAGCAATGGCAAAGTTCACGCCAAGCAGAAATTCCGCACCCAAACTTCACCTCGCACGACTGGAGCCCGTTCGCCAGGAAGCCCCAAGGACACATTGGCGAAATCGCCACCTGATTCCAAATGGATTATTGGGACGGAAATCCATCGGCACCATTAAACGGACCGATGTCTGCCGCGCAAATACCGGGCGTTCGGATTTCATGGTTAGCGAAAAGTAAATGTGAGCCGCGATAACGGATGATCGCGGCTCGCATCACACAGTCAGTTCCAGTCGCGAATATCGACGAAATGCCCGGCGATCGCCGCCGCCGCCGCCATTGCGGGCGACACGAGATGCGTGCGGCCCTTGAAGCCCTGCCGGCCCTCGAAATTGCGGTTCGAGGTCGACGCGCAACGCTCCTGCGGCTTCAGTCGGTCGTCGTTCATGGCAAGGCACATCGAGCAGCCCGGTTCGCGCCAGTCGAAGCCGGCCGCCTTGAAGATGGCGTCGAGACCTTCTTCCTCGGCCTGCTGCTTGACGAGGCCCGACCCCGGCACAACCATCGCATCGACGCGCGGGTCGACCGTCTTGCCCTCGATCACTTTGGCGGCGGCGCGAAGGTCCTCGATGCGGCCATTGGTGCACGATCCGATGAAGACGCGGTCGATGGCGATGTCGGTGATCTTCGTTCCCGGCGTCAGGCCCATATAGTCGAGGGCGCGCTGCTTGGAGACGCGCTTGGTCTCTTCCTTGATCTCGGCCGGATCGGGCACCACGCCGCCCACCGAAATAACGTCTTCGGGCGACGATCCCCACGAGACGATCGGTGGCAGATTGGCCGCGTCGAGCACCACCACCTTGTCGTAATGCGCGCCCTCGTCGGAATTGAGCGTCTTCCAGTAGTCGAGCGCCATGTCCCACGCCTTGCCCTTGGGCGCGCGCGGCTTGTCCTTCACATAGGCGAAGGTCGTCTCGTCCGGCGCGATCAGGCCGGCGCGCGCGCCACCTTCGATCGACATGTTGCAGATCGTCATGCGCCCTTCCATCGACAGCGCGCGGATCGCCTCGCCGGCATACTCGATGACGTAGCCGGTGCCGCCCGCCGTGCCTATCTCGCCGATGATGGCAAGGATGATGTCCTTGGCGGTGACGCCCTCGGGCAATTGCCCGTCGACGCGCACCAGCATGTTCTTCGCCTTGGACTGGATCAGCGTCTGCGTCGCCAGAACATGCTCGACCTCCGACGTGCCGATGCCGTGCGCCAGCGCACCGAACGCACCATGCGTCGAGGTGTGGCTGTCGCCGCACACGATCGTCATGCCCGGCAGCGTGAAGCCCTGCTCCGGCCCGATGATGTGGACGATGCCCTGCCGAATGTCGGCAGCGTCGTAATATTCGACGCCGAAATCCGCCGCGTTCTTTGCCAACGCCTCGATCTGGATGCGGCTTTCCTCGTTCCGGTTGATGCCGAGCTTGCGGTCGGGCGAGGTCGGCACGTTGTGATCGACGACGGCGAGCGTGCGCTCGGGGTGGCGCACCGTGCGTCCGGCCATCCGCAGCCCCTCGAAGGCCTGCGGGCTGGTCACTTCGTGAACGAGATGGCGGTCGATATAGAGAAGGCAGGTACCGTCGTCCTGCCGGTCGACCACATGGTCGTCGAAAATCTTGTCGTAGAGGGTGCGCGGTGCGCTCATGGCTGAAGTCCGTCGATTGGAAAATGGAGAACAGGCCGCTATCGGCCGTCGATACAAGGATCAGGCGGCAGCCGCGCGCGTCGAGATCGCGCCGGAGACGCGGGCATAGAACCGCGCCGGCAGGCGCTTCCTGTCCTGCAGCGTGAACCGCCTGTAGCCGGGTTTTCCGAAAAGCTTTTCCATCGCCGCTTCATTACCAGCCTTTTGGAGCCGCTTCAATCGTCGGGCGGGCCGTCCTGACCGTCGATCCGGCCGAGCTTCTTTTCCAGAACGTGCATCAGGCCGAGGATCACGATCGCCAGCAGCGTCGCGAACGCGCCCACCTGCCAGAAGCCGAGCCCGGAAGCGAGCCCGATCGCGCCGGCCAGCCACAGCCCCGCCCCGGTGGTCAGTCCCTTGACCGTCCCTTGCGCGAAGATGATGGAGCCGGCGGCGAGGAAGGCAACGCCCGCCGTTACGGCTTCGATGAGGCGAAGGGGATCGAGCCGCGATGCGTCACCGTCGAACTGGCTGGAATGGACGATCTCGATGCCGAGGATCGCAAAGGCGGCGGCTGCGAGCGAAACCAGCATATGCGTTCGAAGACCCGCCGGATGCGAGCGCCATTCGCGCTCGAAGCCGATCGCGGCGCCGAAGAGCGCGGCCGCCAAAAGTCTTGAGACGATGACGCCGAAAGGCAGGTGCGTCGGATGGCCGAAGTCGAGAAGGATATCTTCCATGAATGGGAAACCGGCGGAACGTTGCGTGTTTGCAGCAACGCCGAACCTCACGACTTGTTCACCACCTGCTAAAACTTTTGCCGGATCAACGTCCGCGCGACAGTTCTTTTGTCGCCCGTTCAAGCCCGTTCAGCGTCAGCGGATACATGCGTTCGCCGACGATCTCGCGGATCATCCGGATCGAATGCGTATAGCCCCAGTGTTTTTCGCGCACCGGATTGAGCCACACCGCCTTCGGCCAGTGCGCGAGCACCCGTTGCAGCCACACGATGCCGGCCTCCGCGTTCCAGTGCTCCACCGCACCGCCCGGATGCGCGATCTCGTAGGGGCTCATCGAGGCATCGCCGACGAAGATCGCCTTGTAGTCCGCCCCGTATTTATGCAGCACGTCATAGGTCGGGATCACCTCCGAATGCCGGCGTTTATTGTCCTTCCACACGCCCTCATAGATGCAATTGTGGAAATAGAAATATTCGAGCTGCCGGAACTCGGCCCGCGCGGCGGAAAACAGCTCCTCGACGATGCGGATGTGGTCGTCCATCGAGCCGCCGACGTCGAAGAACATCAACAGCTTCACCGCATTGCGCCGCTCCGGCCGCGTCTGCACGTCGAGATAGCCGTGCTCGGCGGTCGAGCGGATCGTGCCGGGCAGGTCGAATTCCTCGTCCGCGCCCTCGCGCACCCAGCGCCGCAGCCGCTTCAGCGCCACCTTGATGTTGCGGGTGCCGAGTTCGACCGAATCGTCGAAATTCCTGAACTCGCGCTTGTCCCAGACCTTGACCGCGCGCCGGTGCCGGCTTTCGTTCTGGCCGATCCGCACACCTTCGGGATTGTAGCCATAAGCGCCGAAGGGCGACGTGCCGCCCGTGCCGATCCATTTCGACCCGCCCTGATGACGCCCCTTCTGCTCTTCGAGACGCTTTTTCAGCGTCTCCATCAGCTTGTCGAACCCGCCAAGCGCTTCGACCAGCTTTTTCTCCTCGTCGCTCAGGTGCTTTTCGGCGAGCCGGCGCAGCCACTCATCGGGCAGGTTGCGCGCGTCGATAGCCCCTTGGCCCGACACCGCCTCGACTCCCTTGAAGACGTGGCCGAAGACCTGATCGAAGCGGTCGATATGCCGCTCGTCCTTCACCAGCGCCGTGCGGGAAAGATAGTAGAACCCCTCGACGTCGTAATTGACGAGATGGGCGTCCATGCCTTCGAGCAGCGTCAGATATTCCCGAAGCGAAACGGGAACGCGCGCGGCTTTCAGTTCGAGGAAGAATGGAATGAACATGATGTGAAGCTAGAGCATCGGACCGAAAAGTGGAAACCGGTTTTCGGACAAATCCGATGCTCCATCAAGGAGCGCTTGCGCCCGCCTGCAACGCATTCTATGTCTTTGCCATCTAACGGGGTGCCGCGTTCGTCGCGGCTGAGAGGCGTCGTGCCAACCCGCAGAACCTGATCCGGCTCATACCGGCGGAGGGATTAGACGCAAACATCCGGCGCCTGTCCTTCAACACGAAAACGAAGGAGGCAACAAGATGATCTCTGGCCGCATTCTTGCTACCGCGCTCCTGGTCTCGGCAACGGCTCTGCCCGCCGCCGCGCAGGAAACGCTGACCGTCTACACCTATGACAGCTTCACCGCCGAATGGGGCCCCGGCCCGCTCGTGAAGGAAGCCTTCGAGGCCGACTGCGGCTGCACGCTGAACTTCGTCGCCGCCGCAGACGGCGTCGCGCTTTTGAACCGCCTGAAGCTCGAAGGCGAGAACACCGACGCCGACATCGTGCTCGGTCTCGATACGAACCTGACTTTCGAGGCGCGGGAAAGCGGGCTTTTCGCTCCGCACGGCATTTCTCTGGACAACATCACGGTGCCCAATGGCTGGGACGACGACATGTTCGTCCCCTTCGACTACGGCTATTTCGCCTTCGTTTATGACACCGAGGCAATCGAAACCCCGCCCGCAAGCTTCGCCGAGCTTCTGGACGGCGACCCTGAAATCAAGATCGTCATTCAGGACCCGCGCACCTCGACGCCGGGCCTCGGCCTTCTCCTTTGGGTCAAGGCCATCTATGGCGACGGGGCGAGCGAAGCGTGGGAAAAACTGTCGCAGCGCGTCCTCACCGTCACGCCCGGCTGGAGCGAGGCTTACGGTCTGTTCACCTCCGGCGAGGCGCCGATGGTGCTGTCCTACACGACCTCGCCCGCCTATCATCAGATCGCGGAGCGCACGAACCGCTATCAGGCGGCGATCTTCGAGGAAGGCCACTATCTTCAGGTCGAGGTCGCGGCGGCGACGCTCGGTGGCGCGGAAAATCCGCTCACCGCGCAGTTCCTCGAATTCATGACGGGCTCCGGCTTTCAGGACGCGATCCCCGAGCACAACTGGATGTTCCCGGCAGGCCCCACATCCGAACCGCTCAACCCAGTCTTCGAAGATGCCGTAGCGCCGGAAGACGCGCTGCAACTGCCGCCCGAGGAAATCGCCGAAAACCGCAGCGCCTGGATCGACGAATGGCTCGCGATCATGAGCCGGTGAGCGGAAACCTCTCCCTCTTGTCGGCTTCGAAGGCATCGCCCCGTCACGCCCCCCTCTGGCCTGCCGGCCATCTCCCCCGCAAGGGGGAAGATCGGATTTCGCCTTCGTTTTCGCCAATCGCCCATGTTGCCGGACATGATGCGGCGATGGCGCGCATGATCTCCCCCCTCGCGGGGGAGATGGCCGGCAGGCCAGAGGGGCGCGCATGTCGCAAGCGGTCCCGAAATAAGGCCACCCCCCGCCCTGCATTCGCAACGATCCCAAACATCCCCGCACCGCCGCCATGACCGCGCCCTCCCGCGCCACTCTCCCCGGCACCGCGGCGCTCGCCATCCTCGCCATCATCGTCGGCGGCGCTTTCGCCGGCCTCATCGCGGAAGGCGCGCGAGACCTCCCCAGCGCATTCGCCGCCTTCGATCCCTATCTCCTGCGCATCGCCCGCTTCACGCTCTGGCAGGCGTTGCTGTCGACCGTCGTGTCGGTCCTCCCCGCCATTTTCGTCGCGCGCGCTTTGTCCCGCAGGCCGGATTTCCCCGGCCGCCGGCTGCTGCTCGCTCTTTTTGCGGTCCCGCTCGCCTTGCCCGCCATCGTCGCCGCGCTCGGCGTCCTGGCGCTTCTGGGCCGCGCCGGACTGGTCGCCGAGCCGCTGACGGCGCTCACCGGAGCACGCTGGCAGGGCATCTACGGCCTGTCCGGCATTTTGATCGCGCACGCCTTCTTCAACCTGCCGCTCGCCACCCGCCTCCTGCTCGCCGCGCTCGACACGGTGCCGAACGACCGCTGGCGTCTGGCGAGCCAGCTCGGCTTCAGCCCGTGGGCGACGTTCCGCATCGTCGAATGGCCGGTTCTGCGCGCTGCCCTGCCGAGCGTCGCCGGGCTCGTCTTCATGCTGTGCGTGACGTCCTTCACCATCGTCCTGATCCTCGGCGGCGGCCCCCGCGCAACGACGCTCGAAGTCGCGATCTATCAGGCGCTGCGCTTCGACTTCGCACCGGCCCGCGCCGTCGCACTCGTCGCGGTCCAGATCGCGCTCACCCTCGCCATCGTCCTTGTGCTGAAGCGCGCCGGCGCCGATCTCGCACCCGATGCCAACATCGGCATGACTGCACGCAGGCCGTCCCTGCGCGGCTGGCGAGCCAAGATCGCTGACGCCCTGCCAATCCTCGCCGCGATGCTCTTCGTCGTCGCGCCGATGGCGGCCATCGTCATCGCGGGCCTGCGCGCCGATCTCGCCCGCCTTGCCGCCGATCCTGCCGTCCACGCCGCAACCGTGACCAGCCTGAAGCTCGCCGCCCTCGCCGCCTGCTTCACGCTGGCCCTCGCTTTTTGCCTCGTGCGTGCTCGCCAGCGGCTGGAAGCGCGCCGTTCCGGCCGGTCTCCCGGTCTCCTCGAACGCGCGATGGACACCGGCGCGGGCTTCGTGCTCGTCATACCGCCGATCGTTGTCGGCGCGGGCTGGTTCATCCTCCTGCGCCACACCGGCAACGTCCTGAACTACGCCGCGCCGATGGTCGTCGCCGTCAACGCGGTCATGGCGCTGCCCTTCGCGCTGCGCATCCTGCGCCCCGCGCACGATGCCGCCGCCGCGCGCTACGACCGGCTTTCCGTCTCGCTCGGCATGAGCACGCTCGACCGTCTGCGCTTCATCGACTGGCCGCTTCTGCGCCGTCCGCTCGCCACCGCCTTCGCCTTCGCCATGGCGCTGTCGCTGGGCGATCTCGGCGTCATCGCCCTGTTCGGGTCCGATGCGGTGCAGACGCTTCCCTATCTCCTGCTCTCGCGCATGGGCGCGTACCGCACCGAGGACGCCGCCGGCATCGCCCTTTTCCTCGCCCTCCTGACGCTGATACTGATGCTCGCCTCCGAATGGGCGGGACGGAAGCAGGCATGATTTTCGCACTCGAACTGAACGATATCCGCTTCGCCTATCCGGGCGGCAGCGAGATGATTTTCGACCTCTCGGTCCCGGCCGGCGAGATCGTCGGCCTTCTGGGCGCGAGCGGTTCGGGAAAGTCGACGCTTTTGCATCTCGTCGCCGGCTTCGAGGAGCCGCAGTCGGGCATGATCCGCATCGCCGGAGACGACGTGACCCGGCTCGACCCGGCGAGGCGTGCGGTCTCGATGGTCTTTCAGGAAAACAACCTCTTCCACCACCTGAGCGTCGCCGACAATGTCGGGCTCGGCCGGTCGCCGTCGCTGCGTCTCACCGAGGCCGACCGTGCCGACATTTCGAAGGCGCTCGCCGATGTCGGCCTCGCCGGCAAGGAAGACCGCCGCCCCGACGCGTTGTCCGGCGGCGAGCGGCAGCGCGCTGCGCTCGCCCGCGCGCTCGTGCGCCGACACCCGCTGCTCCTTCTGGACGAACCCTTCGCCTCGCTCGGTCCCGCGCTGCGCACCGAGATGGTGGAACTCGTCCGCAGCCTGCAAACGCGCACCGGCATGACGATCGTCTTCGTCACCCACGCGCCGGAGGATGCGCGCGCGCTGGCGGACCGAATCATCTTCCTCGAAGACGGCCGCATCGCCGCCGACGGACCCGTCGAAACCTTCTACGGACCCGATGCCCCTGCCGAATTCACGGCCTATGTCGGACGTTCGCCTTTTGTTTGACGGGAACGGACCGCGAAATCGCCCGTTTAAGACCACATTCGCGATGCAGACAGCATCTTGAGCGAAGAGGGGCACTTGTCTTTCGATTAGGATTCTGGTGTGTGCGGGACATCCCGCAAACCTTGAACGCGACGCATGTCGTAACGTGGGGAGGCCGAACTGGCCGCAAGACAGATCGAGACGGACAGGCAGTATCGCGCCGGGGCCCAAAGCCGCGGACGGCTCGCCGTTGCGCTTTTTCTGGCGACGGCGCTCTCCTCCTGCCAGGCGTTCGATACGGCCTCGCTCTCGGAAGATGCCTTCCGCCCCTCGTCCAATCCGGTCACCGTCGATTCGGTCACGCGCGACGACCGCATGGCCGCGATCGCGCGCGAGCAGCATCCGCGCATTCTGGCGACCTATGGCGGCGAATATTCGGACCCCAAGCTCGAACGTTCCATCGCGCGCATCATCGGTTCGCTGACGCTCGACCCGGACAATCCGAACCAGACCTACCAGATCACGATCCTCAACTCGCCCAACATCAACGCCTTCGCGCTGCCCGGCGGGTTCCTGTATCTGACGCGCGGTCTTCTCGCGCTGGCGAACGATTCGGCCGAAGTCGCTGCCGTCGTCGCGCATGAAATGGCGCATGTGACCGCCAATCACGGCATCCAGCGCCAGCAGCGCGAGGCCGAGGAGGTTCTGGCCGCGCGGGTCGTCTCGGACGTGCTCGACGGCGGCGGAACCGGCGGACAGGTCGCGCTCATTCGCGGCAAGCTCCGGCTCGCCCAGTTCTCGCGCAATCAGGAACTGGAAGCCGACGCCATCGGCATCCGCTCGATCGGCCGCGCCGGCTACGATCCCTACGCGGCCGCCCGCTTCCTGCAGGCGATGGCCGCCTATTCGGAATCGCGAACCGTCTCGTCATCGGCCAATCCCAATCTCGACTTCCTGGCCAGCCACCCCAATCCGCCGCAGCGGATCGATCTGGCCATGCGCCATGCGCGCCAGTTCGGTCAGCCGGGAACCGGCAACCGGGATCGCGACGCCTTCCTCGACGGCGTCGACGGCATGCTTTTCGGCGACACGCCCGACGAAGGCTTCGTGCGCGGCACGAGCTTCATCCACCCGGTCCTGGGCATCAGCTTCGACGTGCCGCAGGGCTTCGTCATCGACAATACGGCCGCCGCCGTGACCGCGTCGGGACCGGGCGACATGGCCGTCCGCTTCGACGGCGTCACGGTCGAACAGCGCCAGTCGCTGACCGATTACGTCCGCTCGGGCTGGGTCGCGGGCCTCGATCCGGCCTCCGTGCGATCCATGACGATCAACGGAAACGAAGCTGTTAACGCGCAGGCGCGCGCCGAAGGCTGGCAGTTCGACGTGACGCTGATCCGTTCCGGCCGGCAGGTCTACCGCCTCCTGACGGCGGCCCCGCTCGCCTCGACCGATCTCCAGCCCGTCGCCCGCGCCGTCGCGGACAGCTTCCGCACCCTGTCCGCCGCCGAAAAAGCCCGGATACGCCCGCTGCGCATCCGCGTGGTGACGGTCGGCGCCGGCGATACGGTCGCCTCGATGGCCAACCGCATGGTCGGCACGGACCGCCCGCAAGACCTCTTCCGCCTCCTGAACGGCCTCGGCCCCGGCGCCAGCCTCTCGGTCGGCAACCGCGTCAAGATCGTGACGGACCGGTAGAAACGGGCGAACGCCTACAGCATTCAGCGACTGGTTTGAAGAACGTCGGGGTTGCTCGACGGTCAAGGCCTGGATTCCTGTGACGAGCACAGGAATGACGACAGCAAAAATAGCTTTGCAAATCTTCGGCGTTGGAGACTGGCTTCAAACCTTTCCACCGTCATTCCTGTGCTCGTCACAGGAATCCATGCCTCAACCTTGCCACCGCACACCGATGCCCAACGTGACGCTGCTCCCCTAGAGTCCGCTTTTCCCATCCGAGCTGATATAGGCGATTCGCAGCATGTTGGTCGCGCCGGGCGTCCTCAGCGGCACGCCGGCGGTGATGATGATCCGGTCGCCCGAATTGCCGAACCCTTCGCGATGCGCGATCCGGCAGGCGCGGTCCACCATGTCGTCGAGGTCGCTGGCGTCTTCCGTCACAACGCAATGCGTGCCCCACAAGAGCGACAGTCGCCGTGCAGTCCCGATCACCGGCGACAGCGCGATGATCGGCACATGCGGACGCTCGCGCGCGACGCGCAGGCCGGTCGTGCCCGACCCCGTGTAGCAGATGACGGCAGACAGGTTGAGCGTGTCGGCGATCTGCCGCGCGGCGAGCGCGATGGCGTCCGGCCCGGTCGCGTCCGGCTCGGTGCGCTGCGCGTTGATGATGCCGGGATAGAGCGGATCGCGCTCGACCTGAACGGCAATCGCATTCATCGTGGCGACCGCCTCGACCGGATATTCGCCGGCCGCCGATTCGGCCGACAGCATGACCGCGTCTGCGCCTTCGAAGACGGCGATCGACACGTCGGACACTTCCGCGCGTGTCGGCACGGGAGCGGAGATCATCGATTCCAGCATCTGGGTTGCGACGACGACCGGCTTGCCGGCGCGGCGCGCGGCGCGCGTGATCTGCTTTTGAATGCCCGGAACGGCTTCGAGCGGCATTTCGACGCCCAGATCGCCGCGCGCGACCATCAGCGCGTCGGACAATTCGATGATTTCGGCGAGCCGGGCGACGGCCTGCGGCTTTTCGATCTTCGACATGATCGCAGCGCGTCCGCGCGCTATCTTGCGCACTTCGGCGATGTCGTCCGGCCGCTGCACGAAGGAGAGCGCGACCCAGTCGACGCCGGTCGCGAGCACCGCGTCGAGATCCTTGCGGTCCTTTTCCGTCAGCGCGCCGACGGGCAGATCCGTGTCCGGCAGTGAGACGCCCTTGCGGTCGGAAATCTTGGAGCCGGCCAGGACGACGCAGCGCACCTTGCGTCCGTCTGTCTCCTCCACCTTCAGCGCCAGGCGGCCGTCGTCGATCAAAAGCCGATGCCCGGGCTGAACCGATGACAGGATTTCGGGATGCGGCAGGTTCACACGGCTCGAATCGCCCGGTGCCGGATCGTCGTCGACGGTAAAGCTCTGGCCGATCTGAAGCTGCTCAGCGCCGTTCCCGAACTTGCCCACGCGCAGCTTCGGTCCCTGCAAATCGGCGAGGATGCCGATCGGCCGGCCGACTTCGCTCTCGACCTTGCGCAGCCGGGCGACCAGCGTGCGCATGAGGTCGTGGCTCGAATGGCTCATATTGATGCGAAAGACATCCGCGCCGGCATCGAAGAGCTTGCGGATCATCGGTTCGTCGGACGAGGCCGGTCCAAGCGTTGCGAGGATCTTGACCTTGCGGCTGCGTCTCATGGGGATTCGCCTGGTGTGGAGCCGTTGGCCGGCGCGCCGGTCATCGGGGTTGTGGTGCCGTCCGCCGGCTCGTCGGTAAGCTGGACCATCCAGCTCGATTGTTCACGCGTGTCGTATTCCTGGAAGCCGGCGCGCTGGAAGCCGCGCGGGACGCAGTCGCCGGGGCCTGAAATCTTGAACTCGCGCTCGGCCACGCACATGTTGATCGGGCCTTCCCAGCGCCCGCCGCGCTGCGCGTCCTCGGCGTAGAGATAGTAATAGCGCGAGGCGAGCGCGCCCTCGATCAGCGTGCGGCAACTCGACGCCTCGATGTGCCACCAGCCTTCGGTCACCCAGCCCGCCTGCGCGCGATAGCCGATCGCGACGCCGACGAGGCTTTGCGTGGCGTTGCAGACGCGGAAATCCGCCATGGCCGGAACCGCCGTCGCGCCGAGCCCGAGTGCGGCGAGGAGGCCGACGAGCGGTATGCGGCGGCGAAGCCGTCGCACGACGGCTGAAAGCAAGTGTTTGAGGGGTGAAATCAGCATGGTTTCAACCTTTTCGGCAATCGCCCGAGTCTTGTCAACGCGTCTGCGGTGCCACATGAATCGATTTAGAACTGGTCGATCGCGAATCATCCACACCTGCTGCCGGGAACGTCCATCGCGATCTTGTCGCATGGATGACATTGCATGGGCCTTGCGTCCATGACACATGGAAATGTCTTCCAACCAGCCGGACCTTGCCTTTTCATGACGCGCGCCGCTGTTTTCAATCCCGTCGAACTGATCGAAGGCGATCGCATGCGCGGCATGGTGCTGATCGCCGACCACGCGCGCAACGCGCTGCCGGACGAATATGGCGATCTCGGCCTGCCCGCAGTCGAGTTCACGCGCCACATCGCCTATGACATCGGCGTCGAGGCGGTGACGCGCGCGCTTGCCGCGCGGCTCGCCGTCCCGGCCGTGATGGCGACGTGGTCGCGCCTCCTGATCGACCCGAACCGGGGCGAGGACGATCCGACGCTGATCCGCCAGCTCTATGACGGAACCATCGTTCCGGCGAATTATCCCATGAGCGAAAGTGAGCGCGAAAACAGGCTGGAGCGCTTCTACCGCCCCTATCACGACGCCGTCTCAGCCACGGTCGCTTCGGTCGCGGCCGAAAGTGAAGGCACGCCCTTCATCGTCTCGATCCATTCCTTCACGCCCACGATGCAGGGCCGCCGCCGGCCGTGGGAGATCGGCATATTGTGGGATTCGGATTCGCGCGCGGTCGAGCCGATGCTGGAGGCCCTGCGCGCCGACGCCGGCCTGACGGTCGGCGACAACGAGCCCTATGACGGCGCGTTGCGCGGCGATACGATGTTCAAGCACGCGATCGTCAACGGCTACGCGCATCTCCTGATCGAGATTCGGCAGGACCTCATCGCGGACGAACGCGGCGTGGAGGAATGGACAAACCGCCTCGCCCCGATCCTTGAAGCGATCAATGCGCGCTCCGACATTCATGTCGCACGACAATTCGGGTCCAGGACCGGCCCAGTCTGATGGAGAAAGCCATGACCGACCTCGACGACACCCAGACGCAAGCGCTGGAAGCTGCGGCGTTCCGGCGGCTCGTGACGCATCTTCGCGAGCGCTCCGACGTCCAGAACATCGACATGATGAATTTCGCGGGATTCTGCCGCAACTGCCTGTCCAACTGGTATCGCGAAGCGGCGGAAGCGGATGGCATCCCGCTGACGAAAGACGAATCGCGCGAGATCGTCTACGGCATGCCCTATGCCGACTGGCAGGCGAAGCACCAGACCGAGGCGAGCGCGTCACAAAAGGCCGCTTTCGAAGCGTCCCGTCCGAAAGACCATTGACCGGCCGGCCCGGCTGAGGCAACGAAGCGCCCGATCCTTATCGCCGCGCATGGTCACCGAGTCGCGACCGCGTGGCCGAACCGCCTGTTTCCAAAGCCGCGCCAGCCGCGCCCATCCCGAATTGAGAGGTCGACCATGGATGATGTCACCACGCAGGACAATGTCGCCGCCGCCGAACTGCGCCAGCTGATCGAACGCATCGAGCGCCTGGAAGAGGAAAAGACCGCGCTTCAGGACGACATCAAGGAAGTCATGGCCGAAGCCAAGGGTCGCGGCTACGACACGAAGGCGATCCGCGCCATCATCCGCCTGCGCAAGAAGGACCCCAACGAGCGGCAGGAAGAAGAAGCCTTGATCGAGCTTTACATGACCGCGCTCGGCATGGCCTGAGCCGACCGGCTCCCGAACGACATGCCGGACCCGTCATGGATCAGGGCGCTTGTCGTCCTCCTCGCATGCCTTTCCTCCGCCATGCCGGCTACGGGCCAGGAGCCCGCGCCCACCCAATGGCAGGTCACGAAATGCCGCGTCTATGCGGACGCGTTGCGTGATGCGCGGCGCGACCGCGAGGACGGATTGAGCAGGTCGTTCATCGAAGAGAACGATGCGTTCATAGCCAAAGGATGCACCGAGCGCATGCCGGTCTGCCCGCGCACGCAGGCCGATCTCGAAATCGCGAACATATTGACGATCCTCGCCATGAACGCCGGCACGGCCAGCACCTTCCTGCCTTTCGCCTGCACGGACGGTTGAGCCGTTAATCGTCAACCCGCGTTGAGAAAGTCCGGCCCCTGCCCGAGGATCATCGGGTCCGGCGCGGCCACCTTATGGCTGTCCTTACCCTCATAGTCGAAACGGCCGAGAATGTGGCGCATCACCGCCAGTCGCGCGCGCCTCTTGTCGTTGGCGCGAACGATCGTCCACGGCGCGTGAGGGCTGTGCGTGCGCTCGATCATCCGGCTGCGGGCTTCTGTGTAGTCGTCCCATCTGGTCATGCCCTGCACATCGATGGGCGAGAATTTCCAGGTCTTGAGCGGATCGTGCAACCGGTCATGAAAGCGCTTGAGCTGCATTTCCCGGCCGATATTGAGCCAGAACTTGAAGATGTGGATGCCCTCGTCGACGATCAGCCGCTCGAAACTCGGCGCGTCCTCCAGAAAGGTCTCGTGCTGCTCCGGCGTGCAAAAACCCATCACGGGCTCGACCACGCCGCGATTGTACCAGGAGCGATCGAAGGTGACGAATTCGCCGCTGGTGGGAAAATGCGCGACATAGCGCTGGAAATACCACTGCCCGCGCTCGCTCTCCGTCGGTTTGGGCAGGGCGACGTTGCGGGCCGAGCGCGGGTTCATGTATTGGCGCAGGACGAAGATCGTGCCGCCCTTGCCGGCCGCATCCCGCCCCTCGAACAGCGCCATCACCCGTTCGCCCTTGGCCTGCAGCCAGTATTGCAGCTTGACCAACTCCTCCTGTAGCGCCTCCAGTTCGGCCTTGTACGCTTTCCTCGCCATCTTTTCGGAATAGGGATAGTCGCCCGAGCCGAGCGCCTCCGATGAGATCCAGTCCGGCAGTTTCGGGTCTTCGATGTCGAAGCTGCGCTTCCGCCCGTCGATCCTGAGATCGACAGGCTTCATCTTTTCGCGGCCATAGCTGGTCTTTTTCGAGGGCATGCCGTCCACCTTTCGATGCGTTGGCTACATGCTAGTCCATCGAACCGGAAAGTGGAATTGCCGGGCGGCCCGCGTCGGGCGCGGGCCGCCCCCTCGTTCACTCGTGGTCGTGAACCGCGCCCGAGCCGCCGACCGTGACGATCGTATAGGGCGTGCCCTCGATTTCGATCGTGCCGGTCTCTTCCAGCGTCTCGGTCGAAATCAGCCGGACGACGCCTTCGCGCGGATCGGTCAGCGCGATCCTGTCGCCGGCAACGGCCAGACGCGGGCGCGGGTCGCGCCAGTGGCCATCCATCGAATAGGGCTCCGTCACCGCCGCGCTTTGCGCAATCGTGCCCGCGACGATGTCGATGAGATGAAGCTGGCCGTCCTCGGTCAGGACATAGGCATTGCGTGGCAGCGCCGGGTCGAGCGCGAAATCGACGCGGCGGGTCGGCAGGTCGATCTTCGTGAACCCCGTCTCGTCACCGGGCTCGATGACGACCACGGATGACGGGCCGTAATTGCCGAGGAAATAGGTCATCGCTGTGCCGCCCTTCAGCGTCGAGACGTTGCCTTCGCCAAGATCGGCGGTTGGAACGTGCCGAAGCGTCGGAGCTTCGCCGCCCGTTCCCGGCGAGGCGATGACGATCCCGTCGCGGCAGCCGAACGCGAAAAGGCGCGCCGACTGCGCCTGGCCGTGGACACCGGGGCACGACACCACCTCGCCGACCTGATCGCCGTCCGCGTCGACGACCTTCAGCCCCACACGCGGCTCGTCGGCGTTTTCGTGCGGCACCGACACGACGAGATGATCGCCCATCGGCGCGGCAAGGCCGTGATGCGCGGCCCCCGGCTTGAGGATACGCGGCTCGAAATTGCCGTCCAGCACCCCGCTCTCGGCAAAAAGCGAAACGTCGCCCGATCCGTCGTCGAACAGCGCGATCCGTCCCGATCCTTCCACCACATGCGCGGGTTTCACACCCTCGATCGCGACATCGAGCAGCGCGGCGTCCTCGACCTTCAGGTCGGCATGGTCGCCATGGTCCTCGAAGGAAATCCCCGTGCTGATCACCGCCACCTTTCCGGTATCGCCCTGAACGGCGAAGAGGGTGCGGCCGCTTTCGCTTCGCGTCAGCGCCGGCGTCTGGTCGATTTCGAAGGTTCCGGCGGCGGCGCCGTCATGAATGTCGAAGGCACGCACGACACCGTCCGCATGGTCGCCGACGAACAGCCGGTAATGCGCTTCATGCGCGTCATCCGCCATGGCCGGAATGGAATGACCGGTGCCAAAGGCAAGCGCGCCGACGGCTGCGCAAAGGCCGAGTGCCCGTGTGGAACGAGAAAGGGAAATCATGGACTGCTCCGTTGATTGAACAGAAACGTAATAACATAACGAAATCGAACGGCAATGGATAAGTCATGAAAATCCGACCTCTCCCCCAAAACGAAAACGAGGCGTCCATAACGGACGCCTCGTTGCAAAGGATCGACGATGAAGTTGCCGGCGTCACCGCTCCTCGATCGGCAGCGCTTTCTTCTGCGCCTCGACCGGATCGGGCTCGTCGCCGCGCGTGGCGAACAGCGAGGCGATGACGCCGATGGCGAGGATCGCGAAGGTCACGCCGAGCGAGATGGTCGGCGGGATTTTCTCGATGCCCATGATGCCGGCAGCGAACACCTTGCCTCCGATGAAGATCAGTACGGCCGACAGCGCGTATTTCAGATAGACGAAGCGGTGCGCCATCGCCGACAGGGCGAAATAGAGCGCGCGCAGGCCCAGAATGGCGAAGATGTTCGACGTGTAGACGATATAGGGGTCGGTCGTGATGGCGAAGATCGCCGGCACCGAATCGACTGCGAAGATCACGTCTGCGATCTCGATCAGAACCAGCGCCATCAAAAGCGGCGTGATGTAGAGCACTTCCTTGCCCGTTTTCGGGTCAGGCAACCGCACGGTGAAGCGCGAGCCGTGGAAATCCTCGGTGACGCGGAAGCGCCGACGCATGAACCGGATCAGCGGATTGTCGCCGATCGGCTTTTCCTCGTCGGAGGAAAACAGCATCTTGATGCCGGTGATGATCAGGAAGCCGGCGAAGATATAGAGCACCCACTCGAAATTGGTGACGATCGCCGCGCCCGCGCCGATCATGATGCCGCGCAGGAGGATGACGCCGAGGATACCCCAGAACAGCACGCGGTACTGGTAGATGCGCGGCACCGCGAAATAGGAAAAGATCAGCGCGATGACGAAGACGTTGTCCATCGCCAGCGTCTTTTCGACGAGGAAACCCGTGACGTAGTTGAGTGCCGGTTCCTCGCCGAGCTGCCACCACACGAAGCCGCCGAAGGCAAGGCCGAGCGCGATATAGAAGCCGGACAGCGCGAAGCTTTCCTTCACGCCGATCTCGCGGTCCTCCTTGTGGAGAACGCCGAGGTCGAAGACGAGCAGCGCGATGACGACGGTGATGAAGCCGAGCCACATCCAGGCGGGCTTGCCGAGCCAGTCGGCAAAAAGAAACGCAAATTCCATCGGAAGAATATCCCTCTCACGGCCGGCACACGATATCGGGGATAACGGTCCGACATCACAAGAGAGCCGGCGCTCTTGCCAGAGGGGCCCGGACCAACGGGACGGCAACCATAATGGGGAGTCTGCGCCTCTTTTTCAAGACGCACCGGTAAACCGGGCTCAGCCTTTCGCCGCGATACCGTGGAAACGGGAGACGATTTCTTCCAGCGGTTCGGGGCGATGCAGGAAAAATCCCTGCCCGAACGCGATGCCGAGATCGGCGAGCAGCGTCAGCGTCTTTTCGTTCTCGATCTTTTCGGCCACGACGTTGAGGCCCGCCGCGTGGGCAACGTCGCGGATTGATCGGACGATCGCCTGATCGAAGGCCGAACCCGCCAGATCCTCGATGAAGTCGCCATTGATCTTGATGCTGTCGACGGGAAAGCGCCGCAGATAGTCGAACGAACTCAATCCCGATCCGAAATCGTCGAGGCTGACGCGGCAGCCGCGCTCGCGCGCCGCGTGGACGAAGCGTTCGGCGGCCGCGAAATTGGTCACCGCCGCCGTCTCGGTTATCTCGAAAACGATGTTGGTATGCTCCGCCTTCGCGGCGGTCGCCTCGTGATCGATGAAATCCCAAAGACCCGGATCGCTCAGCGTCTGCGCGGACAGGTTGAAGCCCAGCACGAGGCCCGCCGGCCCGTTCATCACATGGCCGAAGCGATTGAGCGCGCTGCGGATGATCCAGCGGTCGAGCCGCGCGGCCATACCGAACCGCTCGGCTGCCGGAATGAACGCGCCGGGCGGGATCAGCCGTCCGTCCCTTCCTTCGAGCCGCGTCAGCACCTCGCATCTGCGCGATCGGCTCCAGGGCTCGCCGAGAATGTGGATCTGCTGCGCATAAAGCTTCAGGCGCTGGTCTTCCATCGCGTCGACGGCTTCCGAAACCATACGCGCCGCCGTCAGTCCCGAGGTCAGGCCGGATGCGCCTTCACCGAATGCGACGCAGCGGTTACGCCCGGACGCCTTGGCCGCGTAGCACGCGTCGTCGGCCCGCGCGAGCGCGTCGGCCGGCTTGATCGTGCTGTCCATGATGACCGCGTGGCCGATGCTCGCGCCGAGCTTCGCCGCACCGGTCGGCTCGCCGAAATCCTCTTCGGCGATGCGTGCCAGGATTCGTTCGCCAAGCGCTTCGGGGCCGCCGCCCGCGACGAGCGGTGCGATGATCGCGAACTCGTCGCCGCCGAGCCGGGCGGCGACGGAAGCGGGGGCAAGCACATCTGTAATGATCGTGCCGATCGCACTGAGCGCACGGTCGCCCGCCGCGTGCCCGGCCACGTCGTTCAGGGCCTTGAAATAATCGAGGTCCAGATAATAGACCGCGAACGGACGCTCCTGCGCGGTCTCGATCGCCGCGTTCAGTTCCTCGTCGAAGGCGGCGCGATTGAGAAGACCCGTCAGCGTGTCGTGGCGCGCGGCATAGGCCAGGCTTTCCTCGTGCAGCCACGCCTCGGTCACGTCCCGCACGGTGCCGACGAACTGGCCGGCCTCGCCGAATTCGGGCACGAAACGTGTCAGCGTCTCGATATGGCGGACAAGCCCGCCATTGCGCACGATCCGGTAGCGCAATCTGAGTGTCCTGCCGGTTTCCTGCGGCATCAGATGCTCGCGAACCGCGTTTTCTCGGTCCTCAGGATGCAGCAGGGACGTCCACAGGCCTGTGGGAACGTCGCCTGGAATGGCCGGCAGTCCGAATATTTCGTGCGTGCGTCCATCCCAGAAACTTGTCTGCGTGATGACGTCGTGATGCCACATGCCCGTGCCGCTCGCCTCCAGCGCAAGCCGGAACCGTGCATTGAGCTGGATGAGCCGGTCCTCAGCGCCCTTGCGTCGCGTGATATCGGTCTGGACACCCAAAAGCCGCAACGGCTCGCCCGCCGCATTGCGTTCGACGATACCGCCGCGATCCAGCACCCAGATCCAGCGACCGTCCTTGTGGCGCAGCCGCATTTCGGTTTCGATGCGTTCGGACTGGCCCGCCATGTGGCGCTCGCCGCTGGCGATGGCAGCTTCCCGATCGTCGGGATGGAGCAGCGTCAGCCAGAAATCCGCATCGGCTGGAAGTTCGTTCAGTTCGAAGCCGAGCATCCTGGCCCATCCGGGCGAATAGTAGCAGGTGCCCGCTTCGACATTTAAGTCCCACACACCAAGCCCGGCCCGCTCCAGTGCGCGTAGCCAGACGTCCTTGCGTGCCAGATCGTCTTCGTCTTTCTCGGTCATCATCACCGTTGATCTGCCCGGCAGGCCGGCTTCTCGACTGCCTGCGGACATCGTTCTTGCCTACGCTGGACCGGAAAGCCAGAAAAAACAGTTAAGGGGCGGGCGCTGCCTGCGGGGATGACGGCTGCGCGCATGTCTCGACGTTGAACGCGTCGCCTGCGATGCGGTCCTGAACGATAAGCGACAGAGCCTCGACATCGACATCGCCGCCGCCGACCCTTTCGATCGCGGCGATCGTCAGGTCCGGCGCCACCCAGTCGGGCTTGTGCCCCATATTGCGCACCCACACGCCCTCGGCTCCCGGAATGTCCCGGATCAGGCCCGCGGCATGGATTTCCTCGTAGACGACCGTGTCGCGGTCCCCCGAAATCACGATCGTCGGCGCGGCGATCTCGCGGTAGCGCGGGGAAAGGATGAGCGTCTGTTCGTAAAGGCCGGCGACGTCGACGGCGTTCGCCCGGAAGGACGAGGGCCGCAGGACGAGCGGGATCCCCGCATCGTCGAGATAGGTCTGCGAAAGCCGGTTCGGCGAGAACACGCAGGCCGACGCCGCGCCCATGCGCGTCCATCCGACCGGCAGCGTCAGCGTTTCGGAGAAGATCCGCCCGATGACAGGCCGCGCCGTCAAATCGTAATACCAGGACGTATCGGCGCCCGGCCAGGGATGGCTGGCAGGCGCGAGGAATACCAGACCGGCGACCTTTTGCGGATGATCGAGCGCCAGCGCGGCGGTGATCGCCGCACCGAACGAATGGCCGACGATGATCGCGCTTTCGATCCCCACCTCGTCCATCAGCGCCGCGATCGTGGCGGCCTGTCCTGCCGGCGTCTCGTTGTTTCCGGGGCCGCGATGCGACCAGCCATGGCCCGGCCTGTCGAGAAACAAAAGTTCGGCCCGCCCTTCAAGCTGCCCGCGCACCGGAATCATCGTGTCGAGAAAGTTGCCGCTGGCGCCATGAATGAACACCACCGGCGGCAGGTCCGCATTAGGCCCGGCGGGCAGATGCACATGGTGGAGCCGCGTGTCGTTGACGGTCGTGAACAGGCCGACCGGCGGAAACTTGCGCTCGATCAGCCACACGCCGGCACGGGTGACGCCGACCAGAACAACCAGCACGGCGATGACGAAGACGGCGAGCGCGGTCAGAAAATTCATGCCGGTCCCGCCCCGGAAGGAAATCGCGTCAGATGCCCTGCCCCGCAAGTTCGTCGGCCAGCGTGCCGACCTTGTCCTGCGCGCTGCGCATCATGGGATAAACCTCGAGCACCCGTTCATAGGCCTGTAACGCGCGTTCCTTGCGCCCGCCCCGCTCCAGAATCCGCGCCATGCCGGAGAGGGCGCCGAAATGGCGCGGTTCGAGCCGAAGCGTGCGGTCGATATCGGCCATCGACATCGCGTAATTGTCCATCATGAAATGCACGGTCGCGCGCCGGTTCCAGCCTTCCGCATAGTCCGGCGACAAAGTGACGACCTGATCGAGAAAATCGAGCGCGACGTCGAATTTGCGCGCCTGCATGGCGCTCGCCGACCATTGCATCATCAGGTCGATCGAGCGACTGCCGGAACGGGTCCACTGGCGCTCGATCCGCGCGGCGATCCGCGCCGCGGCCTGCTCGTTTCCGCTGCGCTTCAATTCGGTGAAGAGCGTGTCGAGCGCCCCATCCCGCGCAGCGTCCTGCGCCTCGTCCACCGGACGCGCGGCCTGCGACCCGGCATCGCCGGCATGGGCTATACCGGCGAGAAGGGAAAGTGCAACCGCACATGACAAGACGTTCCGCATGCGCGCCATGGTAGGCGCGCCATGCGGAACGTCAAACTGAAAACTCCGTGAGAAGCGGCCGAACGGCCGCCGCCATCGTCTTTCGCAGTCCCGCCGCAAACCGCGCCGCGCGCGTTTGCCGGACCGCTGCCGATCAGCCCTGACGCGCCTTGAAGCGCGGGTTGGACTTGTTGATGACGTAGATGCGGCCCTTGCGGCGCACGAGGCGGTTTTCGCGGTGACGGCCCTTGAGCGCCTTGAGCGAGTTCTTGATCTTCATCGGTCTGCCCGTTTTTCTTCTTGCCCTTGATCGGGCGCCAAACGACAAGGACGCGCCGCAGGGCGCGCCCGAATTTGTTGGCTGGCTCTTACCGGACAAGGCCCGCGCCTGTCAACCGGACTCGGGCGGGCGGCGGCTCGTCTTCCATGGTGACCGGCGACGAAAAACGCCGCGCCTCACCGGGCGCCCGACCGTCCGTCTCGAACACGGGGAAGCAACTCGGCGAACAATATGTCCCATTGCCGGTCGCTCATCTCGACGAGGCCGAATGTGCGCAGCATGAATGCCCCCTCGCCGGCAAGCAGCGCCAGAGCGGCGTCCCTGTCGGCCTGATCGGTCAGGTCCAGTTGCGCGAAGCGGCTGTTGTACCATTCCCGCGCTGCCGAAACCTGATCGGGATGCTGCAAAAGCGCGGTCATCATCACCGCCGAGCGCGAATACTCGGCCGCATCGGTGTCGCGCGTCGCCTCCAGATGGGCGCGGATGACCGACCGGGGTGACGTGTCGTCCCCTATGCGCGCCGCGACGTCGTGATCGAAAGCCTTTCCCCACCGATCGATCATCGAGCGGATCAGATTGTCTTTGGTGCCGAAGCAGTATTGCACGCCGCTTTTAGTGATTCCGGCCTCCTTCGCCACGGAATCGAAGCTCAAGGCCGCCGCGCCCGACTTCGTGACGATCGCCTCGGCGGCGTCCAGAACCTTGTCCCTGTCGATGCTTCGCGGACGTCCCGACATTTGGCTCTTCCTTTTCTGTACGATCGTATTTATATGGGCCGCCGATAAGGCGCAACTTCGCTATTCAGGAAAATTCGATGACCGACCAGAACCGATGGCTCGTGCTTGTGATCGTCTCCGGCGCCCTGTTCCTGATCGTCATCGACATGACGGTACTCTACACGGCACTGCCGACGCTCACACTGGCGCTGGGTGCGACCGCGAGCGAGAAGCTCTGGATCGTCAATGCCTACCCGCTTGTGGTCGCCGGATTGCTGCCGGGCCTTGGAACGCTGGGGGACCGTCTCGGCCACAAGCAGATGTTCATGGCAGGTCTCCTCGTCTTCGGCGCGGCATCTTTGGGCGCGGCTTTTGCGCCGTCTCCAGCCGTGCTGATCGCATGGCGCGTGGTTCTCGCGGTCGGCGCGGCCATGATGATGCCCGCCACGCTGTCGATCATCCGCATCACCTTCACCGACGACAAGGAACGCTCCTTCGCCATCGGCATCTGGGCGGCCGTGGCATCCGGCGGCGCGGCGCTGGGGCCGGTCGTCGGCGGCGTGCTGCTCGAATATTTCTGGTGGGGCTCGGTCTTCCTGATCAATGTGCCGGTGGTGCTGCTCGCCTTCATCGCGGGCGCGCTCCTGCTCGCCACACGGCCGGGCGATCCGGATCGCCCGTGGGATCTCGTCGCATCCGTCCAGATAATGGTCGGTCTCGTCGGAATCATCTACGCCGTCAAGGAAATGAGCAAGCGGGACCCCTCGCTGGCCATGGCGGCACTGACCTTCATGGCGGGGGTCGCGTCTTTGTTCCTGTTCGTGCGCCGACAGCGCACAAGCGCCGCGCCGCTGATCGACTTTTCCCTGTTTTCCAACCCCAATTTTTCCTCGGGCGTCGCCACGGCTCTGGTGGCGTCGGGAGCGCTCATCGGGGTCGAACTCGTCTTCAGCCAGCGCCTGCAACTGGTTCTCGGCTATTCGCCGCTGGAAGCCGGGCTCCTGATCCTTCCCATTCCGCTGGCCGCCTTCGTCGCGGGACCGCTGACCGGACTGGCGCTTCCTTATATCGCCACGTCCCGCATCCTGTCGGGCTCTCTCCTGCTGACGGCACTGGCCCTTGGACTCTTTCTTCTTACCCGTCACGGCGCGCCGGCAATCTGGATCGCGCCGCTGGCCGCCATGGGCTTCGGCATCGGCGCCGCCATGACAGCGGCCTCCAGCGCCATCATGCTTTCGGCCCCCGCAGAGAGAGCGGGAATGGCGGCCTCGGTCGAGGAAGTCTCATATGAACTGGGGGGCGCGCTTGGAATAGCGCTCCTCGGCAGCCTGCTTTCGATCCTCTACACGCGCGCTCTGGTCATTCCCGACGGGATCGAGATTTCCGCCCGCGCACGCGACAGTCTCGACGAGGCGCTCATCCTGTCGGCAAATCTGGACAGCGACGACGCCGCCCGGATTGCGGCGCTCGCCCGCGACGCCTTCGACCATGCGTTTGCCGGCGTCGTGGGTACGGCCATCGTCTGCCTGTGCCTCGTGACCGTTCTCGTGTGGCACATCTCACGAAAGCGGCCATGATCGCTGTATCGCGACCGCCGGTCGCGGTCAGGATTTGCGCGAAATCCGCGTGAAATGGCCCATCTTGCGGCCGGGCCGCGCATCGGTCTTTCCGTAAAGGTGCAAAACGAGGCCGGGTTCGGCGGCGAGCCTCTCGGCCTCGTCCAGATCGTCGCCGATCAAATTCTCCATCACGCAATCCGAGTGCCGCGCCGTATTGCCCAGCGGCAGGCCGCAAATGGCGCGGATATGCTGCTCGAACTGCGAGACGGCGCAGGCCGCTTCCGTCCAGTGGCCGGAATTGTGGACGCGCGGCGCCATTTCGTTGGCGATGACCGAGCCGTCCCCCAGAACGAAGAATTCGACGCCGATCACGCCGACATAATCGAGCGCGTCGAGAATACGCAACGTCGCCGCGCGCGCCGCCGAAAGCGTCTTGGGCTGGACATGCGCCGGAACGGTCGACCGCTTCAGGATACCGCCCTGATGCAGGTTCTCGCTGGCGTCGAACGCCGCCTTCGTGCCTTGCGCATTGCGTGCCGCCACGACCGAGATTTCGGTCGAGAACGGGACAAAACCTTCCAGAATCAACGGCACGGAGCCCATGCCCTCATAGACGCCGGCCGTCTGGTCGCCGCCGGCATCGCGAAACACCTTCTGTCCCTTGCCGTCGTAACCGAGCCGGCGGGTCTTCAACACGCCCGATCCGCCGAAAACCGCCAGCGCATCGGCAAGGCTTTCATTGCTGTCGACAGCCTTGAACGGCGCCGTCGCGATGCCCGCATCGTTGAGGAACTGCTTTTCCGTCAGCCGGTCCTGCGCCATTTCGAGAGCGCGCGGCGGCGGGAAGACCGGATGATTTGCGCCAAGGCTCTTCGCCGCCTCGACCGGCACGTTCTCGAATTCGTAGGTGACGATTTCGCATTCGGACCCGAGCCGCGCCAACCCGTGCGCGTCGTCATAGGCGGCCACGATCTGCTCGTTGGCGACCTGCGCGGCGGGGCAGTCGCCCTGCGGATCGAGGACGACCGTGCGATAGCCGAGCCTCGCCGCCGCCATGGCCAGCATCCGGCCGAGTTGGCCGCCGCCGATGATGCCGATCGTCGAGCCGGGCTTCAGCGCGCTCATGCCTCGTCCTTCGGCCGCTCTGTCACCGCCTCGCTCTGCGCCCTGCGCCACGCGTCGAGACGCGACGCCAGCGCCTCGTCGTGAAGCGCGAGCACGGCCGCGGCCAAAAGCGCGGCATTGACGGCGCCAGCGCGGCCGATCGCCAGCGTGCCGACGGGAATGCCGGCCGGCATCTGGACGATGGAGAGAAGCGAATCCTGCCCCGAAAGCGCCTTCGATTCGACCGGAACGCCGAAGACCGGCAACGGCGTCAGCGCCGCCGCCATCCCCGGCAGATGCGCCGCGCCGCCCGCGCCCGCGATCACCACCTTGAAGCCTTCACCCTTCGCGCCCTTGGCAAAATCGTAGAGCCGGTCGGGCGTGCGGTGCGCCGAGACGATCCGCGAATCATAGGCGAGTTCGAGCGCGTCGAGCGTCTCGGCGGCGTGGCGCATGGTCGCCCAGTCGGACTGGCTGCCCATGATGATGGCGATTTCGGCTTTGGCTTGCGGCATAAAATCCGTCGCGTGGAATACGGGGTTCAGGCGATGATGTCGGGGATGATCTTATCCTCGAGCTTGGACAATTTGTCCTTCAGCGCGAGCTTTTTCTTCTTCATGCGCTGGACCTGGAGCGGGTCGCATCCGACCTCTATCATCGCATTGATCGCGGCATCGAAATCCGCATGCTCTTGCTTGGTCCGGGCAAATTCGAGACGAATCTCCGCCTGATCCTGTTCCGACATCTTCACCGTCTGCTGAATGCGGGACGCGCCCACGAAAGAAAGGCCGCGCCAAGGCACGGTCCTCATCGTCGTTTCATATCACATGTCGATTTGTCAGGAAATGCTACTACTGGGTGTTCGACAGCTTTTAAGAGTGATGGCACACTGTCACCGTGCTGTCATATCCGGTCCCGACCGGGGGCCGGACGACAGGCACGCAAACGAGGAACCAGGAAGGGAGAGCCCGGAATGTCTCTTGCGTCCCATCTACAGGAACTCCAGCGTAAACACGGCGATGTCGACAGAAAGCTCGACGAGGTGATGGCACATCCCTCGGCGGACCCGCTCGAAATCGCTTCATTGAAACGGCGGAAGCTGGCCCTGAAGGACGAAATGGAAAAAATCCGGTCGCATCCGACCAGACACTGAGCCTGAGGGAGGTTCAAAACGGGGGACCGGCCGGTGGCGTCAGCGCCGCCGGCTTTGTTTTTGGATTACCCCTCCCAGAACTGATCCAACCACAGATTGAGCTTGAGGAACCCGCCGGGCTCGATGGCGTAGACCCGTTTCGTGCCCTCGCTCGTGGCCGAGACGAGACCCGCATCCAGCAGCGCCTTCAAATGTTGCGAAACCGCTGGCCGCGAAATCGGGAGGCCGGTGGCCAGTTCACTCACCGCTTTCGGCCCGCGCCGCAATTCCTCCAGCAGATGCCGCCGCGTCGGGTCGGCGACCGCAGCGAAGGCATCCGCCCCGCTCATGCGGCGGCGTCCCGCTGTTCCTCGACAGGCTCATTCGCCTCTTCGGTGTCGCTGCGCGGGTCGAGCAGCACGGCCTGCGGCGTGACCGCCCGTTCGGACGGCAGCGTCTTGAACGCCTCGCGATCCTCGATCGGCACCGGCGCACGGCGCGAGATGCGCAGCATCGTATATCCGGCAAGAACGAGATGCGGCAGCGCGGTCGCCAGGAACAGGCTTTCGGGGCGCAGATAGTCCATCAGAGGCGCGGCCATCAGCGGCCCGACCATCGTGCCGAAGCCGTAGAGCAGCAGCAATCCGCCCGAAACCTTGACGAAATCCTCCGGGCTCGCATGGTCGTTGGCATGCGCGACGGCGATTGAATAGAGCGTATAGGCGAGCATGCCGTAGGCGCCAGTCATGCCGAGCACCACGATGCCGTTGCGCGGCGCGGCCAGGAAGATGACGAGCGCGATCAGCCCGCAAAATGCCGACGCCCCGGCAAGCACGAAGCGACGGTCGGTGCGGTCGGAGATGCGCCCCACCGGCATCTGCGCCAGCGCGCCGGCAAGCACGACGAGGCTCATCATCAAGGCGATCTCGAAGGTGGTGATTCCGATTCGCGCGCCATAGACCGCGCCCATTGTGCCCCATGCGCCGTTGGCGACGCCGACGAGCAGACAAGCCGCGGAGGCGACCGGCGAGTTGCGGTAAAGCCCCTTGAGATCGAGCGACACGCTTTGCAGGGGCTTCGGCGCCATCGCCGAGGAGATCGCGGTCGGGATCAGCGAGGCGCAGAACAGGATGCCCGCCATCATGAACAGCGACGCGTTGCCGATATCGGCCGAGGCGACGACCATCTGGCCTGCCATGATCGAGGCGTAGGTGACCATCATATAGAGGCCGAAGACCGTGCCGCGATTTTCGTTGGTCGAGCGTTCGTTGAGCCAGCTTTCGATGACCATGAACGCCCCCGCCATGGCAAAACCCGTGCAGGCGCGCAGCAGGATCCACGCAATCTCGTTGATCCAGATGCCGGTCATCAACGCGACGATCGAGGCCGTCGCGGCGAACGCGCCATAGGCGCGCACATGCCCGACCTTGCGCACGAGGCGCGGCGCGAGATAACAGCCTGCGACGAAACCGATGGCCCAGGCCGTGCCCAGAAGGCCGAGCGAGGTCGTCGAAAAACCTTCCGCCTGCCCGCGCAAAGGCAGGACGAGCCCATGCAGGCCCGAGCCGGCAAGCAGGAACGCGGTGCCCCAGAGCAGCGACAGGACCGGACGGAAGGACATGAACATCAGGCGAATCTCTTGATAGTCGGTGCAGGCGTCAGGCGCCGGGACAATAGACCCTTTACGACCTTTTGACGGCGTCGCTGCGACAGCGGCTTGGGAAAAACCGTCGCGCCCGTCAGGAGGGCTTGAAAAGCGCCTCGGCGGCCGTTCGCGTCGAGCTCTTGGCCTCGATATCGGCTTCCAGCCGCGCGATCTCCGCTTTCAGCGCCTCGATGCGCTCGGCCAGTTCGCCGACGGAAAGCAGGGATAGATCCTGCCCTATCTCGTGGATTTTCGTCTTGCGAACCGGCTCGTCGTCGAAAATGGCCATGGCGCATTCTCCCGTTTGATCGTCGGAGACTAAAGCTACATAAGGAGACGCTGACGATCAAACCCATCGAAGGAGCACGAGATGAGCGCAGACCTGCCGGAGAAAATGACCGCGATTGCGATCACGCAGCCGGGCGGACCGCTCGTCCTGAAACCCGAGCGCCGCGCGCTGCCCGAGCCGCGCGAGGGCGAAATCCTGATCCGCGTGCGCGCGGCCGGCGTCAACCGGCCGGACGTGCAGCAGCGCAAGGGCGCCTATCCGCCGCCGCCGGACGCGTCCGACCTGCCGGGTCTGGAAGCTGCCGGCGAGGTCGCCGCCCTCGGCCCGAACGTGACGCGCTGGCGCGTCGGCGATCTGGTCACCGCGCTCACGCCCGGCGGCGCCTATGCCGAATATTGCCGCGTCCACGAAACCAATGCGCTGCCGATCCCGCACGGCTTCACCTTCACCGAAGCCGCCGCCATCCCCGAGACCTTCTTCACCGTCTGGAACAACGTCTTCCAGCGCGGCGCGCTTCAGGAAGGCGAGACGCTTCTCGTCCATGGCGGCTCGTCCGGCATCGGCACGACGGCGATCCAGATCGCCTCGAAACTCGGCGCGAAAGTGATCGTCACCGCCGGTTCGGCCGAAAAATGCGAGGCCTGCGAGAAACTTGGAGCCGCCCTTGCAATCAATTACCGCGAGACCGATTTCGTCGCCGCCGTGAAGGAGTTCACCGATGGCAAGGGCGCGAACGTCATCCTCGACATGGTCGGCGGCTCATACGTGGCGCGCAATTACGACGCCGCCGCCATCGAAGGGCGCATCGTGCAGATCGCCACGATGGGCGGCGCGACCGGCGAGGCGAACTATGCCAAGCTGATGATGAAGCGCCTGACGCATACCGGCTCGACGCTGCGCCCGCGCACCGTCGAATTCAAGGCGAAGGTCGCGTCGGAACTGGAAGCCCGCGTCTGGCCGCTTCTGGCCGCACGCCGGATCGCTCCGGTCATGGACATGATCTTTCCGCTGAAGGAAGCATGGCGCGCCCATGAGCGGATGGAGGAAGGCGACCATATCGGCAAGATCGTGCTCGACGTGGCATGATCGCAGGCAACGGGTAGGCGAGTCGTTTCAGCCCGGCAACACCCTGCCGGGGATCCAGCGTTAACCCTTTGTTAAACATCCGGTTGCCCCGGCAGTGGACAGAGCGCATGCTGGTCCTTGTGAGTGACGGCAATTCGTGGAACCTCAGGCTTCACTTGCCGTTTTCGAGTGGCGCGGGCGAATTTTCGAGGAATTTCAGGGCAATGATGGGAATGGAGCCAAGAAGCGGTGAGGCCGCGATGGTCAATCTCGCCGAACATCGCGTCTTTTCCGGCTCGTTCAAGAAGCTCTACGGCGAGGGCATGCATCTCGTCGAGGAAGCGGCCGAGTATCTCGATGGCGACGGGCGCGTTCATGCCAAGTCGCTGACGCGCATCACGGCGACGCTCTATGCCGCCGAATCCATGCGCCTCACCACGCGCCTGATGCAGATCGCCTCGTGGCTGCTTCTCCAGCGCGCCGCCAATTCGGGCGAGATGACGCGCGATCAGGTCGCGGCCGAAAAGTCCAAGGTCCGTCTCGACACCGCATCCGCCTTCGAGGCCGATCAGTGCTGGGGCGAACTGCCCGAACCGTTCCGCGATCTCGTCGGCCGGTCGCTGCGCCTCCAGGCCCTCGTCCAGCGCATGGACGGCGAGGTCTACGGCCAGCGCCGCCGCGCCGACGACCGCCGAACCGTCAATCCGGTCTCCGACCAGATCACCCTGCTGAAGACCGCCTTCGGACGGTAGCCTTCGAATTTGTTGCTGATTTGTTCACGTTTCCATGCCATATCAGGCTGGAAACGGGGAATTCATGGCAGAAACGATTCGCATCATCGGCATCGATCCGGGCCTGCGCCGCACCGGCTGGGGCGTCATCGATGCGGTCGGCAATTCGCTGCGCTTCGTGGGCTCCGGCACGATCCGCTCGGACGCCGAAATGGACCTCGCCTCGCGGCTGTGCCAGCTCCATGACGGACTGGAAGAGATCATCCACACCTATATGCCGGTGGAAGCCGCCGTCGAGCAGACCTTCGTCAACAAGGACGCGACCGCGACCCTGAAACTCGGTCAGGCGCGCGGCATCGCCATGCTGGTTCCCGCCCGCGGCGGGCTGCGCGTTGCCGAATACGCGCCCAATGCGGTGAAGAAATCCGTCATCGGCGTCGGCCATGGCGACAAGAAGCAGATCCACATGATGGTCAAGGTGCTGATGCCGCGCGCGACCTTCGATACCGACGACGCCGCCGACGCCATCGCCATCGCCATCTGCCACGCCCATCACCGGCAAAGCGTGACCGGCCGTCTGGCTGCGGCCGTGGCGCTTGCGGGGTGATATGTTCTTGACTTGTTCTGGTTTCGGCCATAAGTAATACCACAGAGGTATTACCAATGCGTGTCACCGAAAAAGGCCAAGTCACCATTCCCAAGGCGATCCGCGACCATCTCGGCATCAAGCCGGGAATGGAAGTCGATTTCGTGCAGGACGGCAGCGGTGCGCGCGTTGTGCGCGTCGCATCGAACAGGTCGGATCGTCGCGCGAAAGCGATTGAGGCGTGGGCGGACCGCGTCACCGGCACGCTCGATCTCGACGGCATGGACGGCAAGGAATATGTCGATTGGCTAAGGGGGCCGCGTGACGATCTCGATCCTCGTTGATTCCAACATTCTGCTCGACATGCTGGGAGGCGGCGAAGGAATAGGCTGGACACGCGGAAAGCTTGTACGTCATGGCGCGGAAAGCGATCTTGTCGTCAATCCTATCGTCTGGTCCGAAATCGGCGCCCGTTATGCGAGTGAAGAAGAACTCGAAGACGCACTGAAAGGCCTTGAGCTTGAACGCGAGCCGTTGCCCTTTGCCGCCGCGTGGCGGGCGGGACGCGCCCATGCGTTGTATCGCTCACGCGGAGGCGCCCGCGAGCGCACCCTGCCCGATTTTCTGATCGGCGCGCACGCCGAAGTCGCCGGTCACGCGCTCCTGACCCGCGATCCCGCCCGCTACCGCAGCTATTTCCCCGATATCGACATCATCGCACCGGATACGCATCCATGATCGGCAAGCTCAAGGGCATCATCGACGAGATCGGTGAAGATCATTGCATTCTCGACGTCCACGGCGTCGGCTATGTCGCCTATTGCGCGACACGCACGCTGGCGGGGCTCAATACCGGTGAGGCGGCAATCCTTTTCATCGAGACCTATGTGCGCGAGGACATGATCCGGCTCTACGGGTTCGCCTCGACAATGGAGCGCGAATGGTTCCGGCTGTTGCAAAGCGTGCAGGGTGTCGGCGCCAAGGTGTCGCTCGCCGTCCTGTCCACCCTGACGCCGTCGGAGCTGGCCAATGCCATCGCGCTGCGCGACATTTCCATGGTCGCCCGCGCGCCCGGCGTCGGTAAGAAGGTCGCCGAGCGCATCGTCACCGAGTTGAGAGCCAAGGCGCCCGCCTATGCCGGCGAGGCGACCGGCACGATCGGCCTGAAGCAGGAACTGGGCGAAGGCGTCGCGCCTGCACCGATCGCTGACGCGGTCTCCGCGCTCGTCAATCTCGGCTATTCACGCGACATTGCAGCCAACGCGGTTTCCGCCGCCCTCAAGACGGCGGGAGAGGATGCGGATTCGTCGACGCTGATCCGGCTGGGCCTGAGGGAACTGGCCCAATAACTCCTTGCAAAAAAGTTATCTCCTTACTACTTTCGGTAGGTAAGGAAATCGAGGCGAATACCATGTTGATCGAATCAAAAATTACATCCAAGGGTCAGACAACGATACCTGCTGAAATCCGGGATTATCTCAAGATCGGGACTGGCGATACCATTCAATATCTGCTCGTCGATGGCCGAATCGAAATTCTTCCGCGCAACCGACCCGTTTCCTCGCTGTTCGGCAAGCTGGAAGCGTTTGCCATTCCAGGCACCAGCATCGCGGATTACCGCACGGCCGTGGCAGATGCCTTCCGTGATGGTGGGATGGGCGAGGAAATGACGGATCGGTCGGAATGAGCCGCGTTGGCCTCGATGCGAATATCCTTCTTCGCGCCCTGTTGAACGATGATGCGGTGCATTCTGCCGTCGCCCGCAAACTTCTCGGCAAACTCAACAGCGGCAATCGGGGTTATGTCGGCATTTCAGCCATTCTTGAGACGTTCTGGGTGCTTCGATCGAGATACAAGGTGCCGCGCGAGATCCTGCACGACACGCTCAGGGAATTGCTGACGATCGAGAACCTCGACGTGGAAAGCGCCGAGCCCGTCGCGCAGGCGTTGGCGATGTATGTCAAAGGCAATATGGATTTTCCGGATGCACTTCTGGCAGAACGCAATCTTGAAGCGGGCTGCAGTCATACCTTGACGTTCGACCAAAGGGCCGCCCGGCTCATCCCCTCCATGGAACTCCTCTCGTGAACACCGACCCACGCCTGATCACCCCCGAAAAGCGTGGCGAGGACGTGGACACCACGCTGCGCCCGCAAACGCTCGACGATTTCGTCGGTCAGGCGGCGGCGCGCGCCAATCTGAAGGTCTTCATTGAGGCGGCGAAGACGCGCGGCGAAGCGCTCGATCATGTGTTGTTCGTCGGCCCGCCCGGCCTCGGCAAGACGACGCTGGCGCAGATTATGGCGCGCGAGCTCGGCGTCAATTTCCGCTCCACCTCCGGCCCGGTCATCGCAAAGGCGGGCGATCTGGCCGCGCTGTTGACCAATCTGGAAGACCGCGACGTCCTCTTCATCGATGAAATCCACCGGCTCAACCCGGCGGTCGAGGAAATTCTCTATCCGGCGATGGAGGATTTCCAGCTCGACCTGATCATTGGCGAGGGGCCGGCCGCGCGTTCGGTCAAGATCGATCTTGCCCGCTTCACGCTGGTCGCGGCGACGACACGGCTCGGCCTTTTGACCAACCCGCTGCGCGACCGTTTCGGCATTCCGACCCGGCTCGATTTCTATACGGTCGAGGAACTGGAAAAGATCGTCACGCGCGGCGCGCGCATTCTGTCCTTGCCCATGAGCACGGAAGGCGCGGTCGAGATAGCGCGGCGCGCGCGCGGAACGCCCCGCATCGCCGGCCGCCTCCTGCGCCGCGTGCGCGACTTCGCCTCCGTCGCCGGAGCGGGGATCGTGGATCGCAAAGTCGCCGACGCGGCGCTCACCCGGCTCGAAGTCGACGCGCTCGGCCTCGACAGCCTCGACCGGCGGTACCTTTCTATGATCGCGACCAATTTCGGCGGCGGACCGGTCGGCATCGAGACCATCGCGGCGGGGCTGTCGGAGCCGCGCGATGCGATCGAGGACATCATCGAGCCCTATCTCATCCAGCAGGGCTTCATCCAGCGCACCCCGCGCGGACGTATGCTGACGGCCAATGCCTGGCGGCATCTGGGTTTGGAAGCGCCGCGCGATCTCGTCGTGCGCCAGACGACATTGTTCGAGGACGAGGAATGAACCTGCCATCCTGCCGCCCCGGAACGATTGGCGAGATCGTTCGCCTCCATGCGCAATATTATGCGCGCGAGTGGAATTTTGGCCTCGCCTTCGAGGCCAAGGTCGCCCGCGAATTGTCCGCCTTCCTCACCGGCTTCCGGCCGGATCATGATTTCTTCGCAGCCGAATGGGACGATCAGGGCCGCCTCGCCGGCACGATCAGCCTGGAGGCGCCGCTTGCCGACGAGCCGATGGCGCATCTGCGCTGGTTCATCGTGTCGGACACGACGCGCGGGAGCGGCCTTGGCCAGCGCCTTTTGCAGGCCGCGCTTGCGCATGCCGACGCGCAACGTTTTTCCGCGATCTATCTGACGACCTTCGACGGCCTCGGCCCCGCGCGAAAACTCTACGAGCGCGCCGGTTTCGTCCTGGTGAGCGAGGCGGCGGAGGACCAGTGGCAGGGCGGCGTGCGCGAGCAGCGGTTCGAACGGCACATCGCCCATGCCGAGACGCCGGAAGATCAGGATGCATGATCCGGGCGGCCTTGCCGGAGAACTCACGCCCTTCGGCCACCGTCTTTTTGCGCGCGTCTATTATGCCGACACGGACTTTTCCGGCGTCGTCTATCACGCGCGCTATCTGGAATTCTTCGAGCGCGGGCGGTCCGACTTTCTGCGCCTCGCCGGCGTCCATCACACCGAGCTCGCCGACGGCAAGCACGGCGAAAAGCTTGTCTGGGTGGTCAAGCGCATGGAGATCGATTTTCGCGGTCCCGCGCGGATCGACGATATCCTGACCGTCGAGACCCGCACCGATGCGATTTCCGGCGCGCGCATCACGATGGCGCAGCGATTGAAGCGCGGCGACGATCTTCTCGTCGAGGCGCGCGTCGAGGCCGCCATCATTTCCGAATCGGGCCGTCCGCGGCGTTTCCCGAAGGAGTGGATCGCGGCCTTCATGCCGAGCGCGTGATCGTCCTTTTCACCGTTCCTTAACCCTAACGGCGCATGAACAGGACGATGCAAATCGTCGATAACGCTTCGCGCCTTCCTTTCACCAAATTTGCCTTGAACAAGGCCGGGTATGGTGCCGTGGGGTCGAGGCCGGCACATCATCGACGACATTGAACAGGCGAACCTGGAGGACAATCGGCTTTTGCCGGTCGAACTCTTTTTGAGGACGTTGGGACATGGAAACCGTGACTTTGGCCGCGCCCGGCGGCGATCATTCGATCTGGGGCCTGTTCATGCAGGCAGGCTGGGTCGTCAAGTTCGTGATGCTCGGCCTAATCGCGGCCTCCATCTGGACCTGGGCGATCATCGTTGACAAGATCGTCGCCTACAGGCGCATGGATGCCTCGCTCAACCGCTTCGAACAAGTGTTCTGGTCCGGCCAGTCGCTGGAAGAACTCTACCGCACGC
This sequence comes from Aliihoeflea aestuarii, assembly GCF_024105665.1. GTDB lineage: Bacteria > Pseudomonadota > Alphaproteobacteria > Rhizobiales > Rhizobiaceae > Aliihoeflea > Aliihoeflea aestuarii. The sequence continues at coordinate 473,647 of NZ_JAAAMK010000003.1, read as the reverse complement.
TCGCCGACCGCAAGACGACCGGCATGGGCGCGGTGTTCGTCTCGGCCATGCGCGAGTGGAAGAAGAGCTTCGAGAAGGGCGCAAAATCGCCCATCGGCCTTCAGACCCGCATCGACAAGGCCATGGAGCTTGCCATCACGCGTGAAATGGAGGGCTTGGAAGGCCGCCTCGGCTACCTCGCCTCGATCGGCTCGGCAGCTCCCTTCATCGGCCTGTTCGGCACCGTCGTCGGCATCATGACCTCGTTCCAGGCGATCGCCGGTTCGCAATCGACCAATCTGGCCGTCGTCGCGCCGGGCATCGCGGAAGCGCTGCTCGCCACCGCGCTCGGCCTGCTCGCCGCCATCCCGGCCGTCATCGCCTACAACAAGCTTGCCGCCGACGCCGGAAAGCTGGCGGGCCGCATGGAGGGCTTTTCGGACGAGTTCTCCGCCATACTCTCGCGACAGATCGATGAAAAGGTCGCGCCCCGGCAGGCAGCCTGAGGAGATTTGACGATGGGTATGGCAGTCGGACAGGCTGGCGGCGGACGCGGCCACAGACGGCGGGGCAAGCGCCACGCGCTCGTCTCCGAAATCAACGTGACGCCGTTCGTCGACGTAATGCTGGTCCTGCTGATCATCTTCATGGTCGCAGCGCCCCTGCTCACCGTCGGCGTGCCGATCGACCTGCCCGAATCGCGCGCCAACGCGCTCAATTCCGAGACCACGCCGATCACCGTGTCGGTCAATGCGGACGGGCAGGTTTATCTCCAGGAGACCGAAATCTCGATCGACGACATCGTGGCGACGCTCGAGGCCATCGGCACCACCGGCTATGACGAGCGCATCTATGTGCGCGCCGACGGATCGGCGAATTACGCCATGGTCATGCGCGTGCTCGGCCGCATCAACGGCGCGGGCTATCGCAATGTGGGTCTCGTGACCCTTCCCGAGGATAGCTGAGCCAAGCGATGAAAGCCGGCCTCACAACATCGGTGGCCATGCATGTCGTGCTTCTCGGCGCGGGGCTGATGAGTTTTTCGTCGCCGCGTCCGCTCGAAAGCTCGAATTTCGAATCCTTCCCGGTCGAAATGGTGCCGATTTCGGAAATCTCGTCCTCCGTGCGCGGTGAACTCGACGCGGCCGTCTCCGAGCGCCCTGCGCCGGAGCCGACGACTTCCGAAAGCCAGGTCGAGAACGCGCAGAACATCGGCGACAACGAAATCGACCTGCCGAACGTGGCCGCGCTGCCGGGCAACCGCCCGGTCGAGTCGGCCGCGCCGCCGCCCCTTGCCGAAGAAACTCCGCCGCCGCCTGAACCTGTTCAGGAAGCCGAGCCGACGCCGGACCCCGAACCTGCCCCGCCGCCTGTTGCAGAAGCGCCGCCCGAGCCGGAACCCGAACCCGCGCCGGTCGAGGCCGAAACGCCCGAGCCGACCGAACAGGCCGTTGCGCAGGAGACGACACCCGATGCCGTTGCCTTGCCCGACAGCGCGCCGCGCCCGCAGACCCGCCCGCAGCCGCAGGTCGCACAGCAGCAACCCCCGCGTGAGCGCCAGCCCGAGCCGGCGCAGCCGACGCAGGAAACCGCGCAGCAGCCTTCGCAGGACAGCAATTTCAACGCCGACGAGATCGCCGCCCTCCTCAGCCAGGAAGAAGCGCGCGGCGGCGGTGCCGCGCGCTCGAACGAGCAGGCGTCGCTCGGCGGACGCAACACGACGGGTGCAACGCTCTCCCAAAGCGAGATCGATTCGCTGCGCAGCCAGGTTTCGCGCTGCTGGAACCCGCCGGTCGGCGCGGCCGACGCCGAGAGCATGGTCGTGTCGATCCGCCTGAGGCTCGATCCGTCCGGCGCGCTCGACGGCAACCCGGAAGTGGTGTCGGGCCGCGGCGCGTCCATGGCCGAGCGGGCAGCGGCGGACGCCGCGCGCCGCGCCGTGATGCGCTGCGCCCCCTTCAACGCACCGGCCGACAAATACGAAGCCTGGGCCGACGTCCAGTTCAACTTCGATCCCAGGGACATGTTCTGACCCCAACCCGGAGCAGGCCGGTTCCTTGCCCGGACAATGAGGCGATAAACGATGATGAGACTTTTGAAGACCTGCATTGCGATCAGCGCCGTGGCGCTCGGGGCGGCGATTGCGGCGACCATGCCCGCCCGCGCCCAGCTCCAGATCGACGTGACGCAAGGCGTCGTCGAGCCGATGCCGGTTGCGGTGACGGACTTTTTGTCGAGCGACAATGTCGGCGCGGAGATCAGCCAGGTCATCGAGGCCAATCTGCGCCGGTCGGGCCTGTTCGCGCCCATCGCGCGCAATGCCTTTATCGAGCGCATTTCCAATCCCGACGTCGCGCCGCGCTTCAACGACTGGACGGTCATCAACGCGCAGGCGCTCGTCACCGGACGCGTCAGCCAGGAGGCCGATGGCCGCCTGCGCGCCGAATACCGTCTCTGGGACACGTTTTCGGGCAGCCAAGTCGTCGGCGAGCAGTATTTCGCCAACCGCCAGAACTGGCGCCGCATCGCGCACATCATTTCCGATTCGATCTATGAGAACCTGACCGGCGAGAGCGGTTATTTCGACACCCGCATCGTCTATGTCGACGAATCCGGCCCGAAGAACCAGCGCGTCAAGCGCCTCGCCATCATGGATCAGGACGGGGCCAACCAGCGCACCCTGACGGACGGCAACTCCATCGTCCTGACGCCGCGCTTTTCGCCGACGCGTCAGGAAATCACCTACATGTCCTATGAGGGCGGCACGCCGCAGGTCTACCTGTTGCAGATCGAGACCGGCCAGCGCGAACTCGTCGGCAATTTCCCCGGCATGACCTTCGCACCGCGCTTTTCGCCCGAGGGCCAGCGCATCGTGATGAGCCTTTTGCGCGACGACGGCAATTCCAACATCTATTCGATGGATCTGCGCTCGCGCTCGACCACCCGCCTGACCAGCTCCAACGCCATCGACACTTCGCCGACCTATTCGCCGGACGGCCAGCGGGTCGCCTTCACGTCGGATCGCGGCGGGCGGCCGCACATTTACGTGATGGGCGCCGACGGCTCGAACCCAAACCGCATCTCGTTCGGCGACGGGTCCTATTCCACGCCGGTCTGGTCGCCGCGCGGCGATCTCATCGCCTTCACCAAGCAGAGCGGCGGCCAGTTCCAGATCGGCGTCATGCGCACGGACGGCTCGGGCGAACGCATCCTGACGACCGGCTACCTCCAGGAAGGCCCGACCTGGGCGCCGAACGGCCGCGTCATCATGTTCTTCCGCGAAGCCTCGGGCGCTGCCGGTCCCTCGCTGCATTCCATCGACCTGACGGGCCGCAACGAGCAGCGCATCCCGACGCCGAATTTCGGTTCGGACCCGGCCTGGTCGCCGCTGCTGGAGTAGTGTGGCTCCGACGACACGACCCGGCCCTGCTTTGGCCCCATTCCGACCTAGCGTCACCCATGTTCGCGAAGACAAGCGAATCAAATTGAACCCAGCCTGTTGAGGCCGTGTTAACCTTGTCATGGTTACTGGTAGATCAACGAAACCCTAGCGCGAAGGAGAGGCGGCCATGCGCCGTATCGCAGCCATTACCCGTAGCCCCCTGATCGTCGCCTTCGTCGCCGGACTTGCGCTTGCAGGTTGCGCCAGCAAGCAGACGCCCAACAACGCCGCCGATCTCGGTCTTGGCGGAGGCGCCGGATCGGGCATCGCCGCGACGCCCGGTTCCAGCCAGGACTTCACCGTCAATGTCGGCGACCGCATCTTCTTCGACACGGACTCGACCGTGATCCGCGCCGACGCGCAGCAGACGCTTCAGCGTCAGGCGCAATGGCTGAACCAGTACCGCCAGTACGGGATCACCATGGAAGGCCATGCCGACGAGCGCGGCACGCGCGAATACAACCTCGCGCTTTCCGCCCGCCGCGCGGCAGCCGCCCGCGATTATCTCGTCAGCCAGGGCGTCCAGTCGAACCGCGTCCGCACCATCTCCTACGGCAAGGAGCGTCCGGTCGCGGTCTGCGACGACATCTCCTGCTGGTCGCAGAACCGCCGCGCCGTCACGGTCATCGACGGCGCTGGAAGCTGATCCATTTTTGCAACAGTCTCAGGCGACAAAGGGCGGCTTCCGGGCCGCCCTTTTCTTATTTCGAGCCAAAACAAAATTTGGCCGAACTCGGGAAGGTTAGGTAAAAGCGGAACGGCAGACGTTTCATTCAGCGCCTGTTTCGACACGATCATCGTCAAGCGAGAGACATGATGAGATTTGCAACTTTAGTGAGCTGCGTGATCGCACTGCCGCTTTTCGTGACCGCCCCGGCGTTCGCGCAAACGAGCGATCAGCGCGTCCTTCAGATGGAGGACCAGCTTCGACAACTGAACGGTCTGGTGGAAGAGCTCAACTTCCAGGTCCTCCAGATGCAGGACCAGCTTCGCCGCATGCAGGAAGACAACGAGTTCCGCTTTCAGGAACTGGAAGGCGGCGCGCCCGCCGGCAATTCCGGTTCCAATAGCGGATCGGGCAACGATCAGGGGAACCTGAGCGCGCCCGGCACGACGGATACGGCCAGTGCCGAATCGCACGGCGGCACGATCCAGCCGCAACCGGGCGCCGGCCAGCCCCTGCCGGGTGTCGGCTCCAGCGGCGATCTCGCCGCGCCGCCGCGCGAACTCGGCTCCATCACCTTCGACGCTGACGGCAATGTGCGCGGCGGCGGCGTCGCCGAGCCCGTTGCGCCGCAGCCGGGCGTACCGGGCGCATCGTCGGATGGCACGACGGTCGCCGCGCTTCCGCCGGCCAGTGACGCCGGCCAGCTCTACCGCAACTCCTACGAATTCATCCTGTCGGGCGACTATGCCACTGCGGAGGCAGGCTTTCGCGACCTGATCGCGCGTTTCCCGCAGGATGAGCAGATTCCCGACGCCCAGTTCTGGCTCGGCGAGGCGCTGTTGGGGCAGGAACGCTACCGCGACGCGGCCGAGACCTTCCTTGCGGCCAGCCGCGACCACCCGCAATCGCGCCGCGCGCCCGAAATGCTCTTCAAGCTCGGCGTCTCGCTGGCCGCGCTCAACCAGCGCGAAGTCGCCTGCGCGACCTTCAACGAGGTCGGCCAGCGCTATCCGCAAATGTCCGAGGCGCTGAAAGAGCGCGTCGATCAGGAAAAGCAGCTCACCTCCTGCTGACTGCCGAGCCTGCCATGCGGCTCGACCCCGACCGGCTTTTCGCACCCCTCGACCTTTCGAACCGACGCACGGTTCTGGTGGCGGTTTCCGGCGGCAGCGATTCCACCGCGCTCCTTCATCTCTTCAAATCCTTCGCCGACCGGCACAATCTGCGCATCGTCGCGGCGACCGTCGATCACGGCTTGCGCGCCGCATCCGCCGACGAGGCGCGCCATGTCGCCGCCGATTGCGCATCGCTCGGCATCGCGCATGTCATACTGCGCTGGACCGGCGACAAGCCGTCGACCGGCATTCAGGCCGCCGCCCGCCACGCACGCTATAAGCTTCTAGCCAAGGCTGCGCGAGAGGCCGGCACTGACCTCGTCCTTCTCGGCCACACCACCGACGACCAGCGCGAAACCGTCGCGATGCGTCAGGCGCGTGGAACCGTCAGCCCTGACCGGCGCGGCGATGCGGGTATGGCGCGCGCGACGCTCTACGAGGACCGAACATGGTTCGCCCGCCCGCTGCTCGACATCTCGCGAGCCTATCTGCGCACCTACCTCTCCGACCAGAACATCGGCTGGATCGACGACCCGTCCAATCTCGACCGCACCTATGAGCGCGTGCGCGTTCGGCAGGACTCCCCGGTCGCGCGGCCCGACGCAGCACACCGGCTGACCGACAACGCACATGCCGCCAGATGGCTTTCCACGGTCGAGCAGCCATCGCCGGGGCTCTTCCGGCTCGATCCCGAATACCTCACGGCTCCAGATACCGTCACCGCGTTGCGCATGCTGCTTGCAATTATCGGCGGCACGGATCATTTGCCGGGTCGCGATCGAACCGAGGCGCTCGCCGCGCGCCTCGCCGCGCCTTCCCTGCGCGCCACATTGTCGCGCACCGTGATCGACCGTCGCCGAAACGCGATCTGGCTTTATCGCGAAAACCGCGCCCTCCCGGTACCGATGCCCGCCGAGGCGGGCGCGTTCTGGGACGGACGCTACCTATTGGCTGCGGATCGCGGCACGGTCGCTCCGCTGGGCGCTGCGGCGGATCAAATCGACATCGCCGTTCCCGCCGATGCCAGGCGCGCCCTTGTGCGCGCTGCCCTCGCCGCCGGTCCGGCTTTGTGGGACGGCGCTCATTTCGTCCGTCCGCTCGCGCCCGACGAGGCGCGCCCGGTGCTCGGCCCGTGGCGATTCTTCCTGCCGGCTTTCGACTTCGCCCCGGCCAACGCCCTGCGCGCGGTCCTTGGCCTTTGCGAACTGCCCGCTTCGCCTTGGCGCGACCACATTCGCGAATGACCTTAACCTCATGTGAGAGCTGTGCTTGGCAAGGGTTGGCTATCTTCCTATGTTAGCGCCAAGCCACACGGCTCGGACTTTCGCCCGCAAGGCGGGCATCAACGGGATGGACGATGAATCCGAATTATCGCAACCTGGCGCTGTGGGCGGTTATCGCCGTCCTTTTGATCGCGCTTTTCAACCTTTTCCAGGCGCCCCAGCAGCGCGGCGCGGCGCGCGAAGTGCCGTATTCGGAGTTCGTCCAGGAGATCGAGAGCGGTCGTGTCCAGTCGGTGACGATCACCGGCAGCCGCATCACCGGCACCTACACGGATAGTTCGCAGGGCTTCCAGACCTATGCGCCGACCGACGCCAATCTCGTGCCCCGGCTCGAGGAACGCGGCATCACCATCAATGCGCGCCCTGAAAACGACGGATCGAACTCGATCTTCGGCTATCTGCTTTCCTGGCTGCCGATGATCCTCATCCTCGGCGTGTGGATTTTCTTCATGCGCCAGATGCAGTCGGGTTCGGGCCGCGCCATGGGCTTCGGCAAGTCGAAGGCGAAGCTTTTGACAGAAGCGCATGGCCGCGTCACCTTCGCCGACGTGGCGGGCGTGGACGAGGCCAAGCAGGACCTTGAGGAAATCGTCGAGTTCCTGCGCGATCCGCAGAAGTTCCAGCGCCTCGGCGGCAAGATTCCGCGCGGCGTCCTCCTCGTCGGTCCTCCCGGAACGGGCAAGACGCTCACCGCGCGCGCCGTCGCCGGTGAAGCCAACGTGCCCTTCTTCACCATCTCCGGTTCGGACTTCGTCGAAATGTTCGTCGGCGTTGGCGCGAGCCGCGTGCGCGACATGTTCGAGCAGGCCAAGAAGAACGCGCCCTGCATCATCTTCATCGACGAAATCGACGCGGTCGGTCGTCATCGCGGCGCCGGCCTCGGCGGCGGCAATGACGAGCGCGAGCAGACGCTGAACCAGCTTCTCGTCGAGATGGACGGCTTCGAGGCGAATGAAGGCATCATCCTGATCGCGGCGACCAACCGCCCCGACGTTCTCGATCCCGCGCTGCTTCGTCCCGGCCGCTTCGACCGTCAGGTCGTCGTGCCCAATCCGGACGTTCAGGGCCGCGAGAAAATCCTCAAAGTCCATGTCCGCAACGTTCCGCTGGCTCCCAATGTCGACCTGAAGGTGCTGGCGCGCGGCACACCGGGCTTTTCCGGCGCGGACCTCGCCAACCTCGTCAACGAGGCGGCCCTGATGGCCGCGCGCCGCAACAAGCGCCTCGTCACCATGGCCGAGTTCGAGGACGCCAAGGACAAGATCATGATGGGTGCGGAGCGCCGCTCCAACGCCATGACGCAGGCCGAAAAGGAGCTGACCGCCTATCACGAGGCCGGCCACGCGATCACCGCGCTGCACGTCCCGTCCGCCGATCCACTCCACAAGGCGACGATCATCCCGCGCGGCCGTGCTCTCGGCATGGTCATGCAGTTGCCCGAAGGCGACCGCTATTCGATGAGCTACAAATACATGGTCTCGCGGCTCATCATCATGATGGGCGGGCGCGTCGCCGAGGAGATCAAGTTCGGCAAGGAGAACATCACGTCCGGTGCATCCTCCGACATCGATCAGGCGACCAAGCTCGCGCGCGCGATGGTCACGCGCTGGGGCTTTTCCGACAAGCTTGGCCAGGTCGCCTATGGCGAGAACCAGGAAGAGGTCTTCCTCGGCCACTCGGTCGCGCGCCAGCAGAACATCTCCGAGGAAACCTCGCAGATCATCGACGGCGAAGTGCGCCGCCTGATAGACGAGGCCTACACGGAAGCCCGCCGCATCCTGACCGACCACCGCGACGAATGGCTGGCGATCGCCGAAGGGCTGCTCGAATACGAGACGCTGTCGGGCGACGAAATCCGCCAGTTGATCAAGGGTGAGAAGCCCGCCCGCGACATGGGCGACGACACCCCGCCGACGCGCGGCTCGACCGTCCCGAAAGCCGGCAAGCGCCCCGACCCCAAGAAGGGTGGTGAGGAGCCGGACGCCGGTCTGGAGCCGCAGCCGCAATCCTGAACGGTTTTGCATCGAATGAAAAAGGCCGGGCCATGCGCCCGGCCTTTTCTTTTTGGCAAAATCCAACGCGGCCCTCGTCCGTTCAGGCAACCAAAAGCGGCTAAGCCGATGCCCATCCCGATTGCAGTCGACCCCGTCGCGTATAAACTCAAGATCGCATGGACCAGCCCTCCGCCAAATCCCCCATCGCCATCATCGGCGCTGGCATCATCGGCGTCTCGACCGCCATCTGGCTTCAGCGCGCCGGGCACGACGTCATCCTCGTCGACCGCGCCGGGCCGGGCGAGGGTACCAGCTATGGCAATGGTGGGGTGCTCGCCTCGGCGGCCATCATTCCGGTCACCGTTCCGGGCCTTTTGGGCAAAGCACCGCGCATGCTCCTGTCGCGCAATGAGCCGCTGTTTCTCAATTGGTCCTACCTCCCGCGTCTCGCGCCGTGGCTGCGGCGGTTTCTTTCGCACGCGACCGTCGATGAGACGAAGCGCATCGCCGCCGCGCTGCATGGCATCATCGGTGACAGCCTTGCCGACCATCAGGCGCTCGCATCCGGGACCGAGGCGGAAAAATTGCTCGTGCCGTCCGACTATCTGTTCCTCTACCGCGACCGGGCGGCGTTTGCCGCCGACGCGTTCGGCTGGGACATCCGCCGCGCGCACGGCTTCGAATGGGACGAGTTCGAAGGGCAGGCCCTGCGTGATTACGACCCCGCCTTCTCGCCGCAGATCGGCTTCGCCGTCCGCCTTCCCCGCCACGGCCGGATAGCCGATCCCGGCCGCTACGTGAAAGACCTTGCTGCCCATGCTCAAACGCAGGGCGCGCACATTCTCAAGGCGGCGGTGGACGACTTCGTCATCGAAGACGGCCGCGTCACCGGCCTGCGCGCCGCAGGCGAGACGATCCGCTGCTCGGGCGTGGTGCTGGCAGCCGGCATATGGTCGAAGGAGCTTGCTCGAAAGCTCGGCGTGAACGTGCCGCTCGAAAGCGAGCGCGGTTATCATGTCGAATTGTGGGAGCCGAGCGTCATGCCCCGTTCCCCGGTCATGATCTCGTCGGCGAAATTCGTCGTCACTCCGATGGAGGGGCGGCTTCGGTTGGCCGGCATCGTCGAATTCGGCGGCCTCGACGCCCCGCCCTCGCGTGCGCCGTTCGATCTTCTGATGCGCAATATCCGTGCGGCAATGCCGGGCCTGACATGGACGGAAACGCGCGAATGGATGGGCCATCGCCCGACGGCTACGGATTCCATTCCGCTGATCGGCCCGTCACCGAAGATAGCCGGCGCGTGGCTCGGCTTCGGCCATCACCATGTCGGACTGACCGGCGGGCCGAAAACAGGCCGGCTTTTGGCGCAGATGATCTCCGGCGCAACGCCGAACATCGACATGACGCCTTACGAGCCGGCGCGGTTCGTTTAAGCCTGTTTGGAAAACCGCTCGATCGCAGCGCGCGCCGCATTGTGATGACGGGCGCGGATGTGCGGGCGCACGGCGGCGAGCGCGGCCGTCAGCACGGCGATGTCGTCGGTGAAGCCGATCCCGAGCAGCATGTCGGGGACGATGTCGAAGGGCAGGACGAAATAGGCCAGCGCGGCAAGCAAGGTGCCTCGCACCCGGAACGGCGTCTTCGGGTCGAGCGCGGCGTAGTAGCCGGCGACCAGCTCCTCGGCGAACGGGATGTGCCGCGCCGCCCGCTTGAACGTGCGCCAGAACCCGTCTGCGACGCGCTTTGCGCGGCTTCTGTTGGTCGCCTCGTCGCCGGGCTGGAGAATGTCGTCGATGCTCGCCTGCTTCATGGCCCTGAACCCGTTATTGACGCGATTCAGATGGGATGCCGCTCGCCGGTCTTCAACTTTTGAAGAAGCGGTCCATCTTCGCGGCCAGATCGAAGTCGCGTTCTGACAGCCCGCCCGCGTCGTGGGTGGTGAGCCTGATATCCACCTTGTTGTAGACGTTCGACCATTCGGGATGGTGGTCGGCCTTTTCGGCTTCCAGCGCGCAGCGCGTCATGAAGCCGAACGCCTCGTTGAAGGTCTTGAACTTGAACCGGCGCGAAATGCCAAGACCGTCATCGTCGCGAATCCAGTCCGGCAGGGCCGCGAGCGCCTTCGCGATCGCGGCCTCGTCGAGTTTGGTGACCGGCATCAGCGCGCCTGCCAGGCGGGCTGCGGCGCATACGCCCAGTCCGCGCCGACGCCGGCCTTCTCGTTGGCGTCCAGCGGCCAGGCTTCCTCGACGACGTAAGGTCCGCCGCCGACCGAATCGCGCGACGACATCATGACGAAGCGGGAAACCTTGAACGGCGCGGTGGAAAAATTGCCGCGCTGGGAAAGGTAGTGCGCCACCTCGCCGGGCGTGACGTTGCGCAGCCGCGCGACCGTGACGTGGGGCGTGAACTTGCGCGGATCGGCCGGCACGCCGAGACGGCGGCAAATCCCGTCGATTTCGCCCTGCAACGCATGGAGCGCGGGCGAAGGTGCGATGCCGGCATAGATCGAATGCGGCTTCTTCGAGCCGAACGCGCCGACACCGGAAAGCGCGAGCGTGAAGGAAGCGCGGCGCACGCGGTCCAGCGCAGCGGCGATCTCGTCGGCGACATGGCCTTCGACGTCGCCGAAGAAGCGCAGCGTCAGATGATAATTCTCGGGGTCGATCCAGCGTGCTCCGGGAAGGCCGCCGCGCAAAAGCGACAGCGAGAGGGATACGTCGCGCGGAATTTCGAGTGCTGTGAACAATCGCGGCATGGTCTGGTCCTTCCCCTTAACCCGCCGGCACGTCGTGCCCGGCGCTCAGCGCTTCGGCGTGATGGGTGAAGAGACGCCGAAGCCGGGATCGAAGCCCGAAGATCGGGCGGTGAACCGGTCGGTCAGAGGGACGCGTCTGGAAAAGCGGCATCTGCCGTCCGGGAACTGTCACCGGCACTCGAGTCCGGCCCTGCCACCTCCTCGAATCGACTGCGTCTTCCTTAAACGAATCATCGCTGGCTCTGGTTCGCAAGCGATTTTGCAGCGCAGCGTAAATCTTCAACCGTTAAGATCGTCACTCCTGCGCGCTCAGCCAGGTTTCGACGAGCGGCACCACGCCCTCGACCATCCGATCGACGCCGGCCGCGCTCGGATGCATGCGGTCGTCCAGCGTCATTCCGGCGATTGTCGTCACGCCGTCGAGAAAGAACGGGTAAAGCTCGACGCCGAACTCCCCGGCAAGATCGGGGTAGATCGCGTTGAAGCGTTCGCCGTAGCTCGCGCCCAGATTGGGCGCTGCGAGCATGCCCATCAGAATCACGTCCATGTCGCGCGCCTGAAGCCGCTCGATCATCTCGGTAAGGTTTCGGCGGGGAATGTCGGGGTCGACGCCGCGCAACATGTCGTTGGCCCCGAGGCCGAGGATCACGAGTTCAGTGCCGTCCGGCACCGACCAGTCGAGCCGCGCCAGCCCCGCCGTCGTCGTGTCGCCCGAGACGCCGGCATTGGCGATCACCACATCGTGACCGCGCTCGCGCAGGGCCGCCTGCAGTCGTTCGGGAAAGGATTCGCCCGGATTGAGCTGGTATCCGGCCATCAGACTGTCGCCGAAAGCGACGATCTGCGCCGGTTCTGCCCGCGCGGCCGTCATCGTCGCCATCACGGTCATGAAGGCTGCGACCAAAACGCGTATGGAAGAATTGAACGCCATCACCGAAAACCCATATTCGACCAGCCGGTTTCCCGGCCCTTTCGGGAACGGTCGTTCCCACTCATGGCATCATATAGGAGCGATCGGCCTTGGCAGAACCCGTCATCGAGATGAAGGACGTTTCGCTCACGCTCGGCGAGGGGGCATCGTCGGTCCATGTCCTCAAGAATATCAGCCTCGACATCGCCGCCGGCGAGACGGCCGGCATCGTCGGTCCCTCCGGTTCGGGCAAGTCGACGCTCCTGATGGTGCTGGCAGGGCTGGAGCGCATCGACGCCGGCTCGATCGCGATCGCCGGTGAGAACCTGACGAAGATGAGCGAGGACCAGCTCGCCGCCTTTCGCGGCCGCAATGTCGGCATCGTCTTCCAGTCCTTCCACCTGATCCCCAACATGACGGCGCTTGAAAACGTCGCCGTGCCGCTGGAACTTGCCGGCCGCACCGACGCCTTCGAGATCGCGGAGCGCGAACTGGCCGAAGTCGGCCTCAAGGACCGCCTCACGCACTATCCGGGCGAATTGTCCGGCGGCGAGCAGCAACGCGTCGCCATCGCCCGCGCGCTGGCCCCCTCGCCGCGCCTTCTCATCGCCGACGAGCCGACCGGCAATCTCGACCAGACGACGGGCCGCCAGATATCCGACATGCTGTTCGCCAAGGCCGCCGAGCGCGGCATGACCCTGATGCTCGTCACCCACGACCCCGCCCTCGCCGCCCGCTGCTCGCGCCAGATCGCCATCCGCTCCGGCCGCATCGAGGCCGAACCGCAGCTTCAAGCGGTGAACGCGTGATGTATGCGCTCGACGTCGCTTCCCTCTGGCCTGCCGGCCATCTCCCCCGCGAGGGGGGAGATCAAGCACGTCATCCACTTTGCCTGCACCATGATCGCCTGAGCGGGAAGATGACGAGAATAATCTCCCCCCTCACGGGGGAGATGGCCGGCAGGCCAGAGGGGGGCGCGACAAGGCATCGAACCTTCCCGATCGCTGGCACGACAAAATACCTCCCCTCCCCGGCGAGGCAAAACGCATGACCTCGCATCATCTCGCCCTCGCCTTCCGATTCGCCGCGCGCGAAATGCGGGCCGGGCTCTCCGGCTTCCTGATCTTCATCGCCTGCATCGCGCTCGGCGTCGCGGCCATCGGCGGCGTCAATTCGGTCGCGCAGGCGATCACGCTCGGCGTGTCCAACCAGGGCCAGACGCTGCTCGGCGGCGACATGCGCTTCGAGCTCAACCAGCGCGAAACCTCCGCCGACGAACGCGCCTTCCTCGAAGCGCAGGGCGACGTCACCCACACGGCCGGCATCCGCTCCATGGTGCGACTCGAAGACGGCTCCGACCAGACACTCGTCGAGGCGAAGGCCGTCGACGCAGCCTATCCGCTCTATGGCGCCGTCGAGACCACGCTAACCGAACCGTTTCAGGACCAGCTCTCCGAGCGCGACGGCGTCTATGGCGCGATTGCGCCCGACATCCTCTTCCAGCGCCTCGGCCTTGAAGTCGGCGACCGTGTCATGCTCGGCGAACAGGTATTCGAACTGCGCGCCGAACTCCTCAACGAACCCGACGCGATCTCCGACGGCTTCGGCCTCGCCCCGCGCCTCCTCGTCTCGATGGATGCCTTGCGCGCCTCCGGCCTGTTGCAGGAAGGCAGCATGGTCGAGCACGGCTACAAGATCCGCATGCCGCTCGGCACGTCCGAAGACGATATCGAGGCAGTCCGCGAAGCCGCCGCAACCGATTTTCCCGAAGCCGGCTGGTCGCTCCGCTCGCGCACCAATGCCGCACCGTCGCTGTCGTCCAACATCGAGCGTTTCTCGCAATTCCTGACGCTGGTCGGCCTGACCGCGCTCGTCGTCGGCGGCGTCGGCGTGGCGAATGCGGTGCGCGCCTATCTCGATTCCAAACGCGGCGTCATCGCCACCTTCAAGAGTCTCGGCGCATCGGGCGCGCTGGTTTTCGCGATCTATCTGATCCAGATCCTCATCATCGCAATCGTCGGCATCGCCATCGGACTGGTGCTCGCCGCGCTGATGCCGTTTGCAGCAAGTGCGATGCTCGCCGCCGTCCTGCCGATCCCGTCCGAAGGCGGCATCTATCCCGGCGCATTGGCGCTCGCGGCCGTCTTCGGCCTCATGGTCACGCTGGCCTTCGCCATCCTGCCGCTCGGCCGCGCGCGCGACGTTCCGGCGACGGCGCTTTTCCGCGAACTCGGCCTCGAAGGGCGCGGCCTGCCGCGCGCGATCTATGTGATCACCGCCGCCGCCATCGCCATCGGCCTTGCCGTCCTCGCCATCGGCTTTTCGGGCGACCGGCGCATCGCGATCATCTTCGTCGGCGCGGCGATCTTCGCCTTTCTGGTGCTGCGTGCGGTCGGCTGGCTCGTGCAGTTTCTTGCAAAGCGCGCCCCACGCGTGTCGTCCACCGCGCTGCGCCTTGCCGTCGGTAACATCCACCGGCCCGGCGCGCTAACGCCGTCCGTCGTCCTGTCGCTCGGGCTCGGGCTGACGCTGCTCGTCACGCTCGCGCTGATCGACGGCAATCTGCGCCGCCAGATTTCGGGAAACCTGCCGGCGCAGGCGCCGAACTTCTTCTTCGTGGACATTCAGGCGAGCGAGGTCGACGCCTTCGCCGCGCTGGTCGAGGCGGAAGCGCCGGACGGCAAGCTCATCCGCGTGCCGATGCTGCGCGGGCGGATCATGGGCATCAACGATGTCGATGTGCGCGACATCCAGGTGCCGCCGGAAGGCGCGTGGGTGCTGCGCGGCGATCGCGGCATCACCTATGCGCAGAACGTACCGGAAAACTCGACGCTCACGGCGGGCGAATGGTGGCCGGCCGATTATGACGGCGAGCCGCTCGTCTCCTTCGCCGCGCAGGAAGGATCGGAGATCGGCGTGCAACTGGGCGACACGATCACCGTCAACGTGCTCGGCCGCAACATCACCGCGCGCATCGCCAATTTCCGGCAGGTCGAGTGGGAATCGATGGGCATCAATTTCGTCATGGTGTTTTCGCCCAACACCTTCGCCGGCGCGCCGCATTCATGGCTGGCGACGCTCGCCGACGACGATGCGAGCGCGGCGGACGAGGCGCGCATTCTCAATTCGGTCACACGCACCTTTCCGTCGGTGACCTCGGTTCGCGTCAAGGACGCGCTCGACATCGTCAATGAGATCGTCGCGCAACTCGCCGTCGCCATCCGTGCCGCGGCGGCCGTCGCACTGGTCGCCTCGGTGCTGGTCCTGTCGGGCGCGCTGGCGGCCGGCAACCGCGCGCGGGTGCACGACGCGGTCGTCCTGAAGACCCTCGGCGCAACCCGGCGCACGTTGATCTCCGCCTTCTCGCTCGAATACGCCATCATCGGCTTGGCGACGGCGACCTTCGCGCTCTTCGCGGGCGGCGTCGCCGCATGGTTCGTCATCGCCCGGATCATGGGCCTGCCGTCCGCCTTCCTGCCCGAAGTCGCGTTCTCGACCATTATCCTCGCGCTGGTGCTGACGGTGGGATTCGGGCTGGTGGGCACATGGCGCGTGCTGGGGCACAAGGCGGCGCCTGTGCTGAGGGAGCTTTAGGAAAAGCGCATATTTTCACCGATCGAGACCAATTGCCGCCGTTCACGGCGTATTTCACGTTCGGTTTGGTCTTGTGAACGCCGCAAAGAATGCGCATATTCTGCAACAGGCATGCTGGAGTCCCGCCAGCGGCGCCTGGAGCATGCGCCTATCGGCGGCTCCGACACCGGACGGGATGCATAGCAAGAGGAACCATTCACATGGCTGACCTTCGTAATTATCAGGCGCGGTACGGAGCCGCCGGCGGCGTCCAGGCCGACGCTTCGATCGACCAGGGCCTGCGCGCCTATATGCTCAGGGTCTACAATCTGATGGCGCTGGGCCTTGCCATCACCGGCGTTGCCGCACTCGGCACCGTCTCGCTCGCCGTCACGTCCGATCCGGGCCAGGCGGTCGCCACGCTCGGCAACGGGCAGATGCTCACCGCGCTCGGCGCCACGCTCTACGGTTCGCCGCTGCGCTGGGTCGTCATGCTCGCGCCGCTCGCCATGGTGTTCTTCCTGTCGTTCCGCATCGACAAGATGAGCGTATCGGCCGCGCAGACCACCTTCTGGGCCTATGCCGCGCTGATGGGCGTGTCGCTGTCGTCGATCTTCCTGGTCTACACGGCCCAGTCGATCACGCAGACCTTCTTCATCACCGCAACCGCCTTCGGCGCGCTCTCGCTGTGGGGCTACACGACCAAGCGCGACCTGACGGGCATGGGTTCGTTCCTGATCATGGGCGTGTTCGGCATCATCATCGCGATGATCGTCAACATCTTCCTGCAGTCCTCCGCGCTCCAGTTCGCGGTTTCGGCGATCGGCGTTCTGGTCTTCGCCGGCCTCACCGCCTACGACACGCAGAAGATCAAGGAAATGTACTACGAGGGCGACGGCGCCGTCGCCATGGGCCGCAAGGCCATCATGGGCGCGCTGCGTCTCTACCTCGATTTCATCAACCTGTTTCTGTTCATGCTCCAGTTCCTGGGCAATCGCGAATAGTCACGGCGAACAAACAGACGGATCAGGGCGGCCTTCGGGTCGCCCTTTTTTGTTTCGTTGCAAAGACGTGATATTTCAATCGATTGGAGCGCCCGCCGCAGCATTCCGTTCGTCACACGCATCTGCTATGCGCCAATTCACCCATTTCGATCAGGAGAACATTGCAGATGACGGAACGTCTCGAAGACATCGCGCGCGCCATGGTGGCCGACGGCAAGGGCATTCTGGCCGCCGACGAAAGCTCCGGCACGATCAAGAAGCGCTTCGACGCGATCAAGGTGGAATCGACCGAAGAGAACCGTCGCGATTACCGCGAGCTTCTGTTCCGCTCGCAGGACGCCATGAAGAACCACATTTCCGGCGTCATCCTCTATGACGAGACGATCCGCCAGAAGGCCGCCGACGGCACGCCGCTCGTCGACCTGATCAAGGCGTCCGGCGCGGTTGCCGGCATCAAGGTCGACGCCGGCGCCAAGGCGCTTGCCGGCTTTCCGGGCGACACCGTCACCGAGGGCCTCGACGGCCTTCGCGAGCGTCTGGCCGAATATTACAAGCTCGGCGCGCGCTTCGCCAAATGGCGCGCGGTGATCGACATCGACGAGGAGAACAACGTCCCGTCCGCCACCGCTATCGACGCCAACTGCCATGCGCTCGCCCGCTACGCCGCGCTGTGCCAGGAGGCCGGCATCGTTCCGATCGTCGAGCCGGAAGTGCTGATGGACGGCGCGCACGACATCGACACCTGCTACGAGGTGACGAAGGTCACGCTGCTCCAGCTCTTCTCCGAGCTCTACGCCGCCGACGTGAACCTCGAAGGCACGATCCTCAAGCCGAACATGATCGTCCCCGGCAAGAAGTCCGGCACCGAGGCATCGCCGCAGGAAGTGGCCGAAAAGACCATCAAGGTCTTCCGGGAAACCGTACCGGTCGCCGTTCCGGGCATTGCGTTCCTGTCGGGCGGCCAGTCCGACGAGGAAGCGACCGCCAATCTCAATGCGATCAACGCAGCCGGTCCGCTGCCGTGGAAAGTCACCTTCTCCTACGGCCGCGCGCTTCAGGCCGCACCGCAAAAGGCATGGGCCGGCAAGACCGAAAACGTCGCCGCCGCCCAGACCGCCTTCGCCCACCGCGCCCGCATGAACGGCCTCGCCGCACAGGGCAAATGGTCGGCGGAGCTGGAAAAGCAGGGCTGAGGCCAAGACGCCGCCCTCTCCCCTTGTGGGAGAGGTGGGTCGACGCGAGGCGTCGAGGCAGGTGTGGGGTAGTACTTATGCCGGATACGCAACGTCGGTTGAAATGGCGAGGCGTGGACCTCTGTGACGAGCACAGAGGTGAGGGTGGAAATGTAGAGCCAGCCCCACCGCCGCAAAGTCCGACATGACCTGGATGCCGTCACCCCTGTGCTCGCCTGCCCCCGTGCTTGTCACGCGGGTCACAGGAGTCCATGCCTCACCCGGCAAGGCAACCCGCCACGTTTCCTTAACCCGGTCACAATGACGCAGACGCTCGGATGTCCGTCATCCGGGTTTTTTGCCGCCCGCTTGCCCGCTATAATCGGGCGATGTCGCTTCTGCCCCTCCTCACCTGGCTCGCCTTCCCGGTCTATGTCTGGCAGGGTCTGATAGTGCGCCGCCGCGTCCAGCGTATGCTGCCGGCGCAAGGCCCGGTCATCCACCGCATCGCGGGCGAAGGCGAACCGATCAATCTCCTCGTGCTGGGCGATTCCTCCGCAGCCTCGGTCGGCGTCGAAAGCTCGGAGCGCGGCCTCGCCGCCCGTCTCGCCCACCGCGCGCACGAGGCGACCGGCCGTCCCGTCGTGTGGCGCGCTGCGGGCTTCAATTCCGCCACCGCCGGGCGGCTGCGCGATCATGTCGTGCCCAACATGGACCCCGGCCACTGGACGCATCTGGTGCTCACCGTCGGCTCCAACGACGCAAAGAACTTCCACACCGGCGCGCGGTTCAACCGCGAATTCGGCACGCTGCTCTACGCCCTGCGCGCCAAATGGCCCGAAGCGCGGGTCGTCTGGTCGCCGGTCGTGGAAATGTCGCTGATGCCCGCTCTGCCGCCCGCACTCGGGCGCATCCTCGAAATCCGCGCCGGACTGATCAATTACTGGGGCCATCGCCTCTGCCTCGAACGCGGCGCGGTGCCGGCGACGCGGCTGCCGATCGACGATCCGATCGCGGGCTTTTCGGTCGACGGTTTCCACGCGTCGGAAGCCGGCTACGACCGATGGGCCGAGCACCTCCTGCCGCTGTTGCTCGACACCGACATCGTCGAAGCGTGAGTTTCCGGTTTAAGCTCAGTGCGGCCGGATCAGCACCGTCAGCATCATGATAGCGAGCGCCGCCACGGCGATCTTCCAGAAATCGCCGCGCTTTTTCAGGCCCGGAATGCCGATCGGCTTGATGATCTGCACGACCATCGCGGCGATAAACAGGAAGGCGACGACTTTCGATTGCATGGCGAATCCTCTATCGCCTCCCAATAGCAGGTATCGCCCGCCCTGTCCGACTTTCGCCGCTCTGGACAGGTGCGCCGCCCCCCGGTTACCAATTCGCCATCAGGGAGGACGCATATGGCATCGCGCTATCAGGAGACCTACGCACGCTGGCAGGCGGACCCCGAAGCCTTCTGGCGCGAGGCGGCAAAGCTCGTCGACTGGGTGCGCGAACCCGACCGCATCTTCGACGCGAACGCAGGCGTCTATGGCCGCTGGTTTCCCGATGCGATCTGCAACACCTGCTGGAACGCCGTCGACCGCCATGTCGAAAATGGCCGCGCCGATCAGCTTGCGCTGATCCACGACAGTCCCGTCACGGCTACGAAGCGCACGCTTACCTATGCCGAACTCAAGGCCGAAGTGGTCGCGCTCGCCGCCGTGCTGCAGGATCGCGGCATCGAAAAGGGCGACCGCGTCATCATCTACATGCCGATGGTGCCGGAGGCCGCAATCGCCATGCTCGCCTGCGCGCGGATCGGCGCGGTGCATTCGGTCGTCTTCGGCGGCTTTGCGGCGCGCGAACTCGCCACCCGCATCGACGACGCGAAGCCCAAAGCCATCATCGCCGCCTCCTGCGGCATCGAGCCTACCCGCATCGTCGCCTACCAGCCGCTCTATGACGGCGCGATCGCGCAGGCCCGGCACAAGGTCGAAACCGTCATCGTCCTCCAGCGCGACCAGCAGATTGCGACGCTCACCCCCGGCCGCGACGTCGACTACGCGACCGCCATCGCAAAGGCCAGGGCTGACAAGCGCGACGTGCCCTGCGTGCCGGTCGCGGCCACCGACCCGCTCTACATCCTCTACACCTCCGGTACGACCGGCCAGCCCAAGGGCGTCGTGCGCGACAATGGCGGCCATCTCGTCATGCTCGCCTGGTCGATGGAAAACGAGTTCGGCGTCAGGCCGGGCGAGGTGTTCTGGGCAGGTTCCGATGTCGGCTGGGTCGTCGGCCATTCCTACATCGTCTACGCGCCGCTCTTTCACGGCTGCACGTCCGTCGTCTTCGAGGGCAAGCCGGTCGGCACGCCGGATGCGGGCACCTATTGGCGCGTGATCTCCGAGCACAATGTCGTCGCGCTCTTCACCGCCCCCACCGCCTTTCGCGCCATCAAGGGGCAGGACCCGAAGGGCGAGTTCGTGCGAAAATACGACCTGTCGAAATTCCGCACCCTGTTCCTGGCCGGCGAGCGAGCCGATCCCGAAACGGTCAAATGGGCAGAGAACCAGCTCGGCAAGCCCGTCATCGATCATTGGTGGCAGACCGAAACCGGCGCACCGATGAGCCACAACCCGGTCGGCCTCGGCGCTCTGCCGGTCAAATACGGTTCGCCCGGCGTGCCCATGCCCGGCTGGGACATGGCGATCCTGGACGATGCCGGCCACGAAGTCCCGCGCGGCACGCTCGGCAATGTGGTGGCAAGGCTGCCGCTGCCGCCCGGCAGCCTGCCGACGCTATGGAACGCGGATTCCCGCTTCAAAAGCGCCTATCTCGAAGAGTTCTCCGGCTATTACAAAACCGCCGACGCTGGCATCATCGATGACGACGGCTACCTCTTCATCATGGCGCGCACCGACGACATCATCAACGTCGCCGGCCACCGCCTGTCGACCGGCGGCATGGAGGAGGTCATCGCCGAACACCCCGACGTCGCCGAATGCGCCGTCATCGGAATAATCGACGCGATGAAAGGTCAGGTCCCCTGCGGCTTCGTGGTCCTGAATGCCGGCGTCGACCGCCCGGCGGACGAGATCGAACGCGAAGTCGTCGCGCTGGTCCGCGAAAAGATAGGCCCCGTCGCCGCCTTCCGCACCGTCGTCCCCGTCAAGCGCCTCCCCAAGACCCGCTCCGGCAAGATTCTCCGCGCCACCATGCAAAAGATCGCCGACCGCGAGGACTGGTCAATGCCCGCGACGATCGACGACCCGGCGATTCTGGATGAGGTGGAGGCGGCGTTGCGGGGCAAGGGGATCGGATAGGAGCCACGCAGCCTGTCGTCAGCCGGCATTCGTATTGACGTTACGTAATGTAAGCTGGCGCTGATTTAACCGTTGTGCTTAAGTTCCAATCGTAATTTCAACGGGAGGAACTTCGATGCCTAGCAAGTTATTGACCTGGCAGGCGACCACGCTCGCCGCAACGGCGATGGCCGCTATCTTGCCCGCCGCCGCGCTCGCGCAGAACCAGGGTCCCACTCTCACTCACGAAACGGTGCTTTCCGACCTTCAGGATCCGTGGGATATGGCGTTTCTGCCGGACGGAACCATGTTCTTCACCGAGAAGTGCCGGGGCCTGTCGGTCCTGTTGCCGTCGGGCGACGTGAACGCGCTTCTGGGCATAGGCGGATCGGACGGCTTTTCGAGTACCGGGGAGGATCTGTTCTGTGAGGGGCAGGCCGGCATGAACGGCGTCGCCGTCGATCCGGATTTCGATGAGAACCGGTTCGTCTATGTCTATTCGGCGTCGAACCTCACCGAACCGGGCGGCAACCGCGTCCTGCGGCTGGTGGTGAACGACGACCTCTCCGAAGTGTCCGACCGCACCGACATCGTCGACGACATTCCCTATAAGCCCGTGGCCACGGACCAGCCTTTCGGTGGACCGGGCGCGCATAATGGCGGGCGCATCCGTTTCGATCCCGAAGGCCATCTTTTCGTGACGACGGGCGATACGCACAATGCCGAGGTGCCGCAAAGCCCGACGCTGATCGGCGGCAAGGTGCTGCGCATCGACCGCGACGGCGAACCGATCGAAGGCAACAATGCGCCGGACGGCTTCGATCCGCGCATCTTCACCTACGGTCATCGCAACGTACAGGGCATCGCGTTCCGTCCCGACACCGGGCAGCCCGTGGTTGCCGAGCATGGTCCGTGGCATTCCGACGAGATCACCGCGCTGGTTGCCGGCGGCAATGGCGGCTGGGATCCGCGGCCCGGCGAGGCGGGACGCGGCGAATGTCCCGACGGATATTGCGGCTACGAGCCGAACCAGATGGACGAGATGAACCCGCAGGAACGTGCCGAATACATGCCGATGACGGACCTCAACACCTATCCGGACGCGATGAAGCCGGCATGGAACAACAACGGTCTGTCGCAAGGCAGCGTCTCGGCCGCTTTCCTGTCGGGCGAACAGTGGGGCGAATGGGATGGCCGTATGGTCGTCGGATTGATGGGGATCGGTTTCGGCGGAACGCCGGTCGGCCAGCGTATCGACATCGTCGATCTGGCGGAGGACGGCCTGTCCGTCAACAACGTGACCGAAATGGCGCTTCCGATGGAGTCCGGTCGTTTCCGGTCGCTGGTGCAGGGGCCGGACGGCAATCTCTACGCCGCCATCGACGAGGGCGACATCTATCGCATCACGCCTGAATAAGGCGAAGCAAGCCGCATTGCTGCAAGGCAGTGCGGCTTCGTTTCCGCTGCCGTTCCCCTGTCTCGGGTGCATGCCGCACGCCTGCCGGGGTCGCCGATATCCTGCAAATCCAATGGGTGCTCATCATGAAGATTCCGACCGGCACGGCGCTTTTGCTGGCCCTCGCGGTGCCCGCCATCGCACAGGAACCGCCCGCTGCCGATATTGCGGCGGGAGAAAAAATGTATGCGAGTTCGTGCGCCCGATGTCATGGACGCACCGGTCGCGGCATGGCCAGCTTCCCCCCTGTCGAAGGAAAAGACGTCGACTATCTCGTCGGCCGGCTCGAGCAATATCGCGAGGGGGAAAATGTCGGGCCGAATTCGGCCCTGATGAAACCGGTCGCGGCGAAACTGTCCGACGAAGACATCACCAACCTCTCCGCCTTCATCGCGGCGAACTTTCAGTGAGGTGAATTTGACGTGTCGGGATGCGAGGGGCTTGAGCGAGGTACGCCTTGCCAGAACGGCTTGCGCCCTTCCCGCAATGCGTCCTTGCGGCAGATGCCGATATCGCGAAGCTCATGAGGCTCCAGTTCGAGCAGTCTCGTGCGCTGGCGCCGGCGCTGCGGCCAGACCAGAAAGACGTGGCGCAGCACATTCGAAAGCCGGCCCTCTATCGGGGACTTGCGGAGCGGCGCAGCCATGCTGCGAAATTCGTTTATCGCCATTGTCGGTCACTTTCAAAGCATCGGGTCTCTCGTCCCTACCCGACTTGTCGCCTGCGATGCTTCGGCCGGGGCCGAAGCGTTCGGGCTGGCTTTCCGCATGGCTGGTTCTATGCTGGCATCCATGGCGAATATGGCTTCAGGAAACACCATCGCGACCGTAGCGGCGCTTCTCGGCGAGCCAGCGCGCGCCAACATCATGTCTGCCCTGATGAGCGGACAAGCCTTGACGGCGGGAGAGCTGGCCCGCTCGTCCGGCGTGACGGCGCAAACGACGAGCGGACATCTTGCCCGACTTGCCGAAGCCGAACTGATCGTACCCGAACGGCAGGGCAGGCACCGCTACTACAGATTGGCCTCCGTCGAAGTCGCGCAGATGGTCGAGACGCTGTCGATCGTCGCATCCATGGGGCCGAAGCGACATCATCCTGTCGGCCCGCGCGATGCGGCTTTACGCAAGGCGCGCACCTGCTATGATCACCTAGCGGGAAGACTGGGCCTTGCCATCGCCGATTCCATGCAGGCAAAGGGCCTCATTCTACTGGCCGATGGAGCCGGTTTGCTGACGCCGGCGGGACAAGGCTTCGCCGCGGATTTCGGGCTCGACCTCCACGACGGCTCGAAACGGCCGCTTTGCCGGACATGCCTCGACTGGAGCGAGCGCCGGCACCATCTGGCCGGCCGGCTGGGCGCCGCGATTCTCGCCCGCCTTCTGGAACGTCATTGGGTGAAACGCTCACAGGACAGCCGCGCGCTCATCGTGACGCGCAGCGGCGAACACGGCCTCGCCGAATCCTTCGGCCTGGCGCATGATTGGAGCATGGAATAGCGGACAGGGTGAGGCCTGGATTCCTGTGACGAGCACAGGAATGACGATCTTCATGAACCTTTCTGCAAACCGCAAACGCTGGAGACTGGCATAAACCCTGATCCCGTCATTCCTGTGCTCGTCACAGGAACCCAGGCCTCACCCTGTCCATTCGCACGACGATCCCGGCCGTCGCAAACTTATCCACTCTCTCCCCGCCTCCCCTATCATCCGCCTCAGTTCCTCCTGTCGGAAACGCGTCCGGAGACGTTCTGATGTGGGGGGACCGGCGTTCCGATGATGTGGCCAACGTAGCCGCGCTGTCGGGCGCGCCGTGGCCAGAACTTCAGCGCTCCGTTCAAACGATCGGGCGGCGCGCCGCCATTCCGCGCACCAGTTGGTAAGAGCGTCGGGTTCGCCCGCCGTCGCTGGAGAAGGGACACGGTATGACAGCGCCGGGTGACGGCCCCGCCGATCGCACCATACAAATCAAAAAGAGCGTGAAGCGGACCGTCGCCTTCCCGACTCTCCACACGAACCGGCTTTCGGGCGCGGCGACGATGACGCTTGCCTTGCCGCAGCGCACGGCTGCCCGCTATAGGTTCGGCACCAGACGATTGAAAGGATGCGATATGAGACTCGACGGAAAGACGGCGATCGTGACGGGCGCGGCGAGCGGCATCGGCTACGCCATCGCGGAACGCTTCCTGCGCGAAGGCGCGCGCGTCGTCATCGCCGACATCGACACGACAAAGGGCGACAAGGCCGAAAGCGATCTGTCGGCGCTGGGCGAGGTGCGGTTCGTCAAGGCGGACGTGTCGAAGCGGCTCGACGTGCAGAACCTCGTCACCGCCACGCTCGACGCCTATGGCGACATCGACATCCTCGTCAACAATGCCGGCATCGTTCACGGCGCGGAGTTCCTCGACCTGAAGGAAGAGGATTTCGACCGTGTGCTCGCCGTCAATCTGAAAGGTTCGTTCCTGACCGCGCAGGCCGTCGCCCGCTACATGGCCGAGAAGGTGGGCAAGGGCGGTGCGGCTGGCGCGATCGTCAACATGTCGTCGATCAACGCGGTTTTCGCGCTGCCCAACCAGGTGCCCTACTCGATTTCCAAGGGCGGCGTTTCGCAGCTCACCAAGGCGATGGCGATCTCGCTCGCCCCGCTCGGCATCCGCGTCAACGCGATCGGTCCGGGTTCGATCATGACCGACATGCTGGCGGCGGTGAATGCCGACCCGGCGGCGAAGGATCGCATCCTGTCGCGCACGCCGATGGGCCGCATCGGCGATCCGTCCGAGATCGCGTCGGTCGCCGTGTTCCTCGCCTCCGACGACGCCTCCTACGTCACAGGCCAGACCGTTTATGCCGACGGCGGACGCCTGCCGCTCAATTATACGGTTCCGGTGAAGCCGGAAAACTAGCGCATGTCTCCCGAAAGTGGGCACCGGTTTCGGGATAAAGACATGCGCAAAAGCAAGAACCTAAAGCGCATGGAGCGAATCTGAAAGATCGCGACGCGCTTTAGGCGCGTCGTTTCCGCTGCTGACGCAAGGCTGGCAGGAGGGTCGCGGTATCTTCTTCCCCTCGAAGGTAAAGGGAGAAGAGACATGACCCATGACGATGATTTCCGGCTCTGGCGGGAAATAGTCACGCTCGTCCGCCGTGCCCGCGCCGCCCGGCGCAGCCGGATGACCATCGCCGAGCTTCCGGCCAATATCCGCCGCGATATCGGCGTGACGGCGCCGCCGCGCGTGCGGCCCGGCTCGTCATGGTCGCTATAGGCTACGGACAGGCTCCTGACACAAGGCTGTCAGGAGCCTCTCGCTACTATGCCCGGGCCGAAGCCGCGCGGGGATGCGTCGGTTGTGCTAGACTGTCCCGGACGAAGCGGCCTGCCGGCCGCCGCCGGCAGGAGAGGGTGGACCGGAATGCGACGCGCCGATCGGCTTTTCCAGATCGTGCAATATCTCCGCGGCGGCCGGCTCGTCACCGCGCATATGCTGGCCGAGCGGCTGGAGGTGTCCGACCGCACCATCTATCGCGACATCGCCGATCTGCAATCGACCGGCGTCCCGATCGACGGCGAGGCGGGTGTCGGCTACATCTTGCGCGAGGGCTTCGACCTGCCGCCGCTGATGTTCACGCGCGATGAGATCGTCGCGCTCGTCGCCGGCGCGCGCATGGTGCGCGCCTTCGGCGGCGCGGCGATGGCGCGGGCGGCCGAAGAAGCGCTGGTCAAGATCTCCGCCGTGCTGCCGGACGCCGAGCGCGGGCGCATCGACCGCACCGAAATTCACATGCCGCTTTGGGTCGTCAGCGACGCTGAGCGCCGAACCATCGACACGCTGGAGCGTGCGATCGAGACGCGGCACGTCCTGACGATCGACTATCGCGACGAGGCGGGCGCGTCTTCCTGTCGGCAGATCCGCCCGCTTGGGCTGTGGTTCTGGGGCAAGGTCTGGACCGTCGTCGCCTGGTGCGAACTGCGCGGCGATTTCCGCGCCTTCCGCATCGACCGGATCGCGTCCATCGCCTGCGACGGCGTCGTTTTCAGACATGAGCCCGGCAAGCGCCTCGCCGATTTCTACCGGCGCATGGAGCGCGATCAGGCGGCGCGCGAGGAGATGGAAAGGCGCTCGACCCGCTGAACTGGCAATCGGCGGGCGGCGTGCCTATCTGTGATCCGATCGTTCGCTCCGGAGATTGGAACATATGAAATCGGGACCCGTCGCCTTCCTTTTATGGCTTTTGTGCCTCGTCGGCTTCTGCGGCCTTCACCGCTTCTATACCGGGCGCATCTGGACCGGCCTGCTCTGGCTCTTCACGCTCGGCCTTCTCGGCATCGGCCAGATCATCGACCTGTTCCTGCTGCCCTCGATGGTGCGCCAGGCGAATCTGGAACGCCGCGTCGAAACGATGGAGGCGACGCGGCTGCGCTGATTTTTGATGAAACCATCGGGGCGAGCACCCGTTGGTTCCCTGACCGTTCAACGAGCAGAAGGGGATCATCATGTCCATCAGCCGTCGCGACGAAGAGCGCGCTCTCACCAGGGACGAGCGCGAGATCGTCACCAAGACCCATCACCCGGCCCTGCAGGAACTGGACGACAAGGAACTGTCCTCCGTCATCAAGCTCCTGCGTGAGCGCCGCGACAAGGCGAGCGGCGAAGTCCAGCGCCGCAAGCGCGAGATGCGCGGCAAGGCCGCTCCCAAGGGAAACGAGGCCGCGACGTCGGCATCCGGCAACAAGCTCAAGCTGGAGGTGCTGGCGACCGCCATGCGCCGGCTCAACGCCGAGCGCACCCGCCGGGAGGAAATGGGATC
Source organism: Aliihoeflea aestuarii (assembly GCF_024105665.1). GTDB lineage: Bacteria > Pseudomonadota > Alphaproteobacteria > Rhizobiales > Rhizobiaceae > Aliihoeflea > Aliihoeflea aestuarii. Next base: position 446,199 of record NZ_JAAAMK010000003.1, on the reverse strand, counting down.
GCAGATCGAACTTGCCAGACGCGCGCTGACGCTGAAGCAGGCATCCGACGCCAAGGACGCGCCGAAAAACACTCGCCACGCCCGTAAGGGCATGCGCAAGGCAGCGTCCGAGCGTCGCCAAAATCTGGTGCGGCCGATGGAAACGGGCCGCCAGCGCAAGGCCGGCGCGGTCGCACAGGCCAAGCGCGACAGTCGCTGAAAGATCGGACTATCCGAAACGAAAAGGGCGCCGAAAGGCGCCCTTTTCAATTGGACTGGAGCGGGCCGTCAGAAGCGGTTGTCGTCGTCTTCGTCGGTATCGGTCGATTTCAGCGACGACAGCTTGGCGAAGACGGCATCGGCGTCCAGTTCGTCTTCGTCCCTGTTTTCGCGCACTTCCAGCGTCTCGGTCTCGCGTGCGGGAAGCAGCGTGCCGCCGGTCGGCTCGGCTGCCGGCAGGCCGCGCGAGGCTTTCTGGACCTCGAGGTCGAGATCGATCTGCGAGCAAAGGCCGAGCGTCACCGGGTCCATCGGCACCAGATGCGCCGAGTTCCAGTGCTTGCGCTCGCGGATCTGCTCGATCGTCGCCTTCGTGGTGCCGACGAGGCGCGAAATCTGCGCGTCCTTCAGTTCGGGATGATTGCGCACCAGCCAGAGGATCGCGTTAGGACGATCCTGACGCTTCGACAGCGGCGTGTAGCGCGGCGTGCGACGCTTGGTTTCGGGCACGCGAACCTTGGGTTCGGCCAGCTTGAGCTTGTAGTTCGTGTCGGCCTCGCCCTTGGCGATTTCCTCGCGCGTGATCTGGCCCGTCATCACCGGGTCGAGGCCCTTGATACCCTGCGCGGCCTCGCCATCGGCGATCGCCTTCACTTCGAGCGGGTGCAGCGTGCAAAAGGCGGCGATCTGGTCGAAGGACAGCGCGGTGTTGTCGACCAGCCAGACGGCCGTCGCCTTGGGCATGAGCAGGGTGTTGGCCATGAGATAAATCCTTCCTGTTCGCCCGCGGTCCCGGCCGCGGGCGGTGGGCAAAGCCACCGAATTGGGAAAATCAGCATTGCATATAACGGCATTTCGACCGGATCGCAACGCAAAGTGGTCCCGGATATGCGCGATGTTGTCGAGCCGGTACTGCCGGTCTAGCTTGAAGGCATGAGCGGATTGCTTGCCTTACTCGACGATGTGGCCGCGCTGGCGAAACTCGCCGCCGCGCAGGTGGACGACGTGGCCGCGCAGGCCGGCCGCGTCGGGGTCAAGGTCGCGGGTTCCGTGATCGACGACACCGCGAAGGCCGGCGCGAAGTCGCTCGGCGTCGTCATCGACGATACGGCCGTGACGCCGAAATACGTCCAGAACCTGCCGGCAGCGCGCGAATTGCCGATCGTCTGGAAGATCGCGCGCGGTTCCGTTTTCAACAAGCTCGTCATCCTGCTTCCCGCCGCGCTGCTGCTCGACACTTTCGCGCCCTGGCTGATGACGCCGCTTTTGATGCTCGGCGGCGCCTATCTTTGCTTTGAGGGGGCGGAGAAGGTCGCGCATCTGTTTTCCTCCCATGAGGAGGATCATGGCGACGAGCCTCGAACGCTCGATGCTGCAAAGCTGGAAGAGGAGCGCGTGGCCGGCGCGATCAAGACCGACTTCATCCTGTCGGCCGAAATCATGACCATCGCGCTGGCGGCGATCGAAGCGCAGGGCGTCGTCACGCGCGGCATCGTGCTCGCGCTGGTCGCCATCGGCATCACGGCGCTCGTCTATGGCGCGGTAGCGCTTCTGGTAAAGATGGACGATGCGGGACTGAAGCTGGCGCAGATCGGCCGGTTGTCGGCGACGCGGGCCTTCGGGCGCGGGCTGGTCAAGGCGATGCCGCGCATCATGAATGTGATTTCCACGGTCGGCACGGCGGCGATGCTGTGGGTCGGCGGGCAGATCGTCACGCATGGGCTGGCCGTGATCGGCTTTGGTGCGATCAGCCATTTCATCGAAAGCGTCGCGGCGAATGCCGCCCATTTCGTCGGGGCGGGCGAGGCGGCGGTGGAATGGATCGTCACCGCCGCGCTCGATGGCGTATTCGGACTGGCGCTCGGCCTTGCCCTCAACCCGTTGGTCGGCCGGGTTTTCGTCCCGGCCTTCAAATTGCTGCGCGGGAAGGCCTGAGCCTTCCCGCCGCCATGATCATCAGCCGGCCACCGCGATCAGGTCGGGCGCGGTGTCATGCCGGACGACGATGGCACTGCCGTCGCGCACATTGGCATGCAGATGGATGATGTCCTGATTGATCAGGCGGATGCAGCCGGACGAAATGGACCGGCCGATCGACCATGGCTGATGCGTGCCGTGGACGCGGTAGATGGTGTCGCGTCCGTTCTGGTGGATATAGAGACCACGCGCACCCATCGGGTTGGTGGCGCTCGGGTCCATGCCGCCATTGGCGATCGAATAGGGTTCGAGTTCGGGCTGGCGCGCGACCATGGAATCCGGCGGCGTCCAGCGCGGCCATTCGCGCCTATAGGCGATGACGGCGCGGCCCTGCCAGGAAAAGCCGTCACGTCCGACGCCGATGCCGTAGCGCATGGCGCGTCCGTTCGGGCGAACATGGTAGAGATATTTCTGCCCGGTCTCGACAATGAGCGTGCCGGGACGCTCCTCGGTTTCATAATCGACTTCGCGGCGCCACCATTCAGGGGCCATCTGCGACACGTCCACGGCCGGAACGTCGTACGGCTCCTCGGGCATCGCGTCATACATTGCAGGGCGAACCGGCGGCAGCGGTTCGGGTTCGGGTTGCGGCTCTGGTGTTGAAACGCAGCCGGCGAGTGCGAGCGAACCTGCACCCAGAAGAAGGAAACGGCGGTTCAGGCGCATCGGCAGGGCGTCCCCGGCGCTTGTGGAACGATCAGTCATTGTGTTGCCTCGAATGAAAACTGTGCCGCGTCATCGAAGCGACGCGACGGAAATGCTTGGGAGTGGACGAAGCGAGATCAGGCTCGGGGCGGACGTTCGATGCCCGATGGTCGTTTTGCGATCACCAGCCGTGCGTGCTTCGACGGGCTGTGGGTTTCGTCAGAAGCGGTGAAAGGGACGTCGATTCCGCGCGGAGCGATGGCCTGGATGCCGATGCACACGGCGATGGCGGACCCGTTCTCGCCGGGCGTGCGGGCACTTTCGGTCATCTCGACCAGTTTCTCCTGCAAGGCCCGGCATTTCGGGCCAACGCCATCCATCATCGCGATCGCCTGCGCCGGGACGACGAGCGTCAGGCAGCAGGCGATGGCAAGAAGGATGGGGCGCAGGCGGAACATAGTCGCGGGCTAGAAGCGGAAAGTGGCGAGAATGGCGCAAATGCGATTTCGCCGCCCGATATCGCAAATCGCGGTCATGTTAAGACCATGTCAGTTGCATTCATGCTACACTTTCGGGAAGGGACCGTTTGAGCATTTATGGACTGTCATGCGTACGCTATCGGCCTTATTCGGATTGAGCCTCATCGTCGTCGCCATCGCCATCGGCTGGTGGTCACCCGTCGAGCGCGAAGCGCCATCTCGCGAGGTCGCCGCGGTGCGGGTGGAGCCGGCGCCCGACGTTCCGACGCCTGAGGTTTCCGCGCCCGAAGCAACCGCCGCGATCGGTATCGAGCCGGTCGCCGAGGAGCCGGTTGCCGAGATTCCCGGCGACGTTTTCTACACGACCGCCAATGTGCGCATGCGCAGCGGACCGGCATCGAGCTTCAACATCGTATGGACCGCGCCGGCCGGTACCAGAGTTCATTCCGTGCAGGTCGACGGCAACTGGCATCTCGTGAAGGCCGGCGAGTACGAAGGTTGGATGTATGCGCGCTACATGCGCGAGGGGACGGCCACGCAATAGCGAAATCTTGTTTGCGGGGCACCGGCCAAAAAAAAGAGCCACGGGAAGCGGCTCTCAGGAGTTTAACAGGGAGGCGTCAAACGAAGTGGCCGAACCACTCGGTAAGAATCCAGAAGACTGGATGGCGTCAGTAAACACCCGTAAAGCTTAACGAACGGTAAAATTTTCAAAAACTTTACCGAAAATTCTCCCTGATCGTCGATTCAAAGACCCTTCGCCATTTCGCGCAGCCGGAATTTCTGGATTTTGCCGGTCGAGGTCTTCGGCACCTCGCAGAAGATCACCGTGCGCGGGCATTTGTAGCGCGCGATCAGCGTGCGGCAGTGATCGACGATCTCGTCCTCGGTGGCGGTGCGGCCGGGCTTGAGTTCGACATAGGCGACGGGCGTTTCGCCCCATTTGTCGTCGGCACGCCCGACGACGCCGCAGGAGGCGACGGCGGGATGCTTGTAGAGCGCGTCCTCCACCTCGATGGACGAAATGTTCTCGCCGCCGGAAATGATGATGTCCTTCGAGCGGTCCTTGAGCTGGATATAGCCGTCGGGGTGCATCACGCCGAGATCGCCGGAATGGAACCAGCCGCCCGCAAACGCCTCGTCGGTGGCTTTTTTGTTCTTCAGATAGCCCTTCATGACAATGTTGCCGCGGAACATGACCTCGCCGAGCGTCTCCCCGTCACGCGGGGTCTCCTGCATCGTTTCGGGGTTCATGACGGTCAACCCTTCGAGCGCGGCATAGCGCACGCCCTGCCGGGCCTTTTTCGTCGTGCGCGCGCCCTTGTCGAGGCCATCCCATTCGCCCTTCCATTCGTTGACGGTGGCCGGACCGTAGGTCTCCGTCAGCCCGTAGAGATGCGTGACGGCGAAGCCGGCGTCGGCCATGCCCGACAGCACCGCTTCGGGCGGCGGGGCGGCGGCGGTGTTGAAGGTGACGGTCTGCGGGAAATCGCGCTTGTCGGCTTCCTCCGCGTTCAAGAGCGTGGCCATGACGATCGGCGCGCCGCACAGATGCGTAACGGAATTATTGGCGATGGCGTCGTACATGGCTTTCGCGCGCACCCAGCGCAGACACACATGCGTGCCGATCTGAAGGGCGACCGTCCACGGAAAGCACCAGCCATTCGCGTGAAACATCGGCAGCGTCCACAGATAGACGCAGTGCTTGCCCATGCCGGCATGGATCGTGTTGGCGTAGCACATCAGCGCCGCACCGCGATGGCTGTAGACGACGCCCTTCGGGTTGCCGGTCGTGCCGGACGTGTAATTGAGCGAGATCGAATCCCATTCGTCGTCGGGAATCGACCACGCGAAAGCCGGGTCGCCGCCGGCAAGGAAAGCCTCGTAATCCTCGGTGCCGATACGCTCGCCCTTCGGATAGGGCGCATCGTCCGGATATTCGGGATCGTCGTAGTCGATGACGAGCGGCTTGACCTTTGCCAGCGTCAAAGCCTCGCCGACGACCTTCGCATGTTCGCGGTCGACGATCAGCACCTTCGTCTCTGCATGGTCGAGCTGGAACGCGATGGCGGCGGCGTCGAGACGCGTGTTCAACGAATGCAGAACCGCCTTGACCATCGGCACGCCGTAATGCGCCTCCAGCATCGGCGGCGTGTTCGACAGCATGACCGTGACCGTGTCGCCCTTGCCGATGCCGCGTTTGCCGAGCGCCGAGGCGAGCCGCAGCGAGCGCTCCCAGAAGGTCTTGTAGTCGATCCTTTGCATACCGTGGACGATGGCGAGATGATCGGGGAAGACCTTGGCGGCACGCTCCAGAAAGGTGATCGGCGTCAGCGGCTGGTGGTTTGCCGGATTCTTGTCGAGGTCCGTTTCATAAGGGTTCATGCGGTCTTATCCTCCCGAAATGCGGATCGAGAGAAAACCCGGCGCATGCGCACACGTCAAGCGGGCCAGACCAAAGCACTAAGCCCGTCATAGATGAGTTTGACCGCGACGACGAACACCATCGAATACATGAAGGGGTAGAAAGTTGCCGCGCTCATGCGCCTGACGATCCACGCGCCGGCGAAGGTCGCGATCGGGGCGAGCGGCATCAGGACGGCCGATGCGGCGAGGTTTTGCGCGTCGAACTGACCGAGCGCGAAATAGGGCACGAGCTTGATCGCGTTGACAATGGCGAAGAAGATGACGCTGGTGCCGACATAGACACGCGGCTCCTGGCCGAGCGCGAGCGCGTAGACCTGATAGGGCGGCCCGCCCGCATGGGCGACGAAGGACGTGAAGCCGCTGACAACGCCCCAAAAGCCGCCGCGCATTGGGCTGTGCCCGGCGCGGTGTTCGGCCCCGCCGAGCTTCGACGCCAGCCAGCGAAGGAAGAACACCAGCGCGACGATGCCGACGATGAGCCGCACCATCGCATCCGTCACCACCGCCGCGAGCAGCCAGCCGAGCGCGATGCCGATCACCGCGCCCGGCATCATGATGCGAAGTGTCGCCGTATCGCGGTTGCCACGCCACAGAAACAGCGACACGATGTCCATCAAAATGAGGATCGGCAGCAGGATCGCCGCCGCCTGCACCGGCGGCATGACGAGCGCCATCAGGGGCACGCCGATCAGCGCCGCCGCGCCGCCGAGCCCGCCCTTCGACAGGCCGACGAGAAAGACGGCGGGAAGCGCGGCGGCATAGAACCAGGGATCGGTGAGCAAGGCGGGCGTCTTCTTCTAGCTTCTGGTCAAGCGGTGTTGCATGGCTTATGCCCCAATGCCAACAAGATCGCGCGCCAGATCGGCGTCAACTGTCAAGAGAGTCCCGATGAGCGAATCCGTCCCGAACCGCTGCCGCCTCGTGCTGATCGCGCCTTCGGGCAGTGACGATGCCGCGCCGGTCGATATGGCGCTGGCCGGCGGCGACGTCGCCTCGATCATTTTGCCGCGCGGCGAGCGCAGCGACGAGGCGTATCAGTCCTTCGTCGACAAGGTGACGCCTCTCGCTCAAGGACGAGGCGTCGCGGTCATCGTCGAGGGCGATGCGCGGGTCGCCATGCGCGCCAAGGCGGACGGGCTGCATTTCGAAGGCTCGAAAGCCGACCTCGCCGACATGGTCGAACGCCATGGCGGAAAGATCATGGTCGGCACCGGCGGCGTGAAGACGCGAGACGACGCTCTGGAACTGGGCGAGACGCAGCCCGACTACATGTTCTTCGGCCGCTTCGGCTATGACGGCAAGCCCGATGCCCATCCGCGAAATCTATCGCTCGGTGAGTGGTGGGGCGAGATGGTCGCCGTGCCGTGCATCGTCATGGCGGGATCGTCGGACGAAAGCGTCCTGGCGGTTGCCGAAACGGGCGTGGACTTCGTGGCCGTGGAAAAGGCCGTCTTCGCCGAAGGCGATGCCGGGAACCGCGTTGCCGCGCTGAACGCGCTTCTGGACGAAAAGGCACCGCGCTTTGAAGACTAACCCGCTTTTCGCACTGTTTATCGCTGCCGCGATGACCGCTCCTGCCGTCGCGCAGGACGGCGGCGCGGTGACCGGACCGCAGGCATCCGAGGTCGCGCCGAGCCGCTTTGGAACCCGCGAGGCCGATCCAGCCTACGGCGCCTATCAGCGCGGGCTCTACATCACCGCGCTGCGCCTTGCGCTTCCACGCGCCGAAGAGGGCGACAGCGCGGCGCAGACGCTTGCCGCCGAAATCTACGCACGCGGCCTCGGCGTGCCCCGCAACGGCGCGGAAGCGGCGCGGTGGTATGAGGCGGCAGCCGAGCAGGACGTGGCCGAAGCCCAGTTTCAGACCGCCCTGATCCTTCTCGACGGCGACTTCCTGCCGCGCGACGAGGAGCGGGCCTTCGATCTGATGAAGGCGGCTGCCGACGCCGGCAACCCGACGGCGCAGTTCAACCTCGCCCAGATCCTGCTCGATCAGGGCGACGAGGCGGAAGCAGCCACCTATCTGGAACGCTCGGCCGAGACGGGCCTTGCCGACGCGCAATACGCGCTGGCGCTGGTCATCGCGAGCCGCGACGGCGACGATGCCGATTTCGAGACAGCGCGAGGCTGGCTCGTGCGCGCGGCGCACCAGAATTACGACACGGCACAGATCGAACTCGGCTCCTGGCTGGTCGAGGGCATTGGCGGCCTGCGCGACATGGAAACCGGCTTCGCCTGGATCGATCTGGCCGCGCGCGCCGGTAATGTCGCGGCGCGCAACCGCCTCGCCAAGCTCTACTGGGCCGGCATGGGCGTCGAGGGTGACCGGATCGCGGCGGCAGCCTGGTACATGCTCGCGCGGCAGGGCGGGCTGATCGATCCGATCATGGAGGATTTTCTCGTCGGCCTCAGCGACGACCAGATCGAGGCGGCGCGCACGCGCATGAGCGAACTGGAACAGGCGGGATCGGAAGCGGCAACGCTTGAAGAGCCCGCCGGCGGCGCGGCGGAAACGGAGCCTGCGTCTCTGGCCGATGGCGAGAACAACGAAGAGGTACAGCCCTGATAGACTTCGTATCTGGCCGGGCAAGGTCGATCCTTACCCGGCCAATCGATCTGAATTCGACTTACATACTCGTCATCAACGGGTCGGTCGCGCCCAGCACATAGAAACCGGCAAGCAGCAACAGGCCCGACAGAACCAGATAGTAGATCGTCGGAAGGATCGTGATGCGCAGGGTCGCTCCCTCCCGGCCCAGAAGTCCCACGGTTGCGGAAGCGGCCACGACGTTGTGAATGGCGATCATGTTGCCGGCGGCAGCGCCGACGGATTGGCCGGATACCATCAGCGCCGATGACAGCCCAAGCCCTTCGGCGACCGAGAACTGGAACTGGCTGAGCATCACGTTGCTGACGGTGTTGGAGCCGGCGAGAAACGCGCCGAGCGCGCCGACCGAAGGCGCGAAGAACGGGTAGACCGCCCCCACCTGCATCGAAACCCAGTCGGCGACGACGACGGGCATGCTCTCAAGTCCCTGCGTGTTGACGCCGGAATTGATCATGACACGGACCATCGGCACGGTGAAGATCAGGACGAAGCCGGCGCCGATCAACGTGTTCGCGCTTTCGCCCGTTGCGGTCATGAAGCGCGAGAACGACATCCGGTGCAGCACCAGCGTGATCAGGCAGATGATGACGAGAATACCGCCCGGCGAAAACAGAAGCGGGAAATCGCCTGAAATGCCTTCTTCGCCAAGAATGCCGCTGAAGGCGACGGTGGTCGTCTTCAACGCATCGCCGATCGCCGGCACCGTGCGGCTGATGACGAGGAAGATCGCCAGCAATACGTAAGGCGCCCATGCCAGAGCGAGCGGGATACGCTGCTGAGCGAGGTTGTCGAGCTTGATGTCGATCTTGCCGAACCAGTCCTGCGGCCATTGCGACGGCGGCGCGAAATCCCACGTATCGCGCGGAACGAGGAAACCGGCCCGCGCAGCGAGGGTCACGACCGCAAGACCGACGAGGCCACCGATGAGCGAGGGAAACTCCGCTCCGAGAAAATAGGCGGCGAGAACGTAAGGCACGGTCATCGCGAACGCGGCGAAGATGGCGAAGGGCAGGATGGACAACCCTTCCGTCCACGATTTTTTCTGCCCGAAGAACCGCGTCATGACCAAGATGAGGAAGAGCGGCATGAGCGTGCCGCAGATCGCATGCAGGAGGGCCACTTCCGAGGTGATGACGTGGAAGAAGGCTTCCCAGCTAGAACCGCCTTCCGTCAGGCGATCTCCGATCGCCTGACGGTCAAGACCGGTCTGCACGCCGACGATCAGAGGGGTGCCCACCGCGCCGAAGGAAACCGGCGTCGACTGGATCATGAGGCCGAACACCACCGCAGCGACGGCCGGAAAACCGACCGCGACCATCAGCGGCGCCGCGACCGCCGCAGGTGTGCCGAATCCGGATGCGCCCTCGATGAACGAGCCGAACAGCCAGGCGATGAGGATGACCTGCACGCGCCGGTCAGGACTGATCGTGGTGAAGCCCGCCCGAATCGTCGAGATCGCGCCCGAATGCTTGAGCGTGTTGAGAAGCAGGATTGCGCCGAAGATGATCCAGAGCAGTCCCGCCGTCTGCAACAGGCCCTGCAACGTGGACGCGACGATGCGGTTGGTGCTGACGCCCCAGAAGAATACGGCGATGACGACCGCCATCACATAGGTCAGCGGCATGACGAGGCGCGCAGGCAGCCTGAATCCGATCAGAAGAATACCCGCCGTCGCAATCGGCAAAAACGCCAGCAACGCAAGAAAGCCAGTCGACATTCCAAACTCCCCCCAGATTTCAAATATCCGCTCCCTCGCATCAGGAGAACAGATCCTACTCGCACAGGGAAAGCTCCTCCTTCCCCGCAGCCATCTTGCGTACAATATTTCAAATTACAAACGATATTGGCTGGCCTTTTAATATGTGGCGCCCCTGCCTTCTGAAAATTGTTTGATAACCGGCGCATGGCGGGCATAATTCAGATCCGCCTCATACGAAAGTTTAAGACCGCGCGGGATGCGATGGCGTGGCATCGGCCGGCCCTTGCCCCGGTCATGGATCACGCTCAATTCGGCCGTGCGGCCCGCCACCCTTGCCTGACGCGGCGTTTTATGGTCTTGGAAGCCGCAAATTCCGGCCGAACGGCCAACCCCAATCTTGCGAAAGACGATCATGGCGAAGATCAACGGCAATGAAATCCGTCCCGGCAATGTCATCGAGCACGATGGCGGGCTGTGGGTCGCGGTCAAGACCAATGCGGTCAAGCCCGGCAAGGGCGGCGCCTACAATCAGGTCGAACTGAAGAACCTGATCAACGGCACCAAGCTCAACGAGCGCTTCCGCGCCGCCGAGACCGTCGAGAAGGTCCGCCTCGAGCAGAAGGATTTCTCCTACCTCTACGAGCAGGGCGAGGCGCTGGTCTTCATGGACCAGGAGAGCTACGAACAGCTCGAACTCGACAAGGATTTCGTCGGTGAGCGCGCGGCCTTCCTTCAGGATGGCATGATCGTGACGGTCGAGCTTTACGAGGAAAAGCCGATCGGCATTTCGCTGCCGGACTATGTGACGCTCACCATCGCCGAGGCCGACCCGGTCGTCAAAGGCCAGACGGCAGCCTCGTCCTACAAGCCGGCGGTGATGGAAAACGGCGTGCGCGTCATGGTCCCGCCCTTCATTTCGTCGGGCGAGCGCATCGTCGTCGATACGAATGAGATCACCTACGTACGTCGCGCCGATTGAGGCGGCATAGCCGGTCCATGTCGGCCTGCAAATGGGCGGTTTCTGCGCTTCCGGTGCTCACGTACTGATGTACGCTCCGCTCCGGTTCTCGAACCCGACCATTTTCGGCTCGACCTGAACCGGCTCTCCTCGCCTCAACACCTTTTTCCGACGCGGCAGCGCAAAGGATTCAAAAATGGCACGTTCCGCCCTTCTCAACGTCATGGTCCAGGCCGCAATGAAGGCCGGGCGCTCGCTTGCCCGAGATTTCGGCGAGGTGCAGAATTTGCAGGTCTCGCTCAAGGGACCGGGCGACTATGTGAGCCAGGCCGACCGCAAGGCCGAGGAGATCATCCACGCGGAACTGTCGCGCGCGCGGCCGGGCTATTCCTTCCTGATGGAAGAGCGCGGCGCGATCGAGGGCGATGACGGCCAGCACACATGGATCGTCGACCCGCTCGACGGCACGACGAACTTCCTGCACGGCATTCCGCTCTTCGCGATCTCGATCGCGCTGGAGCGTCAGGGCCAGATCGTGGCCGCCGTCGTCTACAACCCGGCGATGGACGAGCTCTACACCGCCGAGCGCGGCGGCGGGGCGTTCATGAACGATCGCCGCTTGCGCGTCGCGGCGCGCTCGAAACTGTCCGATTGCGTCATCGCAAACGGCATTCCGCATCTGGGGCGCGGCCATCACGGCAAGGCGCTGGTCGATTTGCGCAACGTCATGGGCGAAGTGTCGGGCATCCGCCGCATGGGCGCGGCCTCGCTCGATCTCGCTTATGTCGCCGCCGGGCGTTTCGACGGATACTGGGAAGACGGTCTGGCTGCCTGGGACATGGCGGCCGGCCTGCTTCTGGTGCGCGAGGCGGGAGGCTTTGCTTCCGACCGCGACGGCGGGCAGGACGTTCTGGCAGGCGGATCGGTCGTCGCCGGCAACGAGCAAATCCACAAGACGCTGTTGAAGACGCTCGCCAAGCCGGTGTGATTCAGTCGGGCTCACGTCGTCATCCTCGGCCTTATGCCGAGGATCTGCGCCGATCCTTGAAGTATACGGCATGCGTGACGAATTCGACGTGACCAGATGCTCAGGGACAGGCCCGAGCATGACGGCTTTGCGGGTTTGACGACCTCGCCAATCCGAGGACGTAATCCGGCGATAGTTGGGCAATGCGTGCGAACTCGCGCACACATCCTTTCAATTTCGCCATGATTGCGTTTAAGGTCGTGACCGAATTTCAAGCGGCACGAATCCGGGGCACGCGGCATGGCCTTTCTGAGAACTCTGGGTGCTGACGACAGCGTCGACGACGCGGATTACGATCCGCGCGGCCTGTCCAGTCCCCAGGTCTTCCTGTTCTCGATGATCATCTTCCTGGTGATCGTCGGCTTCATCGCGGCGATCCTCTATCGCCAGATTTCGGCGGCCTTCCAGACCAATCCGGGCCTGAACGGCCTGATCTTCGGCGTGCTGCTGATCGGCATCCTGCTGGTCTTCGGGCAGGTGATCCGGCTGTTCCGCGAAATCCGCTGGGTCAATTCCTTCCGCGCCGGATCGGCCGAGACGGAGCCCGTGCTGCTCGCCCCGATGAAAGCGCTGCTGTCGCGTTCGACCACCATGGCGCTCTCGACCACGACGCTGCGCTCGATCCTCGATTCGATCGCCACCCGCCTCGATGAAAGCCGCGACATCTCGCGCTATTTGATCGGGCTTCTCGTCTTTCTCGGCCTGCTCGGCACCTTCTGGGGCCTGCTCCAGACCATCGGCTCGATCTCGACCACCATCCAGACGCTCGATCCGGGCACCGGCAGCCCGAGCGACACGCTCGCGACTTTGCAGGCGGGGCTTTCCGCGCCGCTGTCGGGCATGGGCACGGCGTTCTCGTCCTCGCTGTTCGGCCTGTCCGGTTCGCTGGTGCTCGGCTTCCTCGATCTTCAGGCGGGGCGCGCGCAGAACCGGTTCTATGTCGAACTCGAAAACTGGCTGTCGTCGGTCACCGATCTCGGCTCCGATCTGTCGGTCGTCGATCCGCTGAAGGCCAACTCGGCCGAGGAGATCAAGGCGATGTCGGAACGGCTGCGCCTGATGCAGGAACAGGGCGGCGGCGCGAACCCGCGCGTGGCGGCGGCGATGGCGAACCTTGCCGACGGCATCTCGGGACTGGTCAAGAACATGCGCTCCGAACAGCAGATGATGCGCGACTGGGTGGAGACCCAGGCGAACGAGCAGCGCGAGATGCGCGCCACGCTCGACCGCATCGCCGGCGCGCTCGAAAAGCAGGACCGGCACTAAATGGCGCTTGCGCGGGGCAGACGCAGTCAGCGTCATGTCGACTACTGGCCCGGCTTCGTCGACGCCCTGTCGACGCTGCTTCTGGCCATCATGTTCCTCTTGTCGGTGTTCGTGCTGGCGCAGTTCCTGCTTTCACAGGAGATCAGCGGACGCGATCAGGCGCTGGTCCGGCTCAACGCGCAGATCAACGAACTGACCCAGCTTCTGGCGCTCGAACAATCGAACACGCAGGACATGGAGGACGCGCTTTCCTCGCTCCAGGCGTCTTTGTCGCGGGCCGAGGGCGAGCGCTCGCGGCTCCAGCAATTGCTGGATGCAGGCGCTGGCGCAGGCGCCGAAACCGAGGCGCGGATCGGCTCGCTGACCGGCGAACTCGACGACGAACGCCAGATCTCGCAGCGCGCGCTTTCACAGGTCGAGCTTCTGAACCAGCAGATCGCCGCCCTGCGCAGCCAGATCGGCGCGCTGGAAGCTGCCCTCGACGTGTCCGAGGCGCGCGATCAGGAATCGAGCGCGCGGATCGCCGATCTCGGCCGGCGGCTGAACGTCGCGCTCGCCCAGCGCGTGCAGGAACTGAACCGCTATCGCTCGGACTTCTTCGGCCGGCTGCGTGAAATCCTCTCCGACCGCGAGAATATCCGCATCGTCGGCGACCGGTTCGTCTTCCAGTCCGAAGTCCTGTTTCCGGTGGGAGCCGACGTGATCAACCCGGCCGGCCAGCAGGAAATGACGACACTGGCCGGAGCGGTGCTCGATCTCCAGCGCGAGATACCGCCGGAAATCAACTGGGTATTGCGCGTCGACGGCCACACAGACAACGTGCCGCTGTCGGGCACGGGCCGCTTCCGCGACAATTGGGAACTGTCGGCCGCACGCGCCATCTCGGTGGTGAAGTTTCTCGTCGCGCAAGGCGTCCCGGCCGACCGGCTCGTCGCCGCCGGCTTCGGCGAATTCCAGCCGCTCGACACGGCCGACACCCCCGAAGCACGCGACCGCAACCGGCGGATCGAGCTGAAGCTGACGGAGAGATAGGCGCGGGAAACAGGCCACGTATCGGGGGGAGCGATTATGGACGCGGACGCAATCATCATCGGCGGCGGGCTGGCCGGGCTCGCGGCAGCCGCCGAACTCGGCGATCGTGGCAAGCGTGTGATCGTGCTTGAGCAGGAAGGGGCGAACTCGCTCGGCGGACAGGCCTTCTGGTCGCTCGGCGGGCTCTTCATGATCGATACGCAAGAGCAGCGGCGCATGCGCATTCGCGACAGCCGGGAGCTTGCCGCATCGGACTGGGCCGGATCGGCGGGATTCGACCGGGACGTGGATTTCTGGCCGCGACGCGTCGCCGACGCCTATCTCGACTTCGCTGCCGGCGAGATGCGCGCATGGCTTTACCAGATGGGCATGCGCTGGTTTCCGGTTGTCGGCTGGGCCGAGCGCGGCGGATCGCTCGCCACAGGTCACGGCAACTCCGTGCCGCGCTTTCACCTGACATGGGGAACCGGGCCGGGCGTGGTCGAACCGTTCGAAAAGCGCGTGCGCGCGCATGTCGATGCGGGGCGCATCGAATTGAAGTTCCGCCATCGCGCAAGCCGGCTGTTGAAGACGAATGGTGCCGTGACGGGCGTTGCCGGCGAGGTGCTGGCCCCATCCACGGTCGGGCGCGGCGCGCGATCCTCCCGCGAGGTGGCCAGCGACTTCGAACTATCTGCCGGGGCGATCATCGTCACCTCCGGCGGAATCGGCGGCGATCATGATCTGGTGCGGCGGAACTGGCCCGCAGACCGGCTCGGCCCCGCGCCGAAGACGATGGTTGCCGGCGTGCCGCACCATGTCGATGGGCGGATGATCGGCATCGCGCGCGAGGCGGGTGCCGCTATCATCAACGAGGACCGGATGTGGCACTACACGGAGGGCCTG
Source organism: Aliihoeflea aestuarii (assembly GCF_024105665.1). Taxonomy (GTDB): domain Bacteria; phylum Pseudomonadota; class Alphaproteobacteria; order Rhizobiales; family Rhizobiaceae; genus Aliihoeflea; species Aliihoeflea aestuarii. The sequence continues at coordinate 430,998 of NZ_JAAAMK010000003.1, read as the reverse complement.
AAGAACTGGAACCCGATCTGGCCGAACCACGGCATCCGCATCTTGCCCGGCCCGTCCTCACTCTGGTTCGACGCCTTCGGGACACGCCTCGAAGCACCGTGCATGCCCGGTTTCGATACGCTGGCGACGCTGAAGCGCATCCTCGCCACAGGGCGCGATCATTCCTGGTTCGTGCTGACGCAGAAGATCATCGAAAAGGAATTCGCGCTGTCGGGCTCCGAGCAGAACCCGGACCTGACCTCGAAGGAATGGACGCAGGTGGTGAAAAGCCGGCGTGGCAGGGGTGCGCCGCCGCCGGTCGAGGCGTTCAAGAGCAAGGGCGCGGACTTCGTCGTTTCATCCTCGCTCGGCGAACTCGTCGCGGGCATGAACCGGCTTATCGGCGAAGATCTGATCGACCACGGCCGGCTCGAGGCGCAGATCGCCGCGCGCGACCGGCAGATCGACAATCCCTTCGCCAAGGACGCGCAGGTGACCGCCATTCGCGGCGCGCGCGCCTATCTAGGCGACCGGCTGATCCGTACGGCGAAGCCGCACAGAATTCTCGATCCGGCGAACGGCCCGCTGATCGCGGTGCGGCTCAACATTCTGACGCGCAAGACGCTTGGCGGCATCCATACCGACCTCGACGGACGTGTTCTGGGCGCGAATGGAGAAGCGATGCAGGGCCTTTTCGCGGCTGGCGAGGCGGCCGGGTTTGGCGGCGGGGGCTATCACGGATACAACGCGCTCGAAGGCACCTTCCTCGGCGGCTGCATCTTTTCCGGCCGCAATGCGGGGCGCAAGGCAGCGGACTGAAAGAGACATCATGCAACTAACCAACAGCGACATCGCGGACCTGACAAAATGGCGGCAAAAGCTGCATCGGCAGCCCGAAATTTCCAACGAGGAGGAAAAGACGGCGCTGGAAGTCGTCTCCTTCCTGACGCCGACGGAACCGGACGAAATCCTGACCGGGCTCGGCGGACATGGCGTTGCCGCCGTTTACGACAGTGGCAAGCCGGGACCGACGCTGCTTTTCCGCTCCGAACTCGACGCGCTCCCGATCGAGGAACTCGGCAACGTACCGCACAAATCGGAAATACCCGGCAAGTCGCATATGTGCGGCCATGACGGTCACACGGCGATCCTCGCCGCGCTCGGCCGGGTATTCGGCCGCGAGCGTCCGGCGTCCGGCCGCGTCGTCCTGATGTTCCAGCCGGCGGAGGAAACCGGCGACGGGGCGGCTGGCGTCGTCGCCGATCCGCGCTACGGGACCATCCTGCCGAACTTCGCGTTTTCGCTGCACAATCTGCCGGGCGTGCCCTTCGGGCAAGTGCGTATCAGGGATGGCGTGGTGAATTGCGCCTCGCGCGGCATGCGGATCGAGCTGACGGGCAAAACCGCGCATTCCTCGATGCCCGAAACGGGCATTTCGCCGATGCAGGCCGTCGCCGATCTGATGCCGGCGCTTGCGGCGCTTGGCGGCGGGCGGTTCGATGAGGATGGGTTCGCCATGGTGACGGTGACGCATGCGACTATGGGCGAAGCGGTCTTCGGCATCGCGCCGGGCCATGCCGAAATCCGCGCGACGCTGCGCACCCGGCTCGACGGGCGCATGGCGGCTTTGTGCGAACAGGCCGAAGCGCTGGCGAAGGGCACGGCGGAACGGTCCGGTCTCGGGCTCAAGATCGATTATCACGAGATTTTCGTCGCCTCGCTGAATGCGCCGCAAGCCGCCGATCATCTGCGCCGCGCGATGGACGATGAGGGCATTGCGCATGACGACAAGGATTTGCCGATGCGCGCGTCGGAGGATTTCGGTGCATTCGGGCAGCGCGCGAAATCGGCGATGATGTTCCTCGGCGCGGGCGAGACGTACCCGCAGCTTCACAATCCCGACTACGATTTTCCCGACGATCTGATCCCGATCGGCGCACGGATATTCCTGCGCGCCGCGAAGAACATTCTGGGGTGACCGATGACCGCGCCACACATTCGACGGCTTGCCGCCGGTGACGAACCGCTCCTGCGCAAGCTGAACCGGCTCTTTGCAACCGCCTTCGACGACCCGGAGAGCTACGCTTCGAAGCCTCCCGCCGACACCTATCTTTCGGCTTTGCTCGCCAAGGACCACGTCATCGCGCTGGTCTTAACTGACGGCGCGGAGGTAATGGGCGGTCTCGTCGCCTACGAACTCGAAAAGTTCGAGCAGGAGCGGCGGGAAATCTACATCTACGATCTGGCGGTTCCCGAACAGCATCGTCGGCGGGGAATCGCGACGGCGCTGATCGACGAACTGCGCGAGATCGCGGCGCAGCGCGGTGCGTGGGTGATCTATGTGCAGGCCGACTACGGCGACGATCCCGCCGTCGCGCTCTACACCGGCCTCGGCACCCGCGAGGACGTGATGCATTTCGATATTCCGGTGAAGCGCTGAGGCGGCTCTACTTACTCCGCCGCGCCCCTGAACGCCTCCGCCCCGACGTCGAACTGAAGCCGCGCGAGGCGGGCGTAGACGCCGCCTTTGGCGACGAGGCTGGCATGCGTGCCTTCCTCGACGATGCGGCCGGCTTCCATGACGAGGATGCGGTCGGCTTTGAGGACGGTTGCCAGCCGATGCGCGATGACGAGCGTGGTGCGGCCCTTCATCAGACGTTCGAGGCCGTTCTGAACGAGGGTTTCGCTTTCGGCGTCGAGCGCCGAGGTCGCTTCGTCCAGAAGCAGGATCGGTGCGTCGCGCAGGATGGCGCGGGCGATGGCCACGCGCTGACGCTGGCCGCCCGACAGCGTGACGCCGCGCTCGCCGAGCGCGGTTTCGAACCCCTGGTCCAGATTTCGGATGAAAATGTCCGCATGTGCCTCGCGCGCGGCGGCTTCGATTTCCGCTTCCGAAGCGCCGGGGCGGCCGAAGCCGATATTCTCGGCCGCCGTCGCGGCGAAGATCGTCACATCCTGCGGCACGATGGCGATGCGCGCGCGCAGTTCGGCCGGGTCGGCCCGCGCGACATCGACGCCGTCCACCATGACCGTTCCGCTGTCGGGATCGTAGAAGCGCAAGAGCAGCGAGAAGAGCGTCGACTTGCCCGCGCCCGACGGGCCGACGATGGCGACGGTCTCGCCGGGCTGCACCTTGAAGGACAGATCGCGCAAGGCCGACTGGCCCGGCCGGACCGGATAGGAGAAACCGACATGCGAAAATGCGATCTCGCCGCGCGGCGGTACGGGCAGCGGAGCGGGGTTGGCGGGAACGGCGACCATCGGCTTTTCCGCCAGAAGCTCGGTCAGGCGTTCGGACGCACCCGCTGCCTGCGCCAATTCGCCCCAGACTTCCGACAGGGCGCCGAGCGCGCCCGCCGCGAACACAGCATAGAGCAGGAACTGCGACAACGTGCCGGCGCTCATGTCGCCCGACAGTACGTCGCGCGAGCCGAACCAGAGAACAGCCACGATGGAGGAAAAGATCGTCAGGATCGCGACGAAAGTCAGGAACGAGCGGGCGAAGACGGACAGCCGCGCCGCCTCGAAGGCTTCCTCGACGGCGTTGGAATAGCGGCCCGTGACCAGCGCTTCGTTGGTGAACGCCTGCAAGGTGCGCACCGAACCGATCTGCTCGGAGGCATAGGCGGTGGCGTGGGCGAGCGTGTCCTGAGCGTGGCGCGACTTGGCCCGCACCGATCGCCCGAACGCCATCAGTGGCAGGACGATCAGCGGGATCGCGGCGATGACGAGTGCCGACAGTTTCGGGCTGGTGATGACCATCATCGTCAGCGCGCCGGTGCATAGGATGATGTTGCGCAGCGCGACGGAGGCGGTCGCGCCGAGCGCGGATTTGATCTGCGTCGTATCGGCCGTCAGCCGCGAGACGATCTCGCCGGACTGGACCGTGTCGAAAAAGCCGGGCGAGAGCCGCGCGACATGGGCGAAGACGGCGCTGCGGATGTCCGAGACGACGCGCTCGCCAAGCGTGATGACGAAATAATAGCGCCCGGCCGACGCGGCCGCGAGAACGACTGCGATGACGATCAGCATGGAAAAATAATTGCTGATCAATTGCCCGTCATGCGGCGCGAAGCCATGATCGATCATGCGCCGAACGGCGAGCGGCAGGGTCAGCGTGGTCAGCGCGGCGAGCGACAGGAAGAACAGCGCACCCGCCATCTTGCCGCGATAGCGCGTCATGTAGGGAAGCATGGAGCGCAAAGGGCGCAGCGAGCGGCGTCGGGCGTCGATGTCCGTTTCTGCGCGTCGCATGGCGTCCTTCCGCTCGGCGTCCGTTTTTCGCGCGGCGCTCTTGTGATTCAATTTCGGCTCCTGTATAGGCCAGCCGACGTTTTCAGAAGCCCTAGACCCTGGCGGTTAAGGCTTCAAGTGCCCGGAGCGGGCGCAATCGCCGCAGGCATTGGCTCCGTGCTCCCCACATTACAGTTAGGAACAGGATCGATGAAAGCCGACATTCATCCCGATTACCACAACATCAAGGTCGTCATGACCGACGGAACCGAATACTTCACGCGCTCCACCTGGGGCTCGGAAGGCGACACGATGAACCTCGACATCGACCCGACCACGCACCCGGCCTGGACCGGTGGCCAGCAGGGCCTGATGGATCGCGGCGGCCGCGTCTCCAAGTTCAAGAACAAGTTCGCCAATCTGGGTATCTAATCCGGACGCGATTTTGCGATTGCGAAAAACCCGCCCTCGTGGCGGGTTTTTTTTATTGCGCCCGCTCCGCAATACCCTGCCCCGCCGCCCAGCCGGACGACCATGCCCACTGGAAATTGTAGCCGCCGAGCCAGCCGGTCACGTCAACTACTTCGCCGATGAAATAGAGGCCGGGCACGGTTTTCGTCTCCATCGTGCGTGAGTTGAGGCCGCCCGTATCGACGCCGCCGAGCGTGACTTCGGCCGTGCGGTAACCTTCCGAGCCGGCGGGAAACACCTCCCAGCCTTGCAGGACGCCCGCAATCTCGGTCAAACGCCGGTCGCTCGCCTCGCCCATCGTTCCGCTCCAGCCTTGCGCCTCGCAAAAATAGGCGGCGAGCCGCTTGGGCAGGATATCGCCGAGCGCGGTCGCGATCGCGCGGCGCGGGTTTTCGCGCTTGGACGCGATCAGCAGCGCGGCGATGTCGGCGGTCGGCAAGAGCGCGATACGGATGGGGTACGTTTCGCGCCAGTAGGATGAAATCTGCAGGATGGCCGGGCCGGACAATCCGCGATGCGTGAACAGCAGCGCCTCGTCGAACGCCGTTTTGCCGCTGGAAATCCGCGCGTCGCTTGCCACGCCCGCGATTTCGCGAAAGCCGGCAAGCACATCCTCGCCGAAGGTCAAAGGCACGAGCGCGGGGCGGGTCTCGGCCAAAGCGAGGCCGAATTGATCGGCGATTTTGTAGCCGAGCCCGGTCGCGCCCATCTTCGGGATCGACTTGCCGCCGCAGGCGACGACGAAATTCCGGCACGAGATTTTGGCAGCGCCATCGCCGCCGAGCGTGAGTTTAAACGCGCCGTCGCGATGCTCGACGCGTTCGAGCGTCGTCCTCAGCCGCAATTCGCAAGCCGCGCGCTCCATCTCGGCAAGCAGCATCGCGACGATTTCCTTCGAGGAGCCGTCGCAGAAAAGCTGGCCAAGCGTCTTTTCGTGCCAGGCGATGCCGTGGCGCTCCACGAGCGCGATGAAGTCTTGCTGCGTATAGCGGCCGAGAGCTGATTTGGCGAAATGCGGATTGGCCGAGAGGAAATTGCGCGCCGTGGTGCCAAGATTGGTGAAATTGCAGCGCCCGCCGCCGGAAATGCGGATTTTCTCGCCCGGCGATTTCGCATGATCGATGATGAGCACGGGCCCGCCCCGGGAAGCGGCATGCGCCGCGCACATCATTCCCGCAGCACCTGCGCCGAGGATCACCGTGTCGAAGGTTTCCGTGCGCATCTACCGGTCGGAGTGGCCGAGATCACGTTCCGGCCAGACCACGTCGCGCACGCGCTGCTTGAGAATTTTGGCTTCGGGAAAACCGCCATCCTCAGTCCGGTCCCAGATCGTCCGGCCGTCGAGTTCGATGACGAAGATGCCGCCCGTACCCGGCACGAGCGCGACCTCGCCGATATCCTGCCCGAAGGTAGAGAGGAGCTCCTGCGCCATCCACGCCGCACGCAACAGCCAACTGCATTGCGTGCAATAGGTGATGCGGATGGCCGGGCCGGTGCCCATCAGGCGGCCGACAATTTGGCGAGCGTCGCTTCGTCGACCTCGAAATTGGCATAGACGTTCTGCACGTCGTCATCGTCGTCGAGGACGCCGATGAGTTTCAGAATCGACTGCGCCTTTTCCTCGTCCACAGGCGTGCCGGTCTGCGGACGCCAGATCGGCTTGACGCTTTCGGCCTCGCCGAGCGCGCTTTCGAGCGCGGACGTCACGTCGCCGAAATCCTCGAAGGCGCAATAGATCGTGTGGCCGTCGGCATCGGACTGAACATCCTCCGCGCCGGCCTCGATCGCGGCTTCCATGACCTTGTCGGCGTCGCCGGCTTCCGGCTTGTAGAAAATCTCGCCGACGCGATCGAACATGAAGGCGACGGAGCCCGATTCACCCATCGCCCCGCCGGACTTGGTGAAGGCGGCGCGGACGTTGGAGGCGGTGCGGTTGCGGTTGTCGGTCAGCGCCTCGACAATGATTGCGACGCCGCCCGGACCATAGCCCTCGTAGCGCACTTCCTCGTAATTATCGCCATCGCCGACGGACGCCTTGTTGATGGCGCGCTGGATGTTGTCCTTGGGCATGGACTGCGCCTTGGCGTTCTGCACGGCCAGGCGCAGGCGCGGGTTCATGGCGGGATCGGGCGTGCCCATCTTGGCCGCGACGGTGATCTCGCGCGCTAGTTTTGAGAACATCTTGGAGCGCACCGCATCCTGGCGGCCCTTGCGGTGCATGATGTTCTTGAACTGTGAATGGCCTGCCATGGCACCCCTGTCGAAGCGGTTTTGATGTTTTGAATTGCCGGCGCTTATAGTGAAAAGCCGACGCAACGTCCAGAAGCGAGCTTTCAGGCGCTCGCGCAAACGTGAGATGGCGCGAGCGCCGGGCGGGTTACGCTGCGGCATCGCCGCCATCCCGGAGTTCGCCCATGCGCCGCGCCTTCGCCTGCCTCGCCTTCCTTCTTACAGCCGGCACGGCATGGGCGCAGGATGCACCCGTTCCGAGCCAGTGCATGGCGATAGCCAATGCATTTCCCGCCGTCACCTTCGCATCGTTCACGCAGGCGCAGGCTGAAGTCGAAACGGTGACGATCACCTATGCCGGGCATTCGACCTATGTGATCGAGACGCCTGCGGGCGTCAGGATCGCGACGGATTTCTCCGGCGCCTACGGTGCCGATCCGCTGCCCGACGTGATCACGATGAACCGCGCGCACGGGACGCATTTCACGCTCAGCCCCGATCCGGACATCGACCACGTCCTGCCCGGCTGGGGCGACGACGGGCAACCGGCCCGACACGCGGTGGTCGTGGACGACGTCTATATCCGCAACGTGCCGACCGACATCCTGCGCTGGGGCACTATCGAGGAAGGCGGCAATTCGATCTTCATTTTCGAGGTCGCGGGCCTGTGCATCGGCCATGTCGGGCACCTGCACCATGCGCTCGCACCCGAGCACTACGCCGCCATCGGCCGGCTCGACGTGGTGATGGTTCCGATCGACGGCGGCATGACGATGTCGCTGAACGACGTGTCGGAGATCACGACACGGCTGCAATCTTCCATCGTCCTGCCGATGCACCGCTTCTCGACGCCCATCTCGACCTTCGCCGCGATGATCGGCGAAGGTTTTGCGGTGGACTATCGGGAGGGGCGCTCACTGGAGGTTTCCGTGCGGTCGCTGCCGCGACGGCCGACGGTGGTGATTCTGGAAGGGGTTTGAGGCGTCCCGTTCGTCATGTAGGTCGAGGCGAAAACGCCGCCGATTACCCTGACAGTTTCGGCGCGCTTTCATCCGGCTTCGCTGCATGTCCGCCGCCCTTTCGGCGGCGCGCCAGCATGTTGAGGCCTTCGACCAGCGCCGAGAAGCCCATCGCGGCGTAGATGTAGCCCTTGGGCACATGGAAGCCCATGCCTTCGGCGATCAGCGTCATGCCGATCATCAACAGGAACGCCAGCGCCAGCATGACGATGGTGGGGTTCTTGGCGATGAAATTGGCAAGAGGCGTCGCGGCGATGAGCATCACCGTCACCGTGACGATGACGGCGATATACATGATCGCGATATGCTCGGTCATGCCGACGGCGGTGATGATGGAATCGACCGAGAAGACGAGGTCGAGCAGCAGGATCTGGAAGATCGCCGCGCCCATCGTATTCGTCGCGGTACGGCCGACGATGTCTTCCTTGTGGTCCTCGGGATCGACCGTGTGGTGGATTTCCTTGGTTGCCTTCCACACGAGGAACAGGCCGCCGACGAGAAGGATGATGTCCTTCCACGAGAACGGCTCGCCGAACAGCGTGAAGACCGGCTGGGTCAAGCCCACGATGAAGGCGACCGTGGCGAGCAGCAACAGGCGCATGATCAGCGCCGCGCCGATGCCGAGCCGGCGCGCGCGTTCGCGTTGATGCTCGGGCAATTTGTTCGACAGGATCGAGATGAAGATGAGGTTGTCGATGCCCAGGACGACTTCGAGCGCGATCAGGGTTGCGAGCGCGACCCAGGCGGCCGGATCGTTCACCCAGTCGAAATAACCGGCAAGCCATTCCATTTTGAAAGCCCCAGCCGCAGGAAATCGGGTGCGGTGCCCGGATCAAAGCGTATGTGGCGGAAGAGGATGAAACGTCAACTCACAGGACATTTCCGAGGAACGGGATGACGTGAATGCGGGGGGATTTGGCGATCCGGGCTTGCCGAGCTAGGTTTCGAACGCCGAACGCGCACGCGAGGAAACGGCATGGACGAATTCGAAATCTATTGCGCGAACAAGACCGTGGAAGAGCGCGAGGCGCTCACGCCCGTTCGCGACCTTGTCCTGCAAACGCTGCCCGATTTGACGGAGGGGCGTGTTCATTTCTACCTTGCCCACTTCGTCGCGAGCCTACCCGTCGTAAAGCTGCATGTCGACGCCAAAGGAAAGGCGAACATGACATTTGCGACCGGCAGCGAGTTGAACGACCCGGGGAAAATATTGAAAGGCAAGAGCCTGTCCCGAACGATCAAGATCAAGTCGGCGACTTATCTCGACAAGCATCGCGCAGGGATCGCCGATCTAATTACCGAGGCATATGCGCTGCTAAAAAGCCGCGACAACGGCTCGGGCCGCCGCGCGTGCTCGGCCCCGACCAGCCGAGTCCCTGAACGTCAGTTCCAGAATGCGGGAACCGTCTCTTCGAGCCTGGGGCCGAGCCTGAGCGGCGCGATCTTTTCGGCCAGGCCGGTGCGATCGGAAATGTCGACGCCGACGCCGCAGATGGTGGCCGGGCCGGAGGCGGCCTCCATGCGCCCCTTCGGCACCTTGGAAAGAAACCGGTTGAGCGGCTCCTCCTTGTCCATGCCGAGCGAGGAATCGTAGTCGCCGCACATGCCGGCATCGGTGAGATAGGCCGTGCCGCCGTTCAGAATCTGGTGGTCGGCGGTCGGATGGTGCGTGTGCGTGCCGACGACGAGGCTGGCGCGCCCGTCGACGAAATGGCCGAAGCACATCTTTTCAGATGTCGCCTCGGCGTGGAAGTCGATGACCACGGCATCGGCCTGTTCGCCGAGCGGGCAGGCGGCGAGTTCCTCCTCGGCGCATTTGAACGGATCGTCGAGCTCCGGGTGCATGAAGACCCGGCCCATGATGTTGGAGACGAGGACGCGCGCACCGTTCTTCGCCATGTAGAGGCCGGTGCCGCGGCCGGGCGTGCCCTTGGGAAAATTGGCCGGGCGCAGGAAGCGCTCCTCGTGCGCGGCGAATTGCAGCGCCTCGCGCTGGTCCCAGACATGATTGCCGGTGGTAACGACATCCGCGCCGGCATCGATCGTCGAATGGAAGATGTCTTCCGTGATGCCGAAACCGCCGGCGGCGTTCTCGCCGTTGACGATCACGAAATCGAGCCGGAAGTCTGAAATCAGACCTGGCAGGCGTTCCCAGACCGCCGTGCGGCCCGACCGTCCCACCATGTCGCCAAGGAAAAGAAGTCGCATGCCCCCCTATAGACCATGATGGCGAAAAGTGGGAACCGGTTTTCGGACGACATCATAGTCGAACTTATTTTGCCGCATATCTGCGACTGCATCATGCTCCGAGCGGCTGAGGAAAGGCGCGCAACCCGCTTTCGGTGAGGATTTCGCCAAGCTGTACGTCATGTGGCTGCTCGGGCACCTCATCGACCTCCTGGCAATCGAAGGCGATGGCGACGAGGCGAGGCGTGTGTCCGTTCGCCTGCATGCGCTCGATGGCACGGTCGTAATAGCCCGCTCCGTAGCCTATGCGGTGGCCGCGCGCATCGAAGGCGGCGAGCGGCACGAGCATCAGTTCGGGGGTGAGTTCGGGTGCATCGGGACCCGGCCCCCATGTGCCGAACCCCATGTCGATCATCTCGCCGCCGCGTTTCAGTTCGCGAAAGACGATCGTCTGCTTGTCGATGATGGCGGGCAGGCAAAGCCGCACGCCCCGATCGGCAAGCGCGGCCATCAGGGGGCGCACATCGACCTCCGAGCGCATCGGCCAGAAACCGGAAACGACCATGCCCGGCGTCGTTGCGAGCCGATCGGCGGCGCGGGCCATGGAAATCGACGCCTCGATCCGCCATTGCGGCTCCAGCCCGTCCCGTCGGGCCAGCGCTTCCACACGCAGCGCCTTCTTCAGTTCACGATGGTTCATATGGATGCCCCTCCCGCCGGTCCTGCAAACTAGCCTGCAAAACCCTAACGGAAGGGTACGAAAGACGGTTGCGAAGGAAAAGCGGCGAACCACGACAACCGGTGGAGAGGTTCGATCCCGGGTGCCTACAAAGTAGGTGGGCGCCGTGTGTCCGAGCCCACGAGCCCGGCCAGGGACAGCTCCCTAGAGATCAGTAAGGCCCCGAGAATTAAGTTACTCCTGTCGGGAAGCACAGAACGCCATGCCCAATATAGGCCGCCCCGGGCGCGGACGCCAGAGCGACGCGTCGTTAAGTACTCGCATCTCGATTTCCATATCCGCTCATTCACGAACGCGCGAGAGGACGGGCGACACATCGTTCACCGAAAGCGCCATTATCAGCCGGCTAGCGTCAACCTAGATGTCTGGAACCGGACCCAACGATCCGGTTTCGAACCGGGCATCCTCCCAAGCTCCGCTTCGAAGAAAAGCAGATAAAGGACTTCAATCATGAACCGCATTCTTCTCGCTTCCGCTCTCGTGCTCGGTGTTTCGGGCGCAGCGATGGCCCAGCAGGCTCCCTACGTAATCGGTGATTTCTCCCCCGCCGTCGAGCGGTCGCTGAATCCGGGCGCCAAGGCCGAGCGTAACGTCTCGAACGTCGACACCACGACGACCGCCTCGATCACGACGCGTCAGAGCGACGTGAGCACGAACGCCGACCAGTCGACGGTCAACAACGTCTCGATCCCGCTGGAATATGGCGGCCGCTAAAACCGGTCCGCATATCGGCATTCCAAACCCCGTGGCGTTTGCGCCGCGGGGTTTTACGTTTGTGCCTGCTTGCATGCGCGCCGACGCGTCCTTAGGGTCGCCCCGATCTATCGCCACGGAGTTCGCGCATGCGTTTCGAAGGGACATCGTCCTATGTCGCCGACAAGGATCTGATGGTTGCGGTCAATGCCGCGATCGCGCTGGAGCGCCCGCTTCTGGTCAAGGGCGAGCCCGGCACCGGCAAGACGGAACTCGCCAAGCAGATCGCATCGTCGCTCGGCCTCGACCTTCTCGAATGGCACGTCAAGTCGACCACGAAGGCGCAACAGGGACTCTACGAATACGATGCCGTCTCGCGCCTTCGCGACAGCCAGCTCGGCGACGCGCGCTTCAACGATATTTCGAACTACATCAAGCACGGCAAATTGTGGGAAGCGTTTTCGGCCCCCGCCAAGGTCGTGTTGCTGATCGACGAGATCGACAAGGCCGACATCGAATTCCCGAACGACCTTTTGCAGGAACTCGACAAGATGGAGTTCCATGTCTACGAGACCGGCCAGACCGTGCGGGCGGTCAATCGCCCGATCGTCATCATCACCTCGAACAACGAAAAGGAACTGCCGGACGCTTTCCTGCGCCGCTGTTTCTTCCACTATATCCGCTTTCCCGAGGCCGAGACGCTGGGAAGAATAGTCGAGGTTCACTATCCGGGGATCAAGCAGGAGCTCGTCCGCGCGGCGCTGACGCAGTTCTACGAGGTGCGCGAGGTGCCGGGGCTGAAGAAGAAGCCCTCGACCTCCGAGGCGCTCGACTGGATCCGGCTGCTGGTATCCGACGACATCGACCCGGCGGACTTGAGGGCCGACCCGAAAAACGCTCTGCCCAAGCTGCACGGCGCATTGCTCAAGAATGAACAGGACGTGCACCTGTTCGAACGGCTGGCCTTCATGGCGCGCCGGCAGGGGTAGTCGTGCTTACCAATGCGCGTGCGCGCCTTCCCTCACAATCTGGCGTAATGGTTTGTGCCCGTTGCCGGGTTTGACTTCCAGCCCCGCCGTGACACCGTTTCCATTTGAACAGGGGACACCGTGCAATGGCGACGAGCGATGTGACGATCCGGCGGATCGAGGCGGCTGATGAGACGGAATGGCGGCGTTTGTGGACCGCCTATCTGGAATTCTACGAGACGAGCGTTCCCGAGGACGTCTACCGAACCACCTTTGCCCGGCTTCTCGGCGACGGCGAGTTCGAACCGAATGGCTTTATCGCATCGAAGAATGGCAGTCCCGTCGGCCTGGTGCATTACATCCAGCACCGCACCTGCTGGTCGCAGAAGAACAATTGCTATCTACAGGACCTTTATGCCGATCCGGACGCGCGCGGAACGGGCATCGGGCGCGCGCTGATCGAGGCAGTCTATGAAGAGGCTGACCGGCTCGGTCTCGCCAACGTCTACTGGCTGACGCAGGAGCATAATGCGACGGCGCGCCAGCTTTACGATCGCGTGGCGCGGAACACGAAATACATCCGCTACATGCGCTGAACGAAAACGGCCCCCGAAATGGGGGCCGTTTTGCTGTTACTCAGCCGGGGCCGGCTGTGTCGCCGGAGCTTCGTCGGCAGGAGCCGGCGCGGTATCGCCGCCTGCCGGAGGCGTCGTCTCGGCGGGAGCTGTGGTGGCCGGGGCCTCGGTCGCCGGTTCGGTCGTGGCGGCCGGCGGAACTGCGCCATCCGTCGTCGCGGCCGGCTCTTCCGTCACCGCGCCATCCGGTGTGACGGCGGTATCGGTTGCAGGCGTCCAGTTCATGAACACAAGAAGGGCAACGACGATCGCGGCGGCAATGACGCCAAGGACGAGCGCATTCGAGCCGCCACGGGTGTTGTTGACAACCACCGTTTCGGCGGGTCTGGGCGCGCCGGTCACTGGATCGATGCGCGGCCTGCCGGCCGGATCGTGGGGATCTGTCGGGTTCGGCGAAACGGGGTCGCGGTCACGAGGGTCGGCCATGGTTCTGGCTCCTAAAGACATAAATCGTGATGGATAAACGTCCCTGAACCCACACGGTTCCGTGAGCGCCTATCGCGAGGAAATCGGCGTCACCTCGAAGCCCGCCTCGCGCAGGAGCGCGACGACACCTTCCTCGCCCGGAAGATGAAGCGCGCCGACGGCGACGAAGGCGTCGCCCGCGTCCAGATACGCCTTTACACGGTCTGCCATCGTTCGGTTGCGATCGGTGATGACCGATTGCTCGAAGCCGGCGATGGCGATGGCGTCATCCTCACCGCCCGGCAGCACCGCCTTGAAAAGCGGCCAGAAAAGTCCGGGTTCGCCGCGCTGGTGGATGACGATCATCGTTTCGATGATGTCGTCCACCCCGTCGCCGAGCGCGAGCGTGTCGACCAACGCGCGTATATGAAAATCGAGCGGCAGCGCCGCCATCGCGCCGAGTTGTTCGGCAGTGGTCTCAAGCCCCTCGACCTTCATTTCCGCTTCGCCGGCCCGGGTCGCGAGCGCGACGTCCAGAATTTCGTCGCCGGCAGCCTCGCGCGCCCGTTCGCATTCCGGCAGCACGACCATCGCCGCGATGATCCACGGCTTCATTTTGTCGAGCGAAGCGAGCGACAAGCCCCGCGCCTGCAAGGCGGTTTCGACCCTCTCGCGATCGTCTTCGCCAAGGAGCGAGGACAGCGTCGTCCGGTCGGTGAACATCGTCAGCTCGGGATTCTGCGCCATCGCGGCCATCATGGCGGCGGGGTCCAGAATGTCGGTCGTCTCGATGACGAGCACGCGCGCGGCGTCGAATGCCTTTTGAGCATCGGGCGGCAGCGTCGTGATGCGCGGATCGGTAACGTGCATCGTGCCGTAAAGATGCGACACCGCACCTGCGGGCGTTTCGATCCGCCACAGCATCGCCTCGCCGTTGACGCTCGCATCAGCCTCGCTACGCAGGCTTTGCCAGGCATCGGGGTCGTCGCGTTCCATCGCGGCGAGCATGTCGGTTCCGGTGCAGACAGGCTCGGCGCGCGCCGATGTCAGCGCCAAGACGAGAATGAGGACGAAGCTGGAGAATACGAGCGTCGTCAGCGCCGCGATCAACCGCAGGGCCGCCTCGGCAATACGGTCGGGATGGATCGTCATGCGGCACTCCTTCGCCCGCGCGGATGGGCCTTGTCGTAGATTTCGAGAAGCCGCGCCGAATCGACACCGGTATAGATCTGCGTGGTCGAAAGGCTGGCATGGCCCAAAAGTTCCTGGATCGCGCGCAGATCGCCGCCGCGCGCCAGAAGATGCGTCGCAAAGGAATGGCGCAGCGCGTGCGGCGTCGCGGTGTCGGCAAGGCCGAGCGCGGAGCGCATCTTCTTCATTTCGCGCTGGATGATGGCTGCGGCAAGCGGCCCGCCCTTCGCGCCGCAGAAAAGCGGCTTGTCCGCGTCGAGATGATAGGGGCAGAGCCGGCGATATTCGCCGATGGCGGCGAGCGCTGCCGGCAGGACCGGCACGAGTCGCGTCTTGCCCCCCTTGCCGATGATCCGCAGGATCGTCTCGGAGGCGTCGGACAGGTCGCCGCCGGTCAGGCCGAGCGCTTCGGAAATCCGCAGGCCGCAGGCATAAAGCAGCGTCAGGACGGCCGCATTGCGCGCGGCGATCCATGGTTCCTCGGCAAGCTGCCCGCCGCTCGAAACGACACGGCGTGCATCCGCCGCGGTCAGCGGCTTGGGCAGCGATTTCGGCTGTTTGGGCGAGCGCATCGCCGATGCGCCGGCCGAATTGACGAGGCCGCGCCGTTCGAGGAAGCGCAGCAGCGAGCGGATGCCGGCAAGTCCGCGCCCGAGCGTGCGTGCCCCTGCGCCATCGTTGCGGCGCGACGCTAGATAGGCGCGCAAATCCGCCGGGCGTAAATCCGCGATGTCGGATATGGCGGGCGGCGCGGCGAGATGCGCGGTCAGGAACCGGAAGAACTGGCGCGTGTCGCGTTCATAGGCTTCGACGGTCAGCGCGGCGAGCCGGCGCTCGAAGCTGAGCGATTTCAGCCACTCCTCGCGGGCGGTCTGAAGGTCGGGCCTGGCGATGACGAGAAATTCGGACATGGCCCATCTTCGCCTTGCAAGGTTGACAGGCGATGAAGGGCGGCGTTTGAAGCGTGCGATCGATGAAAGGTCGCAACATGAGCGAAAAAGTACTGATGGCGGTGATCGGCGCGCCGCACGGCGTGCGCGGCGAGGTGCGGGTAAAGACCTTCACCGGCGATCCGCTGGCGCTCGGCGATTACGGGCCGCTGTTCGACGCGGCGGGCAAGAGCTACACGATCCTCGATCTGCGGCCGTCGAAGACTGTCGTGGTCGCGAAGATCAGGGAAATCGGATCGCGCGAGGCAGCCGAGGCCGCGAACGGCACCGAGCTGTTCGTTTCGCGGGCCGCGCTGCCGAACGATCTCGACGAGGACGAATTCTACCAGGCGGACCTGATTGGGCTCGCCGCCGTCGACGATGCCGGCGCGCGTCTCGGCACGGTCAAGGCGATGCACGATTTCGGCGCGGGCGACATTCTGGAACTGACGCTGGCGACCGGCGGCACGGTGCTGATCCCGTTCACGAAGGCCGCCGTGCCGCGCGTGGCCGTCGCCGAAGGGCGGATCGAGATCGACGCCCATGCGGCCGGGCTGGTCGGCGGCGATGACGACGGACCGGACGAATGACCTTCCGCGCGACCGTCCTGACGCTTTACCCGGAGATGTTTCCCGGCCCGCTCGGCCTGTCTATGTCCGGTCGGGCGTTGGAAAAAGAAATCTGGGCGCTGGAGACGGTGCAGTTGCGTGATTTCGCGACCGACCGGCATCGCACGGTCGACGACACGCCTGCCGGCGGCGGCGCGGGCATGGTGCTCAAGGCCGATATCGTCGCGAAGGCCGTGGATCACGCTTCGCCCGTAGGCGACGAGCGCCCGCGCCTCCTGATGAGCCCGCGCGGCAAGCCGCTCACGCAGCCGCGTGTGCGCGAGCTTTCCGGCGGGCCGGGCGTGATGATCCTGTGCGGCCGCTTCGAGGGCGTCGACCAGCGCGTGATCGATGCGCGGGGCCTCGAGGAAGTTTCGATCGGCGACTACATCCTGTCGGGCGGCGAACTCGCCGCGCAGGTGCTTCTCGATGCGGTCGTGCGGCTTCTGCCCGGCGTCATGGGCAACGTGGCCTCCGGCGAGGAAGAAAGCTTCGAAAGCGGCCATCTGGAACACCCCCATTATACCCGCCCCGCCGATTTCGAGGGCATGCCGATCCCGGACGTGCTGACCTCAGGCAATCACGGCAGGATCGCCGCCTGGCGGCGCGAGCGGGCGCTCGACCTCACCGCCGAGCGGCGGCCGGACCTGATCGAGAAAATGACGCGCAAGACGTGACAAACCGCGCAAAGGCGTGTATGAGCGCCCCCGAGCCCGGATGTACGGTCCGGACCCGACAACAATTACTGACCATCGCTCCTGCCTTCCGGTTTTGCCGGTTCGCATAGTTCCACGGTCCAACGCGACTGGGGGAACGAGAGCCGAGCGCTCTGGCTGTTCGAAGAACAAGAAGAGGATACCGCGATGGACATCATCCGTCAGCTCGAGGCCGAACAGGCCGCCAAGATCGAAGAAAAGCGCACGCTCCCCGAATTCCAGCCGGGCGACACCGTCCGCGTCCAGGTGCGCGTCACCGAAGGCACGCGTACCCGCGTCCAGGCTTATGAAGGCGTGTGCATCGCGCGTTCGGGCGCCGGCCTCAACGAGAATTTCACGGTTCGCAAGATTTCCTACGGCGAAGGCGTGGAGCGCGTGTTCCCGATCTATTCGCCGCTGGTCGAGGGCGTCGAAGTCGTGCGCCGTGGCAAGGTGCGCCGCGCCAAGCTCTATTATTTGCGCGATCGTCGCGGCAAGTCGGCTCGCATCGTCGAGAATACCGGCGTGCGCGCCCGCAAGCTGAACGACGCCGAGCGTGAGGCCGCCGCCGCAGAGCGCGCCAAGCGCGAAGCCGAGAAGGTCGCCGCCGCCCAGGCGCTCGCCGCCGAAAAGGCCGCGCAGGACGCGGACACCAACGCGTAAGCGCGACGCGATATCGAATTGCCGGAACGGGCGCGGGATCATTTCCGCGCCCGTTTTGCGTTGCGTGTCCACCAGTATGGCGCGCTATCGGACGTGTCACGCATAATCATGACTGCTTTTGTCATGTTTTGCTTGCCTGTCGGAAAAGCCGCGTTAATGTGCCGCCGAAATCCACGATGGAGTTTGGCATGCACGAATATGAACGCAGGCAGGATCAGGCGCGCGAGCACATCCGCGCGACCATCATGAACGAATTCTGCGAGGTGATGCGCACGACCGGCCTGCCGCCGATGGTCGTCATGCGGCTGGCCGCACAGTCCGTGGGCAATATCTATCGCGAGATCGCCGCCGCCCATCGCGGCATCGAGCCCTGCCCGTGCGGATGGCAGCCGGTCGAGGCATCCGATATCGAGGTGTTGATCGCGGCCTTGCGCTGCGCGGCGCGGCCCGCACCACAAGTCACCGACTTGGGCGCAATGCGCGCCGCCGGCACCGCCTGAGGCCAGCCTGTCGCTTAAATGCCCGCCAGCTTCGATGGCGAGGCATGGATTCCTGGGACGAGCACAGGAATGACGATTGCATTGGTATCGATGCAAGCCTTGCGAAGCCGACGACTGGCATCGACCTCTCGGCCGTCATTCCTGTGCTCGTCACAAGAATCCAGGCCTCGCCATTCCAAACTGCAAAAACGGAGACGGCCAAAACACCTTCCCGCTTGCGGTCAAGCGGCGTCGCGGATTATGATTAACAAATCATGAAGACGCTCTCGATTGACATTCGCAAGGCCGACCCGCACGACGCGGAAGCGATCGCCGGCGTGCATCATGATGCCTGGGTCGGCGCCTATGCCGGCCTCATACCGCACACGGCCCTGAATTCCATGCTGTCCCGCAGGGGCGTGCAATGGTGGGAAAAGGCGATCCGCCGCGCCGCCAGCGTGCTGGTGGTCGAGATCGACGGCGACGTGGTCGGCTACGCCACACTCGGCCGCAACCGCGCGCGCGACCTGCCTCAGGACGGCGAGATCTACGAATTGTACCTCCTGCCCGAATATCAGGGCATCGGGCTCGGCACCCGCCTGTTCAAGGCCGCACGCGACCGGCTGAAGGCGCATGGCCTGACCGGGCTCGTCGTCTGGGCGCTGGAGGAGAACGAAGGCGCGCGCGCCTTTTACGAGGGCGCGGGCGGACGCGATGTTGCCGAAGGCGTCGAGATTTTCGACGAAAAGGCGCTGCGCAAGGTCGCCTATATCTGGAACTGATCCGCCGGATCGTCCCTTTCCATTGCAATGCAGCATTATCCGCGCTAACGCCTCTCGCAATCTCGAAACTTGCGAACAGGAATAAAATATGCGCCTCGACGCCATCTCCATCGGCGACAATCCGCCGGAAGACGTCAACGTCCTCATCGAAGTGCCGGCCGGCGGCCAGCCGATCAAATACGAGATGGACAAGGATGCGGGCGTGCTCGTCGTCGACCGCTTTCTCTACACCCCGATGCGCTATCCCGGCAATTACGGCTTCGTGCCGCACACGCTGTCGGAGGACGGCGACCCGATCGACGTCCTGATCTGCAACACCCGCGAACTGGTACCCGGCTGCGTCATCAATGTGCGCCCGATCGGCGTTCTGATCATGGAGGACGACGGCGGCAAGGACGAGAAGATCATCGCAGTGCCGTCGCCGCATGTGACGCGCCGCTACGAGAACGTCTTCAACCACACCGACCTGCCGGAGATCACGCTCAAGCAGATCGAGCACTTCTTCGAGCACTACAAGGATCTGGAGCCCGGCAAATGGGTCAAGATCGGCGGCTGGCAGGGTGCCGAAAAGGCCCGCGCCATGATCGTCGAAGCGATCGAGCGCGCCAAGGCGAAGGGCTGACACCGATCCGGGAGGCATCGTTGACGCAGAACATCTACGACGACGACGCCTTCCTGCAGGGCTATTGCCAACTGCCACGTTCCGTCCATGGGCTCGATGGCGCACCGGAATGGCCTTCCATGCGTGCGCTTCTGCCGCCCATTGACGGCTTGTCCGTCGTCGATCTCGGCTGCGGCTTCGGCTGGTTCTCGCGCTGGGCCGCAACGGCCGGCGCGAGCCGTATTCTCTCGCTCGACATCTCGCGGAACATGCTGGCGCACGCGCGGGCGCAAACATCGAGCGCGGCGATCGAATACGAGATTGCCGACCTCGAAACCCTCGACCTTCCGGATCGGGCATTCGACCTCGCCTACTCCTCGCTCGCCTTTCACTATGTCGCGGATTTCGGTCGGCTGGCACGAACGGTCCACCGAAGCCTGAAGCCGGGTGGGTCGTTGGTCTTCAGCATCGAACATCCCATCAACACCGCGCCCTCCACGCCCGGCTGGAGAAAAGACGGCGACGGCCGCGCCATCTGGCCGCTCGACGGCTATTTCCGGGAGGGACTTCGTCGCAATCACTGGTTCGTGGACGGCGTCGAGAAATACCATCGCACGCTCGGCACGACGTTCTCGGCACTGACCGGCGCCGGTTTCGACATCGATCATTTGGAGGAATGGCGGCCGAGCGCTGCACAGATCGCCGCCCATCCCGAATGGGAACAGGAACTCGACCGTCCCATGTTCCTTTTGATGCGCGCGAAGCGCTCAGCCTGAAACCAGAGCCCTTATCGCCGGATCGGCGATGACGCGCTCGTCCGACGCGCAATCGAAATCGCGTGTGGTCTCGTCAGCCAGTTGCCGGGCTTCCTCGTTGGCCTGTGCGTTTCCGGTCGCCATGACGAAGCCGACGAAACATCCCGTCCGGTCCTTGATGGTCGCAACCTTGCTGACGGCGAGGATTTCGAGATCGCGCGCTCCCTCCTCGCCGGTGCTGGCGAACCAGCGCTGAATGGCGGCGAACGGTGCTTCCGTGCGCTCCTGCCGGTCGATGCGCCATTCGATCCGGGAACCTGGACGATTGAAAGGGTGGAACCCCGCCTGGCGCGGCATGTCGCCTTCCGGCGGAAAGCCGTAAAAGGCGGTGTAGCGCAAATCGGTGTAGGCGAGGATGACGGGGTAGCCCTGATAGCCGGCGCAGACGAGGTCCGCCCAGTCGCCTTCGCCTGGCTCCGAGCCGCGATAGGCCGTGCAGTCGTCATAGCCGTCGAATTCCGTGTATTCGGAGACGATTTCGGCGCGAGCGACGGTGGCGCACAGAAGGCTTGCGGCGATGAGAAGAGCGCGCATCATGACAGCCGTACCCCTGCCTTTTCCATCTCTCCGATCATCGCCGCCAGCGAGCCGCCGAGATCGATGGCGCGACAGGCTTCCATCGCGACAGTGACCGAAAAGCCGAGCCGCACGGCGTCGAGCGCCGAATAGGCGACGCAGAAATCGGTGGCGAGGCCGACGAGCGTCAGTTTCGAAATGCCGCGCTCCTTCAGATAGCCGCCGAGCCCGGTCGGCGTCTTGCGGTCGTTCTCGAAAAAGGCGGAATAGGAATCGATGCCGGGGCGAAAGCCCTTGCGCACGATCAGTTCGGCGCGCGTCCACTCGAGTTCGGGATGAAAAGCGGCGCCCTTCGTGCCCTGGACGCAATGGTCGGGCCACAGCGTCTGCGGCCCGTAATCGGCCTCGACCGTCTCGAACGGGGTCTTTCCGTTATGACGCGAGGCAAAGCTCGAATGGCCGGCGGGGTGCCAGTCCTGCGTCAGGATTACATGCGGGGTCGCCTCGATCATACGGTTGACGACCGGCACGATCTCTTCGCCGCCCTCGACGGCGAGCGCGCCGCCGGGGCAAAAATCGTTCTGCACGTCGATGACGATCAACGCTTCCTCGGCCATGCCTGTCTCCTCTTGTGCGACGGGCCGCACCGTAACGGCAGGGCGGTGACGCGGCAATCTTTTCGGTTCCAACGTCACCCGATGCTGGCTAGGGTCGGCGCGACACAACGGAGCCCTTCATGCCCATCCTCAACCGCGTCAGCGACATGTATGACGAAATCGCCTTCTGGCGGCGGCATCTGCACCAGCACCCCGAAATCGGCTTCGAGGTGCATCAGACGGCCGAATTCGTCGCGCGGCGGCTGGAGGAATTCGGCGTAAACGAAATCCATCGCGGCGTCGGGCAGACCGGCGTGGTCGCCGTCATTCGCGGCCGCCATGGCGACGGCCCCGCAATCGCGCTGCGCGCCGACATGGACGCGCTGCCGATCGTGGAGGCGGGCGGCCAGCCCCATGCCTCGACGATCGAAGGCGCGATGCATGCCTGCGGCCATGACGGGCATACGGCCATGCTGCTCGGCGCGGCGAAATACCTGGCCGAGACGCGCAATTTCAAAGGAAACGTCGTGCTCGTGTTCCAGCCGGCGGAAGAAATCGGCAGCGGCGCGCGCGCGATGATCGAGGACGGCCTGTTCGACCGGTTCGGTATCTCCCATGTCTACGGGATGCACAACATGCCCGGCATTCCCGTCGGCGACATCGCGCTGAAGCGCGGTGCGATCATGGCGGCGTCGGCCAAGTTCACCATCCGGATCCACGGGCGCGGCGGGCACGCGGCGCGGCCGCACACGACCATCGATCCGATCGTCGTGGGCGCGCAGATCGTCGGCGCATTGCAGACCATCGTGTCGCGCACGGTCGACCCGATCGCACCCGCCGTCGTGACCGTCACGAGATTCGCGGGCGGCACCGCCGACAACATCATTCCCGAAGCGATCGAATTATGGGGCACGGCGCGGGCGCTGTCGATGGCGGACGCGCGCCACATCGAAGAGCGCGTCACCGCCATCGCGACGAAGACCGCCGAAGCTGCCGGCGCGCGCGTGGAAGTGGACTACAACCAGTCGATCCCCGTCACCGAAAACGATACCGACGAGGCGGCGTTTTGCACGCGCATCGCCCGCGAGGTCGTCGGCGACGCGCGCGTCGATGCCGAGACGGTTCCGGTGATGGCCGGCGAGGATTTCTCGCACATGCTGGACCGCAGGCCCGGAACGCTGGTCTTCCTGGGCAACGGCGCGTCGGCGGGTCTTCACCATCCCGCCTATGATTTTTCCGACGAGGCGATACCGGCGGGCGTCAGCTACTGGATCAGGCTGGTCGAAGGAAAGCTCTCACCATGAGCCAGGACGACAACGACAAGCGCGAATCGCGCCGCATCATCAACCGCGTCGGACAGGAAACCGAAGCCACCATGGCGCAGCGCGTGCGCGACCACATGGAGGGGCGAGACGCGGACCAGAACGACTGGGCTGAGGTCTGGGGCACACGGATCGGCCGCGCCATGGGCGTCGTGATCCTGCTGATCCTGTTGTGGTCCTTGTTCTCCATCATCACCGGCGGCTGAGAGCGGCATGACGAAGCCCGCAATCATCGTGATTTCCAGCCATGTCGTGCGCGGCACGGTCGGTAACCGTGCCGCCGTCTTCGCGCTGGAAGCGCTCGGCTTTCCGGTCTGGGCGGTGCCGACCGTGACCTTGCCCTGGCATCCGGGCCATGGACCGGCAACGCGGATCGTGCCGCCCGGCGAGGCGTTCGCGGCCCTCCTTGCCGATCTCGAGCGCGCGCCGTGGCTGGGCGAGGTCGGCGGTGTCCTGACGGGGTATCTCGGCGATGCCGTACAGGCTGGGCCGGTCGCACGGCTGATAAAGGCGGTGAAGGCGAAGAACCCCGCCGCGCTGCATGTCTGCGATCCGGTCATCGGCGACCGGGGCGGGCTCTATGTGCCCGAAGCGACCGCCGAGGCGATCCGCGACATGCTGCTGCCGCTGGCCGACATCGCAACGCCGAACCGCTACGAACTCGACTGGCTGGCGGGTAGCGTGTCCACCGACCGCGCGACAATGATCGAAGCTGCAAGAAGCGCCGGCCCGGCCGCGATGGTCGTCACATCCGCCCCGGCCGGCGATGGCCGTATCGGCAATCTTCTGGTCGAAGCCGGTGGTGCGTGGCTCGCCGCCCATGATGTGATCGAGCGCCCGCCGAACGGTCTCGGCGACATGACCGCCGCACTCATTCTCGCGCATCGCCTCGATGGACTCGCCCCGCGTGAGGCGCTGGCAAAAACGACGGCGAGCGTCTTCGACTGCCTCGCCGCCGCCGTATCGCGCGGCAGCGACGAACTGATGCTGGAGACCGACGCCGAACTCCTGCGCAAGCCGCGCACGCAGCCGGAAACGGTTTCGCTCTAGATGCCGATCTGCGTCGGCGTCGATGGCTGCAAGGCAGGCTGGATCGCGGTCAGCCGCAACAATGGCGGCGAAATCGAAACCCGCATCCATCGGACATTCGAGGCGCTGGTCGCACACTATCCACATGACGCCATCATCGCCGTGGACATGCCGATCGGCCTGCCGGACCGTATCGAGGGCGGCGGACGCGGCCCGGAAATGCTTGTTCGCAAGCATCTGGGGCAGCGCCAGTCGAGCGTATTCTCCATTCCCTCCCGCGCGGCCGTTTACGCGGCGACCGATCCGTTCACGACGCTCGACAAATGGTACGACGACCACCGCAAGGCGAGCGGGATCGCCAAAGCGACGTCCATTCCGCCGCGCGGGGTTTCCATTCAAGCCTTCGCGCTTTTCGCCAAGATCAGGGAGATCGATGCGCTGCTGATCGCGTGGCCCGATCTGCAGGGCCGCATTATCGAATCCCATCCCGAAGCGGCGTTCTGGCGGCTCAACGGCGAGCAGCACATGGCTTTGCCGAAGAAGGTGAAGGGTCGCGTCAGCCCGGCAGGCATGGACGAGCGGCGCGTGCTTCTGGCGCGGTGCGGCATCGACCGTGCCGCGCTCAAAGCGCCCTGCCCGCGCGGCGCGGGCGCCGATGACTTCCTCGACGCCTGCGCGGTGTTTCTGGTTGCCGAGCGCTTCGCGGCGGGCAAGGCGGTGCCGTTTCCAGATCCGCCCTTGAAAGACGCGCACGGTGTTCAGATCGCCATCTGGACGTGAGCTGGCTTTGTGCGCCCTCCCTCGCTTCGCAGGGGGGATCGAGGTTTCATGCAAGATACTGCGCAAATAGCCGTTGATGACGCGGATTTTTCCGCCTAATCCAGACCCATGACCCATCTGCCGGAAAGCCTTCTCGCGGGCTATCGCGAATTTATGGACGGTCGCTACGAAAGCGAACGCTACCGCACTCTCGCCACGGAAGGGCAGAAGCCCGAGACGATGGTGATCGCCTGCTGCGACAGCCGCGCCGCGCCCGAGACGATCTTCAACGCCAATCCGGGCGAATTGTTCGTCGTGCGCAACGTCGCCAATCTCGTGCCTCCCTACGAGCCGGACGACAAGCGGCACGCGACTTCGGCGGCACTCGAATTCGCGGTGCAGGCGCTCAGGATCAAGCATATCGTGGTGCTCGGCCATGGCCGCTGCGGCGGCATCTCAGCAGCGCTCAACCCGATGCTTGAACCGCTTTCGCCGAGCGATTTCATCGGTCAGTGGATGAGCCAGATTTCGGCGGCCGCACAGGCTGTAGCCGGCAACGACGCGATGACCCAGTCGGAACGTCAGACGGCGCTGGAGCGCATCTCGGTACGCCTGTCCCTGCAGAACCTGCGCAGCTTCCCCTATGTCGCGGCGCTCGAGGACGGCGGAAAGCTTTCGCTCCACGGCGCGTGGTTCGACATCTCGTCGGGCGAGTTGTGGGCGATGGACCCGGCGACCGGCGATTTCGAGCGCCCGGCCTGATGGCTACTCGGCCGGCGGCACGGGGGGCTGCGTGATGACCGTGCGTGCCAGCGCCGGTTCGGGATAGCGGCTCCACAGATACCAGGACAGGATCGCGAAGAACCCCATGCCGGGGATGACGGTGCTGATGCCGGTGATCGGATCGCCGACCAGAGCGGCGATCACGCCGCCGGCAAGACCGCCGCCCATTTGGAGAAACCCGCTGAGCGAAGCCGCGGCACCCGCCATGTGCGGATAGGGCGCGAGCGCCGCGGTGGACATGGCCGGCATGACGAAGGCGATGCCGAACGCATAGACGCCGACCGGCCCCATCACCCACAAAAAGCTCGGCTCGACGATGTGCAGCCCCACGAAGAGCAGCAGGCTGCCGACCGCGATGAACCACAGGCCGGGCCTGACCAGACGATAAGCGCTGTGGCGGCCCATCAGCCGCCGCATCACGACGGAGCCGAGGAAGAACGCTCCCGACTGCATCAGCATGCCGATGCCGAACTGCGTCGGCGTGAGGCCGACACGATCCATCAGCACGAAGGGAAGCAGCGTCGCCAGCGTATAGAGCGCACCGACGGACCCGCCGAGGACGAGGCTCGACCACATGAAATAGCCGCTGGTGGCGAGCGCGCGGTAAGAGCGCAACAGCGCGCGCGGCTTGATGCGCGAGGGATCGCGCACGACCGTTTCCGTCATCGCGAACTTGACCATCAAGATGATCGCGACGCCGAAGAGAAGCATGAAGGCGAAGATCGAGTGCCAGCCGAAAAGCTCGGTCGCCACGCCGCCGATGGTCGGCGACAGCGCCGGCCCGATGCCGAGGATCATGCCGATGAGGTTCATGATCCGCGCCGAACGCTCGCTTGTGAAGAGGTCGCGCACGATGGCGCGCGCGATGGCGACGCCGACGGCGGCGCCCACGCCCTGGATGAACCGTGAGGCGATCAGAAGTTCGATGGTCGGCGCGAGGATGGCGGCGACGGTCGCCACGAGATAGATGCCCATGAAGGCGATGGTGACGGGCTTGCGCCCATAGCCGTCCGACAAGGGGCCGCAGACGAGCTGCGCGAAGGCGAAGCCGGCGAAATAGAGCGACAGGGTCATCGCCACCGCAGCATCGGTCGTGCCGAACGCGTTGACGATTTCGGGCATCGCCGGCGTGAACAGGGCCATCGAGATCGGCCCGATGGCGACCAGCATCGCGCCGATGATCGACACGCGCAATTCGCTCATGACCGGCGCGGGGGCGACGGGCTGTGTCGTCTGCACGTTCATTCGGCAGCGCTCCGCGCTTCGATCCGCGCATCCGAAAAATTGCAGCGAACGATCTTGAGAGCGGCCAGAACGCGGTCCCAATCCTGCGGCGCGATGCCTTGCGAAGCGCTTTCACGCGTTTCCTTGCCGAACATCACCACCTGATCGAGAATGGCGTCGGCGGCGTCGGTCAGCGCGACGAGCTTGGCGCGGCGGTCGGTCGGATCGGGCAGGCGCTCGATCAGGCCGCGCGCCTCCAGCCGGTCGACATAATCGGATACGGTCATCGCCTCGATGCCGATGCGCGCGGCCAGAACCGTCTGGCGCACCTGGCCTGCACGCGCCGCCTGCACGAGCAGCCGCACCTCGCCTGGCGTCAGGTCCATGCCGGACGCGGCGATGCGTCGGTCCATATCGGTGCGCAGGAGGCGCGCAATATCGGTAACGAGAAAGCCGAAGCTTTCGGGGTCGATGGTGCGGGACATGATGATAAGACAACCTTATTATCCGTCCGACTTAGTATCCTCGCCCGACATCGTCAAGAAGCGGCGCGTTGCGATGCCGCTTTCGTCGTCCTAAATGTGCGTGATCACTTCCAGCCCGAGGATTTCCATGACGGCCACGATCGATCTCGCCACCCATAAGCTGACCAATTGGACCGGCCCGCTCGGCCTGCCTGCCTTCGAGGCGATTTCCGACGACGATTTCGGGCCGGTCTTCGAAGCGGCGCTGGCCGCGCATATGGCCGAGATCGACGCGATCGCGGGCGCTGCGGGCAAGGCGACGATCGAAAACACGCTGGCGGCCCTCGAACTTTGCGGAAAGCCGCTCGGCCGCGTTTCAGCGGTGTTCTGGTGCAAGGCCGGCGCGGACACCAACCCGGCGATCCAGAAGATGGAGCGCGAGATTTCGCCGAAGATGGCGCGGCATTTCTCCGCCATCAACATGAACGCGGCGCTCTTTGCCCGGGTCGACGCACTTTACGAAAAACGCGCCGCGCTCGGCCTCGACGCTGAAACGAAGCGTGTTCTGGAAAAGACCTGGAAGCATTTCGTCAAAGCCGGCGCGAAGCTCGACGATACGGCCAAGGAGCGCCTCGGCGCGATCAACGAGGAACTCGCCGGGCTTGGCACGCAGTTCGGCCAGAACGTGCTCGCCGACGAGGCCGAGTGGGCGCTGTTCCTCGATGCGTCCGACCTCGACGGTGTGCCGGAATTTCTGAGGGACGCGATGGCCGAGGCCGCCGCCGCGCGCGGCAGGCAAGGCCAGTTCGCCGTGACGCTGTCGCGCTCGATCTACGAGCCCTTCACGACCTATTCGACGCGCCGCGACCTGCGCGAAAAAGCCTGGCGCGGCTTCACCGCGCGCGGGGAAAAGACCAACGCCGATCTCGTCAAGCGCACGCTGGCGCTGCGGGCCGAAAAGGCGAAACTGCTCGGCTATGACAGCTACGCCGCGCTCAAGCTCGACGACACGATGGCGAAGACGCCCTCCGCCGTGCTTGGCTTGCTCGAACCCGTCTGGGAAAAGGCGCGGGCGCGTGCCGCCGAGGACCAGCGCGAACTGGAACGTCTCGCGGCTGCGGCGGGCGCGAACGACGCCTTCGCCGCGTGGGACTGGAGGCATTATGCCGAGAAACTGCGCGCCGAGCGCTACGCTTTAGACGATGCGGAGATGAAACCTTATCTCCAGCTCGACCGGATCATCGAGGCCGCGTTCGACGTCGCGACGCGGCTTTTCGGCGTCACTTTCGAGGAGAAGAAGGGCGTTGCGGGATGGCATCCCGACGTGCGCGTTTTCGAGGTGAAGAATGCGGACGGCTCGCACCGCGCGACTTTCCTCGGCGATTATTTCAACCGCGCGTCGAAGCGCTCGGGCGCGTGGATGAGTTCGCTGCAATCGGGCTACCGGCTGAATGGCGGCCAAACGCCGATCATCTACAACGTCATGAATTTTGCCAAGCCGCCGAAGGGCGAACCGGCGCTCCTGTCGATGGACGACGCGCGCACGCTGTTCCATGAATTCGGCCACGCGCTGCACGGCATGCTGACCGACGTGACATGGCCGTCCGTTTCGGGAACGTCCGTCTCGCGCGACTTCGTGGAACTGCCATCGCAGCTTTACGAGCACTGGCTGACCGTGCCGGAAATCCTGAAAGCACACGCCGTGCATTATCGCACCGGCAAGCCGCTCCCGCAGGACCTTCTGGACAAGATGCTGGCGGCGAAGAATTTCGGCCAAGGATTCGCGACGGTCGAGTTCACCGCTTCGGCGCTGGTCGACATGGCCTATCATGCCGAAGCCCAGGCCCCCGCCGACCCGGCCGCTTTCGAAGCCGAGACGCTGGCGCGGCTCCAGATGCCGGACGCCATCGCCATGCGCCACCGCACACCGCAATTCCTGCATGTGTTTTCGGGCGACGGCTATTCTGCCGGCTATTATTCCTACATGTGGTCTGAAGTGCTCGACGCCGACGCGTTCGCGGCGTTCGAGGAAACCGGCAACCCGTTCGACCCGGCGATGGCGGGGATGCTGCGCAAATATATCTATTCGGCAGGCGGCTCGAAGGACCCGGAGGAGCTTTACACCGCGTTCCGGGGTCGCATGCCGACGGCGGAGGCGATGATGGAGAAGCGCGGTTTGAGTTGAAGGGAAGCCCCTCACCCGGCTGCTGCGCAGCCACCCTCTCCCCATGGGGAGAGGGGAAACAGCGTCACGGCAGGCGCTCTTCTTCCCTTTGGGGAGAAGGTGGCCCGAAGGACCGGATGAGGGGTAGAGTTCGCGAAACCTACATATGCAGCGGCTTGAAGAAGGTGCCGAGCGCGGCTTCCTTGACCGCTTCCGACATGGTGGGATGCGCGTGGCAGGTGCGCGCCAAATCTTCCGACGAGCCGCCGAATTCCATCAGCACCGCCGCTTCGTGGATCATCTCGCCCGCGCCGAAGCCGACAATGTGGACGCCGAGAACGCGGTCGGTGGTGGCATCCGCCAGCACCTTCACGAACCCGTCCGTGGCGAGCATGGCACGCGCGCGGCCGTTCGCCGAGAACGGGAACTTGCCGGCCTTATAGGCGATCCCGGCCTTTTTCAGTTCCTCCTCGGTCTTGCCGACCGACGCGACTTCGGGGCTGGTGTAGACGACGCTCGGGATGACTTCGTAATTCACATGGCCTGCCTGCCCGGCGAGGATTTCGGCGACCGCGACGCCCTCGTCCTCGGCCTTGTGGGCGAGCATCGGCCCGGCGATCACGTCGCCGATGGCGTAGATGCCTTCGACGGAGGTGCACCAGTGATCATCCGTCTTGATTCGGCCGCGCTCGTCGAGCGCAACGCCTGCGGCGTCGAGGCCGAGGCTTTCCACATGCGGTTTGCGGCCAGTGGCGACGAGGACGACATCGGCTTCGAGCGTCTCGGCGTCACCGCCCTTCACCGGCTCGAAGGTGACGGTCGCGCCCTTCTTCGCCTTTTCGACGCCGGTGACCTTCGCGCCGAGCTTGAACTCGATGCCCTGCTTGCCCAGCATGCGCTGGAACTGCTTGGAGACCTCGCCATCCATGCCGCCGAGGATCGTGTCGAGATATTCGACCACAGTGACCTTCGCGCCGAGACGTGCCCAGACCGAGCCGAGTTCGAGACCGATGACGCCGCCGCCGACGACGATCATGCGCTCCGGCACTTTGGACAATTCAAGCGCGCCGGTGGATGAGACGATGACCTTCTCGTCGAACTTCACGTCGACGCCGGGAATGCCGGCGACGTCCGAGCCGGACGCGATGACGATGTTCTTCGTCTGAACCGTCTTTTCCTCGTCGCCCTCGGCGGTGACGACGACCGTGCCCGTGCCCGCGACCTTGCCGGTACCGTGCAGCCAGTCGATCTTGTTCTTCTTGATCAGGAATTCGAGGCCCTTGACGTTGGCGTCGACCGTCGCGGTCTTGTGGCCGAGCATCTTTTCCAGATTCAGCTTCGGCGCGCCGACCTCGATGCCGAGATCGGCGAACTGGTGGTCGATTTCCGCGAACTTCTCCGAAGCGTGGAGCAGCGCCTTGGACGGGATGCAGCCGATATTGATGCAGGTACCACCCGGCGTCGCGCGCTTTTCGACCAGCCCGACCTTGAGGCCGAGCTGCGCGGCCTTGATGGCACAGACATAGCCGCCCGGGCCGGCTCCGATGACGACGAGATCGTAAGGGGTCGGGTTCGTATCGGACATGGGTCTCAAAAGCCTTTTTGCGATTAGAAGAAAAAGCGGATCAGCATCAGGAGAAGGCCGAGCATCGAGACGAGCCAGACCATGCTGCGCCAGCGCGGCACGCCGGCAAGGTAAAGCGGAAGATAGACGATGCGGGCGAGAAACCAAATCACGGCGCCGATCGCGCCGATGCCACCCGTGGAACCGGTTACCGCAAGGCCGAGCGCAAGCGCGATGAAGGCCGGCCAGGTTTCCTTGAAATTGTCGAGAGCGCGCTGGGCACGGCCTGCCTTGTCGCCGAGCGGCGCGGGGACGCCGTCACGCGGGCCGGCATTCCAGTCCATCCCGCGCTCGCGCGTGGCGAAATGTCCCTGAAGGCTCGTATGGACGATCAGAAGGACGACCGAGAGGCCCAGAATGACGAGTTCAAGCGGAAGCGCGCCGTCCATCTTCGATCCTCATGGTTTGCGGCGGCGGGCATATCGCCCGCCAGCGCCATTGGGCGTCGATCACAGATCGAGAACGAGACGCTCGGGGTCTTCCAGCGTTTCCTTGACACGCACGAGAAACGTCACGGCTTCCTTGCCGTCGACGATGCGGTGATCGTAGGACAGCGCCAGATACATCATCGGGCGGATGACGATCTGTCCGCCGACGACAACCGGCCGCTCCTGGATCTTATGCATGCCGAGAATGCCAGACTGCGGCGCGTTGAGGATCGGCGTCGACATGAGCGAGCCGTAGACGCCGCCATTCGAGATGGTGAAAGTGCCACCCTGCATGTCGGCCATGCCGAGCTTGCCGTCGCGCGCAGCTAAGCCAAGGCGGCCGATTTCCTTCTCGATCTGCGCGATCGACATTTGGTCCGCATCGCGCACGACCGGCACGACGAGGCCCTTTTCGGTGCCGACGGCGACGCCGATATGGGCGAAGTTCTTGTAGATGATGTCGGTGCCGTCGATCTCGGCATTGACGGCGGGGATCTCGGCGAGCGCATGCGTGACCGCCTTGGTTAAGAAGCCCATGAAGCCGAGCTTCACGCCGTGCTTCTTCTCGAACAGGTCCTTGTACTTCGAACGCAGATCCATCACCGGCTTCATGTCCACCTCGTTGAAGGTGGTGAGCATGGCGGCCGAGTCCTGCGCGTCCTTGAGGCGGCGCGCGATGGTCTGGCGCAGGCGCGTCATCTTCACGCGCTCCTCGCGGGACGCATCGTCACCGGAGGACGGCGCACGCGCGGCCTGCGGTGCCTCGGCCTTGGCAGCCGGGCCTTTCGCAATCGCGTCCAGCACGTCGCCCTTGAGCACCTGTCCGCGCTTGCCCGAACCCGAGACCTGATCGGCCGAAACGTTCTTTTCCGCCATCAGCTTGGCGGCGGACGGTGCGGCCGGCATGTCGCCGGACTTCGCCGGAGCAGCTTCCGCCTTGGCGGGCGCAGGCTTGGCTTCCGCCTTCTTCTCTTCCGGCTTCGCCGGCGCAGGGGCTGCACCCGAACCTTCGCCGATCATGCCCAGAAGCGCGCCGACCTCGACGGTCTCACCCTCCTGAACGGTGATCTCGGCGAGCGTGCCGGCGGCGGGTGCGGGAACCTCGATCGTGACCTTGTCGGTTTCCAGTTCAACGATCGGCTCGTCGGCGGCGATCGCCTCACCGGCCTTCTTGAACCACTTGCCGATGGTCGCTTCGGAGACGGATTCACCCAGAGTGGGGACGCGGATTTCGGTTGCCATCTTCTTTTCCGTTGCCTGTTCTTTGGTGATTTCTATTCGCCGCCGCCGAGCGCGTCTTCGAGAAACGCTTCAAGCTGCGCCAGATGCTTGGACATGAGACCCGTTGCCGGCGAGGCGGAGGCCGGACGGCCTGTGTAACGTACGCGCGGATGCTTGGCTCCGATATGCCCGAGCACCCATTCGACATAAGGCTCGATGAACGTCCACGAACCCATGTTCTTGGGCTCTTCCTGGCACCAGACCATCTCGGCGTTCTTGAAGCGCGAGAGTTCGTTGATCAGCGCCTTGGCCGGGAACGGGTAGAGCTGCTCGACGCGCAGGAGGTAGATGTCGTCGATGCCGCGCTTCTCGCGCTCTTCGTAAAGGTCGTAATAGACCTTGCCCGAGCACATCACGACGCGGCGGATCTTCGAATCCTTGACGAGCTTGATCGGCTGGTCGCCGAGATATTGCGCGTCGTCCCATAGGAGCCTGTGGAAGGAACTTTCGCCCGACAGTTCCGACAGCGTCGAGATCGCGCGCTTGTGGCGCAGGAGCGATTTCGGCGTCATCAGGATCAGCGGCTTGCGGAAATCGCGCTTCAACTGGCGTCGCAGAATGTGGAAGTAGTTCGCCGGCGTCGTGACGTTGGCGACCTGCATGTTGTCTTCAGCACACATTTGCAGGAAGCGCTCGAGGCGCGCCGAGGAATGCTCCGGCCCCTGCCCCTCATAGCCATGCGGCAGAAGGCACACGAGGCCCGACATGCGCAGCCACTTGCGCTCGCCGCTGGAGATGAACTGGTCGAACACGACCTGAGCGCCGTTGGCAAAATCGCCGAACTGGGCCTCCCAGAGCGTCAGCGCCCGGGGCTCCGCAAGCGAGAAGCCGTATTCGAAGCCGAGGACGGCTTCTTCCGAAAGCATCGAATTGATGACTTCGTAATTCGCCTGCTGCGGGCCGAGATTGTTGAGCGGAATGTAGCGGTTCTCGTCCTTCTGGTCGTAAAGCACCGTGTGGCGCTGCGAGAAGGTGCCGCGCTCCGAATCCTGACCCGACAGGCGGATCGGGTTGCCGTCCATGAGGATCGCGCCGAATGCGAGCGATTCGGCCGTCGCCCAGTCGATGCCCTCACCCGAATTGATCGCCTTGCGGCGGTTGTCGAGGAAGCGCTGTATCGTGCGGTGGACTTCGAAATCGGCCGGAACCTCGGTCAGCTTCTTGCCGATTTCCTTGAGCGACTTGACCGGCATGGCGGTCTTGCCGCGGCGCTGCTCGTCCTGATTGTCGGCCGTGCGCAGGCCGGACCACGCACCGTCCAGCCAATCGGCCTTGTTGGGGCGGTAGGCCTGACCGGCCTCGAATTCTTCCTCGAGGCGAGCGCGCCAGTCGGCGCGCAGCTTGGCAACCTCGTCCTCGGTGAAGACGCCTTCGGAGACGAGCTTCTTCGAATAGAGATTGACGACGGTCTCGTGGCTACGGATCGCCTTGTACATGATCGGCTGGGTGAAGCCCGGCTCGTCGCCTTCATTGTGGCCGAAGCGGCGGTAGCAGAACATGTCGATGACGACCGGCTTGTGGAATGTCATCCGGTATTCCATCGCGATCTTGGCCGCGTAGACGACGGCTTCCGGATCGTCGCCGTTGACGTGGAAGATCGGCGCCTCGATCATCTTCGCCACGTCCGACGGATAGGGCGAGGAGCGCGAGAAGCGCGGATTGGTGGTGAAGCCGATCTGGTTGTTGATGATGAAATGCAGCGTACCGGCGACACGGTGCCCCTTGAGGCCCGAAAGGCCCAGGCACTCGGCCACGACGCCCTGCCCGGCGAAGGCGGCGTCGCCGTGCAGCAGCAGCGGCAGCACCTTGGCGCGGTCTTCCGACGGAACGACGTCCTCACGCGTGCGGCCGAAGATCTGGTCCTGCTTGGCGCGCGCCTTGCCCATCACCACGGGGTTGACGATTTCGAGGTGCGACGGGTTCGCCGTCAGCGACAGGTGAACCTTGTTGCCGTCGAACTCGCGGTCGGACGATGCGCCGAGGTGGTACTTCACGTCGCCCGAACCTTCCACGTCGTCCGGCGCGAAGGAGCCGCCCTTGAACTCGTGGAAGATGGCGCGGTGCGGCTTTTGCATGACCTGGCTGAGCACATTGAGACGACCGCGGTGGGCCATGCCCAGCACGATCTCCTTGAGGCCCATCGCGCCGCCGCGCTTGACGATTTGCTCCAGCGCCGGGATCAGCGCTTCGCCGCCGTCGAGGCCGAAACGCTTGGTGCCCTTGTATTTGACGTCGATGAACTGCTCGAAGCCTTCCGCCTCGACCAGCTTCGACAGGATCGCCTTTTTGCCGTTGGCAGTGAATTCGATGCCCTTGTCCGGCCCCTCGATGCGCTCCTGGACCCACGCCTTTTCGACCGGATCGGAAATGTGCATGAACTCGACGCCGATGGTCGAGCAATAGGTGCGCTTGAGGATATCGACCATCTCGCGAACGGTCGCGAATTCGAGGCCGAGCACATTGTCGATGAAGATCGGGCGGTCCCAGTCGGCTTCGGTGAAGCCGTAGTTCTCCGGCGACAGCTCGTTATAGTCTTCTTTCTCTTCCGCGAGGCCCAGCGGGTCGAGATTCGCGTGGAGATGGCCGCGCATGCGGAAGGCGCGGATCATCATGATGGCGCGGACGGAATCGCGCGCCGCCTGCTGGACCTGCGCATCCGTCATTGGTGCCGCGTCGGCGGCAGCCTTGCCCTTCAGCTTCTTGTCGAAATGCTTTTCGACCGTGCCCCAATCGCCGTCAAGCGCAGAGACGAGCTCACCATTGGCCGTCAGTGGCCAGTTCTTCTTTTCCCACGATGCGCCCGCGGCATTCTTGCGAACGTCGTCGGCATCGTCCTTCAGGGCTGCGAAGAAATCGCGCCATTCGGCATCGACCGCGTTCGGATTGTCCTGCCAGGCGGCGTAGAGCTCGTCGATATAGGCGGCATTGCCGCCATATAGAAACGAGGTGAGCGCTGCCTGGTCGTTGGCCTGGTCCTGACGTGCCATCTTAATCAATCTCGGAGCTGTCGCTCCGTCTCCTGGTTTGAGGGGAGTAGGGCAGTAAGTGAGTAGGGGAATAGGGCAACAAGATGCCGGATTTCCCCTAATGACCTAATGCCTTACTCCCTTATTCCCTTTTTTCAGCCTTTGAGCGCTTCGACCAGCGTCTGGCCGAGGCGTGCCGGCGAGGGCGAGACGCGGATGCCCGCTTCTTCCATCGCCGAAATCTTGTCTTCCGCGCCGCCCTTGCCGCCCGAAATGACGGCGCCGGCATGGCCCATCGTGCGTCCGGCTGGAGCCGTACGGCCCGCGATGAAACCGGCCATCGGCTTCTTCCGGCCGCGCTTGGCCTCGTCCTTGAGGAACTGCGCGGCGTCTTCTTCCGCCGAGCCACCGATTTCGCCGATCATGATGATCGACTTGGTTTCATCATCGGCCAGGAACATTTCCAGGATGTCGATGAACTCGGTGCCCTTGACCGGATCGCCGCCGATGCCGACGGCCGTCGTCTGGCCGAGGCCCTCATTGGTGGTCTGGAAGACCGCCTCATAGGTAAGCGTTCCCGAGCGCGACACAACGCCGACCGACCCTTTGCGGAAGATCGAGCCGGGCATGATGCCGATCTTGCACTCGTCGGGCGTGACGAGGCCGGGGCAGTTCGGGCCGATCAGGCGCGACTTCGACCGGTCGAGGCGTGCCTTGACCTTGACCATGTCCATGACCGGAATCCCTTCGGTGATGCACACGATCAGCTCCATCTCGGCCTCGATGGCCTCGATGATGGCCGCCGCCGCACCTGCCGGCGGAACATAGACCACCGATGCGGTCGCGCCGGTGCGTTCCTTGCCCTCGGCGACCGACGAGAAGATCGGAAGCGTCTCGCCCTTGGCGCCGCTCCAGTTCTCGCCGCCCTTCTTCGGGTGGATGCCGCCGACCATCTGCGTGCCGTGATAGGCGAGCGCCTGCTCGGTGTGGAACGTGCCGGTCTTGCCGGTGAGGCCCTGGACGAGAACCTTGGTGTCTTTGTTGATGAGAATCGACATGAATGTAAGGTCCTATCCGTTAGCCGTTAACGGCGGCGACGATCTTCTTCGCCGCATCGTCGAGATCATCGGCAGCCGTGATGGCAAGGCCGGATTCATTGAGGATTTTCTTGCCGAGCTCGACATTGGTGCCTTCGAGGCGCACGACCAGCGGCACCTTCAGCCCGACTTCCTGAACGGCGGCAACGACGCCTTCGGCGATGACGTCACACTTCATGATGCCGCCGAAGATGTTGACGAGGATGCCCTCGACCTTCGGGTCGGCGGTGATGATCTTGAAGGCCGCAGCAACCTTGTCCTTGCCCGCGCCGCCGCCGACATCGCAGAAATTCGCCGGCTCCTTGCCGTAGAGCTTGATGATGTCCATCGTCGCCATGGCAAGGCCCGCGCCGTTGACCATGCAGCCGATATTGCCGTCGAGCGCCACATAGGCGAGGTCCCACTTGGAGGCCTCGATCTCCTTGGCGTCTTCCTCGGTTTCGTCGCGCAGTTCCTTGATGTCGTCGTGGCGGAACAGCGCGTTGCCGTCGAACGACACCTTGGCGTCGAGAACGCGCAGGCGGCCGTTTTCCATGACGATCAGCGGGTTGACCTCAAGCAGCGCCATGTCTTTCTCGGTGAAGGCCTTGTAGAGGATCGGGAACAGCTTTTCGCCGTCCTTCGCCGCTTCGCCGTCGAGCTTCAGCGCCGCGTTGATCTTCGACACGTCAGCGGTCGTCACGCCCGCTTCCGGGTCGATCGCGACGGTGACGATCTTTTCCGGCGTGTCGTGGGCGACGGCCTCGATGTCCATGCCACCTTCCGTCGAAACGACGAAGGCGACGCGGCCGACCGCGCGGTCGACGAGGATGGAGAGGTAAAGCTCGCGGTCGATATCCGCGCCGTCCTCGATATAGAGGCGGTTGACCTGCTTGCCGGCGTCTCCGGTCTGCGCCGTGACGAGCGTGTTGCCGAGCATGTCCTTGGAATGCGAGACGACTTCCTCGATCGACTTGGCCAGCCGCACGCCGCCCTTGGCCTCGGGCGACAGTTCCTTGAACTTGCCCTTGCCGCGTCCACCGGCATGGATCTGGCTCTTCACCACATAGAGCGGGCCGGGAAGCTGCTTGGCGGCCGCCTCGGCTTCCTCGACCTTGAGGATCGCGACGCCTTCGGCGACCGGCGCACCGTAGGATTTCAGGACCTGCTTGGCCTGATACTCATGAATGTTCATGTCGGGAAATCCTTGATTATTTCAGGTTCGGGGCGATTTCGGCGCAGGCATCGCAAAGGCCCTTCACCGATTCCACCGACTTGTCGAACATCTTCTGTTCGGCCTTGTTCAGATCGATCTCGATCACGCGCTCGATGCCGCCCGCGCCGATGACGCTCGGCACGCCGACATACATGTCCTTGACGCCGTACTGGCCGTCGAGATGGGCCGCGCAGGGCAGGACGCGCTTCTTGTCCTTGAGATAAGCTTCGGCCATTTGGACCGCCGAGGAGGCCGGCGCGTAATAGGCCGAACCGGTCTTCAAGAGGCCGACGATCTCCGCGCCGCCGTCACGGGTGCGCTGGACGATCTGGTCGAGCTTCTCCTGGCTGGTCCAGCCCATCTTGACGAGGTCGGGCAGCGGGATACCGGCAACCGTCGAATAACGCGTCAGCGGGACCATCGTGTCGCCATGGCCGCCGAGCACGAACGCCGTGACGTCCTCGACCGAAACCTTGAACTCTTCGGCGAGGAAATAGCGGAAACGCGCCGAGTCCAGCACGCCGGCCATGCCGACGACGTGGCTCTTTGGGAGCCCCGAGAATTTCTGCAAAGCCCAGACCATCGCATCGAGCGGGTTGGTGATGCAGATGACGAAGGCGTTCGGGGCATATTTCTTGATGCCCGCGCCGACCTGTTCCATCACCTTCAGATTGATGCCGAGAAGATCGTCGCGGCTCATGCCCGGCTTGCGCGGCACGCCGGCGGTGACGATGCACACATCCGCGCCCTCGATGCCGGCATAGTCGTTGACGCCGACATAGTTCGCGTCGAACCCGTCGACCGGCGAGGACTGCGCGATGTCGAGCCCCTTGCCCTGCGGCATCCCCTCGGCGATGTCGAACAGGACGACGTCGCCCAGTTCCTTGAGGCCGATCATGTGGGCGAGCGTGCCGCCGATCATGCCGGAGCCGATGAGGGCAATCTTGTTGCGAGCCATGTCTAGGAAATCCCCTTTGATGATCGTCGGCAGAACCGCCGACAACGAATGCGTTACATGCTGGAACGCGGGCATGGGAGGCTGCCCGGAAGTCGGGGGTCGCATAGACCGAATGGGATGAAAATTCAACCGATTCTTTTGATCTGAGCAAGTTCAATCGGTTAGATCATTGCGGATTTACGTAAACGTCAAATAAATCACTGTCGATAGTATGGTTTTGGATCTAGGCGGCGCGTTCGACGGTGGCCCAGTCGGCGCTCTGCATCTCGATCAGCCGCGACACGGTGCGGTCGAACTCGAACTTTTCCGTGCCCGTCTTCGCGCTGTAGAGCTGATCGGGCAATGCTTCGGCGCTCATGATCAGGCGCACGCGCCGGTCGTAGAGCGTATCGACCAGGAGGATGAAGCGCTTCGCCTCGTTGCGCCGGTCGAGCCCCATTTTCGGCACGCAGTCGATGAGGATCGTGTCGAACTCGGCCGCGATGGCGAGATAGTCGCGTGCGCCGAGTGGCTTGGCGCACAGATCGGCAAAGTCGAACCGCGCGGCCCGGCCCGCCGCGAGAGGAACCGCGACCTCGCGCCCTTTGACGAGGATCGTGCGCGCGCCCGGCAAGTGCCCGGAACTGGCAGTCGACCACGCGTCGTCCATCAGATGCCGGCCGGCCTCGTCGCATGGCGCGATATAGACGGGCATGCGACCCAGCTTTTCCATGCGGTAGTCGATTTGCCCGTCGAGCGGGACTATCTCGCAATGACCCTTGAGGATCGAAACGAATGGCAGGAACAGGCCGCGATTGAGACCGTCGCGGTAAAGATCGTCCGGCGCGACGTTGGAGGTCGCGACGAGCACCACGCCGCGCTCGAACAGCGCCGTGAAAAGCCGCGACAGGATCATCGCGTCGGCGATGTCGGTCACCGTGAATTCGTCGAAGCACAGGACCCATGCCTCGCCTGCGAGCGCGGCGGCGACGACCGGGATCGGATCGGCTTCTTTCGTGTCGCCGCGCTTCAGCGCCTCGCGGTGGCGCCCGATGCGGTCGTGCACGTCGGCCATGAAATCGTTGAAATGCGCGCGGCGCTTGCGTTTGACCGGGGCCAGCTCGAAGAACAAATCCATCAGCATGGTCTTGCCGCGACCGACACCGCCGTGAAGATAGAGCCCGCGCACGGGCGCGTGCGCATCGCGCTTCTTGCCGAACAGCCAGCCGAGCGCGCTCGACTTGCGCGCGACGCGCTTGGTCTTGAGCTCGCCGATCAGTCGGTCGAACAGGCCGGCGAGTTCGATCTGGCGCTCGTCACGCGTCAAATCGCCATCGGCGACGCGGTCGAGATAGGCATCGCGGACCGAGCGAAAGACCGGCAGGCCATCATGCGGCATGAAAGCCTGCTCCGCTCTTTGCAACTATCGGGTCAGCGATACGGGCTGGCCCGACGAGGTCTGGCCGTTGAACGTGCTGCCGCTGCCCGAAAGATTGGCCAGTGCGCCGCCATTTGCGTCGTAGAGCGTCAGCGTCGAGCCGGACACGTTCCACGAACGCACGCCGTCGAGCGGCGCGGGGCAGCGCAGCGGACCGGCGCGGAAGCCTTCCCCAAAGCGGGTTTGGGGGGTCGCGATGCGGCAGGACTGGCCCGAGACGGACGCATTCCAGACGCCTGCGACGCCGCCGGCCGAAACCGGCGCACCACCACCGGCCGGCGGAAGCGAGGCCATCTGCGTGCCGCCTTCCTGTCCCGGCGCCTGCGGGAAAGCGTCCTGGGCGCCCTGCACCATGGGAGCGGCGCCCGGCTGGGTGGGGGGCGGCAACTGGCTGGACGAAACCTGTCCGGCCGGCGCGGCCATGATCGGCGCGGGCGAGGCGATCACAGGCTGCGTATTCGCGCCGCCGGAGAAACGGTCGCTGGTGCAGCCGGCCAGGCCAAGCGCGGAAACCGCGATGATGAGCGTGCTTTTAGTCAGGTTCATTGATCCACCTCCATCGAAGCAACGCCGCGTCACTCCTCAGGTTCCTATTCCCGTGTCCCTATGCAGCACCAATAATGGCGATGATCGGGACATATCCAACAGAACACAGTTAATTTACGGTGTGCTGTTGCACAATTTCAACAGGAATACGCGGGCAATCCTCAGATGATCGCGTGGCGGACCTTGGCCGACACCCATTCCGAGATGACCACGGTGCAAAGGACCAGCGCGAAGATCACCGACACCTGGCTCCAGGCGAGCACATTGAGCGAGCTTTGGAGTTGCAGCCCGATGCCGCCCGCCCCGACAAGCCCGAGGATGGTGGATTCGCGGATATTGATGTCCCAG
This sequence comes from Aliihoeflea aestuarii, assembly GCF_024105665.1. Lineage (GTDB taxonomy): Bacteria > Pseudomonadota > Alphaproteobacteria > Rhizobiales > Rhizobiaceae > Aliihoeflea > Aliihoeflea aestuarii. The sequence goes on along the minus strand of NZ_JAAAMK010000003.1, from coordinate 389,960 downwards.
CGGAACACTGACATGCCGAGGAAGGCCGGGAGGATCTGCGGGACGATGCCGTAATCCATTACCTGCACCGCGCCTGCTCCCGTAGCGCGCACTGCTTCGACCTGGGTCTCGTCGATCTCCTCGATAGCCTCGTAGAGAAGCTTGCCGATGAAGCCGATCGAGCGCAGCGCGATGGCGAGGATGCCGGCGAGCAGGCCCGGCCCGAGGATGGTGACGAGGATCAGCGCCCAGATCAGCGAATTGATCGAACGCGAGGCGACGATGATCAAAAGTGCCATCGGACGAACGAATGCCGTGCTCGGCGTCGTGTTCCGCGCGGCAAGAAAAGCGACGGGAATGGCGACGACGATGCCGAGCAGCGTCCCGAGCGTCGCCATGTTGATCGTGTCCCACAGCGGCAGCCAGAGCCGTTCGAGATAGCTCCAGCGCGGCGGCAAAGCGCGGGTGAGAAGATCGCCCGCCTGACGCGGCGCATCGGCGACGAAGGCCCAGATCGTGCCTTGGTTCATCACCTGCCAGCAATAGACGAACAGGGCGACGAGACCGAGCCAACCGGCAAAGCCGAGCCATTGCCTCGAGGTGGTGCGATGCTGCCAGATCGCGGTTCCATTGGCGTGACTGACCGGCATCACTGCACCCATTTGCGGATATGGCTGGATGCGTATTCGGCGATCATCACCAGCGCGATGATGACGACGAGGATCGCGCCTGCCGTGTCGTAGTCGTAGCGGCTCATCGCCGTGTTGAGCGTCGCCCCGATGCCGCCCGCACCGACGATGCCGATGACGGCGGATTCGCGGAAATTGATGTCGAGGCGATAGACCGAGAGCCCGATCAGACGGGGCATGACCTGCGGTTGGATGCCGTAGTTCAAGAGCTGCAGCCAGCTTGCGCCGGTGGCCCGGATCGCCTCGGCCTGAGCCTCGTCGATATCTTCGATGTCTTCGGCGAGCAGCTTCGACAGGAACCCGATAGTGGCGAAGGCGAGCGTGAGGAACCCGGCGAAAGGCCCGAAGCCGAACATCGCCACGAACAGGATGGCGACAACGATTTCCTGAAAGGCGCGCGAGACCGCGATGATCGAGCGGCAGACATAATAGACGATGGGCGGCGCGACGTTGCGCGCGGCACCGATGCCGATCGGAATGGAGATGAGGACGCCGACGACGGTGGCCGTCAGTGTCATCGTCAGGCTCTCGACCAGCCCCTGCCAGATATCGCGGGACCGGGACGTGAAATCCGGCTGGAAGAAACCTGAGAGAACGCGCCCGGAGCGTTCGAGACCTTCGGCGACGCGTGTCCAGTTGATGTCCAGCGTGCCGATGGCGAGGACGAGATAGGCGAGCGCGCCGCCATAGATGGCGATGCGCCAGAAACGCGAATGGATGAAGAGCGGCGGGCGCTTCCACTGCCGCCCGGAGATCGAGACGGCGGCGCTCATACCTGCTCCAGATGCCGCGCGCGGTCGATCTCGAATGCGGCGACGGCGGCCGCGTCCTGCGCGTCCTCGTCCTGCGCCTTGCGCTGCGCGTTCCAGTCTTCGTCGCCATAGATGCGCGAGAGAACGTCGTTGGTGAGCGCGCTTGGGTGCCCGTCGAAGACGATTTCGCCGGCCTTGAGGCCGATGATGCGGTCGACGAACATCTGCGCGAGCGCGACGTCGTGGATGTTGATGATCGCGGGAAGTTTGCGCTCGGCGCAGATTTCGCAAATCAGCCGCATGATCTGGCGCGAGGTCTTGGGATCGAGCGAGGCGGTCGGCTCATCGATCAGCAGCAGTTCAGGGTCCTGTTCGAGCGCGCGGGCGATCCCGACGCGCTGGCGCTGGCCGCCCGACAGCGCGTCGGCACGCTTGTCGACGTGATCGGACAGGCCGACGCGTTCGATCAGCGCGAACGCCTTGTCGACATCTCCCTGCGGGAAGCGGCGCAGAAGCGAGCGCCAGAACGACACGTAGCCGAGGCGGCCCGACAGCACGTTCTCCATCACCGTCAGCCGCTCGACCAGCGCATATTCCTGGAAGATCATGCCGATGCGCCGACGCGCCTTGCGCAAATCCGAACGGGACACCGCGCTGATATCGACATCGCCGAGGAAAATCCTGCCGCCGGTCGGCTCGACCAGCCGGTTGATGCAGCGGATCAGCGAGGATTTGCCCGCACCGGACGGACCGATCAATCCGACGACCTGACCCGGCTGGACCGTGAAACTGACGCCTTTCAGCGCGTGATCGCCGGTCTTGTAGCGTTTCTCGAGTGCTTCGATGCGCAGCATGGGGCCCCTCGTTATTTTTATGGATAGGCGAAAGGAGCGCCGCTGCCGGCGCTCCTTCGTTCAAGTCTGCGCCTGCGCTTAGTTACAGGTGTAGGTCACGCCCATCGCCTGATCGATCTGACGGATGACCGACCAGTGCTCGGCGAAGGTGATCGGGATGAACTGCTCTTCGCCGGCCGAACCGAATTCTTCCTGCAGGCCCGAACCTTCCCAGTCGAAGGAGAAGAAGGCTTCCTGGATTTTGTCCTGAAGGTCGGGATGCAGATTATAGACGACGCCGTAGCCGGTCGTGGGGAAGGTGTCGGACTTGAAGATCGACACGATGTCGTCCTGTGACACGACTTCGCGCTCGAACATGCGGTTCATGACCGAGTTGGCGACAGCGGCCGCGTCGTAGTCGCGATTGGCGACGCCGAGGATCGAATTGTCGTGCGCACCGGAAAAGGCGGGCGAAAAGTCGGTCTCAACGACCATGTTGTATTCGCTCTCCAACAGCGCCTGCGGCGCCTTGAAGCCCGAATTCGAGGTTTCCGACGTGAAGGCGATGGTACGGCCCTTCAAATCCTCGATCGCCTCGATGCCGGAGCCCGGATGGGTGATGAACTCCATCTCGTAGCCGAACGAGCCGTCGGCGGCGGCCATCATCGCGAAGGGACGGAAGCCGGCGCAGGCGACGGCGATCGGATTGCCGCCCGTGTTGACGCCGGCGATATGCAGGCGACCGGCGCGCATCGCTTCGAGCTGGGCGGCGTTCGACTGGACGGGGAAGAACTGTACGTCCTTGCCGGTGACTTCCGACAGGTGTTCGAGGAAGCCTGCCCATACATCGACATAGACCGCCGGGTCTTCGACGGGCGTGTAGGCGAAGATCAGCGTGTCGGGATCGACCCACTGCGATTCGTCGGTCGGGATATCGGCGATCATGTCGCCGTCGGCGTCTGTGAAGCGCGAGTCGAGTTCGAATGCGGATGCGGAACCGGCGATCGACGCAATGGCGACAGTCGTGGCGAGAACCTTGAGAAACCTTGTCATGACAAACCCCCTGTCAGGAAAGAGCGTTGCGGATAAAGTTCAAGACCACCAGGACATGACGGGCGTATAACGGTTTCATGACAGAGAGGTGAAAAGGCACGCCTCAATGGGCATCACGAAGATGTCGGCTTGACCGGCGGGCGCATCAGGCTACGACGGGCCTTTCAGGCGATCGATTTCTGGAGCGGGAATTGAACAGGCGGCGCATGCTGAAATGGCTGGGATTTGGCGGACTGGCGACGGCGGCCGGACTGGGTGCGACGAAGGCCAAAGCGGGCAATCCCTATTACAACGGTCCCGTCAGCGACCATTTCGACGGTACGACCTTCTTCAATCCCGGCGGTGAGGAGCCGCGCGGTTTTTCCGACCTCCTGCGCTGGCAGTTCGGTGAAAGCCGCGCCTCATGGCCTTCGAGCTTTCCAAGTCCGTTCGCCGGCAATGTGCCGGATGCGTCGGTTTCAGGCGATGCGCTGCGCGTGACGATGATCGGCCACGCGACCATGCTGATTCAGGTCGCCGGCACGAACATCCTCACCGATCCGGTCTTTTCCGACCGCGCCTCGCCCTTCGGCTTCGTCGGCCCGAGCCGCGTCAATCCTCCGGGCATCGCCTTCGAGGACCTGCCGCAGATCGACCTCGTGCTTCTGTCGCACAATCATTACGACCATCTCGACGTGACGAGCCTCCACCGCCTGCGCTCAGCTCACAATCCGCTGGTCGTTACGCCGCTCGGTAACGACAAAATCGTGCATCACGACGTGCCCACCATGCGCGTCGCCGCCCATGACTGGGGCGAGGCGGTGCGCTTTCGCGACATCACCGTACATCTGGAACCGGCGCATCACTGGTCGGCACGCGGCCTGCGCGACCGGCGCATGGCGCTTTGGGCATCCTTCGCCGTCGAGACGCCGGGCGGCAAGTTCTATCATGTCGGCGACACCGGCTTTCATCAGGGCATCAACTACCGCGACGCCGCGGCAAAACATGGCGGTTTCCGCCTCGCGATTCTCCCCGTCGGCGCGTATGACCCGCGCTGGTTCATGGCCGCGCAGCATCAGGATCCGGCCGAGGCCGTGGAGGGCATGCAACTCGTCAATGCCGATTTCGCGGTCGGGCATCACTGGGGCACATTCCAACTGACCAACGAGACGATCGAGGAACCGCGCGACCTTCTCCGCGCATCGCTTGCCGAACGAGGCGTGGCAGGCGAGCGTTTTCGCGCCATGCAGCCCGGAGAGGTCTGGAACATTCCAGCCGGAATCGCTTAAGGTGGCCGCGTCTTTCAAAGGGGGCTTTGAATGTTCGGCTGGTTCATTTTCTTCGTCGTCATCGCGGTGGTCGCGGGTGCGGTCGGCATGCGCAGCGTCTCGCGCGTGGCAAGCCGCATCGCATTCGCCATCGCGGGGCTGGCGATCATCCTGTTCGTGATCATGCTCTTGATGTTCGGCTGGGCGGATCAGGTCCAGCTCTGAACCTCGCAATCACTGGTAATCGCGAGCCGTTTCCGCCATATAGCGGTCCATGAGCATGACGGCGCCTTTCGCGAAGATGAACGGGCTCGGCAACCAGATTCTGGTCGCCGACATGCGCGGGCGTGCGGACAAGGTGGCGCCTGCTGCCGCTATCGCCCTCAACGCCGATCCCGCCACGCGCTTCGACCAGATCATGGCGATCTACGATGCGAAGACACCCGGCACCGACAATTATGTCGCGATCCTGAACTCGGACGGCTCGATGGCGCAAGCCTGCGGCAACGGCATGCGCTGCGTCGTCTCCGCGCTCGCCGCCGAGACGGGACGCGCCGCCTTCACCTTCGAAACCATCGCAGGCATCCTGACCGCGAATGAACATGAAAACGGGCTGATCTCCGTCGACATGGGAACGCCCAAATTCGGCTGGCAGGACATCCCGCTCGCCGAAGAATTTCGCGACACGCGCATGATCGAATTGCAGATCGGCCCGATCGATGCGCCGATCCTGCACTCGCCCTCGGTCGCCTCGATGGGCAATCCGCATGCGATCTTCTGGGTCGACGAGAATGTCTGGTCCTACGACCTCGAACGCTTCGGTCCGCTGCTCGAAAACCACCCGGTCTTTCCCGAACGCGCCAACATCTCCATCGCGAACGTGACCGCGCGCGATGCCATCACGCTGCGCACTTGGGAGCGCGGCGCGGGGCTGACCCGCGCCTGCGGCACCGCAGCCTGCGCCGCCGCCGTTTCGGCAGTGCGAACGCGGCGCACGGATCGCACCGTCACCGTCACCGTTCCCGGCGGCCCGCTGATGATCGAATGGCGCAACGACGACCACGTCATGATGACCGGCCCGGCGGAATGGGAATTTTCCGGCGCGTTCGATCCGGCCACCGGCGCGTGGAGCCGGGACGAAAAGGGTGCGGCGTGATGCGCCGGTTCCTTCTCGAAACCTCTCCGTCATCCTCGGGCTTGTCCCGAGGATCTGCTGCCGATGAACGGATGGCTTCTGACGAAACTGGAAGGCCTCGCCCAATTTCCCATCGTGGGAAGATCCTCGGGACAAGCCCGAGGATGACGACCATGGGTGAGGCATGACGAAAAAACTCGACATCGTCACCTTCGGGTGCCGCATGAACACCTACGAATCCGAGGTGATGCGGCGCGAGGCGAACGCGGCTGGTCTCGGCGAACTTGAAGGCGGCGCGATCGTCTTCAACACCTGTGCGGTGACGTCGGAAGCGGTGCGACAGGCGCGGCAGGCGATCCGCAAGGCGCGCCGCGAGAACCCGGATGCGCGCATCATCGTGACGGGGTGCGCCGCGCAGACCGAACCCGGCACCTTCACCGATATGGGCGAAGTCGATCTCGTTCTCGGCAACGAGGAAAAGCTTAAAAGCCACAACTACCGCGCTCTGCCCGATTTCGGCGTCAACCAGTTCGAAAAGGCGCGCGTCAACGACATCATGTCGGTAACGGAGACCGCCGGTCACATGGTCGACGCCATCGAAGGCCGCGCGCGCGCCTTCGTGCAGGTGCAAAACGGCTGCGACCATCGCTGTACCTTCTGCATCATCCCCTATGGACGCGGCAATTCACGTTCCGTGCCGATGGGCGCGGTGGTCAATCAGGTGAAGCGTCTCGTCGGCAACGGCTACAGGGAAGTCGTGCTCACGGGCGTCGATATGACGAGCTACGGCGCGGACCTTCCCGGCGCGCCACGTCTTGGAAGGCTCGTCCGCACGATCCTGCGGCAGGTGCCGGACCTTGCCCGCCTGCGCCTGTCCTCCATCGATTCCATCGAGGCCGACCCGGATCTGATGGAAGCCATCGCGACCGAGGCGCGGCTGATGCCGCATCTGCACCTCTCGTTGCAGGCCGGCGACGACATGATCCTGAAGCGCATGAAGCGGCGGCATCTGCGTGACGATTCGATCCGCTTTTGCCAGGACGTGCGCGCGATGCGCCCCGACATCGTGTTCGGCGCGGACATCATTGCAGGCTTCCCGACCGAGACGGAAGCGATGTTCGAGAATTCGCTGAAGATCGTTGAAGAGTGCGGGCTCACGCATCTGCACGTCTTCCCGTTTTCGCCGCGCGAGGGAACGCCCGCCGCGCGCATGCCGCAGGTTCGCCGCGAAATCGTCAAGGAACGCGCTGCACGTCTGCGCGCTGTCGGCGATTCAGCCTATCGCGCCCATCTTGGCCAGCTCGTCGGCACGACGCAGAACATCCTGATCGAGCGCGACGGTGTCGGTCGCACGGAAGGTTTCACCATGGCCGCATGCGATGAAGGCGCGCCGGGCGAAATCGTGACGCGACGCGTTTGCGGCCATGACGGCGAAAAGCTGACGACATCGACGCCTGCGCGACAGGCGGCCTGAGGAGTATTGATGGCGGGTTTCTTCAAGAAGATCTTTTCCTTCGGCCGCAAGGACGATGAGACGAAGGAAGAACACATCGCCTCGACGCAGGCGACCGAGGCCGCTGTCGACGCGCCCGCATTGCCCGAATTCCTGCGCCAGACGCCCGAACCTGTCGATTCTTCCAGCGAGGCACCGCGCCCCGATCCTGTGCCCGAAGTGCCGATCGAGACGCCGTCGCATTCGCCTGAGCCGAAGCCGGAACTGCCCGAACCCGAACCGGTGACGCGGCCGGCCGAGCCGCAACCCGCCGCGCCGCCTGTCGAAGTGCCCGCGCAGCCGGAACCGGAAACGCCACCGGCTGAGATTCCGGTTGAGCCGACACCCATTCCCGAAGCGCCGCCGCCCTCCCCTCAGGAGGTCCCGCCGGCACCGGGGGAAATTCCCGAAGCGCCGCAGGAGGTGCCGGCCCCCGCACCGGTCGAAGTTCCGCCCGCTTCTCCCGCCGAGCCTGCGCGCGTGCCGCCACAAGCCGAAGCGCCGATCGTCCCGGATTTCCTCAAGCGCGAGATCGAAACCGTCGCGGACGAAGGCAGCCGCGTGCGCGTCACGGACAAGGTCGAGCGCGGCCCGGTTGTGGAAATCGCCGCGCCAATCGTCCAGCGGCAATGGTTCGACCGCCTGCGCGACGGCCTGTCGCGTTCCTCGCGCGAATTGTCGACCGGCATTTCCGGCGTCTTCACCAAGCGCCGCCTCGACGACGACACGTTGCAGGATCTCGAGGACGTTCTTTTGCGCGCCGATCTCGGCATGGAAACCGCGATCCGCATCACCGACACGCTGTCGGAAGGCCGGTTCGGCCGCGACGTGTCGGATGCGGAGGTCCGCACAGTGATGGCGAGCGAGATCGAAAAGGTTCTCGGCCCTGTCGCCGCACCGCTCGAACTCGATTTGTCGGTGAAGCCGCACGTCATCCTCGTCGTCGGCGTCAACGGCACCGGCAAGACGACGACAATCGGCAAGCTGGCCGCCAAGCTGACGGCGGGCGGGCTGAAAGTGACACTCGGCGCGGGCGACACGTTCCGCGCCGCCGCCATCGAACAGCTCAAAATCTGGGGCGATCGTACAGGCTCCGAGGTGGTGTCCTCCAAACTCGGCGCCGACGCAGCGGGCCTTGCCTGGGACGCCTACGAAAAGGCCAGGGAAAACGGCTCGGACGTGCTCATCATCGACACGGCCGGCCGGCTCCAGAACAAGACCGAGCTGATGGCCGAACTCGAAAAAGTCGTGCGCATCCTCAACCGCCACGACCCCGATGCACCGCACACGGTGCTACAGACGGTTGATGCGACGACCGGCCAGAACGCGATGAATCAGGTCGAGATCTTCCGCAACGTGGCGGGCGTCAACGGCCTCGTCATGACCAAGCTCGACGGCACAGCGCGCGGCGGTATTTTGGTCGCAATCGCCGCCAAATATCGCCTGCCGGTCTATTTCATCGGCGTCGGCGAAGGCGTCGACGATCTCGAACCCTTCGAAGCCCGCGACTTCGCCCGTGCGATTGCGGGCGTAAACTAGAATGATGGGTCCCAGGTTGGACATGCTAGCGTTTTGTCGCGCCCCCCTCTGTCCTGCCGGACATCTCCCCCTCAAGGGGGGAGATCACGCGCGACAAAGGTTGAGATTAGGCAATCTCCCCACCCGTGGGGGAGATGTCCGGCAGGACAGAGGGGGGCGTGAAGAAACGCAAGCCTTGCAAATGTCATCCTCTGCGCGAAAGTACCAACCATGACCCAACCCATCGTCGAGCCCGCTCCCAACGACCCGAAGAAGCAGGAGATCAACCCGCTCCTGAAGCTCGCGCTCGAGCTTGGGCCGCTGATGGTGTTCTTCTTCGCCAATATGAGAGGCGACTGGATTGTCAGAACCTTCCCGATCCTCGAACCGGTCGGCGACCCGATTTTCCTCGCCACCTTCCTGTTCATGATCGCCACCGCGATCTCACTGTCCGTCTCTTGGGCGCTCTTGCGCACGCTGCCGATGATGCCGCTCGTCTCGGGCGTCGTCGTCCTCGTCTTCGGCGCGCTGACGCTCTATCTGCAGGACGAAATCTTCATCAAGATGAAGCCGACCATCGTCAACGGCCTTTTCGCAGCCGTGCTTCTGGGCGGCCTCTTCTTCGGCAAGTCTCTGCTGGGCTACGTGTTCGAAGCAGCCTTCAAGCTCGACGCGGAAGGCTGGCGCAAGCTGACGCTGCGCTGGGGCCTGTTCTTCATCTTCCTCGCCATCCTCAACGAAGTCGTCTGGCGCATGTTCTCGACCGATTTCTGGGTCGCGTTCAAGGTCTGGGGCACGATGCCGATCACCATCGCCTTCACGCTCGCCCAGATGCCGCTCATCATGCGCCACTCGCTGGAAGAGCCGGAAAAGAAGCAGCCCGCCGAATAGAACAGACCGGAGGCACATCGATGGAGTTCATTACGACCGGCGAGGATTTGCGCCGTCACTACAGGCAGGCGAGTGAAACGGCGCTGCGCAAGGAACTGCTGGCGCTCGACGGGCACGCCAGGGGTTTTCTCGAGCGATCGCCTTTCGTCCTGATCGGCTCCTCGGACCGGAACGGCAATGCCGATGTCACCCCGAAAGGCGACCGGCCAGGCTTCGTGGCCGTGCTCGACGACACAAGGATCGCCATCCCCGACCGCCCCGGCAATAACCGGCTCGACACCTGGGAAAATTTGATCGTCAACCCGGCGGTCGGGCTGCTCTTCCTCATCCCGGGCATGAACGAGACGCTCCGGATCAACGGTATTGGCCGCATCACGGTCGATGCCGCATTGCGCGAACGACTCGCGGTCGACGGCAAACTGCCTGTCAGCGTTTTGGTCGTGGACATCCGCGCCGTCTACATGCACTGCGCCAAGGCGTTCATGCGTTCGCAATTGTGGGCGCCCCAGACATGGCCCGCCCGCGATAGTCTCCCGACGCTGGGACAGATCCTGCGCGACCAGCTCGCCATGGAGGAGACGGCGGACGCTGTGGATCGACGTCTTGCCGACGCCTACGCGAAGGCTATGTGGTAGTCGTCCTGTCACAATCGGCAGGCATGTTCGGCAAAATACTTCTGCGGAGTGCGCTGAAATGAAAATCGCGGTTCTGGGCGGTGACGGGTTCGTGGGCTGGCCGACGAGCCTGCATCTGTCGAATGCGGGCCATGACATCCATATCATCGACAATCTCTCGCGCCGCTGGATCGATACGGAACTCGGCGTCCAGTCGCTGACCCCGATGGATTCGATCCAGGAGCGCACGCGCATCTGGTATCAGGAAACGGGGCGGCGGATTCATTTCCATCTCATCGATCTCGCTCGCGACTACGAAATCCTCAAGAACTGGCTGGCAACCGAACGGCCCGACGCGATCATCCATTTCGCCGAACAGCGCGCCGCGCCCTATTCGATGAAGTCGGATCGGCACAAGAACTACACCGTCAACAACAACGTCAACGCGACGCACAATCTGCTCAACGCCATGGTCGAGACAGGCATCGACGCGCATCTCGTCCATCTGGGCACGATGGGCGTCTATGGCTACTCCACCGTCGGTGCGGCTATCCCGGAAGGCTATCTGCCGGTCGGGATCGAGACGATGGCGGGCGAAACGGTGAAGCAGGATATCCTTTATCCGTCCAATCCCGGCTCGATCTACCACATGACCAAGTGCCTCGATCAGTTGCTCTTCCAGTTCTATGCGAAGAACGACGGGGTGCGGATCACCGACCTTCATCAGGGCATCGTCTGGGGCACGCATACCGACCAGACGCGCCGCCATGCCCAGCTCGTCAACCGCTTCGACTATGACGGCGACTACGGCACGGTGCTGAACCGCTTTTTGATTCAGGCCGCGATCGGCTATCCGCTGACCGTCCACGGCACGGGCGGCCAGACCCGCGCCTTCATCCACATCCAGGATTCGGTGCGCTGCATCGAGATCGCCCTTCAGGCCGCACCCAAGCGCGGCGAACGCGTGAAGATCTTCAACCAGATGACCGAAACGCACCGCGTGCGCGACCTGGCCGAAATGGTGGCGAAGATTGCCGGAGGAACGGTGGCGTACATGCCGAACCCGCGCAAGGAAGCGGCGGAAAACGATCTCGTGGTGAAGAACGAACAATTCCTCGAACTCGGCCTCGACCCGATCCGGCTGGAGACCGGGCTTCTGGCGGAAGTCGTGGACGTGGCAAAGAAATTCGCCTACCGCGTCGACCGCTCACGCATACCCGCCGTTTCGGCCTGGACGAAAGACATCGCCCCGACGCTCGACCGCGACCCGGAAGGCAAGGCGTTGAAGAGCGTGATCTGACAAGGAATGATGACAGAAAAATCCATTGTCTATACCCGGCATGCAGAAACCGCGTTGCTTGAGCGGGAACTCGAAGGGGTTGGGTTGAAGCGACGGTAAGAAATCCAGATTGGATTATCGACGATCGTACGACCGAAGGTGCCAAACGACATTTCAAATCGATCCAAGAAGCCGGCGACCGTACACCCTTCGGGTCGCTTGCTTGGAAAGCGCGACGGAAATCCGTATATTGACTGCATTCTTCGACCGTAAGGCAAGGCAACCGAAATGAGCCCACAAGTCGACTACGACGCCGAAGCCAACGCAGCTTACATCCGGCTTTCCAGCGCCAGCGTGCTGGAAAGCGAAGAGGTGTCGCCCGGGATCGTCTTTGACTTCGATGCCGACGGCCATATCGTCGGTATCGAACTTCTCGATGCGAAAACGCAATTGTCGCAGGAATTGCTGACTCCGGCCCCCTGATTGCTTTTTATGGCCACCGCCTACGTCACCCTCGTCACCAATGCTGATTACGTGCTTGGCGCGACGGCGCTTGTCCGTTCGCTCAAGCTGACGGGGACGACCGCGGACATCGTGGTCATGCACACAGGCGGCTTGGCGCGAAAGGCGTTGGCACCGCTCGAAGCGCTGGGCGCGCGGCTGCAGGAAGTCGATCTTTTGCCGACGTCGGACGCCTTCATTGAACGCCATACACGCGACCGCATCCATGCCGACAGGCCGTTCACCAAAGGCCGCAAGCCCGATTTCCACACCCCGCTCGACAATTTCGCCAAGCTGCGGCTCTGGCAGATGGAGGTTTACGAGCGCGTCGTCTTCATCGATGCCGACGCCATCGTCGTCCGCAACATCGACCGGCTGTTCGCCTATCCCGAATTTTCGGCCGCGCCGAACGTCTATGAAGGCTTGGCCGACTTCCACCGGCTGAATTCGGGCGTTTTCGTAGCCAAGCCATCGCAGGCTACATTCGACGCGATGCTGGAACGGCTCGATGCGCCGGACGCGCATTGGCCGCGTACCGACCAGACCTTCCTGCAAGCCTTCTTCCCCGACTGGCACGGCCTGCCGGTCTTCTTCAACATGTTGCAATATGTGTGGTTCGCACTGCCGGAATTGTGGGACTGGAAGTCCGTCCATGTGATTCACTACCAGTATGAAAAGCCGTGGGAAGCGGACCATCCCAAGGCCGACCGGCTGCGCCCGCTGATCGATCTGTGGCAGGCCTATGCGACGGGCGGGAACGTGCCGAACATCGACACCTTGCCAAATCCGGCACACACAAGATGAACGTGCTTATCACCGGCGGCACAGGCTATGTCGGACGCTTCCTCGTTGAACGGCTTTTGGCGGACGGCGACGCAGTGACAGTGTTCGGGCGCAATGCGCCGGCGCATGGTTTCTTTTCACGGACCGTCCAATTCGTCGCCGGCGACCTTGAACCGGCAAACTTCGCGCCCGACTGGCTTGCCGGCTTCGATGCCGTCATCCATGCCGCATTCGATCATGTGCCGGGCAAATATCGCGACGGCGAGGGCGACGACGCGGACGGGTTCGTCCGCCGCAACCGGGATGCCGGCATCGCGCTGTTCGAGGCGGCGAAACAGGCGCGCGTTCCCCGCGTGGTGTTCCTGTCCACCCGCGCTGTCTACGGTCCGAAAGCGCCGGGGAAGATACTGACGGAAGAAACGCCCGCCGAGCCGGATACGCTCTACGGGCGCGTGAAGCTGGAAGCCGAGAACGCACTTGCCGCCCTTGCCGATGAACATTTCACGCCCGTTTCGCTGCGCGTTACCGGCGTCTACGGACCGGCCGGACCCGGCCGGGCGCACAAATGGGCGGGGCTGTTAGCGGACCATATTGCGGGAAAGCCGACTCCCCCGCGAGCGGGCACGGAAGTGCATGGCGCTGATGTCGCTGCAGCCGTGCGCATCGCGCTCGACCACGCCAAGCCGCCGCCCGTCCTGAACGTGTCGGACCTTCTGGTGGATCAGCGTGATTTGCTCGCGATTGTCGATGAAATCACGGGCGTCAAACGCCTCTTGCCGGAGCGCGCCGATACATCCGGTATCAATGCGATGGATTGCACGCCTTTGAAATCGTTTGGCTGGAAGCCGGGCGGCGAGGCGCTCTTACGCGCCACCGTGAAAAAATTACTGCTCTAGCCGTTCGGTCCCCACACACCGTCATTGAACGGTTGCCGCTGGACCGCGTTTTCTGAACTGCTAAGCTGCGGGCTCGCGGTTTATCAGGACCGCGCCGGTTGCCGCTGGACCGCGTTTTCTGAACTGCTAAGCTCGATCACGTCAACCGCCTGACCCGGGGCGGGTTGCCGCTGGACCGCGTTTTCTGAACTGCTAAGCTGGGCGTTAGCATGTGTACCGTGAGACTTCCGTTGCCGCTGGACCGCGTTTTCTGAACTGCTAAGCTAGAGATTGCACATGGATCGATGATGCTCATGTTGCCGCTGGACCGCGTTTTCTGAACTGCTAAGCTCAGCATACGGCTCATTGCGTATTCCTTTCGGTTGCCGCTGGACCGCGTTTTCTGAACTGCTAAGCTCTCGGTGACACCAAACAGATCAAGCGTCTGGTTGCCGCTGGACCGCGTTTTCTGAACTGCTAAGCTCGCCCCGCGCGGCGATCCCGCGCCGGCGCGGTTGCCGCTGGACCGCGTTTTCTGAACTGCTAAGCTGACCTCTCCGAGTTTCCGGGCGGTTTCTTCGTTGCCGCTGGACCGCGTTTTCTGAACTGCTAAGCTATTCTTGATCAGGTCGTCGATGTCCACGGGGTTGCCGCTGGACCGCGTTTTCTGAACTGCTAAGCTAGGCCGAAAGCTCGATCATCGCGCGGGCGAGTTGCCGCTGGACCGCGTTTTCTGAACTGCTAAGCTTCAACGCGGCCCTTCCCGCGCTACGCGACGGTTGCCGCTGGACCGCGTTTTCTGAACTGCTAAGCTTGGCGCGAATTATGTTCGCACCACGCACAAGTTGCCGCTGGACCGCGTTTTCTGAACTGCTAAGCTCGAACATCAGGGCGAATCGCTGGCCTATCTGTTGCCGCTGGACCGCGTTTTCTGAACTGCTAAGCTGGTCTTTCGTCGCGTTCGGCAGAAGTCCGAGTTGCCGCTGGACCGCGTTTTCTGAACTGCTAAGCTCGGCATTCGGGCAGGTCGGTCATTGCAGTCGTTGCCGCTGGACCGCGTTTTCTGAACTGCTAAGCTGGTTGCCCATGCCACCCCGGTACGCCCACGGTTGCCGCTGGACCGCGTTTTCTGAACTGCTAAGCTGCCGCGCGCGATGAAGTCAAAAAGTCGCTGGTTGCCGCTGGACCGCGTTTTCTGAACTGCTAAGCTCGACGACGAGGCCGATCGCATGGTGCATGGGTTGCCGCTGGACCGCGTTTTCTGAACTGCTAAGCTTTTTCGGCGTCGCGCTCTGGATCGCGTTTGGTTGCCGCTGGACCGCGTTTTCTGAACTGCTAAGCTCTGCCGGGTTGGCGGCGCGTTGAGTGCTCGGTTGCCGCTGGACCGCGTTTTCTGAACTGCTAAGCTAACCTCCATGCACGCCTGGGCAATCGCGATGTTGCCGCTGGACCGCGTTTTCTGAACTGCTAAGCTCCATAAGCGCCTCGGCATCTTTGGCGTCCAGTTGCCGCTGGACCGCGTTTTCTGAACTGCTAAGCTGTGAAGGAGTATTCGTAATGCCCTGGGCGTTGCCGCTGGACCGCGTTTTCTGAACTGCTAAGCTAGCCGTTGCCGTCGCTCATGCGGGCGCTGGGTTGCCGCTGGACCGCGTTTTCTGAACTGCTAAGCTAAACTATAACCGCACGTCTGCTTTGGGCATGTTGCCGCTGGACCGCGTTTTCTGAACTGCTAAGCTACCGACGACCGAGTGCATGGGCGGCAACAGGTTGCCGCTGGACCGCGTTTTCTGAACTGCTAAGCTCGCCCAACACGTCACCAGATGCGGCGTTGAGTTGCCGCTGGACCGCGTTTTCTGAACTGCTAAGCTGTTAAGCGATCTGGTCGCAACCGGAAAGGTGTTGCCGCTGGACCGCGTTTTCTGAACTGCTAAGCTCGTCATCGGTTTCTACCTGTAGGCGTTCCAGTTGCCGCTGGACCGCGTTTTCTGAACTGCTAAGCTTTTTCGGCGGTCTTCTTTACCCGCGCTAAGGTTGCCGCTGGACCGCGTTTTCTGAACTGCTAAGCTTGCTATTTACATATTTTGCTCGTTCGCATAGTTGCCGCTGGACCGCGTTTTCTGAACTGCTAAGCTAGATGTCCTCCGATCTCCCTGAAAAACAACGGGAAATCGGAGGCATCGACGCTTTGGAAATGGCGCGTGATGCTAAAAAAGCGCCATTTGATCGGGATTTTTCTGACGCCGTCGGCGGCGTTGATCGGAGAATCGCACGATGTTTTCATATTGTCGGTCTGTGAACTGAAAGACATAGACCTCACCCCAGGCAGGCAGGTTGCGCTCGATCTTGCGAAGGTGTGCCTCGAACTGTTCCTTGCCGTTGCAAAAGCGCAGATAATTCGAAAGTTGGCTCATCTCGAAGCCGAGATCAAGCAGGTAATGCCTGAACTTCGTTGCGGCCGCGCGCTGCTTTTTCGTCTCCACCGGAAGATCGAACGTCACCAATATCCACATCAGCTGATATCCGCTCAAATGGGAAAAGCCCGTATTGGCCCTGTCCTCGCGCCGCGTCATGGATCGGACGGAAGGAGGCCGGAGCGGACGGCTGGACGAAGCGGCAGAACGAGATTTCGGCGCCCCGTGACGAAGCTCTCGGCCACGGAATGCACGAAACGCTGCACCTGTACGCCAAGAGGCGAGATTGTCCCGTCGCCATTGTCGAGATCGACCGCCGTCATGGCCGCAAGACGATGTTTGGCTTCGGCGCTCACGCCTTGTTCGCCGGCTGCGACGAGATCGAGGACGAGTTGGTCGACCAGAGGCCGGTAGGGTTCCATCAAATCGTCTGAAAGCGCGAAGGCATTGGTTCGGTTCGCATGGAAAACGCCGATCGTGGGATGCAGGCCGGCCGCGCAGATAGCACGCGAAACCACGGCGCGCAGAACGGTATAGCCATAGTTCAACAATGCGTTCGCACCTTCGGCCGACCTGTCGCGGGAAAAGCCCGGCCCGAAAAGCGCCTTCCAGTAGCGTCGCGCGGCTTGCGCCTCGATATTGTCGGGATCGCCCGAGCGGACCTTGCGCGCCAGAAGGTCGAAAGCGCCGGCTTGGCCCCCATTTCCCGAAAGAACATGGCCCTGCATGCGGATTTTCGCAGCCACGATCTGCCGCCAGATCTGTTTTGTCAGCGGCTTTGAAACGCCGATCTGCGCCCGCATGCGCGCGCCTTGCGCATGATGGCCGTGCAGCGGCCAGATGCAGGCAACCGGTGCGTGGTTGCTGCCGCATATGACGATGGGGACGGCGCGCTCGGAAAGCCGCACCATCACCGAGTTCGACCAGCTCGTGCCATGCGCGTGAACGATCAGCGCACCGATATCGTCGAGCGGGATGCGGCCCTTTTCCTCACCGGCCGAACTGACGGTCAGAAACCCGCGATGGACAGCAAGGAAAAGACCGTCGGTTTCGATATCGACAACGCGTTCCATGACATTGCAAGACCCATGAATACCCGCAATGGTTGAAACAAAATCGTTGAATTATACTTAAGGGTGCGGCCTTGATCTTTTTGCCGCACGCGATTGCGCATCCTGCGGTCCGGGATCGAACACGCGGCCGGTTTCATCGACGCGAATTTGGCGAAGACCGATCTGCTTCAAGCCATTCGGCATTTTGCTGAAATCGCGAAACGGGTCGTCCACGTCCTTGTGGCGCTCGCTCAGGTTTCCGCTTTCTAGGTGTCCATCGAACCAGATTTGCTTGTTCTGACCAAACTTGCGGACCCGTGCGATGCTTCGGGTGTCCCCTTCCTGATAGGCGACCATGTCGTTTTGCCGAAGGCTGAGCACTTTGCGGGCGTTGTGGTGCTTTTCGCGCATCGCCGGCTTCCAGCCAGGCTGATGCGCATCGAACATGGAAACGACTTCTGCGTCCCATTGCCCATCCGACAGTTCCCAGACGTCGTATCGATAGTTGGAGCCGCCCATATAGCCTTTGTAGGGTCGGCCCTCCTTGTCACGAATCGCGATCACGTTCAGCCCGTCGACCAGACGAACGCGGCGAATTCGGTGAAACGGCCCTTCCGCCTTCTGAAATTTCATCAATGCCTGCGTGAAAGCCGCGCCGCTCAAACCTGCCACGAATGGATCGAGGGCAGCCTTGAGATCGCCATCCCGGATCGAGGGGATATCCTTGTCCGTCAGGGACAGGAACGGCTTGCGGCGCACGACGACCATGTTTCCATTTTCGTCCGTCTGGCCAGTCAGCCCGTAAGCGGTATCGTTGTGCAGCCGGCTCACCGTCGGACCGGTCGAGCCATTGGCGGGCAGAGTGCCACGATCGGGCTTGTGGCTTACGATGATCCGACCGGCGACTGCCTTCAACTCCTCGCGGAAAGACGGCCATGGCGGATCTATGTGGCGAAGCGCATCTTCGGCGCCGTTTTCCTCATTGCGTGCGGCAGCGGTGGCGATCTTCTGCAAAAGGCTTCGGGTCGACACACCGATGACGGCCGCATCGATCGCATGGTGACGATGATCTTTTCTGTTCTTGCCTTTTGCCGTCTGACCGTAATTGTGGTCGTGAAGAAGATTGTTGAGGCCCCATTTGCGACGCAGCATCTCGGTCATTTGCCCAGTGACGACGATGACGTGGTTGCGGCGCTTGAGCACGCCGTCGCCGTCCGGCTCCTCATCACCGTAGAGGGCACCCAGATAGTCGTGCGCCAGGCGCGCAAGATATTGCGTGTCGGTCAGTTGCCGGTCGAGGAAATCTCGGTTTTTCTCGAACTGCTCCATCGCGTCGCGAGCGAACCGCCAGCGTTTGTTTTCAGGCAGCCGCGCGGCGCGCTCCAATATGTCGTCATAGCGATCCATCCACTGCGGAACCTCGGACGGAATGCAGTTGCCTTTTTGGCGGTTCGCTTCGCGCGTACACAGGATTCGGTTGCCCTGGCTGTCGTCGAGGCTGCGGGACCATGGCAGGATATGGTCTATATCGACCGCTCCGGAGAACAGCATTTCGACGGTGATGACCGTTCCGCTGTAAACGCATCGCCTGTCGAGCGGGTTTTCCTTGTTCAGATCCTCCCACAGCCGCAGAAGCATCCGGTTATAGCCGTTGTCAGCGACGCGAATTTCCTCACGCAGCTTTTGAGAGCGGCGCTCCGCGTCGCGCGTGTTGCGCGCGATGAGGGTGTTGATCTTTTTCTTCTGCTCGTCGCTCTGGTTAAGTTCGCGTGCCAGTTCAAGTGCGATCCGGTTCGGCTTTCCATGGCGCGCGATCAATCGGTTGACGAGGCGGCGAAGCTGATTGAGCCCGATATGCACGGTCGGATTGGTGATGCGGCCCATCCGCACGTCATAGGGATCACCGGACTCTCCGCTGCCGGGTGGAATGCGGCGCTCCAGCACCTCCTGATATTTCGGCAGACGATCAAGCCCCTCGCCTTGCCGTGCGAGTGCGTGATCGTACCCGGCTCGTTCGGCAGCCTTGGCCTCGCTTATGACGACCTGTCGACCGTTTTCGTCCGTGTCGGTACCGTCGACCAGATGATCGAGGAGCGAAGAAAGCGCACTTGGACCGAGCCGCCCGTAGCCTTCCGGCAGATCGATCGACGCAACGACTTCTGCCGCACCTTCTGACAGGGCGTGGGTCTCGACCAGCCATCGATGCAGCTTGGCCGAATCCTGCTCTTCCCGCAGCCGGCTGACCACCTCCCATTGCGCGTCGAGCGACAATGAGGACCAGGCGTTCGCAAAGGCGTCCTTTGCGGACAGAGCGGCCGAGACCTCGTCTCCGGCCATATCCTTGCGGCTTTCCGTTTCCTTGTTGAAGCGAATGTCGGAGCCGAGCTTCAGGACCTGTCGCAACGCCCCGTATGTAACCTTGCGTGTCGAACGCAGCTTGCGAATGAGGTTGTCACGTTCGTCCGGCGACAGCTTGCGCTGCGAGAGGTCGGGCAATACCAACTCAAGCTCGTTGACTTCCTTGTAAAGTCGAAAAGTCTGGAACAGCGGATGCGCTCTTGGCAGGCGGTTCTCAAGGGAGTTGAAACTGCACTTGCCCGGCTTCTGCGGCTTGAGTTCCCGCTGAAAGAACGTGACGCGGAACAGGTGCGCACGGCGCTCTTCAGTGTAGATATGCGGCTGAAACCTTGCCTGCGCATGCCAGATCGCGTTGAACTCGTCTTCAAGCATCTTGCGCTGGGGGTAGAAATCATACCCTTGTTTGGCGCTCGCCGGCACCGTGTCTTCCCCGTCCACCGAGCCCGCCCGCACGCGCACCTGCCCCAACTGGACCGGATCGTAGCCACGTCGCCCGGCAAGAAATTCGCCGAGCGTTCTGGCGCGGGCCTCTTTAATGGCAAGATGGAGTCTTTCCGCTCCCAGCTCGATCGCACCCTTTTCGTTCGAGCGCTTGTCGGTCTTGCGATTGGATTTGAACCCTCGCCGCTGATTGAGATGGAAGAGTGCACGTCCGACGTGAAACGGCGGCAATTCCGCATCCAGCGCCCGCGAGCGAAGATTGTAGACATCCGCCTGTGCAATCGGGTCGATTGTTCTTCCGCGGTCGCGCGTCTCCGAAACCAGAGCGTGACGCGCGGCGGTATCGACCGGCATCAAGCCATATTCGCTCAAGGTGCGCAGCACCGCCTTGCGTCGTCGCTTGTAGCGTTCCCTCCGACGTGACATGCCCCGGGCGATGCGTCGCCCTTCGGCAAGCGAATTTCCTGATTTTGGCTCACGGCCATCAGAAAAAATGCGCACGCCGGCATCGACGATCCGGTAGGGCTCGCTCTTTGCGTTCAGCGCAAAAATGCACCAGCCAATCGAGTTGGTGCCCATATCGAATGAAAAGAGCGTATTGTGCATGCCGTCCCCCTGCCCAGGCGGGGATTTTTATCGATCACGACTTCAAAGTAAAGTTTGACATGAAAGTTCATGGGCAACGTGAAGACCACCGCCTCGTTAGTCTGAAAGACTAACAAACATTACTTGCATTTCGTCGCGCATACGCTATAGTGCGGTCACTGCTTAGCAGTTCAGAAAACGCGGTCTGGCCGTTAACAAGCTTCGACAGCACCAGATAAGGCCCTCGCCACGGCGGGGGCTTTTTATTTGATACTGCAATCCGCACGGTTAAGACCGCCTCGAAGCCTTCAGATCCTTCGCGAACGGCCAGGTCGTATGTGCCAGCGCGTCGATGCCCGACGCCGTGAGCGGCGCGCCGAACAGGAAGCCTTGCAAAAGGTCCGGGCGGACGTGTTCGGCCAGAGTCTTCAACTGCTCGAAGGTCTCCACGCCCTCGATCGTGACCGCGAGGCCGAGCGGGCGCGACATGTCGACGATTCCGCGCAACAGGTCGAGCGCGCGCCGGTTCTGCGTCACGTCCATCAGGAAGGAGCGGTCGATCTTGATCTTGTCGAGCGGCAGATTGTGCAGGTAGCTGAGCGACGAATAGCCGGTTCCGAAATCGTCGAGCGCGATCCGGACGCCCATCCGCTTCATGTCCTCGATGTAGCGCCGCGTCATTGCCTTGTCGTCGAGAAGCGCGGTTTCGGTCACCTCCAGTTCGAGACGCCGCGCGCAAAGCCCGCTGTCGCCAAGCGCCCTTTCGATCGTCGCGACGATGTCGCCCGACCGGAAATCCTTTGCCGACAGATTGACGGAGACGCCGATATGCTCGGGCCAAAGCACGCATTGCCGGCATGCCGTGTCGAGCACCAATTCGCTGATCCGGGACACGATACCCATCTCCTCGGCCAGAGGAATGAAGATTGCGGGCGAGATCGCTCCAAGTTCCGGATGATCCCACCGGCAAAGCGCCTCGCAACCGGCGATTTGCATCGTCTCCATCGACACGATCGGCTGATAGACGACGCGAAGGGCCTTGTCTTCGATGGCGGCGCGCAGATCGATCTTGAGACGCTGCTTGCGGCGGAATGCCTGGTCCATCTCCTCCTCGAAGAGATACCAGGACGCCTTGCCGAGTTCCTTTGCCCGGTAAAGGGCAAGGTCGGCCTTCACCACCATGCCGTCGACATCGGCGCCATGAACCGGGACCAGAACCGCGCCGCCCGATGCCTGTATGCGCAAAACGTGACCTGCCACATGCGCATCGCCTGTGAGCGTGTCGAAAATGACGTTCATGCGCTCGGTAAAGGTGTCGGCATCCGGGACATTGTCGAAATAGAGCGCGAATTCGTCGCCGCCAAAGCGGCTGATGACGATGTCCCTGCTCTCGAACGGCTTCAGCTTCCGGGCGATCGCGTCGATCAGTCCGTCGCCGACAGGGTGGCCGAGCGTATCGTTCACGGTCTTGAAATCGTCGAGGTCGAGGATAACCAGGCCGATCGTGCGCCGCCGGTCGCCCGTTTCGCTCGCCTCGATCATCAGTTCGTTGAAGTAGTCCCGGTTCGGCAGTCCCGTCAGGCTGTCGTAGCGGGCCATATGCCTGATCTTGTCGTCCGATTCGACGCGACGCGTGACGTCCTCGAAGGTGATGACACCCAGTTCGTCCCGCCCCGCACGCGCGGTGAATTCCAGATGACGGCCATCGGTCAGTTTGAGCCGCAGGCGGCGCTCGCGCCCGTCGCGGATCGCCTTCATCAATTCGGCATCCGCGAAGCTTGCATCCTTCGTCGACAAAAGGCCGCTTGCCGCGACACGCAGCAGCAGCGCCTTCAAGGTGCGGCGCTGCAACAGCGAGGCGTCTTCGAAACGCAGCGCTTCGGCCGCGCGCATGTTCGCCACCACGGTCTTGCCCTCGGCGTCGAGCATGACGAGCCCGTGCGGCATGGTGTTCAGGGCGCGATCGAAGCGCTGGGCGATGTCCTTGGTCTTCAATTCTTCCGAGATCGCCGATATCAGGATGCCGCGCACATTGGCGGCCATGCGCATCAGGATGATCATGAACGGAACGATGTAGAGGCCGAGCAGGAAATAGTTGAACTCGCCCTTCAGCATCAGCGCGGCAGCGACCGGCAGCACGCTGGTGAAGCCGAACACGGCGACCATCGGCCGCGAGCCGTAATTGCGCCCGACGACCGTCGCCGCGCCCGCCATGATCACGGCGATGGCGGCCAGTTCTCCGAAAACGTCGGGGACGAGCACGATGGCTGTGAAGGCGAAGGCGCCCATGAAGGCGCTCTGGACGATGCCTCCCAGAATATAGGCTCGTTCAGCCCGTCGGGCTGACGCCATATCCGTGATCGCATTGGTCTTCTTGACGTGGCGGATCGTCAGGTAGCGGTATGTGGACGACACGAGCAGCGCCGCGCCGAGAATCAGATAGATCGGGTGCCGTGTCGTCCCGTAGACCAGTATCGCGATCAGGCCGTTGCACACACCTGCGGTCAAAAGCACGCCAGGATCTTCGAACAACGAGCGTACGAAGCCAACATGGATATGCCGGTCAACTGATGTCTTTTCCGGTTTCACCGCCAGGTCCCGTCAAGTTGCGTTACAAGCTGTGACAGACCCTGCTTAAACAATCATTGACCGCCAAAGGTTCATTCAGCCGCCTCAAGACGTCGCTCGGCGGGCGCGGCCTTGAGGCGTTCGGTGAGGCGGCGGCGCTCCGCGTCGGCGCGCGCGGCATTGGCCTCCTTGACGTGGCCGAAGCCGCGTATCGTTTGCGGCAGGGCCGCGAGCGCGGTCGCCTCCACGATGCGGCCGGGGGCCAGAAGCGAGCGGATCAGGTCGAGATCGGTTTCGAAATTCGCCAGCAAGGCGCGCTCGTGTCGACGCTCGGCGGTATAACCGAACAGATCGAGCGGCGTGCCTCGCAGCCCCTTGAAGCGCGCCAGGAGGCCGAACGCCTTCATCATCCAAGGGCCGAAGGTCGACTTGCGCGGCTGGCCGTCGGTCCCCATGCGGCCCAGGATCGGCGGGGCCAGATGGAATTCGAGCCGCTCGTAGCCCGAGAATTCGCGCGCGAGCTGCCGCTTGAAATTGCCGTCGGTATAAAGACGCGCCACCTCGTACTCGTCCTTGATCGCCATAAGCTTGAAGAGCGACCGCGCGACCGCCTCCGTAACGGCCGTGGAGCCCGGATCGGCGGCTTCCTCGGCCACGCGGATCGCCGCGATCTTGTCGGCATAGCGCCGCGCGTAGGCGGCGTTCTGGTAATCCGTCAGGAACTCGACCCGGCGCGCCACGATCTCGTCGAGCGTGTCACTGATCTTCGTCGCCTGCGTGGCATCGGCATCGAGAAGCCCGGCGATCTCCTGCGGCTTCACGGCGGCGCGGCGCCCCCAGCGAAACGCCGCGACATTCATCGCGACCGCCTGCCCATTGAGGTCGATCGCCTTTTCGATCGCGGCGGCCGAGAGCGGAAGCGCGCCGTTCTGATAGGCAAAGCCGAGCATGAACATGTTAGCGGCGAGCGCATTGCCGAACAGGGTCTGAGCGGTGCGCGTGGCATCGATGAAATGCGCGTTCTGCTCGCCGACCGCACGGCTGACCGCGCGCTTCACCCGCTCTACGGGCAGCGAGAAATCTGCCGAACGCGCGAAATCGCCCGGCATGACTTCGGCCGTGTTGCCGACGAATATCGTCTTGCCTTCGCGCACGGATGACAGGATCTTGGCGCTGCCGGAGACGACGAGGTCGCAGCCGAGCACCATGTCCGCCTTGCCGGCCGAGACGCGGATCGCGTGGATGTCCTCCGGCGTTCTGGCGATGCGCATATGGCTGAAGACCGCGCCGCCCTTTTGCGCGAGCCCCGCCATGTCGATGACGCCGCAGCCCTTGCCTTCCAGATGCGCCGCCATGCCGATCACGGCCCCGATGGTCACGACGCCCGTGCCGCCGATGCCGTCGACGATGCCCGACCATCCGGTGTCGAGCGCGGCGAGAATCGGCTCCGGCACGCCGTCCAGCGGATCGCCCCCGGCGGCGCGGCCCTCTGCCTTCTTGATCTTCGCGCCGTGGACCGTCACGAAGGACGGACAGAAGCCGTTGACGCAGGAAAAATCCTTGTTGCACGAGGATTGATCGATGCGCCTTTTACGGCCGAACTCGGTTTCGAGGGGCTGGACGGACACGCAGTTGGACTTCACTCCGCAATCCCCGCAGCCTTCGCAGACGAGTTCGTTGATGATGACGCGCTTGTCGGGATCGGGGAAGGTGCCGCGCTTGCGCCGGCGGCGCTTTTCGGCGGCGCAGGTCTGGTCGTAGAGCAGCACCGACACGCCTTCGACGTCGCGCAATTCGCGCTGGACTGCGTCAAGGTCATCGCGGTGGTGGATCGTGGCACCGGCGGGAAACTGCACCCGGCCGCCATATTTGTCCGGCTCGTCGGTGACGACCGCGATCCGCTCGACGCCTTCGCCGCGCACCTGGTTCGCGATCATGTCGACGGTCAGCCCGCCTTCATGCGGCTGCCCGCCCGTCATGGCGACGGCGTCATTGTAAAGAATCTTGTAGGTGATGTTCGCATCGCTCGCGAGCGCGAAGCGCAGCGCCAGCGAGCCGGAATGGTTGTAGGTGCCGTCGCCGAGATTCTGGAAGATGTGATCGCGCTTCGAGAACGGGGCCTGGCCCACCCATTGCGCGCCCTCGCCGCCCATGGCCGTGAAGCCGACCGTGCCGCGATCCATCCACAGCGACATGAAATGACAGCCGATGCCGCCGCCGGCGATCGAGTCCTCCGGTAACTTGGTCGAGGAATTGTGCGGGCAGCCGGAGCAGAAATAGGGCGTGCGGCTCGAAACGTTCTTCGTCTCGGCCATCATCGCCTGGAACTGGCGCATCTGCGCGACGCGGGCTGCGATCTCCTCCGAATGACCGATGGTCTTCAGGACACGTTCGCCGATCGCGATCGCGATGTCGTTCGGATCGAGCGCGCCGGGCGCGGGAAAGAGCCAGTCGCCCCGCTCGTCCTTCTTACCGACGATCGAGGGCTGGTTGGCGGTGCCATAAAGATGCTCGCGCATCTGCACTTCGATCAGCGAGCGCTTTTCCTCGACGACGATGACTGTTTCCAGCCCCTCGGCGAATTCGGCGATGTGCTCGTAATCGAGCGGCCACGGGCAGGCGACCTTGAAGAGGCGGATGCCGAGCCGGTTGGCCTCGGCCTCGCCGATGCCGATATCGTCGAGCGCCTGGCGCACGTCGAGATAGGATTTGCCCACGGTGACGATGCCGAGCCTCGCGCCTGATCCGCCCGAATAGACGATCCGGTTGAGCGTGTTGACTCGGATGAAGGCGGCGGCGGCAGCTCGTTTGTATTCGTGAAGCCGCGCCTCCTGCCCCATCTGGTCGATTTCGTGGCGGATCGCCAGGCCGCCTGGCGGCAGCTCGATTTCCGGCAGGACGATGTTCAGGCGGTCGAGCGAAACGTCGACGGACGCGGTGGATTCGATATTGTCCTTGACGCATTTCATCGCCGACCAGACGCTCGCGAACCGCGACAGTGCGAAGCCGTAGAGGCCGTAATCGACGAGTTCCTGCACGCCGGCCGGATTGAAGATCGGGCTCATCGTGTCGACGAACAGGAATTCGGTCGCATGCGCGTTGGTAGAGGATTCGGCCGTATGGTCGTCTCCCATCAAAGCGAGCACGCCGCCATGCGGCGAGGTGCCGGCGAGATTGGCATGGCGGAAGACGTCGCCGGACCGGTCGACGCCCGGTCCCTTGCCGTACCAGAGCGAAAAGACGCCGTCATGCCTGCCTTCGCCGAGAAGCTCGGTCTGCTGCGTACCCCAGCAGGCGGTCGCCGCGAGTTCCTCGTTGAGGCCGGGCTGGAAGACGATGTCGGCTTCTTTCAGTTCGCGCCGCGCTTTCCACAATTGCTGGTCGAGCCCGCCGAGCGGCGATCCGCGATAGCCGGACACGAAGCCTGCCGTATTAAGTCCGCTGCGCCGGTCGTGCTCGCGCTGCATCATCAGCATGCGCACGATCGCCTGCGACCCGGAAATGAATATCCGTTCCTTGGTCAAATCGTATTTGTCGTTCAGCGCAACGTCGTGAAGCGTCATTGAATTCCTCCCCGCTGGCACGACCCGAGGGCCGACTGGCTGCGCCAATTTTCGCTGCCACTGCAAATCCGTCAAACCTTTTCCCAACGGAACGCAAAAGAGCAATCTCCGGCAAGGTTTGCGTATGATGTGCGCAATATTGTGTCGCCGTCACATGTCTAAACAATGCGTCGTGTCAAAAAGGCTTCTGTCGAGCCGGTAAAGCTGTTAGGAGCCGCCAGATTTTGATGCGCAGCGTTGACAAGAGCGGTCCCGGTCGCATTGTCGCAATTCGAGTGTGGGAGCAATCGCCGCCGAAACAGACCGTGAAACGCGGCAGGCGGCGAAAAAGTGGAGGATCTATGTTTCACGCAATGAGGAATTGCGCGTGCGAACGCCATGCGATGGCCGCCGCACGCCCTTCGAGGACAAATTGATGGGACTGATCGTGTTCCTGATCCGGGCGATCGCCAGTTTCAACCGCTTGCTCGGCAATACGTTTTCATGGCTTTCGCTGGTCATGGTCGCCGTATGCTTCACGGTGGTCGTACAGCGCTACGTGTTCGGGTTCTCCATCATCTGGATGCAAGACCTTTATGTATGGTTGAACGGTGCGATGTTCACTGCGGTAGCGGGCTATGCGCTGCTGAAGGATTCGCATGTGCGCGTGGACATCTTCTACCGGCCGGCTTCCGTGCAAAGGAAAGCCCTGATCGACCTGATCGGCGTCGTGGTCTTTCTAATCCCGTTCTGCTGGATCACCTATGTCTATAGCTGGACCTACATCGCCCGTTCCTGGCGTATATCGGAGGGGTCGGCGAATTTCGGCGGCATGCCGGGCCTCTACATCCTCAAGAGCTTCATCCTGGTCTTCGCATTCGTGGTGTTCATCCAAGGCGTCGCCATGGCGCTCCGCTCAATTCTCGTGCTGATGGGCAAGGAACATCTCCTGCCGGCCGATCTGCGCTACCCGGTACATCAGGACTGATACATAATGGATCCCGTACTCCTCGGTGAAATTCTTTCCGGCCTGATGTTCTTCGGCATCATCGGCTTCCTCATGCTGGGCTTCCCGGTCGCGTTCACATTGGCCGGCGTGTCACTGATCTTCGGCGCGATCGGCATGTTTTTCGGCGTTTTCGATCCATCCAATTTCGGGTCTCTGGCAAATCGTTTCCTTGGAACGATGACCAACGAAGTCTTCGTTGCCGTGCCGCTTTTCGTCTTCATGGGCGTCGTTCTGGAGCGCTCCAAGATTGCCGAGCAGCTTCTCACGACGATGGGAAAGCTCTTCGGCAATGTGCGCGGCGGCCTTGGCATCTCCGTCATTCTTGTCGGTGCGCTTCTTGCGGCATCGACGGGCGTCGTCGGCGCGACCGTCGTCACCATGGGACTGATCTCGTTGCCGGCCATGCTGCGCTCCGGCTACGATCCGAAACTCGCCTGTGGCATCATCTGCGCCTCGGGCACGCTCGGGCAGATCGTTCCGCCCTCCACGGTGCTGATCCTTATGGGCGACATGCTCTCGGGCATCAACGCGCAGGTTCAGATGGCGCAAGGCAATTTCGCACCCGTGCCGATGTCGGTGGGCGATCTGTTCGCGGGCGCACTCGTTCCAAGTGCGCTTCTGATCGTGCTCTATCTCGGCTGGATGCTCGTCAAGGCTGTGCTGGATCCGCAAAGTTGTCCGGCGACCCCGGTTCCCGAAAGCGAGAAGAAGGGCCTGCTGCTGGAAGTCGTCACAGCGCTCGTTCCTCCGCTTCTGCTGATCATGGCGGTGCTCGGCTCGATCCTCGGCGGCATCGCAACACCAACCGAAGCATCCTCGGTCGGTGCCGTCGGTGCGATGCTTCTCGCGATCCTGCGCGGGCGCATGAGCTTTACGATGCTGCGTGAAGCCGTTCAGTCGACCGCAACAATCACGACGATGATCTTCGTCATCCTGTTCGGCGCGGCCGTATTTTCGATCGTTTTCCGCATGATGGGCGGCGAGGATCTCGTACACGAATTCCTGGTCAACATGCCCGGTGGTCTCGGTATGGCGATCCTGGTCGTGATGGCACTGATGTTCGTCCTCGGCTTCATTCTGGACGCCTTCGAGATCATCTTCATCGTGGTCCCGATCACCGCTCCCGTGCTTTTGACGCTTGGCATCGATCCGATCCTTCTGGGCGTGATGATCGGCGTCAATCTGCAGACATCGTTCATGACGCCGCCCTTCGGCTTCTCGCTCTTCTATTTGCGCGGCGTCGCGCCCAACAGCGTGTCGACGGGCATGATCTATCGCGGCGTCATTCCGTTCGTCCTTCTCCAGCTTGTTGCTCTCGCGATCATCTTCACCTTCCCCGCGATCGCGACCTGGCTGCCGCGCTGGCTCTATAGCTGATCGGCGACGCGAGTGATAAATCGGGCCGGCGGTCATCCGATCGCCGGCCTTTTTTACTTGTCGAGGACTTGATGTCGCTTTCCTACCCCGAACGCACCGAAACGGTCGGCGAAGCCGTCGCCCGGATGATCGCGTCGCTTGACACGCCGCGGGTGACGCTGCGCGAAATCCTGCAACGGCTCGGCGATCACGGATCGCTCCTGTTGTGTGCGCTTCTGTCGATCCCCTTCCTGCTGCCGGTTTCCATTCCGGGAGTCAGCACGGTTTTCGGCCTCGCCATCCTGCTTCTGTCCGTCGGGATCGTCGCCAACCGGACGCCTTGGCTGCCGTCCCGCATCATGGACCGGACGCTCGACGCTTCGGCATTGAAGTCCGTCCTCCAGCGTGGTCTCGGCATCATCGAGCGCATCGAGCGCCTCATCCGCCAACGCATGGAAACCTTGACGCGAACCGCTTTCGCGAACCGCGTCAACGGAACGGCGATCTTCGCCGGAGCGGTTCTCCTGATGTTTCCGCTTGGGCTGGTGCCGTTCTCCAACACGCTGCCGGCATTCGCGATCCTGTTCCTGTCACTGGGCATGGCGCAGCGCGACGGGCTGCTCGTCATTGCCGGCTATGCGATGCTTGCGGCGACCACGGTCTATTTCGGCGCGCTTGCCTATCTGGTGCTGTTCGCGGGGCGAAGCCTCGCCTCTTTCGCCTGGGGCTGAACGGCTCGGAAAGGCCGGCTCAGATAGGCCGATCCCGCCTCGCCGAAGCGCCATTCGATATCGATGGCCTTCGAGATTCCGATTCGGACGCCGACGACGATTTCCGGCTGCGTATATCGTCGCATATGGGCGTGCATGGCCACGCCGTTCCAACCCGCATCGACGCCGAGCGCCTGCGCCAGCCGGCCGGGGCCTGCGCATAGGAGCCGCGCGGTGTCGAGTCCGCGTCGCGCCCGCATGAGATCGAGCCCGCCGACCGGTTCCAGCGCACGCAGGAGAACCGCGCTACCCGGCATGCACACGAGGTTCAGGCACCAGTGCAGGCCGTATGACCGATAGACATAGGCTGTGCCCGGATCGCCGAACATGGCCGCATTGCGCTGTTTGGGGCCGCCGAAGGAATGCGAGGCCGGATCGTCGGGCGCAAAAGCCTCCGTCTCGACGATGATCCCGGCAACCTCGCCGGCGTCGAGCCGGATGCCGATCAGGTCCCGCGCGACTTCCGCCGGATGACGGTCGAAGAATGCCTCCGTCAATGCGTCAGACATGGAGGGGCGGATCGTCCTGTTCGTCCGGATTGGGTGTCGGCGTTTCGTCGGGCATCGTATCGGGCTGCGGCTCTTCGATCGGCGCGGGACGCGGCACCGGCGGCAGGTCCGGCGCCTCGTCCGGCTTTCTCGGGTCGGGCATGGTGTTGGCGGTCATGATCGTCTCCTTTCGAACATGACGCGCGAATGGCGACGCATGTTCCCTCGCACGAGGCGGCGCGACGGTTTATGTGAGAAGCGAATTGATTTTGGCAGGAGAACGGCATGAAGAAGCGCAGGCTCGGAGAGAACGGGGTGGAGATCGGAGCGGTCGGCCTCGGCTGCATGAGTTTCGGCGGCATGTTCGGCCCGACCAACGAGGCCGAGAGCCACCGAACTCTTGCCCGCGCGCTCGATCTGGGCATCGATCATCTCGATACGGCCAACATCTACGGCAACGGCGCTTCGGAAGATGTAATCGGCTCCTTTATCCGCGCCAACGGCAACCGCTTCACCATCGCCACCAAGGCCGGGATCGAAAATGGGCCACCGCGTCGGTTCGACAATTCGCCCGAATATCTGCGTGCCAGTCTCGAAGCCTCGCTGCGCCGGCTCGGCGTCGATCATGTTGCGCTGTTCTATATCCACCGACGCGAGCAGTCGCGTCCGATCGAGGACGTGATGGAAACGCTCGTCCGCTTCAAGGACGAGGGCAAGATCGGCGCGATCGGCCTGTCCGAAATCGCACCTTCGACGCTGGAACGCGCCTCGGCCGTTCATCCCGTCGCCGCCGTGCAGAACGAATATTCGCTGTGGACGCGGCTGCCCGAACTCGGCCTCGTCGACGCGTGCCGGCGCAACGGCACGGCGCTCGTGGCGTTCTCGCCGCTGGCGCGCGGCATGTTCTCGACAGCCCCGCTCGACCCGGAGCGCTTCGGCCCGTTCGATTTCCGCCGCACCAATCCGCGCTTCATGGCTCCGAATTTCGCCTACAATCAAAAGGCGTTCGACCGTTTCCGCGCTTTCGCCGAAGCGAAAGGCCAGCCCCCGGCGGCTCTTGCCATCGCCTGGGTGCTGTCGCGCGCGCCGCATATCGTCGCCATTCCCGGCACCCGCACGGCCGGGCATCTGGACGAATGCGCAGCCGGCGCGGACCTTGACCCGTCGGCTTCCGACCTTGCCGAGATCGACGAGATCATGCCCGCAGGCTTCGCCCATGGCGACCGCTACAACGACGCGCAGGCGAACGGACCTGAGCGCTATTGCTGAATGGAAAGGGGCGGCCCGCTTGTGCGAGCCGCCCCTTCGGTAACGTCGTCTCAGCCGATCAGAACGGGCTGTCGGGGTAGTAATACTGCTCGGCATTGTCCTGCGTGATCAGGACCGAACCGATGATGAACTCGCCCGAGACCGGCGCATTGCCGACGAAGTTGAGCGCGGTGAGTTCGATCGCCGTGCCGATCATCGCCGGCGGGTAGGTGACGTTGGCCGGAACCATCTCGTCGCCATCGCGCACGCGCTCGATCATTTCCTTCATGCCGGCGCCGCCGAGCACCCACATCTCGCCCTCGCGGCCGGCCTGGTTGATCGCCTCGATGGCGCCGACGGCCATGTCGTCATCGGACGCCCAGATGGCCGCGACGTCGGAATTGCGCGACAGAAGGTCCTGTGTGACCTCGAATGCGTCGTCGCGGTTCCAGTTGCCGTGCTCCATGCCGACGATCTCGATGCCCGATCCCTCGATCGCGGCCTCGAACGCCTCGACGCGCTCATTGTCGATCGTGGTCGGGATTCCGCGCAGGACGAGGACGTTGCCGCCATCGGGAAGCTGCTGCTTGAAGAACTCGCCCGCCACGCGTCCGAAGCCCGGATTGTCGCCGGCGACGTAGAGGTCCTCGATGTTCTCCTGGCTGAGGCCGCGATCGACGACCGTCACCCATTTGCCGGCTTCCTTGACGCGGGCGACAGGCCCGGTCAGCGGCTCGGATTCAAACGGCAGCACGACGAGGGCGTCGATGTTGCGCGTCGCCATCATGTCCTCGATGTCCGAGACCTGCTGGCCCGGATCACTCGCCGTCGAAAGCACGAAGTCGAGGTTCTCATAGCGTTCTTCCAGCGCCGCGATGGTGGCCTGCGCGTGGAAGTTCATGCCGCCGGCCCAGCCGTGAGTAGCGGCCGGGATCGACACGCCGATCACCGCCGTCTCGGCGTCCTGTGCGTAAAGCGGCGTTGCGAATGCGACGCCGAGGGCCAGCGCCCCTGCCAATGCTGTCAATTTCATGGTTTTTCCTCCCTTGGTTGAATTCGTTGGAGCGTACATTGCCTATCGCTCCGTCTTCTTCTGCCGCTGCAAGACGACGGCCAGAATGATGATCACGCCCTGGATCGCCCCGTTGAGATAGGGACTGACGAGGTTCGCGAGATTGAGAATGTTGCCGATCAGGCTGAGGATCAGGACGCCGACCACCGTGCCCCAGACGCGGCCGAAGCCGCCCTTGAGCACCGTGCCGCCGATGATGACGGCGGCGATGGCTTCCAGTTCCCACAGAACGCCGGTCGAGCTCGACGCCGAGCCGAGGCGCGGGACATACATGATGGTCGCAATGCCGACGAGAACGCCGAGCAGCACATAGGCGGCAAGCCGCACCCGCTCGACATGAACCGCCGAATAGCGCGCGACCTGTTCGTTGGAGCCGATTGCCGCGCAATGGCGACCGAACGGCGTCTTGCGCATGATGACCTCGCCGATGATCGCGACCAGCGCAAAGACGATGATCGGCCACGCGACGCCGAGAATGCCGCCGTAATAGACCGGCCGGTAGACTTCGCGCACGGCGAAGTCGAGCGACAGCGTACCGCCATCCGCCAGCCAGGTGATCAGCGAGCGGAAGATGCCCATCGTGCCGAGCGTGACGATGAAAGCCTCGATCCGCGCCTGCGTGATGAGAAGGCCGTTGACGAGACCGGCAGCGACGCCGACGACAAGCGCGGCCGCCATGCCGACGAAGATGACGCCCCAGCCGACGCCCATCGACGGCACCAGCGCGTTCATGACCATGATCATCACGCCCGCTATGAAAGCCGCCATCGAGCCGACCGACAGGTCGAGCCCGCCGGAGGTGATGACGAACGTCATGCCGACGGCGATGATGCCGATGAAGGCCGAGCGCGCGAGCACGTTCGTCACGTTGCCGTAGCTGAGGAAATTCGGGTTCAGGAACGCGCCGAGCGCGATCAGCGCCAGAAGCGCGATCACCGGCCCCCAGACGTGGAAGTCGATGCGAAAGCCCTTGCGTGCGGGGGCGATGGTTGCGGTTTCGCTGGTCATGCTGCGGCCCTGCCTTCGAGGCCCATGGCGTAGCGCACGATCTGGTCCTCGTTGATGTCGTCGCCCTGAAGGATGCCGGTGATGCGGCCTGACCGCATCACGACGACCCGGTGCGACAGACCGATGATCTCGGCCATCTCCGAGGAGATGACGATGACGCTCTTGCCGGAAGCGGCGAGCTTGTGGATGAATTCGTAGATCTGCTGCTTGGTGCCGATGTCGATGCCGCGCGTCGGCTCGTCGATGATGACGATGTCGGGCTCGGCCAGCATGGTCTTTGCCAGAAGCAGCTTCTGCTGGTTGCCGCCCGAAAGGTTGCCGACGCGAACGTCGCGCGTCGGCGCGCGCACGTCGAACTCGGAAATCGCCTTGGTCAGCGCCGCATCCTCGGCCTTTGCGTCGAGCGCGTAGCGGCCGAACCGGTCGAGCGCGAGCAAGGTCAGGTTCTCGCGCATGCCCTGCGTCAAAACGAGGCCGCGCCCTTTGCGATCCTCGGTCAGATAGACGAGGCCGAGCCGGCGCGCGTCCTTGACGTTGCTTATCGCCACCTTCTTTCCGTCGATCTCGACGGCTCCGCGCGCCGCGCGAACCCCGATCAGCCCCTCCATGAGTTCGGTGCGCCCCGCCCCGACAAGACCCGCAAAGCCGAGAATCTCGCCGCGCCGAAGGTCGAAGGAGGCATCGGCGACGATGTTCTCCACATCGAAATCGCGCACCGCAAGAACGGTCTTGCGATCCGCCATGGGGGACTTGGCCGGAAAGAGGTTGGACAATTCGCGCCCGACCATGGCCTGCGCCATCTGGTCCTCGTTCATCTCGCCCGCCTTGACAGCAGCGACGCGTGCACCGTCGCGAAACACGGTGACGCGGTCGGCGATCCGGGCGACTTCGTCGAGCTTGTGCGAGGTATAGAGAATTGCCGTGCCGCTGGCCTTCAGGCGCTCGATCTGGCGGAACAGCACCTCGGCCTCGCGGTTGGTCAGGACCGCCGTCGGCTCGTCCATGATGAGGACGCGGGCATTTCGCGACAAAGCCTTGGCGATCTCGACCATCTGCTTGTCGGAAACGGAAATGTCGGAGACGCGGGCATTAGGGCTAACCCGCGTCTCCAGCGCCGACAAAAGCCGCGAGGCTTCCGTCTGCATGCGCTTCTTGTCGAGGAAGATGCCGCGCTTGAGCTCGCGGCCGAGAAAGATGTTCTCCTCGACGGTCAATTGTTCGGCGAGGTTGAATTCCTGATGGATCAGGATGACGCCCTTGTCTTCGGCCTCTTCGCTGGAGGAAAATCGAACGGGCTTGCCGTCCAGCAGCAACTCGCCCGTGGTCGGCTCCAGATAGCCCGACAGGATTTTCATCACCGTCGACTTGCCAGCCCCGTTCTCGCCGATCAGCGCGTGAACCTCGCCGGCGCGCAGCGCGATCTCCACGCCATGCAACACCTCGACCGGGCCGAAGGACCGGGACACGTCGCGTGCTTCGAGAATGGCGGGGCTGTCGCTCACAGCTTGACGAAGCTCCCGTTCTTTGCCGACGAACGAACGCAGGCGTCGATGAATTTCAGACCTTCGACACCGTCGGCGACGGTCGGATAGACAACCTCCGCCGGCAGCTTGTCCCCGACCTGTTTCGCGCGGATCGCGCGGGCAGCCTCGGCATAGATGTTGGCGAATCCTTCGAGATAGCCTTCCGGGTGCCCCGGCGGGATGCGGCTGACGCGCGCTGCCGCCGCGCCCGCGCCCGCGCCGTTGCGGGTGATCAGCCGCTTCGGCTCGCCAAACGGCGTGAACCAGAGCTTGTTCGGCTCTTCCTGGCACCATTCAATGCCGCCCTTGTCGCCGAATACGCGCAGCTTGAGGCCGTTCTCGCAGCCCGGAGCCACCTGGCTCGACCAGAGCATGCCGCGCGCGCCGCCGGCAAAACGCAGGAGGATATGCGCGTTGTCGTCGACGCGCCGCCCCGGCACGAAGCGATGCAGTTCGGCCGCAAGCTCCTCCGTCTGCAACCCGGTCACGAAGGACAGAAGATTGAAGGCATGCGTTCCGATATCGCCGATCGACCCGCCCGCGCCCGATTGCGCCGGATCGGTGCGCCATGCGGCCTGTTTGGAGCCGCTTTCCTCGGCAGCTTCCGTCAGCCAGTCCTGTGCATATTCGGCCTGCACAACGCGAATCTCGCCGATGTCGCCATTCGCGATCATCTCCCGCGCCTGCCGGATCATCGGATAGCCGGTATAGTTATGGGTCAGGACGAACAGCGCTTCGCTCTCGCCCGCAAGCTTTTCAAGCTTTCTGGCATCGGCCAGCGTCGAGGTCAGCGGCTTGTCGCAGATGACATGGATGCCGCGCTTTAAGAACTCGCGCGCGATCGGATAGTGCATATGGTTCGGCGTGACGATGGCGACCGCCTCGATACCGTCCTTCAGCCGCGCCTCGCGCGAAGCCATGTCGCGATAGGAGCCGTAGATGCGCTTCTCGTCCAGCCCGAGCGCGCGGCCCGATTCCAGCGCCTTTTGCGGCGTGGACGACAGCGCGCCGGCGACGAGCTGGTATTCGCCGTCGATCCGCGCGGCGATGCGATGGACCGCGCCGATGAACGCATCCTTGCCGCCGCCCACCATGCCGAGGCGAATGGGACCGGTGCGGGTTTCCGAAGTGCCGATGATCGCCATGTTATCCGAGCCCCAGCATGCGGCGGTTGGCGGCTTCGTCGGTCCCACCGTCGGCGAAATCGTCGAACGCCTTTTCCGTCACGCGGATGATGTGGCTCTTGACGAATTCCGCGCCCTCGCGCGCGCCGTCCTCGGGATGCTTGAGGCAGCATTCCCATTCGACCACGGCCCAGCCGTCGAAATCGTTGGCGGTGAGCTTGGAAAAGACCGCGCCGAAATCGACCTGTCCGTCGCCGAGCGAGCGGAAGCGGCCGGCCCGGTTCACCCAGGGCTGGTATCCCGAATAGACGCCCTGCCGGCCGGTAGGATTGAACTCGGCGTCCTTGACGTGGAACATGCGGATGCGCTCGGCATAGATGTCGATATTGTCGAGATAATCGAGGCACTGGAGCACGTAGTGCGACGGGTCGTAGAGCATGTTCGCGCGGGCATGGTTGCCGACGCGCTCCAGGAACATCTCGAACGTCGCGCCGTCGAAAAGGTCTTCGCCCGGATGGATTTCGTAGCAGACGTCGACGCCGCACGAATCCGCATGGTCGAGTATCGGTTTCCAGCGGCGTGCGAGTTCGTCGAACGCCGTCTCGATCAGCCCCGCAGGCCGCTGCGGCCACGGATAGAGATACGGCCAGGCAAGCGCGCCTGAGAAGGAGGCGAGGCCGGTGAGGCCGAGATTCTTCGAGGCGGTCAGCGCCTTCTTCACCTGATCGACGGCCCATTCCTGCCGTGCCTTCGGATTGCCGCGCATCGCCGGCACGGTGAAGCCGTCATAGGCCTCGTCATAGGCCGGGTGCGTGGCGACGAGCTGGCCCTGAAGATGCGTCGAAAGCTCGGTCACCTCGACGCCGTTCTCGCTCGCCTTGCCGGCGAATTCTTCGCAATAGTCCCTGGAGGATGCGGCCTTGTCGAGATCGATCAGCCGTGCGTCCCAGCTGGGAACCTGCACGCCTTTATAGCCGCAATCGGCGGCCCATTTGGTAATGGAATCCCAGGAATTGAACGGCGCTTCGTCGCTCGCGAACTGCGCAAGGAAAAGCGCCGGGCCTTTGATCGTCTTCATAAATCTCCTCCCGGACGCCTCCACGCCCGACCTCGTCGATATCTCGCATTTGCAGCGTAAAACTGCTGCGTTGCAGCGATGTAATCGATTGCATCAGATGCAAACACAGAATTTAATGGCTGACAAGCCGATTTTTTGCGGGCTTCGAAATAATGACGGGCGTGACGGCGTCATCGCCTCGGGCTATTGGCCCTGCATGCAGGATTGCGAATGACGGCACGATTCCCAAATATCGGCGATGTGGCGACGGCTGCGGGGGTTTCGACGGCGACCGTCAGCCGCGTGCTTTCGGCACCCGATCGCGTGTCGGAGGCCACGCGCGCCATCGTCATACGAGCGATCGAAGAGACCGGATATCGGATCAACCACGCGGCGCGGAACCTGCGCCGCCGGCAGGCAGGCGGCATCGTCGTTCTGGTGCCCAACCTTGCCAACCCCTTCTTTTCGCAAATCCTGTCAGGCATCACCTCCGCCATGGCAACGTCCGGCTACAATGTGCTGATCGCCGATACGCGGCATGCGGGCGATGCCGACCACCGCATCGCCGATTATCTGCACAACAACCGGTCGGACGGACTGATCGTCCTCGATGCGCAATTGCCGCCCGACGTGCTTTCGGCTGGCGAGACGGCGGCCCGCCGCCCGCCGATCGTGTTCGCCTGCGAATGGCTGGACGACGATCCGCGCCCCACCGTCACCATCGACAATTTCGAGGGCGCGCGGCTCGCCGTCGATCACCTCGCGGATCTGGGGCACAGGAGCATCGGCCATCTGACCGGACCGCCGGACAACGTCCTCACGATCGCCCGCGCGCGCGGAACCCGTGCCGCGCTGGCCGCACGAAATCTGACCGTCCGTGAGGACTGGTTCTTCGAAGGCGACTTCTCGCTCGCTTCGGGCGCGGCACTCGCGGTCCACTGGCTGGCGCTCTCCGAGCGACCGAGCGCGGTCTTCTGCGCGTCGGACGCCATGGCCTGCGGCTTCATCGGCGCGCTTCACCAGCGCGGCGTGTCGGTGCCGGACGACGTGTCGGTTGTCGGTTTCGACGATATCGAGATCGCCGCCCATTTCGTGCCGTCGCTGACGACCATCGCGCAGCCCCGCGCGCTGATCGGCGAAACGGCCGCACGCACGCTGCTCGCCTTGCTCGAGAACGGCCGGACGACGGACGTGGCGACATCGGTCTCGCAAACCCTGCCGGTGCGCCTCGTCGCGCGCGAAAGCTCCGCGCCGCCGCGTTAAAAGCTACTGCTCGCCGAGCTTCATCGACGGATTGTATTCGACGCCTGGAACGTCCTTGACCACGGCCTGTCCGCAGCGCATCGCTTTTGCTTCCGCATCATATGCGTAGGTGGCCGATCCATAGAGATGCCAGCCCTTGGCGAGCGCGTTGGACACTTTATGGCAGAAGCTCGAATCGTCGGGACCGGTCAAAAGGCGATAAAGACGCATGCGATGAATCTCCTATTTGCCGGCGCGGGCGAGGAGCCGCTCGGCCTGTTCCAGATGGAGCCGCTCGACCATACGGCCGTCGAGCGACAGAACGCCCTTGCCGCGATTGGCCGGCGCGGCGAAGGCGACGCGGATGGCTTCCGCCTCCAGGATCGCTTCGCTTCCCGGCGAAAACGCACGGTTCGCCGCCTCGATCTGCGCGGGATGGATCAGCGTCTTGCCGTCGAAACCCATATTCGCCGCCTCGCCGCATTCCGCGCCAAAGGCATCGAGATCGCGAAAATCGTTGGACACGCCGTCGAGAATGTCGAGCGAACCCGCGCGGGCGGCGAGCACCATCTGCATCAGCCAGGCCGTCAGATAGCGCCGGTCGGGGGTCGAGAGAACGCCGGTTTCCTTGACCAGATCGTTGGTGCCGGCGACGAGGCAGGCAAGCCGCGCGGCGTTGTCCCGGCCAAGCTCGGCGATGGCGCCGAGATTGAGCATGGCGCGCGGCGTCTCGACCATCGCCCACAGCCAGAGCGACGGGTCGGTCTCGGACCGGTCGAGCATACGGTCGGCTTCGAGAATGTCGCGCGGACCGTCGACCTTGGGCAGGAGGATCGCATCCGGCCGCGCCTCGCGCGCCGCCTTCAAGTCGTCGCGGCCCCATTCGCTCGACAAGGCATTGATGCGGATGACGGTTTCCTTCGCGCCCGCGCCGCGTTCGGCCACGAACCGCATCGCCGCGTCGCGCGCCGCCTTCTTCTCGTCCGGCAGAACGGCATCTTCCAGATCGACGATGACGGCGTCGCAATCGAGGCTGGCGATCTTGGCCAGCGCCTTCGCATTGGTCGCGGGAACGTAGAGCACCGAACGGCGCGGGCGGTGGGGACGGGATGTCATGACGGCTTTGTGGCCGAGCCGCGCGCAGCTTGCAAGACGGCGACGTCAGGATGGACGCGCAAGCGCCGCCATCAGGACCGCGATATAGTCGTCCTTGAGCTTCGCCTGCTCGGCGGAGGGCGGCATGCGCTGCTTCATCCCGTCCATCGCGTCGAGCAGCATTTCGGCACAAACGCGCGCGGAACATGCCGTCGCACCGCTCGCCGCGATCGCGCCTTCGATCGTCGCGCGCATTTTCGCCCGGCCGCTCGCTACAATGTCGGCGGCGAGGCTCGATTTCATATCGAGAATGTCCGCGCCGTGCGGCGACGCCTCGACCGCGCCGACGAGGTCCATCACGCAGGACAGCCCGGAACGGAGCCGGGTTTCGAGATCGCCCGCAGCCTGGAAGGCGGATACGGCATTCTCCAGCGCATGCTCCATGAAGGCGCTGGCAAGCGCACGATAGATGTCCGCCTTGTTCCTGAATTGCAGGTAGAGCGCGGGCCTCGAAATCTCGGCCGCCCTGGCGATATCGTCCATCGTCGTGCGCTGGTAGCCATAGGCAAGGAAGCAGCCCATCGCGCCGTCGAGGATGCGGACGCGGCGCTCGTCGTCAATCTTCGCGAAGAGTAAAGCCGAAAGCTTCTGTGTCATTCACTGGTAATTGACAAATTGACGAATTTTGTCAATACGTATCGTCAACGACAACCGGATCGCTCTTCATGCGCCTGACCGTCAATGGCAATCCGATCGAAATCGACGCCGAAGCGGAGATGCCGCTCTTGTGGGCGTTGCGCGATCTTGCCGGCATCAAGGGACCGAAATTCGGCTGCGGCATCGCCGCGTGCGGCGCCTGCACCGTGCTCGTCGCGGGACAGCCGGTGCGCTCCTGCGTGCTGCCGCTCGGACAGGTCGAGGGCGATGTCACGACGATCGAGGGTATCGGCCGTCCGGGCGCGCTGCATGCCGTCCAGGAAGCGTGGATCGTCGAACAGGTAGCCCAGTGCGGCTATTGCCAGGCCGGCCAGATCATGAGCGCGGTGGCGCTTCTGGATGAAATCCCGAACCCGTCCGACGCGGATATCGACCGTACCATGGGCGGCAATCTGTGCCGCTGCGCGACCTATCCGAAAATCCGCGCCGCCATCAAGCGCGCCGCCGCTTCGACCGGAGCCTGACGATGTCGCGCGCGGGCAAAATCACACGGCGCGTATTTCTGGGAGCTGCCGGGGCGGCAGCGGCGGGGCTTGCCGTCGGCTATTATGTCTATCGCCGCCCGTTCCCCAATCCGCTGGAGGCACAGGCTGGCGAAGGCGAGGCCGTCTTCAACCCCTTCGTGAAAATCCCGACCGAGGGACCGATCACGGTCATCGTGCCGCGTGCGGAGATGGGGCAGGGCGTGACGACGACGCTCGCCGCGCTAATTGCCGAAGAACTCGACGTGCGGCTCGATCAGGTCACGGTCGAGCACGGGCCGGCGGCGTCCGCCTACGCCAATATCGGTATGCTGGAAGAAGGCGTGCCGTTCCCCCGCTTCGACGATTCGACCATTGCCGAAATGATGCGCGGCGGCATGGGCGTGGTCGGCAGGTTCCTGGCCATGCAGGCGACGGGCGGTTCGTCCTCCACGACGGACGGATTCACGCGCATGCGGCAGGCCGGTGCGCTCGCCCGCGAGGCGTTGAAAGCGCAGGCCGCCCGACGATGGCAGGTCGACGCCGCCTCGCTGACCACCGCCGAGGGCTTCGTTACCAACCCCGCGACAGGTGAAACCGTCGCCTATGGCGAACTGGCGCTTGATGCGGCGCGCGTGGACCTGACCGCCGACCCCATATTGCGCGATCCGGCCGAGTGGAAACTGCTTGGCAGGCCCCAACCGCGCCTCGACATGGAAGCCAAGGTCACCGGCGCGCCGATCTTCGGCGTCGATGTCGACTTGCCCGACATGGTCTTCGCGACGATCCGCATGAATCCGCATTTCGGCGGCACAATCCGCACGCTGGACGATGCAGGGTCGCTTGCGATGCCCGGCGTGGAAAAGCTCGTGATCATCGAAACCCATCTCGGCAACGGCTTCGGCGTGATCGCGCGCTCGACATGGCACGCGATGCGCGCTGCCGATGCCGTCCAGGTCGAATGGGAGCGCCCCGACCGCGCCGTTGACGACGACGCCATCTGGGCGGGACTTGAGGCGGCGGTGGCGGGACGCGGGTCGAATTTCCGCGATGACGGCGACGTCGAAACCGTCTTCGCCGATGCGCCGCGCGAGCGGATGGTGGAAGCGGAGTATCGCGTACCCTTCCTCGCCCATGCCGCGATGGAGCCGATGAACGCGACCGCGCGGTTCCGCGACGGCGAGCTGGACGTGTGGGCACCGAACCAGTCGCCGACGCTGACGCGCATGGCCTGCGCCCGCGAAGCAGGCATTTCGCAGGAGAATTGCCGCGTCCACACGACCAGCCTCGGCGGCGCGTTCGGCCGCCGTCTGGAGGTCGACTACGCCGTTTATGCGACGCGCCTTGCGATGGAGACGAACGGGCGGCCCGTCAAGGTGACCTGGACGCGCGAGGAAGACATGACGCATGACATGTATCGTCCTGCCGCGATGGGCCGGTTCCGGGCGCGGCTCGGCGAGGACGGCATGCCGCAGGCGCTCGACATGAAGATCGCCTCCCCGTCGATCATCGCCTCGCTCCTGCCGCGTCTTTATCCGCGCCTGCCGGTCCCCGGCTCCGACACCGCAATCGTCGACGGGTCTTTCAACCAACCCTATTCGATCGCGAATTATCGCGTCTCGGGTGTCGTCGCCGACAATCCCGGCGTTCCGGTCGGCTTCTGGCGGGCGGTCGGCAATTCCTTCAACGGTTTCTTCCACGAAGCTTTCATGGACGAGATCGCGACGGCTGGCGGCATCGATCCGGTCGAGTTGCGGCTTTCCCTGATGGCCGATCATCCCGCTGCCGTCGGCGTCGTCGAAAAGGTGGCGGACATGGCCGAGTGGTCCGCGTCCCTGCCGGCGAACCGCGCGAAAGGTTTCGCCTTCGCCACAAGCTTCGGCTCCTGGGTCGCCGAGATCGTGGAAATCTCGGAAACTGAAGGGCGCATTCGCCTCGAGAAGGTATGGATTGCGGCCGATGTGGGACGCGCGCTCGACCCAAGCATCATCGAGGCGCAATTGATGTCCGGCGCATTGTTCGGCCTGTCGGCGGCGATGTTCGAGGAGGTCAATTTCGCCGATGGCCGGGCCGTCCAGACCAATTTCCACGATTACGATCCGCTGCGCATTCACCAATCGCCCGATGTCGAGGTCGCGATCCTTCAGAACGCACCGAAGATGGGCGGCGTCGGCGAAATCGGCACGCCGCCGGCAGCGCCCGCACTCGCCAACGCGATCTTCGCGCTGACGGGAAAGCGGATCCGGCAATTGCCGCTGGCGCGCGAGGTGGATTTCGCATGAGACGCCTTTTCGCCATCGCGCTTTTCCTGATGCCGGGCCCAGCTTTTGCGCAGGACGAACCGGGCCTTATCGAATGGGAGGGGCTCTATCGTGTCTTTTCGCATCCGCGCTGCGCCAACTGCCATACCGAGGACGACCATCCGCGCTGGTCCGGCGCCCATTATGGCGAAGCGCGCATTCACCCGTTCAATGTGCGGCGCGGACCGGACGGCTTCGGCAATCCGGGCATGACATGCCGGACCTGTCATCAGGAAACGAATTCGCCGGTCCTCCACGGGCCGCCAGGATCGCCCGACTGGCATCTGGCGCCGCAGGAAATGGTCTGGTTCGAAAAGAGTTCGGGCGAAATCTGCGCCCAGATCAAGGATCCGGCGCGCAATGGCGGCAAGACGCTCGATGAGGTCGCGGTCCATTTGCGCGACGATGCGCTGGTCGCGTGGGGCTGGGAACCGGGACCGGGCCGCGAGCCCGCGCCAGGCAGCGCGGAAGAGACATACGAAGCCTTGAAGCGCTGGGCCGAACTCGGCGCGCCGTGCCCGCAGGGCTGACATTTTGGCAGGAGTGATCGATCGATGAAAAAACGTGACTGTTGCGCCGCACCGCGCTGATGTAGGGATTTTGCCCTGCGCACCGCGCCGAATTGAATTCAGGATCACGCCGTACCATCTGCGCTGACGCGAGGCGTGTCCCGAAACGGATTGACCGACATGTCGAAATTCAAATTCCACCAAATCGCGGCTGTCGCCGTGTTCGCGATGACGGCCGTCTGGGTCGCGACCGGCGAGTTTTCGTCCGTTGGCTCCGCACAGGACAGCGAATCCGCACAGCCGGGCGATGCCGCGCCTCAGGTCGAGGAACGACGTCACACGGTGGCTGTCATAAGGCCGCCGCGTTTCGAGCATTCGCGCGCCATCCGCATGTCAGGTCTGACCGAAGCCGACAAGCGCGCCGTGCTGGCCGCCCGTTCCGCCGGCATCGTTTCCGAACTGCCCCTTTCGAAGGGGCAGATGGTCGAGGCCGGCGACCTGATTATCCGCCTCGATGCCGAAGAAAAGGAAGCCGCGATCGCGACGGCGCAGCAATTGCTCAGCCAGCGTCAAGCCGAAGCGGAAGCTGCCGAACGCCTCGTCCAGTCCGGCTCCCTGCCGCGCCTTCAGGCAGACAATGCCCGCTCGGCGCTTGCCTCCGCCCGCTCGCAGCTCGAGGCGGCACAGGCCGAGCTTACCCGCAACGAGGTGCGCGCGCCGTTCAGCGGGCTCGTCGACCGCGTGAATGTCGAGATCGGCGGCTCGGTCATGGCCGGCACCGAAATCGCCACGATCCTGGCGCTCGACCCGATCGTCGCGACGGGCGAGGTCGGCGAACGCGACCTCGGCCATCTCACGACCGGTGACCGGGCTGATGTCCGCCTCGTCGACGGCCGCATTGTCGAGGGCGAGATCAGCTACATTTCGCGCGATGCCTCCGCGCAGACCCGAACCTTTCAGGTCGAGGTCGCGATCGACAATGAGGACAACGATATCCCGGCCGGCATGACAACC
Organism: Aliihoeflea aestuarii; assembly: GCF_024105665.1. GTDB lineage: Bacteria > Pseudomonadota > Alphaproteobacteria > Rhizobiales > Rhizobiaceae > Aliihoeflea > Aliihoeflea aestuarii. The sequence continues at coordinate 345,369 of NZ_JAAAMK010000003.1, read as the reverse complement.
GAGATGACGCTGCGCGCCAGACCGGTGGAATCGGTCCGCCTGCCGCGTTCGGTCGTCACGCTTTCCGCAAAGGGCGACCTCGGCATTCGCACGGTCGGCCCGGACGGCAAGGTGGCGTTCCACATGATCGATCTAGTCGACGATACGCCCGAGGGTCTCGTTCTCGCGGGCATTCCGGCGGATGCGCGGGTGATCGTGTCCGGACAGGATTTCGTGGCCGAAGGCGACCTGGTGAATGCCGTCGAGGCGGACGAAGAGACGATCCGCGGGCTGGCCGGCGAAGTGGCGGGGCTCGACTGAACGAGACGCGACAGGCGGCGCGGTCGTCTCGCGACCGATCCGATTTTTGAGGATATGCGGACATGAACCTCGTCCGACTGGCAATCGACAATGCAAGGCTGACCCTGTCGGTCATGATCTTCATGATCGTGGCGGGCGCGCTCGCCTATCAGGCGATCCCGAAGGAAGCAGAGCCTGACATTCCGATCCCGATCATCTATGTCAGCCTGACCTATCAGGGCATTTCGCCGGAGGATTCCGAGCGGCTTTTGCTGCGCCCGGTCGAATTGCAGATGAAGGGCCTGTCCGGCGTCAAGGAGATGCGCTCGGCCGCCTATGAGGGCGGCGGCTACGTCCTGATCGAGTTTCAGCCGGGCTTCGATTTTTCCAACGCGCTGGAAGACGTGCGCGCCAAGGTGTCCGACGCAAGGCGCGACCTGCCGCAAGGCGTCGACGAGCCGACCGTCAACGAGGTCAACGTCTCGGAATTCCCGGTTCTCGTCGTCACGCTTTCGGGCGACCTGCCCGAACGCCTCCTTGCCTCGACCGCGCGCGAATTGCGCGACCGCATCGAAGAGGTGCCCGGCGTGCTCGAAGGCACGCTTCAGGGCACCCGCGACGAACAGGTCGACGTCATCGTCGATCCGGTCAAGCTGTCTTCCTACGGTTTGCAGCTCGACCAGCTCATCCAGGGCGTTTCGGCCGGCAACAGCCTCGTCGCCGCCGGCGCTCTGCAAGGCACCGAAGGCCGCTTCCCGGTCAAGGTCCCCTCGCTGATCGAGACCGTCGAGGACGTCGCCGACCTGCCGATCGTCGCCGGGCCGAATGCGGTCGTGCGCGCCCGCGATCTGGCCACGATCCGCTCGACCTTCGCCGAGGCCGAAACGATCACCCGCCTCGACGGCAAGCCCGCCATCGCGATCGAGGTGAAGAAACGCGCCGGTGCGAATTTGATCGAGACCGTCGACACGGTGAAGGAGATCGCCACAGCCTTTCAGGAGAACCTGCCGGTTCCCGTCACGATCGGCTTCAGCCAGGACAAGTCGGACATGGTCCGCCAGCTTCTGAGCGACCTCCAGAACCACGTCCTGATCGCCGTCATCCTCGTCTTCATCGTCATCTTGTATGCCCTGTCGGGCCGCTCCTCGATCCTGATCGGCCTGTCGATCCCGGTCTCGTTCCTGATGGGCATCCTGGCCCTTGCCATGCTCGGCTACACGGTCAACATGATCGTGCTGTTCGCGCTGATCCTCGCTGTGGGCATGCTGGTCGACGACGCGATCATCGTCACCGAATTCGCCGAACGGCGCATGTCGGAGGGCATGGACCGCGTCGAGGCGTTCGATCTGGCCGCGCGCCGCATGGCCGGCCCCGTCACCGCCGCGACGCTGACGCGCATCGCCGCCTTCTCGCCGCTGCTCTTCTGGCCGGGCGTCGTCGGCGAGTTTATGAAGTATCTGCCGCTGACGCTGATCATGACCCTGTCCGCGTCGCTGCTCTACGCGCTGGTCTTCACGCCAACGCTGGGAGCGCTTTTCGCCAAGGCCCATCCCGAGCCGGAAGGCAAGCCCGACGGCCTCTATATGGGTGCGGTCAAGAAGGCAGTCGCCTATCCCAAGACCGTTCTGCTTCTGGCCGTCGGCCTTCTGGTCGGTGTCCAATACGCCTATTCGCAATATGGCGCGGGCGTCGAGTTCTTCCCCAATGTCGAGCCCGAATACGGACTGATGTACGTACATGCGCGCGGCAATCTCTCTCTGGAGGAAATGGATGCGGCGACACGGCTTGCCGAAAACCGTCTCCTTGGCTGGCCGGGCCTGGAATCTGTCTATACGCGCGTGGGAATGACGCGGGGCGGCGGGCAGGACATCGACGAGGACGTCATCGGCGTCATCCAGTACGAGTTCCTGGACTGGCGCGAGCGCAAGGCGGCCAGCGAGATTCTCGACGATCTGCGCGTCGAGATGGCGAACCTGCCCGGTATTCAGGTTCAGGTGCGCGTGCCCGATGCGGGCCCGCCGACCGGCCAGCCGATTCAGGTCAGGCTCTCGGCAGCCGACCCGACATATCTGAACGATCACGCCCGCGCGGTCGCGGCGCGGATCGCACAGGTGCCGGGTGTCATCGAGATATCCGACGGCCTGCCGCCGCCCGGCGTCGACTGGGCGCTGAAGGTGGATCGTGCCAAGGCCGCGCAATACGGCGTCAGTCCCAGCCAGGTCGGCACCGTGGTCCAACTCGTAACCGTCGGCCTCAAGCTTTCGGACTACCGGCCGGCCGGCGTCGACGATGCCGTCGACATCCGCCTGCGCCTGCCCGACGACCGCCGGACGTTGTCCAGCCTCGACCAGTTGCGGGTTCAAACGCCGGAAGGCTCGGTCCCGCTCGCCAATTTCGTCACCCGCGAACCGCAGCAGCGAACCGGCATCCTGAACCGCATCGACTCGGAGCGGACCATCGTCGTCCAGTCGAATATCGCTCATGGCTATCAGGTCGCCGAAGTGCAGGCGCAAGTGGCGCAGGCGGTAGGCGAACTCGACCTGGGTTCGACCAAATGGCGGCTTGCCGGCTCGAGCGAGGAAAGCGACGCTGCGAGCGCCTTCCTCATGAACGCCTTCGGCGCCGCAATCTTCCTGATCTTTATCGTGCTTCTGGCCCAGTTCAACAAGTTCACCAGCGTGCTGCTCGTGCTCATAACCGTGGTCATGTCCACGATCGGTGTGTTCCTCGGCTTGCTGATCATGGGGCAGCCGTTCGGCATCGTGATGTCGGGAATTGGCGTCATTGCGCTGGCAGGCGTCGTCGTCAACAACAACATCGTCCTGATCGATACTTACGACCGGTTGCGCCACGAGGGCATGAACAAGATCGACGCGATCCTTCAGACCTGCCGCGAGCGCGCGCGTCCGGTGGTCCTGACGGCGCTTGCCGCCATATTTGGTGTCGCTCCCATTGCCTTCGGCATCGGACTGGAACTGTTTCATCATGAAACCACGATCAACGCGCCGTCCACCCAGTGGTGGATTTCGCTGTCTTCCGCGATCGTGTTCGGTCTGTCGTTTGCGACGGTCCTGACGCTGATCGTGACGCCGGCCGCGCTGATGGTCTTCACCCGCGAGCATCCCAAGGCCGGCGAGACGCGACGCAGCTTCTGGTCCCGGCTTTTCCGGCGCAAGCCGAAACCCGAACCGGAATCGGACGCACAACCCTTGCCTGCCGAATAGACCTCATTGCAACCGGCAAGGGCGCCTGCGGAACCTGCGGGCGCCCTCGCGCATTTAGGGCGCAGGACAGGATCATCCTGTTCGAGGAGAGTTGGGGAACTTTGCCATGTCGCTCGGAACAATTCTGATCATCATTCTGATCCTGATCCTGCTCGGCGCCATTCCGGCCTGGCCGCATTCGCGCGGCTGGGGTTATGGCCCTTCGGGCATTCTCGGGGTCGTCCTGGTAGTAGTGCTGATCCTCGTATTGATGGGCCGAATCTAGCCCTCTGCGAGACGGAGCACCCCTTCGCCCGGCGGTCACGACCTGCCGGGCGTTTTGGTTTACGGGACCGGCTTTTGCCGGTCGGCGATCGACACCACCGGCGCGAAGATCGCAAGCAAGAGAATGACCAGGGCGAGCACGACGAAGATCGGCGCGAAACCCGTGTACTCGCCGATGAAGCCGATGGCGGAAGGCGCGACGAGGATACCGGAATAGCCCATCGTGGTGGCGACGCTCATGCCCACGCCGGGTGCGAGCCCGGTCTGGTTGCCTGCGGCCGAGAAGGCGATCGGCACGATATTGGCAAGGCCGAGCCCGACGAGAGCGAAAAAGGCGATGGCAAGCTCGGGCGAAGGCGACAGCCCGGCTCCTACGAGACCGACACCCGCGACGAGACAGGACGCGCGCAATGTCGCGACCGCACCGAACCGGTCGCGGACCGCATCGCCCGAAAACCGCATCAGCGCCATCGCCGCCGAAAACAGCGCGAAGGCGAGGCTCGCTTGTGCCAGACCCGCCGCGTGCTCGCGCTGGAGATAAAGCGCGGCCCAGTCGAGCACCGCGCCCTCGGGAATCATGCCGAGCAGCGCGGCAAGCCCCAGCAGGTAGGGCAGCGGCTTCAGCGGCCAGCGGGCACGTTGCACAGCCTCGGCTGGAGGCGGCGCGTCCCGCAAGGCATAGCGCGCGACGCCGAGGCTCAGGAGCCCGGCAATGAACCCGGCCAGAACCGACTGCGCAAGCGCGCCACTGGCCTGCAGCACAAAGCCGCCGGCAGCGGCACCGGCAAAGCCGCCGAGGCTCCAGAATCCGTGCGACGACGACATGATCGCGCGGTCGAGATGCCGCTCGACAGCGACCGCATTGGCGTTCATCGCGACATCCATGCCACCGATCAATGCGCCGAATCCGAACATCGCGAACGCCGCGACCGTGAAATCGGGCGCAAGCACCACGGCCGGCAGGCTGAGCGGCATGAGCGCGGCGAAGGCGACGAGCGGACGGCGCGAGCCGTATCTGGCGATCAACCCACCGCACCATGGCATGGCCGCGAGCGCGCCGAGGCCGAAAACGAGGATCAGAAGGCCGAGCCGGCTTTCCGACAGCTCGAGCCGGTCGGCGAGCGCGGGTATCTGGGGCGCCCATGCACCGATCACCAGACCGTTCGCGACGAAGGCGAGCGCGACCGCAACGCGCGTCGAGGGAAAGGAAAATTCACGTTTCATTACGCCGTGCAATACCCAATAGGAGCTAATTGGTTAATCTAAATCGATTTAACTCGATCCAGTCAAATTATTTTATTGCGTTGCAGTCCTGTAACAGGAAGGTCGAGCCTTAACGTCGGCTTAACCCGGCTCATCACCGCCACAATCGATGCTATGTTGTCGCCAAGAGGGATTCACGAACCTGCTTCGCCCAGCGTCGACGACCTGTAGAGCCGCAACGAACGCGCGAGCAGTAACCTGAGGTAATCGCATGTCCGCAGACACGCCGCGCAGCCGTATCGATTGGAACGGCGAGGGGAATGAACGGGAAGTCGGCCGCATCCTGAAATCCAGAAATCTCATCCGCAAGGCGGCGACACCTGTCGCCATCGGCTTCGTCGGCCTCGCTCTGGTCGGAGCGCTTGCCGCTGGTCCTCTCACGCGCAGCCTGACGGCGTCCGACGCCCCGACCGTCGAGGTCGCCTCGGTTCAGACCGCCTCCGTGACGCCAGCCGCCATCGAAGCACCCGTCGCGCAACCGGCCGCCGCCATCGAACCGGCGGCCGATCCAGCGCCCGGCACGACCACGGCCGCGCGTATGACGAGCGCAACGGATTCGCCCGGCCTCGCCGCCAACGATCCCCGCTGGAGCGCGGATGCGCTCGCGGTCGATGAAGACAAGCTTGCCGAACTCAAGAAGGCCGTCGACGAAACGGTCGCAGCCGCCGAGATCGCAAGCGCCATGGGTTCGGATGGAACCGACGGCCTGTTCACCTCCACGATCCCCGCACAGGCGGCCGGGTTTGCGCCCGAGCGGCCGGCGACGCCCGCCCGCGAGCGCAGTGCGTTCGACGCCGCGCTGAACGGGCAAGAAGAGGCCCGGCCCGAACCTGCCGTGGCGACGGCAAGCGATCTCCAGCCCGCCAAGGCCACGCAATATGTGAACATGCGCTCGGCCCCGGCCGATGACGCGAGCGTGCTCGCCGTCGTTCCCGCGAACGCCGCGATCGAGGCCGAAACCGACTGCCGCTGGTGCGAGGTCAATTATGACGGCCAGAAAGGCTATATCTTCCAGTCCTTCATCGCGCGCTGATCGCATATCGAATGAACTTGAAAAAGCCCGGCATTGCCGGGCTTTTTCGCTTTCAGGAGGCGTAGACGACAAGCAGATCCTTGGCGTCGATCTGGTCGCCTGCCTTGACCAGCACCTCGGCGATCTCGCCATCGCGCTCGGCATGAAGCGCGGTCTCCATCTTCATCGCCTCGATGGATAGCAGCACGTCGCCAGCCGACACCTTCTGGCCCGCCGACACGGCGAGCGTCGAGACGACACCGGGCATGGGCGCGCCGACATGGGCGGCACTGTCGGGTTCCGCCTTTGCCCGTGCCCTGGCGGCATCGGCGCCGCGAAGACGGTCGGGCACCTTCACGCGGCGGGGCTGCCCGTTGAGTTCGAAGAACACCGTGACCATGCCCTTTTCATCGGTCTCGCCGATGGCGAGGCAGCGCACGACCAGCGTCTTGCCGCGCTCGATCTCGATGAAGATCTCGTCTTCCTGGCTCATTCCGTAGAAATAGACCGGCGTCGGCAGCGTCGAGACCGGGCCGTATTCGGTCGAGGCGGCCACGAAATCGGTGAAGACCTTCGGATACATGAGCCACGAAGCGAACTCGAAATCGGAGAGTTCCCGTTCGAGCTTCGTCTCGATGTCGCTGCGCTCAGTGTCGAGATCGGCTGCCTTGAGGAGTGAGCCCGGCCGCACATTGATCGGCTTTTCGCCCTTCAGCGCCTTCTTCTGCAAGCCTTCGGGCCACCCGGCCGGCGGCTGGCCAAGATCGCCGCGCAGCATCGAGATGACCGAATCGGGAAAGGCGATGTCCTTCTTCGGGTTCTCGACGTCAGCGACGGTCAAATCCTGGCTGACCATCATCAGCGCCATGTCGCCGACGACCTTCGAGGACGGCGTCACCTTGACGATGTCGCCGAACATCAAATTGGCGTCGTGATAGGCCTGCGCGACCTCGTGCCAGCGGGCCTCCAGCCCCAGCGAGCGCGCCTGTTCTTTCAGATTGGTGAACTGACCGCCCGGCATTTCATGCAGGTAGACTTCCGAGGCGGGCCCCTTGAGGTCGCTTTCGAAGGCGGCATACTGGTTGCGCACCGCCTCCCAATAGAACGAGATCTTCCGGATCCAGTCGCCGTCGAGCCCCGTATCGCGCTCGCCGCCTTTCAGCGCCTCGACGATCGAGCCGAGACAGGGTTGCGAGGTGTTGCCCGACAGCGAATCCATTGCTGCATCGACCGCGTCGACCCCCGCTTCCACCGCCGCCAGTATGGTCGCGGCGGAAATGCCGGACGTGTCGTGGGTGTGGAAATGCAGCGGCAGATCGGTCTCTTCGCGCAGCGTCTTAAAGAGCACCCTAGCCGCCGCCGGCTTCATCAGGCCGGCCATGTCCTTGATGGCGATGATATGCGCGCCGGCGGCCTCCAGTTCGTGCGTCAGCCCGACATAGTAGTTGAGGTCATAGGTCGCCCGTTCGGGATCGCCGATATCGGCCGTGTAGCAGATGGCCGCCTCGCACAGTCTGCCCTCTTCACGCACCGCGTCCATCGACACGCGCATGTTCTCGACCCAGTTCAGGCAGTCGAAGACGCGGAAGAGATCGACGCCGCCACTCGCTGCCTGTTTGACGAAATAGCGGACGACATTGTCGGGATAGTTCGTGTAGCCGACGCCATTCGCGCCGCGCAGAAGCATCTGGAGCAGGATATTGGGCGCGGCCTCGCGCACCTTTGAAAGCCGCTCCCAAGGGTCTTCGGTCAAAAAGCGCATGGCGACGTCGAAGGTCGCGCCGCCCCAGCATTCGAGCGACAGGAGGTCGGGCAGCGCCCGCGCATAGGTCCCGGCGATGGCGGCGATGTCATGCGTGCGCATGCGCGTCGCCAGAAGCGATTGATGTCCGTCGCGCATGGTCGTGTCGGTAACGAGAACGCGAGGCTCGGCCCGCATCCAGCGTGCGAACGCCTCCGGTCCATCCCGGTCGAGACGCTGCTTCGTGCCGTCCGGTACGTCGCCGCCGATGAAGGGCACACGCGGCGCAGGAGCATCCTCCTTCGGTCTTGCGCGGCCGCGCGCTTCGGGATGACCGTTCACCGAAACGTCGGCGAGATAGTTCAAAAGCTTTGTCGCGCGGTCCTGTCGTTTGACGGCGGCGAAAAGCTCCGGCGTCGTATCGATGAACCGCGTCGTATAGGAATTGTCGCGAAAGTGCGGGTGGTTGATGATCGCTTCGAGAAAGGTGAGGTTCGTCGCCACGCCGCGAATGCGGAACTCGCGCAGCGCCCGGTCCATCCGCTGACGCGCTTCCTCCGCCGAAGGTGCCCACGCCGTTACCTTTTCCAGAAGCGGATCGTAGAAGCGCGTGATCACCGCGCCCGAATAGGCCGTGCCGCCGTCGAGCCGAATGCCGAAACCGGTCGCCCCGCGATAGGCGGTAATGCGACCGTAATCGGGAATGAAGTTCTGCTCCGGGTCTTCCGTCGTGATGCGGCACTGCATGGCGTGGCCGTTGAGCCTTATGTCGCCCTGCGCCGACACGCCGGATTCGGGCGTTCCGATGGCCGCGCCTTCGAGAAGGTGTATCTGCGCCTTGACGATGTCGATACCGGTCACTTCCTCGGTGACGGTATGTTCCACCTGGATGCGCGGATTGACCTCGATGAAGTAGAATTTGCCGGTGTCGGCGTCCTGAAGGAACTCGACCGTGCCCGCGCCCACGTAAGACGTCGCCTCGGCGATCTTCAGCGCGTAGCCGCACAATTCCTCGCGCAGTTCCTGCGAAAGATAGGGCGCAGGCGCGCGCTCCACGACCTTCTGGTTGCGCCGCTGGATCGAGCAGTCGCGCTCGAACAGATGAACGGCATTGCCGTGAGTGTCGCCCAGAACCTGCACCTCGACATGGCGCGCACGCTCGACGAGTTTTTCCAGATAAACTTCGTCCTTGCCGAACGCGGCTTTCGCCTCGCGCTTGCCTTCCGTTACCTCACGAGCGAGATCGTCGGGCTTGCGGATCGCGCGCATGCCGCGCCCGCCGCCGCCCCACGATGCCTTGAGCATGACCGGATAGCCGATCGCCTCGGCCATCTTCGCCACGTCTTCCATATCGTCCGGCAGCGGCTCGGTCGCCGGCACGACCGGCACCCCGACCTCGATTGCAAGGTTGCGCGCCGCGACCTTGTTGCCGAGCCGGCGCATCGTCTCCGGCTTCGGGCCGATGAAGACGATACCGGCATTGGCGCACGCCTCGGCGAATTCGGGACTTTCCGACAACAGGCCGTAGCCCGGATGGATCGCGTCCGCGCCGGACAATTTCGCCACGCGGATAACCTCTTCGATCGACAGATAGCTTTCGATCGGTCCCAGATCCTTCGGCAGATGCACGCCGCGCCCGACCGGATAGCTTTCGTCGGCCTTGAAGCGGTGGAGCGAATATTTGTCCTCCTCGGCCCAGATCGCGACGGTCTTGATGCCGAGTTCGTTGGCGGCGCGAAAGACGCGGATGGCGATTTCGGATCGGTTGGCAACGAGGATTTTCCGAATGGTCAAGGCAGGCTCTCCGGGTGATCCAGGCATGTCTCCCGAAAGTGGGAACCGGTTTCGGGATAAAGACATGCACAGAAACAAGACGGCGCATGGTGCAGCGCAATGCGAAGCCGACGCAAGGTCAAATGCACAAAAATCGATCATTGATCTTCATGAACTGAACATGCGAACTATCCCTTTTGGCGAAAGGATGACCCATGCGCAATTTCGACCTGCCCGGCCGCTCGGCCGTCTATGCCGAGAACGGCATGGCGGCGACCTCGCACCCGCTGGCGACCATGACGGCGCTGTCTGTGCTGAAGTCGGGCGGCAATGCGGTCGATGCGGCGATCGCCGCCTGCGCGACGCTGTGCGTGGTCGAACCGCACATGACCGGCATCGGCGGCGACTGCTTCGTCATCCTCGCCGAGCCCGACGGCACGATCCATGGCCTCAACGGCTCCGGCCGTGCGCCGATGGGTGCCGAGGCGGAGCGTTATCGCGCGCTGGGACATGACAAGGTGCCGACATTCGGCGCGCTCGCCGTCACCGTGCCGGGCGCGATCGACGCTTGGGAAAAGCTCGCCCGGCGCTTCGGAACGAAAGGGTTCGACGAATTGTTCGCCGATGCGATCCGCTATGGCGAAGACGGCTATGCGATCCATGGCCGCGTCGCACGCGACTGGCCGAAGGCCGTCGAATGGCTGGCGAAGGACGAGGGCGGCGCACAGCATTATCTGACGGGGGGCAAGGCCCCGATCGTCGGCTCGCGCCACAGCGCCCCGGCGCTCGCTGCAACCTTCCGCGCCATCGCCAAGGACGGCGCGAAGGCATTCTATCAGGGCGAAATCGGCGCCGAGATCGCCGCGACAGTGAAAGCCAAGGGTGGCTTCCTGACGGAAGATGATCTCGCCGCCGTCTCGGCCGACTGGGTCGACACGATCTCGGTCAGCTATGGCGATCTCGACGTGCACGAAATTCCGCCCAACGGACAGGGCATAACCGCCCTGATCCTCCTGCGCCTTTTGGCGAAGCTCGGTGCGGCGGAACTTGCTCCGGACTCGGCCGAACGCGCGCATCTGGAAATCGAAGCCGCACGCCTCGCCTATTCGGTCCGCGACCACCTCGTCGCCGACCCGAAAACGATGACCGTCACGCCGGCCGAACTTCTGTCCGACGCCTATATCGACCGCCTCGCGGCGCGCTTCGATCCTGCGCGGCGCATCGGGGACGTGACGCCGCCCGACATGCCCGCATCGGACACCGTCTATCTGACGGTGGTCGATCGCGACCGGCGCGCGGTTTCCTTCATCAATTCGACCTATCATGCGTTCGGTTCGCGCGTCGTGACGCCGAAATCCGGCATCGCCCTGCAAAACCGCGGCGCGGGCTTCTCGCTCGTTGCGGGCCATCCCAACGAGATCGGACCGGGCAAGCGGCCGATGCACACGATCATCCCGGCAATGGCGACACGCGGCGGAAAACCGGCAATCTCCTTCGGCGTGATGGGCGGCGACTACCAGCCGATGGGCCACGCCCATGTGATGTCCAACATGGTCGATCACGGCATGGATCCGCAACAGGCGATCGATCATCCGCGCATCTTCTGGGGCGATGACGACGAGGCGCTACGTGTCGAAGCGGGCATCGGTTCCGCCGTTCGCTCGGACCTCGAAGCGCGCGGTCACACGGTAAGAGATGCCGAAAGCCCGCATGGCGGCGGCCAGGCGATCGTCATCGACGAGGCTTCGGGCTTCCTGATCGGCGGCTCCGACCCGCGCAAGGACGGCTGCGCGATGGGGTGGTGAACCCTGAATATTCTCAGACGTAACGATCTACATCATCCGTCGAAACCTGGATTCCTGTGACAAGCACAGGAATGACGGCATCTAGGTTGATGCCAACCGCAAACTTCGAAATTTCACCTCAACAAAACTGCAATCGTCATTCCTGTGCTCGCCTGCCCCCGTGCTTGTCACGGGGGTCACAGGAATCCAGGCCTTGACGGTTCGACCGGGTAAAGACCTCGCGTCTTACCGTCAGTCGCCTCAGTTCCCCATCTGGTCCAGCTTGCGCTGCATCGCGGCGATCTGCTCCTTCAGTTCGGAAAGGTCGTCACCGCCCTTCGCATCACTGTCGCCTGCGGTGTCCGGCTTGCCGGCGTCCGGCGCACCTGGAACCGGAAACGGCGTGAACATGCGCATCGCGTTCTGGAAGAGTTCGGCATTGCGCAGCGCCTGCTCCTCCATCGCCTTCAAGGGCGCGGCCATCGGCATCATGCCGATCGGCGATTTGCCGACCGCATCCTTCATCTGCTGGCGGAACCGCTCCTGTTCCTTGGCGAAGGCCACCATCGACTGTTCGAGGAAGCTCGGCACGACCATCTGCATCTGGTCGCCGTAAAAGGCGATCAACTGGCGCAGGAACGGGATCGGCAGCATGTTCTGTCCGTCGCGGTTCTCCAGTTCGAAGATGATCTGCGTCAGGACGGAATGGGTGATGTCGTCGCCAGAGCGCGCATCCTGCACGGAAAATTCCTCGCCGCGTTTGACCATCTCGGCCAGGTCCTCGAGCGTCACATAGGTGCTCGTGCCCGTATTGTAGAGCCGCCGGTTCGCATATTTCTTGATGACGACCGGTTCGTTCTTCTTTGCGGGCATAAGGCTGGCTCCCAGGGATTAACCGACTGTTTCCGCTCGGCAAGCGCAAAGGATATGCGCAAAAGGCGTGCAAATGAAAGCGCTTTGTGCAGTGCACGTTCTTCCTTTGCCGGTTTGACTAACGGCGGCGAACCGGCAAGAAATGGACAAAAGCGCCGCATGCGCCCGTTCTGACCGGAGTAACCTACATGTCCGAGAAAATTTCCATCGTCGTCGCCAGCGCGGCGCGCACACCCGTCGGCTCGTTCAATGGAGCGTTTGCGACCGTTCCCGCCCATGAACTGGGCGCTGCCGCCATCAAGGCCGCGCTCGAGCGCGCCGGCATCGACGGTGCGGATGTCGATGAGGTGATCATGGGCCAGATCCTGCAGGCGGCGCAGGGACAGAACCCGGCGCGGCAAGCCGCTATGGCCGCCGGCATTCCGCAGGAGGCGACCGCCTGGAGCCTCAACCAGCTTTGCGGCTCCGGCCTGCGCGCGGTCGCGCTGGGTATGCAGCAGATCACCACCGGCGATGCGAAGATCATCGTCGCCGGCGGTCAGGAATCCATGTCGATGGCCCCCCACGCCGCGCACATGCGCGCCGGCCAGAAGATGGGCGACTTCAAGATGATCGACACGATGATCAAGGACGGGTTGTGGGACGCCTTCCACGGCTACCACATGGGCAACACGGCCGAGAACGTCGCACGCCAGTGGCAATTGACCCGCGAGGAACAGGATCAGTTCGCAGTTTCCTCGCAAAACAAGGCCGAAGCCGCACAGAAGGCCGGAAAGTTCAAGGACGAGATCGTCCCGTTCACGATCAAGACCCGCAAGGGCGACGTCGTGGTCGAGGACGATGAATATATCCGTCACGGCGCGACGATCGAGGCGATGCAGAAGCTGAAACCCGCTTTCGACAAGGAGGGCACGGTCACCGCGGCGAACGCGTCCGGCATCAATGACGGCGCGGCCGCCGTGGTGCTGATGAGCGAGGATGAAGCCGCCAAGCGCGGGATCAAGCCGCTGGCCCGCATCGTTTCCTGGGCGACGGCCGGCGTCGACCCGCAGATCATGGGCACCGGTCCGATTCCCGCCTCGCGCAAGGCGCTGGACAAGGCCGGCTGGTCGGTCGCGGACCTCGATCTCGTCGAGGCCAACGAAGCCTTCGCCGCGCAGGCCTGCGCGGTCAACAAGGATATGGGCTGGAACCCGGACATCGTGAACGTCAATGGCGGCGCGATCGCCATCGGCCACCCGATCGGCGCATCGGGCGCGCGCGTCTTCAATACGCTGCTCTTCGAAATGAAGCGCCGCGGCGCACAAAAGGGACTTGCCACGCTGTGCATCGGCGGCGGCATGGGCGTCGCCATGTGCGTGGAAGCCATGAACTAAGGAAAGACGGGAAATAGGGAGAAGGGAAATAGGGGCTCTCTTTCCCTATTTCCTCATTCCGTGTTTCCCTCAACAAAAAGGGGAGGAACACTCTAGATGACCACCACACGCACAGCACTCGTCACCGGCGGCTCGCGCGGTATCGGCGCAGCCATCTCGCAGGCGCTGACGGCCGCCGGCTACAAGGTTGCCGCGACCTATGCGGGCAATGACGAGAAGGCGAACGCCTTCAAGACCGAGACCGGAATTCCGGTCTTCAAATGGGACGTTTCGAGCTACGAGGCGTGCAAGGACGGCATCGCAAGGGTCGAGGCGGAAATCGGGCCGATCGACGTGCTGGTCAACAATGCCGGCATCACGCGCGACGCCATGTTCCACCGCATGACGCCCGATATGTGGAACGAGGTCATCGATACGAACCTGACGGGTCTGTTCAACATGACGCACCCGATCTGGAGCGGTATGCGCGAGCGCAAATTCGGTCGTGTCATCAACATTTCGTCGATCAACGGCCAGAAGGGGCAGATGGGACAGGCAAACTATTCCGCCGCCAAGGCCGGCGATATCGGCTTCACCAAGGCGCTGGCGCAGGAAGGCGCGAAGGCCGGCATCACCGTCAACGCGATCTGCCCCGGCTATATCGGCACCGACATGGTCATGGCTGTACCGGAAAAGGTGCGCGAGGGGATCATCGCGCAGATTCCGGTCGGACGGCTGGGCGAACCGGAGGAAATCGCGCGCTGCGTTGTCTTCCTGGCCTCCGACGACGCAAGCTTCATAACCGGCTCGACGATTTCGGCCAATGGCGGGCAATTCGTCGCCTGATCGTGCCGATCGCGCGCGCGACGCCCGGCTGCGGGCGTCGCGACGATGTGGACATGCAGTGCGAAGCCTGTGGACAAGCAGTGGATAAAATGTCCCGGTGTGAAGGCGCGAAATCCGAATCGGAACAGAACGTGAATCACAAGAGTCAGCGATTCGGTCCCGGTTCGTTCGGGTCCCGTTCCGCAGCGCTCTGTCGCGGCAATGGCTGGCGCATGTCGAGCCGACACACTATGTGGGGCGCGCGTGCCGTCCGGCCATTCACTTGACAGGACCACGATGCTAACCGTTCTCGACGCGATGCCCGCCCGAAAGATTTTTTTGGACAGATGAACATTCAGCCTCGCCCGTCGCAGCCTTTCATCGTCTCCGGCCGCGACGTGACCGCGATCCTCGGTCCGACCAATACAGGCAAGACGCATCTGGCCATCGAGCGCATGGTCGCGCATGAATCGGGCGTCATCGGCCTGCCGCTGCGGCTGCTCGCGCGTGAAGTCTACACCCGCGTCTGCGAGAAGGTCGGCGCGGCCAAGGTCGCGCTCGTCACCGGAGAGGAAAAGATCGTCCCGGCCGGCGCGCGCTATTCGGTCTGCACGGTCGAGGCGATGCCGCGCGAGACGGATGCCGCCTTCGTCGCCATCGACGAGGTGCAACTCGCCGCCGATTTCGAGCGCGGGCATATCTTCACCGATCGCATTCTCAATCTGCGCGGACGTCAGGAAACGCTGCTTCTGGGCGCGGCGACCATGCGCCCGATCCTCGAAAAGCTCCTGCGCGGCATTTCGGTCGTCACACGCCCGCGCATGTCGCATCTGGCCTATGCCGGTTCCAAGAAGCTGACGCGCCTGCCCCGCCGCACGGCCATCGTCGCGTTCTCGGCAGACGAGGTCTATGCCATCGCCGAACTGATCCGCCGCCAACGCGGCGGTGCGGCCGTCGTGCTCGGCGCGCTCAGCCCACGCACGCGCAATGCTCAGGTTCAGCTCTATCAGTCCGGCGACGTCGATTACCTGATCGCCACCGATGCGATCGGCATGGGGCTCAATCTGGATGTCGATCACGTCGCCTTCGCCCAGAACCGCAAATTCGACGGTTTCCAGTATCGCGAACTGACGCCGGCCGAGTTCGGCCAGATCGCCGGTCGCGCCGGCCGCCATTTGCGCGACGGGACGTTCGGTGTGACCGGTCGGGTCGATCCGCTGCCGGACGAACTGGTCGAGCGCATCGAGGCGCATAATTTCGACAGCGTGAAAGTCCTGCAATGGCGCAGCGCCGTCTTCGACTTCTCCTCCATCGATGCGCTGAAGCGCTCGATCGATACGCCGCCGCCTATCGAAGGGCTGGCACGCGCGCTGCCGGCCATCGATGCGAAGGCACTGGATATTCTGGCGCAGGACGAGCGCATCCGCGCGCTGGCCGATACGCAAAAGCGCGTCGCTCTTTTGTGGGACGCCTGCGCTTTGCCCGACTATCGCCGCATCGCGCCTGCACAGCACGCCGAACTCATCGGATCGATCTTCATCGATCTGGCCACCAAGGGGCATGTCGATGAAGATTACATGGCCGAGCAGGTGCGTCGCGCAGACGCGACCGGCGGCGACATCGACGCGCTCTCGCACCGGATCGCGCAGATCAGGACCTGGACTTTTGTTTCGAACCGGCCCGGATGGCTTGCCGATCCGGTCCATTGGCAGGAAAAAACACGCGATATCGAGGACAGACTGTCCGATGCGCTCCACGAACGATTGACGAAACGCTTCGTAGACCGCAGGACATCGGTGCTGATGCGGCGCTTAAGAGAAAATAGCATGCTTGAAGCTGAAATTAATCCGGCCGGCGAGGTTCTCGTCGAAGGCCATCATGTGGGCGAGCTGCAGGGCTTCCGCTTCACCGCCGACCAGAAGGCGGAGGGCGAGGACGCCAAGGCCGTGCGCGCCGCCGCGCAGAAAATCCTCGCGGGCGAATTCGAAACGCGCGCCGAGCGGTTCGCGGCCTGCGGCAATGGCGATTTCGCGCTGACGGCCGACGGCCTCGTGCGCTGGCTGGGCGCGCCCGTCGCCGTTCTGACGGCCGGTGATGACGCGCTGCGTCCGCGCGCGATCCTGCTTGCCGACGAACAATTGACGGGTGCGGCGCGCGACAAGGTCGCCGCGCGCATCGACCGTTTCGTCAATTACCAGATCGAGACGGCGCTGAAACCGCTGTTCGACCTGACCGCCGCCGAGCAATTGTCGGGCATGGCGCGCGGCATCGCCTTCCGGCTCGTCGAAAGCTTCGGCCTTTTGAGCCGGCGCGACGTGGCCGAGGACGTGCGCGGCCTTGACCAGGAAGCGCGCGCGGCCCTTCGCCGTCTGGGCGTACGCTTCGGCGCGTTCCATGTCTTCGTGCCCGCGCTTTTGAAGCCCGGACCCGCGGGAATCGTGACGCTCCTGTGGGCGCTGAAGAACGACGGCAAGGAAAAGCCCGGCTTCGGCGACGTCGTCAACGCGCTGGCATCGGGCCGCACGTCGCTGGTGATCGATCAGGCGATCGACAAGGAATTCTACCGCCTTGCCGGCTATCGCAATCTCGGTCGGCGAGCCGTCCGCGTCGACATCCTCGAACGCCTCGCCGATTTGATCCGTCCCGCGCTCGGCTGGAAGGCCGGCACAGGCGCGCGTCCCGACGGCGCGTTCGACGGCAATGCGTTCATCGTCACCCCCGCCATGATGTCGATCCTCGGCGCGACTGCCGAGGATATGGACGAGATCCTGAAAGGGCTTGGTTATCGCGGCGACGTGAAGCCGGAAGCGGAAGTGAAGGCGAAGCTCGAGGCTTTTGACGCGGAAGTGAAGGCGAAAGCAGAGGCGGAAAAGCCGGCTGAGGAAGCGGTCGTTCCGAGTGAGGCGGCAGGAGAACAGGCTGAAGCCGAGCCGGCGGGCGAAGAGGCGACCGAGCCTGCAACTGCCGCCGAAGAGGTCGCGCCCGTCGAAAGCACTGGTGAAACGACGCCCGAAGCACCTGTTGAAGCCACTACCGCCGAAGCTGTTGCGACCGAACCGGAAGAGCCGAAGACCATCACCGTCTGGCGTCAGGGTCGCTTCGACGGCCGGCCGCGCCGCGAGCACGGCAATCGCAACGCGCGCACCAACAACCAGCGTCCGCAGCAGGGCGCTCGCACCGAGGACGGCAAGGTCGAGGGCGAGAAGCGGAGCTTTCGCGGCAAGGGCCGGGACGAGCGCCGCGATGGCGCCAAGGGCGCGCCGCGCAAGGGTGGAAAGCCACAGGGACGGCCGGACGGAAAGCCGGGCGGGGATCGTCGTTGGGAAGCACAGCCGCCACGCGAAGCACGTCCTGCGAAGATCGACCCGGATTCGCCCTTCGCAAAGCTTGCCGCGCTCAAGGAGCAGTTGAAGAAATAGGGCCGGAAACCCGCAATGACCGACGCCGCGCGCCAGCGCATCGACAAATGGCTGTTCTTCACCCGCGTGGTGAAGTCGCGCTCGCTGGCCGCGAAGATCGTTCAGGCAGGCAAGGTTCGGTTGAACCGCGAAAAGATCGACCAGGCCGCCCACAATGTGAAGCCGGGCGACGTGCTGACCGTCACGCTCGACCGGCGTATCCTCGTCCTGAAGGTCGTCGCGCCTGGGACCCGTCGCGGACCGGCGGAAGAAGCGCGCACGCTTTATGAGGATTTGTCATCGCCTCTGGAGGCAAAGCTGCCCGCCGAAGTGCCGACTGCCGAACGCGACCCTGGCACCGGCCGGCCGACGAAGCGGGAACGCCGGGCGATCGATCGGTTCGAAGGCAGGGACTGATCCGTAGAAATCCATTCCGCTGCGCGCGTTTGTGGCGCATTGGACGCCTCTTGCAAGCGAGCGAGCAAGGGTCTACCTGACCTGCCGGACAGACTTGCAAGCTTGGAAGGCCGGAGCCGGCGCATGACCTACCTCGTCACCGACAATTGCATCAAATGCAAATACATGGACTGCATCGAGGTATGTCCGGTCGACTGCTTCTATGAAGGCGACAACATGCTCGTCATCCATCCCGACGAGTGCATCGACTGCGGTGTCTGCGAGCCGGAATGCCCGGCCGACGCGATCAAGCCGGATACCGAGCCGGGTCTCGACAAATGGCTCGAGATCAACACCGAATATGCCCAGAAATGGCCGAACATCACGGCCAAGAAAGAGCCGCCGGAGGATGCCAAGGCATTTGACGGCGAAGAGGGCAAGTTCGAAAAGTATTTTTCGGGCGAGCCCGGCACCGGCGACTGAACCCAGAATGCAGCTTTATGCGGCGACTGGCCGCAAAACCTGCCTGCAATGAGCGCCGGGCGTCTTTTTGCGCATGACGCGCCGTAATTTTGCGCCTGCCGGTTGCGGCATCACGCCGCAGCGCGGCGAATCATCGGCGACCGATGGGGCGCACGCGGCGCGCCACTTAGTGCAAATGGTTGATTCTGTCCACATTTTGTGTTACACATTTACGAAATACCGGTGACAAACGTCGATTCATTGCGCAAGCGCACTAATCACTGAGAGGCGGAATTGAATACGGACCAGGCGATCTGGGCCGCAGTCAACTCATGTGAGTGGACTTGGCCGCAAAGCTCCTGGCACCGACCTCCGCATTTGTCCCGACACTATGCCGGCCGGCATTCCGGCCATTCCGGATGACCGGTCCTGAAGAGGCCGGTATCGCAACAGGGAGTATCGGGCGTATGGCAACCCAACAGAAGAAGTCCGCGACCAAGAACGGTTTCAAGACCGGCGAATACATCGTCTACCCTGCTCACGGCGTCGGTCAGATCACGGCCATCGAAGATCAGGAAGTCGCAGGTCACAAGCTGGAACTCTTCGTCATCGACTTCCAGAAGGACAAGATGCGCCTCAAGGTGCCGGTCGCCAAGGCGACGTCGATCGGCATGCGCAAATTGTCCGAGACGGATTATGTGGATCGCGCCCTCAAGGTCGTTCAGGGCCGGGCGCGGGTGAAGCGCACCATGTGGTCGCGCCGCGCTCAGGAATATGATGCAAAGATCAATTCGGGCGATCTGATCTCGATTTCGGAAGTCGTGCGCGACCTCTACCGCGCCGAGAACCAGCCCGAGCAGTCCTATTCCGAACGCCAGCTCTACGAGGCCGCGCTCGACCGCATGGCCCGCGAGATCGGAGCCGTCAACCGCGTGTCCGAGACGGAAGCGGTGCGTCTCATCGAGCTCAACCTGAACAAGGGTCCCAAGCGCGGCGCGAAGGCCGACAACGAGGAAGCGGAGACCGAACAGGAAGAAGCGGCATAAGCCGCCCGTCCGAGCGTTCTTCAAGACCCGGCCTTGCGCCGGGTCTTTCATTTCCGGGTTGCCGATCCTTCGATAGACGCTGCCCCGGCCCATCCGCATCTGGGCAAAAATGCGGCGATTGTGGAACCTGCACAGACATCCCGCGTTGCGTAGCAGGCGTGCGACGTGGCGCGCCACGTCGGTAATGTCGGCAATGGAAGTTCGATGATCCAGTATCTGGCGCAGATCATACCGATGGCAAGACCACATAATGAATTGGGAGCGATCGGGTATGGAAACCAGCTCTAGAAGGTCGATGATCCGGGCCGCCATGAAGGCGCCTTACCTCGCGCGCGACGAGGAAATGGAACTGGCGATCCAGTGGAAAGAAAACCGGGACCAGCAGGCGCTTCACAAGATCACCACGGCGCATATGCGCCTGGTCATTTCCATGGCCTCGAAATTCCGTCATTTCGGCCTCTCGATGAGCGATCTCATCCAGGAAGGCCATGTCGGCCTGCTCGAGGCTGCCGCGCGCTTCGAGCCTGATCGCGAAGTACGCTTTTCGACTTACGCGACATGGTGGATTCGCGCGTCGATGCAGGATTACATCCTGCGTAACTGGTCGATCGTTCGCGGCGGCACGTCCTCCGCGCAAAAGGCTTTGTTCTTCAATCTGCGCCGGCTTCGCGCGAAATTGCAAAGCGGAACGGAGAACCTCTCCAACACCGATCTTTATCGTCAGGTCGCGCTCGCGCTCGGCGTCAACGAAGCCGATGTGGCGATCATGGATGCCCGCCTTTCGGGCGCCGACACATCCCTCAATGCCCCTGTTATGGAAGATTCGGGCAGTTCCGATCGCATGTCGCTTCTTCCCTCCGACGCGCCGCTGCCCGACGAAGTCGTCACCGAGGCGATCGATGGCGAGCGACGCACCAAATGGCTGTCCGGCGCATTGACGGCGCTCAACCCGCGCGAACTGAAGATCATCCGCGAACGCCGACTGCGCGAGGACGGCGCGACGCTGGAATCGCTGGGCGAACGTCTCGGCATTTCGAAAGAACGCGTTCGCCAGATCGAAAGCCGTGCTCTGGAAAAGCTTCGCGCGGCGCTCGTCGACGGCAACCCTGAAATGGCCGCGACCGCCTGATCTTTCCGACGTCGCTTCCGCTTTTCGGTTCGGCTTGCTAAACGGGCGCACCATGAATGCGCCTTCCACACATTTCACGATCCTTCTCGGCGGCGATGTCGTACCAACAGATCGTCTGGCACGACAGATCGCCGGCAGCCGCGTCATTGCTGCTGATTCCGGTATGCGCCATGCCAGCATCTTGAACCTGCGCCCCGAATTGTGGACCGGAGACTTCGATTCGGTCGATGATCGTCTCGACGCCGCCTTCCCCGATGTGGAGCGTGAGGTTTTCCCGGCCGCCAAGGACCTGACGGATGGCGAGATCGCCGTCGAGGCGGCGCTCGCCCGCGGTGCGAAATCGCTGACCCTCGTCGGCGCCTTCGGCGGTCCACGCGCCGATCACGCCTTTCTGCATCTGGCGCTTGCAATCAGACTGTCCGAAAGCGGCATCGACATGCGCCTGACGAGCGGTACGGAAGAAGGAATACCCCTGCGCTTCGGTAAGCAAGGGTTCGACCTGCCCTCCGGATCGCTCTTCTCCGTCCTGGCGATGACCGATCTGGACGGTCTTACGCTGGTCGGCGCGCGCTGGCCGCTCACCGAACGCGACGTTCCCTTCGGCTCGTCGCTGACGCTGTCCAATGAGGTCGTCGGCGATCTCGCGGTCTCGCTTCGAAGCGGGCGGGCAATTCTCATAGCGCATCCCCTCGGCGCGACCTGAACGGACATCGAAATGGCACCCCCGCTTCTCAATCTCGACGGCATCAGGCTGACCTTCGGCGGCACGCCGCTTCTCGATGGCGCCTCCCTCATGGCGACGCAAGGCGATCGCATCGCGCTTGTCGGCCGCAACGGGTCGGGCAAGTCGACGCTCCTGAAAATCGCTGCCGGCATCGTCGAGGCGCAGGACGGCGAAATCTTCCGCCAGCCCTCCGCCACTATCCGCTATCTGAAGCAGATGCCGGACATGGAGGGCTTTGCGACGGTGCTGTCCTATGTCGAAGCCGGCCTTGGCCCGACCGACGATCCGCATCGCGCTTCCTATCTGGTGGAAAGCCTCGATCTCGATCCCACGGCAATGCCCGACAGCCTCTCGGGCGGAGAGGCGCGCCGCGCGGCCCTCGCACGCGTGCTGGCCCCGCAGCCCGATATCCTCCTTCTCGACGAACCGACCAACCATCTGGACCTCGCCACGATCGAATGGCTCGAAGGCGAACTCGTTCGCTCGACCTCGGCCATGGTCGTCATTTCGCACGACCGGCGCTTTCTCGAACGGGTCTCGAAATCGACGGTATGGCTCGATCGCGGCCAGACCCGCCGCCTCGAAAAAGGATTCGCCCATTTCGAGGAATGGCGCGACCGGACCCTCGAAGAAGAAGAACGCGACCAGCACAAGCTCGGCCGCCAGATCATGCGCGAGGAGCACTGGCTGCGCTACGGCGTGACCGCGCGGCGCAAGCGCAACATGCGTCGTCTGGGCGAACTCCAGTCCATGCGCCAGGAATTCCGCACTCATCGCGGCGCGGAAGGCAAGGCGACATTGCAGGCGAGCGACGCCGCCGAGTCCGGCAAGCTCGTCATCGAGACGAAATCCATCTCAAAGGCATATGGCGAACGGCCGATCGTCAGCGATTTCTCGATCCGCATCCAGCGCGGAGACCGGATCGGCCTGGTCGGTCCGAACGGCTCGGGCAAGACGACGCTCCTGAAGATGCTGACCGGCGAACTTGCGCCGGACAGCGGGAAAGTTCGCCTGGGCGTCAATCTGGAGATCGCCACGCTCGACCAGAAGCGCGACCTCGACCTTGAGGAAACACTGACCCACTATCTGACCGATGGGCGCGGCGACAGCGTCGTCGTCAACGGCGAAGAGCGCCACGTCGTCTCCTACATGAAGGACTTCCTCTTCAAGCCCGAACAGGCACGAACGCCGATCCGCGAATTGTCCGGCGGCGAACGTGCGCGCCTCGTTCTGGCGCGGCTTCTCGCGCGACCGGCCAATCTGCTCGTCCTTGACGAGCCGACCAACGATCTCGACATGGAAACGCTGGACCTTTTGCAGGAACTCGTGTCCGGCTTTCCCGGCACGGTCATCCTCGTCAGTCACGACCGCGACTTTCTCGACCGCACGGTCACGAGCACCATTGCGCCGGATGGCGGCGGAAGCTGGACCCAATATGCCGGGGGCTACACCGACATGCTTACCCAGCGCGGCACGAAGTCGTTCGGCCAGAAGGTGCCGAAGGGCGAACCGAAGGCAAAGCCCGCTCAGGCGACCTCGAAACCGGCCGCGCTTTCCTCGTCGAGGAAGCTTTCGTTCAAACAGAAGTTCGCGCTCGAAAAACTGCCCGGCGAGATGGAGGCGACCGCCGCAAAGATCGCGGCACTGGAAATCAAGATGGCCGATGCAGCTTTCTACACGCGCGATCCGGACGGCTTCGCCAAAACCGCCGCATCGCTTGATGCCCTCCGGTCGGATATCGGACGGATGGAAGAGGAATGGCTGGAACTGGAAATGCTGCGCGAGGAAATCGAAAGCTGATTGCAGCGAAATCGTAGTGCGCATATATTATGTGCATAATCGATGGAGTTTGCCATGCGCCATGAAAAACCGTCCGCCGCTCGCAAGGCGACCAATCTGACGATCGATGTCGATCTTCTTTCCGAGGCGAAGGCTCTATCGGTGAACGTTTCTCGCGCAGCAGAGACAGGCATCGCTGAAGCAGTGCGCGCCGAAAAGAAGCGGCGCTGGGTCGAAGAAAACCGAGAAGCGTTGGAGGGTTGGAACGCCTGGGTCAATGAGCACGGTCTGCCCCTTGCCAGGTATCGTATGTTCTGATGGGGCGCCATGACATCTATCGACTTGCCGATGGCAGCTTCGTTCTCGACGTTCAATCATCCCTTCTGGATATAATCGGGTCGCGCGTCGTCATCCCGCTACTGCCTGCAAATTCTACACCAAGAAAACTTCCGCGCCTGCATCCGGTTTTCGACGTTGAAGGCACGTCTTATCTCTGTGCGACCCACCTGATTTCAGCGATGCCTGAAGCGGAACTTACCGTTCGCGTTGCGACGCTTTCAGCCAATGCCGACGAAATCACCGCCGCGCTCGACATGCTCTTTCAAGGGTTCTGATCAGACCTGCCGCGGCCGTCCGGCCAGCCGGTCGGCGAGGATCTCGATCCGCTCGGCGAAACCGGCGAGCGCGCCGGTCAGCGCGGCGTCGTTCTTGTCGGCCTTGGTCAGCGCATCGTCGCGCGTCTTGCGCAAGGTGCCGATCTCGGTCTCGAAGCCCTTCATGCGCTTTTGCAATTCGGCCAGTTCGTCCATGACCATGATGCCGGCCATGACGGTGAGCCGCTGGTCGCCGATCTCGCCGAACGAATCCTTGAGATGCGAGACATAGCGGTCGAAGCGGCTGGCGAGCGAAATCAGGTGCTCTTCCTGCCCTTCGTCGCAGGCCATCCGGTAAGCCTTGCCGTCGATCGTCACGGTGACCTGAGCCATGGTTCCTACCTGTCCAGCACGGCGCGGATCGTTTCCATCGCGGTTACGAGCCGGCGCGAGACTTCCTTGTTGGCGTCCTCGAGCCGTTCGGCGCGCGCTTCGGATGCGTCGAGTTCCTGCGCGAGCCGCGTGCGGTCGGCATTCATGCGCTGCACCTCTGCGTCGGCTTCCTGATAATCCTGATCGTTTTCGAGCCGGCCCGAAGCTGCGCTTTCCAGCGCTTCGACGGCGGCGCCCAAACGGCCGATCACTTCTCTGAGCGTGGTTTCCCCGGTCATGGCTCCCGATCCCTGGGTCGCAACCGAATCATTGTGACGCGAGAACACTTTAATCGAAAAACATTAGGCGTCGGACGAATCGGCAGTCAACTGAAGCGCGCCACTATCCCCGTCATTCCGCCAGGATCAAGGCGGACCGGGCGTTGACTCCCTGTGCCGAACGGCTATGTGTCGCCTGCCTGACGGCCTTTTGGCCCATAAATCTCCTTTATTTCGGCAGGACAGAGCGATCATGACCACACGCGACAAGCACGACCGCATGGCCAATGCGATCCGCTTCCTTTCCATGGATGCGGTCGAAAAGGCGAATTCGGGCCATCCCGGACTGCCGATGGGGGCGGCCGACATCGCTACGGTGCTCTTTACCCGCTTCCTGAAATACGACCCGCAGAATCCGAACTGGGCCGACCGGGACAGGTTCGTGCTGTCGGCCGGCCATGGCTCGATGCTGCTTTATTCGCTGCTCTATTTGACCGGCTACGAGGACATCACCCTCGACGAGATCGAGAATTTCCGCCAGCTCGGCTCAAGGACCGCCGGCCATCCCGAATACGGGCATGCCGCCGGCATCGAGACGACCACCGGCCCGCTGGGACAGGGGCTTGCCAATTCCGTCGGCATGGCGATCGCCGAGCGCATCTTGAATGCGCATTACGGCGACGACCTGGTCGACCACCACACCTATACGCTCGTCGGCGACGGCTGCCTCATGGAAGGCATCAGCCAGGAGGCGATCTCGCTGGCCGGGCATCTGAAGCTGAGCAAGCTGATCGTCATGTGGGACGACAACAACATCTCGATCGACGGCCCGGTCTCGCTAGCCGATTCGACAGACCAGATCGCGCGCTTCAAGGCGTCGGGCTGGAACACCCTGTCGGCAGATGGCCACGACCCCGAAGCCGTCGCCGCCGCGCTCGAAAGCGCCAAAACGTCGGATCGCCCGACATTCATCGCCTTCAAGACGACGATCGGCTTCGGCGCGCCGACCCGCGCCGGCACCAACAAGGCCCACGGCTCGCCCCTGGGTGCCGAGGAAATCGCCGCGACGCGCAAGGCGCTCGGCTGGGAGTACGAGCCCTTCGTCGTTCCCTCCGATATTCTCGATGCCTGGCGTCTGGCCGGCCTCAATGCCGCCAAGGCGAAAAAGGTCTGGGAAGAGCGTCTCGGCAAGGCCGACGCCGACAAGCGCGCCGAGTTCGAGCGCCGCATGCGCGGCGAATTGCCCGATGGCCTCGACGCGGCGATCGTCGACTACAAGAAGAAGCTGTCGGCCGACCAGCCGAAGGTCGCGACCCGCAAGGCTTCGGAAATGGCGCTCGAAGTCATCAACGGGCTGCTTCCCGACACGATCGGCGGATCGGCCGATCTGACCGGATCGAACAACACCAAGACCTCGCAGACCAAGCCGATCACGCCGACGGATTTCTCCGGCCGCTACCTTCATTACGGCATCCGCGAGCACGGAATGGCGGCCGCCATGAACGGCATGGCGCTGCATGGCGGCGTCATTCCTTATGGTGGCACGTTCCTTGTGTTCTCCGACTATGCGCGCCCCGCGATGCGGCTTGCCTCGCTGATGGGCATCCGCTCGATCTTCGTCATGACGCATGATTCTATCGGACTTGGCGAAGACGGTCCGACGCACCAGCCGGTCGAGCAGCTCGCAGCCCTGCGCGCGATCCCGAACCATTACGTCTTCCGCCCCGCCGACGTGGTCGAAACAGCCGAATGCTGGCAGATCGCGCTGGAATCGGACACCACCCCGTCCACCCTGGCGCTTACGCGCCAGAACCTGCCGACGCTGCGCACCGATCACAACGAGGACAATCTGTCGTCGCTCGGCGCCTACGAACTCGCGACCGCAAGCGCCGCCGCGAAGGTCACGATCTTCGCATCAGGTTCCGAGGTCGAAATCGCGATGAAGGCGCGCGAAATCCTCGAAGCCAAGGGCCATCCGACCCGCGTCGTTTCGGTCCCGTCCTTTGAGCTTTTCGCCGAGCAGGACGAGGACTATCGCGCCGCCATCCTCAATGACGGATCACTCAAGGTCGCGATCGAGGCCGGAATCCGCATGGGCTGGGATCAACTGATCGGTTCGGATGGTATCTTCGTCGGCATGTCGTCCTTCGGCGCATCCGGTCCTTATGAAAAGCTCTACAAGCATTTCGGCATCACGCCGGAGGCGACGGTCGCTGCCGTCGAGGCGAAGCTTTCCAAGGCTTGAGGCAATAAAACCGATTAAGTTCGAAAGGGCGGGTGCTGCACCCGCCCTTTTCGCTTGTCTGGCGCTGGATTCTGCCGCCTTGCCTAGCTAAGACACCCGCACCCAAGCCATTATTTCTCCCGGGAGACAGCGAATGACTGTGAGAGTTGCCATCAACGGTTTTGGCCGCATCGGCCGTAACGTTCTGCGCGCGATCTACGAATCGGGCCGCACCGACATCGAAGTCGTCGCGATCAACGATCTCGGCCCGGTCGAGACCAATGCGCATCTGATGCGCTACGATTCCGTCCATGGCCGCTTTCCGGGCGAAGTGAAGGTGGTCGGCGATGCGATCGACGCCGGTCGCGGTCCGATCAAGGTCCATGCCGTTCGCAACCCGTCCGAACTGCCGTGGAAGTCTGAAGGCGTCGACATCGCCCTCGAATGCACCGGCATCTTCACGTCGAAGGACAAGGCGTCCGCGCATCTGGAAGCGGGCGCCAAGCGCGTCATCGTCTCGGCCCCGGCAGACAACGCCGATTTGACCGTCGTCTACGGCGTCAACCACGACAAGCTGACGAAGGACCACATGGTCATTTCGAACGCCTCGTGCACGACCAATTGCCTGGCTCCGGTCGCTCAGGTCCTCAACGAAGCCATCGGCATCGACCACGGCTTCATGACGACGATCCACTCCTATACGGGCGACCAGCCGACGCTCGACACGATGCACAAGGACCTTTACCGCGCCCGCGCGGCGGCCCTGTCGATGATCCCGACCTCGACCGGCGCGGCCAAGGCCGTCGGCCTCGTCCTGCCGGAACTCAACGGCAAGCTCGACGGCTCCTCGATCCGCGTTCCGACGCCGAACGTCTCCGTGGTGGACTTCAAGTTCGTCGCCAAGCGCGCCACGACGGTTCAGGAGATCAACGACGCCATCAAGGCCGCCGCCAATGGCCGCCTCAAGGGGGTTCTCGGTTTCACCACCGACCCGAACGTGTCGATCGACTTCAACCACGACCCGCATTCCTCGATCTTCGCGCTCGACCAGACCAAGGTCATGGATGGTACCTTCGTGCGCATCCTGACCTGGTACGACAATGAATGGGGCTTCTCGAACCGCATGAGCGACACGGCGGTCGCCTTCGGCAAGCTCATCTGAGCGACATGTTCCGCGCCCTCGCCACGCGAACCATTCGCTGGCGTCCGCTTGAGGGCGCGGGGCTGGAACATCTGACGCTGTCGCCCAAGGGCGACGGCGTTACCGCAACGAGCGTCGTGATCGGCGACTTCGAAGGCCGCACCTTCGGCGCGCGCTACACCATCGAATGCGATGCGGGCTGGGCTGTCCGTGCGTTCCGCATCCAAACGACGGACGGTCGCAGTCTTGCCATGACCGGAGATGGCGCGGGAAACTGGCGCGATGCCTCGGGGGCTTCGCGGCCCGAATTCGACGGCTGCATCGACATCGATCTGTCCGTCACGCCGTTCACCAACACGCTGCCGATCCGCCGGCTCGCACTTGGACGCGATGCCGAAAGCGTGCGTCTGTCGATGATCTACGTTCCCTTCGATACGCTCGAACCTTTCGTCGATGGGCAGAACTACACCTGCCTCGAAGAGTCCCGCCTCTACCGCTACGAGGCGGCGGACCGTACCTTCGCGGCCGATCTGCCGCTCGACGAGGACGGGCTCGTCCTCGATTACCCAACCCTTTTCGCGCGGCTTTGACCGCTGCACGACCGGAGACTTTCATGAGCTTTCGCACCCTTGACGACATCGACGCCGCCGGCAAGCGCATCCTCGTTCGCGTCGACCTGAATGTGCCGCTGAACGATGACGGCACGATATCCGATGCCACCCGCATCGAGCGCGTCGCCCCGACGATCCGGGAATTGTCGGAAAAAGGCGGCAAGGTCATCCTGCTCGCCCATTTCGGCCGACCGAAGGGCACCGTCGTCAAGGACATGTCGCTCGCGCCGATCGCGCAGGGCGTTGCCGATGCGATCGGGCGCGAGGTCGCCTTCGCCGACGACTGCATCGGCCCGGCGGCCGAAAAGGCGGTCACGGCGATGAAGGACGGCGACGTGCTTCTTTTGGAAAATACCCGCTTCCACGCCGGCGAGGAAAAGAACGACGCCGACTTCGCCAAGGCGCTCGCCGCCAATGGCGATCTCTACGTCAACGATGCGTTCTCCGCTGCGCACCGCGCCCACGCCTCGACGGAAGGGCTGGCGCGCTTGCTGCCGTCCTATGCCGGCCGCACCATGCAGGAAGAGCTCGAAGCGCTGGAAAAGGGCCTCGGCAAGCCGCAAAAGCCCGTCGTCGCGATCGTCGGCGGCGCGAAGGTTTCGACCAAGATCGACCTCCTGCTCAATCTGGTGAAAAAGGTCGATGCGGTCGTCATCGGCGGCGGCATGGCGAACACGTTCCTCGCCGCGCGCGGCACGAAGGTCGGCAAGTCGCTGTGCGAGCACGATCTGGCCGCCACGGCGAAGACCATCATGACGGAAGCCGCAACAACCGGCTGCGCCATCATCCTGCCGGTCGACGCGGTCGTCGCCCGCGAGTTCAAGGCGGGCGCTGCCAGCGAAGTGGTGTCGGTGGATCAGGTGCCCGACGACGCGATGATCCTCGATGCCGGTCCGCAGACCGTCGAAAAGGTGAATGAGTGGATC
Organism: Aliihoeflea aestuarii; assembly: GCF_024105665.1. Lineage (GTDB taxonomy): Bacteria > Pseudomonadota > Alphaproteobacteria > Rhizobiales > Rhizobiaceae > Aliihoeflea > Aliihoeflea aestuarii. Next base: position 315,897 of record NZ_JAAAMK010000003.1, on the reverse strand, counting down.
GGCCGCGCAAACACGTTGGTCTGGAACGGTCCGCTCGGCGCCTTCGAGATCGAGCCGTTCGACAAGGCGACGATGGCGGCTGCGCGCTTCGCGGCCGATGAAACGAAGGCCGGAAAACTCGTATCGGTCGCAGGCGGCGGAGATACCGTCTCGGCGCTCAACCAGGCAGGCGTCGCAAGCGATTTCACCTATGTTTCGACCGCAGGCGGTGCATTCCTCGAATGGATGGAAGGCAAGGAACTTCCCGGCGTCGCCGCATTGGCGAAGTAGGCGCGTCGGACTTGACTTCGCAGCCTCAAGCCAGTCGTCTCTTGAGTTCAGGAAGAGCTTGGGAAGACCATGGCGGCTAAAGTCGAGTTCGTAAGAACGGAGATATGGGCGGGCGAGCTCACCGACGAGGAAGTCGAGCGCGCCGCCCGCGGCATGTCGGAGCGCGCCTACGCCAAGGGCAGCTATATCTGCCATCGCGGCGACCGGCTCGATTCATGGACGGGCGTCGCCACCGGCCTCGTCAAGATGAGCGCGGTCGCCCGCACCGGCAAGGCGATCACCTTTGCCGGCATCGGCGCGGGCGGCTGGTTCGGCGAAGGCTCGATGCTGAAGAACGAGGAACGCAAATACGACCTCGTTGCACTACGCGACACCCGCATCAATCTGATGACCCGCGCGACCTTCGTCTGGCTATGCGAGAACAGCGTCGGCTTCAATCGCTTCCTCGTGCGGCAACTGAACGAACGGCTCGGTCAATTCATCGCGATCACCGAGCACGACCGATCCTTCGATGCCAAGGCGCGCGTGGCGCGTAACCTCTCGTGGATCTGCAATCCGGTCCTGAGCCCGCGCGTCGGCGACATCATCGAGATCACGCAGGAAGAAGTCGGGCTTCTCGCCAGCGTGTCGCGGCAGGTGGCGAACCGCTGTCTGGCGGAACTGGCCGACGAAGGGCTCATCGCGATCGGGCCGGGCACGATCCGGCCGCTCGACATTGCCGCGCTCGGCGATTACGGCGCGTGAAATTCGGCAATGTCGGGATTTAGCGCAGACGCGCTGCCGATCCAACAGACTATTCCCGCGCCTGTCTGTCAAGGCCCGTATTGCCCGGCATCGTGATTCGTGGAAACTTCGCTACAAGGATGGTTTCGAGCGAGAGGAGCCTGCACGCGCAGGACGCTCGATTGTATCCGACCATGACGGGACCGTTTCAAGCCTGCTGTTGAGGAGCAGGCGGCGGTCCGGGAGGAAACGCGCTTGGCTGAGGCACATGCCTTGCCCGATACGTTCCCGAAATATCTCCTGCGCAATGCGGAGCTGTTCGGATCGCAGTGGGCGATGCGCCACAAGGATCGTGGCATCTGGCAAAGCTGGACCTGGTCGCAACAGCAGGGCGAGATCCGCGATTTCGCGATCGGCCTTGCCGAACTCGGCTGCCGGCACGGCGACAAGGTCGCCATCATCGGCGCGAACCGGCCACGACTCTACTGGGCCGTCTGCGCCGTCCAGTCGCTCGGCGGCATACCCGTTCCGGTCTATGCCGACGCGGTGGCGGAAGAGCTTTCGTATGTGCTGTCCCATGCCGGCGTCCGCTTCGCCGTCGTGCAGGATCAGGAGCAGGTCGACAAGCTCGGGAGCTTCGCCGACAAACTCACCGACCTCGTCGCGATGATCTATGACGAACCGCGCGGACTTGCCGATTACGATCTTTCCGCCCTGCACGACTTTGCCGACGTCCAGAAAATGGGCCGCAGCGCGCAGGAAGAAGATGCCGGGCGCGCGAAGGCATGGGAAGACGGCATCCGCAGCGCCTCGGGCGACGACATCTCGATCATGCTCTACACGTCCGGCACCACCGGCCGCTCCAAAGGCGTGATGCTGAAAGCGAAGAACGCCGTCAAAGCCGCACAGGACACGGTCGCCTTCGACAGACTGACCGAGAAGGACAGCGTGCTTGCCTATCTGCCGCTCGCCTGGGTCGGCGATCATTATCTGAACTACGCCCAAGGCTACGTGTCGGGCTTCACCATGGCCTGCCCGGAAAGCGGCCAGACGGTCGCGCAGGATTTGCGCGAACTCGCCCCGACCTTCTATTTCGCGCCGCCGCGCGTCTTCGAGGGTCTGCTGACCTCCGTCACGATCCGCATGGAAGACGCCTCGCGCCTCAAGCGCTGGCTCTATCGATATTTCATCGAAGTGGCCCGCAAACATGGCGAAGCGATCCTTGAAGGCCGCAATGTGCCGCTCGGTGCGCGGCTGTCCTACGCGTTTGGGAACCTGTTCATCTACGGTCCCCTGAAGAACGTCCTCGGCCTGTCGAACATCCGCGTCGCCTACACGGCCGGCGAGGCGATCGGCTCGGACCTGTTCTCCTATTTCCGCTCGCTCGGCGTGAACCTGAAACAGCTTTACGGCCAGACCGAAGCGTTTCTCTACGTGACCTGCCAGAAGGACGGCGAGGTTCGCTCCGACACGGTCGGCCCGCCCGCGCCCAATGTCGACATCCGCATTTCGGATGATGGCGAGGTGCAGTTCCGTTCGCCGGGCATGTTCTCCGGCTATTATCTGGAAGACGAAAAGACCGCCGAGACGATGACGCCGGACGGCTATGTGAAGACCGGCGACGCCGGCTTCTTCGACACGGACGGCCAATTGAAAATCATCGACCGCGCCAAGGATGTCGGGAAGCTCGCATCCGGCGCGCTCTTCGCGCCGAAATATCTCGAAAACATGCTGAAATTCTTCCCAAATATCAAGGAAGCGGTCGCCTATGGCGATGGGCACGAGCATGCCGCAGCCTTCATCAATATCGACCTGCAGGCGGTCGGCAACTGGGCCGAGCGCAACAACATCGCCTATGCGTCCTATCAGGAACTGGCCGGCCACCCGCTCGTCTACGAGATGATCGCGGCGAATGTGGAAGAGACGAACCGGCGTCTGTCCAAGGAGCCGATGATGGCCGCCGCGCAAATCCGGCGCTTCCTCATTCTCCATAAGGAACTCGACGCCGATGACGGTGAGCTGACGCGCACGCAAAAGGTTCGCCGCTCCTATGTGGCAGAGCGCTATGCACCTTTGATCGAGGCGCTTTATGACGGCTCGTCCGAGAAATTCGTCGAAACGGAAGTGACCTATGAGGACGGGCGCAAGGGCAAGATCCGCGCGACCGTGAAGATCGCCGATGCTCCGGTCTTCGGCGCGGCCGACCCGGTCAGGGAGGCAGCCGAATGAACGCGCACCCCGGCAACGATCTGATCGTGGCACCCGATGATGACGGCATCGCCAAAGGTGCGCTGCTGATGGATGTGAAGAACGTTTCGCTCGCCTTTGGCGGCGTGAAGGCGATCACCGACATCTCGTTCGACGTGCGCAAGGGCGAAATCCGCGCCATCATCGGCCCCAACGGTGCGGGCAAGACGTCGATGCTCAACGTCATCAACGGCTTCTACACGCCGCAGACCGGCACCATCACCTTCCGCGGCCATGCCCGCCGCGCGATGAAGCCGCACCATGCCGTGCGGCAGGGAATCGCCCGCACGTTCCAGAACGTCGCGCTCTTCAAGGGCATGTCGACGCTCGACAACATCATGGCAGGCCGGTCGGTGCTGATGAAGCGCAACATCGTGTGGCAGATGCTGTGGCACGGCCCGGCGCTCGCGGAGGAAATCGAGCACCGCGAGAAGGTCGAGGAGATCATCGACTTCCTCGAGATCGAGCACATCCGGCACACACCGGTCGGGAAGCTGCCTTACGGCCTGCAAAAGCGCGTCGAGCTTGGCCGCGCGCTCGCGATGGAACCATCGCTTCTCCTGCTCGACGAGCCGATGGCCGGTATGAACCTTGAAGAAAAAGAGGACATGAGCCGCTTCATCCTCGACGTAAATCAGCAGCGCGGAACGACCATCGCGCTCATCGAACACGACATGGGCGTCGTCATGGATTTGTCGGACCGGGTGGTGGTGCTCGACTACGGCAAGAAGATCGCCGACGGGCCGCCGGACCAGGTCAAGGCCGACCAGGCCGTCATCGACGCCTATCTCGGCGTGTCGCACTGATCGGAGAGGGAAAATGGAAAGCTTGCATTCGATCCTCATAGCTCCCTTCGCCGATATGGCGGCTGCGCCCGACTTCCTCATCCAGGTCGTCTGGGAAGGGCTCGTCTCGGGCGTGCTCTATGCGCTGATCGCGCTCGGCTTCGTGCTGATCTACAAATCCTCGCGCATCTTCAATTTCGCTCAAGGCATCATGGTCGTCTTCGCGGCCCTGACGCTGGTCGGCCTCTATCAGATGGGCGTGCCCGCGCTGCTTGCCGTCATCCTGACGCTCGGCGTCATGTTCGTGCTGGCCGTCACCATCGAGCGCGTCGTCCTGCGCCCGCTGGTCAACCAGCCAGACATTATCCTTTTCATGGCGACGATCGGCATCACGCTGTTTCTCATCGGCCTCGGCGAAACGATCTTCGGCGGCGAGAACAAAAGGATGATAACGAGCGAGCTCTACATCCCCACCGGGAGCTGGATGCTGGAGCCGTTCGGCGGCTTCGTCTCCATCGAACAGCGCGACGTGACCGCCGTCGTCGGTGCGGTCGCGCTCGTCGTGCTCCTCCTTATCTTCCTCAACAAGTCGCGCATGGGCCGTGCCATCCGCGCGCTCGGCGACGACCATCAGGCCGCTTTGTCGGTCGGCATCTCGCTGTCGACCATCTGGGTCATCGTCTGGTTCATCGCCGGCATCATCGCGCTTGCCACCGGCATCGCATGGGGTGCGCGGGCGGGCGTTTCCTTCGCGCTGGAAGTGATCGCGCTGAAAGCACTCCCGGTGCTGATGCTCGGCGGGCTGGAAAGCGTGACCGGGGCCATCGTCGCCGGCCTTGCCATCGGCATCCTCGAAAAGGTCTTCGAGATCTATTGGGGCCAGCCGCTTCTCGGCGGCAATACGGAAGCCTGGTTCGCCTATATCCTGGCGCTTCTCGTCCTGCTCGTCAGACCGCAAGGTCTGTTCGGCGAAAAGATCATCGAGCGGGTGTAAGCCAATGTTCTATCGCATCGCCGGCCAGTACAAGACCAGCTACAAGGCGGATTACGCCCTCTTCCCCGTCCGGCAGGACGCGATCCTGCTGGCCATCATTTTGCTCGTCGCCTTCGTCGTCTTCCCGCTGACGGCGAGCGACTTCACCTTCCGCGCGCTGTTGATCCCCGTCCTTATCTATGCGCTCGCAGCGTTGGGGCTGAACATCCTGACCGGCTATGCGGGCCAGCTTTCGCTCGGCACCGGCGCATTCATGGGCGTCGGCGCCTATGCCTGCTACAAGCTCGTCACGATCTTCCCCGAGATGAACGTGCTCGTCGCCATCGCGCTGTCGGGCTTCTTCTCGGCCATGGTCGGGGTCGCCTTCGGCCTGCCCTCGCTCAGGATCAAGGGCTTCTACCTCGCCATCGCCACGCTCGCGGCGCAGTTCTTCCTTGTCTGGCTCTTCCAGAAATGGGCGTGGCTCTACAATTATAACGCCTCGGGCGCGATCCAGGTGCCCAACACGCAGATGTTCGGCGTCACCGTCACCGGCGCGCGCGCGTCGGCACTCAGCCAGTATTTCGTGGTCCTGTCGATCGTCTGCGTCGTCACCTTCTTCGCCATCAACATCACGCGCGGGCGCATCGGACGGACATGGAAGGCCGTGCGCGACATGGACATTGCGGCCGAACTCGTCGGCATCAACCTGATGAAGGCGAAGCTCTCGGCCTTCTTCGTGTCGTCCTACATCGTGGGCATCGCCGGCGCGATGTTCGTTTTCCTGTGGCGCGGTGCGGCCGAGGCGGATTTGTTCGACATCCAGCTCTCCTTCCGCGTGCTCTTCATCGCGATCATCGGTGGGTTGGGGTCGATCCTCGGCAATTATCTCGGCGCGCTTCTGATCGTCGCGCTGCCGGTCATCATCGGCACCGTGCCGGCGATGTTCGGCCTGCCGATTTCCTCGGCCATGGTCGAGCATCTGAACACCATGATCATCGGCGCGCTGATCATCGGCTTCCTGATCGTCGAGCCGCACGGGCTCGCGCGGTTCTGGGCCATGATCCGCGAAAAGCTGATCATCTGGCCGTTCCCGCATTGAGGAGTGCGGGAAAATTTTCAGGCAAAAGCCCGGTGGAACCGGGCGTATGTGGAGGAGAAGAGTGATGAGACTTAACCACAAGACGGCCTTGATGGCCGGTATCTTCGCGGTCGGCTTTGCTGCTCCCGCTATGGCGCAGGACACGCTGAAACTGCCCAACATGTCCTACCGCACCGGCCCGTTCGCGGCGACCGGCACGCCGCACATGAACGGCCAGCTCGATTACATGACCATGCTCAACGAGCGCGACGGCGGCATCGGCGGCGTGCGGATCGCGTTCGAGGAATGCGAGACCGGCTACAACACCGAAAAGGGCGTCGAGTGCTACGAGAAGTTGAAATCGGAAGGCGCGCTCGTCACCCAGCCCTGGTCGACCGGCATCACGCTTCAGGTGCTGCCGCGCGCAGCCGTCGATGAGATTCCGATGTATGCGCCCGGCTACGGCTTCTCGGCCATGCAGGACGGCCAGACGTTCAAATGGGCCTTCAACCCGCCGACCTCCTATTGGGACGGCGCGTCGATGATCATGCTGGGCATTTCGGATGGCGATCTCGACAGTCTGAACGGCAAGAAGATCGCCTTCCTGCATCTCGACCATCCCTACGGCAAGGAACCCCTGCCACTTCTGGAAGTCATGGCCGAAACGCACGGCTTCGAACTCCTGCCGATCCCCGTCGGCCTGACCGAGATGCAGAACCAGTCGGCTCAGTGGCTGCAGATCCGCCGCGAACGGCCGGACTTCGTCGTCATGTGGGGCTGGGGCGCGATGAATGCCGGCGCGATCACCGAGGCCGTCAAGACGCGCTATCCCATGGAGCAGTTCGTCTCCGTCTGGTGGGGCGCGCATGAGCCCGACCTCGCGCTCGTCGGCGAGCAGGGCAAGGGCTACCGCGCGCTGTCGTGGAACTTCGTCGACTCCGAATCAAAGCTCATGCAGGACGTGAAGACGCATGTCGTCGATGCCGGCAAGTCGCAGTTGAACCAGTCGGCAGGCGAATTCGACTCGACCGCCTACCAGCGCGGCATCCTGATGTCCGTGATCCTTGCCGAAGCCGTCGAGGCGGCGCAGGCGGAAGCCGGCACGCCGATGATCGATCAGGAGCAGCTTCGCAAGGGCTTGGAAAACGTCAATCTGGACGAAGCCCGCCTCGCCGAGCTTGGCGCGGAGGAGATGATGGCACCCTTCGCCATGAGCTGCTCGAACCATACCGGCCACGCTTCGGCATGGATGGTGGAGTGGGACGGCGCAAAGTTCGTGAAGGTCTCCGACCTGATCACGGCCGATCGCGCGGTCATCGATCCCCTGGTCGAAAAGGCCGCCGCCGACTACGCGGCCGCCAACCAGCCCTGGGACATGAACGACTGCGCCGAATAGGCGTCCTCATGACGTGCGGCGGTCCAGCGCCGCCGCACATTTCAGCACGAAGAGGCCAGAGCGATGAGTCGAGCGACCGCCCCCGTTCCCGATCCCACGGAGCCGATCCTGTCGGTGAACAATATCGAGGTGATCTACGATCATGTGATCCTCGTCCTGAAGGGCGTGTCGCTCTCAGTCCCGCGCGGCGGCATCACAGCCATCCTGGGCGCCAATGGCGCCGGCAAGACGACGACCTTGAAGGCGATTTCAAACCTTCTGCACGCCGAGCGCGGCGAGGTCACCAAGGGCACGATCCTGTTCGAGGGTGGACAGGTTCAGTCGCTGTCGCCCAACGATCTGGTCCGGCGCGGCTGCATTCAGGTCATGGAAGGGCGGCATTGTTTCGGCCATTTGACGGTCGAGGACAATCTGATGACGGGCGCGTTCACGCGGCGCGACGGCAATGCCGCCATCCGCGATGATCTCGAACTGGTCTACACCTATTTCCCGCGTCTGCGCGAACGGCGGGGCAGCCAGGCCGGCTATACGTCCGGCGGCGAACAGCAGATGACGGCGATCGGCCGGGCGCTGATGTCGCGGCCCAAGATGATCCTGCTCGACGAGCCGTCCATGGGCCTCGCGCCGCAGCTCGTGGAGGAAATCTTCGAGATCGTGAAGAAGCTGAACGACGAACAGGGCGTGTCCTTCCTGCTTGCCGAGCAGAACACCAATGTCGCCCTGCGCTATGCGAAATACGGCTACATTCTCGAATCGGGCCGCGTCGTGCTCGATGGCGAGGCGAGCGCCCTGCGCGAGAACGACGATGTGAAGGAATTCTATCTCGGCGTCGGCGGCGAGGGCCGCAAGTCGTTCCGCGACGTGAAGCACTACAAACGCCGCAAGCGCTGGCTCGCATGACGGACGAGGCGAACCTTCTTGGAGCGCTGCGCGAGCATGTCGCGCGCGCGATCGCCGGGCAGCCTTACTGGGCGGAGCGGCTTGCCGGCATCGATATCGATGCCCTGACGATGCGTGACGCGCTGGCGGCGCTTCCAGTGCTGCGCAAATCCGAACTTGCCGCACTGCAATCCGCCGCCCCGCCCTTCGGCGGCCTGAATGCGACCCCGCCGGGCCAGCTTCTGAGGCTGTTCGTTTCGCCCGGACCGATCTTCGATCCCGAAGGGCGCGGTCGCGACTGGTGGGGCGCGGCCAAGCCGCTCGAAGTTGCGGGCGTCTCGGCCGGCGACATCGTCCTCAACACCTTTTCCTACCATCTGACGCCGGCAGGCGCGATGTTCGAAAGTGGCGCGCACGCGCTCGGCTGCGCGGTCATTCCGGCGGGACCGGGCAACACGGCCGATCAGCTCGTCGCGATCCGGCAGTTCCGCCCGAGCGTCTATGTCGGAACGCCGGATTTCCTGAAAATCCTGCTCGACAAGGCAGCCGCGGATGGTGTCGATGCAAGTTCGATCACACGCGCGGTCGTCTCGGGCGCGGCCCTGCCGCCGACGCTGCGCGCCGAGATCGAAGGGCGCGGCGTCAAGGTGATGCAGGCTTATGGCACCGCCGATCTGGGCATCGTCGCCTATGAGGACGGCGCCGACGGCATGGCGGTCAATGACGGCATCGTGCTCGAGATCGTCCGACCCGGCACGGGTGAGCCGCTGCCGGAGGGCGAGGTCGGCGAAATCGTCGTCACGCGCCTCAACCGCGACTATCCGCTGTTCCGCTTCGCCACCGGCGACATGTCGCGCGCAGAACCGGCCGGCGCGGATGGACGGCCGCGCATCGCCGGCTGGATGGGCCGCGCCGATCAGGCCACCAAGGTCAAGGGCATGTTCGTGCGGCCCGAACAGATCGCCGCGCTCGGCAAGGCGCTCGGCGCGACGGGGCGCATGCGGCTCGTCGTCACCCGCGCCGATGAGCAGGATGCGATGTGCCTGAAGATCGAGCACGCGGACGAAGCGCTCGCCGGGTCCGCCGAAAGCAAGCTTGCGGAACTGACGAAGCTGAAGGGGCGCGTGGAAATCGTTGCGCCGGGGTCGCTTCCCAATGACGGAAAGGTCATTTCCGACGAGCGCTGAGCGTCGAGGCTTACAGGCCGTCGCCGCCCTCGCCCGGTATGAAGGCATCGAACGCTGCCCAGAACTGCTCGCGAAAGCGATCGGCCTCCTGCAGGATCTCGTGCTTCGCGCCGTCGATGGTGACGATCGAAGCCCCGCGCAACTGCCGCGCATAGTCCTCCACGGCGGGCGTCGAGACCAGCGTGTCGGCGCCTGCCGCGACAAACAGCGTCGGAATGCGGTGATTGCGCAGGAAGGCGCGCTCGTGGACGCGCGCGGCCGCCACGCACGCCGCATGGACCCAGCCGATTGTCGTGGCGCCGAGGCCGAGCGCGGGATGTTCGGCGTAGATCGCCTGGTTGCGCGCGAAACGGACGGGATCGCTGGTCACGATATTGGTTTCGAAATCCTGGCGCTGCGGCGTGCGCTGCCGGCGCGCCAGAAACACGCGTCCGAAGCCGATCCGCGTGAAGAAGCCCGTCAGCCGGCGCAACGTCGTCATCGAAACGGGAATCTTTTCCAGCGTCAGAAGAGGGGCGAGCAGCACCATCCGGCGCACGCGGTTCGTCAGCCTGGGGGCCGCGAGCAACGCCGTCAGCGCGCCGGTCGAATGGCCGATCAGAAAGAAGGGCGCGCGACAGTCAGGCAAAAGGATATCGGCGACGAAGGCGTCGATATCGCCGACATGATCGTCGAAGGAACGCACATAGCCGCGCCGGGGATTCTTCGTCAGGCGCTGCGACCCTCCCTGCCCCCGCCAGTCGAACAGAGCCACCCCGAAGCCCCGCTCCTGAAGTTCGCCGATGGTCTCGAAATACTTTTCGATCGCTTCGTTGCGGCCGGGAAAGATGACCACGGTGCCCTTGAGCGGCCGGCCGGTGGCGGCGAACCGCGCATAGCGCAGTTGCACCTTCCCCTTGCCGGAAAATGTGCCGGCATGGGCTTCTTCGGGAACGGGATTGTCGGCGCTGGGGAAAATCTGGTCGGCCATGAATGCCCTGTCTGTCTCCGTCAACTTGATAGAAACACAGGCGCGTAAAGGCAAAGATTATCGCAGGATACGAATCGAAAAGGTAAGGCCGGAAGCTCCTTTCGGAACCTCCGGCCTCTGACGAACCGGGAGGAAGGGACGTTACACCCGGTCCGGCTTTTGTGACGACCAGCGGCGAGATGGCCGTCTGTTCGAATTCGTTGACCGGAATGTAGCGGGGGCGGCCTGAACGAAATCCGAAGTGCCGGTTCATCTGGCGTTCATCAGGCAGCCATGCAGCGTCTCTTGAAACGCGATGGACGAAAACCCACCTTTGCTGGGCGGTCGCCGATGTCGGGACCGCTGGACGCCACGAGGAAAGACCAAAGGTTTTCCCGACCGCGTTCCACGCAAACCATGTTGCTCGAATGGAGAACAGACCCCATGCGTCACGTTGATTTTTCACCGCTCTATCGCTCGACCGTCGGCTTCGACCGCCTTTTCACGATGCTCGATTCACTCGGACAGCCGGAGACCAGCCAGTCCTACCCGCCCTACAACATCGAACGCACCGGCGAGGACGCCTACCGCATCTCGATGGCCGTCGCCGGGTTCGGCGAAGAGGACATCTCGATCGAGGCGCACCGCAATGTGCTGACCGTGAAGGGCGAAAAGCCGGAAGCGAAGGACGACACGTCCGAATTCCTGCACCGCGGCATTGCCGCGCGCGCTTTCGAACGCCGCTTCCAATTGGCCGACCATGTCGAGGTCGTCGGCGCGCTCCTCAAGAACGGCCTCCTGCATATCGAGCTGAAGCGCTCGGTGCCGGAAGACATGAAGCCGCGCAAGATCGCGATCCAGCCCGGAACGTCCGGCACCAAGCAGATCGAAGGCCAGACCGTCAACTGAGAAGGCATGGCCTGAATAAAAAACGGCGTCCTCGAGGGACGCCGTTTTTACACGAGCCGTCTAAAAAGGCTCAATCCTTCACTTCGGTTTCGGGCCGGTCGCCGCCGCTGGCGCGTTCCTCGTGCCAGACGCCTTCGCGGTCCTGATATTCGATCGCTTCGTCGTTCCCGCCCGTCTGCTGTTCGGCCGCGGCGCGCTCGGCGGCTTTGTGGGCTGCGTCGCGCGTCCGGAAGGTTTCGGAAAAGACGTCGCCCGCTTTGTAGGCCCAGCCGCCATCATGCTCGACGACTTCGTAAACGACTTTCGTCACGACCGCGCTCCGGCAGCGCGTCGCCGTCCTTTAGCGCGTCTCGTGCCTGCCCGCTGGTCGGCGATGCGCTGTGGGGGCTCTCCGGTTTCGACCGGAGCATAGATTCGGTAGAGTGTGTAGGCGCCAAGCGCCATCAGCAGCAGACGGATCATCGGAAATCATTCTCCCTTGTCGAGGCGGCGCACGCCTGTCACGCATTCGGGCTGTCAACCACTAGACCGGGTGACTTGTTCCGTAGATCGCTCATGTTCGAATTGCTCTCGCGAATGCCCCGCGTGAACGTCAGCCCGATTTCACAGCCGACGTCACAATTCGAATGGACTGATCGGTGTCGGATTACTTCGGATCGAAATTCGATCAAACCACCGTAGATGCGGGGTTCACTAGTATAAATTTCTGGAATTTCGGTCCTTTGTGTCGGCATATTTCGCCAAGAAAAGCCGAAATCACCTCCTGCGCGATCACGGAATCGCCTTGGAATCTCCTAAATACTTACCAAGTCTGGCCCAATCGGCCCTCCAGTTGCCCGGCACGACATTTTCCTCATTTCGTGACCGACAGGGTAACTTCAACAATGCTTCATTCAAGGGCGGCAAAGACCGCATTCGCTGCGTGCGCTCTGGCGTTTTCAGTCAGCTTTCCAGTTCACGCCGGCGACAAGGTTCAGACCTTGAAAACCATCACGGGTTCGGCCTCCTGGTATGGCGGCAAGTTTCACGGACGAACCACCGCCAATGGCGAACGCTACAATATGCATGAGATGACGGCGGCGCATAAGACGTTGCCGTTCGGGACCAAAGTCCGTGTCACCAACCAGCGCAATGGGAGAGTGGTGACGGTTCGCATCAATGATCGCGGCCCGTTTGCCGGCAATCGCGTCATCGACCTGTCGCGCGGTGCGGCACAGGCCGTGGGTATGATCAAGCAGGGTGTCGCCCCGGTGAAGATCGAAGTGCTTTAAGGCGATACGTTCGCCTGGTTCGTCGTCGCGGCAACCTGCAAGGGCTGTTCTTCGCCCGCCCCTTCGAACAGACGCGTCACCGTCGCCATGACGAAATTCTCGGCCTGGCTTGCAAGGGAAGGCTGCGCGTTCATCGACGCGAAGTCGATGCTTTCCTCGGAGGCGGGCAGGAAGTTCGCGCCGACGACGCGCACATTTCGGCGTACTTCTGGTATCTCCTGCGCGCTCGTGGAAATCTGCACCACGTCGCGCGGGGGCGGAGCGGTCTTCACCGCATCGGCGACCTCGGCTCGTGGACGTTCCGTAGGAATGGGCCCATGCTCGGGCAGCATGACGGCGCCCGCAATTCCCGGCACAAGCCCGGCAGCCAAAACCGCGATCGCGGCTGCTTTGGTTGCGTGAAATCCGGGAGCGGTTGCCATGTTCGTCTGCCTTGCTGGTGCGTGCCTGAGTAGTCGCAGCGTAATGCGATACAGACCCGAAAACGTCGGGCGGACCTCCCGGTTCCCTCTCATTTTCGTGATGGGCGTCGATCGAGGCGATCGTACCGCTCCAGACGATTGCGTTTTCGACCCAGTTGGAAATTACCGGCCTGCAGCCTGCTGCGCGTTGTCAGGTGTTTTTGCCGACGCCCCGTTGGCGGACGCTTCAACCGGGCCTGCTGTAAGGTAGGCCGCATTGAACTCACCGATCTCGGCGAGCCGTTCCCAGTCGAGGATTCGGATGACGTAATTCGACCAGGCGACGAGCCCGTCGCGCCGCAACTCCTTCAATATGCGGTTGACGTGCACGGGCGACAGACCGACGACGTCGGCAAGTTCGGTCTGCGTCAGGGGCAGATGGAAGGAGGCATTTTCGCCGCGCCCCACCGCCGCCAGCCGCACCCTCAATTCGCAGATGAGGTGCGCCATCTGGCCTTTCGCCGTACGGCGGCCCATGGAAACGAGCCATTCGCGCTGAATGGCCGCCTCGACGACGGTTTCCTGCCAAAGAAGCATCGTCGCCGAAATGCTGGACTCGCACAGCTTTCGCAACTGATCATGCTCGAAGGTGACGATCCGGCAGGGGCTGAGCGACACGACGCCGAAGTCGCGGCCGCGCACCAAAAGGCTCGACAGATCGAGAAAGTCTCCGGGCACGAGCAGCGTCGTGATCTGCCGCCGCCCGCTCGACAGGAGCCTGTAGCGCGCCGCCAGACCGTTCGTGAGAAGGGTGACGCTGGCCGAGCGGTCGCCTTCCCGCATCAGATCCTGGTTGCGCGCGGTCTGCCGCTCACGCAATCCAAGCTCCGCCAGGCCGGCGAGTGGCTCGCCAGTCTGGCCGCGCTGGCCGACTTTCAGGAATAAGGTATTGAGCAAGGGCAAAACCCAGGCGAACAGAACTGATGTCTTTCACAGCGCGGATGCACTGCGATGATGGTTATTCGATTTAGCGAAGTCCCGATCGGCCTGCCTTCACATTTGTTAGTCTTTTCTCATCTAGGCTCAGGACACATTAGTCAGATCCAGAAGATGACGGCTGCTGCGATGCAAATGGCCGAGAAGAACGCATGCGCGCATCGATCGTAGCGGGTTGCGATGCGCCTCCAGTCCTTGAGCGGCTGCGGCTGGACGGGATGCATGGCTCGACGCCTTGGGCTTCGAGTTCCACGCGGAACTAGACGCTGTCGTAGCCGCGATCGGCGATGACACCTGGGGCAAGGCGTCGCGCTCCAGGCGTGCGCCCTTGTGGACGCTCGTCTGGCCTTCCGGCAGAAGCAGAATGACCGCCCGACCTTCACCGTCGCAGACGGTGTGGAACTTGGAGTTCAGCCCGCCCTTGGTTCGCCCGATACGACGGGGAACATCCCCTTTTTATAGAGGCTCGCCGCCTTGCGGTGGCCTTTAGATGCATCGCATCGATCATGATGCGCTCGGGAAGCATGGGTTCACCCATTTGACTTAGCAGTTCGGAAAATGCGATCCGAGGCAACCAAACTGACTGTGTCGGTTATGACAACCACTGCGCGGTGATCGTAGCTTTAAGAATAAGGATGCCGCCGTAACAGACGCGATTTGCGGCAGGGCACAGATGCAATGATTCAGATCATTTCCAATGATAGTGAGGACTGAGGGATTCCAGGAGCTGTAGATGCAGCCGCCGATAGCACGCCGGCCGAGTTCGGTCGTAAAAACGTTTCGATCACGGCTGGAACCACGCATCGGGCGATGAAGGTCACCGGGCGGAGGCTGTTCGGGTTCCTCGATAGCGACGATCTGCGTTACAGGGTTCTACAACTGCCTTAAAACACAAAAGCCGCGGCGAACCGCGGCTTTTTGATGCTTGTTTAATTGGAGCGGGTGAAGCGATTCGAACGCTCGACCCCAACCTTGGCAAGGTTGTGCTCTACCCCTGAGCTACACCCGCTCGCACCGGCAGCGCCGGAAACCGCGCCTATATGACGGAACTGCCGGACGAATGCAACAGAGAATCTGATCGCCGCAGCTTTCGTAACGGAGCCTCAGCCATTAAGACGGCGGCAATCTTCGTTCGATAGGCGGTCCTGATGCCGAAAACAGCCGACGACCTTTTTGCGATGCTCGCCGATCTTGGGATCGACGTCGTCACGGTTTCCCATCCGCCGCTCTTCACGGTCGAGGAATCGCGCTCCCTGCGCGGGAGGATCGCGGGCGGCCATACCAAGAACCTCTTCGTCAAGGACAAGAAGGACCGCTTCTTCCTGCTGGCCGTCGAGGAGACGGCCACGGTCGACCTCAAGCAAATTCATCAGGTCATCGGCGCATCGTCGCGCGTCTCCTTCGGCAAGCCGGAGAAGCTGATGGAGTATCTCGGCGTCACGCCCGGCGCGGTAACCGTGTTCGGGGCGATCAACGATGGGGGCCACGACGTCACCATCGTGCTCGACCGCGCGTTGATGGAAAACGAAACGATCAACGCCCATCCGCTGGCCAACGACGCGACGACTTCGATCCGTCGCGACGATCTTCTGACATTCCTGCGGGCAACGGGTCACGAGCCGCTGATCTTGAATGTTTCGACGCCCTTGCCACATTGACGGCAGTCTTGCCGCCCGCTTCACCGAAAGGACAGCCGATGCACCGCCATTTCGCCCCTCCCGCTTTCGCCGCTTCGTTCGAAGGAGGCTCCGACCTCATCGGCGGCGGTGCGGCGCCGGCGGCCGACCTGATCAAGGACACGACGACGGCGACATTTGCGGCCGACGTGGTGCAGGAATCGCGCAACCAGCCCGTGCTCGTGGATTTCTGGGCGCCGTGGTGCGGGCCGTGCAAGCAGCTTCAGCCGGCGCTGGAAAAAATCGTGACCGCCGCCGCGGGGCGCGTCAAGCTCGTCAAGATGAACATCGATGAACATCCGTCGATTGCAGGCCAGCTCGGCATCCAGTCGATTCCCGCGGTCATAGCCTTCAAGGACGGGCAGCCCGTCGACGGCTTCATGGGCGCGGTGCCGGAAAGCAAGATCAGCGAATTCATCGACAAGGTCGCCGGGCCCGGCGCTGCGGCCACGGGCATTGAGGACGCTTTGGCTGCGGCGTCCGAAGCGCGACAGGCAGGCGACCTGCAAGGTGCCGTGCAGATTTATTCCGCCGTTCTCGGTGAGGAGCCCGGTCATCCGCAGGCAAGCGCTGCGCTCGCCTCGCTGCTTCTCGATGCCGGCCAGACGGACGATGCCCGCTCGGTGATCGAACAGGTTGCCGAAGACAAGGCCGGGCTGCCCGAAATCGCTGCCGTCAAGGCCCGGCTCGAACTCGACGCCCAGGTCGCGGCTCTCGGCGATCCGCAGGCATTGGCCAGGCGGCTCGAGGCCAATCCGGCCGATCATGATGCTCGGTTCGACCTCGCCTTGATCCAGAATGCGCAAGGCGACCGGACGGCGGCGACCGACAGCCTGCTTGCCATCGTCAAGGCCGATCGGGAGTGGCGCGAGGACGGTGCGCGGGCGCAGCTTCTGAAATTCTTCGAGGCCTGGGGCATGGCGGACCCGGCAACGCTCGCCGCGCGCCGCAAGCTTTCCTCGCTTCTGTTTTCGTGACCGGTTCGAATCGCAGGCCCGCTATTGAGCTTCGTGGCGGCTGCTCCACATTAGAAAACGGTCGCGCGTTCCACAGGAACGCACTGATCGGAGTCGAAAATGGAGTCGTCCGTGCAAGCGGGAAATGCACGCTATCGCAGCGCAAAGGACATCCCGGAGACCGTTCCGGTGTTTCCGCTTGAAGGTGCCCTTCTGCTGCCGGGCGGGCGCATGCCGCTCAACATCTTCGAGCCGCGCTATCTGGCGATGATCGACGCCGTGCTGCCGAAGCATCGCGTCATCGGCATGATCCAGCCGGCCCTGGACGGAACGCGCCGCGAAGATGGCGAGCCGCTCTTGTGCGATGTCGGTTGTCTCGGCCGGCTGACGTCGTTTGCAGAAACCGGAGACGGGCGTTATCTGATCTCGCTTCAGGGCGTGTGCCGGTTCAGGCTCGACCGCGAGCAACCCGCGCGCACGCCGTTCCGGCAGGGCCATGTTCTGCCGTTCGTCGCCGATCTCGACAGCGCGTCCGACACGAGCGAGCCTGACCGTCCGGCGTTGTTGCGGGCGTTCCAGTCCTATCTGGAGGCAAACGATCTCGATGCCGACTGGGCCAGCATAAGGCGGGCCGAGAACGCGTCGCTGGTCAATGCGCTGTCCATGATGGCGCCTTACGGCGCGGCCGAAAAACAGGCCCTCCTGGAAGCGCCCGACCTGAAGACACGCGCCGAAACGCTGATCGCCATCACCGAGATGGCGCTGGCCAGGGAGGGCAAGGATGTCGGAAACAGCATCCAGTAGGGTGAACATCACCGATCCCAAGCTTCTCGAACTGCTCGTTTGTCCGCTGACCAAGGGCACGCTGTCCTACGACAAGGCGAAGCAGGAACTGGTCTCGCGCCACGCCCGGCTTGCCTATCCCATCCGCGACGGGATCGCGATCATGCTGCCCTCGGAGGCGCGCAATCTTCAGGACGGCGAAGGCGAGTGACCTTGCGTGCGGGGGTCGCATTCCATCTGCAAACGCTCTATATGGCGCAGCATGGGCCGTATTTATAAAACGCGCGCCTGGCATGATCAGCTTTCCCCTTCGCTGGAAGAGTTCGAGTTGCTGGCGCTGGAAACCTACGCACATTTGCCCGACGCGTTCAGGCAATTGACGGGCGAAATCGTCATCCAGATCGCGGAATTTCCCACCGAGGAAATCATGGACGATCTGGCGCTCGAAACGCCGTTCGATCTCCTGGGGCTTTTCGAGGGCGTCGGCATCGCGGAGCGTTGGAATCCGCAATCCGGCGATGGTCCGAACCGCATCACGCTCTATCGCCGCGCGATCCTGGATTATTGGTCCGAGAACGAGGAAACTCTGGGCGACATCGTCTCCCATGTCCTCATCCACGAGATCGGTCATCATTTCGGCCTGTCCGACGACGACATGGAACAGATCGAAGAGAACGCGACCTGACGCCTATCCGCCGATGGGGATTGCCGGGCGCGGGACCGTCGTCTTCTTCACGCGATCGACCGGCATGCTAGCGGGCGCGACCGGACGCGCCGGAGATGCGGCGCTGCGCGTTTCCTGAACGCGGGCGGTCGGTTTCTTCGGATTTGCGGAGCGTGCTGCGGCTGCCGGTGCCTTGCCGGTCGAAATCGACGGCGCGGGGCGGTTGCTGCTTGCGGCCCACCAATAGGCTCCGCCACCGAGGGCCGCGACGAGCGCGACGGTCACGAGCCATTTTCCGGTCTTGCTTTTGCGTCGCCTTGCCATCGCACGATTGTGCCCGACAAGACTTAAGCTCCGGTAAGCGTGAAGGTTAGCGCAGATGTGAAAAGGCCCGCCAGGGGAGGAGGTCCGGCGGGCCAATTTCATGCGGCGCGGGAGGAGGTGCGCCGCAACTGTCTGGGATCAGGGAGGAGGTTGATCCGTCGACCGTTCCAATGTGGCGTCAGATGATTATTTTGGCAATCTCAAAAACTGCATGGAAGCTATGCAAATCGTCCCGCGACAATTCGTCATGCGCCGAGGCGCGATTCGTCCACGGCTTCCTTGAACATGCGCCGGGCAAGAATGGCGGACGTTTCACCCTTGACCGCGCTGCGGCAGGCGCGATTGGCCGCATAGTACCATTTTCCGCGCGTTTCGGGCCAGGACTCGGTCAGAGCACGCGACGCCTGCAACGCATCGCGCACCTCGAGGAGGTGGCCGCCGGCCCGCAGGACAACCGGTTCGGTAAACTGGAAATCGGACATCGCGGCGCCTCCTCACGCATTGTGTACGATGAATGTCTTTCGTGAAATAAGGTTCCCGTCAATACGGCAAAAGAAGGGCGGATCGATACAAGGCTATCGGGGCGGCAGTTTTTCCATGAGATCTTCCATATGGATCGGGAATTTGCGCACGCGCACGCCGGTCGCCGCAAAGATTGCATTGGCGATCGCCGGTCCCGCGCCGCATATGCCGAGTTCGCCGATGCCCTTGGAGCCGAGCGGGTTCGAATTCGCGTCGAAACCCTCGATCATGTGGATGTCGAGGCGCGGCACGTCGCGGTTGACCGGGATATGGTACTCGGCCAGGTCCCTATTCATGAACGCGCCGTAGCGATCGTCCATCAGGCTTTCTTCCATTAATGCAGCGCCAATGCCGAAGACCATGCCGCCCATCAATTGCGAGCGCGCGGTCTTCTCGTTGAGGATTCGCCCGGCATCGAACACGCCCGTCAGGCGACGCAGGCGGATTTCGCCCGTCACGGCGTCGACCGCCACCTCGGCGAATTGCGCCCCGTAGGAATATTGCGCCATGTTCTCATGCGCCTTGCCGGGACTGGCGCTGCCCTTGGCCGAAATCGCCTTGCCGTCGTCCAGCGCGGAGATCGGCAGCGAACGCTCATCGAGCGACAGCATATCGTCGGTGATCCGCAAAGCTTTGCTGTTCACCCCTTTCCAGTCGCGATCCGCCTTCGCGGCGCGCGACAAAAGGTCGGCCTTCAGGTTTTCGGCAGCGTCCAGCACGGCCGTTCCCGTCGAGCCTGCGCCGAACGACCCGCCCGAACCGCAGGTCTCGGGAAAGTCGGTGTCGCCGAGTTCCACCGTCACCTTGTCCGGAGCAATGCCCATGGCTTCAGCCGCGATCTGGGTCAGGATCGTGTAAGTCCCGGTGCCGATGTCGGTCATATCGAGGCGAACCACGAGCCTGCCGTCTGGCGCCAGCTCCATCGCGGCCTCGGCTTTCATCATCATGTTGGGACGGATCGCCGCCGCCATGCCGTGTCCGATCAGCCAGTCGCCTTCGCGCCGGGAAGCGGGACCGTTCCAGCCGAACCGCTCCGCGCCTTCCAGAAGGCATCGACGCATCTTGCGATCCGAGAAGGGCTTGCCGGAGTTCGGGTCTTTTTCCGGTTCGTTGCGCAGGCGGAACTCGACCGGATCGACGCCGCATTCATGCGCGAGTTCGTCGATGATCGCCTCGAAGGTCAGCGTGCCGATCGCCTCGCCCGGCGCGCGCATGGCGTCGACCTTGGGAATGTCGGCTTCGACCACACGATGTTGCGTGTGCATCGCCTTGGTCGCGTAGCTGCCGCGCGTCGGCGATGCGGGAGCCTCGGCGAACGGATAGTCGCGCGACATGGCGGCGAGCGAATCGTGATGGATGGCGACGATGTTGCCGTGATCGTCTGCGCCGACCTTCAGGCGCTGGCGATGACGCGAGCGGTGCGGTCCGTTCGAGAACACGTTGCGCCTGTGCTGATTCACCCGGACGGGCTGGCCCGTCACCTTGGCCGCAAGCGCCGCCAGAATGGCTTCGTTGTGGATTCCCAGCTTGGAGCCGAAACCGCCGCCGATATAGGGCGAGACGATCCGGACACTCTCGGGATCGATATCGAACGTATTGGCGAAGCCCTTGCGCGCGTCCGACAGAATCTGGATCGCCATATGGACGGTCAGCCTGTCGCCATCCCATTCGGCCACCGTCGCATGCGGCTCCATCGCCGCCGCGTGCTGGCCGGATGTGTGGAATTCGGCTTCGACCGTGTGGGACGCACCCGCCCATGCGGCATCGAAATCGCCTGTATCGGTGTCCACTTCTTCGGCACCGTCGAGCGCGTCAGGCTTCTCGGCCAGTTTTTCGTTGGCAACGGGATCGAAGATTGCGTCCCCATCCGCCTTGATCTCGAACCTGACCAGCGATGCCGCGTGGCGCGCCTCTTCGAGCGTCCGGGCAACGACGAGCGCCACGGGATAGCCGACATAGCGGACGTGATCGGTGCGCATCATCGCATGGGATTGCGCGAAATTGCCGTCGTCGTTGCGCTCGCCGAATGGAATCTGCTTGGGCGTATTGAGATGCGTCAAAACGAGTTCGACACCCGGCGCAGCCTCCGCTTCTTTCGTGTCGAGTGCGGTGATCGTGCCCTTGGCGGCCGGCGATTCGACGATGAAGCCAATCAGATGCGGCTCGTCTCCGCGCCAGTCCGCGGCATAGGTCGCCTGTCCCGTCACCTTGAGCGGACCCTCGACGCGGTCGAGCGGCTGGCCGATTAATCCCTTGGGGTGCTCGCTCATGCCGCATTCTCCTGTTTGGCCGTCATTTCGCCAAAGCTGGCGATGATCAGCCGGCGCATCAGCGGAATCTTGAAATCATTGTGGCCGTAGCCCCGAGCCTCCGCGAGTTCGGCGTCAGCAGCCTTGGCGAACAGTTCGGGCGAGGGTGCCTTGCCCTCCAGAATCTCTTCGGCCCGTGCGGCGCGCCACGGCTTGTGTGCAACGCCACCAAGCGCGATGCGAACATTCATGAAGTTCCCTTCGAGCAGATCGAATGCGACGCCGATCGAGACGACGGCGAACGCATAGGACGACCGGTCGCGCACTTTTCGATAGAGCTGGTGTTCCGCTGCCTTGGGCAGGACGACATGGGTGATCAGCTCGCCGTGGCGCAACTGATGGTCGATATGCGGCGTGTCGCCGGGCAGGCGGTGCAGGGCGTCCGCTGGCAAGGTGCGCCCGCTTCCCTCGCCGAGCGCCGTTTCGACATGCGCACCGAGCGCCACCATCGCGACCGCCATGTCGGAGGGATGGACGGCGATGCATTGCTCGCTTGCGCCGAGGATCGCGTGGAATCGATTCAACCCGCCGACCGCGTCACAGCCCGAACCCGGCTCGCGCTTGTTGCAGGCGCGCTGCGTGTCGTAGAAATACTGACAGCGCGTACGCTGGAGGAAATTTCCGCCGGTCGTCGCGCGATTGCGTAATTGCATCGTCGCGCCGGACAGGAGAGCCGTCGACAAAAGCGGATAGCGCTCGCGGATAATGGGGTCGCCGGCGAGTGCGCTGTTGGTCACCGCCGCGCCGATCCGCACGCCGTCGCCCGTCTCTTCGATGGCCTCGTGCGGCAGGCGCGACACGTCGACAAGCGCATCGGGCTGCTCGATCTCATGCTTCATCAGATCGATCAGATTGGTGCCGCCACCGAGATAACGCGCGCCCTGGCCGCGCGCGGACGTGACCGCCGCCTTGTCGTCGGCGGCGCGGGAATAGTTGAACGGTTTCATGCGCGCGCCTCCGCGACTTCGAGAATGGCATCGATGATGTTGTTGTAGGCTCCGCAGCGGCACAGATTGCCGGACATGCGCTCGCGGATTTCCTCGTCGGCAAGTTCCACGCGTTCTTTCGTTACGACGCTCGGCTCGCCGCGCTCCAGTTCCTCCAGAAGGGCGGTCGCGGAACATATCTGTCCCGGTGTGCAATAGCCGCATTGAAACGCGTCGTGTCTGACGAAGGCGGCCTGCAGGGGAGAAAGCCCGTCATCGCTCGCCATGCCCTCGATCGTGGTCACCTCGTCGCCATCATGGCTGACCGCGAGCGACAGGCAGGAATTGATGCGACGTCCGTTGACGATCACCGTGCAGGCGCCGCACTGGCCGTGGTCGCACCCCTTTTTCGAGCCGGTCAGACCGAGATTTTCGCGCAGGAGATCGAGCAGGCTCACGCGCGGGTCGACGTTCGTCTCGTGCGCCTTGCCGTTGATCGTCAGTTGAAGGGGATACATTCGGTGCTGACCTTTTTGGCTTCGCGCGTCACGACGCGTGTGGCTGGTGAGAACAGGTGCGGCGCGGACAGGATAGAGGCTCGTCTGCCGTTTCGTTGGCCAAGGCGGGAAATCGGGAAAATCGCCTTGTTCCTCTTTGCCGTCGTGCCCGATTGACACGCGCCGCACCTGCTTCATCAACCTAACCGGCGACAGGTGCAGCAAGTTCCCGCAAAAAATAAGCGCGCTCAGAAATGGTGCGATGCGGTAGTGTCTTGCGGCAGTGCGTCTTGCTGGAATTTTTCGCAGGTCGCCGAAAATGGCGGCACGTTTCCCAGCGTCATGTTTTCCAATGGCTTGCAGGCACGTCAAAGCGGCGCAGGCAGTTTTGCATGGCTGCCATGCAATTTATTGCATTGCACAATCGAGGCCGAATTTCTATGTTCGGATTGTCAACGGCCAACCTCCTCCCTGGCCCGAGACAAGACTGCGGTGCACCTCCTCCCGCACCGCACGAAATCTGGCCCGTCGGATCTCCTCCCCCGACGGGCCTTTTCTTTTCCACCACCGCCAAGCTTCGTCCGGGCTTTCCCTCAAGCCTCAAGCCCGGTATCAACGGCGCGATTGGTAAGAAAATAACGTGCGGGCCACCCGAAACGGCCATTCGTTTCGCAAGCCCCGGCGACGAGGAGACACGCATGCCCCCCTATCGGTCGAGAACCACCACGCATGGCCGCAACATGGCCGGCGCACGCGGCCTTTGGCGCGCCACCGGGATGAAGGACGGTGATTTCGGCAAGCCCATCATCGCCGTGGTCAATTCGTTCACGCAGTTCGTGCCGGGACATGTGCATCTGAAGGATCTCGGCCAGCTCGTCGCGCGCGAGATCGAGGCGTCCGGCGGCGTCGCCAAGGAATTCAACACGATCGCCGTCGATGACGGCATCGCGATGGGCCATGACGGCATGCTCTATTCGCTGCCCTCCCGCGAGATCATCGCCGATTCGGTCGAGTATATGGTCAATGCGCATTGCGCGGACGCCATGGTCTGCATTTCCAACTGCGACAAGATCACGCCCGGCATGCTGATGGCGTCGCTGCGCCTCAACATCCCGACGATCTTCGTGTCCGGCGGCCCGATGGAGGCCGGTAAGGTCGTGCTGTCCGACGGCAAGACGCACGCGCTCGACCTCGTCGACGCGATGGTCGCGGCCGCCGACGAGACCATGTCGGACGAAGACGTGCAGGTGATCGAGCGCTCGGCCTGCCCGACCTGCGGTTCCTGTTCGGGCATGTTCACCGCAAATTCGATGAACTGCCTGACGGAAGCGCTGGGCCTGTCGCTGCCGGGCAACGGGTCGACGCTCGCCACGCATGCCGACCGCAAGCGCCTCTTCCTGGAAGCCGGCCAGCGCATCGTCGGTCTGGCAAAACGCTACTACGAACAGGACGACGAAACGGCATTGCCCCGCAATATCGCGTCGAAGCGCGCATTCGAAAACGCGATGGCGCTCGACATCGCGATGGGTGGGTCGACCAATACGGTCCTTCACATCCTTGCCGCCGCCTATGAAGGCGAGATCGATTTCACGCTCGACGATATCGACCGGCTTTCGCGCAAAGTGCCGTGCCTGTCCAAGGTCGCTCCGGCCAAGTCCGACGTGCACATGGAAGACGTTCACCGTGCCGGCGGCATCATGGCCATCCTGGGCGAACTCGACCGCGGCGGCCTCATCCATCGCGATCTGCCGACAGTACACGAAAAGACGCTGGGCGACGCCATCGACCGCTGGGACATCGCCGTCACCGACAATCCGGCCGCGCTCGAACTCTTTTCCGCCGCACCGGGCGGCATCCCCACGCAGGTTGCCTTCAGTCAGGCGGCGCGCTGGAAGGAACTCGATCTCGACCGTGAAAACGGTGTCATCCGAGACGTGCAGCACCCGTTCTCCAAGGATGGCGGGCTTGCGGTTCTCAGCGGAAACATCGCGCTGGACGGCTGCATCGTGAAGACGGCGGGCGTCGACGAATCGATCCTGAAATTCACCGGCCCCGCCAAGGTGTTCGAAAGCCAGGATGCCGCCGTGAAGGGCATTCTCGGCAACGAGGTCGAGGCCGGCGACGTGGTGGTGATCCGCTACGAGGGACCTAAAGGCGGGCCGGGCATGCAGGAAATGCTCTATCCGACCAGCTATCTGAAGTCGAAGGGCCTCGGGAAAGCCTGCGCGCTTTTGACCGATGGGCGGTTTTCCGGCGGCACGTCGGGACTTTCCATCGGCCACGTCTCGCCGGAGGCGGCGAATGGCGGCACGATCGGCCTCGTCAAGGACGGCGATTCGATCGAGATCGACATTCCGGGCCGCACGATCAGACTCGCGGTCGACGACGACGAACTTGCGCGCCGCCGCGCCGAACAGGACAAGGCCGGCTGGAAGCCATCTTCTCCCCGCAAGCGCAACGTCACGACGGCGCTGAAAGCCTACGCCGCGTTCGCGACCAGCGCCGACAAGGGCGCCGTGCGCATGCTGCCGGAATAGACCGGGTCAGGCGGGGTCGCCGAAGCGGCCCCGCGTCAGGCCGGCGGCAAGCGCCTGTTCCTCGCGCTCGTCGGGAAGCGCCTCGTCCGGTTCCTGATAGGCGTTGTCGTCGTCTTCCTCGAGCGATTCCAGTGGCCGGCCGCCATCGGCCGCTTCCAGAGTCTCGATAGGTACTTCGTCATTGCCGTTCGCCGGCGTCAGCCCGTCCGGCAGCGCGGTCGGCGCGCCGATCGCATCTGTGGCGGCGACGAGAAGGCTGCGCGCTTCATCGAGAATGGACGCGCGATCCTCGCCGACATTCGCGCCTATCGGCACATAGATGCGGATTTCCGCGCCGTCCTCGTCGCTGAGCGTGACTTCGGCCGCACCGCTGTCGTTGGCAGCGCGTGAGACGCGGATATCGTCGATCTTCATGAACAATCTCCTTGATGCCCAACAGAACGTCCCGGCTAGTTGGCCGGTTCCTGCGGCGTCTCGCTTTCCGGCGGCAATTGCGGAACCGGCTGCGGGTCGGCGGTCATCTCGCCGCCCGGCCCGCCGCTCTGGACATCCGGGACGGGCGTGTCGTCCGTACTGAACAGGAAGATCGCGAGCGCGACCGCGACGATGATCGCGACGATCATCAGCGAGCGGCGTTCGAGGCCGCGCCGTGGCGGGGGTTTGGGGCTGTCGTTCATGATGGCCTCCATCGGCTTCGATGAAGAGCAACCGTTTCAGCCGTGTCGAAGTTCCGGGGTTCAGCCGACGAAAGCGCGCTCGACGACGAAATCGGCGGGCTTGGCGTTGGAGCCTTCTTCCAGCCCGTGCGTCTCGATCAGCGCCTTCACATCGTTCAGCATCGCCATCGAGCCGCAGATCATGACGCGGTCGATTTCCGGGTCGAAGGGCGCGCAGCCGACCATGCGGAACAGTTCGCCATTTTCGATCAGCGTCGTGATGCGGCCCATGTGAGCCGAAGGCTCGCGCGTCGTCGTCGCGATGTATTTCACGCGTCCGGCCGTCAATTCGCCGATCAGCGGGTCGGCGTGCAGCGAAGCGATCAGGTGATTGCCATAGGCAAGATCGGCCGCGTCGCGGCAGGTATTTGTGACGACGACCTCGTCGAATTTCTCATAGGTTTCCGGGTCGCGCAAAAGGCTCGCCCATGGCGCGAAGCCGGTTCCGGTCGCGACCAGCCACAGCCGCTTGCCGGGCTTCAGCGCATCGAGCACCAGCGTACCGGTCGACTTTTGCTTCATCAGAACGGTATCGCCGGGCTGGATCTTCTGCAGATGCTGCGTCAGCGGTCCGTCCGGCACCTTGATCGAATAGAACTCGACTTCCTCATCCCAGGCGGGGCTGGCAATGGAATAGGCGCGGAAGACGGGTTTTTGCGCATTGGGCAGACCGATCATCACGAACTCGCCCGAGCGAAAGCGGAACGCGGCGGGCCGTGTGATCCGGAAGGAAAACAAATTGTCGGTATAGTGCGTGACCGAGACGACCGTTTCGGCGTAGGTGTTGGCCGGCACGGGAAATTCGGGAGCGTCACTCTTCGTGGCGGCAAGCGCGGCGGACTGCATGGCTATCCTTGGATGCGGTTTGAAACGGCGCCCGTCGGCTTCGCGTGATACGCGTGGCGGGCGCGGACAGTTGCCCTTGAGATAGCATCGACGCCCCATTGGTGCAATGCGGCGTCGGGGAACGCTTTGGCGCCGATCCCGCCAGCCGCGACGTCTATATTTCGCGTCGCGGCCGGTTCGTGGAATGGAGCGGTGTCAGGCCCGGAACTTCGCCACGATGGCGTCGCCCATGTCGCTCGTCGAGACGGTCTGCACCCCTTCGGACGCGATGTCCTTCGTGCGGATGCCGTCGTCAAGCACGGCGGAAATGGCCGCTTCGAGACGGTCGGCCTCGGCCACCATATTGAACGAATAACGCAGGCACATCGCGAAGGACGCGATCATGGCGATCGGGTTGGCGATGCCCTGTCCGGCGATGTCGGGTGCGGAGCCGTGGACCGGCTCGTAGAGCGCTTTGCGGCTGCCGGTCCTGGCATCCGGCGCGCCGAGTGAAGCGGACGGGAGCATGCCGAGCGAGCCGGTGAGCATGGCGGCGACGTCCGAGAGCATGTCGCCGAAGAGGTTGTCGGTAACGATCACGTCGAACTGCTTGGGCCAGCGCACCAACTGCATCCCGCCGGCATCTGCCAGCATGTGGGTCAGCTTCACGTCGGCATATTTCGCCTTGTGGGTGGCCGTGACGACCTCGTTCCACAACACGCCCGACTTCATGACGTTGCGCTTTTCCATCGAGCAGACTTCGCCCCGACGCGTGCGTGCGAGTTCGAAGGCGACGCCTGAAATGCGCTCGATCTCGAACGTGTCGTAGATTTGCGTATCGATACCGCGCTTCTGGCCGTTGCCCAGATCGATGATCTCCTTCGGCTCGCCGAAATAGACGCCGCCGGTCAGTTCGCGGACGATGAGGATGTCGAGGCCCTCGACGACGTCCGGCTTGAGCGACGAAGAATGCGCGAGCGCGGGATAGCAGATCGCCGGGCGCAGATTGGCGAAAAGCTGCATATCCTTGCGCAGGCGCAACAGACCTGCCTCGGGGCGCACCTCATAGGGAACGCTGTCCCATTTGGGACCGCCGACCGCGCCGAACAGAACCGCGTCGGCCGCCATGGCCTTTTCCATGTCGCCTTCGGAGATCGATGCCCCATGCGCATCGTAGGCGCAGCCGCCGACCAGACCTTCCTCTGTTTCGAAGCCGGCATTCGTTTCCTCGTTCATGACCGCGATCAGCTTGCGCACCTCGGCCATGGCCTCCGGGCCGATGCCGTCGCCGGGGAGAAGAAGAAGCTTGCGCGATGCCATGAGGGACCTCCGGTCGATTGTGTCGCGCGGGGTGATCCCTGCGACAGTTTCTGTCGGCTCCGCTGATATTGCGCTCGGGGCCTCGCGTCCAGTCTTTCGAGGCGATCAGGCCGGATTTGGCGATAGTCCAGAGGCCATGCTGCGACTGTCGATGCGATCCAGAAAGGCTCCGATCGCCTCGCGCCCGCCAAGGCGCACGATGCTGAAATGGTTGGCGTCGGGGAAAATCTCGACGCTGGCGAATGTCGGGTTGGCGGCCGCCAGCGCACGGGCGAAGGAGGGCGGCGTCACCGCATCCTGCCCGCCCGCCAGAAGCAGGATCGGCGCACGGATTTCGGGAATGCGGGCAAGATTGTCGAGCCGCGTGCGCACAAGGAAGCTCGGAACCGGACCGGCCTGCTGGCGCACGGCCGCGAGGAAATTGCTGATCGGGGCTTCGAGGACGACGCCGAGCGTATCGGTGAGCGATGCGGCGTTCGCGGCAAAACCCGAGCCCATGGAATAGCCATAAAGGATCGTGCCGCTGCCGGCGAGGCCGTCGTCGCGCAGCTTTGCCAGAAGCGCGAGGACGTCGCGATGCATGTCGATCTCCCGAGGCACGCCCGGATTGCCGCCGAAGCCGCGATAGCCGACGAGAAGGAGGCCGAAACCGTCCGCCACGCGCTCCATGAGATGCGCGGGCTTGCGCACGATGTCGCCGTCACGGCCGGCGAAATAGACGATGACGGGTCGTCCGGCCTGCGGCGCGACGTACCATGAGCGCACCGTCAATCCGTCATGCGTCGTCTGGTCGAGCGGGAGCATCTCGCGCTCTTTGCCGAAATCGAGAATGGAAAAGGCCAGCCTGTCGCGAAACAGGACATGATCGGGCACGATCGCCAGCATCAATACCGCCGCGATTGCAAGACCGCCGATGGCCGCTGCGATCGCGGCGAGCACGCCCCACGAGCCCCGGCCGTTCTGTCTTGCGGGGCGGCGCAGGTGGCGGGATGTCTTCCTGGCTGGCGTCATCGATCCCTTGAGGCCATGGCCTTGATCAAGCCATGCCCTATGCGGTCGGTTCCATCACGCAAGATGTCGGCGCGTTCAGGCGCTGGCAGTCTGGGCGTCATGCTCGCGATGATAGGCGACGACCCGCTCGACTTCTTCCGCATCGCCGAGCACCACGCCGACGCGCTGGTGAAGTGCGGTCGCGTCGACATCCATGATGCGTGTGCGACCGTCAAAGGCCGCGCCGCCCGCCTGCTCGATCAGGAACGCCATCGGGTTCGCCTCGTACATCAGGCGCAGTTTGCCCGGCATGTCCGGTTTGCGGGCGTCCCACGGATACATGAAGATGCCGCCGCGTTTCAAAATGCGGTGCACGTCGGCGACCATCGAGGCGGTCCAGCGCATGTTGAAATTCTTTCCACGCGCACCGTCCTTGCCGGCGAGGCACTCGTCGACATAGCGGCGAACGGGCGGCGCCCAGTGGCGGTAGTTCGACATGTTGATGGCGAACTCGGCATAGTTCTTCGGGATCGTGATGTTGGCCTGCGTCATGCGCCAGGAGCCCATGTCGCGGTCGAGCGCGAATTCGTAGACGCCGGTGCCTACGGTCAGGACGAGCAACGTCTGCGGCCCGTAGATCGCATAGCCGGCTGCGACCTGCGTCGCGCCTTTCTGCATGAAGTCGTTCGCGTCGATCTCGCGGCTCTCGGCACCGGCCGGGGCCTTCAGCACGGAGAAGATCGTGCCGACCGAAATGTCGACGTCGATATTGGACGAGCCGTCGATCGGATCGAACAGGAGCAGGTATTCGCCGCGCGGGAACCGGTTCGGCGTCGGATAGATCGCTTCCATTTCCTCGGATGCCATGGCGGCAAGGTGACCGCCCCACTCATTGGCCTCCAGAAGGATTTCGTTGGCGATCACGTCGAGCTTCTTCTGGACCTCGCCCTGCACATTCTCGCTGCCAAGATCGCCGAGCATTCCGCCGAGCGCGCCCTTGTTGACCGAATGGCTGATCGCCTTGCAGGCGCGTGCGACGATCTCGATCAGGAGGCGCAACTGGCCGGGAAGCGCATTCTGCTCGCGCTGCTGTTCGACGAGAAATCGGGTCAGGGTCTTGTTCGTCACGGGCGATCCTCAAGGTTTGGAAGCGTTCGGGACGGTTTAGCCGTTTTTTGTGTCAGGACAAGCAGACCGACATCACTCGTCGCCGATCGCCTCGTTCTTCGCGGCGACGATCTCGTCCGGCCAGTCGGCCTGCGGCGGCCATGTCTCGTCGACGCCCTGCTGCGCGAAATAGAGTTTTCGACCGGTCGGATCGACGGCCATGAAACTGTCGGAAGCGCCGCAGGCATGGGGAACGCAGCCATTGGCCACATATATGCCGGTGTCGTCCAACGGCCCGAGACCGCCGGAAACGAGAAGACCCGTCGTCACCTGCTGAAGCTGCTCGCCGAGGAGCTCTTGCGCGAATTCATAGATTTCCGCGTTGCGGAAAACGTCGGTCGGATAGTTCACCGCGGCGGGGTCGAAATCCGCCCAGCCTGTGCCGGGCTCGGGCGCATATTCGATCCTGGCGATCGCCTGCATCCCTTCGTAAGTCGTCCACCGGCGGACCACGCCGTCCGCCCCCGGCATCAGATAGGGCACGAAAAAGATCGCGTCCTGCGTGACGGCGGGCGGCGGTGCGCCGCAATCGTCGGGCGACGCGGCGGTCTTGAGTTCGTCGCCGTCGCGCCAGACCATGAGGCTGACCGTGCCGCACATATTGCCGCCTGGACCGGTCTGGAAGATCGCAACCTCGATATCGCCGAGTTTCACGTTGCGATCGTGCAGGATCACATAGGCCCGCGCGATCTCCTCGCCATCGGCCGTCAGGATTTTTTCGTAATCATCCGTCTCGGTGATCGAGAAAGTGGCGCCAGCGAATTCGACGGTCTGCTCATCCTGCGCGCTCGCCGATGCCGTCAGTGCGAGAACGCCGGCGAGGACCGAAATCGTGCGTCGCATTGCCGGCATCTCCACTCATGCCCAGGGGCGGGACTCGGCGTAGCTCTTTTCGAACCCGTCGATGGCCACGCCCTTTTCCATGGTCAGGCCGATATCGTCGAGGCCGTTCAAGAGACAGTGGCGCTTGAACGCGTCGAGGTCGAACTTGACGACGCCGCCGTCCGGTCCATGGATTTCCAGCGCTTCCAGATCGATCGTCAACGTTGCGTTGGCTCCTCGCTCGGCGTCGTCCATCAGCTTGTCGAGGTCGTCCTGGCTGACGGTGATCGGCAGGATGCCGTTCTTGAAGCAATTGTTGTAGAAGATGTCGGCGAAGGATGTCGAGATCACGCAGCGAATGCCGAAATCGAGCAGCGCCCAGGGCGCGTGCTCGCGGCTCGATCCGCAGCCGAAATTGTCGCCGGCGACAAGAATCTGCGCCTTGCGATAGGCCGGTTTGTTGAGAACGAAATCCGGGTTCTCCGAGCCGTCCTCGTTGAAGCGCATCTCGGCGAAAAGGCCCTTGGCAAGCCCCGTGCGCTTGATCGTCTTCAGATAATCCTTCGGAATGATCATGTCGGTGTCGACATTGACGATGGGCAGGGGGGCGGCGACGCCCGTCAGCTTCGTGAACTTTTCCATCTTACCGAAGTCCGTTTTCGTTTCGAATGTTGCGTTTCGTTTACACAAAGCGCGCGGCAAAGGCAAAGCCCGCCTATTCAGATCAGCGCGTTCTGAGCGATGAGGCGTGCGCGGACGCTGGCCACGCTGTTGCGGTGGTCGGCATCGACATGATCGGCAGCGGCGACGCCGGCGGCCTGCCCGGTTGCGAAGGCCGTTCCCATCACCCGGATCGACCCGTAGGCATTCGGGTCAGCGCCGATGACCCGGCCGCCGTACCACAGATTGTCCAGGCCCTTCGCGCGGATGGAATCGTAGGGCACATGGCAGTAACCAGCCCCGCCGATCGAGGTGTAGCTCGGCTTGCCGGCCTCGCCGTGAAGCTCGATCGGCCATGCCGCGCGCGCGATGCCGTCGTCGCGAAGTCTGCCCGTCACAACGTCCTCGCCCGTCATTTCGTATCGCGCGGCGGGGTGGCGCGTTTCGCGCACGCCGATCTGCGGGCCGGTCGCCACGAGATAGGCGCGCTCGAAGCCCGGCATTTCGCGCCTCAGCATGGCGACATACGAGTTGGCGCGGGCACGCGCTTCCATCTCGGCGGCGGTGAAGCTTTCCGACGTCAGGTCGGCCAAGGCGACGTCGACCGTCATCCACCACATGTCGTGCGACAGGGGCAGGCGAATGATGATGCCGCCATCGGTGCGCTGGATCGGATGGTCGCCGACCAGATTGTAGCGCGCGATCGCCGCCTGTAGCGCCTTGCGGTCGATTTCCAGATCGGGCGCGATGCCGCCGACGCGGATCGGCATCGTCAGCGCCTGCAACTTGCCGTCCGCATCGCCGGTGCGAAACGGAATGCCGGCGAGCATGGCAAGGTTCGCGTCGCCCGAGGCGTCGACGAAAGCTTCGGCGACGACGCGCGTGCGTCCCCCCATGCCGGCAAGCGTGACCGCTTCGAGGCGGTCGGCCGTGCGCGCCACGGCGGCGACGCGGGTATGCAGCTTCACGTCGATGCCGTGGCGGCGCACCAGATTGTCGAGCGCGAATTTGAGCACTTCGCCGTCCAGAAGCACGATCCAGTTGCCGGTGGTTTCCGAACGGAACGCCTCGCCGTCGAGGCCGTGAGCACGCAGCTCCGTGACGACCTCCTCGCCGACGCCGCCGACGGCCTTCACCGGCTCGCGGCCTTGCTGGTAGAGGCCGCAATAGGCGTAGACCTGGGATGTCGTCACCGCGCCGCCCAGAAAGCCGTATTTCTCGACGAGGCAGACCTTGGCCCCGGCCTTGGCTGCGCCGATGGCCGCCGCGACACCGGCAGCGCCACCGCCACAGACCACGACGTCGTAATCGGCTTCCACTCTCTTGGCGCCGAGATGCGGCGTCGTGATGACCCTGTCGAGGCCGATCAGGGGGGTTGCCCGGCGGCACCGGCTCGACGGCGAAGACGTCGACGCCCGCACCGCGCAGCCTGCCCTCGCGGATCGCCTCGGCGACGTCCTCCTCGACCATGACGCCGCCGCGCGCGGCGTTGACAAGGATCGCGTCCGGCTTCATCAGCGCAAGCGTCTCCCGGTTGATCAGATTGCGGGTCGAGGCATTGAACTCGCAGTTCAGCGTGACGACGTCCGACGCCCGCAAAAGCTCGTCCAAAGGCGCGAAGCGGACGCCGGCCGCGCGCTCCTCGTCGGCGCTCAGCTTCGTGCGCTTGGTGTAGAGGATCGTGCAGCCGAAGCCGCCGAGCAGTCGCGCAAGCGCCTTGCCGATATAGCCCATGCCGACGATGCCGACCGTGCGGCCGGAAAGCCGCATCGAGGTCGGCGAGAGTTCGCCCTTGCGCCATTCGCCCTCGAGAATGCCGACATGGCCGCGCACGATATTGCGGTTGAGCGCGAGGATCAGGCCAAGCGTGGTCTCGGCGACCGCCACCGCGTTCGACCCGGTCGTGCGCAGGACGCGGACGCGGTGCCGCCTTGCGGCGTCGAGATCGATATTGTCGTAGCCGACGCCCCATTTGTGGATCGCGCGCAGCCCCTCGACCGCCATCATGTCTTCCGTGACGGCGACGTCCCCGGTGATGCCGAAGGCGGCTCCCGAAAGCGCGGCGACCTGTTCTGCCGGATTGCGCGAGCCGGGCGTGGCGATATCCCATCCCTCGGGCAGATAGGGGCGGATGCGGTCCAGCCTGTCAGGCGCCGACGGATCGGGCATCACCACGCGCATCATGTCATCTCCAGATCTTCAAATGTGAAATCGCACGCCGGGACGGGCGAGCCCGCCGCCTTGCGCCATGACCGTGCCGTCGGCCCGCCAGCAGGCCGCGCCGGTCATCATGCCGTCGTCGGCGAACCCGATGGCGTTCATGCCGCCGCCAACGGTCCTGGCGAGTTGAACGTCGTAGCCTTTGCCGGTCAGCGCCGCCTCCATGGGGGCATAGGCCGGTTCGAGTTCGACGTGGTGGCCCTCGGTCCAAAGGCGCGGCGCCTCGACCGCCTGTTGCAGGCTCATCCCGTGGTCGATGATGTTGACGATGGCCTGAAGGGCGGAGGGAAATATGCGAACGGCACCCGGCAGGCCGAGCGCGAAGGACGGCTTGCCGTCTTTCAGCGCGATCATCGGCGCCATCGATGTCGGCACCCTTTTTCCCGGCACGATCGACATCGCCTTGCCGGGACGCGGGTCGTAATTGAACATGTAATTGTTGGGGATGATGCCGGTTTCCGGCACCATGATCCGCGCGCCGAACAGGCCGTTGATCGTGTGGGTCGCCGAAACGATGTTGCCGTCGCGGTCGGCGACGGTGACATGGGTCGTGTCGCGGCTTTCCCGATCGAGGGCG
Source organism: Aliihoeflea aestuarii (assembly GCF_024105665.1). GTDB lineage: Bacteria > Pseudomonadota > Alphaproteobacteria > Rhizobiales > Rhizobiaceae > Aliihoeflea > Aliihoeflea aestuarii. The sequence continues at coordinate 281,339 of NZ_JAAAMK010000003.1, read as the reverse complement.
AGCGGCACGGACGATATCTTTCCGATCCGCTCCAGGCACAGGCGCGCGTAGTCCTTGGACGTGTAGCGCTCGACCGGCACGTCGACGAAGTCCGGATCGCCGGACGCGGCGCGCCGGTCCTCGAAGCCGATGCGGATCACCTCTGCGAGCAGTTCGAGGCTCTCGGCGCTGCCGAAGACCATCGCCCTTACGTCGAAATTCTCCAGAATGTTCAGCATCTGGGTGACGTGAACGCCAGAGGAAGCGGGCGGCGGCGGGCCGGCGATCGTGTAGCCGCGATAGGTACCGAACACCGCCTGGCGCTCGACGGCGCGATAGGCTCGCAGATCATCGAGCGTCAGGACGCTGGCACCGGGGCCATCTCTTTGCAGCCACTCGATCAGCGACATGCCAAGAGCGCCGCCATGCAGCGCCGCCGCACCTTGCGACTGCACCAGTCGAAGGCTTTCGGCATAAGCGCCCATCACCATGCGGCTGCCGGGTGCCGCCGGCGCGCCGCCGGGCAGCATCATGCGGGCCATTTCCGGGTCGGCGGTGAGGTCCGCGTGATGCTCGTGGATCGTGCCGTTGAGGTAGTGACTGACGGTGAAGCCGCGTGCGGCCGCGCGGATCGCCGGCTCGACGACATCGGCGAACGGCAGTTTGCCGTATTTCTCCTGCATCAGGCACCAGCCGCGCAGATTTCCGGGCACCGCGACCGCCGAGGGACCGACGAGATTCCGGCGATCCTGCGTATCCATGTATTGACCGGGCAGGTCCGAGACGGGCGTGAACATCGCGGCGTCCATCGCGGAGCCTGCGGTCGACAGCGCATCGACCACCACATGCCGTCCATCGGCCAGCCGGATATGCGATATGCCGCCACCGGCGATGCCCACCATCATCGGCTCGACCACGGTGAGCGTCAGGAGCGACGCCACGGTGGCGTCGATCGCGTTGCCGCCGATCGCCAGCATCTCGTTTCCGGCCGCCGAGCCGAGCGGGGCGTTCGTCACCACGACGCCGAGGGCGCCGGACGCCGGCTTCTTTTCGCAAGTGAACGGCAAGTCCTGGAGGGTCAAAAATTTTCTCCCGTCATCCGGCATGTCGCCTGACGGGAGTGTCGATAGCGGGCCGGCGGGCTGATCGCAACCTTCGCGGCCATCGCCGTTCGCTTCGTGCCGGCCGCGTTGACTTCGCGGCAGCCATCGCGTATGTGCGGGCACGAAAATCCGGTGTGGCGTTCGCGCTGCGCCGGTTTCCTGTTGGAAAAATCCAGCGGGGTATCGTCAACCGACTGAACAAGAAGCCGGCCGGATGCTCGCATCCAGAGCCGGGATACGAACAGAAAGGACAAAAATGTTCGCAGTCATCAAAACCGGCGGTAAGCAGTACCGCGTCAACGCCGATCAGGTTCTCGAAATCGGCCGTCTCGAAGGCAATGTCGGCGACGTCATCCAGATCGGCGACGTGCTCGCGCACGGCAATGGCGCCGACGTCACGCTCGGCGCGCCGCTCGTTTCGGGCGCATCGGTTTCCGCCGAGATCATCGATCAGAACCGCGGCGAGAAGGTCATCGCCTTCAAGAAGCGCCGCCGCCAGAATTCGCGCCGCAAGCGCGGTCATCGCCAGCTCCTGACGACGGTCCGTATCTCGGAGATCCTCGTTGACGGCGCCAAGCCCTCGAAGAAGGCGGCTGCCAAGAAGGAAGCTGCGGCTGACGCCGGCGAATTCAAGGATGACGTATCGCTGATCTCGGGCGTCGGTCCGGCCTTGAAGGCCAAGCTCGAAGAGGCCGGCATCACGTCGCTGAAGCAGGTCGCCAAGCTCAAGAAGGCCGAGATTGCCAAGCTCGACGAAGACCTCTCGCTCGGCGGACGCATCGAGCGCGACGAATGGGTCGAGCAGGCCAAGGAACTCATCGCAGGCAAGCCGCCGCGCGCAAAGGTCGATCAGGCCGCCGCTGGCGCAGCCGAGTAAGAACAGAACGTAAAGGAGATTTCCTATGGCACATAAGAAAGCCGGCGGTTCCTCGCGCAACGGTCGCGATTCCGAATCCAAGCGCCTTGGCGTCAAGAAGTTCGGCGGCGAAGCCGTCGTTTCGGGCAACATCATCATCCGTCAGCGCGGGACCAAGTGGCATCCCGGCGCCAATGTCGGCATGGGCAAGGATCACACCCTTTTTGCGATGCAAGAAGGCGTCGTCTCGTTTGCCCGCAAAGCAAACAAGCGAACCTACGTATCGGTAAACCCGATTACGGAAGCAGCGGAATAGGCCGGATCCGCACCACAACACCGGCAACCCATCTCGGGTCCGGTGTCTGGTCAAAATCCAGGACAAAACATCAGGGGAGATGGGTCGCCATCTCCCCTTTTGCCGTTTTGATCTGGAGGAAGACCTATGGTTCTGGAGAAGGAAGACTTAGAAGACGAGAGTTTGCGGATCGACTGCCCGGTTCTCGTCACCGAGAGGCTGGTGCTGCGTCCGCCGCATGTCGACGATCTTGAGGAACTGGCGGAACTGGCCAACAACCGCAAGATCGCCGAGATGCTCGGCCGCATGCCCCATCCCTACGGCCCCGCCGATGCGCAGCAATTCGTCAATGCGGTGCGCAAGGCCGACGAGGGCTGCGCCTACGCCATCGCGCTGGGCGAAAACGGGGCGTTCATCGGTTGCGCGGGGCTCAATCCGACCATGCGCGGGCTGGAGCTCGGCTACTGGATCGGCGAGCCTTACTGGGGTCGCGGCTATGCGACCGAGGCCGCGCACGCGCTGGTCGATCTCGCCTTCCGCGCGACACCGATCGACACGCTCCATGTCTCGTGCCGGGTCATCAATCCCGGGTCGCGCTCGGTCATCCACAAATGCGGGTTCCAGTACTCCGGGCAGGGAATGCTGGATTCGCAGGTCGCGGGCCGGGTCCCGGTCGAGCGATACCGCCTCGACCGCAAGACCTGGGTGAGCTTGAGGAGCTGGGGTCTGGCCTGAGTTCGGGCGGCATCGGACCATGACCGGTTCGATGCCGCCTGAAGCATTGGAGGGCCGCGGTTTCCACCTCTCGCGCTCGCACCGCATATGCGATAGAGGATCGCCCAACATGAAAACCATCCGAACGATTGCAATGCGATGAAATTTCTCGATCAGGCCAAAGTCTATATCCGTTCCGGCGACGGAGGCGCGGGCGCCGTCTCGTTCCGGCGCGAGAAGTTCATCGAGTTCGGCGGGCCGGATGGCGGCGATGGCGGGCGCGGCGGCGACGTGTGGGCCGAAGCGGTCGACGGCCTCAATACGCTCATCGACTACCGCTACCAGCAGCATTTCAAGGCGCAGACCGGCGTTCACGGAATGGGCCGCAATCGCACGGGTGCAGGCGGCAAGGATGTCGTCCTCAAGGTGCCGGTCGGGACGCAGATATTCGAGGAAGACAACGAAACGGTCGTCTGCGACCTGACGCAGGTCGGTCAGCGTTTCCTGCTCGCCAAGGGTGGCAATGGCGGCTTCGGCAACCAGCATTTCAAGACCTCGACCAATCAGGCGCCGCGCCGCGCGAACCCCGGCCTTGAGGGCGAGGAGCGCACGATCTGGCTGCGGCTGAAGCTGATCGCCGATGCGGGGCTCGTCGGTCTGCCCAATGCCGGCAAATCGACCTTCCTCGCCACGGTCACGGCGGCGAAGCCCAAGATCGCGGATTATCCGTTCACGACGCTCCATCCCGGTCTCGGTGTCGCGCGCGTCGATGCGCGCGAATTCGTCATCGCAGACATTCCCGGTCTCATCGAGGGCGCGCATGAGGGCGTCGGCATCGGCGACCGCTTCCTCGGCCATGTCGAGCGCACGCGCGTGCTGCTGCATCTGGTCTCGGCGCGGGAGGAAGACGTGGCAAGCGCGTACGAGACGGTGCGCGGCGAGTTGGAAGCCTATGGCCATGGCCTTGACGAGAAGGCTGAAATTCTGGCGCTGAGCCAGGCCGATACGGTCGATGCCGAGGCGCTGGCGGAGAAGATCGCCGAGCTGGAAGAGGTCGCCGGGCACGCTCCGATGATCCTGTCCGCCGCGACCAGTCAGGGTGTACAGGACGTGTTGCGGGCGCTGATGGCCGAGGTGAAGTCCGCGCGGGACGTGGAAGCGCCGCCAACAGACGATCCCCGGTGGCTGGCGGAGTAAGGACCGTCTCATGTCTGCACTTTACGTCGCCCCCCTCTGTCCTGCCGGCCGCCCTGGCCCGAGCCACGGGTCTCGGTCCGTCCTTCGGTCCCCCCGCAGGTGGGGAGATTCGCAAATCGCCGCTGACGTGCCTGATCTCCCCCCTCGCGGGGGAGATGTCCGGCAGGACAGAGGGGGGCGCGAGAAGGCGCTTCGTTATCAATGAAAAGCCTGTCCGCCCATCGCCGCATCACAGTCAAGATCGGCTCGGCACTGCTCGTCGATCGTACGACAGGTATAAAGCGCGACTGGCTTGCCGGGCTCTGCGACGACATTGCAGCTTTGGCGGGCAAGGGCTGCGAGGTTCTGGTCGTCTCGTCGGGGGCGATCGCGCTCGGGCGCAACATTCTCGGCCTCGGGCGGCGAGCGCTGAAGCTGGAGGAAAGCCAGGCCGCCGCCGCCGCCGGTCAGATTGCGCTTGCCGGCGCATGGGCGGAAGAGCTTGCCCGGGTCGGGCTCAAATCGGGCCAGGTTCTCGTCACGCTCGGCGACACGGAAGAGCGCCGGCGCTATCTCAATGCGCGGGCGACGATCTCCACGCTTTTGAAGCTTGGCGCGGTGCCGGTGATCAACGAGAACGACACGGTCGCGACCTCCGAAATCCGCTATGGCGACAATGATCGCCTTGCCGCGCGCGTCGCGACCATGATGGGCGCGGATCTGCTCGTGCTTCTGTCGGATATAGACGGGCTCTACACCGCTCCGCCCGCGCTTGACCCGGATGCACGGTTCATTGCGTCGGTCGAGGCGATCACCCCGGAAATCGAGGCGATGGCCGGGGCGGCGGCGTCCGAACTGTCGCGCGGAGGCATGCGCACCAAGCTCGATGCCGGCAAGATCGCGACCGCCGCCGGCACGGCGATGATCATCACGTCGGGGCTGCGCCGAAATCCGCTCGCTGCCATCGATGCAGGCGAGCGGGCAACCTGGTTTCAGGCGAGCGCCAATCCGGTGCGGGGCTACAAGACGTGGATCGCGGGCCAGCTCGAACCTGCCGGTCGCATCTCGGTCGATGCGGGCGCTGTGCGGGCGCTGGAGCAGGGCAAGTCGCTGCTGCCGGCGGGCGTCACGCTCGTTTCGGGCCAGTTCTCGCGCGGCGACACCGTTGCGATCCTCGGGCCGGACGGGCTTGAGGTCGCGCGCGGGCTCGTGGAATATGATGCGGCCGATGCCGTGAAGATCGCGGGACTGAAGACGACCGAGATCGAACGGGCGCTCGGCTATCAGGCGCGGGGCGCGATGATCCACAGGGACGATCTCGTCATGTCGCGCATTTCGAAGAAGGACGAGGTCCATGCTGACGACGCATGACGCATCGACAAACGTTGCCGTCTTGATGGAAGATATTGGGCGCAAGGCCCGTGCGGCTGCCCGACCGCTGGCGCTGGCGTCGGCCGAGCGCAAGCATGCGGCACTCGTCGGCATGGCGCAGGCGGTCGTCCGCAGCGAACAGGCGATCCTTTCGGCGAACGCGCTCGACATGGCGAATGGCGAAGATGCGGGCCTGACGCCTTCCATGATGGACCGTCTGAAACTCGATTCCGGCCGCATCCGGGCTATTGCAGACGGCATCCGCGCGATCGCCGAGCTGAAGGACCCGGTCGGCGAGGTGATCGCCGAATGGGACCGGCCGAACGGGCTTCATATCGAGCGCGTCAGGACGCCGCTCGGCATCATCGGCGTGATCTATGAGAGCCGACCGAACGTTACGGCGGACGCCGGCGCGCTGTGTCTGAAGGCCGGCAATGCCGTCATCCTGCGCGGCGGTTCGGATTCGCTCCATTCCTCGCAGGCGATCCATGCCTGCCTCGTCGAAGGCTTGAAATCGGCGGGCTTGCCGGAGGACGCGATCCAGCTCGTGCCGACGACGGACCGCGCGGCCGTGGGTGAAATGCTCACGGGGCTTTCCGGCAATCTGGACGTGATCGTGCCGCGCGGTGGTAAAAGCCTCGTCGGCCGCGTGCAGAGGGAAGCGCGCGTGCCGGTCTTCGCGCATCTGGAGGGCATCTGCCACCTTTACATCGACAAGGCGGCCGATCTCGACATGGCGGTGAAGATCGCCGTCAACGCCAAGATGCGCCGGACCGGCATTTGCGGATCGGCCGAAACGCTGCTCGTCGACCGTGCCGTCAAGGACACGCACCTTCTGCCGATCCTCGAGGCGCTCGATGCGGCGGGCTGCGAAATCCGCGCCGAGGACGAGGTTCGCGCAGTCTTCCCGAATGCGAAGCCGGCAAAGGACGAGGACTGGACGACCGAATATCTCGACGCGATCATCTCGGTGAAGCTGGTCGACGGGGTATCCGGCGCGATCGACCATATCGAGCACTATTCCTCGCATCATACCGAAGCGATCGTGACCGACGATGCTGCGACGGCGGAGCGGTTCTTCAACGAGATCGACTCGGCGATCCTCCTGCACAACGCCTCGACGCAGTTCGCCGATGGCGGCGAGTTCGGCATGGGCGCGGAGATCGGCATCGCGACGGGGCGGATGCATGCGCGCGGGCCGGTCGGTGTCGAACAACTGACCTCGTTCAAGTATCGTGTGCGCGGCCAGGGCCAGACGCGGCCTTGACCCTTGCTGCAGAGCCCGTCGCGCGACGCTACCTGCGCATGCCGCATGCTCAAAAGGGCATGGCGATCGGGCTGTTCGGCGGCTCCTTCAATCCCCCGCACGAGGGCCATGTGCTCGTCGCCGAAACGGCGCTGCGCCGCCTGCGCCTCGACGCGCTGTGGTGGGTCGTGACGCCCGGCAATCCGCTCAAGGCAGGCCGCGAACAGCCTTCGCTCACCCAGCGCATCGCCCTTTCGGAAGGACTTGCGCGCGATCCGCGCATCAAGGTCACCGCGTTCGAGGCCGGGGCGGCCGTGCGCTATACGGCAGATACGATCGCGCTCGTCCAGGCGCGCAATCCCGGCGTCGATTTCGTCTGGATCATGGGCGCCGACAATCTGCGCGAATTTCATCTGTGGCAGCGCTGGCGCGACATTGCGCGGTCGGTGCCGATCGCGGTGATCGACCGGCCGGGCGCGACCTTGTCCTTCCTGTCCTCGCGCATGGCGCAGACCTTCGGCCGGTCGCGCGTCGACGAGAGCGATGCGGGACTGCTTGCGCGCATGCGCCCGCCCGCCTGGACGTTCGTCCACGGACCACGCTCCTCGCTTTCGTCCACGGCGATCCGTGAGGGGCGGATATCGTGATCGCCCAACCGATGGCGACGTCTTGAAACCTTAACGAGACTCTGCCTATCTAGTGGACAGGGCATGAGCTGCCCTGCCTGTTGTTCTTGATCGAAAGGAAAAACGCTGAGAACAGCACTTCAAGAGAAGGCCGAAACCGTGCCTTCGTCGTCCGGTATGACCCGCATTGTCGAGCCCTCCCGGATCCTGAACTCGGTCCTTGCCAGCCTGGAAGACTCCAAGGCCGAAAACATTGTCCCCATCGACATTCAGCGCAAGTCCAGCCTCGGCGATTATATGGTCGTCGCGTCGGGACGCTCGCATCGCCATGTCGCCGCCGTCGCCGATCATCTGATCAGCGCGGTGAAGGAAGCCGGTCTCGGCGTTCCGCGTGTCGAAGGGCTCGCCAGCGCCGACTGGGTTCTGGTCGATACGGGCGATGTGATCGTCCATATCTTCCGGCCCGAGGTGCGCGAATTCTACAATCTCGAGAAAATGTGGCAGACGCCCGATCTCGATGACGGGACGATGCACTGAGGATCGACTAGCGACGTGCGCCGGTTAGCGCCCCGTTCGGACGGGGAGTCGGCGCGCGAGCAACCGGAGCGCGGATTTGCGTCTTTCAATTCACGCGGTCGGCCGTATGAAGGCCGGGCCGGAGCGCGATCTCGTTGCGCGCTATCTGGACCGGCTCGCCAAGGCGGGGCCGGCCGTCGGCCTCGAATTCGGGGGCGTTACCGAGATCGCCGAAAGCCAGGCGCGCAGCGCCGAACAGCGCATGCGCGAGGAAGCGCAGAAGCTGGAGAGCGCGGCGGGCGATTCGGCGCTCGTCCTGCTCGACGAGCGCGGCAGGAACCTGACCTCCAGAGCATTCGCCGAATATATTTCGAAACACGCGGACAGCGGGACGCGCGGCCTCGTCGTCGCGATCGGCGGGGCGGACGGACATGATCCCGCCTTGCGGGCGAAGGCCGACCTCGTCCTGTCCTTCGGCGCGCTGACCTGGCCGCACCAGCTCGTGCGCGTGCTTCTTGCCGAACAGCTCTATCGCGCGGCGACGATTCTTTCGAACCATCCCTACCACCGCGATTGATGTGCGCCGGCATTTCCTGTTCATAGACGACATGGTTGAGCGTTCGTTAACGAAGCGGGCGGCAGGATCGTCCCGTACGATTCGGTTTGGACATGACGCGCAGTTTCTCGACATTCGGATGGACGATCCGCAGCGCCCTGGCGCTGGCGGTCTTCCTGTGCGCGCCGCAGGTTTCGCTGGCGAGCCCGGAAGCGGACGACATCACCGCCCTCGAACTGCGTCATTCCCAATCGTCCGAGGAATATGAGGCGATCAGCTCGCAGATCGTGGTGACGCGCGAGCGTGCGGCCGAGCTCGAAGCCGAGATCGACGCCGTGCGAAAGGATCACGCCGCCCTGTCGGCCGCGCTGATCCAGGCGGCCAAGACGGAGCGCAAGCTGCAGCAGGACATCGAAAGCATCGCCGAACGGCTCGAAGGCATGCGCCACCGCGAGGGCCGGTTGCGCGGCTCGCTCAGCGAACGGCGCGAGCTTCTGGCCGAAGTGCTCGCCGCCTTGCAGCGCATGGGCCTCAATCCGCCGCCGGCGGTGCTCGTCCAGCCCGAGCACGCGCTGGCGTCGGTGCGAAGCGCCATCCTGCTCGGCTCCGTCGTCCCCGAAATGCGCACCGAGACGGTGGCGCTGCTTGCCGACCTCAAGGAACTGTCCGCCTTGAAGACGAATATCGAGGAGGAAAGGTCGCGGCTGTTCCGAACGGTCGCCGATCAGGCCGGCGAAAAGCACCGCCTCGCGGGGCTGGTGGAGGAAAAGCGAAAGCTGGAAGAGCGCTCGCAGGCCGATCTGGCGACCGAGCAGGAGCGAGTCGCCGCGATGGCCGAAAAGGCGGGATCGCTCCAGGACCTCATCGCATCACTCGAAAGTGACATTTCGAGCGCCCGCGACGCGGAGGCGCAAGCGGTTCGTCAGGCGCAGGAGGAGAGCCGGCAGCGCGCCGCCGAACGTGCGCCACAAGTGGCGACAAGCCTGCCCTTCAACGCCCTGAGAAACCAGATATCCCTGCCTGTTCGCGGCCATATCGGGTCACGCTACGGCGAGCCCGACATCGCCGGCCGTCCCTTGATGGGCGACATGGTTAGGACACATTCGGCGGCAATCGTCACCGCACCTGCGGCGGGTACGGTTCTGTATGCAGGACCGTTCAGATCATACGGGCAACTCTTGATCCTCAATGTCGGCGAAGGCTATCATATCGTTCTGGCGGGAATGGGCAGCGTCAGTGTCGCGCTCGGTCAGTCCCTGATGACGGGCGAGCCGATCGGCGCGATGGGGGAGGCGAGAGTGGCAAGTGCGGCCGCCTTCGATAGTGCGAATAACGGTCCGGAGCTCTATGTAGAGTTCCGCAAGGATGGAAAACCCGTCGATCCCTCACCGTGGTGGGCGGAACGCAGTTCTGGAAGGACAGGAAATGATACGTAGAATGTCTCTTCTGATTGCCGGCGCGTTGATGGGCGCGTCCGCAATGAGCCTTGTCCATGGCGGCGTGGGAACGTCGGCCAACGCGGCGGGTTCGGAGACCTACCGGCAATTGGCGATCTTCGGAGATATTTTCGAGCGCGTTCGCGCGCAATATGTCAGCGAGCCGGACGATTCGGAACTGATCCAGAATGCCATCAACGGCATGCTGACGTCGCTCGATCCGCATTCGTCCTATCTGACGCCGGACGACGCGCAGGATATGCGCGTGCAGACGCGCGGCGAATTCGGCGGCCTCGGCATCGAAGTGACGATGGAGAACGACCTCGTCAAGGTGATCTCGCCGATCGAGGACACGCCGGCGGCGCGCGCCGGGGTTCTGGCCGGTGATCTGATCTCGCATATCGACGGCGAGGAAGTGCGCGGCCTGACGCTGGCCGACGCCGTGGACAAGATGCGCGGCAGGGTCGACACCTCGATCGAACTGACGATCGTTCGCGAAGGCGCCGCCGAGCCGATCAATATCGAGATCACGCGCGCCATCATCCAGGTGCGCGCCGTGCGCCACCGCGTTGAGGACGATATCGGCTATATCCGGATCAACTCCTTCACCGAAAAGACGCAGACCGATCTCGAGGCGGCGATCGAAGACATCAAGTCGCAGATCCCCGACGAAGACCTCAAGGGCTATGTGCTCGACATGCGGCTCAATCCGGGTGGATTGCTCGACCAGTCGGTCAGCGTCACCGACACGTTCCTCGACCGCGGCGAGATCGTTTCGACCCGCGGACGCGAATCCTCCAACGTGACGCGCTTCGATTCGCGTCCGGGCGATTCGATCGACGGCAAGCCGCTCATCGTGCTGATCAATGGCGGGTCGGCGAGTGCATCGGAAATCGTTGCGGGTGCGCTTCAGGACCATCGCCGTGCCACGGTCGTCGGTTCGCGCTCCTTCGGCAAAGGATCGGTGCAGACGATCATTCCACTGGGCGAGAACGGCGCGCTGCGCCTGACGACGGCGCTCTACTACACGCCGTCGGGAACCTCGATCCAGGGAACGGGCATCACGCCGGATATCGCGGTCGATCAGCCGCTGCCGGAGGAACTGAGAAGCGCGGCCGCCGAAGCGACGCGCGGCGAATCCTCGCTTCCGGGCCATATCCGCGGTGAGCGCGAGGGCGAGGACGGTTCGGGTTCGTCGTCCTACGTGCCGCCGGAGCCGGAGGACGACATCCAGCTCAATTTCGCCTACGACCTGCTTCGCGGCGAAAGGACCGATCCGGCCTTCCCGCCCAATCCGGATCGCGCCGTGTTGCAGCAGTAACCACCGGACACGACTGGAATTTGAGGCCGGCGAGGGCAACCTCGCCGGCCTTTTGCATAATCGGTGCGAATGCACGATCCTCCGATGGGTGATTCGGGTTGAAGGGGCGCATCGGCAGTGCTTGATTTCGGCGACAGGGAGATCGACCGGCCGCTGGGGCTCGGGCCACGCCCACCCCGAGGGCGCGATCGTCGGGACAAAATACGGCTGGTGGGCGTATTGGCAATCGGCTGTGCGCTGCTCGGCCTTTCGGTCGCCTCCGCCCTGCATGATGACGGGCTGCGCTCGCCGCAGCCGGTCGTGGTGACGACGCCTGTCGAGGAACCTCCGCCCGATTCGGCCACGCGGCCGGCCGGTCCCTCGGTCACCCGCGTCGAACGATCTGGCGAGCCGGACGAGTCCGGCACGGTGACGTTTCGCGATCCCGCATCTTTGTCGCAAAGCGCCCTCACCGCCCATCTGCCCGATCCCGAACTGACCGAGCCGTCTGATCACGGAGCGCTTCCGCGCCGGGATGCCGATGGCAGGCGGCCTTTCGATGTCTATGCGCGGCCCTGGTCGGGGACGCGCGGCGCGCGCATCACCATCGTCGTCGGCGGGCTGGGCCTCTCGCAGACCGGCACGCAGCGCGCGATCGAGGTGCTGCCCGCCGAAGTCACGCTCGCCTTCGCACCGGCCGGAAACAGCCTCGACCGCTGGATGCAGAACGCTCGCCGAAAGGGTCACGAACTCCTGATGCAGGTGCCAATGGAGCCTTTCGATTACCCGAACGTCGATCCGGGACGCGGCACGCTGACCGTCGGCGCCGATCCGGCGGCGTTTCGCGACGACCTTCACTGGTCGCTTGGGCGCATCACCAACTACACCGGCATCATGAACTATATGGGCGCTCGACTGATGGCCGATCAGGGCGCGGTGCGGGAATTGATGGCCGAACTTGGCCAGCGCGGGCTCGGCTATCTCGACGACGGGTCGTCGGCGCGCAGCCTTGCCGGTGATGAAGCGCAGACCTCCGGCGTTCCCTTCGCGGCTGCCGACGTGACCATCGACACCGTTCGCGAACGCGGCGCGATCCTCGAAAAGCTCGACGAGGCGGAGCGGGTGGCGCGCGCCACCGGTTCGGCGATCGCTATCGGCGCGGCTTTCGACGTGACGGTCGATGCGGTCACCGCATGGGTCGGCGAGGCACGGCTGCGCGGCATCGAGATCGTCGGCTATTCCGCGCTGGCCACCGATCCCGAGCGCAGATAGAACACGGACATGACAGACATGCTTCCCTACCGACCCTGCGTCGGCATCATGGTTTTGAACCGCGACGGCCTCGTTTGGGTCGGCCGGCGCATCGCAGAACCCGACGGCGAAATGTCCGGTGCGCGCCAGCTCTGGCAGATGCCGCAGGGCGGCATCGATCCGGGCGAGGACGCGCTCGTCGCCGCGCGCCGCGAACTTTACGAGGAGACGGGCATGCGCTCCGTCTCGCTGATCGCCGAGGCGCCGGACTGGATCAATTACGATCTGCCGCCGCATCTCGTCGGCATCGCGCTCAAGGGCAAGTATCGCGGCCAGACTCAACGCTGGTTCGCCTTCCGCTTCGAAGGCGAGGACAGCGAGATCGCGATCGATCCGCCGCCGGGCGGTCATTCGGCGGAATTCGACGAATGGGCATGGAAGCCGATGGACGAATTGCCCGACCTCATCGTCCCCTTCAAGCGGGACGTGTACCTCGCGGTCGTCGGCGCGTTCCGCCATCTTGTCCCGGCAGGCCGCGCCGGATGACGTTTTCATTGATCGCACGCTGCGCCCGAACGGGTCAGTTCGGCATCGGCGCCGTTACGGCCATGCCGGCCGTGGGAAAGCTCTTGACCTATGCGTGGCCCCGCAAGGGCGCGGTCGCGACGCAGGCGCTGGTCAATCCGTATCTGGGCATCGACGGGCTGACCCTTTTGCGCGAAGGCAAGAGCGCTCACGAGGTTTTGGACATCCTCAAGGGCGACGATCCGGAAATCGAGAACCGGCAATTCGCCGTGATGGACGGCACCGGCAACGGTGCGGTGTGGACCGGAAGCGAGTGCATCGACTGGGCCGGCCATGCGATCTTTCCCGACCTGACGATCCAGGGCAACCGGCTCGAAGGTCCTCAGGTGATCGCCGCCATTCGCGATGCGTTCGACGGCCATGCCGATCTGCCGCTGGCCGGCCGGCTCGTGGAAGCGCTTGCCGCCGGGGATGCGAGCGGCGGGGACCGCAAGGACGAGCGCTCGTCCACCGTCTATGTCGTGGATTCGGAGGAATATCCGCTTTGGGACGTACGCGTCGACGAGCATGACGACCCGATCGCGGAGCTGCGCCGTGTCTATGCGATCTTTGCCCGCGACCTCTATCCGCATATCAAGCGGATGTCGACACGGGCTAATCCGATGGGCGAAATCGACGACCGCGCGGTATAGGCAAGTCTTTCAGGGAAATGTTAGGAACTTCTGCGATTCTATCGGGCGCGCGGAACGCGACGTTTTTAGGCAATTAACAATTTTTGACGCACGCACCCGGCCAGATCATGGCAGATGACAGAGCTTTCAACAGCAGGACGAACCCGATGACGAAACGCTATTTCGGTACTGATGGTATTCGTGGCCGGGCCAACAGATTTCCGATGACGGCCGAGACCGCGATGCGCGTCGGCATGGCGACGGGATTGTCCTTCCAGCGCGGCAGCCACCGCCACCGGGTCGTCATCGGCAAGGACACGCGGCTGTCCGGCTACATGATCGAGAACGCCATGGTCGCAGGTTTCTGCGCCGCCGGCATGGATGTGTTCCTGCTCGGGCCGATCCCGACGCCCGCCGTCGCCATGCTCGCCCGTTCGCTGCGTGCGGATATCGGCGTGATGATCTCGGCCTCGCACAATCCGTTCTTCGACAACGGCATCAAGCTGTTCGGCCCCGACGGCTACAAGCTGTCCGATACGATCGAGCAGGAAATCGAGGAGATGATCGACGGCGATCTCGATCGGGCGCTGGCGACGTCGGACGGGCTCGGCCGGGCCAAGCGCATCGACGGCGTGCAGGATCGCTACATCGAATTCGCCAAGCGCACGCTGCCGCGCTCCATGTCGCTGAGCGGCCTGCGCGTCGTGGTCGATTGCGCCAACGGCGCCGCCTACAAGGTCGCCCCTAACGCGCTTTGGGAACTGGGCGCCGACGTGGTGACCATCAACGACGAACCGAACGGGTTCAACATCAACGAGGATTGCGGCTCGACGCATCCGCTGGGCCTGTCCAAGAAGGTTCACGAAGTCCGCGCCGATCTCGGCATCGCGCTCGACGGAGATGCCGACCGTGTGGTGATCGTGGACGAGAACGGAACCGTCATCGACGGCGACCAGATCATGGCGCTGATCGCGGAGACGTGGCACAAGGCCGGCCGCCTCAATGGCGGCGGGCTCGTCGCGACGATCATGTCCAATCTGGGCCTCGAGCGCTTCATGGGCGATCTGGGTCTTGGGCTTCACCGCACCAAGGTTGGAGACCGCTACGTGGTCGAGCATATGCGCGCGCACGGCTTCAATGTCGGCGGCGAGCAGTCCGGCCATGTCGTGCTGACGGATTTTTCGACGACCGGCGACGGCCTCGTCTGCGCACTGCAGATTCTGGCCTGCATCAAGCGCGCGGGAAAGCCCGTCAGCGAAGTCTGCAGCAAGTTCGAGCCGGTTCCGCAGCTTTTGAAGAATGTCCGCTTTTCCGGCACGTCGCCGCTGGAGAGCGAACCGGTCAAGCAGGCGATCAAGGACGCCGAATCGATGCTCGGCAAGTCGGGCCGCCTCGTCATCCGGCCATCGGGCACCGAACCGCTGATCCGCGTGATGGCGGAAGCCGACGACCGGTCGATGGTCGAGAAAGTCGTCGACGAACTCGTTCACGTCATCGGAACGGCCCGCAGCGCCGCCTGACGCAGTTCCTTCATGGTTCTGGTGAAAACAAAGCCTCCGCAATGCGGAGGCTTTGTTTTAGACGGCAGCATAGATTGCCGGGCTAACGGATCATTAAGGTAAAGAATTAGGGTTAAGCAGCATTTAACCTTTATCGCCCATCTTCGCATCCGAACCATTTCCGGGGGTGGCCAAGCGTCCCGGCGCTTCGTGAG
Organism: Aliihoeflea aestuarii; assembly: GCF_024105665.1. Classification (GTDB taxonomy): domain Bacteria; phylum Pseudomonadota; class Alphaproteobacteria; order Rhizobiales; family Rhizobiaceae; genus Aliihoeflea; species Aliihoeflea aestuarii. The sequence goes on along the minus strand of NZ_JAAAMK010000003.1, from coordinate 266,004 downwards.
GTGAAGAGCATGAAACCTGTCAATATCGCGGCTTTCGCCGTCGCCGCCGTAATTGCGGCCCCTGTGCTGCCGGCGATGGCGGCGGATCTTTATGAACAGCCGGTCTACAAGGATTTCGTGCCGGAACAGCCGGTGGCGTTCGGCGGCTGGTATCTGCGCGGCCATATCGGCATGTCGAACCAGCGCTACAAAGGGCTGGATTACGAATATTTCGATGTTGCGGGATATACCCAGACGTGGCTTGACGAAGGTGGCTTCGACGCCGGTGGTATCTATGGTGCGGGTATCGGTTACGCCTTCAATGACTGGTTGCGGGTAGATGCCACTGCAGAATATCGAGGCAAGACTGGATTCCGCGCGCTGGACCGCTTTGTGAACGATCCCGGGACGCCGGACTTTTTCGGTATAAACGAATACACTGCTACAAAATCCGAGCTTCTTCTCCTGGCAAACGTTTATGCCGATCTCGGCAGTTATGCGGGCTTCTCGCCATATATCGGCGCCGGCATCGGTACGTCGCGCAATACGATTTCGCACTTCAACGATGCCAACGTACCGCGCAACGGCGGTGGCTATGCCGGCAAAGATTCGAAATGGGATCTCGCCTGGGCGCTTCATGCAGGCGTCGGCTACCAGGTCAGCGATCGTGTGACTCTCGATCTGGGCTACAGTTATACGCATCTGGGCGACGCGACGACCGCACCGGTGCAGAACTACGACCCAGCTTTCACACGACCAAACGACGGTATGAAGTTCCGCGACATCTCCTCGCACGATTTGAAGCTCGGCTTCCGCTACGCGTTCAACTGATCGCCCGAGGGCCACGACGATGAAGCCCGGCCATGTGCCGGGCTTTTTCATGTGCAACGAAGCAATCGCCGGCTTCTTATGCTTAACGGTGAATTAACCCGAATGGTTAATGATGCTGGGTAATCGGGTGCCATAACGCCCGTCGCCAGCCATCGGAGTTCACGAACATGCGGACCGCACTGCGCCTTTTCGCTTTCTCAGCATCTATCGCTGCGCTTTGCGGCGGGGCGGTCGCCGCCGATTATGCTCCGCCGATCTTCATCGAGCAGGCTCCCGAATATGTCCCTGTCGAAGTCGGCTCTGGCTGGTATCTGCGCGGCGACGTCACCTATCTGGCGAGTGACCCGGTCTATGACTTCGATCCCGCCATCGGCAGTCTGCGCAACAACCGCTTCGGTGGCTCCGCCGGCATCGGCTATCACTTCAGCGATCTTTTGCGCACCGATTTGAACATCGGTCTCGTGGCGAGCGATCGTTACCGGATCGACGCAGGCGCGGCCGGGACGTTCGAGGAAACGAACAAGGCGTGGTACGGCATGGCGAACGCCTATCTCGACCTCGGCACGCTCGCCGGTTTCACGCCCTATGTGGGCGCGGGTATCGGCGTTCTTCACACGCGAAACTCGTCCGATTTCGCCTATCCCGTCGATATCGATTCCAACCAGTATCGGCTCGCCTATGCGCTCAATGCCGGCGTGAACTATCAGGTCGCCGACAATCTGTCGGTCGATCTCGGTTACCAGTATCTGGCTTCGCCGAAGACGGAATATCGCGACTTCAACACCTTGGCGGTCGAGGACGGCGTCGACTATCATCAAATCAAGCTCGGCCTGCGCTACGATCTCTGGTAGCCCGATTTCGGCTTTCGACCTCCCAGGCAAATGTATCGCCCGAACGTCTGTTCGGGCGATTTTCGTTTAACGCATGGTCGCGAGACACGACATGCGGGGATCGTTTTGCGCACACGCTCGTTTCAGGACGGGCGAAGACGCGGTGACGAGTGCACCGGCCTTCGCAATAATGGAGAACTGACGATGAAAAACTACATTGCCGCAGCCTGCCTCGCATCCGTGACATTCGCTGGAGGCATCGCTCACAGTGCCGATTCGGTCCGCTATGAGGCGCCTGTGGCGGCCTATCCGGCCGGGGATCGCGACGGTGTGAAGATCGGCTATCTCGACTGCCGCATCGGCGGCGGCGTCGGCTATGTCATCGGCTCCGCCAAGGAGCTCGAATGCGCGTTCCAGTCGACCATCGGCAGCCGCCAGAGCGAAACCTATGTCGGCACGATCCGCAAGATGGGCGTCGATCTCGGCTTCACGACGGAAGGCCGCCTTGTCTGGGCCGTATTCGCGCCGACCGCCGGCTATCATGCCGGCTCGCTGAGCGGCCTTTATTCGGGAGCGACCGTCGAAGCGACGCTCGGCGCAGGCGTGGGCGCGAATATCCTGGTCGGCGGAACGTCCGGGTCGGTCCATCTTCAAACCGTCAGTGCAACCGGACAGCTCGGCCTCAATGTCGCGGCAGCCGGAACGTCGGTCACGCTGGACGCGATCAACTGACCGGACAGGTCACCCGCTAGAGCCCGCCGTGTGACGCGGCGGGCTTTTTCTTCTGCAGCGCGTGAACGATCAAACAGTCTATTGCGCATTCAAAGACGTTCCAGTATTCGTCGCCGTGGGCCACCCCTCCCCAACGAGGGGCTATCTATCTGGAAGGATAGCCACGATGACGACGACTATTCCCACGCCCGAAATGCGTGCGGCGTCCCAGCCGGAAGTACGTCCGGCAAACCCCAATTTTTCCTCTGGTCCCTGCTCCAAGCGTCCCGGCTGGTCGCTCGATGCGCTCGTTGACGCTCCGCTCGGCCGTTCGCATCGCGCCAAGGTGGGCAAGGCGAAGCTGAGCCAAGCGATCGACCTGACGCGCGAGGTGCTTCAGGTGCCGGCGGACTATCGCATCGGCATCGTGCCGGCGTCCGATACCGGCGCAGTCGAGATGGCGCTGTGGTCGCTGCTCGGCGAGCGCGGCGTCGACATGGTCGCCTGGGAGAGCTTCGGCTCCGGCTGGGTGACCGACGTTCTCAAGCAGTTGAAGCTCGACGACGCGCGCAAGATCGAGGCGCCCTATGGCGAACTGCCTGACCTCGCGCAGATCGATTTTTCCCGCGACGTGGTCTTCACCTGGAACGGTACGACTTCCGGCGTGCGCGTGCCGAACGGCGATTTCATCCCGGCTGACCGCGAAGGTCTGACGATCTGCGATGCGACATCGGCCGCTTTTGCCCAAAGACTCGACTTCGACAAGCTCGATGTGGTCACCTTCTCCTGGCAGAAAGTGCTGGGCGGTGAGGCCGCGCACGGCATGCTGATCCTGTCGCCCCGCGCCGTCGCACGGCTGGAAAGCTACAAGCCGGCCTGGCCGCTGCCGAAAATCTTCCGTCTGACTTCGGGCGGCAAGCTGATCGAGGGCATCTTCAAGGGCGAGACGATCAACACGCCGTCCATGCTGTGCGTGGAAGACTATATCGACGCGCTGCAATGGGCGAAGTCGATCGGCGGGCTCGATGGCCTCGTTGGCCGTGCCGACGCCAATTTCAAGGTGATCGACGATTTCGTCGCGAAATCGGACTGGGCGGGCCATCTCGCCGTCGAGCCGGCGACGCGTTCGAACACGTCCGTGTGCCTTTCGATCGTCGATCCCGACTTCGCCGCATTGTCGGACGATGCGCAGCAAGCCCTTGCCAAGGCGATGGTCTTGGCGCTCGACAAGGAAGGCGTCGCCTTCGACATCGGCGCCTATCGCGACGCGCCGGCCGGTCTTCGTATCTGGGCCGGTGCCACCGTCGAGACGGCCGATCTTGAAGCGCTGATGCCCTGGCTCGACTGGGCTTTCGCCAGACAGAAGGCCGCGCTCAAGGCGGCTGCGTGATCCATGCGCAGCTTCGTGGCGGACACGCTCGCGCTGGTGATCTTCTTCACCATCGCGAGCGGCCTCAATGAGCGCTTCATCGCCGGGATGTCGTGGAACGAGGTCGCGACCTCGCGGATGATCGGAGCGCCCTTGATGGTGCTGACGGCACGTCCATACAGCCTGTGGCGCGGTTTCGTCTTCAAGATGGCCAGCCCGTCCGGCCGCCTTGCAACGCTGGCGACCGACAGTTTCGCGCTGCTCGTCTTCCAGGTGCCCATCTACGTCGCCATCATCATCGCCGGCGGCGCCGAAGGGCAGAGCATCCTTTGGGGCGCGCTGGGATTTGCGGCGCTGATGTTCGCGCTCGGACGTCCCTACGGGCTGTGGCTCGAATTCGTAAGGAAAAGGTTCGGGCTCGATGGCCCCGGCCGCAAACCGATGTCGCTGGGCGGCTGAGGTTCATTCAATTCAATCACTCATTCCGGCTTTCGCCAAACATTCGAAAGGCAACGACATGGCGCCCCGCGTACTCGTATCCGACAAACTCTCCCCCACCGCCGTCCAGATCTTCAAGGATCGCGGCGTCGAGGTCGACTATCTGCCGGACCTCGGCAAGGACAAGGAAAAGCTCCTCGAAGTCATCGGCCAGTATGACGGCCTTGCGATCCGTTCGGCGACCAAGGTCACCGAAAAGCTGATCGCTGCGGCGACCAATCTCAAGGTTGTCGGTCGCGCCGGCATCGGCGTCGACAATGTCGACATTCCGGCCGCCTCGCGGCGCGGCATCATCGTCATGAACACGCCCTTCGGCAATTCCATCACGACGGCCGAACACGCGATCGCGCTGATGTTCGCCGTGGCGCGGCAATTGCCCGAGGCCAACGCCTCCACCCATTCCGGCAAGTGGGAGAAGAACCGCTTCATGGGCGTCGAGATCACCGGCAAGACGCTGGGCGTGATCGGCTGCGGCAATATCGGCTCCATCGTCGCCATGCGCGGCGTCGGCCTGAAGATGCACGTCATCGCCTTCGACCCGTTCCTGTCCGAGGCCCGCGCCTCCGAACTCGGCGTCGAAAAGGTCGAACTCGATGAAATCTTCACGCGTTCGGACTTCATCACGCTTCACACGCCGATGACCGACAAGACGCGCGGCATCATCAACAAGGACGCTCTTGCCAGGATGAAGGACGGCGTGCGTATCATCAATTGCGCGCGCGGCGGCCTGATCGTCGAGGCCGACCTGATCGAGGCGTTGAAGTCCGGCAAGGTGGCGGGCGCGGGCATCGACGTTTTCGAGGTCGAGCCTGCGACGGACAGCCCGCTTTTCGGCATGGAAAACGTGGTCGCGACGCCGCATCTGGGCGCATCCACCTCCGAGGCTCAGGAAAACGTCGCGCTTCAGGTCGCCGAGCAGATGGCCGACTATCTGGTCAAGGGCGCGGTCTCCAACGCCATCAACATGCCCTCGATCACCGCCGAGGAAGCGCCGCGCCTCAAGCCCTTCATCAAGCTTGCCGAAGTGCTCGGCGCGTTCGTCGGCCAGGTGACCGAAGAGCCGATCGAAGAGGTCGAAATCCTGTTCGACGGCGCGACGGCGGACATGAACACGCGCGCGCTGATCTCGGCGGCGCTTGCCGGCCTGATCCGTCCGCAGGTCGCCGACGTCAACATGGTGTCCGCGCCGATCATGGCGAAGGAGCGCGGCGTGGTCCTGTCGGAGGTCAAGCGCGACAAATCGGGCGTCTTCGACGGCTATATCCGCCTCAAGGTCAGGACGGCCTCGATGGAACGCTCCATCGCCGGCACCTGCTTTTCCGACGGCAAGCCGCGCTTCATCCAGATCAAGGGCATCAATCTGGACGCCGAGGTGGGCGAGCACATGCTCTACACCACCAATGCCGACGCGCCGGGCATCATCGGCCTGCTCGGCACCGTCTGCGGCAAGAACGACGTCAACATCGCGAACTTCCAGCTTGGCCGGAACAAGCCGGGGGGCGATGCCATCGCGTTGCTCTATCTCGACGGGCCCTTCCCCGAAAAGGTGCTCGAGGAAGTGCGTGCACATCCGGCGATCCAGTCGGCCAAGCCGCTGCAATTCGACATCGCAATCTGAACGGCCAATTCTCGATCTTCAAAGGCGCGGGAGCGATCCCGCGCCTTTTTCATATCTTGCCGCGCTCTTCGAGCCAGTCGTGGAGAAGCCGCAGATTGCGCATCGACGCCTTGTAGTAGATGTCGAAGATGACTCCGACGACCGGCACGGCCCCGAAGGCGGTGTCGATCGCGACATTGGCCGCCATGCGCCAGATCAGCCTTTTCGGCGCGCCCAGCCGCCGCGCCTTCAGGATCACATAGGCCGAAACGACGCCGGCGACGATGTCGCCCGCACCCGGCACGAGGCCGAGCACCGGGTCTATGCCGAAGCGGATGCGCGTGAAGGGAATGCTCCAGCGCGCATCGAGCAGCCAGGCGAGGTTCTGCGTTTCGTTGAGTTCGGCTGCGAAATCGGGGCCGACCGCCAGCTTGCGGCCGCCGACGGGCGTCTTCATCTGCGCATGATGATCCAGATTGCATGGATGACGCCCGGAACATAGCCGAGCAGGGTCAACAGGATGTTGAGCCAGAATTGCAGGCCGAAACCGACCTGAAGAAAGACGCCGACCGGCGGCAGAAGCACGGCAAACAAAATGCGGACGATGTCCATTTCACGGATTCCCTGATGAAGACCGCTCTCAACGCGCGAAGGGGAGGAAGTTTCCCTCACGGCCTTTCGGCTTTTCGCCCGCTATACTCCGCGATCGCGATGCCGCTCATGACAAGGACGATGGCGGCGGCGTGATAAGCGTGGAAGTCTTCGCCCAAGACGAGGATGGCCAGAACCGTTCCAAGGATCGGCACGAGATTGATGAAAAGCCCGGCCCGGTTCGCGCCGATGAGTTCGACGCCGCGCATGAAGAAGATTTGCGACAGGAGGGACGGCAAGAGTGCCGTATAGGCGACGATCACCCAGCCGCGCAGATCGGGCATGATGAGGCGGTCGACGGCCGCTTCCCATATAACGAAAGGAATGGAGGCGACAGTTGCGCCGAATACCATCACGATCATCGTGCTTTGCCAGTGAATCGCGGGCTTGAAGCGCAGGGCGACCGTGTAGCCGCTGTAGAACAGCACCGCCAGAACCATCAGGGCGTCACCGCGATTGACGTCGAGTTCGATCAGGCGGGCGAGGTCGCCGTGGCTCGCCACCACCGCGACGCCGACGATGGACAAGACGAATCCCGCGATCTGCAACCAGGTCACGCGCATGGCGAACAGCAGGAAGTTCGCCGCCATGATGACCATCGGCATTGCCGCCTGCTCGATCGAGACGTTGATCGCCGACGTATACAAAAGGGCGCTGTAGAGCGCGGCGTTGAAGGCGGCGAAGCCGGCGGCGCCGAGCAGAAGCAGGAGAACGAGCCCGGATCGCGCCGTGATCCAGTCCGCGCGCAATTGCCGCCAGCCGATCACCCCGATCACGACCAGCGCCACCGCCCAGCGCAGCAGCGTCAGCATCATCGGCGAGACGTGGCCAACGGCCAGCTTGCCCGCGACGGCGTTGCCGCCCCACATCAGGGCCGTCAGGAACAGGAGAATGTAGGCGAGGCGGGCCATGGCGGGCTCTTCTGGTTGGCGCACCCTGTCTATTCGGCACCCACCGCAGGGTAAACGGCACGCAGGACAAATATTCGTTGGCACAGCGACGCGTCTTTTCAATGCAAAGGGGTCGCGCATGCCTTGATTGCCCGCTATAGAGCCACTGGTTTTTCCGCGGGGCTTTTTCCCGGCATCGATAAGGGCAGGTTTTCATGGCCAATGTGGTGGTCGTCGGTTCGCAGTGGGGCGACGAAGGCAAGGGCAAGATCGTCGACTGGCTTTCCGAGCGCGCCGACGTGGTCGTGCGGTTCCAGGGCGGTCACAATGCCGGTCATACGCTGGTCGTCGACGGCAAGGTCTACAAGCTTTCGCTGCTTCCCTCGGGTGTGGTGCGTCCTGGCAAGATGTCGATCATCGGCAATGGCGTGGTGTTCGATCCGCATGCCTTCGTCGCCGAAGTCGAACGGCTGAAGGGGCAGGGCGTCGAGATCGGTCCGGACCGCCTGAAGATCGCCGAGAACACGGCGCTGATCCTGTCGCTGCACCGCGAACTCGATGGCTTCCGCGAGGATGCGGCCTCGAATTCGGGCACCAAGATCGGCACGACGCGGCGCGGCATCGGCCCAGCCTATGAGGACAAGGTCGGCCGGCGCGGCGTGCGCGTCATGGACCTTGCCGACCCGGACACGCTGTCGATCAAGGTCGACCGGCTCTTGACCCACCACAACGCGCTGCGGCGCGGTCTCGGTCATCCGGAAGTCGCGCATGAGACGATCATGACCGAGCTGACCTCGATTTCCGAGACGATCCTTCCCTATATGGACAAGGTCTGGAAGGTGCTCGACGATGCACGCCGCGCCGGCGAGCGCATCCTGTTCGAGGGCGCGCAGGGCACGTTGCTCGACATCGACCACGGCACCTATCCGTTCGTGACCTCGTCCAACGTGGTCGCAGGTCAGGCCGCGACCGGTTCGGGCGTCGGGCCGGGCGCGATCGGCTATGTGCTCGGCATCACCAAGGCCTACACGACCCGTGTCGGCGAAGGGCCGTTCCCGACCGAGCAGGACAATGAGATCGGCAACTTCCTCGGCACGCGCGGCCATGAATTCGGCACGGTGACGGGTCGCAAGCGCCGCTGCGGCTGGTTCGACGCCGTGCTCGTGCGCCAGGCCGTCGCGGTCAACGGCATCAACGGCATCGCGCTGACCAAGCTCGACGTTCTCGACGGCCTCGACGAGATCAAGGTGTGCACCGGCTATCGCCTCGACGGCGAGGTGATCGACTATCTGCCGGCCAGCCAGGGCGCGCAGGCGCGCGTCGAGCCGATCTACGAGACGCTGGAGGGCTGGAAGGGCACGACGGCGAATGCGCGGTCCTGGAATGATCTTCCCGCGCAGGCGGTCAAGTATGTGCGTCATATCGAAGAATTGATCGGTGCGCCGGTCGCGCTTCTTTCGACCAGCCCCGAGCGGGACGACACCATACTTGTGACCGATCCGTTTCAAGACTAGGTTTCGCAACGAAGAGACCTGACTTCCATACCGGAAGCCGGATAAGGCATTAGTTTCGCATGGCAGATTTCGTAGCGGTTCTGAAAAAGACGATCGACGGGCTGAAGGACAACTCTCCGCAGATGCGCGAGCGGGTCTATGACAAGGCCCGCGCGACCATCGATGCGAAGCTTGCCGCGCTCAATCCGCCGCCGCCCGCCGCCGTCGCCGATCGGCAGCGGCAGTCGCTGGAGGCGGCCATCGTGCAGGTGCGTGGGGAATATGACGTTCCCCCGCCTGCCGCCGACCCCGATTTCGAGGAGGACTTCTCGAATTTCTTCGGCGACGAGCCGGAAGCGCAGCGTGCCCCCGCGCCGTCCCCGGCGGACGCGTACCGGGACGAGCCCTACGATGAAGGTTTGGCACCTGCCGACGAACGGGTGGACGACGACTATCCGGCCGAATCGGACCAGCCGCTGGCGGACGACTACACGGAAGACTTTTCTGAGCGTCCATATTCGGACGCCTACGCGGATGACGACCGGTGGCCGGCCGACGACGCCCACCGGCAGGACAACGATTTCGACAGCGAGGAAACGGTCACGGCCGCGCAGCCGATCTATGCGCCGCGCGTTCCGCCTCGCCGCAAGCGCCGCCCCGGCGCGGGAACCATCGCTTCGCTGCTTCTCCTCCTGCTGATTGCCGGTGCCGGCTACGGTGTCTGGCTCAATCGGGATGATTTCGCCTCGATCCTCGGCTCCGCGCCGACCACCGAAGACAGCGTGCCGGTCGCCGCAGACGATGACGCGGCGACGCCGACGGACGACCAGGCGGCGGCGCCGGCCGAAACGGACGAGGAGAAGTTCACGCAGCGTCTTCTTGAAGACGGCAGCGAAGTGGACGATGGCGCGGCTGCGGATCAGCGCACGCTCGGCGAGGGAACGTCCATCGCGGCCGTGACGCCGCCCGAAGATGCGCAGGGCGCGACCTCGGGCCCGGCGGCCGGACAGACGCAAGACGAGGACCAGCCGCAACTCGCGGTCGGTCAGCGTGCGATCTTCTACGAGGAGCGCACGGCGAATGCGGAAGGGTCGGCCGAGACGGGAACCATCTTGTGGTCGCTCGTGCAGGAATCGCCGGGCGGCGACCTGCCGCCCGAGGCGGCGATCCGCGCCGAAGTCACGGTGCCTTCGCGCGATTTGCAACTGCGCATGACGATCCGGCGCAATGGCGACCAGTCGCTGCCGGCCAGCCATATCATCGAGATGATTTTCCTGACGCCCGACAATTTCGAAGGCGGCACGATCGACAACGTCCTGCGCGTTGCGATGAAGGATACGGAGCAAGCGGCGGGCAGCCCCCTGATCGGCATTCCAGCCAAGATCGCGGACGGCTTCTTCCTCGTCGCCTTGTCGGATTCGTCAGCGGAGCAGGACGCGAATACGAACCTGATGCGCCGCCAGAACTGGATCGACGTTCCGATCGTCTACGGCTCGGGCCGGCGCGCGCTCATGACCATGGAAAAGGGCATTCCGGGCGATCGGGTGTTTCAGGAAGCGCTGCGCGCGTGGAGCCAGCAGGCGCCGCTCGTCGAAAGCGACGAAGGGCAGTAGAAGTCGAACGCGACGAAGCCCAATAAAAAACGCCGGCGCATGGCCGGCGTTTTGCTTTCGTCCGGAGCCCGTTCAGCGGGCGTCGGCCTCGATGGTGCGCAGGGATTGCGCCTGCCGTCTGGCGGCGGCCTTCACCGCGTCCTGAACCTTTTCGAAAGCGCGCACCTCGATCTGGCGCACGCGTTCGCGGCTGATGTCGAATTCGCCCGAGAGTTCCTCGAGTGTCATCGGGTCTTCCGCGAGGCGGCGCGCCTCGAAAATACGGCGCTCGCGGTCGTTGAGAACGCCCATCGCGTCGCCGAGCAGAGCGCGGCGGCTTTCCAGCTCGTCCTGCTCGACGAGCATGTCTTCCTGGCTCTCCTGATCGTCGACCAGCCAGTCCTGCCACTCGCCCGATTCGCCCTCCGTCGCGCGGATCGGCGCGTTGAGCGAGGCATCGCCCGACAGGCGACGGTTCATCGACACGACTTCCTCTTCCGATACGTTGAGGCGCGTCGCGATCTCGGTGATGTGCTCAGGCTTCAAATCGCCGTCGTCCAGCGCCTGGATCTTGCCCTTCACCTTGCGCAGGTTGAAGAACAGGCGCTTCTGGTTGGCGGTGGTTCCCATCTTCACGAGGCTCCACGAGCGCAGGATGTATTCCTGGATCGACGCCTTGATCCACCACATCGCATAGGTGGCGAGGCGGAAGCCACGTTCCGGCTCGAACTTCTTGACGGCCTGCATGAGACCGACATTTCCCTCGGAAATCACCTCGCCGATCGGCAGGCCGTAGCCACGATAGCCCATCGCGATTTTGGCGACGAGACGCAGATGGCTGGTGACGAGCTTGTGGGCGGCCTGCGTATCCTCATGCTCAAGATACCGCTTGGCGAGCATGTACTCTTCCTGCGGCTGGAGCATGGGAAAGCGACGAATCTCTTCCAGATAGCGGGAAAGCCCGCCTTCGCCCGTTGCGATACTCGGTAGTGTCTGGGCCATATAGCACCCTCTCTCTCAATTGTGCCTGCCCCCGAATCCGGCGGGCAGGAGGCGCAGAGCCGTGAGCCTTTGCGCCATATCGTCAATATAGGGATTGGTTGGACGAATTGCACGGCACATTTCGTCTCGAAACATAGCGTCTTCCTGAAGTGAACATTCTCACTCAGGATTTCGTCATTCCGAAGGCAAACGAGACAATGCCTCGACGAGTTCCGCAAAATCAGCCGGATACGGCGCTTCGAACCGCAGCACCTCGTCGGTGCGGGGGTGACGGAACTGCAGCAACCGTGCATGAAGAGCCTGCCGGGAAAAGCCGGCGACAACCGGGCGCACATCGTCCGGCAGCTTGTTGGCCTTGGTCAGGAAGGCGCGGCCATAGGTCTGGTCGCCGACCAGCGGATGGCCGATATGCGCCATATGGACGCGGATCTGGTGCGTGCGCCCCGTTTCCAGGCGGCATTCGACGAGCGAGGCCGTCGCCGTCGCGTCGGAGCGCGCGCCGAACTTCTCGATGACGGCATAATGCGTCACCGCATGGCGCGCATCGCCGCGCCCTTCGGACACGACGGCGCGTTTCGTGCGGTCCGACCCCGACCGACCCAGCGCCGCGTCGATCGTGCCGGCGGGACGGGGCGGCCCGCCCCAGACGACGGCGTGATAGGCGCGTTCCAGATCGCCGGTGCGGCCGTGATCGGCAAAGGCGTCCGACAAGGCGCGATGGGAAAAATCGTTCTTGGCGACGACGAGAACGCCGCTCGTGTCCTTGTCGAGACGGTGGACGATGCCGGGGCGACGCACGCCGCCGATGCCCGAGAGCGACGCACCGCAATGGTGAAGCAGCGCGTTGACGAGCGTGCCGGTCCAGTTGCCCGCGCCCGGATGGACGACGAGACCGACCGGTTTGTCGATCACGATCAGATCGTCGTCCTCGTAAAGGATCGCCAGGTCGATCGCCTCGGCTTCCGGTTCAGCCGGAGTTGGCTGCGGCATGCCGAGGCCGACGACGGCGCCCGTCACCAGCTTCGCCTTCGGCTCGTGCACCGGCTTGCCGTCGACATGAACTTCACCGGCGCGAATCAGCGCCTGGATGCGGCTGCGGGACAGATCGGCGCCGGTCTGCGCCGCCAGCCACTGGTCGAGGCGCATGCCTGCGGCATCTTCCCCGACATGGAAGACTTTCAAACCGGCGGCGGCTTCGCTATCAGGGGCGCTCATCTGGGCAACGACCAATGGACTTTTATCATGACTGAGCGCGTATCGCAGCAGCCGGAGCAGGACGAACCGCTCGATCCGGCCGTCGAAAAGGTGCGCGCCAAGCTGATGCGTTTCGTCGTCATCAATCTGGGCATCCTGTTCCTGGCCCTTATGGCGGTGGTGGGCGCACTTGTCTACAGGTCGGTCTCGACGGGCAGCCCCGAGGCGGCATCCACCGGGCCGGGGCTCAGCATTCCGCCGGAAGGCAGCATCATCAGCGGCGAGATCACGCTGCCGGCGGATGCGCGGATCCTGTCGCAATCGCTCGCCGGATCGCGCCTGACGATGCTGGTCGAAACGGCAGGCGCCCGCGAGATCGTCGTCTACGACATCGACGCCACGCGCATCATCGCCCGTTTCGCCATCACGGCACAGTAACCGTCATGCGCCTTGCGACGATCACGCTGGTGGTGGACGATTACGACCGCGCCATCGCGCATTATGTGGATGTATTCGGGTTCCGTCTTCTGGAAGACACCCGGCTCGATGCCGGCAAGCGCTGGGTGCGTGTCGCGCCGCACAAGGATGGGCCGGCGTTCCTGCTTGCCGAGGCCGCCGACGGCGATCAAAGGGCGGCGATCGGAAGGCAGACGGGCGGCCGTGTCTCGTTCTTTATCGAAACGGACGATTTCGACCGCGATCACGCGTCGATGCTGGCGCGTGGGACGAACTTCATCGAAGCGCCGCGCGTCGAGCCCTATGGCAAGGTCGCGGTTTTCGCGGACCTTTACGGCAACCTTTTCGATCTGATCGAGCCGCGTCGAAAAGCGTAGACGAGACGGTTGCGTTTCGCGCCTATCGCCTTTATATGCCTGCCTGCTGCTCCCATCGTCTAGCGGTCAGGACGTCGCCCTCTCACGGCGAAAACAGGGGTTCGATTCCCCTTGGGAGTACCATTCTCATTTATTTCTCCTGATTTTTCAGCGCCTTAGCGCGGTGTTTGTCCAGCCGCGCAACAAGGTTGGACACACCCTGTTCCCGTTTTGCGCTGATAAGGCGCTCCATCCCGCGATCGGCGAGCCGTATGCGGTTGGCCTTCTTGATGTATGTCCGAGCCTCGTTCGGCGTGGTGTGACCGAGGAACGCCATGATCTCCAATTCATTCGCTCCGGCGTTCGCCAGGCGCGTTGCGCCCGCCTTTCTGAGGCCGTGAGATGAACAGTGTGGAAGACCCGCAGCGACGCACTGGTCGCGGAACCAGTTGCCGAATGTCGTCGGCTTGTACGGCTTCGCGCCGCTATGAACGATGAAAATCATCCGGTCGGCCGGGACTGCCGACAGGACCTCATACAGCTCGTCAAGGATAGGCAAATCGACTTCGCCGCTGGTCTTTCCACGCCGATAGGCGATGCGGCCGGCCTTCACGTTTTGCCATCCCAACCCAGAAACGTCCTGACGTGACGCGCCCGTGTAGAGAACAAGGCGCATAGCCAGAACCGCTTTCGAGTCGACACCGTGATGCTCCTCGAACTGCGCAACCTCGTCGTCAGTCCATGTGTGGAATCCATCCGGGTTTTCGCCATATCGCTCAACGCCAATCGACGGATCGACGCGGATCAATCCTTTCCGGATCGCAAATCGACACAGGCGACGGATCAGCTTGAGCAGCGCATTGGCAGCCGCCGGGGTTTCCGATTTCTTGGACAGAAGCGCCTCGACGTGCATCGCGCGAAGCAACGCTACCCGTTTCGACCCATGTTCGCGGCGAAAGCGCTCAAGATCCGCGCGACGATTTTTCTGCGTTATGGCGGCCAGCTTCTGCCAGGTCGCGGATCGGTAATATTGCTCTATCAGCCAATCAAACGTTCCGTATTCGAAGCGTCTTGAAGGTGAAACTGCGCTCGCGCCTTTCAACGCCTGATCATAGGCAGTTCGAAAGGCAGCGGAGCCGTAAGGCCCGGGAAGATATACGCTCGGCAGACCCTTTTTCCGAAATCGCCACCGGCCGGTTCCGTGCCGATCGACATTCTCGCTGACGCCCGGATATGGGTTCTTGCCGCGTTTCACTCGATGACCTCATCCCACTCATTGGCGGTGCCATCTGCTGCCGGGATGCGCCGTTGTTCTACCACTATTTCAAGCCGGCCATCCGGCGTCGATATGAACCGGACGCAACCAAACCCGGCCCCCTTGGCGGCCTCAAACACGCTCGTGGCGTCACGTTTCGTGATCAGTGCTTGCCGATTTGCCATTGTCTTAGCTCTCCAGCGCCTCGCGGACGCGTTCGCCGAGGAAAGTTACGTTAAGTAGGGTAGCTGCATCGGCGCGGTTGTGTCCGAGGGGCGTAAACAGCAGCGTGGCTGCGTCCTTCGGCATGACGTTCTTCACCTCAACCAAATCACCTGGGTAGATGCAGAGAACCGTCCAGCCTTCGTCGAACATCTCGCCGGGTCCGCGATCACTGTTTAGCCCCGCGAGCGCGCCGTTGCCGATATCCGTGAATTGGAATGCGGCGTTCGCTGCGACCTCCAAACGCTGACCCATGCGGACGAGCGCGGCAGTGAGGACGACCTGAAACGCACGCCGGAAGGTAAACTGCTCACCATCCTCGCGCTTGATGAGCTGCCGCTCCTTGCGTTCCCAGTTTTTTAGCGTCGCGACCGGGATGCCCGATACCTGCGCCACCTTCCCGATCTTGTATTTCGGCTCGTCCATGAATCGCTCCTGTTCGTTGTCATCAGACAACAACGAATATAGAACGATGTCAAGCGACTCCGTTTCGAACTGGGGAAATTCCCCAGTTGGATGGTGTCGGATTCCGACACCATCGCGGATCACGATCTGAGGGCGCATCGCTTAGCGAACGCGTCCGCGCCTTCATGGATCTCCAAAGTGTCGTGGACGGTGCTAAGAAGCTCAGTGGCTAGCTTCAATGCGGTACTTATGCTGCCTGCCAAGCGCGCATTCTCGCCCCGTTCTGACAGGTCCCATGCGGCGTTTTCGCAAAGGTCAATTATCGCAAGCGCATCATAGCTACACTGGATAACATCATCGGCCGTCATTGCACGATGAGGCAGGAGCCGGCTCACAGTCCAGCTCCTTCGTCGACAACACAGTCGATTAGCGCGAGGCGTGACGGATGACGCAAATGATTGGCCGGATAGATCACGGCCTTGAACTGCCCTCCGGTCCAGTCGACGAGTGCCTGCGACAATTCTTCGGAAAGCCTGCCAATGCGATCTAAAGGGATTTCGTCGGTGGGAGGTAATTTAGTTTCGGCCGCCCTAGCTTGCTCCGACATGAGTGCTAGGGACGCTGCCAAAGCCGATATGGCACCGCGCCTCGAAACCTTCGGTATGGAACTCAATTCCATAATCGACGGGATTGAATCCTTCTCGGGCAAAGCTTCGCCACTGGCGAATTCCATTGCGGATCGCATGATTTGCTCCTATATTTGAGCTACAAATTGATAACAATGCTCTCATAACAAAGCAGCGTTATATCGTCAATCTCAAATTGGAACATTGCTCTCAAATGAAACCCGTTCAGTCAAAAATGGCACGTGTAGCGTTGGGATTAGGCATCCGAGACCTCGCAGAACTTGCGAAGGTAGCCCCCGCGACGATATCCCGTTTTGAAGCTGGAGAAGAATTAAAAGAGCGGACCATCGACGCAATTCAGAACACGCTGGAAAGCGCCGGCGTCATCTTCATCAACGACGACGATCAAGGCCCTGGGGTCCGGCTTCGCAAGGATTCCGTAGCGGCGTAGAATTCAAAACGAATTCTTGCTGGAAATACGATTCAGTTCCAAAAGACATTCCAGCGTGGAATGTTTGAGAAGCCATTCCGGCTGGGAATAGCTGGCATCCATATGCCATCCCTATATCCTGACTTCCGATAACCTTCCTTATCGGAAGTCAGCCGTCGGAGATGGCTTGCGAAGGACGTGCTGGGCTGAATAAATACCCCGCATAAATTGTGGGAGGCACGGGGATGGAGCTCAAAGATTTCGTTTCTCAAAGCATTCGCGAGATAATTGCGGGCATCGTTGAAGCCCAATCCGCTGATCAAGGCGATCTGGTCAACGCAAATTCGCTATCGGCTGCGACAGGTGGCAATCTCTTCAACGCTGGCACTCACGGTGTTTTTACGCGTATCGATTTCGACGTGGCTGTCACCGCCGAGGTATCCGGAGCGGCCGGCGCGGGGTTGAAAGTTTTTGGATTCGGAGCAGAGGCAGCTGCCGATCGCAAGCATACCGGCGCTAATCGCCTCACGTTCAGCGTACCTGTTCGACTCCCCGATGGGGATACGACCAAGGGCGAGGAAGTCAAACGCAGGTCGACGGAACGTCGAGCCCAGCTGATCCGGGACACTACTCCTGCGCCGTTCGGCCTACGCTAAAGCCATCCAGAACTTTGCGGCACGGTTGACGACGTCCATGGCAGCATCCTGCCAGGCATCGGCGTCAGAAGCTGTCACACCCCGCGACAGCATTTCGGCGCGGGCATCAGAAAGTGACGCCGTCGCCTCACCGAGGAACGTCCCGATCGCCACGGACATGCCCGCGGGGCAACGGGCGCGCATCTGTTTCGCCAGCGAATAGCCGCATGCGGACCCGATCTGGATGAACTCGTCCCGGTTCTTGGCTTCGCCCCATTCGAGATCTGTTTCGATCATGCGACGCGCTTCCGGTTTTGACGCGACGCTGCCTTCATTGCGCGGCGCTGCTGCCGGCTCATACCGGCAATGGCCGGCGGCATGATCGGGATGACCTTCGCGATTGGTCGATCTTTCGTCGGATCGATCAGCTCGCCAACCGTGTCATCCCATCGATGGATGGTATCGACCTTGACGCCCTGCGCCGTCACCGTCGTCATGTCCACATGCCCGCCCGTCGAACTGAACAGCCCTTCGAAGTATGGCGACGGCTTCGGGTTCTTCCGGGCGAACTGCATCATAGAAAGGCCAGCATCCCGAATCCATTCGTGGAACACATCACCATCGCGAACCGGCCGGACACCCATGTCATCCAGCGTCAGCCCCTCGTCGCAGTTCAAGCCAGTGAAGAAATCCGGCTGGTGATGAATCTTGTCGCTTGGCCAACGGTCACTGCCGGGGATCTGGAAAAACACGTTTCGAATGCCGTGCGTTTCCGACAGTCCTGCGATGAAAACTTGCGTGTGGAATAGCGTTCCCGCGTCGTCGACGCTCGCCATCAGCTCCGGCAGCTCGGCTTCGAACATCGACATGGCTTTGTCGAAGCCATCGGCCTCGATGCGTTCGAGCAGCCCTTCAACGAGGATCTGGCCCAAGCCCGCGTTACCGCGCGACGCGATCGCGAGAGGCACCTTGTTTGAAACGGTGACCTTCCGGTTCATGCGTGTCAGCCGGCCGTCAACATCGTAGACGGCACCATCCGTGAAGACGAACGACGCTTTCGGAGCCTCATAGGCGACGATGGCGCTCATAGATCATTCTCCTGTTCATGGGCCGCAGCCAGTTTATGAATTGCGCTTCTCTGTCCTGCCGAGAGCTTGATATCGCCTTTCTTGGCATCGCCGAGGCAGTCCTGCGCGTATCGCAGGCTGTTCGCCTCAAGGGTGGTCAGGCCGATCAACTGCGCTTCCAGCTCCTGCGCCCGGATGAAATCGTAGCCCTTCGACGTCAGACGGTCGTACGCTTCTTCCAGCTTCTTCGCTTCGTGCGCGGCCTTCGCCAACCCTTTTTCATCGATCGCGGATGGCAGCGTAGCGGTCGTGGTGATCGCCGGCAGGACTGTCGGGCTTTCTCGGCTGCGAAACGCATAGTCCCAGGCAGCGTCACCCTTGCCCTGCAAAGCGGCTGACAAAGCGGTAGCCGTCTCGGCTTCCTGACGCAGTTCGCGCGCGCGTTCACCGAGGCTATCGGTCGCGATGCCCAACATGCCTAGAACACCTGACAGCGCCCATTCGGTGCCCTCGACGATTGATGCGAGCATCCGGTTCCAGTCCGCGCCGAGCTGCGCCACCGCGCTTTGCCAGTAATAGGAGAAGGCGCTTAAAATGGACTTGGAGCGATCAAATATGTCCGCGAAGGCATCGCCCCAGCTCTCCGCACCGCGACGCGCTTCGATAAGCTGGTGAACCAGCTCACCCAACAGCACGACGGCCGCGCCGATACCGATCCGGATCAACGCCGTCCGAAGCAACGCAAGCGCCCCTGTGAGGCCATGCGTGGCAAGCTGAGCTGCCACCATCGCACCAACGTAGTAGGTTCCGTAGGCGGTCGCGGCAGTCGCTGCGTAGGTCACGATCCGCTGCATGTTGTCGGCGATGATGACGAGACCGGCCGCGAAGCTTTCCGATGCGCCGCCCGCCTGATCCATCATGCCGATTGTCATCAGCAGCGAATTGCGAATGAGCGTCATTCCGTCCGCGATCGTCGCGGGCATCCGGTCGGCTTCTTCGCGCAGTGTTTCGAGCTGCGATGAAAGGCCAAGCATTACCTCGCGCGTGATCTTGCCATCAGACGCCATCTTGCGCAGCTCGAGGACGTTCACTCCCATCGAATCGGCAAGTGCCTGCGCAAGCCGGTCACTGCCGGTCATGACCGTGTTGAACTGGTCGAGGTTCATCTTGCCGAGCGAAATGGCGTCGGACCAAGCGCGCTGGACGCTTTCGGCGCGTTGCCCGCGTGTCGCGCTGATGACCAGCGCATTGTTGAAGCTTTCGACCAGGTCAAGCTGGTCGCTGATCGAGACGCCGAGCGCCGTCAAAGACGTTGAACTCGACAGCCAGCTTTCGGCCGTGCGGTCGAGGTCCGAATAGGTACGCCGCGCCATTTGACCGAGGCGTTCAAGAACCGCCTGCCCACCTTCGAACGATCCGGTCGCGTTGACAACGCGGGCCTGTATCTCGCTCCATTGATCGGCCATGTTGCCGAGCATCTTGACGCCCTGAAAACTCAGATAGGCCAGCACGAGCTGCGAGACCGAACTTTTCAGGCGATCTATCAGCCCGGTCGATTGATCCACCGATGCGGCAGTGTTGTCGTTCGAGGCGCGGAAATTGTCGTTTGCGGCGGTCGCTGAGAGGTAGCGCTCACGTAGTTGCCCCATGGCGCGATTGTATTCGGCCTGCGTGGCGAGACCCTGCTGAAAGGCGCGATCGAGCGTCTGCTGACCGCGCTCCAACTGGCTTTGCGCGCGGAACTGCGAATCGATCTGATTTCGCAGGCGGTCATATGCGCCGGCCGCTGAAAGCTGACGCCGTGACGTCGTTTCCGTGGTGCGGGCGACTGTCTCGCTGCTCTTGGCAAGATTGTCCTGCGCATCGGAAACCGACCGCAGATCCTGCTCCAGTTTGTCGAGACCCTCTTGCGTGCCTCGAATGTGAACTATGCGAACCGTGCTTTGAGCGCTCATCTCGCAGATCCTTGGTGATTGGGAAGGTGGCGGCGGTCATTGCCGGGGAGAAGTGACCGCCGCCGTCGCGCGTCGTGTGGTTGAAGCAACGTCCCAATCATGCCGCGAAGGGACGCGGTCACACGCGCAGCGTTCGATTTAACCCTGCGGCGCTGGGAACGAGCCGTAGATCAGCGCCTCAGGACGCTTCACGGCGAAGGCAAGGCGCTGCTCGCCGAGGATGGTCAGCAGGTTGCGAATGAAGTCGTCGCTTTCGTAGCCCAGCTCAACAATCGCATCTTCACGATCATAGATCGTCGCTGCTGTCTCGAATGCACCGACCATGAAGCTGCCGGACGGCATTGCGTTCGTCCACACGATCGGCAGACGCCAGACACGCTCCGGCACATTGGCAAGCGGACCGCCCGAAATGTAACGACCATCGCTGTCTTTGATGCCGAGCATGGCAAACCAGTCGGAGGTGTTGAGGATGATCCCGCTGGCAGGCAGAAGGGCTACTTCGGCCTGCTCGATGGCATGCAGCAACGTATCGAACCGAGTGTCCCCCGTGACATTGCGAGCAGCGTCATAGGCGGTCGCCTGCGGAACGAGGCCTAACAGGTTCTGACCGACGCCATCGCCGAGAAGCAACTGCCGTTCCTCAGCGATCGCGAGACCATATCGCAGCTCAGTATCGATCGTCGTCTGGATCAACGGTGCGTCGGAGAGGATCTGGCGCGAGGCTTTGACCCAGTGCGCGATCGTCTTCACCTTCGTGTCTTTGAAATCGAAGGTGATATCCGATTCCGGCTTCAATGCGCCTTCCGCAACCGTTGCTGCGTTGTTCGCAAAGCCAGTCTGCCGCATGTACTCGACCGAATTGCTTGACGTGCGTCCCTTGCCGACCAAATCGCGGATCGTGAGCCGCTGCTTCGGAAGCATAAGGATCCCGCTTTCGCGATCCGGCGATACCAGCGCGCCGGCCGACGACGGTCCAGACGTGATGGCTTTGACCTCGATACGAGCCTTCGCGCGCTTGTCATCGTAGACACTGGCGAGTTCGTTCGATTTCTGCGCTACTTCCGCGCCGGCTGTGAGTGGCGAACCACCGCCGAACCCTCCATACGAGCGACGCGCGCCCTTCTGCTCCAGCTCGAACAGACGCGCATGCATCTCTTCTGCCTTCTGCGAGTGCTTCGCGAGGAGGTCATCGATCGTTTTGTTATGATCCTCGAACGACTTCGTGAGCAGTTCGATAGGATCCTCTTTCCGATGCATGGGTGCACCAGCCATAAGCAGTGCAAGGCCCGAGCTCGTAAGATGTGCGAGTGCAAGCTTGTTCATTTCAAATTCCTTAGGGTTGCCGTGGCGAGACGAATGCGCTCAGCCAGGTCGATTGCTTTTTGATGATCTTGACCGGCAAGCGCTGGCCAACCGCCAGCGGCAACGCGTGCCGCCGCCGCTTTCGGAAGCCCGCCTTCGCGGAGCATGTCGATCAGTTCGGATTTTGAGCCGAGGGATTTCACGGCGTTGACGCGTGCGCGTCGATTTGCCGGGATCGGCGTCACCGAAATTTCCCATAGATCGAGGTCGGTGATCGTCCACGTGCCATCGGAATTGCGGGTGTGCGCTCCGTCCGGAAGAACGAAGCCGATTGAGAAGCCGGAAACGTCGCCGCCCTTGACGTGAGCATGCGTTTCGCGGCCGACCTGCGTTTCGAGATTGAGTTTGCCACGAGCGAACAATCCGGTGGCGTCTTCGCGCAGCTCCAGCCAGCGACCGACAGGCGCATCGCCTTTGTGGCACCAGAGCATTGCAGGGGTCGAGTTCTCGAGCTTGTGCTCAGCCAATGTCCGCTTAAAGGCACCCGGCGCGATGATGTCGCCGTAGCTGTCAGGAGCACCGCCGAACACGCTGGCGTAGCCCTCGATTACACCAGCATCGGCATCACGAGCACGGACCTCCAGAACCGGCGCGAGCCGGATTTCCGCAGAATTCTTGATTTTCAAACTTTGAGACATGGCAGCACCTTCGAGAAACGACAAAGCGCGGGCGCGTTCGCCCGTTTGATGCTTCGCGCCCGGTTTGGTCGCCGGTGCATTCGAAGGTGGATCGTCGCTATGCGCCCCGGCTTGGCCAGTTGCGCTCTCGATCGAGCCAGCGACGAATCTACGTCCGTTCGTTGCCATCCGTCAATGCCTCGATCCGGCGACGCGATCTTCGCCTGTGAGGCTGTGGAAAATTCCCGCCTCGATCCGGTCGGCGAGGAGGCGGAAGTTCCTCGCGGTCGTCGGCGATCCGTCGATCGTGCAGGCCTGCGCCGCCGCGTATGTCAGCAATCGGTCCAGGACCATTCCGACCGGGGCTTCTGCTTCGTCGACCATCAACTGCGCAGCGCGCGTCAGGATTAGATCGCATGTCGCGCGGCGGCGCTCTTCCATCTCGCTTTCGGCGGTAACTTTTCGGGGCTTCATGACGTCGGGTCCTCTGGCTCAAAAATAAAAGAAATCGGGAAATATTCGGCGCTTTCAGCCAACCCGCTTTCCTCAACCCCTTGCGTTTCAAGGGTTTCGGCATCGCTAGCGTCAGCCATGACTGCTGTGGTCGGGTGAAAATCCACCTGAGCGGGAAAAAAATCTGCGAATGAGAGGGGGACGGGTCTAGCGGTTGGGTCGGCTCTGACTTTCGACCCGCCCCCCGCCTTCAGCTTGGCCTTGTGCTTTTGGTTCGTCCGGCGGTGCTGCTCCTGCCAGCAAGCGGCCGAGCACGTTCGGGCATGGCGTCCTCTGCCCCGGCGCGGCTGGATGACTGGGCCACCACAGATCAGGCATGGAACCTCCACGAACAACGGACGGCCTGCTCGCGCTCGCGCTCGCTGAGCTGCCATCTTCGACGGATTAGCCGCGCGCCAGGCATTTCGCTGACGGCGGACCAATTCAGCCTTGCAAGCGGCCGAGCAGTGCATCGCTTGCCGACCACGCGAGCCAGCCTCAAAGCTTTCACCGCAAACGGCACAATTCCCGATCCGCATCAGCCTTCCCCCATCTGCGCCAGCCATGCGGCTTCGCGTTCATGCTTCGGCAAACTGTTGATTTCGGCAGCGATCCTGCGATGGCGCGCCGCCTCCGCAGCATCCGCCTTTGCGGCGCTTCTCCCGCCCACAACCGGGAGTAGCATTGCCTTCTGTCTCGACGGCAAGCGCCTCTCGGTCATAAGCCCATTCGAAGTATCAACCTGACGGGGTCGATGAAGGTTGGTTCTCTGCCCCTCAACCAGCTCAGGTTCTTTCAACTGGTTCCTAAGACTGGTTTGTAGGCACATCTGTTCCTGTTCAACCGGCACATCTGTTCCTGTTGAACAGGAACGGTTGTTCCTGTTTGCCGCTTCAACGGGTGAACCTTTCATCGCCGAATTCCACTCCGCGACGATGCTTGCGAAGGTCGCCCAAAGCGGGGTGTAGCTCGCGCAATGAGAGTGACCGCCGTGGCTGATTTTCTCGAATAGCGGCGTCATGCCTTCGCAAAGCTCTTTCGTCGCCTTGCGCACCATCCGGACGGATATTCCGAGGAGCTTTGCAAGACGTTCATTGCTCGGATCGCAGCGGCCGGTCTTGTGATTGAAATGATCGAGGATGGCGGCGGCAACGCGCCGCGTGTCGCCCGTAAAGCCAGGCGCTAGCCCGATCGCTTTCAGCGCGATCAGGACACTGCTCTCTGGCAAGCGTGACATCAGCCAGCGGCCTCACGAAGCGCGCAGACTGCTTCGTGTGGCGTCAGGCCAAACCGCCGCCTGATGGCGGGAATGATCGGTCGTTCGCATTGATCGCGGTTTGCGCGATACCACTCGGCAGCAGTTGAGATCGCATCCGTGCTCACATGGCAAAGACCTGTCGAGCCACCGATAGGGAGGCTGGACAACGCCAGAATTTCCCTAATGTTTTCAGTTTGCGGATAAGTGGTGGTTGGACGAGGTAAGCCGCTGGAATTGCTTGACTCACTCACTCCCCTTGGGAGTACCATCCAATTTTCAAGCAGTTGATTTCTTGGCGCTTTCTGCGCTGTTACCCGTACCGTCATCGTGGGTGCGGGTATTTGTGTTCCGCATATGATCCGGCATCATGAGATGCGTCTTCGCCAGCGCCGCCTTTCGACGGTTCGCGGCGCGCGTGTAAAGCTCTGCCTGCTGAAGTCCTGACCAGCCGAAGATTGCGTTCAGTTCGTGCGTTGTCGCGCCGTTGTCTGCCGCGAAGGTGGCAGCAGCTTTGCGCAGGCCATGCGCTCGTCCGTCAACCTTTGCCTCGTTGCACCGATCGGCGAACCAGTTGCCAAAGCCTGCTACAGTGAAAGGCTTGCCATACTCGGTGACGACAAATGCCAGATTGCCGACCTTCGACGCGGCGATGCTCTGTCGCAACGGCTCGAGCACCGGCAAGACTATTTCGACTATCTCCCCGCCCTTCTTGGCTCGAATGGTCATGACACCATTCGAAATGTGCTGCGGCCCGATTCGGCAGATGTCCGATCGGCGTAGGCCGGTATAGAGCGCGAGGTCCATCGCCAGACGCGCTTTCGTCCCGAGCGGATGGCGCTCGTGGTAACGCTCGATCATCTCGACAGTCCACGTCAGGTGCCCGGCCGTCTTCGGCATCTTCACGCGAAAGCCCGCAGTCGGATCAGTATCGACGTGATCAGGCACGGCCCATTGGAAAATGGCCACGCATGGTCTGTAGGAAATTCCGTTGGCCTCCCGGCTCTCCCGCGCGCTTCTCCAGTCCTTCCCGAATGTGCTTTGCCGTTATGTTTGCTGCCGTCAGGGCGCCGCCGGACTGGTCGATCTGGCGCAGGATCGCGTCGCGGGTCTTGCGTGTATTGTCAGCAAGCTCGCAAAATGCCTGGCTCTGCTTGTATTGTCGGATCAGCCATGACAGGGAGCCGTGCCGATGCTGGGGCAGTGCGGCCCGCTTATCCTCGACCTCGCCTGCCAGAGCAGCATTGTATGCATGCCAGAAGGCCGGCGTGTCGTATGTCTCAGGAAGACGAATGCGAGGACCGCCCGGTCGGCGGAAATACCAAACGACGCGACCGTGACGACTCGTTTCTCGCTGGATAAATGGCAGTCGCTTCTTTGGCATAGGGGACATTACAGATGCCCCTCTTCTTCTTTTGCAAGAGGTATTCTTCCAGATGGTGAATTGTCAGGTTCGCCGGGGATCAGGACGATCCTGCCATCGGTGGTAATTTCGCAGCGGGCGATAGGCACCTTTGCCTTACGGCACCACGCAAAGCGCGGGTCACATCCTCGGCGGTGAATGTCGCGGCGCGCCGGCTCATCCCACCCTCCATGCGCAAGCGATCATCACGCCGACGATAAACGCTATAGCGCAGCATTGATCATTCGCGATTATCTCACCCATCGCGACGGTATGCGTCTACCGGCATCAATCATCGGTACGCCTCTCGCTCAGGCCGGCTGGGTTGCGGCGTTCAATCGCGCAGCGCAGGCGATTGCGCTGGCAGCAGGCGGCACGGAACCGCGCTATCGCCTGTGGGGGTCTTATCAGCTCAACGAGCGTCCAGCCGACGTTCTCGGCCGCATGCTTCAATCATGCGATGGCAGGCTGGTGCCGACGCCTGACGGTGGCCTGACACTCGACATTGGCACATGGGCAGAACCGACGGTCGTTCTCGGGCCTGACGCGATTACCGGATTCTCCGAACTCGGCCGAGGCCGGGACGTGCTGACCACGGCGAACACGATCCGCGCGACCTATCTCGAACCGAACCAGGACTATCAAGCGGCCGATGCCGATCCTTGGGCCGACGAAGATGATGTTTCCGAGCGTGGAGAAATCAGTTCGGACCTCCAGTTCCATATGTCGCCATCGCACAGTCAGACGCGCCGGCTGATGAAGCTGGCCTACTATCGGGCCAATCCGGCATGGGTCGGCACGTTCCAGATGAACCTGCGTGCACTGGCAGCGATTGGAGAGCGGTTCGTCCGCATCCAGTATCCGCTGTTCGGGATCAACAGTGTCTTTGAGGTGCAGGACTTCCGCTTCAATCTTGGCGAGGGCGGCATCCTCACGGGCGTTACCTTACAGGTCCAGTCCATGCCGAGCGCTTCCTATCAGTGGGAAGGCGCTCGATACAGAGACGATCACATCCGCCTATCTCAAGGAACCCGGCCGCGAGGGACAGTTTCTATTGAAGGTAGGCACGCCGCCTGTTGTCGACGGGATGGAAGGCATCTACGTCGTCAGCAATACGGCCGGCTTCTATTGGGAAAGGGTGTACGCACCGGCAGTTGCTCCGACGATCTTAGCGTTCGGGGCGGCGGTTGATGGCGTTACTGACGACAGTAGCTGCATCCAAGCCGCGCTCGACGTTTGCGGGAAAGCGATTATCCCATGGACTGCTACCGGCTTCGTGGCGGGCAACATCACTCTCGGAACCCGGCAAGAGATATTTGGCACGCGTAAGGTTCAGTGGAAAACACCATCTGGGGCCTATTGGGCTGTTCGCGTGCGCTCGCACAGCATCGGCGGCTACGCGAAAATCGAGAGCGTCCTGTTTGATCTTTCAGCCTGTCCGACTTCCGTAACAGCAATTCGTTTTGGGCTACTGGACGGCAACGTCTTTGGCTTTCGAGCGCATAACGTTGACTTCATGCATTGTGGCGAGGCCATTGGCGACGAGGACACCTCTTCGAACTACATCGTGGATGTGATCTTCGAAGATTGCCTATGCTACTTCACGCGCGGCCGGCAGGTTCGTTCCCGGCGCTCGCGGGGCTTCATTACGTTTCGTGATTTCAAGATCGATCACACATACAACAGTGCGCAAGTGACATGGGGCGGCGCTCTGTTCACTGACGTTATCGGCCTGGAACTCGAAAAATTCGACGTCGTGGGACCGGTGCAGCCCGCATCCGTTTACCAGAATGATGCTCTCGGGCTTGGCATCTACGGGACCACGAATGGTCGCGCGTCCATCTGGCTCACGCGCGTCCTGATCGACAACACACGCGAGCCGGGTCTGGTGATCGACAATGTATTCAACGTCTTCTCCGACTTCCTGTGTATTTTCCAGAATCTCGGTCAGCCTCTCAGCATCAGTAATTCTTCCGACCTGAAATTTGCCAACACGCAAATTCGCGGTGCGCGCGGCCTCACCGGCGCTCCTGACAACAACGGTATTCCTATCGTAAATTCAGCCCGAGCTCAGTTCACAAACACCGTGTCGGACTACAATCTCGGTCATGGTGTTTCCTTGTGAGCAGCACCGACTGTCAGTTCATTGGTCTTGTGTCGCGGGAGAACACAGGCAGAGGCTACGTTGAAACAGGCGCTGGCTCGAACAGGAACATCGTCTCGACAGCGCGGTACGTTGCGAACGCTGGTGGCAATCTAATCCAGGAAGGAGCCTCTTCGGGGCACTTCCAATGGATCGGGGCCGGTGGAACGCTCATCGCTTCAAATATCGGAGCTATTTCGGCATAAGCCTTCGCAGGGTTGAAGTGTGCTTTCCAAGGCGGAGGGGATCGTCTAGGTAGCTAGCTTCCCGCAGGCTCTTAACGAGGCTCAACGCTTTGCCACGAGTAGACAATGTACCCCGCATTATGTGGTTGCTGAACCATACGGCAGCGCGGAAATTCGAGGTGTCGATGCTGAAGAGCATTGGCTTCAACGAGGTATTTACGCCGAAGATTTATCCCGACGACCCGAACTTCAGAAGTGCCTCCGTGGATTGGGAGCATGATCAGTATCTGACAATCCCAGCCGATGACTTGGCTATTTTGAATGCCACGGATTGGTACAAGGGCGGCAATCGTCGCTCTTGGGAGCTTGCGAGTCGCTACTTTGATGTCGCTTTCGTAATGCTCTATCGGCCAGACACGTTTGAAGCGGCACAAAAACATTTCGAGGGGCAAGTCCTTTGGAGGACTTTTGGGCTGTCGAACGGAAATACCTACAGTTCAATCCTGTCTTCGCATCCGTTTTATGAGCCGGCCTATGCGTCGATAAGGAAGCTCTACGGGAGATTTTGGTTCGCAGAGGCATATGATCATCTGCACGAAGTTGAAGATCGCTACCTTCGAAGCAAAGCTGTCTTTCTCCCGCTCGGAATGAATAGCGCCTCGCGACCTCGACCCGAAGAATGGACGGGAACTGATCGCCGAACATTGTTTGTCTGCCCCGACGTTAACTTCAACCCGGTCTATGAAGAAATTTATCGAAAGTTCCGACGAGACTTTCCGAATTTGCCGTGCGTAATCGGCGGTGCGCAATCTATCGCTGTTGATGACGATCGTGTGCTCGGCTATCTGCCCTACGACGAGCATTTGCGTAATATGAAGCAATTGCGCGTCATGTTCTATCACAGCACCGAACCAACGCACATTCACTTCCATCCCTTCGAGGCAATCGTTGCGGGGATGCCGCTCATTTTCATGGGGGGAGGGATACTTGATCGTTTCGGTGGCAAAAAGCTACCTGGCCGAAGCGCGACAATCCGTGAAGCGCGAAAAAAACTGGACCGGATCCTTGCGGGTGATGAGAAATTCATTCGCGAGGTTCGAGAAAGCCAGCATATATTGCTCGAGCCCATGAAGCCCGAAAATTGCAGGGCAGCGTGGGAGGTGGGAATGGCAAAAGTGCTATCCTCTGCCAACTCTCCACAAGCGGTCAAAGAGACAAAAGCCGTCAGAATTGCGATTTTGACTGAGCCATCAGACTTGCAAGTAGCGGAACAGGCTGCGGATTTGATAGTCAACGGGGCGAGGGAAGCCGGGCGATCAATAAAGGTGGTCATCGGAATTCGTCGTGCCGCAGGTGCTGGAATTAATCGGCTGGAGCCTCAGTCGCGATATGCGACGCGCGATTTTGGGTGGGAGGCCACGGACGCGCAGCATGTTAATCGCGCGATGCACTACGGACGCGCCTTTTCACGTCCGAGGCATGATCGATATGTGTTCCCAAACGATGGCATGAACAATTTCCTAGATTGCGATATCTGGGTGCTGGCGAATGGAGAACTGAAGCACACGCCGGTTCCGTTGCGGCCATTGATCTTGCACGCCGATCGTACGTCGCTCGCTGCTGATTTGGATAACGGTGATCTCCCGGATAAATGGCTTTCCGGCATTGCCAGCCTATCCAATGCAGTGGTCACGAATGAAGAACGCGCATCATCGATATTCGTTGGTATGGAAGGGGTATCGCCAGCGAACCTCCTCGTGATGAGATCACCGCCAACCCTTGAAGACAGCAAGAGCTACTGGGAGCTAATTGAGGAATGCCTGTGAGAAAGTACGGCATCTATCTTGCGTATGGTCCCATCAAAAACTTCACTGCTGAGGGGCTCGGTAGGCATTTAGGGGAATTCCTGAAAGCAGCTCAGGACTTGGATGACGTCGAGTTTGTGATTGCTGCGCCTTCCTGGTTTCGCGAGCCTTACGAAGAACTGCGGGAAGAATTCAATCTCAGGGAAGACGCATTCAAGCTGCTGATACCCGAAAATCCACCCCTTCTCTGGGTGGGCTACTCGTGGCTCGACAGGCTGAAAAAGCGTCTTGATGCAAGGCGACGTCGCGGCTCTCGGCCTGCTCGAATAGGGCTTCGAGCAAAAGTTTCGAGATGGGGTAAGTCGCAGATTAGACGCTTAGTCGGAGTGAGAAGTTTATGGGTGTTGTTAGCACTGCTTCCGCTTGCCTTGGTCGCACTGCCATTCGTAACCGTCATGCTGCTGATCTGGCTCGTCGGCAAATTATTGCGTCGTCTGCTGCCTCAGAGGTTTATCAGCCCTACACGCTGGCGCGGCAAAATCTCTAAAGTTGCTCACGTAGCAGGTTCGATCGTTGGAGCGCTTAGAGGGCGTGTCTACAAGGCGATGCAGGATGCTGAATCACGTTACCTAAGCGAACTTGCAAATAAGCAGGATGACGTTCTTGCCTGGTATACGCCGTCCGCGTTCTGGCCAAACTTCAATCTGATAGCAGCTCCCAAAGTCATTTGCATACCAGACGTCGTTTTCAGCGAGTTTCCGCTTCCGTTTGCAAGCGAACAGGAGGGTGGTGACAGACTAAGAACGACATTCGATGCGATTGCCGATATCATAGAGAGCGGTGACCACTTTATCACGTATAGCGTGGAAATTCGTAACACCACGCTAGGTGAAAAATTTGGTGTCCCCACTTCAAAAGTCACCGTAATCCCTCACGGAGCAAATCGTCTTGATCGGTATATTACCGTCACGGGCTTTACGGATAACGACAAGGCGTCCCTAATCACCTCACAGCAGTATTTGGCGGCGGCGTTAGGGAAGTGCCTTAACAATGCATCTGCCCCTCGCTTGGCGTTCGGTGAGCCAGCATTCTTATTCTATGCCAGTCAATTCAGACCAAACAAAAACGTTCAGACCCTTCTAAAAGCATACGCGTTCCTTCGACGCGAGCGCGGCCTGTCGCTGAAACTCATCTTAACCGGGGATCCGCGACATAGCCCACTG
Organism: Aliihoeflea aestuarii; assembly: GCF_024105665.1. Lineage (GTDB taxonomy): Bacteria > Pseudomonadota > Alphaproteobacteria > Rhizobiales > Rhizobiaceae > Aliihoeflea > Aliihoeflea aestuarii. The sequence continues at coordinate 235,476 of NZ_JAAAMK010000003.1, read as the reverse complement.
GGTCGGTTCCTGAAGGAAAACGATCTCGACGATGATGTTCTGTGTTTGCGCGGCCTAACGCAGAAGGAATTAGCAGCTTGCTATAAGCTGGCTCACCTTGCCGTGAACCCAAGCTTGGCCGAAGGCGCGATGCCGTTCACGTTGACGGAGGCAATCTCTGTGGGCACGCCAGCCATTATGGGCGACATTCCGGTCACGAGCGAAATCATCACGCGTGAGCATTTGCGAGAAGCAATCCTGTTCGATCCGTACGATTGGCGCGAGCTCGCTGCAAAGATCGAATGGGCGCTGAAGAATCGAAATGATCTTCTGAAATTGGAAACAGACTTTTATGATGAGGAACTGGTGAAGCGATCTTGGTCGGTCGTCGTGCGTGAGTACGTCGCCGCGCTCGATCTCGCTGCTTCAAAGGGAAAGCCAGACGGGAGCCTCGGGCATGGACGATGAAGGACCGCCGCTGATCATCGCGTGGCACGCTTTGTCGGCATGACGGCTGGTGTGATGCCGAACCATGCGACCGTGACCTTGATGCCGGCGCATAGCATCAGCGCCATCACTCTCGCGTTCATTCCGTAGCCATCCAAGCCGAGGGCGATCCTATCCGCACATCCTGAAACTGCAACTGATCCAGCGGCCACCAAAAGTATAACCCCAACGAGGGCGGCTATGTGGATCACCCAAGCGACCCCGGCGGCGCAACGAACATGGGCATTACGATTGGAACGTTGCGCGCATGGCGTGGCGCGAACGTCACCGAACTGTTGCGGGTCAGCGATACTCTTTTCAGAGAAACCGCTGGTTTTGGCATGGCTTCCACTAATGGCGCGCGATATGCGGAAGTCGGATGCGACTATGTAGCAAATGCGCTTGGACCGCGTAACTTTGCCTCGAACGGCGGAAGCGCTGTGATCGTAGGTTCGAAGCCGGGATAATATCACCCGCGAAGAGCCCACATCCTAAGTGCAACAAACGAAACCATCGGCCACAAAAGCGCGAACGAGGTCGCAATTATCTCTACGGGTACATCGAACTGGCTGGCTAGGAGCACTGCATAAAGCGCGTTCAAGATAACTCCGACGAAGACGACGACAAGGAACCGCCATGTAGCCTGTGCATGGCTGCGTCGAGTTCGAAAAGCCCAATAGAAATTGGCGACGTAGTTAAATGCCGTTGCAAGGAAATATCCGATCGCGTTAGCAATGACCGCATCCAAGGAGACGATGCGATGCATGACGCTCGCGACAGCGACATAAAGGCTAAGCGAGGCAATTCCGACAGCCGCGTATCTCGCGACGTAGGGAGCCTGCCTGTAAACCGCGTTGAGAAGGGCCATCAGACGGCTATTCGCCTCACCATCATTCTACCCTTCCACAACGAAGCGGAAAATATTGAAAGCCTCGTTCTTTCGATCGTGCGGGAGGTGGCGAGTTCAGGGTTATCGCCAAGGGTATTTCTTGTTGACGATGGTAGCACAGACGGCTCTCTCTCAATTGCCCGCGCACTGGCGCTTTCCGACGAGCGAATAAGCTTTATCTCCTTCTCGCGCAACTTCGGCAAAGAAGTTGCTCTGATGGCAGGGATTCTGGAATGTGGCGATGATTTTGACGCTCTTGCATACATGGATAGTGACGGCCAGCACACCGCCCAAGACCTTCTGAGGTTGGTCGAGGCTGCGCGTGACCCCGATGTTGACTTGGTCTGCGGGGTTCGGTCCAATCGTGACTACCAAACACATCGGCAGCAGCGAATGACTCGATTGTTCTACCGCCTGTTCAGAAGCCTCAGTGATGCGCCAATTGACGAGGGCGCGGGCGACTTCAACGTCATGAAGCCAAGCGTTGTAAACGCACTGCGAAGACTTCGCGAAGACCACCCTTTTATGAAGGGGCTGGTTGGATGGGTCGGGTTTCGGAAGAAGTTGGTGCCGATTGACATTCAGCGCCGTGAAGGAGGCGTCGCAAAATCGTCCACCCCTAAAATGTTGCGTCTCGCGTTCGGCGCGATCCTTTCGTTTAGTTCGTGGCCATTGCGTGCATGGTCCGCGATTGGGATGGGATCAGCAGCAATCGCCGTGCTGTATCTTGTTATCGTAATTGTCCAAACGGCCGTTTTCGGCAGAGAGGTGCCAGGCTACGCGACGACGGTGGTGCTGTTGCTTGGGATCGGGGGGCTACAGTTGCTATCAATCGGGATTGTTGGCGAATATGTTGCTCGAATTTACGACGCATCGAAGGGTAGGCCACGCTATCTCATAGCAGAACGGTCTTAGCGGGAAATAACAATCCGGTCCCAGCCATTAGCATAAGCAGTTTCGCGATCCGAGATATCGATGTCTTCGCAGCGCCTGGTCGTTTGAATCGGATAGCGATCTGCATATGGATGCTTCCGGTCAACATCGGCAGGCGTGCAGATGATAATATCAGCGTCGGTGCCGTATACGTTCACGGCATTGCTAAGCGTACCCTCCAAGAAGGTGTAAACGTCTCCGAGGCGGCCAGAATTGTCGATGATAACCAACGGCCCTTGAACTTCCTCGGCAATGGCCTGCACCTGCCTGATGATGCTGTCTTGCGTAAGCCACATCTGCCGTACTTGGTACGCAGACACAGTTGACGCGGCGAGCATGGCCAAAACACCAACCGCCGCAACACCATGGCGCGCGCGCGCCCTGTTTTGAATGCAGACAACGGCAAGTGCCAGTGACGCGCCTACCGTCGCTGGAAACAGTGCTCTTTCAGGGTCTCTCAAGTGACCGACGCTGAGGTAGACCAGAGAGAGTAGGGGCGTAAGCAATATTAAAATTGAAGCGAGGACCGCGTGCATAGGACGCCAATCTGTCAAGATGGCGAGCCCGATCAATAGCGAACACGAGATCAAAAAGAGAGACCCGCCGAAGATTACCGTTGCGTAGCTCGTAGACACATTCTCGACAAAGACGTTCCATAGTCCGACCGATCGCAGATGGGCAATCAGAAGGCCTTCGTAGCTGTCTGTTGCCAAGTCACGCACGAGGTAGGCGTATAGGAGATACAGCGCTAAGCCAGCCCCCAGCGCAGCCGCGCTGATGGCCACTCCCCTCAGTCGCGATATCCAGTCAAAATCTCGTACGAACAGCGCAATAAGGGGCAGCGCTGCAACGACCAATGCCAATGCCTGATAGGTCATTAAAAGGGCGACAACGGAGAACGCAGCGCCAGCGAAGTGGACGGCTCGCGGCTTCACAATAAGCCGGATTGAGAAACCCAGCGCTGCGAACAAGAATACCGCAGACAGTTGTGCAGGGTGGAAGCGTGCAAGCCATAACCCTGGCCATCCGACCAGCGCTGTTGCACTCATGGCGAACAGCCACTGATGAGCGGAAGATAGCAATGGCGCAACAGCCCATCTTGCGACTATGTAGCGGGCGGCAACTAGCAAAACCGCAACGACACCGACCCCTATCGGATGTCCGCCACCAAGGATCCACTGCATGCCGGACGGTGTCAGGTGCAGAGGCCTGAGCGCTATCAACGAGAAAATATCCCGCTGGTAGGACAGCCCGTGCATCAGGTATGAGTGGAACAATCCCCACTCTTCCAGAAGCGGACGTACAGACCAAACCGTCAAGGCTATCAAAAAGCCCAACGTCGCTATTTCCATTCGCAACCAAGCGATTCTGGAGTGCATCTAATGTCCCCCGGTCCGTCGTAACTCCTGGCGTGTCTCGCCTGCTTGGGGCTTGCCTGTCAATCCTCTCCAAGCTTCGCTGGCATAGCGTCTACCGCCCGCACCCCAACCACAATCTTAACACGTACAACTCACGCCGTGATGCGGCGGGAAAGGAACTGCTATGACGTCTGTCATCCCAGCAGCGTGGATGCCGCGCGTGCCCATGAAGCGGATTATCGGCCATTGGACGGCTGGCAATCACACGGCAAGCGATACCGACAAGCGCGCCTATTACGTCCTCATCGAGGGGATCGGTAAGATCATTCGCGGCGTCCCGTCGATCGACTTGAACTCCGGCTCGATCAAGAACGGCTACGCGGCACACACCCTGAACTGCAATACCGACAGCATCGGTTTATCGATGTGTTGTATGGCCGGGGCCATCGAGAGCCCGTTCAGCGCCGGTCGCGCCCCTTTGACCGCCGTGCAGTGGAGCGCCTTCGTGCGGGCAGTCGCTGAGCATGCGCGGTTCTATCAGATCCCGGTGACGCCGCAGACCATCCTTTTCCACGCCGAGGTGCAGGCCAATCTTTGCATCGCACAGCGCGCCAAGTGGGACGTGATCCGACTCCCGTTCGAACCATCCGTTGTCGGCGCCAAGGAAGCCGGCGACAAGCTGCGCCGAGAGGTCGCCGCGCTCTTGGCTGGCAATGCTCCCACTGCGCCGCAAGAGCCTGTCCCGGCCGGCGGAATAGGCAGAATCACCGCACCTGTCCTCAACACACGCAACGGCCCAAACGGCGATGTCACAGGCTCACTGAAGGCCGGGACGCTTGTCGAGGTGAACGGTCTTGATGGCGTCTGGCTGAACGTCACCACGCCGGCCGGCTTCAGCGTGTGGTGCATCGCGATCACGTCGCCATGGTCGACGGCCCACCTGCGCTCGAACCGACGAAGCCCAGCCCGCACCGCGCCATCATCGATCGCATCCATCGCGATCTGGACGAACTCGAAGCACTTGGAGCCTGACAATGTGGACCACCGTTTTTGAAATCCTCGCACCGGTTATCGCCGCTCTGCTTGCCATCCTCGTACCGGCTCTGGTCTCGGCGCTCGTCCGCTGGTTCCAGAAGCTTGGCCTCGACATCGAGGCACAGCACCGCGACGCGCTGCAATCGGCGCTGACAAACGCGGCTCTGATTGCGCTGGCTCGCGGTTCGAAGAATGGGGCCACCGGAGCGGCCATCAGCTACGTACGCCAGTCGGTTCCCGATGCGGTGAAAAAGTTTGGCCTCGATGACAGCCGTATTCTCGATCTCATCCGACCGCATATCACTGCCACGCGGATCGAGGCTGCGAAGACGCAGCAACCCGATCCCGAAGCGGTCGGCTGACAGCAGGAGCTGGATCATTGCTCGAACCAGAACGCGCGCCGGCTCGGCTCACCGAACTGCCGGAGGAAACGCGCAAGTTCCTTGCCGGTCTGCGGCCGGAAGAACTCGATACCTTCCGCGAAGTGGTCAAGATGCCTGCCGCCGATATCCGCGAGGGCTTTAAGCTCGTCAAAGAGCTACGCGCCTTCGGCAAATTCACGCGCTGGCTGATCCTGACCTTCATCTCAATCTTTATCGGTACGGTCGTGCTCTACGAATACGTGCTGAAGGCGATCGGCTTCTTTAGTAGAGGGCCGTCGAAATGAACCGCAATCTCGGATGGAAGATCATCGGCGGTATCGTGCTGATGCTGGCAGCAGTCGGTACATTCAACATGACCGTCTGGATGATGGACCGCGACCCTCCCATCACCTACCTCGGTGCGCGCGCGCTGACGCCGGTTGTGGCTCAAGGTGGAACTATCCCCGTCGAATTCGACGTGTTCCGCCATCGCATCTGTCCGATCGATGTCAGGCGCTGGCTCTACGACAGCGGAATGAACCGGCACGCCATACCAAGTTGGACGACGGGCCTTGAGCTTCTGGCAGGTCGTGAGGTCTATCAGCGGACGATCACGATCCCAGATGCCGCCGCTAGCGGGCCGGCACAGTATCAGATCGTGCTCGATTACGAGTGCAATCCGCTGGCGCGCATCATGAGCATACCGATCCGCGTCTACTCACCGCCTATCCGATTCGAGATCAAGCGCCGCTGATCATTTTCCCGACGTCGGCAACATGATCCGACAGCATTATGCAATTTCTGCATATTGGCCCGTCGTCTCTCTCGGAGGCGGCGGGCTTTTTTGCGTTTCAGTAGTCGTCATCAGGTTCCGGCCGATCAAATGCATTTAGTGAAATAGCGACCGTTGTGTCGTTGACGAAACTGCCGATCTTTTCGCGCACGTCTTCAGGCACTGGATCATGAAAAATTACGAGCCACGAATACGGGTGATCGTCATTTCCCGTATGTCGGTCGATACCGTAGCCTCCCAAATCGTTAAGCTCACCCACGCTGATATTCAGCTCACGCGCAATCTCCTCGTGCCGTTCTTTTTCGTCGCGTTCTTCCACGGCGTCATCAAAACTCCTGCTCATTCCTTCCTCCTGTTTCAATCACTCCATATCCGGCACGTCACCGCTAACAAACAGTGTCGTCGGCTCGCCATATTCGCCGATGTCAGGTTGCGCGTCTCGGCTCCAGGCGATCACGCCGGCGTGGCTCGGCGCCAGCGTCTGCGCCTGCCTCACAGCACGATCCTCTGACGCATAATCCTGCGGTCCGAACGCAGTCACAAGCTCGCCATCGTCGTTCCGGTCGAAAGCCATCACGACGATAAGCTTCGGCGTTTTCTGTTGATGGTCAGGCATGGCGCGCTCGGTGTCATCTGAAGATGGCGCGGGGCGGGGGAGGCGTCAATTCGGTAAGGGTGGCGCTGAAAATTACCTTTTCCAAACAATACGCGCCATAACGCCCTCACCTTAAGCTAACGCATTGGAAACTGGCGCATCTCCGCGTTCCCTTGGGAGTACCAGTTTTTCCTCAATCGGGACTTGTTCTGCGACGTTCCCGGCGTCAGCAGGTGATCGAACGCGCGCTCGTTTCAGATGACGTTCAGTTCGCGAAACGACCGGCCTTCCCGTATCCGCCCGTAGCCGAAAGCGGCACAGTCGATCGTGCGATATTCGCCGTGGACGATCAATTCGGCGAGGGCTTTGCCGACCGCCGGGGCCTGTTGCAGTCCATGGCCGGAAAAGCCGTTTGCGAACATGAAGTTGGCGATTTCGGGATGCGGCCCGATGACGGCGTTCTGGTCGAGCGTGTTGTAGTCGTAGTGCCCGGCCCAGGCGCGGCCCGGCCTTAATGCTTCGAAGGCCGGGATGCGGGTGGCAAGAACCGGCCAGATGCGCTCTTCGAACAGCGACCAGTCAGGTTCGAAATCGGCCGGGTCCGCCGCTCCGTCGCTCTCATGATCCTCCGCACCACCGGTGATATAGACGCCGCCCTCCGGCCGCACATAGACGCCCGAAGGATCGACCAATAGCGGCATGTCGTCGAACCGGTCGGCGGCCTCGAAAACGAAGACGGACCGCTTGCGCGGCTCGACCGGCAGGTCGATGCCCGCCATCGCCCCGACCCCTCCGGCGTTGGGGCCGGCGGCATTGACGACCAGCGCGGCCTCGATCCGCGTGCCGTCCGCGAGCACGACGGCTTTTATGCTGTCCGCCTGCCGTTCGACCGCCCTCACCTCGCCTTGCACGAGGTCGATATCGCGCGCCTTCAGGCTTTTGCGGATCAGGCCGAGCAAGGCATGCGCGTCGAACCAGCCTTCGCCGCTGCGGCCATAGGCACCTGCGGCGATCCCTTCGGCGGACAGCCATCGAAATCGCGCTTCGAGCTCGCCGGCCGACAACAGCGCGATATCCACGCCTTCCTGCATCTGGACGGCATGATTGGCTTCGAGGATGGCGCGGCCGTCCTCGCTGGCGAGGATCAGATAGCCCTTCTCGCGAAAGGCGATATCCGCGCCCGCGCCGAAGCGCTCTTTCAGTTCGCGAAAGAAGCTGAGCGTGAAACGCGAGAGGCGGATGTTTTCGGGAATGGAGAATTGCTGGCGGATGGAGGCGCAGGAGAGCGTCGTCGCGGCCTTTGCGAAGCTCTGGTCGCGCTCGATGACGGCGATAGAGCCGGCAAATCCCTCTTCACGCAGGAAATAGGCGACCGACGCGCCCATGATCGCGCCGCCGATGATCACGATGTCCCGCTGCATGAGGCCTCCCGCATGGAAAAGTCAGGGAATCAGCTTCGCGCGCCTGCGGCAAGTCGCTTATTGCGCCGTCCAGCCGCCATCGACGGAAATCGTCGTGCCGGTGATCTGCGCGGCATCGTCCGAGGCAAGAAACGCGACGGTGCCGCCGATTTCCTCGACAGTGGCGAACTGCTTCGACGGCTGCTTTTGCAAGATGCGGTTCGCAACCACGTCCTCGCGGCTTTCGCCCGTCTCAGCCATCAAATCCACGATCTGCTTTTCGACCAGCGGCGTCAGCACGAAACCGGGGCACACCGCGTTGGCGGTGATGCCGTGACCGGCCGTTTCCAGCGCGGTGACCTTCGTGAAGCCGACGATGCCATGCTTGGCGGCGACATAGGCGGATTTGTGGACCGAGGCGCGCAGGCCATGCGCCGAGGCGATGTTGACGATCCGGCCCCAGCCGGAATTGCGCATGATCGGCAAAGCGACGGCCGTCGTGTGGAAAGCGGAGGTCAGGTTGATCGCGATGATCCTGTCCCATTGCTCGACCGGAAATTTGTCGATCGGCGCGACATGCTGGATGCCGGCATTGTTGACGAGCACGTCCACCGCGCCGAATGTCTCCGCCGCCTTTTCGATCAGCGCGCGGCAATCGCCCGCGTTGGACATGTCGGCGCTGACATAGACCGCCTCGACGCCGAACTCGGCGGCCAGACCCTCGGCAAGAGCCGTATCGTCCGTATCGTCCGTGTAGGAGTTGAGGACGAGGTTGAAGCCCTTGCCAGCCAGCGACCGGGCGATGGCAAGTCCTATTCCAGACGTCGATCCCGTCACCACTGCCGTTCGCGCGCTCATATAAGTCTCCACCCCGTCATGATTTTGTATCCTGTCGCATCGATCATATATTGCGGTGCAGCACAATATCCAGCCGCTGCGCCTTGCTCCCGCCCGGAGCCGGGTTTAATCGATGAGCCTAAGGCGGCATCCAGACAAGGCAGCCAAACGTGAATCCGCATGTACAATTTCTCGACCGGCCACTGACGCGCCGCGTCTCCGTGGGCGTTCCCGTCGGCAACGTTCTTGTCGGTGGCGCTGCGCCCGTTGTCGTCCAGTCGATGACAAATACAGATACGGCCGATATCGACGGTACGGTCGCGCAGGTCGCCGCGCTTCACCGCGCCGGTTCGGAAATCGTGCGGATCACGGTCGATCGCGACGAGAGCGCAGCCGCCGTTCCGAAAATCCGTGAGCGCCTGGAACGCCTCGGCATCGACGTGCCGCTCGTCGGCGACTTCCATTATATCGGTCACAAGCTTCTCGCCGATCATCCGGCCTGTGCCGAGGCGCTGGCGAAATACCGGATCAATCCGGGCAATGTCGGCTTCAAGGACAAGAAGGACAAGCAGTTCGCCGCCATCGTCGAAACGGCGATCCGCCACGACAAGCCGGTGCGCATCGGGGTCAACTGGGGCTCGCTCGATCAGGAGCTTCTGACGCGCCTGATGGACGACAATCAGGCCAAAGGCTTTCCGATGACGGCGCAGGAGGTGACCCGCGAGGCGATCGTGCAATCCGCGATCCTGTCGGCGGAACTGGCCGAGGAGATCGGCCTTGCCCGCGAGCGCATCATCCTGTCGGCAAAGGTTTCACAGGTTCAGGACCTGATCGCCGTCTATGTCGAACTGGCGCGGCGGTCGAACCATGCGCTGCATCTCGGCCTCACCGAGGCGGGCATGGGCACCAAGGGCATCGTCGCCTCGTCCGCCGCCATGGCCATCCTGCTTCAGCAGGGCATCGGCGACACGATCCGCATTTCGCTGACGCCGGAGCCGGGCGGCGACCGCACCCGCGAGGTTCAGGTGGGGCAGGAACTTCTCCAGACCATGGGCTTTCGCCAGTTCCTGCCGGTCGTCGCGGCCTGTCCGGGCTGCGGGCGCACGACCTCGACCGTCTTTCAGGAACTCGCGCAGACCATCGAAGGCGATCTTCGCCGCAACATGCCGGTCTGGCGCGAGAAATATCCGGGCGTCGAAAACCTCAAGGTTGCAGTCATGGGCTGCATCGTGAACGGGCCGGGCGAATCGAAACATGCCGATATCGGCATTTCGCTGCCCGGCACCGGCGAGACACCCGCCGCACCCGTTTTCATCGACGGGGCGAAGGCGGCGACGCTGCGCGGGCCGGCGATCGCGGCGGATTTTCAGGTGATGGTCGCCGATTATATCGAAAAGCGCTTCGGGCGCGGCGAAACGGCCTGACGGATGCGGTGGCGGGCGGTTCTTGCAGCGCTCGCCCTTTTCCCTGCCGCGCCGGTACATGCCGCCGAGAAGGCCGCGCCGACCATCGGTCTGGTCTGCGACCTGATCGCCGACAACGCGGCCCGCAACGATCTTTCGGTCGATTATTTCGCGCGGCTGATCTGGAAGGAAAGCCGGTTCGATCCGAACGCGGTCAGCCCCGTCGGGGCCGAGGGCATCGCCCAGTTCATGCCGGGCACGGCTGCGCTGCGCGGGCTCGGCGATTCGTTCGATCCGCATCGGGCGCTGGCAGCGTCCGCCGCCTATCTTGCCGAGCTTTCCGACAAATACGGCAATCTTGGCCTTGCCGCCGCGGCTTACAATTCGGGCGAGGGGCGCGTATCGCGCTGGCTCGCTTCGGGCGGCTTCCTGCCGCTGGAGACCGAGAATTACGTGCTCGACATCATGGGCGCACCGGCAGATGCCTTCATCGGCGTCACGCGGGCGGTCGAAATCCAGCCGCTCGACAAGGAAAAGCCGTTTGGCGAGGCGTGCCGGCAACTTCCAGCCACCGGAGCGTCCATGATCGCCATGGCGACCGTCCCGGTCCTGCCATGGGGCATTCAGGTGGCCGGGAATTTCCGCCGCGACGCCGCCCTTCGGCAATGGCAGCGTCTGCGGCAAACCCATGCGCGAATCCTTGCCGATCACGAGCCGGTTATTAGCCGCACGCGCTCGGGGCGCGGACGCGCCGGCGTCTATGCAGTGCGGATCGGGGCCGAGACGCGCGGAAAGGCGGACGAGATCTGTTCGTCACTGCGCCGCTCGGGCGGCGCGTGCATCGTCACGCGCAACCGCTAACTGGTGAAACGCTGCGCAAGGCTGCGCATCGGGCGCAGCACGAAGGCGTCGTAGACGAGGTCCGCGAAACGAAGCGCGCGGGCGCCGAACACGCGATCAAGGCGGATAGCCAGCCATCCAGCCAGCGTGCCGAGAAGCGCCGCGCCGATCATATCGAGCGGGAAATGCACACCGACATAGATGCGCGCCCATGCGACCGTCAGACCGGCCGCGCCGATCACCAGCGCATGACGCCAGTGGGCGAGCATCGCCATCGTGATCGCATAGGTGAACATGATCAACCCATGGTTCGACGGGAAGGATGGGCTGGAGCGGTGCTCGACCAGCGCGTGCCCGATCGGGATCAGATATGGGCGCTGCGTCGGAACGATCCTGCCGATGAGGTAGCTGATGACGAGGCCGATCACGAGCGCGGCGAACAGGATGAGCGCCTGCCGGCGTACCGAACGGTCGCCGAGCGTCCAGATCATGATCAGGTGAAGCGGGATCAGATAGATCACGACTTTTGCCGCGACGAAGGCGATGGCGGCCATAACGCCCCATTCGTCGCTCGACGCGTTGATCATGAGGAAAAGCTGCTGGTCGATCGCGTTCATCTGGTCTCGCACTTTGTCGTTTCGGCGCGTCGCATGCACCGATTCGATGGCGAGATTGCGCCCGGCCGGTTAATCGGCGGTTAGCCGGCGTCTTAAGGTTTCAGCGCTGCCGGGCAGCCACGAACTGTGCGGCCGCGATCAAAATGTCGGCGCGTGCGCCATAGGGTGCGAGCACGTCGGCGGCCTGCGCGACAAGGCCGCGCAACTGGCCGCGCGCCCAGTCCTCGCCGTGAAGCGCGGTCAGCGTGGCCTTGCCGGCGGCGGCGTCCTTGCCGGTCGCCTTGCCCATCGCCTCGGCGCTCCCCGTCCGGTCGAGAAGATCGTCGGCGAGTTGGAAGGCGAGGCCGATCGCCGAGCCGAACTCGCCCAGCCGCTCCACATCCGCTTTCGGCGCACCGGCCGCGATCGCGCCGGCCTCGCAGGCAAAACGGATCAGCGCGCCGGTCTTCATCGCCTGCAGGCGGATGATGCCGGCTTCGTCCGGCGCATCGCTTGCGGCGGACAGATCGAGCGCCTGTCCGCCCACCATGCCGCCGATGCCGGCCGCCGAGGAGAGCTTGCGCACCAGCGTCACGCGCGTTTCGGCGTCGAGTTCGGTCGCGGGGTCGGCGATGATGTCGAAGGCGAGCGTCAGGAGCGCGTCGCCGGCGAGAATCGCGGACGCCTCGTCGAACGCCTTGTGAACGGTCGGTTGGCCGCGCCTCAGATCGTCATCGTCCATCGCGGGCAGGTCGTCATGGACGAGCGAATAGGAATGCACGCATTCGAGCGCCGCGGCGACCCGCACCACAGCCTCGCCGTCGACGCCGAAAAGAGCGGCGCTTTCGAGCAGCAGGAACGGGCGCAGCCGCTTGCCGCCGTTGAGCACGCCATGGCGCATGGCGGCGAGAAGCCGCTCGGGGCGCGCCAGTTCTCCCTCTGCCGGGGTGGAGCCGAGGCAACTCTCCAGCATGGCTTCCACGCGCAGTGCGGTGCTGGCGAGCAGCGTTTCGAAATCGATGTCGGTCTGCATGCGTCAGGCAATCGCCTCAAATGAAGGCATGGTCAAGACGTTCGCCTCGAAGATTGCGCCTTATCGCCTGAGCGGTTAGACGATGACTTGTATCCGAATTTGGAAGAAACGGGTGGACGAGCCTGCAATCGAGGTCGAACCGCGCAGACGCGAAAGGCCGGAAGCCTTGGCGCTCCTGAAGCCGCGCCGCAAACGCGGCTCGCGCTTGCGCTGGCTATGGCGCGGCATCATGCTGCTCGTCGTCGTCGCGCTTCTTCCCCTGGCCTTGACGATGCTCTATCGCCTTCCCGCCGTGCCCGCGCCGTCCACGCTGATGGTGCGCGATGCGCTGACGTTCCAGGGCTACGACCGGCGCTGGATGCCGATCGACGAGATGGGCACGAACATCGTCTACGCCGTGATGATGTCGGAGGACGGCCAGTTCTGTGCCCATCAGGGTGTCGACTGGACCGCGCTCAACACGGTCATCGAAGGCGCGATGTCGGGCGAGCGCACGCGGGGCGCCTCGACCATCTCGATGCAGACGACGAAGAACCTGTTCCTGTGGCACGGCCGCTCGATGATACGCAAAGGCATCGAAGTACCGCTGTCGCTTTATGTCGATGCCGTCCTGCCCAAGAAGCGCATCATGGAAATCTATCTGAACATCGCCGAATGGGGTCCGAACGTTTACGGTGCGGAAGCTGCCGCGCAGTATCATTTCGGGCGTTCGGCGCGTGATCTGAGCGCCCGGCAGGCGGCGCTTCTGGCGGTGTCGCTGCCCAGCCCGCTGACGCGCAATCCGTCCAATCCGGGCCAGGGGCTCAACCGCCTCGCCAATACGATCGAAAGGCGCGCCGCGCAGGCGGGTGCCTATGTCGGGTGTCTGCGGTAGATGGATGCGCGAATGGAGATGGCGGGAGCGCTCTGAAAAATCTGCACGCCGAGTCTGGCCAAGCCGCCCCCATGCGTGTATAGGCACCGCAACCTTTCGCTTAAATTCGGCCAGTTGCAGGCCCTTGTCCCAAGGGCGGCGGCGGCCATCGACCGTTTACCGGAGCAGACAAATGGCAGTACCTAAAAGGAAGACCTCGCCTTCTAAGCGTGGCATGCGTCGTTCGGCCGATGCGCTGAAGTCGCCGACCTTCACCGAAGACAAGAATTCCGGCGAAATGCGCCGCCCGCACCATATCGATCTGAAGACCGGTATGTATCGCGGTCGTCAGGTGCTGACGCCCAAGGAAGGCTGAGCCTTTCCGAACGCATGAAAAAAGCCGGGCAATGCCCGGCTTTTTTGTTGCCTGATAAAAGCGCCGATCAGTGATCAGGCGTCGGTTCCGCGAACCATCTGGGTCGATTCCCAGCCTTCGCCGGCCGAAATGATACAGCTATTGCCATCGGTGCCGGTTGCAAGGATCGTCCACGACCCGCTGTCGGAGACGAAAATCTCGACGACCGCGTTCTGGTCGACCATGCCGACAGCAGTCACGTTTTCCTGGAACTGCTGTTCGAGCTCGGAAACGATGTGGCTGCGGTCGCTGCACATGTTCATGTTGAGCATGTTCGCGTTCATGGCCGGAAGCTGCTCGACGGGAGCGGATGTCTGGGCGGTCATGTCGGCGTTCGGGCTGGTCGCCGATGCAAATGGCAATGCGGTCAGAACCATCGCGGCCGCCGCTGCTGAAACGATAAATGCCGTACGTGCCATGATGGCACCTCCTGCGTTTCGGTCAGTGGGGAACGACGATCTACAAAATGCCCTGGCCCGACCCTGAAATCTGTGCATTTCCGCGCTTGGCGGTCTCGCGGAAACAAGGGTTGAGAAAAGGTATCCGTTCCATCACCATTTCGTGACGCTGCGACATGCGTTCTGATGGAACCCATAAGAAAACGGGCGCTCGAAGGCGCCCGTTTAAGATTTCAGAACGTGCTGCGAAGCGTCAGTTCATGGTCGGAATGACCAATTCCACACCGTCCTTGATGCCCCGCAACGCGCCCGCAGCCGCAGGCGAGGACGCGCAAAAGGGAACCGCCGGACGTCAGTTCATCGTCGGAATAACGAATTCCGCGCCATCCTTGATGCCTGACGGCCAGCGCGAGGTGACCGTCTTGGTCTTGGTGTAGAATCGGAAGGCATCGGGGCCGTGCTGGTTGAGGTCGCCGAAGCCGGAGGCCTTCCAACCACCGAAGGTGTAATAGGCGATCGGCACCGGGATGGGCACATTGACACCGACCATGCCGACCTGGACGCGGGCAGCGAAGTCGCGCGCGGCATCGCCGTCACGGGTGAAGATCGACACGCCGTTGCCGTATTCGTGCTCATTGGGCAGGCGGATCGCGTCTTCGTAGGTCTTGGCGCGCACCACCGACAGGACCGGGCCGAAGATCTCCTCCTTGTAGATCTTCATATCGGGCGTGACGTGGTCAAACAGGCAACCGGCCATGTAATAGCCGTTCTCATAGCCCTGCATCTTGAAGTCGCGCCCGTCGACGACGAGCTTCGCGCCTTCCTTCACGCCGCCATCGACGTAAGTCTTGATGCGCGACAGCGCGTCGGCGGTGACGACCGGGCCGAAATCGGCCGAGGCGTCGAGCGAGGAACCGATCTTCAGCGCCTCGACACGCGGAATGAGCTTTTCGACCAGCCGGTTCGCGGTCTCCTCGCCGACCGGGACGGCGACCGAGATCGCCATGCAGCGCTCGCCGGCCGAACCGTAGCCCGCGCCGATCAGCGCGTCGACCGTCTGGTCCATGTCGGCGTCGGGCATGATGATCATGTGGTTCTTGGCACCGCCGAAGCACTGGGCGCGCTTGCCGTTCGCCGTCGCGCGCGAATAGATATATTGCGCGATGGGCGTCGAGCCGACGAAGCCCACGGCCTTGATGTCGGGATCGTCGAGAATGCCGTCCACGACGTCCTTGTCGCCGTTGACGACGTTGAGGACGCCAGCCGGCAGACCGGCCTCGATGAACAGTTCGGCGATGCGCATCGGCACCGACGGGTCGCGCTCGGACGGCTTCAGGATGAAGGAATTGCCGGCCGCGATCGCCGGGCCGATCTTCCAGAGCGGGATCATGGCCGGGAAATTGAACGGCGTGATGCCGGCGACGACGCCGAGCGGCTGGCGCAGCGAATAGACGTCGATGCCGGGGCCGGCGCCGTCGGTATACTCGCCTTTCAAAAGATGCGGCGCGCCGATGCACACTTCGATGACTTCGAGACCGCGCTGGATGTCGCCCTTGGCATCGGGGATCGTCTTGCCGTGCTCGCGGGCGAGCATTTCGGCCAACTCGTCATATTCGTTCTGGACGAGGTCCAGGAACTTCATCAGGACGCGCACGCGGCGCTGCGGATTGGTCGCCGCCCAGCCGATCTGCGCTTCCTTCGCGTTCTCGACGGCCTTGCGCAGTTCCTCGCGCGAGGCGAGCGCCACCTTGCCGCGCACCGAGCCGTCCATCGGCTGCATGATGTCCGCCGTACGCCCGCTGGTTCCCGCGACGCGCTTGCCGCCGATGAAATGTCCGACCTCGATCATGACCGTTTCTCCCTTGTCTGGTTGGATCGCATTTTGACCCTTCAGCCTGCGAATGCAACGTCACGGCAGCGCAAGCCGCTGTGCAGGAATGCGTGCGCGCGAAATAAGGTGCAGCAATCGACGCAACGCGATATGGGAGACGACAAAGAGGGTTTTCGATGAACTGGGACGATATGCGCGTATTTCTCGCCGTGGCGCGCTCGGGGCAGATATTGGGGGCCGGCAAGCGCCTCGGCCTCAACCATGCGACCGTCTCGCGCCGCATGGTCGCGCTGGAGGCCGCGCTCGGCGCGAAGCTGCTCAACCGGCTGACGACGGGCTGCGAGCTGACGCCCGAGGGCGAACGCTTCTTCCAGGTCGCCGAGCGCATGGAAGCCGACATGATCGCGGCGCGCTCCGAGATTGCCGACGAGGGCGCCTCGCTTACCGGCACGGTGCGGATCGGCGCGCCGGATGGTTTTGGCGTCGCCTGGCTCGCCGGGCGCCTGCCGGAGTTTTCCGCCGCGCATCCCGATCTCGACCTGCAACTCGTGCCGGTGCCGCGCTCATTCTCGCTGTCGCGCCACGAGGCCGACATCGCGATCACCGTCGACCGGCCGACCGAAGGACGGCTGGTGGCGGTGAAACTGGTGGACTACACGCTGGCGCTCTACACCTCGCGCGACTACGCGGCGTCGCACGGCATGCCTGAAACCACGGACGATCTGCCGGGCCATCGGCTCGTCGGCTACGTGCCGGATCTGATCGTCAGCCCTTCGCTCGATTATGCGCGCCAGTTCCACCCGCAATGGGAGGCGCGGTTTTCGGTGTCCTCGGCGCTCGGGCAGGTGGAAGCGGTGCGCGCCGGGGCGGGCATCGGCATCCTGCATTCCTTCATCGCGCGCCGGCATGAAGATCTCGTCCAGATCGAGACGATCAAGCCGATCCGGCGCGCCTACTGGCTCGTCTACCACGAATCGGTCCGGCCGGTCCGGCGGATCCAGGCCGTCGCCGCCCATATCGCGCGCGCGGTCGAGAAAGACCGCGCATTGTTTTCCTGAACGGACACTTTCATGACGATCACCATCCGTGCTGCCCGCGAAGACGACTTGTTCGCGATCACCGCCATCTATGAAGACGCAGTATTGCACGGTACGTCGAGCTACGAGCTGACCGCGCCGGACCTTGCCGAGATGACGGCGCGTTTCGCCACCCTGACGGCAGGCGGATATCCCTATCTCGTCGCTGAGATCGACGGCGATATCGCCGGCTACGCCTATGCCGGCGCATTTCGCGCGCGTCCCGCCTACCGCTTCATCGTGGAGGATTCGGTCTATGTTTCACCGCGCCATAAGGGGAAAGGTGTCGGCCGTGCGCTGATGGAAGCCCTGATCGCGGAGGCGGCCCGGCTCGGCTTTCGCCAGATCGTCGCCGTCATCGGCGACGGGCACACCGACAGCGCATCCGTGAAGCTTCACGCCAAACTTGGATTTAAAGACGCCGGCAAGCTCGCCGGCACCGGCTACAAGCACGGCCGCTGGCTCGACACGGCGTTCATGCAACTCGCATTGAATGAAGGCGCCGATGCGCCGCCCGATCCGGCATCGTTGCCGGAACGGCGGTTTCGCGGCGAAATCTAGGAACCGACTGCCGCCAGCCGCTCCGGCAGCTTTTCCAAGGTCTCGGCGGTCGCATTGGCAAACGCGACGCGCAAATGGCGTTCGTTGCCCGCGCCGAAGAACGAGCCGGGGATCGTGATCACGCCCGCCTCACGCGCCAGCCGTTCCGCGACCTCGACGCTCGGCCGATCCTCGAAGGGATGGCGCAGGAAGGCGAAATAGGCGCCGACGGCGTCGAGCGTCCAGCCGTTCAGGCCCTCGAGCGCCGCACGCAGCACGCGCGCGCGTTTCGCGATCTCGGCGCGGTTGGCCTCGCGCCAGTCCGTCAGCGCCGGCAGGGCCTTCGCAACCGCCATCTGCGGCGCGCGCGGCGCGCAGATCTGGATGTTGTCCATTATCCTGGCGATCGCATCGACCATATGCGGCGACGCCGTCACCGCGCCAAGCCGGTGACCGGGAATGCAGAAGGATTTGGAGAACGAATAAAGCCCGATGAGATTGTCGCCCCACTGCGGATCGGAAAAGAGATCGTGCGGGCGCGTATCTCCCGTCGCCAGGAAATCGCGATAGGTTTCGTCGAGGATCAGCCAGATGCCTTTTTCGCGGCACAGCGCCAGAAGATCGGCGAGCAGGGCCGGCGGATAGACCGCGCCGGTGGGATTGTTGGGCGTGACGATCGCCAGCGCGCACACCTTGCCGTCGATGGCGGCGGCGACGTCTTCGACCGTCGGCAGGAAGCCGTTTTCGGCCCGGCATGTCACGTAACGCGGTGCGATGCCGAGCATGGCCAGCGTCGTCTCGTGGTTGAAATAGCAAGGATTGGTCATCAATATGGCATCGCCAGCGCCAGCGACCGCCATCGCTGCACTGACGAAAGCCTGGTTGCAGCCCGATGTGATGTGGACGTTTTCGGCCCCGATCGCCGCGCCGTAGAGGTGGCTTTGATGCTCACTGTATGCAGCACGCATCGCCGCCTCGCCCTCGATCGGCCCATAGCCGGTGGCGGCGACCGAGCCGGCGGCGTCCGCCAGCCATCCGAGCATGCGCGGCTCCGGCGGATAGCCGGGAACGGCCTGGCTCAGATCGATCAACGGCCCTCTATGCCCGTCATAGGCGCGGCCCCATGCCTGAACAAGGGGGATCGGCGGTGCCGACAGATCAGCGATCAGGGGATTGAGCGGAGCGGGACGGGACACGGGCGGCGAACCTCGATGAATGACGGATGCGTCAGCGCTACACCAGCTTGCACCCGCAATTCAACGCGCCTTACCGGGATGCTGAACTTTCCGTCGTCTCACCGGTTGAGGGGGCTGATCGTGAACCGGGCAATCGGGTGAGGTGAAAGATGAAGATCGCGGGCTTCCAGATGAAGAGCGTGCCGGGCGACGTGGGCGCCAATCTCGACAAGATCGCGGCTGCCGCGCGCGCGGCGACTGAGAAGGGCGCGTCGATCCTCGTCGTGCCCGAACTCGCGCTCACCGGCTACGGCGTCGGCAAGGCGGTGCGCGAGACCGCGCAGACGCTGGACGGCGACCAGATCGCCGGGCTTGCCGCCACGGCCCGCGAAACGGGCCTCACCATCGTCGCCGGTTTTGCGGAGCGCGACGGCGACATCGTCCGCAACAGCGCGGTCGTGGTCGATGGCGAGGCGTTGCCGATCGTCTACCGCAAGTGCAATCTCTACGGTCCCTACGAACGGGGGCTTTTCGAGCAGGCTAAGCCGGCGGCGGTCACCTTCGAAAAGGGCGGGCTGACCTTCGGTCTCCTGATCTGCTACGATGTGGAGTTTCCCGAGAACATGCGCCGGCTGGCCAGAGCCGGCGTCGACGCGGTTCTGGTGCCGACGGCGCTTCCGACCAGCGATCACGACGCTTTCATCGCACGCCAGATGGTGCCGGTGCGGGCTTTCGAGAACCAGGTCTTCCTCGCCTATGTCAATCACTGCGGCGCCGACGAACGCTTCGCCTATGCCGGGCTGTCGTCGATCGTCGCGCCGGACGGAACGCTGCTCGCCAAGGCGGGCGGGGACGAGGAAGCGTTGATCGTTGCGGAACTGACGCCGTCACGCTATGCGGATTCGGCCGAGGCCAATTCCTATCTGGCCGATCTGAATATTTGAGGAGTTCGCCATGACCATCACCCGCCACGAGACCGGCCCGCGCATGAGCCATGCCAACATCTTCAACGGCGTCGTCTATCTCGCCGGTCAGGTCGGCGACGGCGAGACGGTCAAGGCGCAGACGGAATCCATTCTCACGGAGATCGACCGGCTGCTCGCTGTGGCAGGTTCTTCGAAGTCGCGCATCCTGTCGGCGCAGATCTGGCTGTCCGACATGGCCGATTTCGCCGAGATGAACGCGGCGTGGGATGCCTGGGTCGATCCGGCGAACACGCCGGCCCGCGCGACCGGTGAAGCCAAGCTCGCCGCGCCGAAATACAAGGTCGAGATCATCGTGGTCGCTGCGCAGGACTAGCGCATGTCTCCCGAAAATGGGCACCGGTTTCGGGATAAAGACATGCGCAAAATAAGAAGCTGAAGCGCATGGAGCGAATCTGAAAGATCGCGGCGCGCTTCAGGCGCCGACGAGTTTCAGCTTCTTGTCGAAGATTGTGACGACGCGTGCAAGTTCGTGTCCGCGTTTCAAAATGACGCCGTTTGCGGCTACGACCGAAAAGGCGCCCTGCTTGCGAGCGAGCGCGGGGATCTTTGTGATCTGGAAGAGCGGCACTTCGCTGGTGCGGCGGAAAACGGAAAAGACGGCGCGGTCCTTCAGGTGATCGATCGCGTAATCGCGCCATTCGCCGGCGGCCACCATTTTCCCGTATAGCCGCAGGATCAGATCCAGTTCGAGGCGGTGAAACGTCACCGGAAGCTCCATGCGCTCGCGGCGCGCTTCATGAAGTGGAATGAGCGTTGCGGATGAATCGGCACCTGCGCCATGTCCGCCATCATTCATCGGCGAACCTCCTCGTGACAGTTTCGCGACATAGGAAGGTTCGCCTGCATGCGTGGCAATTGCAAGGTCAAAAGCGTCGTTGCACGAATGTCGCACCACACTCACGCCGCGGGACAGGCTGTCGGAATTGGTGATTGTCGGACTTATTCTTGCCGTAATTAATCCAAGTTGCAGCCCCAATCGAAGGCCAGTGTTCCCCCGTTGCCTGAGACGGTTCGGTCCGGCCCGGTGCCGTAACCCCAAGCCCCCCGCCCACGGGATCGACGTCGGATCGAACCAACTCGGTGACACTTCCTGAAAATCGATGAGACGACAACGGTGCGGCCGCCCGCTCCTTATGATCCTGCGCCGTGATGGATCAGCGCGGCGCCCCGGATCGCGCCCGGCAGGCCGTTGGGATTGATTTCCTGCACGAGCACGGCGACGCCGCCGCTTCCCTTCTTGCGCACGTCATGAAGCGGCAGGCGCAGTTCGCCCGCCTCTCCCTGCCACATTCCCGCGCTGTGGAACGCCTTGACCGGGTGAACGTAAGCATGCGAACGGCCGCGATTGTGTCCCTGTTTGATCTCGACTTCGGTGCGCTTGTCGAAATAGACGACCAGCACGCTCGCCTCCGTGCGCGCGACGCCTTTGCCGAGCGAAATCACCAGACTGTCGGATGTCAGCCGAAGATCGACCTTTACGGGCAAAAACCCGCCCATGCGCACGCGGCGCAGGGCCGCCTCGACCCGCTGGGGCTTCGATCCCTTGACGTCGCCCGCGCCGTTGATGACGATTTGTGGCGTATAGACCGACCGGTTGCCGAACAGGCGCGAATAGTCGCGCTGCCGATCGGTGTTCTCGGGCGTGGCGAGCGTGTCCTTCCAGCCCAGATAGTCCCAGTAATCGACATGGAAGCCGAGCGCGACGATGTCGCCGGCCTCGGCGAGTTCGGCCAGCTTGGCGTCGGCCTGCGGGCAGGAATTACAGCCCTGGCTGGTGAAAAGCTCGACCACGGCAACGGGCTTTTCGACGTCCGGCGAGGCCGACGCGGCAAATGTTCCAAACCCGGCTATCGCAAAGGCGATGAGCGCGAATGCGTGTCGCAGTCCCATGATCGATCCGGTTCAGGCAGGGCCGGAATGGCGCTGCCGCAATCGACATAAGGTTAGGCATTGCCGCAGGTCAACGGAAAGTAACGTTCGGGTGAGCCTTGCAATGACTTCCAAGAGAAAAGCCGGGGCGCGAACGCCCCGGCCTTCGTTCGAAATTGCAGAGGCGCGACGCGCTCAGGCCGCGAGGTCGCGCAGCACGTATTGCAGGATGCCGCCGTTCTTGAAGTAGTCCAGCTCGTCCAGCGTATCGATGCGGCACCAGATCGGAACGTCCTTCACCTGCCCGTCGGCATAGGTCACCTTGGCGACCATCTTCTGACGCGGCTTGATCGTCTCCAGGCCCTCGATGGTGACGGTCTCGTCGCCCTTGAGCGCGAGGTCCGCCCAGCTCGTGCCGTCTTCCAGAACGAACGGGATGACGCCCATGCCGACGAGGTTCGAGCGGTGAATACGCTCGAACGACTGCGCGATGACCGCGCGCACGCCCAGAAGGTTCGTGCCCTTGGCCGCCCAGTCGCGCGACGAGCCGTTGCCGTATTCGACGCCGGAGAAGATCACCAGCGGCACGCCTTCTTCCTTGTAGCGCATGGCCGCGTCGTAGATCGACATCTCCTCCTTGGAAGGGTAGTGGATCGTGTAGCCGCCCTCGCGCCCGTTTTCGCCCAGCATGTGGTTGCGGATGCGGATGTTGGCGAAGGTGCCGCGCATCATCACTTCATGATTGCCGCGACGCGTGCCGTACTGGTTGAAGTCGGCGACGCCGACGCCATGATCCGTCAAATAGGCACCAGCCGGAGAAGCCGCCTTGATCGAGCCGGCCGGGGAGATGTGGTCGGTCGTGATCTTGTCGCCGAAAAGGCCGAGGACGCGCGCACCTGAGATCGGAGCGACCTTGCCGTCGGCTTTCTTCTGCATGCCTTCGAAATAGGGCGGGTTCTGCACATAGGTCGAATTGTCGTCCCAGGTGTAGGTCTGGCCGGCCGAGACCTGCACCTTCTGCCAGTTCTCGTCGCCCTTGAACACGTCGGCGTATTTCTCGGCGAACAATTCGCGCGTGACGTTCTTCGCGATGAAGTCCTGAATCTCGGCCGAGGACGGCCAGATGTCCTTCAGGAAAACGTCCTTGCCGTCCTTGTCCTGGCCGAGCGGTTCGCTGGTCAGATCCTTGGTCACCGAGCCGGCGAGCGCGTAGGCGACGACCAGCGGCGGCGAGGCGAGGTAGTTCGCCTGCACGTCCGGCGAAACGCGGCCCTCGAAATTGCGGTTGCCCGACAGGACGGCCGCGGCGATCAGCCCCTTGTCGTTGATCGTCTTCGAAATCGGGCCCGGCAGCGGGCCGGAATTGCCGATGCAGGTGGTGCAGCCGAAGCCGACGAGGTTGAAGCCGATCTGGTCGAGTTCGGTCTGAAGGCCGGCGCGCTCCAGATATTCCGCGACGACCTGCGAGCCGGGCGCAAGCGACGTCTTCACCCATGGCTTCTGCTTCAAGCCGAGGCGGTTGGCGTTGCGCGCCAGAAGGCCGGCGGCGATCAGCACCGACGGGTTCGAGGTGTTGGTGCAGGACGTGATCGCGGCGATGGCGACGTCGCCATGGCCCAGATCGTAGTCCTCGCCCTCGACGGCGTAGCGGCGGTCGGTATCGGCCGTCTTCTTGTATTCCTTGCCCAGCGCCTCGGCGAAGCCCGTCGCGATGTCTTCCAGCGCGACGCGCCCCTCGGGACGCTTCGGGCCGGCCATGGACGGCACGACCGTGCCCATGTCGAGTTCCAGCGTGTCGGTGAAGACGAGGTCGGAGCCGTCGCCGTCGCGCCACATGCCTTGCGCCTTCGAATAGGCTTCGACCAGCGCGATGCGCTGCTTTTCGCGGCCAGACATGGTGAGGTAGTTGATCGTCTCGCCGTCGACGGGGAAGAACCCGCAGGTCGCGCCGTATTCCGGCCCCATATTGCCGATGGTCGCGCGGTCGGCGAGCGTCATGTTGCCGAGGCCCGAGCCGTAGAACTCGACGAATTTCCCGACGACGCCCTTCTTGCGCAGCATCTGGACGACGGTCAGCACGAGGTCGGTCGCGGTCACGCCTTCCCTGAGCTTTCCGGTCAGCTTGAAGCCGATGACTTCCGGCAGGAGCATGGAGACCGGCTGGCCGAGCATGGCCGCCTCCGCCTCGATGCCGCCGACGCCCCAGCCCAGAACGCCGAGACCGTTGATCATCGTCGTGTGCGAATCGGTGCCGACGCAGGTGTCAGGATAGGCGACGGTGACGCCGTCCTCTTCCTTCGTCCATACGGTCTGGCCGAGATATTCGAGGTTGACCTGGTGGCAGATGCCCGTGCCGGGGGGAACGACCCGGAAGTTGCGGAACGCCTGCTGGCCCCATTTCAGGAACTTGTAGCGCTCCTCGTTGCGCTGGTATTCGAGCTCGACATTGCGCGCGAAGGCGCGCGGCGTGCCGAATTCGTCGACGATGACCGAGTGGTCGATGACGAGATCGACCGGCACCAGCGGGTTGATCTTCTCCGGGTCGCCGCCGAGCGCGACCATCGCGTCGCGCATGGCGGCAAGGTCGACCACGGCCGGAACGCCGGTGAAGTCCTGCATCAGGACGCGCGCCGGGCGATAGGCGATCTCGACGCCGGCGGTGCCCTTGTCGTCCAGCCATCCGGCGACGGCCTGGATGGATTCCTTGGTGACGGAGCGTCCGTCCTCGTTGCGCAACAGGTTCTCGAGCAGCACCTTCATCGAGAAGGGAAGCTTCGAGATGCCGGCAAGGCCGTTCTTCTCGGCTTCAACGAGGTTGTAATAGGTGTATTCGGTGCCGTTCACGTCGAGCGTGCGGCGGCAATTGAAGCTGTCGAGTGATTGTGTCACGGGCGTTCCCTAACTGTCGGTACCGAGAGGGGACGAACGCCAGTGTGCATCACGCGCAAAGGTGCGGGTACGGTCATTTCCGCTGTCCGTCACCCCGCAACCCGGCCGTTCAAGGCGGCACGCGCGCTGGCTCGGCGCAAATTTGGTCCACACGCCGACCGCTGGCGTGGTTGCCGGTTCTATAGAGAATTTCTTATAAGAGTTCCAGAGTAGCGGGCGGGCAAAAATCGCCGCAGTAAAGATAATTGGCGGAAAGTATCAGGATGCGGCTGATTGCCGAGGCATTGTGCGGCGAACGCGGCGGCGAACCCGTGTTCGGCCCGGTCGACTTCGCGCTGGGACAAAGCGAGGCGCTTGTCGTCACGGGTGAGAACGGGTCGGGCAAGTCGACGCTTTTGCGCGTCGTCGCCGGTTTGTTGCCTTCTGCGTCCGGCGCTGTGCGGCTGGAAGGCGCTGAAGACGAGCAGGTCGCGTCCGCCGCGCATTATCTCGGCCACCAGAACGCGATGAAGACGGCGCTATCCGTCAACGAGAATCTCGATTTCTGGCGCGACTTCCATGGCGAACCGTTTTTGACCAACGAAGAAGCGCTGGACGAGGTCGGGCTGGCCGATCTCGGGCATCTGCCTTTCGGCTATCTTTCCACCGGGCAAAGGCGGCGCGTCTCCATCGCGAAGCTGCTCGTCAGCTATCGCCCGGTCTGGCTGCTCGACGAGCCGACCGCCGGCCTCGACGCCCGCTCCGAACGCCGCTTCGCCGCGCTGATGGCGGCGCATCTGGAGGATGGCGGAATCATCGTCGCCGCGACGCATATCCCGCTCGGGATCGAGGGGGCAACGAGCCTGGTGATGGGCGACCGCTGAAATGACGATACTTCTTCGCGCGCTCCTCTGTCCTGCCGGACATCTCCCCCGCAAGGGGGGAGATCAAGCACGTCATTCGCTTCGACAGCACTCCGATCGCCGCAAAGGCGGGGACAGGAAGAGCGTGATCTCCCCCGTTACAGGGGAGATGTCCGGCAGGACAGAGGGGGGCGTCGTAAAGCGCGTTGGCCGGGGTGTACCCTCATGCTAGCCCTCTTCATCCGCGACATACGTCTCGGCATTCGCGCTGGCGGCGGTGCGCTGGTGGGCGTCCTGTTCTTTCTTGCCGTCGTCGCGGTGGTGCCCTTCGGCGTCGGCCCGGACCTCAATCTTCTCGCGCGCATCGGCCCGGCCATGCTGTGGATCGGCGCGCTGCTCGCCGGATTGCTCGGTCTCGACCGGCTCTTTCAGGCCGACCGGGAGGACGGCTCGCTCGACCTCCTGATCCTTGGCGACACCCGCCACATGCTTGCCCTCACCGTCTTCGTGAAATGCCTTGCCCACTGGACCGCGAGCATTCTGCCGCTCGTCGTCGCCTCGCCGCTGCTCGGGCTGTTCATGAACATGGAACCGGTCGCGATCTTCGCGACATCGGCCACACTGCTCGCCGGAACCCCGGCCATCGCCTTCATCGGCGCGGTGGGTGCGGCGGTCGCCGTCGCCTTGCCGCGCGGCGGGCTGCTCGTGTCGGTGCTGGTCCTGCCGCTCGTCATCCCGGTGCTGATCTTCGGGGTATCGG
This sequence comes from Aliihoeflea aestuarii, assembly GCF_024105665.1. Classification (GTDB taxonomy): domain Bacteria; phylum Pseudomonadota; class Alphaproteobacteria; order Rhizobiales; family Rhizobiaceae; genus Aliihoeflea; species Aliihoeflea aestuarii. Next base: position 209,303 of record NZ_JAAAMK010000003.1, on the reverse strand, counting down.
CGGCCTATGGCGCGGCGAACGATCCGCAGCCTTTCCTGCCGCCGTTCCTGATCCTGTGCGCCCTGACGCTGTTCTTCGCCGTGATCGGCCCGTTCGCCGCCGCGCTCGCGCTGAAATCGGCGAGCGACTGACGCGACGACATCACGCACGGCAGGTTGATCGGCAGCGAATTGCGCCGCTTCCCGCTTGAAGCTATGTGAGGGACCATGAGCGATACGAGCGTTTCCGCCACGCGGCTGACCGATCTTGCCAATCCGACGCGTTTCATCGCGCTGGCGGACAGGCTGATCCCGTTCGCCTATGCGCTCGCCGCGATCCTGCTCGGCGTCGGTCTCTATATGAGCTTCACGGCGCCGGAGGATTACCAGCAGGGCATCACCGTGCGCATCATGTATATCCATGTGCCCTTCGCGTGGTTGTCCATGATGTGCTACTCGATCATGGCGATCTCGGCGCTCGGCACGCTGGTCTGGCGGCATCCGCTGGCCGATGTGGCGCTGAAGGCGGCCGCCCCGCTCGGCGCGGCGTTCACGCTTCTGGCGCTCGCCACCGGCTCGATCTGGGGCAAGCCCATGTGGGGGACGTGGTGGGTCTGGGACGCGCGGCTCACTTCCGTCTTCGTCCTGTTCCTGATGTATCTCGGCATCATCGCACTCACTCGCGCGCTCGACGATCCGGGGCGTTCCGCGAAAGCGGCTGCCATCGTCACGCTGGTCGGTTTCGTCAACATTCCGATCATCAAGTTCTCGGTTGACTGGTGGAACACGCTGCATCAGCCGGCCTCGGTCATCCGGCTCGACGGACCAACGATCCACTCCTCGATGCTCTGGCCGCTGCTCGTCATGGCCGCGGGTTTCACTGTGCTTTTCCTCGCATTTCACCTGACCGCGATGCGCACAGAAATCTGGCGTCGCCGCGTCTCGGCCATGCGCCGCCTTGCCGCGCGGCGCGCCGATGGAGGCGCGTCATGAATCATGTCGCCTTCGTTTCGGCCGCCTATGGGGTTACGTTTCTGGTTCTGGCCAGCATCGCGCTTTGGCTTTTCATCGACCATCGCGCGCGGAAGCGTGAACTCGCCGATCTCGAAGCGCGTGGCGTGCGCCGCAGGTCGGCGCAATGAGCATAGATAGTCGACCAACCCCGCGCCGCCGCCTGCCGCTTCTGGCAATCGTGCCGCTGGCGCTCTTTCTCGGGCTGGCGGGCGTTTTCCTGATCATGCTTCTGTCGGGCCGCGATGCATCGGTCGTCCCGTCCGCTCTGATCGGTGCACCGGCCCCGCAGACGAGCCTGCCGCCGCTCGAAGGCTCACCCCTGCCGGGCATCGAGAGCGCGTCGTTCGGCGGCGAACTGACGCTGGTCAATGTCTGGGCCTCCTGGTGCGCGCCGTGCCGTCAGGAACATCCGCTTCTGATGGACCTCGCCGAGGATGAGGGGCTGACCATTGCGGGTCTCAACTACAAGGACCGCCCCGAACAGGCCCGCAACTTTCTTGCCGAACTCGGCAATCCCTACGATGCGATCGGTGTCGACGGGTCGGGCCGCACGGCGATCGACTGGGGTGTCTACGGCGTGCCGGAAACCTTCTTGGTCGGCGCGGACGGCACGATCCTCTACAAGCATGTCGGCCCGTTCACGCCGCAATCGATGCGCGACGGGCTGATGGTCGCCATAGAACGCGCGCGTTCGGGCGGGTAGATGTTCGGTCCGGTATTTGCTGGAGCGGATTGAGGGTGAACCGTTGGGGCTGTGAGGTCCACGCCTTGCGGATGAACTCGTAAGGGGTGATGCCCTTGAGGGGCTTGAGCCTGCGACGAAGTCGGCGAGATGGCTGCGGAGCTGGTCGTGGTTTCGTAGTAGAGGCGCTTGACGGTGGTGTCCTTGATGGTGCGGTTCATCCTCTCGACCTGTCCATTGGTCCACGGCTCACCCTGGGGGCAAGGCCATTGAGCAAGGCGAGGCATTGTCCGTCGGCTCTTCGCGCAGAACCATTCTTGCGCTGTTCCGTTTCAGCATCATGCGAAAACATTCCGCCGGAGGCCCCATGAATGCACTCGTCAGGAAGCTGGAACATTTTTGTTCGTTCAACAAAGAGGAGCGTGCGGTTCTGGATTCCCTGTCAGAACTGCCGCTCGTCGTCGCCCCGCGTCACGACATCATCAGGGAGGGAGACAACCCGACAGGCGTCAATCTGATCGTCGACGGATACGCGGTGCGCTATAAGGCACTCGCAGACGGGCGACGGCAGATACTGGGCTATTTCGTGCCCGGTGACATTTGCGATCTGCGCGTCTTCATCCTGAAACGCATGGATCACTCCATCGCGACGCTGACGCAGGCCGAGATAAAGACCATCCCCGAAAAGCGCGTGGTCGAGGTCGTCGACCGCTATCCCCGCATCATGCGCGCGCTCTGGTGGGCAACCCTCGTAGAGGAATCGATCACGCGGGAATGGCTGCTTTCTATGGGCCAGCGGACCGCCGTCGAACGCTTCGCGCATCTGTTCTGTGAAATCTATCACCGCGCCCATGCCGTCGGCCTGGCGGATGGCCCGACCGTGCGGCTGCCGCTACGCCAGAGCGATCTGGCTGAGATGACCGGCCTGTCCGCCGTCCATGTCAACCGAGTCCTTCAGCAATTGCGCAAAAGCGGGGTCGTGAAATTCGACGGGCGCCTCCTCACCATCGTCAATCTGGAGCAATTGGAGGAAATTGCCCTTTTCGATCCGCTCTATCTTCACATGGGCGAGGGCAGGGCGGCGAAAGGTATCCAGGCCAAATCCGCCTGAGGAAGCCCCGCAGGCGGCGCCAGCGTGGCGAATTTGTGTCATCGGCGGGAACGAAGGGCAAATTGGCGTGTTGATGAGCAGCCACTAACATTGGGAGCATCATCATGCATGGCATCATCTATCTCGTCGGCCTCGTCGTGGTCGTTCTCTTCATCCTTTCGCTTCTGGGCCTTCGTTGAGCCATGATCGGAGAATCTCGATGACTCCTGAATACGGGGCTACCCCCACACCGCCTGTCGGCGCGACAGCCATCGCCACGGGCGACGAAAAATCGTATGTCGACTGGCCTGCCATCATCGGCGGTGCGGTTCTCGCGACCGCCATTTCCGTCGTTCTTCTCGCCTTCGGTTCGGCGCTGGGTCTCAGCTTGACCTCGGCCCGCGAGGGCAGCGGAATCTCGCTTGCCGCCTTCGCGATCGCTGCGGCGCTATGGCTTATATGGGTGCAGGTGTCGGCCTTCATGGCCGGCGGTTATCTGGCCGGCCGGCTGCGCCGGCGCAATTACGACGCGACGGAAGACGAATCCGATATCCGCGACGGGTCGCATGGCCTTCTCGTATGGGGGCTCGGCGTTCTGATCGGTGCGGTTCTGGCATTTTCGAGCGCCTCGGCGGTTCTCGGTACCGCGACCAACGCCGTCGGGTCTGCAGTGGGCGGTGCGGCATCCGGTGCCGCCTCGCTCGCTGAGAATATCGATCCCAATGCCATCCTGAGCGACAGGCTGCTTCGGCCCGGCACGGCGACAGACACAGCCGACACGGACTTGCGTGACGAGGTTGGCCGCATCTTGATCACCGCCGTCGCGGACGGCGAACTGGCGCAGGAAGATCGTGACTATCTGGCAAGCGTCGTCGCGGCCAGGACGGGCACCGACGAGGCTGAGGCACAGGCGCGCGTCGACCAGTTCTGGGCGCAGGCTCAGGAGCTTGAAGCAACTGCCCGCGAAACGGCCGAACGGGCACGTCGCGTGACCATGGTTGCGGCGTTCATTACCGCGGCCTCGCTTCTGATCAGTGCAGCCGGTGCCTATTTCGGCGCGGTCACCGGCGGCAATCATCGCGACCGGCAGACGGTCGTGCAGGGCTGGACCCGCCCCTGGTAACAGCGATCGCGTCGCCTTCGGACGCAAACGCCGTCCCGGTTCGACCGGGGCGGCGTTTTCTTATGAGCCGCGAAAACTTGACTCCGTGCGGCTTTTGAGGGAATAAGCCGCCAGTTCAAGCGACGAGTTACCGACTCCGAGCAGCCGACCGGGGCGCTTTCCGTATGCGGAAGGGCCGGATCCCGGAGGTCAACACCCGGCAGCGCCATGCGCCCCCGGGTGTCGTTTTGCTTTGTTCGGTTGGGTTTCGGTTGGGCATGCACTACCTCTCGGGCGATGACGCACGAGACCTGAAGGACGGATGATGTTCGAAAACCTGCAAGAGCGCCTTGGTTCGATCCTGAACGGCCTGACCGGCCGTGGCGCGCTGTCGGAAGCAGACGTATCGGCCGCGCTGCGCGAAGTGCGCCGCGCGCTGATCGAGGCCGACGTGGCGCTCGAGGTCGTCCGTTCCTTTACCGATCGCGTCAAGGCGAAGGCGGTCGGCGCGGAAGTCCTGAAGTCGATCAAGCCCGGCCAGATGGTCGTCAAGATCGTCCATGACGAACTGATCGAGATGCTCGGCGCAGAAGGCGAGACGATCGATCTCAACGCGCCCGCGCCGGTCGTGATCATGATGGTCGGCCTTCAGGGCTCGGGCAAGACGACGACGTCGGCCAAGATCGCGAAGCGGCTGACGGCGCGCCAGGGCAAGAAGGTCCTGATGGCCTCGCTCGACACGCGCCGCCCGGCCGCGCAGGAGCAATTGCGCCAGCTTGGTGAGCAGACGAGCGTACCGACGCTGCCGATCATCGCCGGCCAGTCTCCGGTCGACATCGCCCGGCGCGCGGTTCAGGCCGCTCGCCTCGGCGGCCACGACGTCGTCATCCTCGACACCGCCGGCCGCACCCATATCGACGAGCCGCTGATGGCCGAGATGGCGGAAATCCGCCAGGTCGCCAATCCGCATGAAATCCTGCTGGTCGCCGATTCACTGACCGGCCAGGACGCCGTCAACCTCGCCCAGAACTTCGACAGCCGCGTGGGCATCACCGGCCTCGTCCTGACCCGCATGGACGGTGACGGACGCGGTGGTGCGGCGCTTTCCATGCGCGCCGTCACCGGCAAGCCGATCAAGCTGATCGGCACCGGCGAAAAGATGGACGCGCTGGAGGAGTTCTACCCCAAGCGCATCGCCGACCGCATTCTCGGCATGGGCGACATCGTCAGCCTCGTCGAGCGCGCTTCCGAAACCATCGACGCCGAAAAGGCGCAGGCGATGGCGAAGAAGATGCAGTCGGGCAAGTTCGACCTGAACGACCTCGCCGACCAATTGCGCCAGATGCAGAAGATGGGCGGCATGGGCGGGATCATGGGCATGATGCCCGGCATGGGCAAGATGAAGGACCAGATCGCGACCGCCGGTTTCGACGACAAGACCTTCGCGCGCCAGATCGCCATCATCCAGTCGATGACGAAAGCCGAGCGCGGCAATCCCGACCTTTTGAAGCATTCGCGCAAGAAGCGCATCGCCGCAGGCTCCGGCACCGACGCCGCCGCGATCAACAAGCTCCTGAAGATGCATCGCCAGATGGCCGACATGATGAAAGCCATGGGCGGCAAGGGCAAGGGCGGCGGCATGATGCGCGCGGCCATGGGCGGTCTCGCCTCTAAAATGGGCCTCGGCGGAATGGGTGGTCTCGGTGGAATGGGCGGCGGCATGCCGGACCTGTCGAAAATGGACCCCAAGCAGCTCGAAGCCTTGCAGAAGCAGGTTCAGGCATCCGGTCTCGGCAAAGGATTGCCGGGCGGAATGGGCGGCGGGTTGCCGGGCCTCGGCGGCGGCGGTCTTCCGGGACTTGGCGGCTTGCCGGGCCTGCCGAAAGGCGGGAAGAAATGATCCCGACGCTGGAAACCGAACGCCTCTTGTTGCGCGGAATAAAGCCGGATGATTACGAGCCATTCGCTGCATTTTCGGCGACCGATGCGGCTCGTTTCGTGGGTGGAGCCAAAGACGGCCCGGCCGCATGGCGTTCGCTGGCGACGATCGCGGGATCGTGGACCTTGTGCGGATACGGTGAATTCGCCGTCGAGGAAAAGGGAAGCGGCCGTTTCATCGGCGTTGTAGGCCCGTGGTTTCCCGAAGGCTGGCCTGAGCAAGAGATTGGCTGGATCATATTTCCCGAGTTTCAAGGCAAGGGATATGCCAGCGAAGCCGCCGCTCGAACGCTCGCTTTCGCCTACCATGATCTCGGATGGACGACTGCCATATCCTGCATCGACAACGAGAACCTTCCCTCGCAGCGCGTCGCCGAAAAGCTGGGCGCCAGGCGCGACGGGGAAGCCGAGTTCAAACCTTACGGCATGATGCCCGTCTATCGGCATCTGCCACCATCCGAATTTTTCGCACGCCACGCGCAGGAGCCGGCATGACTGACACACCGGACGCACAGCGCGCCCGCGAAATCCTCGCGACCTACCGCGCGTCGATCGACAATATCGACGCCGCCTTGATCCACATGCTCGCCGAGCGCTTCCGCTGCACGCAGGCGGTCGGCAAGCTCAAGGCAGAACACGACCTTCCGCCCGCCGATCCGTCGCGGGAGAAGACCCAGATCGAACGGCTTCGCCGCCTGGCGAACGAAGCCAATCTCGACCCCGATTTCGCGGAGAAGTTTTTGAACTTCATCGTCCGCGAGGTCATCCGCCACCATGAGGCGATCGCCTCGGAAACCCGTTGAACCGAACATCCATCCCAGGAGAACAGAAATGGCACTGAAAATTCGTCTGGCCCGTGCGGGCTCCAAGAAGCGTCCCTACTACCACGTCGTCATCGCCGACGTCCGCTCGCCGCGCGACGGCCGTTTCATCGAGCAGGTCGGCTCGTGGAACCCGATGCTGCCGAAGGATGGTGAGCGCGTGAAGCTCAACGAAGAGCGCATCAAATACTGGCTCGACCACGGCGCACAGCCGACCGACCGCGTCCTGCGCTTCCTCGACCAGGCCGGCGTCGCCAAGCGCGACGAGCGCCAGAACCCGAAGAAGGCCGAGCCGGGCAAGAAGGCGCAGGAGCGCATCGCCGCCCAGAAGCAGGCCGAAGAGGATGCAGCCGCCAAGGCAGCCGCCGAAGCCGAAGCTGCAAATGCACCGGCCGAGGAAGCTTCAGAAGAAGCTGCTTCGTAAGTTTCTGTCGCTATCGACAGTCGAAAGCCCCGTCGGCACACGCCGGCGGGGCTTTTCGTTTCGGCCTGCATTAAAATTATCGTTGCGGCGAATGTCGGATCGGTCTTGTCTCTTGCGTCTTTCACGATGAGCACGAGGCTGGACATGCTGTACGCCATTTTATGCTACGACTACGAAGACGCCGTGGGCCAATGGTCCGACGAAGAGGACGCCGCCGTCATGGCGCGGCTCGATGCCGTCCTGCAGAAGGTCGAAAAGTCAGGCCGGCTCGGCCCGGTCGCCCGCCTCCTGCCGACCACGGCGGCGACCACCTTGCGCAAATCCGCCGGTGAACCGCTGATCATCGACGGCCCCTTCGCCGAGACCAAGGAGCAGTTCCTCGGCTTCTATCTCGTCGACTGCGCCGATCTTAACGAAGCCATCGCCTTCTCGAAGGAACTGGCTGAAGCCAATCCCGGCAACGGTTCCTACGAAATCCGCCCCGTCGGCTACGTGCGCCCGCAAGCCACGGAGTACGCGCGCGAATGAAAGATGCGGACACCATAGGAAGAACGCTTGCCGCCGCCCGGCCGCAGGCGGTCGGCGCGCTTTTGCGCTATTTTCGCGATCTCGACCGCGCGCAGGAAGCCTTTCAGGAGGCCAGCCTCAGGGCACTGAGGAACTGGCCGAAAAACGGCGCGCCGCGCGATCCGGCGGCCTGGCTGATCTTCGTCGGCCGCAATGTCGGCATCGACGCGGTGCGCCGAGACAAGCGTCTTGTCGCCTTGCCGGAGGAAGAGGCTCTGTCGGACCTCAGCGACGTGGAAACGCCACTGGTCGAACGTCTCGACGGCGCCGATTATCGCGACGACATCCTGCGCCTCCTGTTTACCTGCTGCGACCCGGCACTGCCGCCCGAGCATCAGGTGGCGCTCGCCCTGCGCATCGTTTCCGGCCTCACCGTTCCGCAGATCGCCCGCGCTTTCCTGATTTCCGAAGCCGCCATGGAACAGCGCATCACGCGCGCCAAGGCCAGGATCGCCGCCGCCGGTCACAAATTCGAAACGCCCGACGCCATCGCGCGGTCGCAGCGCGTCGGTGCGGTCGCCGCGATGATCTATCTCGTCTTCAACGAGGGCTACTCCTCGCGTCCCGAAAACGTCGCGGCGTCCAATGTGCTCGCCGAGGAAGCGATCCGGCTCGGACGCCTGCTTTTGCGGCTTTTCCCCGCGGAGCCGGAAATCATGGGCCTTCTGGCGCTCATGCTTCTTCAGCATGCGCGCTCGACCGCGCGCCTCGACGACCGGGGCGAGATCGTGCTTCTGGCCGATCAGGATCGCTCCCGCTGGAATGCGAAGATGATCGTGGAAGGGCTGGCGCTGGTCGACAAGGCGTTTCGTCATCGCCAGCCCGGCAGCTACCAGATTCAGGCGGCGATCGCCGCGCTGCATGCGCGCGCCGCACAGGCCCGCGATACCGACTGGACCGAAATCGAGCTTCTCTATCGCATGCTGGAGGCGGTCGAGCCGTCACCGGTCGTCACGCTCAATCGGGCCGCCGCACTTTCGAAGGTGAAGGGCCCGCAGGCCGCGCTCGACCTGATCGAACCGCTGGCTGACCGCCTGGCGGGCTATTTTCACTATCACGGCATGCGCGGCGGGCTGCTGGCCGAACTGGAACGCTGCCGCGAGGCGCGCGAGGCGTTCGATCGTGCGATCGCTCTTGCGCGCACACCGGCGGAAGCGGCCCATATCCGCCGCCATCTCGATGAGATGCAGGCATGACGGCGAGGTGCCTGACGGCGGACGGCTGTTCTGATTTTTTGGGATCGTTACGCTTGCCCGAACTGTCGGGGCCTGGATTCCTGTGACGAGCACAGGAATGACGGCGGAAAGCTTGCTGTCAATCGTCGATGCTGATCCTTTTTATGGCCACCCCTCCCGCCATCGTCATTCCTGTGCTCGTCACAGGAATCCAGGCCTCTACGGAAAATCGTAGGGTAAAGCATCCGGACGTTTCGGCGGCAGCCTGACGATCGCTCGACCCTCCGAGCGGGCTGTCGGTGAGCGTGATGTCGCCGCCATGCAGGCCGAGCCCTTACGCGGCCGATCTGGCTCGCTGCGCAAGAAATCCCGACATCAGGCGCAGCCCCTCGCGCAGCACGGCTTCCTCATTGGCATAGCCGATGCGCAGGAAGCCCTCCATGCCGAACGCGCTTCCGGGCGTCAGCATCACGCCGGTTTCAGTGAGCAGTGCCAGGCAGAATTCTTCAGACGACATCGGCAGCCGATAGCGCAGCATGGCCACCGTGCCCGATTGGGGCTTCACCCAGTCGATCAGCGTCTCGCGCTCGACCCATTCGGACAGGATGCCGAGATTCGTGCGGGTGATGCGGCGGCTGCGCGCCAGAACGGCATCGGCATTTTCCAGCGCGAGCGCGGCGAAGTGATCGTCGATCATGCCGACGCTGATCGTGTTGTAGTCGCGGTGGATGGACACCGCCTCGATGATTTCCTTCGGTGCACAGATCCAGCCGAGCCTGAGACCGGCCAGCGAAAACGCCTTCGACATCGAGCCGGTGCTGATCCCCTTCTCGTAGAGGTCTGCAATGGACACCGTCGCGCCCGGCCCGCTCTGGTCCGTGCCGCGATAGACCTCGTCGCACAGGACCCACGCACCGCAGCCGCGCGCGATCCCGACGATTTCTTCAAGCCCGGCGCGATCGATGAGCACACCGGTCGGGTTGTTGGGATTGGTCAGAACGATCAGCTTCGTCCCGTCAACGGCGAGCCGGGCGAGCTCATCCATATCGAGACGGAAATCATCCTCCCATCGCAATTCGAGCCGCGCGGTCTTCGCACCCATGCTTTCAGGGATCGATACGTGCTGCTGGTAGGTCGGAACCACCGAGACGACACGGTCGCCCGGCTCGATCAGCGCCTGATGGACGAGCGCGTTGGCACCCGCCGCCCCATGGGTGACGATGATGTTCTGCGGCTTCTGCCGGTCATAGAGCGCGGCAATCGCCGCGCGCAGACGATCGGACCCTTCGATCGCGCCGTAGGACAGCCGCATCTCCAGTAACGCATCGAGCTCGCTTTTTCCTCCGCCGGAAATCTCCAGGAGTTCGGCGACCGTCAACGAATCGACGCATGTTTCGGCCAGATTGAACGCGCACCCGGTTTCATGCGCGTTCATCCAGATTTCGACGGCGAACGGATCGATCTTCATGGCCACTCTCTCCCGAATTTCCCGCCGAGAATCGTGATCGGGCCACGCCTGTCAAGCAGCCCGATCGCACTTCTTGCGGCTGCATCGCAGACACGGCACCATCAATTTGTTTGCCGCAGGCTGTCGGTCGTCGCCGGTATCGCGCGTCTTCAATGCGAAACCGCCGCAATAGGGAGACCCGATATGACGAAAGCCCATGCCCACGACCTCGTACTCGACCGCCTGATCGACGCGCCGCGCGACAAGCTTTTCCGCTGCTGGACGGAGCCCGCGCTCCTGAAGCAATGGTTCGTGCCGGCGCCCTGGACGATCGCCAGCGCAAAGGTCGATCCGCGGCCCGGCGGCGCCTCATCGATCACCATGCGCGATCCGGAAGGTAAGGAATATCCGAACGAGGGCGTCTATCTCGATATCGTGCCGAACGAGAAACTCGTCTTCACAGATGCCTATACGGCCGGCTGGATCCCGTCGGAAAAGCCGTTCTTCACCGGCATCGTGACCTTTGCAGACGAGGGCGACAGGACGCGCTACGTCGCGACCGCCCGCCACTGGCGCGCGGAAGACAGGGACGCCCACGAGAAGATGGGTTTTCACGAGGGGTGGGGCAAATGCGCCGACCAGCTCGAGGTTTTGGCGAAAGGGCTTTGAATTTTCTTTGACGGGTGTCGGTTCGCATGGGTCTCATCCGTCATTCAGCCAGACTACCAACCAAGAGGAGAACCGAAATGAGCTATGTCGATGGATTCCTGCTCGCCGTTCCGAAGGCGAGGCTTGAAGAATACAAGAAGATGGCGACCGCCGCCTCGCAGGTCTGGCTCGATCACGGCGCGACCGGCTATGTCGAATGCGTCGCCGAGGACGTGCCCTATGGCGAATTGACATCCTTCCCGCGCGCGGTTCAGGCCAAGGACGACGAGATCGTCATCTTCGCCTGGGCGACCTACCCCGACCGCGCCACGCGCGACAAGGTGATGACGAAGGTCTTCGAGGATCCGGGCATGAAGGCACAGATGGACGACATGCCGTTCGACGGTAAGCGGATGATCTTCGGCGGGTTCGACGCGTTCGTCGAACGCTGAAGCGGCCACAAGGAGGCTCAACCATGTCTTACGATTATCCCGGAGTGGTCCCGCATCTGAGCTCGAAGGACGCGAACGCGGCCATCGAATTCTACAAGCGGGCGTTCGGCGCCGAGGAAAGCGGCGAGCGCATGCTGATGGATGACGGCAAGCGCGTCATGCATTGCGAACTGAAGATCAATGGCGGCACGCTGATGATCGCAGATGCAATGCCTGAATATGGCTATCCGTGGGTCGAGCCGCAGGGCGTCACGCTCAACATCATCACGGACGATGCGCGCAGCGTGTGGGACCGCGCTGTCGCGGCGGGCTGTGAGGTGACCATGCCGCTGGAGGTCGCATTCTGGGGCGATCTTTACGGAAACCTGAAGGATCCGTTCGGGCACACTTGGGCCTTCGTCGGGCCTGCTCCGAAATCGTAGCGGCGCTTCAAATGAAAACGGCCGCGCATTGCGCGGCCGTTTTCATTGATGGATCGGCGATCAGGCGGCCTGCTTCTTCGGCTGGATCATGCCGCGCGCGACGAGCAGCTCGGCGATCTGCACCGTGTTGAGCGCCGCGCCCTTGCGCAGATTGTCGGAAACGACCCATATGTTGAGACCGTTTTCGATCGTCTGGTCCTCGCGGATGCGGGAAATATAGGTTGCGTCCTCACCGGCCGAATCGAGCGGTGTGACGTAACCACCGTCCTCGCGCTTGTCGATGACGAGGCAGCCCGGAGCCTCGCGCAGAATCTCGCGTGCTTCGTCAGCGGTGATCGGGTTTTCGAATTCGATATTGACCGCCTCGGAATGCCCGATGAAGACCGGCACGCGCACCGCTGTGCAGGTGACCTTGATCTTCGGGTCGAGCATCTTCTTCGTCTCGGCCATCACCTTCCACTCTTCCTTCGTCGAGCCGTCATCCATGAAGACGTCGATATGGGGAATGACGTTGAAGGCGATGCGCTTGGTGAACTTCTTGGCTTCGACCGGATCGGCGACGAAGACGGCACGCGTCTGCGTGAACAGCTCGTCCATGCCTTCCTTGCCCGCGCCGGAAACCGACTGATAGGTCGACACGACGACGCGCCTGATCTTCGCCTTGTCGTGCAGCGGCTTCAGCGCGACGACGAGCTGCGCGGTCGAGCAGTTCGGATTGGCGATGATGTTCTTGCGCGTGAAAAGCTCGATCGCGTCGGGGTTCACTTCCGGAACGATCAGCGGCACGTCCTGATCGTAGCGGAAGGCCGACGAATTATCGATGACGACGCAGCCCTGCTTGCCGATCTTCGGCGACCATTCCTTCGACACGTTGCCGCCGGCCGACATCAGGCAGATGTCCGTGTCGGAAAAGTCGTATTGGGCGAGGTCCTTCACCTTCAGCGTCTTGTCGCCGTAGGACACCTCCGTGCCCTGGCTGCGGCGCGAGGCGAGCGCCACGACCTCATCGACCGGAAAACCGCGTTCTTCCAGTATATTGAGCATTTCGCGCCCGACATTGCCGGTGGCGCCTGCGACTGCGATCTTGAAACCCATCAAACTTTCCTCGATCTCTCCGCGTTCACCTTAGAGACGACCCGCCGGCCGAAGGCGGGGCTCTCCTCCGGCCGATCCCGGGGAGAGGACGAGGCGACCGGACAATCAGACGGTTTTAGTCGTCGTCGTTTTGGAGAACGTGCCGGCCGGATTGAAACGGGCGCGCGACGATGCACCTTCGGCAAACCGTGCCGAGTGCGAAAACGCCAAGAATGCCATCAACAGGCCGCGCATTTTAAAAATTTCCCCGTTCGTGGCTGCTTTTACGCGCTTTGGAGGGAGAGTCAATCAAGGGAAGATTATCGACACCGCCGCGTCGTCAAACCATTCTTCGCTGTTCCCTCATTCCCTCTTCCCTACTTCCCTTCAATGCGGTCCGGCCCGCCCACGCGTCTCGGCCAGCAATTCATGCACGAAGCGCAGTTTCTCTCCGACCTGTTCCGAAATCACGAAGGGGTAGAGGTCGGGCAGGCCCATGCAGCGATTGATCTGGTTCGACGCCTCGCAGAGGATGAGCCATCGCGTCAGCAATTCGTCGAAATCTGCGGGCGGTTCGATCTGTTCGGTATGCGCGGCTATCGGCGTATCGGCAAACTCGCCCTCGTTCGGCGGCAGATCGTGCTCCACGGCCGTATCGATCCGGCCGAGCGGCATGTTGAGCGCGGCGACCATTTCCAGCGTGTCGTAGATGTGGAGATAGTGGGCCCATGTCTCGGCCCAGTCCTCCCACGGGTGGCTAGCCGCATAATGCGAAATGTGGTTCTGCTCCCAGCCGCCGACCGGACCCGCCTCGTAGTGGCGCTGGAGGGCCTGCATGTAGTCTTCCCGCTCGTCGCCGAAAACGGCGCGCGAGCGATCGATCCACTGCGCGTCGTCCCGGATCAGCCGGTCCCAATAGTAATGGCCGAGCTCATGGCGGAAATGACCGAGCAGCGTGCGGTAGGATTCGCCCATCGAAACGCGCATCTTTTCGCGCTCGGGACTGTCGGCCTCGGCGACGTTGAGCGTGATCAGGCCGTTGTCGTGACCGGTCAAAATGCGTTCTCCGCCCGGTCCGCCGCCGCCGGGATCGGCGAGGAAGTCGAAGGCGAGGCCGATTTCATCGCCGGGGCTCGCCTTCGGGGCGACGTCGAGCCCGAAATGGAGAAGCTGATAGACCGCGCGGCGCTTGGCGGCTTCCGTCTTCGCCCAGCGCTGGTCGTTTCCCGCAACGCTCATGTCGGGAACCGTCTTGTTGAGCGAACAGGCCCGGCAGAAACCCGTTTCGGTCTCGGCAACCCAGTTGCAGCCGGCAGGCGCGGCGTTGTTGCAGGCAAAACCGCCCTGCCCGGCGACGACGAAGTTTTCCGTCATGGGATCGTACAGAACGGCGGTGCCGCATGAGAGGCACAGGCCGTTCTCGAAATAGAGCCGGTTCGAACAATGCGGGCAGGAAAAGAGCTTCATGAGCGGACATCCAGCAGGGAAGTTGCGCCGCAGAACGTTCGGCCGGCGGCGGTTGTTCCGGGTTCGGGAGCGATGCCCCGAAAATCTCGGCCCGTGCCGCTGGACGAGGCGGCCAACTCGATGTGTGCCATTTTTGCGGCACTTCGACCGGGAACGACAGGCCGACCGGCAGGCAGCGCCGTGAATCACAATTCGGTCATCATGCTCTTTCAACGACCCAGTCTAACTTGCAGGTAAGAAGCTTGTGCGACAGTGCCGGAAGATGGCGTATCGCGACAGGCGGATGCGTGCGGGCATCTATTCTCGGGCAGTCTTGGAAAGGTGGATTGATGGCGGGACGCGGATTGGCAAAAACCATTCTTGGCGCGGTTGTGGCGCTGGGCGCGAGCATGTCGCTCGCTCACGCGCAGCAATGCGGCAATGACGGATCGGGCTTCAACGCGTGGAAAGGGCAGTTCGCGCAGCGCGCCGCCTCCAGCGGCATCGGCCAGCGCGGCCTCGACGCGCTTTCGGGCACCAGCTACGCGACGCGGACCATATCGGCCGATCGCAAGCAGGGCGGCGGCTTCACGCTCACCCTCGACCAGTTTCTCGAACGCCGGGGCGGCAATGCGATCGTCTCGCGCGGCATCCAACTCAAGCGCCAGAACGCCGATCTTTTGAGCCGCATCGAGCGCGTCTACGGCGTGCCGGCCGGTCCGCTGATGGCGATCTGGGGCATGGAGACGGGCTTCGGCGGCTTCCTCGGCAACGAGAACATCCTGTCGGCCGTCGCGACCCTCGCCTATGATTGCCGCCGTTCGGAATTCTTCTCCGAACACCTCGTCGGCGCGTTGAGGCTGGTCGATCAGGGCAATCTGTCGCCGCAGGCCAGGGGCGCGGCCCATGGCGAAATCGGCCAGACGCAGTTCCTGCCGGCCAATGTCGTGCGCTACGGCGTCGACGGCGACGGCGACGGGCGCATCGATCTGATCAATTCGCGCGCCGACGCGCTTGCTTCCACCGCAAATTTCCTGCGCGGCCATGGCTGGCGGCCGGGTGCGGGCTACCAGCAGGGTGAGCCGAATTACGCGGCCATTCAGGGCTGGAACGCCGCGCGCGTCTACCAGCAGGCGATCGCCGTGCTCGGCGCCCGGATCGATGCCGCGAACTGAACCGTCATACGATATTCTGAAAAGGGCGCCCGGAGCGCCCTTTTCAGTTCAGAGAAGCCACTCGATGTTCAGCCGTTTCAACAGGCCGATGGCAGCGCGGCTGGCAATTCCCATGCCGGGCTCGCGCGCGAGGCGTCGGCCGGCCGCATCCTGCCACAGGATATGCCCGGAATCGTCCGCGACGATGCGATAGGCCATCTGCGGCACGGTCTTCCTGAAAAGGTCGGCCGCGATACCTGCCAGGTTCGGCGATTCGATCAGCACGCCCATTTCGGTGTTGAGGTCGACCGAACGCGGATCGAAATTGAATGAGCCGACGAAGAGCCGTTCGCGGTCGACGCTGAAGGTCTTGGCGTGGAGCGTGGTCGCCCCAGCGCGCAATGCCGACACGGACGCGTTGCCGGAGCCGCGCAACCGCCGCGCGACGCCCATGCGCGCGCCCCTGCGCCGCTCCTTGCGAGTCGGTGCCTGCCGTGTCTGAGCCCGCATTTCGTAGAGCTTGATCCCGGCAGCGACCAGATCCTTCCGATAGGGCGCGTAGCCGGCATGGACGACGCCGACATCCGTTGCCTCATAGGCGTTGGTAAGGATCGAGATATCGACGCCACGCAGCCGCATGGCAGTCAGGTCGGCGACGCCGATCCGGCCCGGCACGAAATATCCCGAGATGATCTGGAGTTCGCGTTGCGGCGTGCCGATGACGTTTTCGAGCAGACCGGCAAGCCGGGTCTCACCGGCCTTGAGCCCCAGCGCCTTCGTCGGATCGTCGGCGAAGAGCCGCACCTTCGCCCATTCCATCGGCAGGCGGGATTCGGCCAGCTCCCGAACAATCTCTAGGTCTCGCAGCGCCTCCACATAGCGTCGCGCCGCCGGATCGCGCTCCACGATGGACGAGCGCCGGCGCAAACGCCGCAGGTCACGCGGCCCGACCCGGCGAAGCAGAAGCCGCGCGGGAAAGGCGGACGACGCGTTCCAGTAGCGATCGAACTGCGTTCCGACGTCGGCAACGACCGGACCGACCGCCAAAACGTCGAGATCGGCGAAAAGCGGGCCGTCCTCGACGCCGAAATATTCGTCGCCGATATTGCGCCCGCCGACGATGGTGGCGTGCCCGTCGACCGTCAGGCTCTTGTTATGCATGCGCCGGTTGAGACGCCGGAAATCGAATGCGTAGCCGATCGCCTTCGGCCAGCGGATCGGGAACGGATTGAAGAGCCGCACCTCGATGTTCGGATGCCGGTCGAGCGCGAACAGGACGTTGTCGAGCCCGTCGATGCCGTTATCGTCGAGAAGCAGGCGCACGCGCACGCCGCGATCGGCTGCCTCGAGCACGGCCTCCAGAAGCAGCGTACCCGTCCTGTCGCCGCGCCAGATGTAATATTGAAGGTCGAGCGTCTTTTCCGCATGGCGTACCAGCGCCATGCGCGTGGCGAAAGCTTCGAGCGCGTCCGACAGGAGATAGACGCCGGACAGCCCCTTATGCCGCGCGGCGATCTTCGTGATCGCCGTGGCGAGCGTCGTGCCGCTGACGTCCGGCGCGGGGCCTGCCGGCGGCAAGGCATGGCGCGGCAGACGCGAGGCACGGCCTATCGCCCCCGCGATCAGCAAACTTCCGGCAATGGCAAACAGCCAGGACGACAGACGCATAAGCACCCTCCGCGCCCTTAATATCGCATGGGCATAAGGGTTCCCGCCGCGTCTTGCGGCGGGATGGAAAAATGCCTCAGCCCTGACGCTTGCGCGCGGCGAGCGTGCGAAGGCGCAGCGCGTTCAAACGAATGAAGCCTTCCGCGTCCTTCTGGTCATACGCGCCGCGATCGTCCTCGAAGGTAACGAGCGCGTCTGAATAGAGCGACATGTTCGACTTGCGGCCGGTGACGATGACGTTGCCCTTGTAGAGCTTCAGGCGAACCTCGCCCTCGACATCTTCCTGGCTCTTGTCGATCAGCGCCTGAAGCATCTCGCGCTCCGGCGAGAACCAGAAGCCGTTATAGATCAGCTCCGCATAGCGCGGCATCAGATCGTCCTTCAGATGCGCGGCCCCCCTGTCGAGCGTGATCGATTCGATCGCGCGATGCGCGGCCAAAAGGATCGTGCCGCCGGGGGTTTCATACACTCCACGCGATTTCATGCCGACGAAACGGTTCTCGACCAGATCGAGACGGCCGATGCCGTTGTTCCGGCCAAGCTCGTTGAGCTTCGCGAACAAAGTCGCCGGCGACATTTCCTTGCCGTCGATGGCGACCGCATCACCCTTGCGAAAGCCGATCGTGACTTCGGTGACGGCATCGGGCGCATCCATCGGCGAGACCGTACGCATATGGACATATTCCGGCGACTCGGTCCACGGATCTTCCAGCACCTTGCCTTCGGAGGAGGAGTGCAGAAGATTCGCATCGACCGAGAACGGCGCTTCACCCTTCTTGTCCTTGGTCACCTGAATCTGGTGCTGTTCAGCGAAATTGATCAGGTCGGTCCGCGACTTGAAGGTCCAGTCGCGCCACGGCGCGATGACCTTGATATCGGGGTTGAGCGCATAGGCGGACAGCTCGAAGCGGACCTGATCGTTGCCTTTTCCGGTTGCGCCATGCGCGATGGCGTCGGCGCCCGTCTCGGCGGCTATCTCGACGAGGCGCTTGGAGATCAGCGGGCGGGCGATCGAGGTGCCGAGAAGGTAGGTGCCTTCATAGACCGCATTGGCGCGGAACATCGGGAAGACGAAGTCGCGGATGAATTCCTCGCGCACATCCTCGATGTAGATTTCCTTGATCCCCATCATCTCGGCCTTGCGGCGCGCCGGGTCCAGTTCCTCGCCCTGACCGAGATCGGCCGTGAAGGTGACGACTTCCGCGCCGAGTTCGGTCTGGAGCCATTTCAGGATGATCGAGGTATCGAGTCCGCCCGAATAGGCGAGCACGACCTTCTTGACGTCTTTCCACTTGGACATTTCTCGGGGCCTGCTTGAGATGGGTTTTCGGCCGCTCTTTTAGCAGGAATGACGGGACGGACAAGGCGTCCGCCCCGATACGCCTCAATGCCCCGGCGCGCCTCGTCGCCAGAGCTGATCCCAGATGTCGTAGGCGGCCAGAGCTATGCCGATCGCGAGCGCTACGCCCAGATCGAGCCGCGGAACGAACCAGATCAGGATACCGAGAAAGCCCGCAAAGGCGATGAACGCCAGCATGGAAAAAAGACGCTTGCGATCCATGCCGGCGCGGGCGGGGAGCTCGCTCATGTCAGCCTCCATAGAGCGCGTTGGGCAACCCGAAAACGAGGCTCGGGAAGACGTAGATCAGCGCCATGCACAAGATGACGATGGCCATGTATGGCATCATCCCGAGGAAGATGTCGGTCAGCTTCACATGCGCCGGCGCGATGCCCTTCAGATAATAAGCTGACATCGCCATAGGCGGCGACAGAAACGCCGTTTGCAGATTGACCGCGACGAGGATGCCGAAGAACAGCGGATCGATGCCGAAATGCGGCAGAAGCGGCATGAAAATCGGCACGAAGATGACGATGATCTCTGTCCATTCCAGCGGCCAGCCGAGGATGAAGATGATGAGCTGCGCGGTGATCAGGAACATCAGCGGCGACATGTCGAGGCTGGTGACGAAGTCGCTGATCAGCGCCTGTCCGCCAAGATAGGCGAAGACCGACGCGAAGGTGGCCGAACCGACGAAAAGCCAGCACACCATCGCAGAGGTGCGTGCCGTCAGATAGACGGACTCCTTCAGCCTTTCCCATGTCAGCGCACGATAGGCGATGGCGAGCAGCAGCCCGCCCAGCGCGCCGATGGCGGCCGCTTCCGAAGGCGTGGCGAAGCCGAACAGGATCGCGCCGAGAACGGCAAGGATCAGGAAGGCGAGCGGGACGAAGGAGGTGAACATCATCCATGCCACCTGTCCGGTGGAATAGTTGCCGATGTCCTCGTCGCGCGGTTTGGGCGCAAGGTTGGGATTCATGACGGCGCGCACGATGATGTAGACGAGGTAGAGGCTGGCCAGAAGAAGACCCGGCAGGAGCGCGCCCGCATACATACGCACGACCGAAATGCCGGATGTCGCCGCATAGACGATCAGCAAAATCGATGGCGGGATCAGGATACCGAGCGTGCCGCCGGCGCAGATGACGCCGGTCGCGTAGCGCACGTCGTAGCGCGCCTTGAGCATGGCGGGCAGGGCAAGCAGGCCCATCAGCGTCACCACCGCCCCGACGATGCCGGTTGCCGTGGCGAAGAGCGTGCAGGTGACGAGCGCTGCGACCGCCATCGAGCCGGGCAGACGGCGCGTGGCGATGAACAGCGTCGAGAACAACCGGTCGACGATGTTTGCCCGTTCCACGATATAGCCCATGAAAAGGAACAGCGGGATCGCGGTCAGAACGTCGTTCTGGATGACCGAGAAGGTCTGGTTCACGAAGAGGTCGAAGATGCGGTTGTTGAAGAAGCCGCCGATCCAAAGTTCGAACTGCTGGAAGGCGCCTGCCCCATCTTCCACCGCGCGCTCGAAGGGACGCCACATCCGGCCCGGCTCGTAATAGGCGTAGTAGCCGAAACCGACACCGAGCGCCATCAAAGTGAAGGCGACCGGAAAGCCGAGAAAGATGGTCAGGATCAGGATGAGCAGCATCCCGACCGCGATATGTGCGTCCGTCATCGGGAAGCCCCCGTCCCTGAATTGTCAGGTGTCGGCACAGTGTCGGGATCGACCATTTCCGGCTTTTCGCGGGACTGGACCTGTTCGAGCAGAACCTTGTCGAGTTCCTCGACATCTTCGGCCGCCCTCACCCATTCGCCCGTGCGCAGGCACACGATGCAGCGGAAGACCTGCGCGATGCCCTGGATGAACAACAGGATGCCGGCGGCCACGATTACCGTCTTGAACTGAAAGATCGGGATGCCGGCGGGACTGTTGGAACTCACTTCCCAATAGCCCCAACTTCGCGCGGCATATTTCCAGCCCGCGAAGATCAGCGCGGTGACGCCGGGAAAGAAGAAGATGATGTATAGGACGAGTTCGACGCTCGCCTGCGTTCGCGGTCTCCACAGCCGGTAGATGAAGTCGCCGCGCACATGGCCGTCGCGTGACAGCGTATAGGCGCCCGCCATCATGAACAGCGTGCCGTAGAGAATGTAGGAAAGGTCGAAGGCCCACGGCGTCGGCGCACGGAAGAAATAGCGCACGACGACCTCGTAGCCGATGCCGAGCGCCATGACGATGACGCCCCAGGCGAACACCTTGCCGAACCAGGCCGACAGATCGTCGGCGACCGCGATGAAGCGAAGCATCGAATTCTCCCGCCGAAGACGAAACCGGTCGCCTCATGGCGACCGGTTCATGGCAAAGGGCGCGCCCTCAGCTTTCCATCTTCAATTTGCCGGGGAAGTAGTGCTCATAGGCGAGCGCCAGATCGGCCGATCCCATCAATTCGTAATAGGTGACGCGCTCGACCCATTCGCGCTGGCTGTCGAGCACCTTCTTCATGAAGGCATCGGCCTCGAGCGTCGGGATGATCGTGTCCCAGGCTTCGAGCTGCGCGGCGAGGATTTCCTTCGACGTGCGATGGACCGTGACGCCGTGCTCTTCCTGCAATCGCACCAGATCGGCTGAGTAATTGTCGAGCGCGAGCGCCGTATTTGATGTGCTGGCCGCCTCGACTGCGTATTCAATGATCGCCTGCAGATCGTCGTCGAGATCCTCGAAGACATCCCGGTTGAACATGAACTCGAAGGATTCGCTCGCCTGATGGTAGGAGGAGAGCATGTAGTGCTTGGCGACGTCCTGCGAGCCGAAGCGAAGATCGGACGACGGGTTGTTGAACTCGAACGCGTCGATGACACCGCGTTCCATCGCCGGCACGATTTCGCCGCCCGGAAGCTGCGCGACGCTCATCCCCATTGTCTGGAGAAGGTCCGCCGCGAGACCGACCGTGCGGTATTTGAAGCCGTTGATGTCGGCGACGGTCGCGACGGGTTGCTTGAACCAGCCGAAGGGCTGCGCCGGCATCGGAAAGCCGTAGAAGCCGACGACATTCAGCCCCATGATGTCTTGCGTGAGTTCCTTGTAGAGATCCTTGCCGTCACCCTGATGGAACCAGGCGAGCATGGTCGTCGCGCTGCCGCCGAAGACCGGACCGGTGCCGAAGAGCGAGGCCGCCTTGTGCTTGCCGTACCAATAGACGGGCACGGTATGGGTGGCGTCGATCACGCCGTCATTGACGGCATCGAGCACCTGGAACGCACCGACGACGGAGCCGGCGGGAAGCAGCTCGAACCTGATCCGGCCGGCCGACATGCGTTCGACGCGGTCGGTGTATTGCTTGGCAAAATCCATCCAGATGTCGGATGCCGGCCAGGACGTCTGCATCTTGATGGTGAAGGGGGTTTGGGCGAGAACCGCCGGGGCGGCAAGGGCGCCGGCCGCGCTTGCGCCGACCAGCGTGGTTGCGCCGAGAAACTTCCGGCGCGAAAGCGTCTTCATTTCCATTTGATCCTCCCTGAGCGGCTTCCGTTGTTTGGATTTTTCCGCTGCGGGCGAGAATATTCATTACGCTACGTAAAGCAAGTAAAACTGTGCCGTTTTGTCGCACGCATATACTGGACCAAAGTCGTAGGCGGTTTCGAGCCGGAAAACTGGCACGACGATGTCGTCGTGTTGACGTCTTGCATCCGGCGCTGGCGCATGGTTACCCACCACCGTCCTGTCTCGAATGCCGCACTGAGGGTGATTTCATGGACTTCCTGCCGACGACCGCCACCATCGTTCAATTCGCCGTCGCGACCTTCGTGATCACGATCACGCCCGGCCCGGACATGACGCTCTTCGTCGGGCGTGCGCTGTCCGAGGGCCGCATGGCGGGTTTTGCGTGCATGATCGGCGCGATGTCGGGCATCGTCATCCACACGGCGCTGGTCGCGCTCGGCCTGTCGGCGCTGATCGTCGCTTCGCCGGAAGCCTTTTTGGCGCTGAAGCTCGTCGGTGCGGTCTATCTCGTCTGGCTGGCATATCAGGCGATCCGGCACGGCTCCGCCTTTTCACCCGGCACCGACGCCCCACGCAAAAAGCGCTCCTTCTTCGCCAACTGGGCGACCGGCCTCGGCATCAACCTCCTGAATCCGAAGATCATCCTGTTTTTCATGACCTTCCTGCCGCAATTCGTCTCGGCTGCCGATCCCGACGCGCCGGCGAAGCTTTTCTTCCTTGGAGGTCTGTTCATTGTGCTGGCGCTGCCGGTGACGGTGCCGATGGTGATCGCGGCGGATTCGTTTTCTGCGCTCCTGAAGCGCTCGCCGCGCGTCACGCGCATCATCGACTACGTCTTCGCCGGCGTCTTCTCGGCCTTCGCGCTGCGCATCCTCATGACCGAGGCGCGCTGACTTCGCCGCGCCAGTTACCGGCATTGCGCCCGGCGATCATCCAGTAGGCAAGAGCACCGCAAGCGCCCGCAACTGTCACATTCAACAGGACCATCGCAGCGATGCCGGTCCGTTCCGGATAAAGCTCGAGCGCGATCAGCATGCCTCCGGGCAAAGAGATGACCACACCTGTTCCGGCGTAAACGGCCCAATGTCGCCATTTTCGCCATTCGGACAATGCGATGAAGAGAAGCGTCGGAATGCCGGCAAAGCCAGCAATGACCATAGGCCAGAGAGCCAGTTGTACCGGCAGGTTTTCAAGTTCGCGTGTATTTTGCTGAAAAAGCGCCAGCAATGTCGAGGGCAGAAGGAGAAAGAACGTCGCAACGAGAACGGCGGCAACGAACCCGACCAGGATAGACGCGATGTGTCTCAAGCGCGTGACTCTGGGGCAACCTCTCGCCAATTGCCGGCACTTCGGCCGGCAATTGCCCAATAGGCGATGCCGCCGACAAGCCCGGCCGCGAGCGTGAAGAGCATCAGGCCGGGGTCGGACGCCGCATCAAGCCGGTCCGTCGCCTCCGCCAGCCGCCAGCCGGTGTAAAGCGCAACGACCGCGCCACCGGTCGCATGCGCAAGCCACGAGCGCCAGCTCGTGAGTTCGGCCGCCACTGCGACGATCATGAACACGCCGAAGGAGATGTTGGCGAGAATCAGCGCGAAGAACGGCACCGTCACGTAGAGCGCTGGCCGCGCCGCTTCCGAAAATTCGGGGATGACCGTGACGACCGTCGAGGCAAAGAGCACATTGACGAACAGGCTCGCCGCCAGACATGCGGCGATGAAACCGGCCAGGATGGCGACGAACCGGACGAAATAGGTGACGAGGCGGCTCAAGGCGCGATCCTCACGCTTCGCCGTGCCCTGCGATCATCATCGCCTCCAGCTTCAGGCGATCCGACTTCTTCATCCGCTCGGATTCCGACTTCAACTGACCGCAGGCGGCGAGGATGTCGCGACCGCGCGGCGTGCGGATCGGCGACGCGTAGCCGGCTGCGTTCACATAATCGGCGAATTTTTCGATCTGCTCCCAGTCCGAGCACTGGTAGTTCGAGCCGGGCCATGGATTGAACGGGATCAGGTTGATCTTTGCCGGAATGCCCTTGAGCAGCTTCACCAGTTCCCTGGCGTCTTCCATGGAATCGTTGATGTCCTTGAGCATCACATATTCGAAGGTGATGCGCCTTGCATTGGACAGGCCCGGATAGTCGCGGCAAGCCTGGATCAGCGTGTGCAGCGGATACTTCTTGTTGATCGGGACCAGAAGGTCGCGCAGATCGTCGTTCACCGCGTGAAGCGAGATGGCGAGCATGACGCCGATCTCCTCGCCGGTGCGGTAGATTTCCGGGACAACGCCGGAGGTCGACAGCGTGATGCGACGTTTAGAGAGTGACAATCCGTCGCCGTCTGACGCAATCAGCAGCGCCTTCTTCACTTCCTCGAAATTGTAGAGCGGCTCGCCCATGCCCATCATGACGATGTTGGTGATTTTGCGCCCTTCCGCCGGCACGATCGCGCCATCGGGCGTGTCGCGGTCGGGGAAATCGCCGAGCCGGTCACGCGCCGTCAGCAATTGCGCGAGGATTTCCTCCGCCGTCAGATTGCGCACCAGCTTCTGCGTGCCAGTGTGGCAGAAGGTGCAGGTCAGCGTGCAGCCGACCTGGCTGGAAATGCACAGCGTTCCGCGCCCTTCCTCGGGAATATAGACGGTTTCGATCTCAACCGGCCGGCCGGCGCCGCGCGGCGGGAAACGGAACAGCCATTTGCGCGTGCCGTCCTCGGAAATCTGTTCTTCGACGATCTCCGGCCGACCGATGGTGAATGCCTCGGAAAGCTTGGCGCGCAGATCCTTGGAGATGTTGAACATATGCGCGAAGTCGCAGACACCGCGCACATAGAGCCAGTGCCAGAGCTGCTGCACGCGCATGCGGCGCTGCTTTTCGGGAATGCCGATCTCTCCCAGTGCAGTCGCCATCTCCTCGCGCGTCATGCCGATGAGCGACGGCTTCTCGGCCGTCTTCGGGCGAAGCGCGGCGCGCGTTTCCGGCTGGGTGAGATCGAGCGTCAGGGTCATGGGCGTTGCAATATCCAGTCGTCGCGATAGTCGCGAGGAACGTCTTCGTAACATGAAATGCGGGGTGGCCGCTATCGGCGGGCCTACCGGGACCTGCCCGGCGAATGATGGCGTCCACATAGGCGACGTTGCGGCAAATGAAAAGGCCGGAGCGTGCGCCCCGGCCTTTTCAAAGCGCATGGCGCGTTCGTATTAGCTGCAATTCTCGATCGAATTCAGGGCGGCGGTGATGCCGCGCAGCGAGAAGGTATAGTTCGTGTCGTTGCCGCGTCCGGACTTCGCCGCGATCTTCATGTCGGCCCCGCCGCGCATCGCGGCGATCAGTTCGCCTTCCTGAGCGGCGTTTTCGAGCCAGGCGGACGTGCCACGGGTAAACATCGAATAGCTGGAATTGCCGACCTGCACGGTCACCTTCGAATTGTCCTGGAAATTGTAGGACGCGATGAATTGCGGCTCGTAGCTGACGTTCTGGCCCGGCTTCTGACTGACGAAGAAATAGATGTCGCCGTGGTTGAGACTCGACGGCTGCTTTTCCGTAGGCACGGTAAGCACATAGCACACACGCCCGCCGTCACCCTCATAGGAGTAGGTGCCCCAGGCATTGTGCTGGCCGATCTTGGTTGCGGACTGGGCGAGCGCCGGCGAGGCGAGCGCGACCATGCCGAGGCAGGAGAGTGTCGCGAGAGTTCTGCGCATGGCTAACCTTGGATCCCTGATCGTGTGACTGATTAACGAGAACGGACCGGATGGCCCGATTGCGTCGAATTTTAAGGAAACGGGGTTACCAAAGACTGAATGCGTGAAAGCATCGCCGTCTTGAGCATCCCCTCCCGTTTTCAATGCCGGTTTCGAAAGCCGCCGCGAGCGGATTCACGGAGCTTCCCGTCCCTGAAAAGAGTTGAAACGGGCAAAGGCGGCAAGAATTTGACTAAATGTGTCGGACTGTGAAGACGATTGGAACTTGCCGGTTGCACCCCCAAGCTACGCCTCGTAGACTTTCGCTGAATAACGGTCGGATCGGCCGTTCGGGAGAGCATTCCGCCGCGCATGACCACTACGCCTTCACAAGACCATGCCCGGCTGGCGGCCCGCGTGGCCCGCGAACGTGACCGCGCCGCCTTCGAGAAGCTTTTCGACCATTTCGCGCCACGCGTGAACGGATATCTGCAACGGCAGGGCGTCGACCAGGGACAGGCCGAAGACATCGCGCAGGAGGCGATGTCGGTGCTGTGGCACAAGGCGCATCTTTTCGATCCGGCGAAGTCGTCGCTGGCCACATGGCTGTTCCGGATCGCGCGCAACCGGCGCATCGACCTGCTTCGCCGCGACAAATCGCACCGTCTCGACCCTTTCGATCCGTTCTTCGAACCGGACGCGCCGGAACCCGCCGACCGCGCGGTCGACGGCGCGCGCCGCGACACGCGCATCCGGGCCGCACTGAAGGCGTTGCCGCGCGAACAGATCGAACTCGTGCAGCTCGCCTTTTTCAACGGACTGACCCACAGCCAGATATCCGAGAAGACCGGTCTGCCGCTCGGCACAGTGAAATCACGCATCCGGCTGGCGTTCTCGCGTCTGCGCAAGGCGATCGAGGCGGATCCCCGGATCGATACGGATATCTGATCCTGCGAGTACGCGCACCGGGAATGCGCCATTGCGAATCTTGTTGACACATTTGTTTCAATGGAATTCATATTTGAGACAAACGTTTCAAAGAGCCGCATGTGAGCCTTCAGGACATCTGGCAGCGCATCGAAGCGCGATATGAAAGCTTCTCGCCGCAACTGCAGCATGCGGCGCGCTTCGTGCGCGAACACCCCGAAGACGTCGCGCTGACCTCGATGCGCGGCCTGGCGACGCGGGCGGGCGTATCGCCGGCCGCAATGTCGCGTCTGACGCAGGCGCTCGGCTTCGAAAGCTGGGACGCGCTCCAGGCCCGGCATCGCGACTGGTTGACGCTGGGGCGGCAGGGCGTCTTTTCCGGCCCGGCCGACAAGCTTCTGACCGGCATCAAGGCTCCGGGCGCCGAGGACGTCTTTTTGGACGCTCTTCGCGCGGCCGAATGTAACAATGTCGACGCTGCTTTCGCGCCAATGTCGCGCGATGCGCTGAAACGGGCAGTGAACTTGTTGGGCAACGCGCGGTCCATCAGCGTTTTCGGAATAAGAAGCTGTTTTCCGGTCGCGTTCAGCATCCACTATTCGCTGTCGCTGTTTTCCCGCCACGCGCGACTCGCCACCGGCACCGGCGGCGTGCTTCTCGACGAACTGGATCATCTGGGCGAAAAAGACGCCCTGATCGTCATTTCCGTCGCCCCCTATAGCCGCGAGGCGCTGGACGCTGCCCGTCGCGGCAAAGACGTGGGAGCGCGCATCGTCGCCCTGACGGACAGCCCCTTGAGCCCGATCGCGCTTCTGGGCGACGTCGCGCTCGTCGCGGGCAATGCCAGCCCGGCCTACATCGCCTCGCCCATCGGTCTTCTGGCGATGGCGCAAGCTTTGACCACTCTTCTTTTCACCTGCGCCGGCGACGATGCGCTTGTCGCCCTGCGCCGGCGCGAAGCCGCCCTTGCGGCGGCATCCGCCTACCTTCCCACAGAGACCGCGAAATGACCGCAAACCGCACCCGAATCCTCCATCGCGAACCTGCCCGCAACCTGCCTTTGGCGGTCGGCGGCGACGGGCCGTATCTCATCGACGGTACCGGGAAACGCTATCTCGACGCATCGGGCGGCGCGGCCGTGTCGTGTCTCGGCCACAGCGAGCGCCGCGTTATCGACGCGATCAAGGCGCAGCTCGACATCCTTCCCTTCGCCCATACGGGTTTCTTCACGAACGAACCGGCCGAAGAACTCGCCGATCATCTGATCGCGCGCGCCCCGGACGGCCTCGGCCATGTCTATTTCGTCTCCGGCGGTTCGGAAGCCAACGAGACGGCGATGAAGCTCGCACGGCAATATGCCTTCGAGCGCGGCGAAACCGGTCGCAAACATTTCATCGCGCGGCGGCAAAGCTACCATGGCAACACGATCGGCGCTCTGTCGGCCGGCGGCAACGCAGCACGGCGCGCCGTCTACGAACCGATTCTCCTGCCGGTGAGCCATATCGATCCCTGCTTCGATTATCGCGAACGTCGCGAGGACGAGACACCGGAAGAATACGGATTGCGCGCTGCCGACGCTCTCGAAACGGAAATCCTGCGGCTTGGACCCGAAACAATCATCGCCTTCATCGCCGAGACGGTCGTCGGCGCGACGATCGGCGCCGTGCCGCCTGCGCCCGGCTATTTCAAACGGATTCGCGAAATCTGCGACCGCTACGGTGTGCTTCTCATTCTCGACGAGGTGATGAGCGGCATGGGGCGCACCGGCACGCTCTATGGTTGCGAGCAGGACGGCGTGTCGCCCGACATTCTCACCTGCGCCAAGGGCCTCGGCGCCGGCTATCAGCCGATCGGCGCGTGCATTCTTTCGGATGAGATCCACGACACGATCACCGGCGGGTCGGGCGCGTTCCAGCATGGCTTCACCTATATCGGGCACGCGGCCGCCTGCGCAGGCGCGCTCGCGGTGCAAAAGGTGATCGAGAATGACGGGCTTCTGGAAAACTGCCGCGCCATGGGTGCGCTGCTCGACGAACGCTTGCGCGACGCCTTCGGCGATCATCCTCATATCGGCGACATCCGCGGGCGCGGGCTTTTCCGCGCGATCGAACTCGTCGCCGATCGCCAGACGAAGACGCCGTTCGATCCGGGACTGAAGCTCCACGCCCGCATCAAGGCGGCGGCGATGGAGGAGGGATTGATGGTCTATCCAACGGGCGGAACGGCCGACGGCAAGGCCGGCGATCACGTCCTGCTCGCGCCGCCCTTCGTCATCGGCGAAAGGGAAGTCGACATCATCGTCGAGCGGCTGTCGCGCGCGGTGGGCACCGCGCTTGGCGCGACGAGAGCGGCCGCATGACTGAGCACCCCTTCGCCATCGCCGTTGCGCCCAATGGCGCGCGCCGCACGAAGGCGGACCATCCGCGCCTGCCGATAAGCGCCGCCGAGATCGCGCGCGACGCCGCCGAGGCGCTGGAGGCCGGTGCGGCGATGATCCATCTGCATGTACGCGACCGCGAGGGTCGTCATACGCTCGATGCGGACCTTTACCGCGAGGCTGTCGAAGCCGTGCGAAATGCGGTTGGCGACGATCTCGTCATCCAGGTGACGACCGAGGCCGTCGGGCGGCATGAGCCTCACGAACAGATCGCCGTGATCGATGCGCTGAGGCCCGAATCCGTCTCGATCGCACTGCGGGAAATCCTGCCCGAAAACGGGGACGAACGCACCGTCGCCGCTCTGTTCGAGCGCATGGAAAGGACCGGAACGCTGCATCAGATCATCATTTATGAAGCCGGCGAATTGTCGCGACTGAAAAATCTGGCCACGCGCGGCGTATTGCCGGACGAACCGCTGGCGGTCCTCGCAGTTCTGGGACGGTATTTCGAGACTGGTGCGAGCGATGATGAGTTCGATGCCTTCATGGCCGCAGGTATCGAGAACCACCGGTGGATGGCATGCGCGTTCGGCCCGCGTGAGAGCGAGTTCATGCAGAGGGCCGCCGAGGCGGGCGGTCATGCGCGCGTCGGCTTCGAGAACAATCTGTGGCTACCGGGCGGAACGCTGGCACAATCGAATGCCGCGCTGGTATCCGCAGCGGCAACCTCAGCCGGCATACGCGGGCTTGCAAAAGCCGACGATTTGCGCAGGCTCTGGACAGAGCCTGCGGTGGGGCTCGGTGTCGAAACGCCGACCGCGTAAACGGACGGAATATCCGGTGCTGATTGCACGCAGCCCGGCCAGACAACTTTCGACCCGCAAGGGGACGTGCAGCAAAGGAGAAGCGGAATGAAACCTAAAAACCTGATCGGCCTCGGCCTCGCCGTCGCGATGGGCGGCACGCTCGCCGCTGGCGCCGCCGGCGCCCAGCAGCAATTCGTGACCATCGGCACGGGGGGCGTCACGGGCGTCTATTATGCCGCCGGCGGTGCGATCTGCCGTCTCATGAACCAGACCCGCGCAGAACACGGCTTCCGTTGCTCGGCCGAGTCGACCGGCGGTTCGGTCTTCAACCTCAACGCCATGCGCCAGGGTGAGTTCGATCTCGGCATGGTCCAGTCCGACTGGCAGTACCATTCCTTCAACGGTTCGAGCGATTTCGAGGAGGCAGGCGCCTGGGAGGATCTGCGCGCCGTGTTCTCGATCCATCCCGAGCCCTTCACGCTCGTCGCCCGCAGCGATGCAGGCATCGCTTCCCTCGACGACCTCGAAGGCAAGCGGGTGAACATCGGTAATCCGGGTTCGGGCACGCAGGCGTCGATGCAGATCATGCTCGACGCGCTCGGCTGGGAACGCAGCGCTTTCTCTCTGGCAGCCGAGCTTCGCCCGGACGAGCACGGCCCGGCACTTTGCGATAACCAGATCGACGCGTTCTATTACGCAGTCGGTCATCCCTCGGCCAACATCGCCGATCCGACAACGACCTGCGGCGCGCAGATCGTCCCGATCGAGGGCGAGGCGATCGACAAGCTCGTCGCCGACAATCCCTACTACGCAAGCGTCTCCATTCCCGGCGGTCTCTACACCGGCAATGACGAGGACATCCCGACCTATGGCGTGCTCGCGACGCTGGTCGCCTCGACCGACGTTTCGGAAGACGCCGTCTACAATCTGGTGAAGTCGGTCTTCGACAATTTCGACGCCTTCCGCCAGCTTCACCCGGCTTTCACAAACCTTGAGCCGGAAAGCATGGTGTCGGACGGCAACTCTGCCCCCCTTCACCCGGGCGCCGAACGCTATTACAGGGAACAGGGCTGGCTCTAAGCCGGTTTCGGAAGGGGCGCCTTTACGGTGCCCCTTCCTTCTTTCAGGGGGCTTGAAGGGATGATCCGATGAGCGCAAGCACAAACGATACGCCACGCAGCGATGAGCTTGCGCAGATGGTGGCCGAAGCCGATACCGGCGGGCGCACGCCGACCGACCGTTTCTCGCGCTTCGTTTTGCTTGCCGTGCCGCTTTGCTGGGCGCTGTTCCAGATCTGGTACGCCTCGCCCTGGCCCTATCAGCTTCGCATTGGCGTCTTCAACGCCACCGAAGCCCGCGCCATCCACCTCGCCTTCGGTGTCTTTCTCGCCTTCGTCGCCTATCCCGCCTTCAAAGGCTCACCGCGCAACCATATCCCGCTGATCGACTGGGCGCTCGCGCTCGGCGCCGCTTTCTGTGCGGCCTATCTTTTCCTCTATCAGGCCGAACTGGCGCGCCGGCCCGGCCTGCCGACGACGATGGATTTGACCGTCGCCGTTCTCGGCATCCTGTTTCTTCTGGAAGGCGCGCGCCGCACGCTCGGCCTCGCGCTGCCCATCGTCGGCCTTTTCTTCATCGCCTACGCCTTCTTCGGCCCCTATCTGCCGGGCCTGCTCGCCCATCGCGGCGCATCGCTCTCGCGCGCGGCCTCGCAATACTGGCTGACGACAGAAGGCGTGTTCGGCGTCGCGCTCGGCGTCTCCACCGCCTTCGTCTTCCTGTTCGTGCTGTTCGGATCGCTTCTGGAGCGCGCGGGCGCTGGCAATTACTTCATCAAGCTCGCCTTTGGCCTCCTCGGCCATCTGCGCGGCGGCCCGGCCAAGGCCGCCGTGCTCGGCTCCGCCTCGACCGGCCTCATTTCCGGCTCCTCCGTCGCCAATGTCGTGACGACCGGCACCTTCACGATCCCGCTGATGAAGCGGGTCGGCTATCCGCCCGTCAAGGCCGGCGCGATCGAAGTTTCTGCCTCGGTCAATGGTCAGATCATGCCGCCGGTCATGGGTGCCGCCGCATTCCTCATCGCCGAATATGTCGGCATTTCCTATGCCGAGGTCGTGCGCCACGCCATCGTCCCGGCACTTTTGACCTATCTGTCGCTGTTCTATGTGGTCGATATCGAGGCGCGCAAATACGGCATGAAAGGCGTCAGGCAGGAGCGGCGGCGCAGCCGCCTGACCAGCCTTGCCATCGGCGGCATGACGATCAGCGGCTTCATCCTGTTCTGCGGTTTCGTCTATTACGCGCTCGGCTGGACCCGCACGGCCTTCGGAAGCTATGCGAGCTGGGCCGCGGGCCTCGGAGCCCTGGCCGTCTATATCGGCTCGATCGCCTGGCGCGCGCGCTACCCTGACCTTGAAGCCGACGATCCGGCGGCGCTGGCCGACAAGCTGCCGGATGCGGTGGAAGTCGCGCCCGCCGGCATCCACTACGTCATGCCGGTCTTCATTCTCGTCTGGTGTCTGATGGTCGAGGAGCTCTCGCCCGGCCTGTCGGCCTTTTACGGCACCATGGCGCTGATCTTCCTCGTGGCCACGCAGCGTCCGCTGATCGCCTTCTTCCGCCGCGACTTCAACCTGATCGCACCGCTCAAGGCCGGTTTCGTCGACGTCGTCGAAGGGCTGGCGACGGGGGCGCGCAACATGGTCGGCATCGCCATTGCGACGGCTGCCGCCGGCATCGTCGTCGGCACGGTGGCGCTCACCGGCATCGGCCTCGTCCTGTCGGAAATCGTTATCGCGGCGTCGGGCGGCAACCTCCTGATCATGCTTCTGATGACGGCGCTGATCTGCATGGTGGTCGGTCTCGGCATGCCGACGACGGCGAACTATGTCGTCGTCGCCACGCTCATGGCCCCGGTCATCGTCGAGGTCGCGACATTGAACGGCCTCGCCGTGGCGCTCGTCGCGGTTCACCTCTACGTCTTCTATTTCGGCCTGATGGCCGACGTGACGCCGCCCGTCGGCCTTGCATCCTTCGCCGCTTCCGCGATTTCACGGGCAGATCCGCTACGAACCGGCATCCAGGCCTTCCGTTATGAAATGCGAACGGCCATCCTGCCGCTGGTCTTCATTTTCAATCACCAGCTCCTGCTGATCGGCATCGAGAGTTGGTGGCATCTGATAATCGTGGTGACGGGTGCGCTTGTCGGCATGCTGATGTTCGTCTCGGTCACGCAGCAGATCTTCGTGACGCGCTCGCGCATCTGGGAAAGCGCGATCCTGCTTCTGGCCTGCTTCATGCTCTTCCGTCCCGGCTTCTTCATGGATCGCCTGTCCGATCCCTATATCGACGAGCCGGGCGACAGGATCGTCGAATTGGCCGGGGAACTGCCGGCCGACGCCTTCCTGCGCTTTGAGGTCGAGGGCATGGATCTGTCCGGAAACGACTTCACCCGCATCGTGCAGCTTCCGCTCGGCGACGCGGACCCCGGCGCGGAGCGGCTGGCGGCCTCCGGTGTGCAGATCACGGCTTTCGGCGGCCAGACGCAGATCGTCAATGTCCGCTTCCGCAGCCAGGCCGAACGGCTCGGGCTTGAGGTCGGACAGACCGTGACGCGCGTCGAGATCCCCGATCCGCAGACCTGGCGCAACGAATGGATGTTCATTCCCGCTCTCGCGCTGGTCGGTTTCGTCGCCGCGCTCCAGTGGCGGCGACGCGAATGGGACCAGCCGGGGATGCCGGTCGCCAAGCCCGCCTGAGGCCCATACGATCGGACAAGGCAAAAGCCGCCTCTCATGCGGGAGGCGGCTTTTTCATGCTTGGTATCAACGCGCAGACATAAGCCTGCTGCCATCCTGTGCCTATCGGCGCGACGGCCCATGCGCTATGGACCTGATGCACCTTGAGCGGGCATCTGCCTGCCTTTTGCGCAGGCAGCGCGCCGCGTCGCCAATGCACTCAACCAGCCGGGACTTGCCGACCTCGTGACCAGCGTTCTTCCAATATCGACCTCGCCGTCAGCCGCCCCATGGGGAAGCCATGTCCGCGAGACGGTCCTGCTCGGCCTGCCGCTCATCGCCGCGCAGCTTGCGCAGACCGCGCTGAACGTCACCAACACGCTGGTGCTTGGTCGGCTTGGTCCGGAGGAACTCGCCGCGTCCGTTCTCGGCTGGCAGATCTTCTTTGTCGTCTGGATGTTCGGTTCGGGCTTCGGCTTTGCGGTCATGCCGCTGGTCGCCGGTGCGATCGGATCGAACGACCCGCGCGGCGGCCGCCGTTTCGTGCGCATGGGGCTTTGGGTCAGCTTCGCCTATGCCTGCCTCATGATCGTGCCGTTGTGGAACGCACACGCGATCTTTCTGGCGCTCGGGCAGGAGCCGGTCATCGCGGCGCTTGCAGCCGACTACACCGATATCTTGAAATGGTCGCTCTTTCCGCAGCTTTCCATCATCGTCCTGCGCTCCTTTCTCGGCGCACTTGGACGGCCTTCGGTCGTCGTCGCGGCGCTGGTGGCAGGCGTCGCCATCAACGCGATGCTAAATCTCGTCTTCGTCTTCGGCGGCTTCGGTCTGCCGGGTATGGGAATGCGCGGCGCCGGTTTTGCAACGCTCATCGCCACGACCTGCGTCGTCCTCTTCCTGATCGCCTACATTTCCCGTCATCGCATCCTGCGACAGCAGGAAATCTTCGTCCGCTTCTTCAAGCCCGATATGCCTGCGGTGCTGGAGGTCTTCCGCCTCGGCTGGCCGATCGGCATCACGATCGTCGCGGAGGTCGCGCTTTTCACCGCCACGTCCTTCATGATGGGCCAGATCGGCGCGATGGAGCTTGCCGCGCATGGAATCGCCCTTCAGTTGAGCGGCCTCGCCTTCATGATCCCGCTCGGGCTCTCGTCGGCGACGACGATCCGGGTCGGCCATGCCGTCGGGCGCCGAAGCAAGGACGACGTCTATCGAGCGACGGTGACGTCACTGGCGATGGGAGTTGCCGTCGCCGTCGCCACGGCCGCGCTCTTCCTCACCATTCCGCGCACATTCGTCGGCCTCTATCTCGATCTCGACGATGCCGCCGTCGCGTCCGTCATCGGCTTTGCCGTGACATTCCTCGCCGTCGCCGGCCTGTTCCAGATCGTCGACGGGGTGCAGGCCCTGTCAAGCGGCGCCCTGCGCGGAATGCGCGAGACGCGCGTTCCGATGATCATCGCGCTGGTCAGCTACTGGGTGATCGGCGTACCGACCGGCTATGGTCTCGCGCATCATGCCGGGCTGGGCGGCGTCGGCATCTGGTGGGGTCTTGCCATCGGCCTTGCCGTCGCAGCGATTTTGATGACCGCGCGCCTGTTGTCGAGAATACGAAGCCTCAGATACTGATTGCCACTGAATAAAAAGGCCGGGTCGCATGCATGACCCGGCCTTTCCCATCAGTTTGAGGGCGCTCGTCAGGTGCTCGCCAGCGCCCCGGTCCTCGACGCGGTCAGATAGTTGTAGCCGAGAATGCCGACGATCGCGATCACGCTGACGATCTCGATAGGTATGCTCGGCCACAGGCAGCCGATGCCGGCCGCCGTCAGGACGCCGCGGCTGACGATGTCGATCCGCCCGAAGAGGTAGCCTTCCAGCACCGCGACGAAGGCCACCAGCGCGACGAGCGCCACCACGCCGTTCCAGATGACCAGCGGCACCGGGCCGCCGATGATGATCTCGGGATTGAAGACCATGAAGAGCGGAATGATGTAGAGCCCCTTGGCGAACTTCCATGCCTGGAAGCTCGTCTCGACGGGTTTCGACCCGGCGATAGCGGCACCGGCGAATGCCGCAAGCGCGATCGGCGGCGTCACGTTCGAATCCTGCGAATACCAGAACACGACGAGATGGACGATCAGCAGCGGGATACCGAACTCGGCGCTCATCGCCGGGCCGACCAGGATGATCAGCACGATATAGCTTGCCGTCACCGGCAGGCCGAAGCCGATCACCAGGCTGGCGATGAGGACGAGCAGCAGCGCAAGGACGATGTTGCCCTGCGAAAAGCTCATCATCAGCGACGAGAATTTCAGCCCCAGTCCGGTGAGACCGATGACGCCGACGATGATGCCGCCGACGGCGCAGGCCAGGGAGACCGTCAGCGCCGAGCGCACGCCCACCTCACATGCCTCGACCAGCTTGGAGGCCGTCGAACGGGTGATCCCGAAAGCGCCGCCATATTCCGCGAGCTTTTGCGCCGGTGAGGAACCGTGTCGGCGCGCCATCGTAACATCGATCACGAACCGGATCGCGGCGACGACGAGGATCGCCAGGATCGCGAAGAAGCCGACCCGCATCGGCGACAGCCCCATGACCAGCAGCCAGATCAGGAGCGCCAGCGGCGCAAGGAAATGCCACCCCTCGCGCATGACTTCGCGCACGGAAGGCAGTTCACTCGCCGGCAGGCCCTTCAGTCCCTGCTTGATCGCGATGAGATGCACGAACATGTAGACGGTGAGGAAGTAGAGAAATGCCGGATAGATCGAGACGAGAACGATCTGGACATATGGAATCTGCGTGTATTCGGCGATCAGGAACGCACCCGCGCCCATCAGCGGCGGGGTGATCTGGCCGCCGGTCGAGGCAGCCGCCTCAATGCCCGCAGCCTGGCTCGGCTTGTAGCCGAGCCGCTTCATGAGCGGGATCGTGAACGGTCCCGTCGTAGCGACATTCGCGATGGCCGATCCGGTGATTGAGCCCATGGTGCAAGACGCGACGACCGCGGCCTTGGCCGGCCCGCCACGCTTGCGACCGGTCGCGGCATAGGCGAGGTCGATGAAGAACTTGCCGGCGCCCGTGACTTCCAGCACCGCACCGAACAGAACGAAGATGAAGACATAGGTGGCGGCGACGCCCAGCGGCAGGCCGAAAATGCCTTCCTGCCCGAGATAAAGTTGCGCGACGAGGCGCTCGATATTGTAGCCGCGATGCGACAGGATGCCCGGCATGAACTCACCGAGCCACGGCAACGTGCCGCGCGGACCGGCGAGCGCATAAAGGATGAAGACGAGCCCGATGATCGTGATGCCGAGGCCGACGACGCGGCGGCTGGCCTCGAGCAGCGTGATCACGGCCAGGATACCGATCCAGATATCGGTCTGGCTCCAGAACCCGGCGCGCGCGAAAATCTCGTCCAGATAGATCGTGATGTAGAAGCCCGACACGATGGCCGCGACGAAGAAGGCGGCATCGATCAATCCACCGACAACGCCGCGTTCCTTGTGCCGGCCGAAGACCGGGAACATCAGGAAGGCGATCATCATGATCAGTGCCAGATGGATGGTTCGCTGGTAAAAGAGACTGAGCGGCTGGATACCGGCCGCGTAAAGCTGAAAGAGGCACAGCCCGACCGACAGAAGCACGATCAGCTTGGCCACCGCCCACGGCTGGGCGAGGGCTGGAGGTTCGACCAACCCGGCGCCTGTCGCTCCGGCCGCGCTTCCGCTCTTGGTCGCGCTGCCCCAGAATTTGTTCAACATTCTCGAATTCCCCTGCTCTCAGGATCGCTCGCGCGTATGGCCACGCTGGTCCCCGCCGCAAGCTCCGTGAGGCTGATGTCGATGTCGCCTGCGACGATCCGGTGATCGACCCGGGCCGATCCGACGCGCAGACGGTAGCAATTTCCCGGCACGATTTCGTCGATGCCGTCTATCCAGTATCCGCCCGCGCCGTCCGATCTTTGGACGCCGCGTCCGGGTATGTGGCCGAGGCCGGCGGCGAAATCCGGCTGGTGGCTCCGTTCCAGAACCATCAACCCACCGCGCAAGCTGTAGCAGTCCTTCACCTCGAAGCCGGCGACCGAATGGTTCCACGCGATGCACCAGGATTGCGCGTCGACACTCGCCAGCTTCCGGCTGTCGGCACCGATGACCTCGATCGTTCCGGCCGTTGCCGGCAGCGCCAGAACGGTAAGTGCGAGGGCGGGCAGCAGCCCGCACCTCGCGTCTTTCATGATTGCAAGTCGCATCGAAGCGACCCCGACCGTCCTACTGCTCGCGCAGATTGTCCGGAATCTCGGCGCCGATCTCCTCATAATAGCGCAGCGCGCCGGCATGAAGCGGGATCGGGCTCGAGCCGATGGTGAACTCGACCGTCGTGTCGTTCGCCGCCGGGTGAATGGCGACGAGATCGGCATGGCGATCGTAGAGCATCTTGGTGATCTCGTAGGCGAGTTCCTCGTCCATCTCCTCGGAGACGAACCAGACATTCGGGATGCCGACCGTGCCGACATCTTCCGTCACGCCGTCGTAAAGACCGGACGGAAGCGTGTAGGACGCGAAGATCGGCTCGATCTCCTGCGCCGCTGCGACCTGCTCTTCCGTGATCGGGATGAGACGGATGTTGCGCGTGGCGGTCAGGTTCATGATCGAGGACGTCGGCGGCCCGACACTCCAGATGCCGGCGTCGATGTCGCCATCGCGCAGGGCGTCGGCTGTCTCGTTGAAGTTGAGACGCTGGGCTGCGGCCAGATCGTCATAGGTCATGCCGACGGCTTCGATGAGCGCACGCGCGTTGAGCTCGGTGCCCGACCCCGGCGCGCCGACCGAAACGCGCTTGCCGCGCAGATCCTCGAGCGACTGGATATCGGAATCGGCCGGAACGACGATCTGCACCGCGTTCGGATAGACCGAGGCGAGAACGCGCAGGCTGTCGGCCTGACGGCCTTCGAACTGACCGGTGCCGGTGAAGCCCTGATAGACGCTGTCACCAAGACCGATGGCGATGTCCGAATCGCCACGGTGGATCAGCGCGACGTTCTCGACCGATGCGCCCGTGACCTCGGCAACCGCGGCATAGCCTTCGATATGCTGGTTGATCAGTTCGGCGAGACCGCCGCCGATCGGATAGTACACACCGCCCGTGCCGCCGGTCGCAACCGAAAGCTGCTGCTGCGCGAACGCGGGACCAGCCATCGCGACGGATGCGGCGAGAAGTGCCGTCTTGAATAGTCTCATCCTGAAAAACCTCCCTCAGGCATTACGTTGGCGAAACGAACACGGCCGAAAGGGAATAAAAGGCGGACCTCGTCCGCACGGCCTGCCTGCGCAGGCCACTCCTCCCTCCGACCGCGATATGCTTCGCAGGTTCGGATCGGCGCCGGAGAGGCGACCGATACGAACACTTTGCAATCGGCGTGCCAGACCGGAAAAGGCGCAAATGGGGAGTTCGTCGACCAGTTTTGAGCAAAAATCCGCCGATCGACAGATTCAGTCGGCGGAATCTTGCTGATCGATTGGTGATGAACGCAGCCGCGACAGGCCGTAACGCGCCATCTTTTCGTTCAGCGTTCTGCGGGGAATGCCCAGATCGGCCATGACTTCGGCGATACTGCCGTCGGCCTCCGCAAGACTGCGCTCGATCAGCGATCGCTCGAACGCCTCGACACGGCTCGAAAGCGGCTGACCCTTGCCGTTCGTCGGGGAAGGACGGCCAAAAGCGACGTCGACCGCGCCTGAAAAGCCGAGAACGTATCGCTCGGCCGCATTGCGCAACTCGCGCACATTGCCCGGCCAGTCATGCGCGAGCAGGGCCGACGCCGTTTCCTGGGCGAGCGGTTTCGGTTCGCGCCCATGGGTCTCGGCGGCCTGCGCCGCGAAATGCTCGAACAGAAGCAAAATATCCTCGGCACGCTCGCGCAGCGGCGGAATGTGCAGCTCGACCACGGCGATGCGATAGAAAAGGTCGGATCGGAAGGCCCCGGACCGACCGGCTTGCGAGAGATCGCCCTTGGCCGCCGCCACAGTGCGCAGATCCACGTTGATCGTGCGGTTCGAACCGAGACGTTCGACCGCATGCTCCTGAAGCGCGCGAAGGAGCTTCGCCTGCATGGCAAGCGGCATCGATTCGATCTCGTCGAGAAAGAGCGTCCCGCCGTCGGCATGCTCGATTTTGCCTTCGCGCGCGCGCGCAGCCCCCGTAAAGGCGCCCTGCTCATGTCCGAAAAGCTCGCTTTCGACCATGCTTTCGGGGATGGCCGCGCAATTGACCGCGACGAAATTGCCGCTGGCACGCCGGCTCGCCTCGTGGATGGAGCGCGCGACGAGATCCTTGCCGACGCCGGTTTCGCCGACCAGCACTACGCCGACATCCGTCGCCGCGATCTCGGTGACCGCCGCGCGAAGCCTCTGCGCGGCCTGCGAGGTGCCGATGATGCGTCCCGACAGCGTGCGATCGGATATAGCGCTGCGCAGCGCCCGGTTTTCCATGACGAGCCGCCGTTTTTCGCTCGCGCGCGTCAGCGTATCCGAGAAGCGGGCGGGATCGAACGGTTTTTCGATGAAGTCATACGCGCCGCGCCGCATCATCTCGACCGCGGTTTCCACGTCGCCATGGCCGGTGATCATCACGACGGGAAGCTCGGCATCGATGGTGCGGACCCTGTCCAGAAGCTCCCTTCCGTCCATTCCCGGCATCTTGAGGTCGGAGACGAGAATGCCCGGATAATCGGGCGTCAGCCGCTCCAGCGCAGCGGCTGCGCCGGGCACGGCCGTCAACCGAAAGCCGGAAAGGCGCAGATATTGCTCCACCGACTGGCGCATGGCGGCATCGTCATCGACGAACAGAACCTCGAGCGCCGGTTGCATCATCAGGCTCCTACCAGTTCGACAGGGTGTTCGGCCGCGTCCAGTTCGACGCAGACGCATGCACCTCCACCCGGCAGGTTCGAGGCGCGGATCGTGCCGGAAAACTCCCGCACCATGCCGTAGGCGATCGAAAGGCCGAGGCCAAGCCCCTCGCCGACCTCCTTGGTGGTGAAGAACGGATCGAAGACCTTGTCGATATCGGCCTGCGGAAAACCCGGACCGTTGTCGATCACCCGAACCTCGACACGCCCCGCCTTCCTTCGAACGGTGATCTCGATGCGGCCGCCCGACTTCGTCGCTACGGCGTCCATGGCGTTCCTGATCAGGTTTGCGGCAACCTGCTCGAAAGGAAGCGCGCTTCCCAGCGCCATCACCTGCTCGATGTCGGTCACGATTTCGACATCGACAGCATTCGACGCCTCGCGCGACAGATCGAGCGCGCGGCGCAGCGACCGGTCGACGGCGAAGGGTTCGCGCACGCCCGACCGGCCCTTGCGGGCGAAGTTGCGCAGATGCGCTGTAATCGCGGCCGCGCGGGCGGCCAGAGTTCCGATGCGCGACAGCGTTTCGGATGCCTCCACCGTCTCGCCCTGCCGAACGAGAAGCGCGGCGCTTGCGGCCGATGTCCGGATTGCGCCCAAAGGCTGGTTGACCTCGTGGGCGATCGCCGCCGACATGCGCCCCAGCGCGGCGAGCTTTTCGGCTTGCACCAGTTCGGCCTGCGCGGCGCGTAGATCGCGTTCGGCACGCTCTCGCTCCTCGATCTCGCTCACGAGCTGCCGGTTGGCGGCGGTCAGTTCGGCGGTGCGTGCCTCGACCCTGTCTTCCAGCAGAATTCGCGCGCGGCGTTCCTCGGCAAGCATGCGCTGGCGTTGAACGAAGGCAAGCACCAGCGCCAGCAAAAGAGCGGAAGCGCTGCCGCCGATGATCGCGCCGTCGCGCCGCGCCAGCGCCATGGGCTCGATGTCGGTCAACTGATGGACCATCCACCCGAGTTCGGCCAGCGGGGCCGATTGCGAGAGCAGCACCTTGTCCTGTCCATCGATCCGGATATGCGACGCCGTCTCGCTCCCGCCGACCGGATCGATTGCCATCGGCGTCAGCGCCTCGCCGGCATATTGCTGCGTGCGCGCGATCTCGTCCTGCACGTCTTCGCTCAAGGCCGACAGCGCACGGTATTTCCACGCGCCCGCGCTCGCCAGAAAGACGATGTCGTTGGCATCCGTGACCAGAACGGATTCATCCGCATCCGCCCAGACCTTCTCGACATCGTCGAACTCGATCTTGACGACGGCCACGCCGATAACCCGGCCCCCGTCCCTGACAGCCCGCGACAGGAAATAGCCGGCGCGGTTCGTCGTCGCGCCAATGGCATAGAAGGCGCCGCGCTCCCGTTCCAGCGCAAGCTCGAAATAGGAACGGAACGCGTAGTTCTGGCCGAGGAAGGAGCCCGGCTCGTCCCAGTTGCTGGCCGCGATGGTAAGCCCGGAAAGATCCATCACATAAAGCGCCGCGCCGCTCGACGCGTTGACGAGAAGGGAAAGCTTGCGATTGAGCAGATCGATCGCGTCGCTGTTCGCCGGCTGGCGCAGCGCAAGGCGCACATCCGG
The DNA here is from genome assembly GCF_024105665.1 of Aliihoeflea aestuarii. Lineage (GTDB taxonomy): Bacteria > Pseudomonadota > Alphaproteobacteria > Rhizobiales > Rhizobiaceae > Aliihoeflea > Aliihoeflea aestuarii. The sequence continues at coordinate 167,356 of NZ_JAAAMK010000003.1, read as the reverse complement.
ATCGAGGGCGAGGGCGAGCGGCAGATGGTCGTTCTGCAGGACGGCGGACCGCACTGACGCGACCACGAGGCTCAGCCGCTGCTCGCCGGCCTGAACGAGCGAACGCTCCGCCCGCGCCTGCCAGACGACGCTGGTCGCGAAAGACGAAACGGCCACGAACGCAAGGCCCGCAGCGACGAGTAGGGTTCGATTTTTCCAGGACCGGTCGAGCACCGGCGAACTATAGAGCAATTGCACCGGCGTTGCGTAGCCCTCCTGCGCCCAAAGCAAAAGGCCGCGCATCTGTCGCGCGGCCTCCTGGGATCGTCGGAAACCTTGCTTCAGGATGCCCCGGCGGGATCGGGGGCAAGGTTCGCGCGCGAGCGCTTGCGCTGCTTCAAGGCGGACCAGACGCCCCACACGAGCAACATCGCCGTCAAAGCCATGACGACGGCCGAGATCGGCCGGTCGATGAAGGTGGAGAAATTGCCCCGCGACAACAGCATGGCGCGCCGGAAATGCTCCTCCATCATCGGCCCGAGAACGAAACCGAGAAGAAGCGGCGCAGCCGGAAAGTCGAAGATGCGCATCGAATAGCCGAGGAAGCCGAAGAAGACGACGAGCCAGACCTCGAAACTCGAATTGTTGACCGAATAGGTGCCGATGCAGATGAACATCAAAACGGCCGGGAAAAGCAGATGATACGGGATCATCAAAAGTCGCACCCACACGCCGATCAGCGGCACATTGAGGATGACGAGCAGCACATTGCCGATCCAGAAGCTCATGATCAGGCCCCAGAACAGCGACGGCTGGTCGGTCATGAGGCTCGGACCGGGCGCGATGCCGTGGATCATCAGCGCGCCCAGCATCAGAGCCATGGTCGGGCTGCCGGGAATGCCCAGGGACAGGGTCGGAATGAAAGATGTCTGGTCGGCCGAGTTATTGGCCGATTCGGGCGCCATGATGCCTTCGATCGCACCCTTGCCGAAGCGTTTCGGCTCCCTGGCGACCCGCTTTTCCATCGCATAGGCCATGAAGGCGGCGACCGACGGGCCTGTCCCCGGCAGCGTGCCGAAGAAGGCGCCGATCGACGAGCCGCGCAGCATGGGGAACCACGAACGGCGCATATCGTCCTTCGTCGGCTTCATGGCCCGGAACGTTACGCTTTCGCGGTCGATGTCGCCAGGATGGACATTGCGCACCGACGCGATCACTTCGGCAACGCCGAAAATGCCCATGGCGAGCGCGATCAGGCTGATCGCGTCGGTCAGCTCCAGGACGCCGAAGGAAAAGCGCGGCGTGCCCGTATAGATGTCGGCGCCGACCGTGCCGAACATGATGCCGAGCACGACCATCGCGAGGCCCTTGACGGCGGACCCGTCGGAAATGGTCGAGGCGGCGACGAGGCCGAGCACCATGAGCGCGAAATACTCGGCCGAGCCGAAAGACAGCGCATATTTGGCGATCGTCGGCGCAAAAAGCATGAGAAGCAGAATGCCGATCGTGCTGCCGGTGAAGGAGGCGACCGTCGTCATCAAAAGCGCCACGCCGCCGCGGCCCTGACGGGCCATCGGGTAGCCGTCGAGGCAGGTTACGGCATTGGCCGGCGTGCCGGGAATGTTGAGCAGGATCGAGGCGGTATTGCCGCCATAAGACGTACCGTACCAGATGCCGGCGAGCATGATCAGCGCCGTGGTCGGATCCAGATAGAAGGTGATCGGGAACAGCATCGAGATCGCCGACAGGACACCGATGCCCGGAATGACGCCGACCAGCGTGCCCAGGAACACGCCGAGAAAGCAGTAGAAGAGGTTGTTCCAGGAAAGCGCGGTTTCGAGACCGATCGCGATATTGGAGAAGATATCCATCTCGTCGTTCTCCTAGAAGGGCCAGCGCCACATTGCGATCGGCAGGCCGAGCCCGACGCGGAAGGTGAGCCAGGCGATCAGGCACAGCACGATGCACAGGATGGCGAGGCTGACGGGCCGCACCTTCAGCTCCGCGAAGGAAGAAATGACGACGACCGCCAGAATCGCGGGAATCAGACCAAACGGACGAATCGTCATGGCGAAGGCGGCGACGCCGGCAAGGACGAAGAGCGGCGTCCAGATGCGGATGACCGGCATTTCTCCCTGACGGAAGAAGGCCGGAACCGCCATCAGGACGCCGAAGAGGGCGAGCGTCACGCCCAGACCCGTCGGGAACATGCCCGGCCCCATGCGCCGGAGCGTGCCGAGTTCGTAATGCGTGGCGGCATACCAGGTGAAAAGCAGGCCGCCCACGATCAGAAGACCGCCGCCGACGATGTCACGATAGTCGCGGGATAGCATCCGCGCCCCTCCTTGAAATGCGAAGGGGCCGCCCTTGCCGGACGGCCCCTGAATATCGTTGAAAGATCAGTTCGCGTAGACGCCGGCCGCTTCGATGATCGGACGCCACAGGTCGATCTCGCTTTGCACCTTGGCCTGAAGGGCCTCGGGCGTCGCATCCTCGGCCGGCGAGGGAACGGTGCCGAGGTCGCCGAAGCGCGCGATGACGGTTTCGTCGGCAAGCGCCACCTGAAGCGACTGGCTCAGGCGCTGCACGATTTCCTCAGGCGTTCCCTTGGGCGCATAGACGCCGTGCCAGATCGAGACTTCGAAGCCGTCGATGCCGGCTTCGGCACCGGTCGGAACATCAGGCAGGCTTTCGACGCGCTCCGGTACGGTCACCGCGAACGCCTTGATCGACCCTTCGTTGATCTGCGGCGTGGTGTTGGTCGTCTGGTCGCACATGAGGTCGACCTGTCCGCCCATCAAATCGGTGACGGCGGGACCGGTTCCCTGATAGGGAATGGTCGTCATCTGCGTGTCGATGGCTTCCATGAACAACAGGCCGCAAAGATGCGACGCCGCGCCGATGCCGGCATTGGCATACATCACGTCCTCGCCACCCTCGCGCACGAAATTGATGACATCCTCGAGCGTTTCCGCTTCGAGATCGGGCCGGCCGACCATGACCATCGGCACCTCGGTGACGAGGCCGACATATTCGAAGTCCTCGAGCGCGTTGAAAGGAAGCTCGCGGTAGAGCGTCGCGCTCGTCGCCATGCCGATATGGTGGAGAAGCAGCGTGTAGCCGTCGGGCTGCGCCTGCGCGACGCGTCCGGCACCGAGCGTGCCGCCCGCGCCGCCGACATTTTCGACCACGATCTGCTGGCCGAGGTCGGCGCTCATCGCCTGCGCGACGAGGCGGGTCACCGTGTCGGTCGGGCCACCGGCCGTGAACGGCACGACGATCGTGATCGGCTGGGTTGGATAGTCCTGCGCACCGGCCATCTGCGGCATGACGGCAAGGGCGGTCGCGAGTGTCAGGGATGCGGCAAGCGTCTTCATATGAATTCCTCCCGGTAGAATACTATTCTCGTTCGGCCGGCCGGGCTCGTACCCGTCGTTCCGATCGTGAACGATAGTTAGAGGTGGGTATTGACGGCGTCCGCAAGCCCTTGAGGGAAGTATCGGCGAATTTCATACCCTGAGATGTGTGGATCTCCACACATCGGCCGATCTTCATGTGTTAGATTCCACACATAAAGCGCGTCAGTCAGGCGTCGTGCAACTCATTCTTATCGATGTCATAGCGCTGCATCTTCTCGTACAGCGTCTTGCGGGAAATGCCGAGCGCTTCGTAGACGGCCTTCAGACTGCCGCCGTGAGCGCGCAATGCATCGGCGATCACGGCCCTTTCGAAGCGGGCGACGCGTTCGGCAAGCCGCAATCCGTCATCGCCGGCCGGCAGAGGGTCCAGCCCGTCGATGCCGAGCCCGAGCACATAGCGGTCGGCGGCGTTGCGCAATTCCCGGACATTGCCCGGCCAGTCGCGCCTAGCGATCTCGGCGAGTACGGGTTGCGGAATTTCGACCATATCGCGGCGATACCGGCCGGCCGCTTCCCGCGCGAGCTGGAGAAAAAGCACCGGTACGTCCTCGCGCCGCGCGCTCAAGGACGGGATACGCAGCGTGACCACGTTGAGCCTGTAGAGAAGATCGGCACGAAATCGGCCAGCGACCGCCTCGTCCTCCAGTTCCACCTTGCTCGTCGCGATGAAGCGAACGTCGAGTGGAATCGGTTCGTTCGAACCGAGCCGCACGATCATGCGGTCCTGAATGACGCGGATGAGCTTGGCTTGCAGGTCCGACGGCATCGAGCCGATTTCGTCGAGAAGCACGGTTCCGCCCCGCGCATGTTCGAACTTGCCGTATCTGGCCCGTATCGCGCCGGGAAACGCGCCCGCCTCATGCCCGAAAAGTTCGCTTTCGATCAGATTTGCAGGCAGTGCGGCGCAATTGATCGCCACGAACGGCTTGAGCGACCGGCTCGAAAGATCATGGATCGCGCGCGCGGCGACCTCCTTGCCGACGCCCGTGTCGCCGATGATCAGCACGTCAGCATCCGTGGCGGCGACGGCGCGCAGCCGGTAGCGCAGATCGATCATGGCCGGTGAACGGCCCAAAAGCCGCGACTCGACATCGTCCCGCTGACCCGCGGCAGCCCGCAAAAGCCGGTTTTCGAGAACCAGGCTGCGCCAGTCGACGGCGCGCAGGGCGACATCGGCAAGATGCTGGCCGTTGAACGGCTTTTCGATGAAATCATAGGCGCCTTCGCGCATCGCCCGCACGGCGAGTTGGACGTCGCCATGCCCTGTGACGAGGATGACGGGCACATCGGCATCGATCTCGCGAACTTTGGCCAGGAGCGTCATTCCGTCCATGCCAGGCATGCGGATATCGCTGATCACCACGCTCTTGAAGCCGGGCGTGATGTAGTCGAGCGCCGGTTCGGCGGCGGCGAATTCGCGCACGTCGAAGCCGGCGAGTTGCAGCGTCTGCGCGGTCGAGCGCCTGATCTCCTCCTCGTCGTCGATCAGCAGCAGCGTCGGCGGCGTCATTCGGCCGCCTCCCGAACGGCAAATTCGGCGGCGTCGAGCAGGATGGTGACGAGCGCTCCGCCTTGCGGATGGCGCTCGACCATCAGTTCGCCGCCGAAATCCTTGACGATGTTGTAGGAGATAGAAAGGCCGAGCCCCAGTCCCTTGCCGACGCCTTTGGTGGAGAAGAATGGATCGAAGATGCGCTCTGCGATGGCATCGGGAACGCCGGGGCCGCGGTCGCGAACTGTGATCGCGATGCGATCGCCGATGGAGCGGGCGCTGAGCTCGATGTCGCGATCGGGCAGCCCTTCCATGGCATCGGCCGCATTGGCGATGATATTGACCAGCACTTGCTGTAAACGGACCGAACCGGCGCGGACCACGAGCGGCTCCGGGCCGAGGTCGATGACGAGATTGGCATCGGCCGCCTTCAGGCGCCAGGCGATGATCTCCAGCGTGTCCCTGACGACGTCCTCCACGACGACGGATCCAAGTTTCTGGTTCGGCTTGCGGGCGAAATTGCGCAGATGCTTGCTGATCGAGCCAATCCTTTCAACCAGTTTGGAGATGCGCTGGACGTTGTCCCGCGCGTCTTCGAAGCGCCCGCGTTCGATCAGCACGGCGGCATTGTCGGCGTAGGCGCGCGCGGCGGCAAGCGGCTGGTTGAACTCGTGCGACAGTGCCGCCGACATCTGGCCGAGCGCGGCAAGCTTGCCGGCCTGGATGAGATCGGACTGCGTCTTTCGCAATGCACGTTCGGTCGCCCGCCGCTCGCCGACTTCCTCCTCCAGAAGGCGGTTGACGGCCGCAAGGTCTGCCGTGCGCTCCACGACGCGGCGTTCGAGCAGTTCCTGCGCCTCACGCTGCACCTGAAGCCGCTCGGCCAGCCGCGCGCGTCGTTGCAGCCATGTCATCGCCCCCATCGTTCCAAGGCCGATCAGGAGCATCAAAAGAGCGATCGTCGTCAATGCCTGCGCCCGCGCCGACGCCGTGTCGAGCAGGACCTTCACCGTCCAGTCCGCTTCCGGCATCGTCTCGGTTACGGCAAGATATTCGCGCGTCCCGTCCGCTCCCGCGATCGACAGGAGATCGAGCCCCTCGGGCGTCGTGCTGCGCGTGACCGGCAATTCGGTCAGTTCAGCATCGGCGTAGCGGCGTGTGGCGGATGTGCGCGCAAGGCGCTCGCGCGTCAGCGCCTCGACACCCGAATACATCCATTCGGGACGGCCGGTCATGAAGATGATGCCTTCCGGATCCATCACGACGATCTCGTAATCGCCGCCGCGCCAGGATCGCTCGATGCCGTCTATATCGACCTTGAAAACGACAACGCCCAGGATCACGTCGTCGACGCGAATCGGCGCGCCGAAATAATAGCCGCGCTTCAGCGATGTCGTGCCGAGGGCGAAAAAACGCCCGTGCCCGCCGGCGATCGCGTCCTGAAAATAGGGCCGGTAGTTGAAATTCTCGCCGATGAAAGGCGTCGGTCCGTCGAAATTCGATGCCGCGATCGTCGTTCCATCCGGCGTCATCACATAGATGTCCGACGATTCCAGAAGCGCGTTGATCGATTTCAGGTAGATATTGACCCCGTCGACAAGTGTTTGGTCGCGCGGACGCCCGGCAAGCTCCTTGATGGCATCCTGGTCGGCAATGAGCTGCGGCAATTTCTCGTAGCGGTCGAGCTGGCCACGAAGCGCCGTGACGGCCAGCCCGAGCGTATTGGCGCCGCGCATCTCCGCCTGGTCGAGATAGATCGCCGTCATGGCGCGCGTGCCGAACCAGGCGACGAGAACGCACAGGACCGCAGCGGCTAACGCCAACCCGATCGAATGTCGGCGCCAAGGCTCATTCATCTCGTGTGCCGCGTGTCTCCGGTTCCTGCCCGGCTCGACTATAGCGCGGCTCGCCAGCCGCTGTCGAACGCCGCAGATCCCGGCCGGGCTTCGCCTATCTTATATATTGCGGCCGGAAGCGGAATTTCGGGCGCACCGTCTGCGGAAGATGCCGGTTCAATCGCTTGTTGGCCATGCCGAACAGACCGATGACGACGAGCGTCAACACGATGAAATACGCAGCCACGATCGGATAGCTGACGAACGGATTGAAGGTCTGGTCGGCGAAGTAGCGCGCATAATAGAGCGCGTCGCCCGATTGCTGCCACGCGGGAAAACCGGAGAAGAATACCAGCGTCGTCGCATGGGTGAGGAAGATCGCCTCATTGGTGTAGGAGGGCCAGGCGAGCCTCATCATGGTCGGCCAGATGATCCGGCGGAACTTGGTGAACCCGCTCATGCCGTAGGCGTCGGCCGCTTCGAGGTCGCCTTTCGGAATCGCCCGCAGCGCGCCGTAGAAGATCTCCGCCGTATAGGCCGACGTGTTGAGCCACAGGACGACGAGGGCGCCGCTCGTCGCCCGCGCCAGCCAGCGCGTCTCGGCGGTGATGGTGGTGAAGATAAGGTTGATCTCAATGCCGGCGCGCGGCAAGAGGATGAAGACCTCGTAGGCGAAGAAGAACTGGATGAAGAGCGGCGAACCGCGAAATAGGAAGATGAATCCAGATGCCGGCTTGCTCAGGAACGGATTCTCGCTGAACTTCGCAACGGCCAGCGCCGTTGCCACGAAGAAGCCGGCGGCGAGCGCGAGGGCTGCGAAATAGACGTTCCAGATCAGGCCGGATGCGATCAGGAAGACCTGATCGCAAAGCGTTATGTCGACGCCCCGCGGCAAAAGGCGTTCGCCATAGTCTCCCCCGAGGGATCGCAGGATATAGGCGTCGAAACTCTCCTGGCAGCTTCTCATGCCGCTGCCCTTCTCTGGCGCTCGCCGGCCGCCGTCGCCTGCCCATGGCTGAACCGGCGCATCAGCCATTCGAAGACGCGCTCGCTGCATGCGGTCAGCACCAGGTAGAACACGAGCACGACGAGGAAATACCAGACCCGCCAGTCGGGATGCGGATAGGCGTAGAAGCCGGTCTTCTGGCCACCGAGCTCGCGCGCCCAATAGACGATGTCGCGAATGCCGAGCAGGAAGAGAAGCGGCGTGGCCTTGATCAGGATCATCCACAGATTCGACAGGCCGGGCAGGGCATAGACCCACATCTGCGGAAGCAGGACACGGCGGAACGCCTGCGGCTTCGTCATGCCGTAGGCTTCAGCGGTCTCCGTTTGCGATTTGGGAACAGCGTTCATCGCGCCGTAGAGCGTGTTGGCCGCGAACGCGCCGAAGACGAGCGCGAAGGCGAAAAGCGCCAGCGAAAACGCGTAGATATCATGCACCCAGGCGGGCGAGGACGAGAGCGGCACCTTGGCCTGCGCGCAGACGAGAAAGTCGTTTCCGCGCCGGATCGGCATGTCCCAGTCCGGGCAACGAACCTGATGCAGGATATATTCGAGTGCCTGATCGATCGCGATCGGGATGAAGAGAAAGAAGACGATGTCGGGAACGCCGCGCACCATCGACGTATAGGTGCGGCCGACAAGGCGTATAGGCGCCATGTGCGAGCGCGTCGCCAGCGCGCCGGCAAACCCGAACGCCAGCGCGAAGGGCGCCGCCAGAAGGATCAGCACCATGACGACCACGAACGACCAGTAGAACGCCAGATGCGTCCCGCTCGTCAGATAGCAGGCGAACCACTGCCAGTCCGGCAGGGTGCTCGGGTCGGTGCAAAATGCGAACATGGGCGGCATTCCGGGCGGCGCAAGCGCCACCCGGCTTCACATGCGAGGATCAGAAGGTCGGTGCGTCCGCGCCGAACCACTTGGTGATGAGCTCGTTCAGCGAACCGTCCGCCTTCATCTCGTCGATGGCGGCGTTGAACGTGTCGCGCAGTTCCTCGTCGGATTGACGCAGGCCGATGCCGAGGCCCTCGCCGAGCTGGATATCTTCGCCGACGAATTCGAAATCGCCCTGCTCGACATACTGGACCAGGAAGTCCTTGTCGGCCATGACGGCATCGGCTTCGCCCGAGCGCACGGCAGCGATCGTCTCGTCCGGGGTCGGGAATTCGACCAGCGTTGCGTCGGTTTCGGCAACGTAGCTCGCCTGCATCGTGTTCGACTGAACGACCACGACGCCGTCCCGCACGCTCTCATCCGCACCGACGGGGGCCATATAGGCCGACAGGTCCGGCGGCATATAGTTCTGGCTGAAACCGATGACCTGCTTGCGCGCTTCCGTGATCGACATACCGGCCATGATGGCATCGTAATTGCCGCCGACCAGGTTGGGGATGATCGTGTCCCAGTCGTTCAGCACCCATTCGCAATTCAGTTCCGCGCGTTCGCACAGCGCATCGCCGAACTCACGCTCGAAACCGTCGAGTTCGTTCTGGTCATTGATAAAGTTGTAGGGCGGGTAGGCGCCTTCCGTGCCGATGCGCACGACGTCCTGCGCAAGAGCGGTGCCCGATGCGAAGGCAAGCGCCACGCTGGCCAAAATCAGTTTTTTCATTGGTCTTTTTCCCTCTGTAGGTTGATGTTTTATTTATGCTTCAGTGGCGCGCAAAAATCCACGCAGCCTTTGCGTCTGCGGATTGCCGAAAAGCGCATCCGGTGGTCCTTCCTCCTCGATCCTGCCCTGATGCAGGAAGACGACGTGGTCGGAAACGTCCGCGGCAAGCCGCATATCGTGCGTGACGAGAAGCATCGTGCGGCCTTCCTCGGCCAGCGCCTTGATGACCCTGACGACTTCCTGTTCCAGTTCGGGATCGAGCGCGGAGGTGGGCTCGTCGAACAGGAGCGCGCGCGGCTCCATGCACAGCGCCCGCGCGATCGCCGCGCGTTGCTGCTGGCCCCCCGACAGCATCGCAGGATAGGCGTCCGCCTTTTCTGCGATGCCGACCTTGTCGAGCAGCTCGCGCGCGCGCGTCTCGACCTCCTCGCGCGACTGGTGAAGGACGGTGAGGGGCGCCTCCATGACGTTCTGCAGGATCGTCATATGCGCCCACAGATTGAACTGCTGGAACACCATCGAAAGGTTGGAGCGGATGCGGATGACCTGCCCCTTGTCGGCGGGGTGCCGATGAAGGCCGTGGCCCCGCCAGCGGACCGGCTCGCCTTCGAACCGGATTTCGCCGTCCTGGCTGTCTTCCAGAAGGTTGCAGCAGCGCAGCAGGGTCGATTTGCCCGATCCCGACGATCCAATGAGCGACACGACATGTCCGCGCGGCGCGGTCATATCGACACCCTTCAGGACTTCCAGATTGCCATAGCTCTTGTGCAGGTTGCTGATCGAGATGACCGGCGTTTCGTCGTTTGTCACGCGCGCCCTTTGCCGTGCTGTAGTCGATTAATCTGCAATAGGGCGCAAAAGGAGCATAAATGCAACGCCTTCCGGACAGGTCATGCTGTCGCGGCCGATGCCCCGGTTTGCCATATTGACTTGATCGTGTCGAACGGTGCCTTTGACGCGGCCAAGGAGATATGATGGCACAGAAGAAGGCACACGAAGTCGATGGCTGGCTGATACGGCCGCAAACCGCGTTTCCCATCGTTCTGGTCTATGGGCCGGATCGCGGGCTCGTGTCAGAACGCGCAAACCAGTTCGCCCTGCAGTCGGGTTTCAAGGCGAACGATCCGTTTTCCACAGTCAGGCTTGACGCTTCGGAACTTGAGGCCGACCCCGGTCGCCTTTTCGACGAGGCGCACACCGTCGCCATGTTCGCCGACCGCCGCCTGATATGGGTGCGCGGCGCCGGAGCCCAGAAGGCGCTGGGAACCGCGCTTAAAGATCTGTGCGCGCAGCCGCCGGAGACCACCGTCATCCTGATCGAGGGCGGAGACCTGAAGAAGGGATCGCCGATCCGCGCCGCCGTCGAATCCGGATCGGCCGGCATGGCCCTGCCCTGCTATGCGGATCAGGCGCGCACGATCGAGAGCATCATCGACGATGTCCTCGGCCGCGACGGCCTGGCCATTTCGCCCGAGGCGCGCCAGGCGTTGAAGGCATCGCTCGGTGGCGATCGGCTGGCGACACGCGGCGAGATCGAGAAGCTTTCGCTTTATGCGCGCGATCTGGGCCGCATCGAACTTGCTCACGTCACCGAAATCGTCGGCGACGTGTCGGCAAAATCGCTCGACGACGCCACGGATGCGATCCTCGTGGGCGATGTCGCAGCCTTTGACGGTGCCTATGCGGGATGGATCAAGGCCGGCAATGCGCCGTTTCAACTGCTCTCGGCCGTCATGCGGCAGTTTCAGCAACTGGAATTGTTGCGAAGTGCGGTCGATAATGGCGCTTCGGCGTCGGCCGCAGTCGCTTCATCGCGCCCTCCCGTATTTTTTAGCCGGCGAAATACGGTCGAAAATGCAGTTCGGCGCTGGAATGCTCGGGCCTTGTCTCGGGCCCTCGACCGATTGCAGGCAACCGTGCTGGCATCACGGACACGCGCCAGTCTGGACATGCCCACCATCCGGCAGGCGCTGCTTGCGATTACGATAGAGGCAAGCCGGCTGCGTTGATCGCGCCGTGTTTCACGTGAGTCCGAGGCGGGAGCCCAGGCTTCAGTGTGCTCGCTGCAGCTTGTGGCAGATGCCGTCCAGTTGTTCGAGGGTCGAATAACGGATCTTGATATCTCCGCCCTTCTGTCCATGCGTGATGGACACTTTCAGCCCGAGCGCATCGGACAAGGTCTTCTCGAGCGCAATCGTATCCGCATCCTTCTGGACGGTTCCGTCAGCTCGCGGCTTAGCTGGCTCGCCGATGCGGACGGGCTGCTGCGCAAGCGCTTCCGCCTGTCTCACGGACAAGCCTTCATCAACGATGCGGCGGGCGAGAAGGTCAGGGTCGATTGCGGTCACGAGCGTTCGCGCGTGGCCGGCAGACAAGGAACCATCGGTCACCATCTCGCGAACATGCTGCGAAAGCTTCAGCAGTCTCAATGTGTTGGCAACATGGCTGCGACTTTTGCCGATCACCTGTCCGAGGTCTGCCTGCGTGTAATTATGCTCGTCGATCAGTTGCTGATAACCAAGCGCCTCTTCCACGGCATTCAGATCAGCGCGCTGGACATTCTCGATAATGGCGAGTTCGAGCGCGACCCGATCGCTCACATCGCGAATCACGACCGGCACGTCGATCAGGCCGGCACGCTGTGCGGCGCGCCAACGACGCTCGCCGGCGATGATCTCGAATTTGTCGTCCGGCATACGCCTTACGACGACCGGCTGAACGATTCCGTGCTCACGGATCGATTGCGTCAAATCCTCAAGGTCGGGCTCCGCGAAAGCACGGCGTGGGTTTCGGGGATTCGGCGCGATACGTTCGATCGCCGCCATCCCGTCTGCGCGCACGGCAGAAAATTCGTCGCGCCCCGCATCCGGTCTGTCGAGGTCGCCGATCAGTGCGGCAAGTCCGCGGCCCAACCTTTTGCGTGAAAGATCTTCGCTCATCTCGTTCTCCCTAAGCCGCACGCAATAGACGTTCCCGACGGATAACTTCGGATGCCAACTGAAGATAGGCCTGGCTGCCCGAACATTTCAGATCGTAAAGAATAGCCGGCTTACCATAGGACGGTGCCTCCGAAACACGAACGTTCCGGGGAATCACTGTTTCATACACCTTGTCACCCATATGGGTCCGCACATCCTGCACGACCTGGTTCGCAAGATTGTTCCGCCCGTCGAACATCGTCATGACGATGCCCTGGATTGTCAGACGCGGATTGAGACTGCTTCGCACCTGATCGACGGTATGCAAAAGCTGACTCAAACCTTCGAGAGCAAAGAACTCGCACTGCAACGGGACGAGAACCGAATCGGCAGCGGCCATCGAATTCAATGTCAGAAGATTGAGCGACGGGGGACAATCGATGAGAATATAGTCATACGCCTCCGCCCCTCCGTTTGGCGCTTCGATCGCTTTACGCAATCTCAGCGCACGATCCGGAGATGCGGAAATTTCCATCTCCACACCTAGCAAATCGAGGGTCGACGGAACAACGGCGAGACCGGGGACCGCATTCTTGACGGCGGATTGGGCAATCGTGACGTCACCGATGAGGAGGTCGTAGGAAGATATCTCGCGCTCGCTGCGCTCGACACCCAAACCCGTACTCGCATTGCCCTGCGGATCGAGATCGACGATCAGAACGTTCTCGCCGATAGCGGCAAGGGCAGTCGCCAGATTGATGGCCGTCGTCGTCTTGCCGACGCCACCCTTTTGGTTTGCCACGGTGATAATTCTCGGACGCCTGGCGACCATCATGAATGCTCCAACCGCTTCACATTCGAGATCTCGAGAATCCGACTCATCGGATCGACCACGCTTTGATGCTCTATCAGATCAAATGCCCATCGGTCACGCGCTTCGACGATTTCTGCGGCGTAATCCCGTCCTTTATGGTAAAGCGCCCGCCCTGCACCCGGCCCGAGCCACCTGCTGGACATCGTCAGAAGCATGTTGAGATCGGCCAGCGCCCGCGCGGAAATAACATCGACGGTGTTTTTCGTATCAACGTTCTCGATGCGCTTGGTAAGCACGTCGACCGGCAACCCGTAACGCGACACGCATGTCCGCAAAAACGCGGCCTTCTTATTGTTGCTTTCTACCAGCGTGACATGCAAATCCTCGCCTACAGCAAGAATTCCAATGATCACACCCGGCAATCCACCGCCACTTCCTAGATCAAGCCAGTTTTTCGCGCCTTGCCGGTATCGCCAGATCTGTATGGAATCGAGCACATGTCGTTTCCAAAAATCTGCAAGCGTTGAAGGCGCTGCGAGATTGATCGACTTATTCCAGTGTTTGAAGAGTTCCTCAAAATCACGGAGCCGCTCCAGCGTTTCACGTGAAACCAAAACACCGGATAGATTTGTTACACCGTCCTGCCCGGTCATGCCGCTTCCGTATAACGCTTGCGATATGCCAGAAGTAGTGAGAGCGCGGCGGGCGTCATGCCTTCCATACGCGCGGCATGAGCGATTGTTACAGGCTTCTCGCGAGCCAGCTTGCTTTTGAGTTCGACAGACAGACCCGGAATCTGGTTGTAGTCGATATCGCTCGACAAAGAAGCCGCTTCCTGCTGCTTGATCCGTTCGATATCCCGTTCTTGCCGCTTCATGTAAACGGCGTACTTTGCTTCGATATCGATCAACCGGATTGTTTTGCTGTCGACCTCTTTCAATTCCGGCCAAATTGCGCCCAGGCGGTCGAATCCTATGGAGGGATATCCAAGCAGATCGAAAGCGGTCCGGCGACGTCCGTCGGCATTGATTGGAAGAGCAAGGTCGATGGCTTCGCTCGACGTCAGGCTCTTCGATTGAAGCAAACGTTTTGCCGTATCCAGCTTGCGACGGCGATTTTCATATGCGGATTGCCGCTTCGACGATACAACGCCGGCCGTTATTCCCAAGGAAGTCAGGCGTTCCTCTGCATTGTCGGCGCGTAGAGACAGGCGAAACTCGGCACGCGACGTAAACATGCGGTAAGGTTCACTGACACCTTTGGTCACAAGATCGTCGATCATGACACCGATATAGGCTTCACTTCGCGACAGGATCACCGGTGGAGCGCCCGAAGCGGAACGCGCCGCATTCATGCCGGCGAGGAGCCCTTGCGCACCAGCCTCCTCATAACCCGTTGTGCCGTTGATCTGCCCGGCAAGAAACAGCCCTTTCGAAGCTTTGGTTTCGAGCGAAAGCGTCAGCTCGCGCGGGTCGACGTGATCATACTCGATCGCATAGCCGGCCTGGACAAGCTGCGCATTGTGCAGGCCAGGAAGAGATCTTACGAAAGCAGTCTGCACGTCGAGCGGAAGCGAGGTCGATATCCCATTGGGATATACGAGATCGCTGTCCAAGCCTTCCGGTTCGAGAAATATCTGATGCCCGTCACGTTCGCCAAAGCGAACGATCTTGTCCTCGATCGACGGGCAATAGCGCGGGCCGACGCCTTCGATCGCACCGCTATACATCGCCGAACGCGCGATGTTTTCCTTGATTAATTTGTGGGTTTCGGCATTCGTTCGCGTGATGGCGCAAGCGATTTGCTCAACTTCGATCCTCTCCGTCAGCATGGAAAACGGCACAGGGTCCGTGTCGGCCTCCTGCTTCTCCAGCGCATTCCAGTCGATGGTCTGACGTGCCAAACGGGGAGGTGTACCCGTCTTGAGGCGACCAAGGCGAAGTCCCAGCGATCTCAATGTGTGGGCTAGACCCGACGTCTCCCGCTCACCCATCCGGCCGGCTGGAAAGCGTTGATCGCCTATGTGGATCAGTCCGCGAAGAAAGGTTCCCGTCGTCAACACCACTGCGCCGCAAGTGACGGCACCGCCATTTTTCAGAACCACGGATTTGACGCGCGCTGACTCGATGGCGACATCGACCACCTCGTCAGCAACGATCTCGAGATTAGCCTGCTCGGAAACGAGGTCGGCAACAGCCCGCGCATAGAGCCTGCGATCGGCTTGCGTACGAGGGCCCTGAACGGCTGGCCCTTTGCTCCGGTTGAGAAGACGGAACTGGATACCGGCACGGTCGGCCGCGCGCCCCATGATCCCGTCCAAGGCATCGATCTCTCGCACCAACTGACCCTTGCCCAGACCTCCGATAGCCGGATTGCAGGACATGACGCCGAGATTGTCGATGCTCATCGTGACGAGAGCCGTCTTTGCGCCCATACGGGCGGCGGCGGTAGCGGCCTCCACGCCTGCGTGACCTCCCCCGACGACTACGACATCATATTTTGAGCCATGTTTCACGTGAGTCATTTCCCTATGCAGAACCGGGAGAAGATATCGCCGAGCAATTCCTCGACGTCGACAGCGCCAGTCGTTCGCCCCAAGGCGTCCGCCGCCTTGCGGAGCTCCTCGGCAATAAGTTCCGGTTCCGCAAGCGTCGTAGCAGATTTCAGGCTTGAAAGGCAGCTTGTCAATTCCGCGACGTGCCGGGCACGCGAAGGAATGGTATCGAAAACGCCGATATGTTCATCGATCATGTCGGCTATATGCGTCACCAACGCCTCCACACCTTCCCCCGTCCGTGTAGATATACGGGGTGCGTGAATGTGATCCACGACATCGGCCTTCGTATAAACCTTCAGCATTCCCTCTTCCGGCACGTCGATCGGGGCGTTGCTCCCGTCATCGAGCAGCAGGACGAGATCGGCTTGTCGCATTGCGCTGTGGGCACGTTCGATACCGATGAGCTCGACCACGTCCTGCGCGTCGCGCAGTCCGGCCGTGTCTGTGATGCGTACCAGATGACCCCCGATTTCGATCCGTATGTCGATCAAATCCCGTGTGGTTCCGGCGATGTCGGTTACGATTGCAACTTCGCGTTTCGCTAAGTAATTGATAAGGCTTGACTTTCCAGAATTCGGCGGTCCGGCAACGACGATGTGATAGCCGTCATTGATGATCTCGGCCGCCGCAAAACCGCGCAGATGATCTTCGATCGCCGATATGAGCATGCCGATGGGTCCGACGAAGGCATTTCCGAATTCGTCCGGAACATCCTCCTGATCTGAAAAATCGAGATCGGCCTCAACCGAAGCCCAGATCGAGATCAATTGCTTGCGCCAGTCCTCGTAAAGACGGCGCTGCGCGCCGTCGGCATTGGCCAGTGCAAGTTTACGCTGTGCTTCGGTTTCCGCGACAATCAAATCCGAAAGTGCTTCGGCGGCGGTCAGGTCGATATGTCCGTTGAGAAACGCACGCATCGTAAAGGCGCCGGGCTCGGCGGGCTCGAACCCCTCCAGCGTGGCCAGCCGATCCAGCAGCGCCGTCACCACCGCCCGGCTGCCATGCAACTGGATTTCCAGAACGTCTTCGCCCGTGAAGCTCTTAGGCGCTGGGAAATGGATGCACAGAGCCTTGTCGATGACGGATCCGTCTTCGCCACGAATATCTGCCAGCGTCGCCACCCGCGGAGATAGTGTAGGACGCCCGGTCAGGGTTGGGATCGCATCGGGCACATGCGGCCCGGAAATGCGCACCACCGCGACGCCGGCGGGTAGCTTGCCGCTTGAAAGAGCATAGATGGTCGAGGCCTGAGCCATTCAAGTCTCCAATGCAAAACGGCGGACATGCCTGTCCGCCGATCCACCAGTCTTCAGCCGATCCCGGCGAATGTGTCGCCGGATCAGGTATTCATCGAATCGAAGAAATCCGAATTCGTCTTGGTCTGCTTCAGCTTGTCCATGAGGAACTCGATCGCGTCGGTCGTGCCCATCGGCGCGAGAATCCGGCGAAGGACGAAGATCTTCTGAAGGTCCTGGCGCTGGACGAGCAGGTCTTCCTTGCGCGTCCCGGACTTGAGGATGTCCATGGCCGGGAAGATACGCTTGTCGGCGACCTTGCGGTCGAGCACGATTTCCGAATTGCCGGTGCCCTTGAACTCTTCGAAGATGACTTCGTCCATGCGGCTGCCAGTGTCGATCAGCGCCGTTGCGATGATCGTCAGCGAGCCGCCTTCCTCGATATTGCGCGCCGCGCCGAAGAAGCGCTTGGGACGCTGCAGGGCGTTCGCATCGACGCCGCCCGTCAGGACCTTGCCGGAGGACGGCACGACGGTGTTGTAGGCACGGCCGAGACGCGTGATCGAATCCAAGAGGATGACGACGTCGCGGCCATGTTCGACCAGGCGCTTCGCCTTCTCGATGACCATTTCGGCCACCTGAACGTGACGCACGGCCGGCTCGTCGAAGGTCGAGGACACGACCTCGCCCTTTACCGAGCGCTGCATGTCGGTGACTTCTTCGGGCCGCTCGTCGATCAGGAGAACGATCAGATACGCTTCCGGATGATTCTGCGCGACCGAATGCGCAATGTTCTGCAGCAGCACGGTCTTGCCGGTGCGCGGCGGCGCGACGATCAGCCCGCGCTGGCCCTTGCCGAGCGGCGCGACGAGGTCGATGACGCGCGCCGACATATCCTTCGAGGTCGGAACGTCGAGTTCCATCTTGAAGCGCTCATTGGGATAGAGCGGCGTCAGATTGTCGAAATGGATCTTGTGACGAATCTTCTCGGGGTCTTCGAAATTGATCGTGTTGACCTTGAGAAGCGCGAAATAACGTTCGCCTTCCTTGGGGCTGCGAATCGGCCCCTCGACCGTATCGCCGGTCTTGAGAGAAAAGCGGCGAATCTGGGATGGCGAGATATAGATATCGTCCGGGCCGGGCAGATAGTTCGCATTCGCCGAGCGCAGGAAGCCGAAACCGTCCTGGAGAATTTCGACGACGCCTTCGCCGATGATCTCGATCTCCTGCGAGGCGAGCTTCTTCAGGATCGCGAACATCAGTTCCTGCTTGCGCATGACGCTGGCATTCTCGACCTCGAGCGATTCGGCAAACGCGATCAGGTCGGTCGGCGATTTGCTCTTCAGCTCTTGTAGTTTCATTTCCTGCATGGACGCACCGGCTTGGTGTGGGAGAATCGATGGAAAGTCGGAAGGTTGCGGCGCGGGGCGTGCCGTCAACGGAAGATCGCGCCGCGCTGCGTATAGGAAGGACTGCCCTTCTATCGCCGTGCGCCGGGAAGCGCAAGCGACATGCGGCATCGTTAGAACGGCTTTACCACGACGAGTACGACGATGACAATCATCAGCACTGTCGGCGCTTCATTCATGATGCGCCAGTGCCGGGCGGACTTCTCGTTACGGTCCTCGGCGAAGAGCCGAACCGCCTTCGAGAAATAGCCGTGCAGGCCGGACATGGCGACGACGAGCAGAATCTTCAAGTGCAGCCAGCCACCGGAAAATGAAAACCCTTTCCATGCCAGCCACAGGCCGAGCACCCATGTAATCGTCATCGCCGGGTTGATGATGATCTGCAAAAGACGCCGTTCCATCAGTTTGAAGGTTTCCGACTGCGGCGAACCGGTGGCGACCTCGGCATGATAGACGAACAGGCGCGGCAGATAGAGCATGCCCGCCATCCAGGCGATCACCGCGATGATGTGGATGGCCTTGGCCCACAGATAGAACTGGTCCGGAAAGAAAAGCGCCGCAAGAACAGCCAGCGCGCCTAAGACGGCTAGGCCGATCATCGCCCGGACGCCGGGTCCGGCCTGCTTTTTTTCCGTCCCGCTCATCCAGCCGTTCCCCTTACGAGTTCGATCATGCGCTCCACATGCGCGATCGGCGTTTGCGGTGTGATGCCGTGGCCGAGATTGAAGATGAAGGGGCCATCGGACAACTCGCTCAATATGCGTTTGACACCCTCGTCCAGAGCCCAGCCTCCGGCGACAAGCCTGAGCGGATCGAGATTTCCCTGGACAGGTCCCTCGGCTTGCAGGCGCTTCGCCTGGTTCCAGGGAACGCTCCAGTCGAGACCGAGAGCGGTCACGCCGGTTATGTTCCGGTAGCCCTCATATTGAGCGCCCGCACCCTTGGGAAAACCGATGATCGGCACATCTGGATAGGTTTTGCGCACCTTTCCAACGATGCGCTGGACGGGTCGCACGCAATATGCGTGAAACGAAGCTTCGTCGAGGACACCCGACCAGGAATCGAATATCTGCACGCAATCCGCGCCGGCCTCGATCTGGCGAATGAGATAATCGGCCGAGCAATCCGCAAGAAGATCGAGAAGCGTGCGCATCTCGGTAGGATGCCGGTAGGCGAAAAGACGCGCCGGCGCCTGGTCGGGCGTGCCGTGCCCGGCAATCATATAGGTCGCCACCGTCCACGGCGCGCCGCAAAAGCCGATCAGCGTGGTCTCGGCCGGAAGTTCGGCACGAAGCCGCCGCACCGTCTCGTAGACCGGCGCCAGATGCTCGTGGATGCGCGACGGATCGAGCCGTTCGATCTCGTCAGCCTCGATCGGCGTCATCAGCGGCCCACGCCCTTCCTCGAAGCGAAGGTCCCGGCCAAGCGCGTGAGGAATAACGAGAATATCGGAAAACAGGATCGATGCGTCGAAGCCGAAACGCCGGATCGGCTGGAGCGTTACTTCCACCGCGAAATCCGGGTTGTAGCAGAGATCCAGAAAGCTTCCGGCTGTTTTACGCGCTTCGCGATATTCGGGAAGGTAACGGCCGGCCTGACGCATCATCCAGATCGGCGGCGGCGAAACCGCTTCGCCTTTCAATACCCGCAGCATCTTGCGTTCGATCGACATTCTCGGCCTTTCCAGGGAGCGCCTTAACAAAGAAAAGAAATTTTTAACGAATCTTATGTTTCTTAGAGTCTGTTGGAATCGGGGTTTCCCGCTTCTCCCCGACGCCGTGCGCGTCGACCAGTGCTTATATCGCCGCAGGGCGGATCGCGAAACCTGTTGATGAACACCGGGGACGATCGCGATTCCGCCTTCCGATTCAGCACGTTCGATCGCTGCTGTCCGAATGCGCCTCTTTGCGCGTGCTTTGGACAACGCATCGCTTGCCCACGATCTTTTTCACAGGCGCGAATCCGTTCTCACAGCAGGGCGAATTGTGGAGAAACGGCGATCTGATACATTGCCGCCATCCACGCGCCGCCGCTCTCCAGCTTTATGCACAGGCGCCCACAGGCCAGGCAGAATCGCGTGAACAAGCCGCAAAACTTCTTTCATCTCCACCTGATTTCTGACGCGACCGGCGAAACGCTGCTCGCGGCCGGCCGTGCCGCTGCCGCCCAGTACAAGAATGCGCGCGCCATCGAGCATATCTATCCGCTGATCCGGACGGAAAAACAGCTCGAACGCGTTCTCGCCGACATCGAGGATGCGCCGGGGATCGTGCTCTACACCGTGGTCGACCAGGATCTTGCCGGGCGAATCGATTCCCATTGCCAGTCGCTGGGATTGCCCGCCGTCTCGGTTCTGGAGCCGGTCCTTCTGGTCTTCCAGTCTTATCTGGGAACGCCGGCCGGCCGACGGGTCGGCGCGCAGCATGTGCTCGATGCCGATTATTTTCGCCGTATCGACGCGCTCAATTTCACGATGGAGCATGATGACGGGCAATTGCCGCCCGATATCGAGGAAGCCGACATCATCCTGATCGGCATATCGCGCACCTCCAAGACGCCGACATCGATCTATCTGGCCAATCGCGGCATCAAGACCGCGAATGTCCCGATCGTCGTCGGCGTTCCCATCCCGCCCCAGATTGTAACGGCGAAGCGGCCCTTGACCGTCGGGCTGATCGCGACGGCCGAACGGATCTCGCAGGTGCGCCAGAACCGCATTCTCGGCGGGGCGGGATTCGATCACGGCGCCTATGTGGACCGGCTTTCGATTTCGGAAGAACTGGCCTATGCCCGGCAGATCTGCAACCGGCACGGCTGGCCGGTCATTGACGTGACGCGCCGCTCGATCGAGGAAACGGCGGCCGCCATCGTTGCCCTGCGCAACAGGACACTTCGCGAGGACACAGCATGACAAGACCGATCATATTGGCATCGGGAAGCCCCTTCCGAAAAAAGATACTGGAAGATGCCGGCATCGATTTCACGGTCGAGCGCCCCGGCATTGACGAGCGCGCGGTAGAAGATGCCGTTGCGTCATCCGGCATGTCTGCGGACGATCTTGCCCAGATCCTGGCCGAAGCCAAGGCCGTCGATGTCAGTCAGAATCATCCAGGCACGCTCGTCATCGGTTCGGACCAGACACTTTCGATGGATGGCGAACTGTTCCACAAGCCGGCCGACATGGAAGAGGCGCGCCGCCGACTCCTGAAACTGTCTGGCCGGACGCATCAACTGAACAGCGCAATCGTCATCGCGCTCGACGGCGAGGCGATCTGGCGACACGTCTCGATCGCGCAACTGACCATGCGGATGCTCGATCCCGGCTTTGTCGGTCGTCATCTGTCGTCCGTCGGGGATACGGCCTTGTCGTCGGTGGGCGCCTACCAGATCGAGGGCAGGGGTATCCAGCTCTTCGAAAAGATCGAGGGCGATCATTTCACCATCGTCGGCCTGCCGTTGCTGCCGCTTCTGGAAAAATTGAGGGAACTGGGCGCTATCGATGGCTGAACGCAGGCAGGCCTTCGTGATCGGCCATCCGATCGCGCATTCGCGCTCGCCGATGATCCATGGACATTGGCTGAAACAGCACGGGATCGATGGATCGTATGATGCGATCGACGTCAATCCGACTGGTCTCGACGCCTTTCTCGAACGGCTGTCGTCGGGCGAATTCGTCGGCGGCAACGTCACGATCCCACACAAGGAAGAGGTCTGGCGGCGTGTCGCGCGGCGCGACGAGGCGGCTGGCGCCATCGGCGCGGTCAACACCTTGTGGATGGAAAAGGACGAGCTCGTCGGTGGCAACACGGACGCCTACGGGTTCGCTGCAAATCTCGATGCCGGCGCGCCGCGATGGCGTGGGGCGGGTTCGGCGCTGGTATTGGGCGCGGGAGGTGCCGCCCGCGCCGTGCTTCATGCGCTGCGCTCTGCCCGAATCGGAAAGATCACCGTGGCGAACCGGACGGCCGAACGCGCGGGCGAACTGGCGCTGGCATTTCCCGGCGTGAAGCCCGCCGGGCTGGCTGCGGCGCAATCCCTTCTGTCGCGCACCGATATCCTGGTCAACACGACCTCTTTGGGCATGAAGGGCCAGCCGCCGCTCGACCTCGATCTGGAGGTGCTGGGCGATGACGCAATCGTCACCGACATCGTCTATGCTCCGCTGGAAACGCCGCTTTTGAAGCGTGCGCGGGACCGCGGACTGGCAAATGTCGACGGGCTGGGAATGCTTCTGCATCAGGCAGTTCCCGGTTTCGAACGCTGGTTCGGCGTGCGGCCCGAAGTCTCGCCTGACCTTCGCGCACTGGTCGTCGCCGATATCGAGGGCAAACGATGATCGTCGTCGGGCTGACAGGCTCCATCGGCATGGGCAAGTCCACCACAGCCCGCTTCTTCCTGGAGGCGGGCGTGCCGGTTCACGATTCGGATGAGGCGGTGCACCGGCTTTATGCCGGGAAGGCCGCGCCGCTGATCGAGGCGGCGTTTCCCGGCACGGTGACGGACGGCGTTGTCGACCGCACCGCGCTGGCAAGCCGCATTCTTGGCGACGGCGAGGCGATCAGGACGGTCGAGCGCATCGTTCACCCGCTGGTGCGCGCTGACGCCGACGCCTTTCTGGAAGTGCAGCGCAATGCCGGCCAGCCGCTTGCGGTTCTCGACATTCCGCTTCTGTTCGAAACAGGCGGCGAAGGCCGGGTCGACCGGATCGTCGTCGTCTCCGCACCGGATGAGGTGCAGCGCGCACGCGTCCTGGCCCGGCCGGGAATGACGGTGGAGAAGTTCGAAGCCATCCTTGCAAGGCAGGTTCCCGACGCCGAAAAGAGGGTGCGCGCCGATTTCGTCGTCGAAAGCGACGAGGGATTGGACGAGGCGCGGCGGTCGGTCGAGGCGATCGTCGAAAAGCTGAGAGAAGAAGCGAGATCCGATGCGTGAGATCATCTTCGACACCGAAACGACCGGCCTCGATTCGACCGAAGACCGGATCATCGAGTTCGGCGGCATCGAACTCGTCAATCGCTTCCCGACCGGGCGCACCTTCCACGTCTTCATCAACCCGCAAGGGCGCAAGGTCCATCCCGACGCGCTCGCGGTTCACGGCATCACCGACGCGTCCCTTGCCGACAAGCCGGTTTTCAGCGGCATCGCCACCGAACTGGTGGACTTTCTCGACGGCGCGGACCTGATCGCGCACAACGCCAATTTCGACATCGGCTTCTTGAATGCCGAGTTTTCCCGGCTCGACATTCCAATGGTCGAACCATCGCGCGTTGTGGATACATTGGCGATCGCCCGGCGCAAGCATCCGATGGGACCGAACTCGCTCGATGCGCTGTGTCGGCGCTACGGCATCGACAATTCCCACCGCACCAAGCACGGCGCGCTCCTGGATTCGGAGCTTCTGGCGGAAGTCTATATCGAACTGATCGGTGGCAAGCAGGCAGCGCTGATGCTCGACGTTCAGAACAGCGACGGCGGCGACGCTTCGGGTGGCGGTACGATCGTCGTCATCAAGCCGCGCCCGCGTCCCTTGTCGCCGAGGCTGACGGATGGAGAGATCGAAGCGCACAGGCAACTGGTCGAAACGCTCGGCGAAAATGCGGTCTGGCGCGTGGTCGAACCCTCCTATGCAGCAGCGGCCCGCGGATCATAGAAAAACCCGGCTCCGAGCCGGGTTTTTCTTCGATTTCTCGATGCGATCGGATCAGGCGGTGCCTGTCGGCTGGGCGACCTTTGCCTTGGCCTGTTCCTCGGCCATGCGGCGCTGGAACATCTGGGCGAAGTCGATCGGGTCGATCATCAGGGGCGGGAAGCCGCCCTGACGGGTGATGTCGGCGACGATCTGGCGCGCGAACGGGAAGAGCAGGCGCGGGCACTCGATGAAGAGCAGCGGCAGCATGTGCTCCTGCGGGAAACCGTCGACGCGGAAGATGCCGCCATAGACGAGCTCGACATTGAACAGGACGGCGTTTTCGGCTTCCGCCTTGGCATTGAGCGTCAGGACGACGTCGTATTCCTTGTCCGCGATCGGATTCGCGTTGACATTGACGTTGATATTGATGCCGGGCGGCTGGGTACGGTTGCGCAGCGAAGCGGGCGCGCCCGGGTTTTCGAAGGACAGATCCTTCACATATTGGGCGACGACGTTGAACGTCGCGCCTTGCGCCGTCTGCCCGGTGGGCTTGGCTGCGGCGGCAGCGCCGTTTTGACCATTGGTGTTTTCGGGCGTGTCGGCCATCGGGGTTTTCCTCTCATCGCGCGCAGGACTGAACCACGCGGCTCATTCGTTCAAAAATCGCGCGTTTCCCAACACGCAGGCAAAATCGCGCGTTCGCTAACACGCAGGCTCAAGCGTGACAAGTTCACCGCGGCGGAAGGCGCGGGTCGAAGGGCGGGCGTCGTTGCGGATCGTTGTCGAGATCGTGATAATCGTCTTCGTCGAGATCGACGACATCCTCTCGTGCGCGCCGATATCCCGAACCGGTCTGGACCGTCGCCACCTTGATGCGGCTTTTGAGAAGCCTCCAGCCCAGATCGCGCACCGGCGGCAGGAACAGGAGGAGCCCGATCGCGTCGCTGACGAAGCCGGGGATGATCAACAGCACGCCTGCGACCAGGATCATCATGCCGTGCACGAGGTCGCGGCCGGGCGAGCCGCCCCGATCGAGCTCGGTGCGGATGCGCTGCACGGTGCTGAAACCCTGGATGCGGACCAGGACGACGCCGAGCACTGCCGAGGCGAAAAGAAGTCCGAGCGTCGCCAGGACGCCGATCTCGCTGCCGACGGCGATGAGGACTGCGATCTCGACCGCAGGCATGGCGAGGATAAGGAGAGGAATGACAGGAAATCGCACGTTGGGCCTCGACATGAGTTCGTCATCATATAGGGAAGACACAAGCGCATTTGAATGCGGCGGGGTCGCGATCTATATGCAGGGGAAACGCGGCGCTTGATTTCGCGCCGGAAGACTTCACCATAGCGTAACGACAATAGGGTCTTTGGCGGACGACATGGAATTTTTCGATTTCGGAACCATCTTTTTCGTCGTTGCCGCCGCGGTTATCTTTTACCAGCTCCGCAGCGTCCTCGGCCGTCGTACGGGCAGCGAGCGTCCGCCGCACGATCCCTATACGCGGCCCGAGAACGACCAGCAGCAGCCCGCTCCCGAAAATGTCGTGTCGCTGCCGCGCCGCAAGACGGCCGCCGGCGCGCCCGATGTCGACTATTCGGCGATCGATTCGATCTCGCCGGAAGGTACGCCGCTCAACGACGGCCTTCGCGAAATTCGCCAGACGGACCCGACTTTCGATCCGAAGGAATTCGTAAACGGGGCGCGCATGGCCTACGAGATGATCGTCATGGCCTATGCGGATGGCGACCGCCAAACCCTCAAGAACCTTCTCTCGCGCGAGGTCTATGACGGCTTCGTGCAGGCGATTTCGGATCGCGAGGCGCGGAACGAGAAGGTCCAGTCGTCCTTCGTCGGCATCGACAAGGCCGACATCGTTGCGGCCGAGCAGAAGGGGTCGGAAGCCCACATCACCTTGCGCATCGTCAGCGAGTTGATCTCCGCGACCCGCAACGACGCCGGCGAAGTCGTCGATGGCGACCCGGAAACGGTGGTCGAGGTCAAGGACGTGTGGACCTTCGCCCGCGACACGAGGTCGCGCGACCCGAACTGGAAGCTGGTCGCGACCGAAGCGGAAGAATAGAGCGAAAAAGCTGGCATGGACGCGCCGGCAGCCCTGAGCTTCATTGCATTCGAAGACATCGCGGGATGGCCCGGCGACCACCACCGCGCCGCCTTCGAGGCATTTCGCAGGTCGGCGTTTCGCGCTCTCGAAAAGCCGTATCGAACAGGCAGCTTCGGCATCTCGCATGAAGACTTCGCCCCGGCCTTCGCGGCCGCACGGGCGAATGACCGTGTGGACTGCCGCGATTTCTTCGCGCGGCATTTCATCCCAGCGCGGATAGCCACGACAGGCTTCGTGACAGGCTTCTACGAGCCGATCATCGCTGCGAGCCCTGTTCGCACGGCTTCCTTCCAGTTTCCGATCCTGTCGCAGCCCGGCGACCTTGCCGACATTGACGACGTCAACCGGCCCGCCGGCTGGGACGAGACCGTCGTCTTCGGCCGAAAGACGGATCAAGGTTTTCAACCTTACTTCGATCGCGGCGAGATCGAGCGCGGCGCGCTTCAGGGTCGTGGTCTCGAACTCGCCTGGGTCGCCGACAAGGTCGACCTGTTCTTCATTCACGTCCAGGGCGCGGCCCGCCTTCGCATGACCGACGGCACGGAACGTCGCGTCACCTATGCCGCAAAGACCGGTCATCCCTTTACCGCGCCGGGTCGCATTCTTGCAGAAAATGGTGAAATTCCCCGCGAAAACGTGACGATGCAATCCATTCGCGCGTGGCTCAAAGCCAACCCGCGCCGGATCGATGAGATTCTTTGGCAGAACCGCTCGTTCATCTTCTTCCGCGACGCGCCGGTGGCGGACCCGGCGCTCGGGCCGGTCGCGGCGGCCAAGGTGCCTTTGACGGCCGGGCGTTCGCTGGCCGTCGACCGACTGCTGCACAGCTTTGGGACGCCGTTCTTCATCGACGTTCCAGATATGGATTTCGCCCGGCTGATGATCGCGCAGGATACCGGTTCGGCGATCGTCGGACCGGCGCGCGGCGATATCTTCTGCGGGTCGGGTGACGCGGCAGGCGAGGTTGCGGGCGTCATCAAGCATGCCGCGACATTCACCATGCTCGTTCCGCGAACCGCAGCGGAGCGCATGCGATGAGTCGGCGGTCGAAAGGATTGACCCGCGAAGATCAGATTCTGTGGTCGAAGATCGCGCGCTCCGTCGTGCCGATGAGGGGAAAGGCAGTCCCCGAAGTGCCGCAGGAAGACGATGCCGTTGCCGGCAGCGAGGCGACGGCGCCGCAACTGCCGCAGGTGATGGCCGATGCCAGGGATCGGGCGCAGGCCCTGCGTGGCCACCCGCAACAGCATGGCGTCATCGACAGGCCGACCAGGAAGAAGCTCGCCAAGGGTCGGCTCGCGATCGAGGGCAAGGTCGACCTGCACGGCATGACGCAGATGCAGGCCCACGGCACGCTTTTGTCTTTTCTCCACGGTGCCTATGCGCAGGGGCGTCGCCATGTGCTGGTCGTTACGGGGAAAGGGTCGTCGATGGGCAGTGACGGCATTTTGCGCCGTCAGGTACCGCAATGGTTCGCAACCCCCGCCTTTCGCGGCCTCGTTTCCGGTCATGAAGACGCCGCGCGCCATCATGGCGGGCAGGGCGCGCTCTATGTGCGGCTGCGCCGGCGACCGGGAGACGCGCTGTGACGCCCTTCGGCGAAAAACTGCGCCAGATGCGGCGCGAGCGCGGCGTTGCGCAAAAGGACATGGCGGCGGCGATCGGCGTCAGCGCGGCCTATCTTTCCGCACTCGAACATGGTCGGCGCGGGGTGCCGAACTGGGCGATGGTCCAGAAGATCATCGGCTATTTCAACGTGATCTGGGACGAGGCCGAGGAATTGGAGGCGCTTGCCTGGACATCCGATCCGCGCGTCGTGGTGGACACGGCGGGCCTCTCGCCGCGCGCCACGATGCTGGCCAACCGGCTCGCCGAACGGATCGGCGCACTCAGCGAGGACGATATTGCGCGGCTGGCCGCCCTGCTCAACGAGCTTGCGGCGAAAAAGAGCTAGAACAGCGCCTTCAGATCGTCGATCCGATCGTTGATCAGCCAGCCGTAATAATTCTCCTGCGGCAGGCGCGGGCTTTGTCCGCTCGCGCGGCGCTGGTCGTTCTCGCGCTTAAGGCGGCGCGCACGTTCTTCAGGGCTGCCGATATTGTAGAGCGTCGAGGTAACGCCCGGATTGTCCGAAATGTCGAAGCCGGCGATCTGGCGATAGGCATCGATCGACGTTTTCAGCGTCGCGGCCACATAGGCCAGCGTCAAATCCGGGTCCATGATCGTGCGATAGACCGCCTGCGGATCGGACGCGTCGAGCCGCGGCAGGCCGGAGACCTTGTGCACCATGTCGCTCATCTGAAGCGCCGTCAGCGGATTGAGTTGGCCGATGCCGAAGGTCTGCCCGGCATAGAAGGGCTGGAAGAACACCGCGCCGAAGCGGTTGTCGGGAAAAGAGGTGCCATCCACCATTTGTCCGCGAAACTTCCCATCCCAGACCCGTTCGCGGCAGGCCCATAGATCGTAGCTGTCGCCTAGGAACTTGTCGCATTCGGAAAATTGCGGTCGTTCAACGAAAGCACCGACCAGTTCGCCGCCATGGCCGAACTGGAAACTCGTGGTGAGGTAGGAGACGGCCTTCACATAGTAAGTCTGAAGCCGATCGTAGGCATCGACATTATAGGTATGCTCACCGACGATCGCGCCGGCCATGTGGACGGGATCGAGGCCGTAAAGGGCTGAAACCTGCCGGATTTTGGAGCGCAGGGCGTCATCCTGACGGAACAGGCGCATCACCCTTTGATACTTGCCTTCATAAGTCGTCGCCATGGCCCGCGTGCGGCTGGCCGATCCGCCGGGTATCGCCGGCTGCTCCGCGTTGCGGTTGCCCGGAGGAACCTTGACCTGCGCCCATGCCGGCATGGCGGCGAACGCGATCGACAGGGAAAGGGCAAGCCCTATGGCGCGAATCATGAAAAACCCGGTGAAGTGTCAGGAGCGGCGCGACCATAGGTGCGGCCTCCATGTCCGTCGAGCGCGAACAGGGCTCGAAGGGCATGGAGGTTTTCAAATGATTGCGAGGTGTTGCAGATCACCTACAGGATGAAGCGCGACAAATCCGTGTTTCGGGCCAGATCGCCGACATTCTTCTCCACATAGGCGGCGTCGATCGTCAGCGTCTCACCGGATTTGTCCGGCGCATTGTAGGATATGTCGTCGAGCACCCGTTCCATCACGGTCTGGAGCCGGCGCGCGCCGATATTCTCGACCGTGGAATTGAGATCCACCGCGATCCCGGCCAGCGCATCGATCGCGTCGTCGGTGAAATCGAGCGTCACGCCCTCGGTCGCCATCAGCGCCACATATTGCTTGATGAGGCTCGCCTCGGTCTCGGTCAGGATGCGGCGAAAATCGTCCTTTTCCAGTGCGCGCAGCTCGACCCGGATCGGCAGGCGGCCCTGAAGCTCGGGCAAAAGGTCCGACGGCTTGGCGACATGGAACGCGCCGGAGGCGATGAACAGGATGTGATCCGTCTTCACCGGCCCGTATTTCGTGGCGACCGTGGTGCCTTCGACGAGCGGCAGGAGATCGCGCTGCACGCCTTCGCGCGACGGACCCATCCGCGAATCCGAGCCGGCCACCTTGTCGATTTCGTCGAGGAAGACGATGCCGTCATTTTGCGTCACGTCGAGCGCGCGGGCGATCACCTCGTCATTGTCGAGAAGCTTGTCGGACTCGTCATTGATGAGCTGACCGTAGGATTCCTTGACGGTCGTCTTGCGCGTCTTGGTGCGCTGGCCGCCCATCGCCTTTTGCAGCATGTCGTTGATGTTGAGCATCTGCGCGCCGGGCATGCCCGGAATCTCGAAGCCGCCCGCCGGTGTTCCGGTGTCGGCGACCTCGACCTCGATCTCCTTGTCGTCGAGTTCGCCCGCGCGCAGCTTCTTGCGGAAGGAATCGCGGGTGGCCGGGCTCGCCGTCTTGCCGACCAGGGCTTCGAGAACGCGCTCCTCGGCATTGACATGTGCGCGCGCCTTCACGTCCTCGCGCATCTTTTCGCGCGTCAGGCCGATGGCGGTTTCGACGAGATCGCGAATGATCTGTTCGACGTCGCGGCCGACATAGCCGACCTCGGTGAACTTGGTCGCCTCAACCTTGATGAAAGGTGCGCCGGCGAGCCTTGCGAGGCGGCGCGAAATCTCCGTCTTGCCGACGCCGGTCGGTCCGATCATCAGGATGTTCTTCGGCATCACCTCCTCGCGCAGCCCACTGTCGAGCTGCTGGCGCCGCCAGCGGTTGCGCAGCGCGATGGCGACGGCGCGCTTGGCGTCCTTCTGGCCGATGATGTAGCGGTCGAGTTCGGAAACGATCTCGCGGGGGGAAAAGGTGCTCATGTGGTTTCCATGTCTTGCGGTGCGTCCAGCGCCATCAAATGGGCCGGACCATGTTGGGAATTGCGCGTGTCGATGTGGCGGAAGCCCGCTTTTTCGTAAGCGCGGATCGCCTGTGCGTTGTCGGGATGCGGATCGATGACGAGTCGCGGCGCGCCTTCCTCGAACAGTTCCGCTGCGAACTGCGAAAGGATCGCGCTGCCATGGCCCTTGCCGATCAGATCGGCATCGCCGATGGAGATGTCGAGCCCCAACGTTCCGGTAGGCTGGTCGGCATAGGGATGGTCGTCTTCCAGATGCGGGTCGTAGGACTGGAGATAGGCGATCGGCTTTCCGTCCAGTTCCACGATCAGTGGCTCGACGGAAATCTCGTCCATCGCCGCTTCGATCTCGGCGACGCCCTTTTCGGGATCGCCCCACCATTGCCGCACATGCGGCTGGCGCAGCCATTGCCCCAGCATCGGCAGATCGTCCGGCTCGACCGCGCGGAAGCTATAGAACTGCCTATTCGGCATCCAGCACTTCCATGACGACATTGTCATTGGTGTAGACGCAGATCTCGCCGGCGATTCTCATCGCCCTTTTGGCGATTTCCTCGGCATCCATGTCGGTGTCGATCAGCGCACGAGCGGCGGCGAGCGCGTAATTGCCGCCGGAGCCGATCGCCATGACGCCCTGTTCGGGTTCGAGAACGTCGCCGTTGCCGGTCAGCGCCAGCGTCACCGATTTGTCCGCAACGAGCATCATCGCTTCCAGCCGGCGCAGATAGCGATCCGTGCGCCAGTCCTTGGCAAGTTCCACGCAGGCGCGCGTCAACTGGTCGGGATATTGTTCGAGCTTGGCTTCGAGCCGCTCCAGCAACGTGAAGGCGTCGGCCGTCGCACCCGCGAAGCCGGAAATCACATTGCCCTTGCCGATGCGGCGCACCTTGCGGGCATTGCCCTTCATGATGGTCTGGCCGAGCGAAACCTGCCCGTCGCCCGCGATTACCACCTTGTTGCCCTTGCGCACAGTGACGATGGTCGTCGCGTGCATGGAATTGTCGTTGGACATATCTTCTCCGATACTGTCTGCGGCCGGCCCGATGGCGCCCGCCACTCGGCTCGTTATGTATGCTGCCGTGAAGCGTTTGCAATCGGGCGCGCTGGACTGGTATGAGGCATGCGTTTTCATATCCAAGGGCAAGGACGCCACGACATGGCGAAGGGCAGTGCGGCGCGCAGCGCCACCATCGAGCGCAAGACGAAGGAAACCGGGATCACTGTTACGGTCGATCTCGACGGAACGGGCCGTGCCGAGATCGCGACCGGCGTCGGCTTTTTCGATCATATGCTCGACCAGCTCGCCCGCCATTCCCTGATCGACATGAAGATCGACGCCAAGGGCGATCTTCACATCGACGATCACCACACGGTCGAAGACACCGGCATCGCCATCGGCCAGGCAATCTCGAAGGCGCTCGGCGAGCGCCGCGGGATCACGCGCTATGCGTCGATCGACCTTGCCATGGACGAAACCCTGACCAAGGCGGCCATCGACGTGTCGGGCCGACCGTTCCTCGTCTGGAATGTCGAGTTTTCCAGCCCGAAGATCGGCACGTTCGACACCGAACTCGTGCGCGAATTCTTCCAGGCGCTCGCGCAGAACGCCGGCATCACGCTGCATGTGATGAACCATTACGGCGCGAACAACCACCACATCGCCGAAACCTGCTTCAAGGCCGTCGCGCGCGCGCTCCGCGCTGCCGTCGAGCCCGATCCGCGGCAGGACGGCATGGTCCCTTCGACCAAGGGAACGCTGAAAGGCTGAACGCCCATGGCAAGCTATATGGTGATGGAACCGCCCTTGCGTGACCGGGCGGAAAAGGCCGTTCTGGTGCGCGACGGATTTCACGTCCTCGCTTTTCTCGTGCCGTTTGTCTGGTTCGCCTTCCATCGGATGTGGCGCGAGGCGGGGATTGCGCTCGCCGCAGGCATCGCATTGTCGATTGCCGGTTCGTTTGCGGGCCTGGGGGCCGCAGGTAGCTGGCTGTCGGTGCTCGTCGGCATCTATGTCGGGCTGGAGGGCGCGGCCTTGCGCATCGCGTCCCTGAAACGCGCGGACTGGCTTGAATGGGGGATCGTCGAGGCCCAGAACCCGACCGATGCCGAAATCCGCTATCTGAACGAGCGCGACGAAACAGCCGAGCCGGAACCACCGCGCGTAATAGTGCCATGGTCGCGTACGTCGCCAAGCGCCCGGCACAGTGGCCCGGCGCTCGGCCTTCTCGGCTATCCGGGCGCGCGATAATGCGGGTTGCGATCATCGACTACGGCTCCGGCAATCTGCGTTCAGCCACGAAGGCGTTCGAGCGCGCCGCGCGCGAGGCGGGCATGTCCGCCGAGATCGACCTGACCGACGATGCCGGCCGCGTTGCGAGCGCCGACAGGATCGTCCTGCCGGGCGTTGGGGCCTATGCCGACTGCCGACGCGGTCTCGACGCCGTGCCGGGCATGGTGGAGGCGCTCAATGAGGCGGTGACGGAAAAAGGCCGGCCCTTTCTCGGCATCTGCGTCGGCATGCAGCTTCTGTCGACACGCGGTCTGGAAAAGACGATCACGCACGGGCTCGACTGGATCGGCGGCGACGTCGTCGAGATGACGCCGTCAGACCCGACCCTGAAAATCCCGCAGATCGGATGGAATACGATTCACGTGAAACAAAACCACCCGCTTTTCGACAGAATTGCGACCGGAAACGACGGGCTGCACGCCTATTTCGTGCACTCCTATCATCTCGCGGCGAACGATTCCGCCGATGTGCTGGCCGAAACCGACTATGGCGGCCCGGTCACCGCCGCCGTTGCGCGCGGCAACGTTGCCGGCACGCAGTTCCATCCCGAAAAGAGCCAGGCGCTCGGCCTCGCCCTGATCGCCAATTTCCTGAAGTGGAAGCCATGATCCTCTTTCCCGCCATCGACCTGAAGGACGGTCAGTGCGTCCGCCTGAAGCTTGGCGAGATGGACTCTGCCACCGTCTACAATCCCGACCCGGCGGCGCAGGCGAAGTCGTTCGAGGATCAGGGGTTCGAGTGGTTGCATGTCGTGGATTTGAACGGCGCGTTCGAGGGGCAGTCGGTCAATGGCGCGTCCGTCGAGGCGATCCTGACGGCGACGAAGAACCCGGTTCAGCTCGGTGGCGGCATCCGCACGCTTGCCCACATCGAAAGCTGGCTCGAAAAGGGTCTGGCCCGAATCATCCTCGGGACGGTCGCCGTGCGCGATCCTGAGCTGGTCAGACAAGCCTGCCGCCTCTTTCCCGGCAAGGTCGCCGTCGGCATCGACGCCAGGGGCGGCAAGGTCGCAGTGGAAGGTTGGGCCGAAGCGTCCGAACTCGGCGTCGAGGAAATGGCGAAGAGCTTCGAGGGCGCGGGCGTTTCGGCGATCATCTACACCGATATCGACCGCGATGGCGTTCTGACCGGCATCAACTGGGAGTCCACCATCGCGCTGGCCGACGCCGTCTCGATCCCCGTCATCGCTTCCGGTGGCCTTGCCTCGCTCGCCGACATCGTGCGCATGACCATGCCGGACGCCCGCAAGCTGGAAGGCGCAATCTCCGGCCGCGCGCTCTATGACGGCCGCATCGACCCGGCCGAGGCGCTTGCGATCCTGAAAGGCGAAACGTCAGCGGCTCCGGCGCTGTTCGAGGAACCGCGCCCGTGACCCTCAAAGCTCGCGTCATACCCTGCCTCGACGTCCATAACGGCCGTGTCGTCAAGGGCGTGAACTTCGTGGATCTGATCGATGCCGGTGATCCGGTGGAGGCGGCGAAGGCTTATGATGCGGCCGGCGCGGACGAGTTGTGCTTCCTCGACATCACCGCGTCGTCCGACGATCGGGAGACGATTTTCGACGTCGTCGCGCGCACGGCCGAGCAATGCTTCATGCCGCTGACGGTCGGCGGCGGCGTACGGGCGGTTGGCGATATCCGCAAGCTGCTGCTTGCCGGCGCGGACAAAGTGTCGATCAACACGGCGGCCGTGAAGAACCCGGATTTCGTCGCCGAAGCGGCCGACAAGTTCGGCAATCAGTGCATCGTCGTCGCCATCGACGCCAAGAAAGTGTCGGGTGCGGGCGAGACGGCGCGTTGGGAAATCTTTACCCATGGCGGGCGTGAGCGCACCGGCATCGACGCGGTCGAGTTCGCACGCAAGGTCGTCGATCTCGGTGCGGGCGAAATCCTTTTGACCTCGATGGACCGCGACGGCACCAAGATCGGCTACGACCTCGACCTGACGCGCGCGGTTGCGGATGCCGTTCGTGCGCCCGTCATTGCCTCGGGCGGCGTCGGCAATCTCGATCACCTGGTCGAAGGCGTGCGCGATGGTCACGCGACGGCGGTTCTGGCCGCCTCCATCTTTCACTTCGGCACCTATACGATTGCGCAGGCCAAGGCCCATATGGCAAAAGCGGGTCTGCCCATGCGGCTCGATCCGGCTGCATAAAGCAATTCCAGGAAAAGTGCCTTGCGGTTTTCCGTCCGGAATTGCGGCATAACTGATCTGGAGGGACATTTGGCGGATTTCACGCTCGCCGATCTCGAACGCATCATCGCCGAGCGCGGCCGCTCGGGTGATCCCGATTCCTGGACGGCGAAGCTCTTTTCAAAAGGGCAGGAACGCGCGGCCAAGAAGCTGGGTGAGGAGGCGGTGGAAACCGTCATCGCGGCCGTCAAGGGCGACCGCGCCGAGCTCGTCGCCGAAAGCGCCGACCTTCTTTATCACCTGACAGTCGTGCTTGCGCTCGGCAAAATTCCCCTCGATGAGGTGATGTCCGAACTGGAGCGCCGCACCGGGCAGTCCGGCATTGCCGAAAAGGCGTCGCGAGCGAAATGAGCGCAAGCCGCAAGGTCGCCCGGACGGGTGGGAAAAAGGACGCATCCGGCAATCCGGACCAGTTCTACTCGCCCTATCGCCGCTTTTCGGCCGAGGAGTGGGCCGGTTTTCGCGCCGATACACCGCTGACGCTGAGCGGCGACGAAATCCGCCGCCTGCGCTCGATGGGCGATCCGATCGACCTCGAGGAAACGCGGCGCATCTATCTGTCGCTGTCGCGGCTCCTTTACGCGCATGTGGAGGCGAGCCAGCTTCTGTTTCGCCAGCGGCAGGTCTTCTTTCGGTCCGAGGCGGTCCAGAAGACGCCCTTCATCATCGGCATCGCCGGTTCGGTCGCTGTTGGAAAATCGACCACCGCGCGCGTCCTGAAGGAACTTTTGCGCCGCTGGCCGTCGAGCCCGAAGGTCGATCTGGTCACGACCGACGGTTTCCTCCTGCCCAATTCCGAACTGCGCCGTCAGGGGCTGATGGAGCGCAAGGGCTTTCCCGAAAGCTACGATGTCGGCGCCCTTCTACGCTTCCTGTCCGGCATCAAGTCCGGTATTCGCGAGATGAAAGCGCCGCTCTATTCGCATTTCAGCTATGACGTTCTTCCCGGCGAATTCGTCACCATCGACCAGCCCGACATCCTGATCTTCGAGGGCATCAACGTCCTTCAGACGCGCGACCTGCCGAAGGATGGCAAGGCGGTGCCGTTCGTGTCGGACTTTTTCGATTTCTCGATCTATGTCGATGCCGAGGAAAGCCAGATCAGGCAGTGGTATATCCAGCGCTTCATGCGCCTGCGCGAAACGGCCTTCCTCAATCCCGAGGCGTTCTTTCACAAATATTCGCAGCTTTCCGAAACCGCTGCGCTCGCCGTCGCGGAAGGGCTGTGGGCGAACATCAATCTGAAGAACCTGCACGAGAACATCCAGCCGACACGCCCGCGCGCCGACATCATCTTGAAGAAGGGCGCGGACCATCTGGTCGAGGAAGTGGCCCTGCGCCGGCTATGACCGCGTTCATCTATATCGGCGCGGCGCTGGCCGAGATTGCCGGCTGTTTCGCCTTCTGGGCGTGGCTGCGCTCGGCAAGTCGGCGCTGTGGCTGGTGCCGGGCATGCTGTCACTGGCGCTGTTCGCCTATCTCCTGACACTGGTTGAAGTGGAGGCGGCCGGTCGCGCCTACGCCACCTATGGCGGCGTCTACATCGCGGCGTCGCTCGTCTGGCTGTGGATGTTCGAGGGCATGCGCCCCGATCGCTGGGACGTGACCGGCGCCGCCATCTGCCTCGTCGGCGCCGGCGTCATCCTGTTCGGCCCGCGTCCTGCCTAGCCCGTCACGCGCCTCAATGTCAGATTGATCCGTCCGCCGTTCTTCAAAAGCGTCGAGGTGCCTGGATAAATCCGGTCGACGCCATGAAAGGCAAGGCGGCTCGCCCCGCCGAGAATGACGACGTCCCCGCTTTTGAGAGGCAATGAGCGTATGGGATCGGAGCGTTCGCGCCCGCCGATGCGAAACAGGCAATCGTCTCCGAGAGACACCGAGACGACAGGCGCGGCGAACTCCTGCTCGTCCCTGTCCTGATGCAGGCCCATTTTCGCGTCGGCATCGTAGAAATTGACGAGACAGGCTTGTGGATCGGCATCGAAACCGGCTTCCTCGCGCCACAAATCCAGCAGCATCGGCGGAATGGCGGGCCACCGGTTCCTGGTTTCGGGATGGGTTGCCTGATAACGATAGCCGCGCTCCTTGTCCGTCACCCATCCAAGAGCGCCGCAATTCGTCATGCGCACGCTCATTTCCTTGCCGGTGCGCGGCATGCGCGGCACATAGAGCGGAGCCGCAGAAACCACCGCGCGGATGTCCGTGACCAGTCTTTCCTGAGCCGCCCGATCGAAACGACCGGGCAGATGGCGAAAACCGGCGGGGAGCGAAAAACCCGCCATCAGTCGAAACCGACCTTGCCGCGATTTTTCTTGATCGTGGAGCGCCCGGATTTCGCCTTCAGCCGGCGCTCGATCGAGCCTTTCGTGGGCTTCGTCTTCCTGCGCGGTTTGGGCGGCGGTTCGGCGGCTTTCGCGATCAGTTCGGCAAGACGCGCGCGCGCGTCGTCGCGGTTCTGTTCCTGCGTGCGGAAGCGGCCGGCCTCGATGACGATCACGCCGTCCTTTGTCGCGCGCTGGCCGGCAAGCTTGATGGTACGGTCGCGCACACGCTCGGACAGAGCAGGCGAGTTCGCCGCGTCGAAGCGAAGCTGAACGGCGGTCGCGACCTTGTTGACGTTCTGGCCGCCCGGCCCCGACGAGCGGATGAACTGCTCCTCGAGTTCGCTCTCGGGTATCTCGATATTCGGTGGAATTTGCAGTCCGTCGCGCGTGCTCATGATGTCCATGTGCCGCGCCGGCGCGCAAAAGAAAAGGCCCGGACGATGCCGGGCCTTGTCGTTTTCGTCTTCGAAACGCCTATTCCGCCGCTTCCTGATAGCGCGGCGCGGCGCCCATGACGCTGGCGTCGACATGGCTTTCGAACTTGGTGAAATTGTCCGTGAACATGGTCGCGAGCTTTTCGGCCTGCCGGTCGTAGGCTTCCGTGTCGGCCCAGGTCGAGCGCGGATCGAGAATTTTCACATCGACGCCGGGGACCGATACCGGCACGGCGAAGCCGAAATTCGGATCCGTGCGGAACTCCGCGTCCTTCAGAGAGCCGTCGAGCGCGGCTGCGAGCAAGGCGCGCGTCGCCTTGATCGGCATGCGATGGCCGACGCCGTGTGCGCCGCCGGTCCAGCCGGTATTGACCAGCCAGCAATCGACCTCGTGGCGGGCGATCAGGTCCTTGAGCAGATTGCCGTATTCGGATGGATGGCGCGGCATGAACGGTGCGCCGAAGCAGGTCGAGAATGTCGCTTCCGGCTCGGTCACGCCCTTTTCCGTGCCGGCGACCTTGGCGGTGTAGCCGGACAGGAAGTGATACATGGCCTGCGCCGGCGTCAGCTTGGCGATGGGCGGCATGACGCCGAACGCATCCGCCGTCAGCATGATGATGTTCTTCGGGTGCGGCGCGACACCGGTGGCGCTCGCATTGGGGATGAAATCGAGCGGATAGGCGCAGCGCGTGTTTTCGGTGAGCCGGCCGTCATCGAAATCGGGAACGCGGTGCTCGTCGAGTACGACATTTTCCAGCACGGTGCCGAAGCGCCGGGTCGTCGCGAAGATTTCAGGCTCGGCTTCGGCCGAAAGCTTGATCGTCTTGGCGTAGCAGCCGCCCTCGAAATTGAAGATGCCGTCCTCGCCCCAGCCGTGCTCGTCGTCGCCGACCAGCGTGCGGGTCGGATCGGCCGACAGCGTCGTCTTGCCGGTGCCCGACAAGCCGAAGAACACGGCCGAATCGCCCTCGCGGCCGACATTGGCCGAGCAGTGCATCGGCATGACGGCTTTTTCAGGCAGGAGATAGTTCAGTGCGGTGAAGACGGACTTCTTCATCTCGCCCGCATAGGACGTGCCGCCGATCAGAACGATCATGCGCGAGAAATCGACCGCGATGACCGTTTCCGTCCGCGAGCCGTGACGCGCGGGATCGGCCCTGAACGAGGGAAGGTCGATGATCGTCAGCTTCGGAACGAAGCCGGCGAGATCGGCGCGATCGGGACGAATGAGCAGGTTGCGGATGAACAGCGAGTGCCAGGCATATTCGGTCACGACACGCGTCGGCAGCGCATGGCCGGTGTCCGCTCCGCCGATCAGATCCTGCACGAAAAGGTCCTTGCCCTTGGCGTGGTCGAGGAACTCGGCGTGAAGGCGGTCGAAATTCTCGCGCGACATGGGCTTGTTGTTGTCCCACCAGATGCGTGGCTTCGTCGTCTCGTCCTCGACGATGAACTTGTCCTTTGGCGAGCGGCCCGTGTGCTGGCCGGTCCGCGCCAGAAGCGCGCCGTGAGCCGTCAGTTCCGCTTCGCCGCGACGCAGCGATTCCTCATAGAGTTCGGCAGCGCCGAGATTGTAATGGACCTTGCCGAGGTCGCTGAGACCGCTGGCATCGATCCCGCAGGCGGGGTTGCGCTTACCGATTTCCGTCATGTTCAATCCACCAAAAGAAAGTCAGAATCGTAAAAAGCCGAAACCCTCTTGCCTCTCGGCCGGAACCGGGTTCGTACGGGCTTTCAGGTGGAGAACCAGAAAAACATAGCGATATCAAATCATTAATCGATTTAGAATTTTGTAACGATGGTTAAATCGGTTATATCTGCTTCGATCGGGCGGGATCGGGACCATATAGCCCGGTAACCGGGGTCGCAGTTGCTGGGGGGTCTGTGACAAATCACGCAAACTGTGCCACATTTTGTACCAGATTTGTCCCGCATGAGGCGGCACGTTTGTGTCAGCCAGGGACGACCGCCCATGAAGGAGCCGCTAGAGATGGCAACGATCGCGCTTGTCGATGACGACCGCAATATTCTCACATCGGTCTCGATCGCGCTGGAATCGGAGGGCTATCGCGTCGAGACCTATACGGACGGCGCGTCCGCGCTGGAGGGGCTTGGCGCCCGTCCGCCCAACCTTGCGATCCTCGATATCAAGATGCCGCGCATGGACGGCATGGAGCTTCTGCGCCGCCTGCGCCAGAAGACCGATCTTCCGGTCATCTTCCTGACGTCGAAGGACGACGAGATCGACGAATTGTTCGGCCTGAAGATGGGGGCCGACGATTTCATCCGCAAACCGTTCTCGCAGCGCCTTCTGGTCGAGCGCGTGCGCGCCGTTCTGCGTCGGGCGAGCGCGCGTGAGGCGGGTGTGAAGCCCGCCGCCCAGCAGGCCCGCTCGCTCGAACGCGGCCAGCTCGTCATGGACCAGGAGCGCCACACCTGCACCTGGAAGGGTGAACCCGTGACCTTGACGGTGACCGAGTTCCTGATCCTCCATTCGCTGGCCCAGCGCCCCGGCGTCGTCAAAAGCCGTGACGCGCTGATGGATTCGGCCTATGACGAACAGGTCTATGTCGACGACCGCACGATCGACAGCCACATCAAGCGGCTGCGCAAGAAGTTCAAGTCGGTGGACGACAGTTTCGACATGATCGAAACGCTCTACGGCGTGGGATATCGCTTCCGAGAAGCCTGATATCGAGCGCCGCGAATGTTCGGATGAGAAATGGCGGCTGACACGGATCGATCCATGACGTCTCTGCCGCGCGCTGCGCGGCCGGGCGTCGTGCGTTGGACGCGGTCCTGGCGGGCTATCCGTCGTGTGCTCGGACAATATATGTTTTCGAGCCTGACCAAGCGCATCCTGTTTCTCAATCTGGCCGCCCTTGGCGTTCTCGTCGTCGGCATTCTCTACATGAACCAGTTCCGCGACGGGTTGATCGACGCCCGCGTGGAAAGCCTGATGACGCAAAGCGAGATCATCGCCGGTGCCATCGCCGCGTCGGCCACGGTCGAGACCGATTCGATCACCATCGATCCGGAGCGTCTTCTCGAACTTCAGGCCGGCGAAAGCCTGCCGCCGGACCAGCGTGCGCTCGACAGCCTCGAATTCCCGATCAATCCCGAAAAGGTTGCGCCGGTTCTCCGGCGACTGATATCGCCGACCCATACACGCGCGCGCATCTTCGACCCAGACATGAACCTCCTGCTGGATTCGCGGCATCTTTATTCGCGCGGACAGATCCTGCGCTACGACCTGCCGCCCGTCGAGCCTGCCGAACCCACCTTCCTCGACCGTGTCCGGGTGATCTTCGCCGAGTTCTTCCGGCGAACCGACCTGCCGATCTACCGCGAGCAGCCCGGCGGAACGGGAGCGGCCTTTCCCGAAGTGGTCGCCGCCGCACGGGGCACGCCGGGCTATCTGGTGCGCCTGTCCGAACAGGGCGAGCAGATTATTTCCGTGGCGGTTCCCATCCAGCGCTTCCGCGCGGTTCACGGCGTTCTGATGCTGTCGACGCAGGGCGGCGACATCGACCGGATCGTGGCGGCCGAGCGCGGCGCGATCCTGCGCCTCTTCGGCGTGGCGGCGCTGGTGACGGCGATCCTGTCCATGCTCCTCGCCTCGACCATCGCCAATCCGCTGCGCCGTCTTTCCGCGGCCGCCGTCCGGGTGCGGCGCGGCGGCAAGGATCGCGAGGAAATCCCCGATTTCTCCGACCGGCAGGACGAGATCGGCAATCTGTCGGTGGCGCTGCGCGACATGACCAACGCGCTCTACGCGCGCATCGAGGCGATCGAGAGCTTCGCGGCCGATGTCAGTCACGAATTGAAGAACCCGCTGACCTCGCTCAGAAGCGCGGTCGAGACCCTGCCTTTGGCGAAGAACGAAACCTCGCGGGCGCGGCTGATGGAGGTCATCCAGCACGATGTGCGTCGCCTCGACCGGCTGATCACCGATATTTCCGACGCCTCGCGCCTCGATGCGGAGCTTGCGCGCGACGATGCCGAGCGCATTGACGTCGAAAAGCTCGTCGGCGATCTGACGCGGCTGCTGGCCGATCACGGCCGCAACAT
Organism: Aliihoeflea aestuarii; assembly: GCF_024105665.1. GTDB lineage: Bacteria > Pseudomonadota > Alphaproteobacteria > Rhizobiales > Rhizobiaceae > Aliihoeflea > Aliihoeflea aestuarii. The sequence continues at coordinate 125,645 of NZ_JAAAMK010000003.1, read as the reverse complement.
CGACAAGAAGGTCGCGGTCGAGTTCAAGGTCGAGAAGGCTCCGCAGCAACAGCACAAGGGCTTCTTCGTGACGGGGCACGATCTGCGGCTCGGCCAGGTCATCACCAATCTGGTGGAAAATGCCCGTTCGTTCGTTCCGGACGCCGGCGGCCGTGTTCTGGTGACGCTGGCCCGCACGCAGCGTTCCGTTCTCGTGACCGTCGAAGACAACGGACCGGGCATCCGCATCGACAATATCGACCGCATCTTCGAGCGCTTCTATACCGACCGGCCCGCATCTGAGGCGTTCGGGCAGAATTCCGGGCTTGGCCTGTCGATCAGCCGCCAGATCGTCGAGGCCCATGGCGGGACGATCACCGCAGACAACATCCCCGGCGGCAAGCCCGGCGATATCCGTGGCGCGCGCTTCGTCGTGCGTTTGCCGGCCGACGGCTGATGGAGACGGGGAACCGTCATGCTACCCTCGTTCTCATCGGTGACCGGGGCGTTCTGATCACCGGACCGTCCGGCGCGGGAAAATCCACGCTCGCGCTCGATTTGATCCGTCATTCGGATGGCTTTTCCATGCTTGTCGGGGACGATCGGGTGATCGTCGAAAAGCGATCGCACGGCCGTTACGTCGGAAGCGTGCCGCAATCGATTTCAGGGCGGATCGAGGTGCGCGGCGTCGGCATCGGCATTCGGTCGCACGAAAGCCATGCGGTGATCGACCTGATCGTCGATCTCGTCGATGGGAGTACAATCGACAGGATGCCCGAACCGCGTATGTGTGACGGCGTCGCGATGATCGAGGTGCCCCGGCGCGATTGCCTTTCGGCGCGTCAACGTGTCGCTGAAGCGCTTAGTCGGTTGAATTCGTGATTTTTAGCCACACTTCGCGATCGAATAACGCGTAAAGCGCAGTCGGTTTGCCGATTCGACCTTGTCAACGGCTCAACTCGTGACAAGGATACCGCCTTTGTCGGACGCGGCATCGCCGCAAGACTGACGATGAGAAGGTTCGATCGGCCTGCAGGCATCGGCACGACGCAAGTTTACGGAGCACCAATTGACTGAAACATGCACCGCGCGCGGGGGCCGGCGGATACATGCGGACCAGAAACGGAACCGAAAACCGGTTCATGTGGCATGATCGGTATTGTTCTTGTGACCCACGGGCGTCTCGCCGACGAGTTTCGAAACGCCGTTCAACATGTCGTCGGCCAGCAGGACCAGCTCGAAACGGTCTCGATCGAGGCTGAGGACGATATGGAGCAGCGCCGCCGCGATATCGTCGATGCGGTGGCGCGTGCCGACAGCGGCGAAGGCGTCATCATCCTCACGGACATGTTCGGTGGCACCCCGTCGAATCTGGCCATCTCGGTCATGGCGGCGGGCAATGTCGAGGTCGTCGCGGGCGTCAATTTACCTATGCTGATCAAGCTGACCAGTGTTCGCAAATGCGACGACATGGCCATGGCGCTCGAAGAGGCACAGAATGCCGGGCGCAAATACATCAATGTCGCAAGCCAGGTCCTCAACGCCAAATGAGCGAAGCCGACGCCAAAGCCCCCATCGTCCGTGACCTTGCCATCATAAACCAGCGTGGGCTTCATGCGCGCGCTTCGGCCAAGTTCGTCCAACTCGCAGGCTCCTATGATGCCGTCATCGAGGTGGAGAAGGACGGTACGACGGTCGGCGGCACCTCCATCATGGGCCTGATGATGCTGGCCGCCAGCCCCGGTTGCAGCATCCGCGTGTCGGTGAGCGGACCGCAGGCCGAAGACGCGATGCGCGCGATCGAGGAACTGATCGCCAATCGCTTCGGCGAGGAAATCTGAACCCTCGCCAGACTTCGATGCCCTGGCATATAACGATGTCTTTATATCCCATTGCCCACTGGCGACGGGTTTGCTAGTTACGCGCCAAGACGGGCGCGTTTCGCCCGGCCGCATTGTGCGAAGTTCAAGACCGGGAGCCCATTCCATGGCCGTCAATGACTATGTAGTTGCCGACATTTCCCTTGCCGACTGGGGCCGCAAGGAAATCGAAATCGCCGAAACCGAAATGCCGGGCCTCATGGCCTGCCGCGAGGAGTTCGGAGCCGACCAGCCGCTCAAGGGGGCGCGCATCACCGGCTCGCTCCACATGACGATCCAGACAGCCGTGCTGATCGAGACGCTTAAAAGCCTCGGGGCCGATATCCGCTGGGCCTCGTGCAACATCTTTTCGACCCAGGACCATGCGGCTGCCGCGATCGCTGCCGGCGGCACGCCGGTCTTCGCGATCAAGGGAGAGAGCCTCGAGGATTACTGGACCTACACGGACCAGATCTTCCAGTGGCCGGACGGCGAGCCCTCGAACATGATCCTCGACGATGGCGGCGACGCCACGATGTACATCCTGCTCGGCGCGCGCGCCGAGGCGGGCGAGGACGTTCTGAAAAACCCCGGTTCCGAAGAAGAGGAAATCCTGTTCGCCCAGATCAAGAAGCGTCTTGCCGCGACGCCGGGCTTCTTCGCCCGTCAGCGCGACGCCATCCGGGGCGTGACGGAAGAGACGACGACCGGCGTCAACCGTCTCTACCAGTTGCAGAAGAAGGGACTTCTTCCGTTCCCGGCGATCAACGTCAATGACAGCGTGACCAAGTCGAAATTCGACAACAAATATGGCTGCAAGGAATCGCTGGTCGACGGCATTCGCCGTGGCACCGACGTCATGATGGCCGGCAAGGTCGCCGTGGTGTGCGGCTATGGCGATGTCGGCAAGGGCTCCGCAGCGTCGCTCGCCGGCGCCGGCGCGCGCGTCAAGGTGACCGAGGTTGATCCGATCTGTGCCCTTCAGGCGGCGATGGACGGCTACGAGGTCGTCACCCTTGAGGATGCCGCCCCGACCGCCGACATCGTGATCACCACGACCGGCAACAAGGATGTCGTCCGGCTCGATCACATGCGCGCTTTGAAGGACATGGCGATCGTCGGCAATATCGGCCATTTCGACAACGAGATTCAGATTGCCGCGCTGCGCAACCTGAAATGGACGAATGTGAAGCCGCAGGTGGATATGATCACCTTCCCGGACGGCAAACGCATGATCCTTTTGTCGGAAGGACGTTTGCTCAACCTGGGCAATGCGACCGGCCATCCGAGCTTCGTCATGAGCGCGTCCTTCACCAATCAGGTGCTGGCTCAGATCGAATTGTGGACCAAGGGCGAAGCCTACGGCAACGAGGTTTATGTTCTGCCCAAGCACCTCGACGAGAAGGTGGCCCGCCTGCATCTCGACAAGCTTGGCGCGCGGCTTTCCATCCTGTCGGACGAGCAGGCGTCCTATATCGGCGTCACGCCGCAAGGACCGTTCAAGCCGGAACACTACCGGTACTGACACGCCCAAACGCGACATTTCGCAAAATCTTCGGCGGCCTGCGGGCCGCCGATTGCGTTTCAAAGGAAGACGCAAGCTTCACGCAGTCCCGCGCAGGCGATACATTGTCATGATTCGCGGGATCGGGTGCGTCGCGGGGGTGGCGGGCTTTGATTTCCAATGTCCGCGAAGCGGCAAGAGGTGGGACGTCGATGTCAGGCATGGAGCCAGCGCAAAAGGCCGATTCGCGCCGATCGCCGATATGGCGGCGCGGCGCCTCGTCTGCGCTTCTCTTCGCAACGACCGCGCTGGTGCCGACACGCGCTTTTGCGCAGGACACCGCGTTGGACGTTTCGTCCGTCACCCAGTTCGCGCTGCTCGCCGGCGTCATGTCGGCCGCCTTCATTTCGGCCATTCTTCTCATTCGCGAGCGCGGGCGCATCGATCGCGAGAACGGTCAGCTCAAGGCGCGGCTCGCCGAGCTTGGCGGTGCACTGCGCCGATCCGAGGCGTTGCTCAATCTGCGCGACCAGCGCATCGTCGTCTGGGACGATCGGAATGCGCGCCCCGAACTTGTTGGCTCGCTGGGTGCGGAAACCGGCGCGCCGAATGACCGCGCCACCTTTCTGGCCTTCGGCAGATGGCTTGCGCCGCATTCGGCTTCGGCGCTCGAAGGCGCCCTGAGCGGTCTGCGTGACGCCGGAACCCAGTTCGAAATGGTGGCGGAAACCGTGTCCGGCGCCGTCCTCGAGGTGCAGGGGCGCAGCAGCCTGTCGCATTGTCTGGTCCGGTTTGCCTCCGTCGCGAAGCGCCAGCAGGAATTCGCCGAGCTGAAGCTCGACCACCAGCGACTGGTTCGCGATCACGAGACGACGCTGGCATTGCTCGATTCGGTGCCGATGCCGTTCTGGCTGCGCGACGCGCGCGGCAGGCTGGAATGGGTCAATCAGGCCTATGCGGCAAGCGTCGATGCGCCTGAACCGGGTATCGTGATCCGCGAGCAGCGCGAACTTCTGTCGGAAACGGCGCGCGACGCGCTCGAACGCCATCATGCGTCGAAGCCGCTGTTCGAACAGACCTTGTCCGTGGTCATCGCAGGCGAGCGCCACATGTATGCCGTCACCGATTTCGCGGCGAAGGAGGCATCCGCCGGCATCGCTGCCGACCGGACCGAGGTCGAGGCGATCCGCGAGGAATATCAGCGCACGATCATAAGCCATGCCGACACACTCGACCAGCTTCAGACGGCGGTCGCCATTTTCGATGCGGACCAGAAGCTTCTGTTCTTCAATCAGGCGTTCCAGAAATTGTGGGATCTCGATTCCGCTTTTCTGGAAAGCATGCCGGATCAGACGCTGCTTCTCGACCGGTTGCGCAGCGAGGGAAAGCTTGCCGAACAGCCCGAATGGCGGCGCTGGAAGGAAACGATCCTGGCCGCCTATCGCGCGATCGATCCGCACGAACATGTCTGGCATCTGCCGGACGGGCGCACATTGCGCGTGGTCGGAAATCCGCAGCCGAAGGGCGGCGTGACCTGGGTATTCGAAAACCTCACCGAACAGCTCAGTCTCGAAAGCCGCTATCAGACCGCGGTGCGGGTGCAAGGCGAGACGCTCGACAATCTGGCCGAGGGCGTCGCGGTGTTCGGGCCGGACGGCAAGGTGCGGCTGGCCAATCCGGCCTTTTCGAATCTGTGGAGCCTGCCGGACGATCTGGTGCGGTCGGGCACCCACATCGCCGTTATCCGCGCGGCCTGCGAAGACAATGCCGTCCTCAGCCCGTGGAGCGAACTCATCGCGCTCGTGACCGGCTTCGACGACGAGCGGCGCGACCGCAATGGCCGCGCCGAGATGCGCGACGGAACGGTTCTTCGCTATGCGGTCATCCATCTGCCCAACGGGCAGGTCATGACGACCTTCGTCGACGTAACGGACAGCGTGAACATCGAGCGTGCGCTTAAGGACAAGAACGAGGCGTTGCAGCGGGCGGACCGCCTGAAGAACGATTTCGTCCAGCACGTTTCCTATGAATTGCGCTCGCCGCTGACAAACATCATCGGTTTCACCGAGCTACTGTCCTTCGACGGCACCGGCCCGCTCAACGAGCGCCAGCGTGAATATGTCGGCCATATCGGCTCGTCCTCGTCCGTTCTTTTGACCATCGTCAACGACATCCTCGACCTGGCGACGGTCGATGCCGGCATCATGCAGCTCGATATCGGCCGGATCGTCGTCGAGGAAGCGGTGAGTTCGGCGGCCGATCTCGTCGTGGACCGCTTGCGGGAGCACAACATCAAGCTTGCCGTGGACCTGTCCCGCGCGCCCGCGACGATCCATGCGGACGGGCACCGGCTGCGCCAGATTCTCTACAATGTCCTCAACAACGCCGCGAACTATGCGCCGGAAGGATCGACGGTGCGGCTGGAGGTGGACGAGGCGAAGGAAATCGTCGAATTCCGCGTTCACGACGATGGGCCGGGCATGTCTCCCGAAGTGCTGGAAACCATCTTCCAGCGTTTCGAGACGCACGCCAATGGCGGCCGCAAGCGCGGCGCGGGCCTCGGCCTGTCGATCGTCAAGAGCTTCATCGAGTTGCATGGCGGAACGGTCGAGATCAGGACCGGCATGGATCGGGGCACCTCCGTCGTCTGCCGCCTGCCGTCGGTGGCGACGCCGGTTCGCGCGGCGGCGGAGTAGGACAGGTGATCGAACGCCTGCTCGGCGACGAGGCCGCAACGCTGCAGGCCGGCAACGATCTCGCGGCGGCCTTACGCCGGGGCGACGTGCTGGCGCTTCACGGCGATCTGGGTACCGGGAAGACGACGTTGGCGCGCGCGATCATCCGTTCACTGGCCGGCGACCGGATGCTCGAAGTGCCGAGCCCGACTTTCACGCTGGTCCAGCTTTACGATGGGCGGCTGCCCGTCGCCCATTTCGACCTTTACCGCATCGAAGACGCCGGCGAGGTGACGGAACTCGGGCTGGAAGATGCCGTGCGCGACGGGGTGGCGCTGATCGAATGGCCGGAAAAGGCGGGTGTTTACCTTCCCGAAACCACGATTCACGTGAAACTTTTGGAAGAGGGATCAGGGCGGCGCATGGTCATTGACGGACCGTTCGAGCCGCTTGCGCGGTTCGAACGCTCCTTTTCCATCAGGGACTTTCTGGCCGAAGCCGGTCGGTCAGCCGCGACGCGCCTCTATCTGGTCGGCGATGCCTCGGCGCGCAGCTACGAGACGATTAAGAGCGCGGAACGCTGCGAACTTCTGATGAACGCGCCGCGCCAGCCGGATGGCCCGCCGATCCGCGACGGCAAGCCCTATAGCCGCATCGCGCATCTGGCCGAATCGGTCGAGCCGTTCGTCGCGGTGGCGCAAACGCTGCGCGAGCATGGTTTCGCCGCGCCGCAGATTCATGCGGCCGATCTCGATAGCGGGCTTCTGCTTCTCGAAGATCTCGGCCAGGGCAGCATTCTCGATGACAATGGGCGTCCGGTCGCGGAGCGTTACCGCGCGGCGGCCGAAACCCTCGCTGACCTGCACCATGACGCATGGTCGGACACGATCGAATTCGCGGACGGCCCGACCTACGATGTGCCGGCTTATGATCGCGTGGCGATGGGCATAGAGACCGAGCTTCTGCTCGACTGGTACCTTCCCTACGCCATGGGCCGCGCCGCGACAGCGGATGAGCGGGCCGAGTTTCACGCATGCTGGGACAGGCTTTTCGACCATCTGGCACGAGCCGAAAAATCCATCGTCCTGCGGGATTATCACTCGCCCAACATCATCTGGCGCGACGGAGCGGTTGGTACGGACCGCATCGGCATCATCGACTTTCAGGACGCGCTGATGGGGCCGTCCGCCTACGACGTCGCGTCGCTCGCGATGGATGCGCGCGTGACGATTCCTGAGGAGCTGGAAGCCGACATTCGCAGCGCGTATCTCGAACGCCGTACGGATGCCGGGTTCGACCGAGCGGCCTTCGAAACTGCCTATGCGATCATGGCGGCGCAGCGAAACTCGAAGATACTCGGCATTTTCGTGCGCCTGAACGAGCGCGACGGCAAGCCGCATTATCTGAAGCACCTGCCGCGCATTCGCGATTATCTGGAGCGCGCGACGCGGCACCCGGACCTTGCGATGCTGCGGGCGCTCTACGGGCGCATGAACGTCCTGCCGGACGGGGCGCAATGAATCCGGCTAACATGAGCGCAATGGTGCTTGCCGCCGGCCTTGGAACGCGCATGCGCCCGATCACGGATACGCTGCCGAAGCCGCTGGTCACCGTGGCTGGCCGGACGCTTCTCGACAGGTCGCTCGACGCGCTCGAAGCTGTCGGCGTGGGGCGGGCGGTCGTCAACGTCCACCATCTCGCCGATCAGATCGTTACCCATTGCGCGTCGCGGGTGACACCGGAGATCGTCATCTCGGACGAGCGTGAAGAACTGCTCGATTCAGCCGGCGGCATCGTCAAGTCATTGCCGCTTCTGGGTGATGCGCCTTTCTTTCTCCTCAACGCCGATACGTTCTGGATCGACCGGGGAGAGGCGAACCTTGCGGCGCTGGCCGATGCGTGGGACGCTTCGCGTATGGACATGCTTTTGATGCTGGTCCCTGTATCCGATACGACAGGGCATGGAACCAAGACGGATTTCTGCCGCGATGCCGATGGCCGGCTCGATCGCGCCAGGGGAAATCGGCAGGGCTTCGTCTATGCGGGCGCGGCGATCCTCGACCCAGGAATCTTTTCGGACGCGACGGCGACGCCGCATTCGCTCAACCTTTATTTCGACCGGGCAATCGAGCGGGGGCGTCTCTTCGGCCATGTGATGGACGGACACTGGATCACCGTCGGCACGCCCGAAGCGATCGGCGAGGCCGAGCGCGCCGTTGAGCGTTTCGGTTCGCAAGCTTCATGACGCAGCATCCGCATGTCCTGAACATCGCGGCGGCTTCGCCCTTCATTCCCACGCTGATCGATGCGCTGCTCGACGGCCATCTGGTTAAGGGTTTTCGATACGATGGATCGCCGCTCGCGCTTGCAGACGTGACGATCTATGTGCCGACGCGCCGCGCCGCGCGCGAGTTGCGCTCCGGCTTTTTGGAAAGGCTCGGCGAGCGCTCCGCGATCCTTCCCGTGATCCGCCCCCTGGGGGAATTCGACGACGATAGCTGGATCTCCGGCGCGTCCGATCTCGATCTTTTGCCGGCAATAGAACCGCTTGAACGGATCGTCCGGCTCGCGCCGCTGGTTCAGGCGTGGAAACGCCGTCTGCCTGCGCATCTGGCTGCGCTCTACGGCGAAGACTTGGCAATTCCCGCCTCGCTGTCCGATGCCATCTGGCTGTCCCGCGATCTGTCCGGCCTGATCGACGAGATCGAGACGGAGGGCGGCGACTGGACGCGTCTGTCCGAACTCGTGCCCGCCGAGCTCGCCGGCTGGTGGCAGGTCACGCTCGATTTCCTTCAGATCGTGACGGGCGCATGGCCGCAATATCTGACGGGGGCCGGGCGTGTGAATCCGGCTCATCACCGCGACGTCCAGATCAGGGCCGAGGCCGAGCGCCTCAAGACGCGCGTTCTGAACGGCCCGGTCATCGCGGCCGGCTCGACCGGCTCAATCCCCGCGACCGCGCAGCTTCTGGCGACGATCAGCCGTCTTGATCTCGGGGCCGTGGTGTTGCCGGGCCTCGACCGTCAGATGGACGATGCTGCCTGGGAGGCGATCGGCCGCGAGAACGCATCGCCCGCGATCCATGGACATCCGCAGGCGGCCTTGAAGAAACTGCTTCGCCGGCTCGGCATCCATCGACGCGACGTCGCCGAACTTGGCGTATCCGATCCAGCGATCGCCGCGCGGATCGCGCTTGTTGGCGAAGCGTTGCGGCCGGCCGAGACGACGGAAGCCTGGGCGCAGGGTCGCGATAGGCTCAAGGCAACGGTCGAACGCGGCGCGCTCGACGAGGTGACGCTGATCGAGGCGGCGAATGAGCGCGAGGAAGCGCTGGGGATCGCGATCGCCTTGCGTCTTGCGGTGGAGGAACCGGAGAAGACGGCGGCGCTGGTCACCACGGATCGCGATCTCGCAAGGCGCGTCGCGGCAGAGTTGCGCCGCTTCGGCATCGTGGCCGACGATTCGGCCGGCGCGCTGCTCGCCGAAGCGCCGCCTTGCGTGCTCATGCGCCTTGCGGTCGAGGCGACCTTGCGGCCGGGTGATGCGGTGACGGCGCTTTCTCTTCTCAAGCATCCGTTGCTGCATCTTGGCCGTCCGCGCGGGCGTGTCCGCCGCGCAAGCGAAACGATCGATCTTGTCACGTTTCGCGGCGGCACGGGGCGGCCGGACATCGCCGCGATCGGGCATGATTTCAAGGACCGTCTCGCCGTGCATGAGGATGCGGATCGCAAGCCGTTCTGGCTCGCACGGCTGGATTCGGAGCGTCGCATGGAAGCCGGCGAAATAGCCGATCGCCTCGCGCATGCGGTCGGCCCGCTTGCCGATTTGCGCGGGCATGAGGAGATCGATCTGAAGCAGGCGGTCCGGGCGACCGTCGAAGTGATCGAAGCGCTCGGCTGCGACGAAACGGGCCGGCTCGATCCGGTCTATGGCGGCGATGCGGGCGGCAGGCTTGCGGATTTCCTGCGCGGTCTTGCCGGGCTCGATGCGCCGCTTTCCTTCAACCCGGCGGAGTGGCCCGACATATTGGCGGCACTGATCGCCGGCGAGACGGTGAAGCCGACCCCGGCCGGCGATCCGCGCGTTTCGATCTGGGGGCCGCTCGAAGCGCGTCTTCAGACGGTCGATACCATGGTCATCGGTGGCTTGAACGAGGGGAACTGGCCGCGTAAGGCCGAGGCCGACCGCTTCATGTCGCGAATGATGAAGCAGGGGCTCGAACTGGAGCCGCCCGAACGCCGCATCGGCCAGTCCGCGCATGATTTCGTCATGGCGATGGCCAATCCGCGCGTGATCGTGACGCGTTCGGCGCGGGCGGGCGAAGCGCCGGCGGTGGCTTCGCGCTGGCTCCAGCGGCTTTTGACCTGCGCCGGGCCGGAAGCGGCCGAGGCGATGCGTGCGCGCGGCCGCGACCATATCGCCTGGACGCGCCGGATCGATGAGCGGGACGACGTGGCGCTGGCCGGACGCCCGGCACCGAAACCGCCCGTTTCCGCCCGCCCGGTGCATTTTTCTGTCACCGAAGTGGAGACGCTTCGGCGCGATCCCTATGCGATCTATGCGCGCAAGATATTGCGACTTCTGCCCGTAGATCCGTTGTTGCGCGATCCGGGCGCTGCGGAGCGCGGAACACTCTTCCACGCGATCCTGCACGGCTTTGCCGTCGCCGACATCGACCCAGGCGCGCCGGACGCGGTGGATTGGCTGCTGAAGATCGGCCGGGAAAAGTTCGACGAAGTCGCGCTTCCGCCCGATGTGGACGCCGTCTGGTGGCCGCGCTTCGCCAAGATGTCGAGCCGTTTCGTTGCCTGGGAGCGCAGCCGCGCAGGTGTGATCCGGCGTGTCGCCGAGGCCCGCGCGGAGGCAATTAAGGTCGGCGCGACGGGCGTCACGCTGTCCGGCTATGCCGACCGGATCGATCTGCTCGCGGCGGGCATGGCCGACATCATCGACTTCAAGACCGGCACCAATCCTTCCAAAGGCCAGGCCCACAGCCTGCTCGCGCCGCAACTCGCGCTCGAGGCGGCCCTGCTCGTGCGCGGTGCGTTTGCCGGAATCGGCGAGGCGATGCCCGCGGAGCTCGCTTATGTGCGGCTGAAGGCGAACGGCGATGTCGAGCACGACGCCATTCACGAGTTCAGGAAGGAGCTCAAGTCCGGCCCCGACCTCGCGCACGAAGCATGGGAACGGCTGGAGCGTCTGATCGCGTATTACCAGAAGCCGGAAAACGGCTATGTCTCGCGTGCGGTGCCGTTTCGCGAAGGCGATTTCAGCGGTGATTACGACCATCTGGCCCGCGTCCATGAGTGGTCGGCCGGCGGCGACGACGGGGGAGGCGAGGAATGAGGCCGGCTTTCGTCATTCCCGAATCGACCCGGCTGGATCAGGCGCGCGCCTCCGATCCGAAGAATTCGGCGTGGGTGTCGGCCAATGCCGGCTCGGGCAAGACGCATGTCCTGTCGCAACGCGTCATCCGCCTGCTGCTCGACGGAACCGACCCGTCGCGCATCCTGTGCCTGACCTACACGCGCGCGGCGGCGGCGAACATGTCGAACCGCGTCTTCCAGACGCTGAGCGCGTGGACGGCGCTCGACGACGACGCCTTGAGGGTGACGATCGCCGGGCTTGACGGTCGGCCGCCGTCGCCGGCCCGGATGACGCGCGCGCGTCGCCTGTTCGCCGAGGCGCTCGAGACGCCGGGCGGCCTCAAGATCCAGACTATCCATGCCTTTTGCGAGGCGATCCTGCACCAGTTCCCGCTCGAGGCGAATGTCGCGGGTCATTTCGAACTTCTCGACGGCCAGATGGAGGCGGCCCTCATCGCCGAGGCGCGGCGCTCGATGATCGCGGGCGCGGCCGACAACGCCGATCCGGAACTTGCCGCCGCCTTTGCCGACATCCTCGACATAGCCGGCGAATCGGGTCTGGAGCATCTCCTGAGCGAGATCGTGCGCCAGCGCGACGATCTGGGCGCTTTCGTTTCCGAAGTCGGCATGCCGCCCGAAAACTTCGCGCCGTTCTTCGCCGCCTTCGGCTTCACCGGTGCGGAGACGATGGACGAGATTTTGGGCGGGGTCTGGCCCGATGCCTATTTCGACCGCGATCTTTCCGAACGCTTCGCCGACCGCGCGGCAGCCGCCGGCAAGGTCAGGGCGTCGCAATTCGCCGAGGATCTGACCTTTGTTTGCACGGCGCATGATGCGGACGAACGCTTTGCGGTCCTTCGCAAGACGTTCCTGACGAAAAAGGGTCCCGTCTACGAGGCGCGCTCGACGAAACAGATACTCGCCAAGGGCGTAGCCGAGCATTTCCCGGAATTCGAGGCCGAATTCGCGCGCATGGCCGACGCGGTGCGCACCGCGCTCGACCGGGCGGCGCTATTTGCGATGCTGCGTGCGTCGCGGTCCGCGCTCACGCTCGCCGAATGGCTGATCGCGCGTTACGAGCGGCTGAAAAGCGCGCGCGGCTTTCTGGATTTCAACGATCTGATCCGCCGCACCGCTGCGCTTCTGGCGCGAAAGGATGCCGGCGCCTGGGTGCATTACAAGCTCGACAAGGGCATCGATCACATCCTGCTCGACGAGGCGCAGGATACGAGCCCGGATCAGTGGCGGGTGGTCAGGCAGCTTGCCGACGAGTTCTTCGCCGGCGAAACGGCGCATGAGGGTCTTCGGACGGTCTTTGCCGTCGGCGACGAGAAGCAGTCGATCTATTCGTTTCAGGGCGCGGAGCCGGAAGCCTTCGCGGTTTCCGGGCGCGAGTTCGGCCGGCGCGTCGAAAGCGCGCAGAAGACCTTCGAACGGGTGCGCCTCAGCCATTCCTTCCGCTCCACGCAGGACGTGCTATCAGCGGTCGATCTCGTCTTTGCCGAGCCGTCTTCGCGCGAAGGGCTGACGCGCGACATCGAGGATATAAGGCACAGCGCGATCCGCACGGATGCACCCGGACAGGTCGAGATCTGGCCGTCGCTGACGCCGCAGGAGGTCGAAGCGCCCGACGACTGGACGCTGGCCATCGACCATACGTCCGCACCGGCCGCGCGCCTGGCCCGAAACATAGCGGTGACGCTGAAAAGCTGGCTCGATTCGGGCGAGACAATTCCCGGTCACGGCCGGCTTCTGACGCCTGGCGACGTCATGGTGCTGGTCAGGAAGCGCGGCAGTTTCGTCCATGCGCTGTCGCGCGAGCTGAAGAACAGGCATGTGCCCGTGGCGGGTGCCGACCGGCTGGTTCTTGCCGACCATATCGCCGTCAAGGATCTGATGGCCATCGGACGCTTCGCGCTTCAACCGGAGGACGACCTGTCGGTGGCCGCATTGCTGCGCAGTCCCATCTTCGGCCTGTCGGAAGAACGGCTCTTCGAGATCGCGCATGGTCGCGGTCGCGCCTCGCTTTACGCTGTCCTGCGGGGAGAAGCCGAAAGCGATGTCGAATTCAGGCTGATCCGCGACCAGTTGAACGTCTGGCGCGACGAAGTCGGCTTCATGCCCGCCTTCGAATTCTACGGGCGGATTCTCGGCCGGGACGGCGCGCGCGCCCGGATCGTCGCCCGGTTGGGGCCGGAAGCCGGCGATGTCGTCGACGAATTCCTGAACTTCTGCCTTGCCGCCCAGAAAAGCGGCGCGGCCGGCCTCGAGGCGGTTCTGGCGATGCTCGACGGTGACGGCCCCGAAATCAAGCGCGAGATGGACCAGTCGCGCGGCGAGGTCCGCATCATGACGACGCATGCGGCCAAGGGTCTGGAAGCGCCGGTCGTCTTTTTGGTCGACAGCGGATCGGCTCCCTTTTCCGACAGCCATCTGCCGATCCTGATGCCGTTCGATGCGCCGAAGCGCGAATGGGCGGGGCGCGGATTTCTGTGGCGCGCCGGTTCCGACACCAACAACGATTTCGCGCGCGCCATCGCCGCAATCGCGCGGACAAAGGCGGAGCAGGAATATCGACGTCTGCTCTATGTCGGCATGACCCGCGCGGAAGACAGGCTGATCGTGTGCGGATATCAGGGCAAGCGCGCGCCCACCGACATGACCTGGCATGCAATGGTCGCGCGCGCGCTGGAAGCCTCGCCGGCGACGGCGCGCCAGACGCATGCGCCGACCGGCGACGACATCCTCGTCTATCGCGTCACGCCGCGTGCGACCGCACCCGTGATCGTGACGCCGGATGCGGCCAGGGACGAGCCCGTGCCCCTGCCGGCCGCCCTGAGCCATCGCCTCGCTGCGCCTCCGCCAGTGCCGCGCCCGCTCGCGCCCTCCGGCGTCAGGCTCGTGATCGAACCGGGGGCTGAAACCGCCGTTTCCGGCTCGCCGGTGCTGGACGCGGTTGCGGGAACGTCGCACGCGCTCGAACGCGGAACGGCGATCCACAGGCTTCTCCAGTCCTTGCCGGACGTTGAGCCGCAGGACCGGGAGGCGAGCGCGCATCGCTATCTCGGCCGGCTGGGCGCGGGGTGGAGCGAGGTCGATCGCGCGCAGGCCTGGAGCCGGATCGGCGCGATCCTCGGCGATCCCGAATTCGCGGACCTTTTCTCGGCGAACTCGCGCGCCGAGGTCTCGATCATGGGCCGCGTGCGCATAGGAAGCGCGGATCGTGCGATTTCCGGCAAGATCGACCGTCTGGTCGTGACGGACGACAGCGTGCTGATCGTCGATTACAAGACCAACCGCCCGCCGCCGGCCACGCTGGCGCAGGTGCCTCCTTCCCATGTGGCGCAGATGGCTCTTTACCGCGCCTTGTTGCAGCCGCTTTATCCCGGTCGTCCGGTGCGGGCCGCATTGCTCTTCACCGAGGCGCCGGTGCTGATCGAGGTGCCGGAGGACGCGATGGAGGCAAGCCTTGCCCGGCTTGGCGAAGCCGTCAGCTAGACGCCACGAAAGGGCTTGCGGCGCGTCTTGTCCGATCGCACATAGATGCCGAAATCGGATATGACGGCGAGGTTTGAGGGTGGAAGAGCGCGTGATCATCATCGGCGGCGGGCATGGTGGCTCGCAGGCCGCCGCAAGCCTGCGTCAGGAAGGCTTCGACGGGGCGATCGCCCTCGTCAATGATGAAACGGAACTGCCCTATCACAAGCCGCCTCTGTCGAAGACGTTCCTGAAGACGCCCGGTGGCGGCTCGCAGATGCTGCGCCCGGAGAGCTTCTATCGCGACAACGGGGTCGAGCTTCTGTTCGGCCGACGGGTCGAGGAACTCGACCGGTCGGCCGGAAGGGTGAGGCTCGATGACGGCGTGTCATTGCCCTTCTCCCAAATCATTCTCGCGACCGGGGCCCGGCCGCGCCTGCCACAGGTCGAGGGAAACGGTCTCGACGGGATTTTCGCGCTTCGCAATTTCGCCGATGCCGGTCGCATTCGCGAGGCGACGGCGGCGTCGCGGTCGGCCATCGTGGTCGGTGGCGGCTTCATCGGCATGGAGATCGCGCATACGCTGGCTGGTCTTGGAAAGCACGTCACGCTGGTCGAAATGGCGCCGCGCGTTCTGGGCCGCTCGGTCGCCCCGCTCATTTCGTCCTATGCGGAACGCCGTGCGCGCGAGGCGGGGATAGATCTGCGCACAGGCGTGGGGGTGTCAGGCTTCGGGGGTGCGAACGGGCGCGTCGATGCCGTCCGGCTGACGGACGGGTCGCGTATCTCCGCCGATCTGGTCGTCCTCGGCACCGGCGTTGTTCCCAATGTCGAACTCGCGGCCGCTGCCGGTCTCGCCATCGACAACGGCATCGTCGTCGATGAGCAGATGCGCACCGCCGATCCGCGCATTCTGGCATTGGGCGATGTCACCAGTTTCCATCACTGGCATGCCGCGCGCCCCGTCCGGCTGGAATCGGTGCAGAACGCAAGTGACCAGGCAAAGCACGCGGCACGGACGATCACCGGAAAACCCTCCGCTTTTCATGAGGTGCCGTGGTTCTGGTCCGACCAGGGAGATATCAAGTTGCAGACGGCCGGCCTCTCTTTCGATGCGGACAGGCATCTTCTTGCCGGCGATCCCGAGGCGAACGCGTTTTCGGTCTGGCATTTCGCCGGGCCACGGCTGCTGGCGGTGGATTCCATCAACCGCGCGGCCGATCACATGATCGCACGCCGTCTGCTGGCAGCCGGGATCGACCCGACCGAGGAAGATATCAATCTCGGTACGCCTCGATTGAAGGAAATGATTTCCTCCAAATAGCCCGTAAGCGAGTACTCAATTCCATTATTACCTCGGCTACGAAGCTGTGAAAGTATAGAGTTGCGAAGGGCGCATCCTTTTCTATAATCATTCCAAAGAGGCGATGCGTTTGCTCGCCGAGGGTTTTGGAAAAGGGGGGCTGATCCATGTTCTCGAAGCATTTTCGAAGGGGCGTCGTCGTCGCGGCGATGCTTGCCGCATTCGCCGGGCCGGCCAGTGCCCTCAGCGAAGACGAGGTGTCGGTGCTGGCCGGCACCTGCGCCAACTGCCACGGCACGGACGGCCGCTCGCCCGGCGCTATCCCGGCGATCGCCGGTCAGGATTACGACATCCTGCGCGAGCAGCTTCTCGCATTCAAGGCGGGCGAGGTCGAGGGTGCGACGATCATGACGCGTCACGCGACCGGCTATACCGACGAGGAGCTCGACGCCCTCGCCCGTTACTTCTCCGAAATCGAGCCGTGAGGGAGCGCACCATGATCACACGTCGCAACATGCTTGCACTGGGCGCCGCCGCTTTCGTCGCGCCGCTCGCCATGCCCAATATCCTGCGCGCGCAAGGTTCTGCCGGCCGCGTCGTCATCGTCGGCGGCGGCTTCGGCGGCGCGACCGCCGCGAAATACATCAAACGACGCAATCCCGACATCGACGTCACGCTGATCGAGGCACAGGAGCGGTTCTACACCTGTCCCTTTTCCAATCTCTATCTCGGCGGCCTGCGTGAGTTCGAATCGATCGGCCATTCCTATGAGGAACTGACCGGCGAATACGGCGTCAATCTCGTCACCGCGCTTGCCGAAGACGTCGATGGCGACGCCCACACGGTCACGCTGTCGAATGGTGAGACGGTCGAATACGACAAGCTGATCCTCTCGCCGGGGATCGACATCAACTGGGGCGCGCTGGAAGGCTATGACGAGGCGGCGGCGGAACTTGCCCCGCATGCCTGGAAGGCCGGCGCGCAAACGCAGCTCCTGAGGCGTCAGCTCGAGGAAATGGAAGATGGCGGCCTGTTCGTCCTGTCGGCTCCGGCCGATCCGTTCCGCTGCCCGCCCGGACCTTACGAGCGCGTCTCGCTGGTCGCGCACTATTTCAAGGAGCACAAGCCGAATTCCAAGATACTGATCCTGGATTCCAAGGACGCCTTCTCCAAACAGGGTCTGTTCACCGCCGGCTGGCAGTCGCTTTACGGCGACACGATCGAGTGGGTCGGCCTGTCGGATGACGGCCGCGTCGTACGCGTCGATGCCGAGGCGCTGGAAGTCGAGACCGAGTTCGGCATGGTTCACAGGGCGAATGTCCTCAACGTCGTTCCTCCGCAAAAGGCCGGCTTCATCGCCGAGCGCGCAGGGGTGACGAACGAGGGCGGCTGGGTGCCGATCAAGGCATCGACCTTCGAGTCGCGTCAGGTGGCCGACATCCATGTCATCGGCGATGCCGCGATCGCGTCTCCGATGCCGAAATCCGGCTTCTGCGCCAACACGCAGGGCAAGGTGGCGGCTGCGGCGATCGTCGCGAGCCTCGCGGGCAACGAGGCCCCGGCAGCGTCATGGACGAACACCTGCTACAGCCTGATCGGCCCGGATTACGGCATCTCCGTCGTCGGCGTCTATGAGGCCGTCGATGACGAGGTCGTTCAGGTCGAAGGCTCAGGCGGCGTCAGCCCGGCCGATGCGGATGCCGATTTCCGGCTGCGCGAGGCGCAATACGCGGTCGGCTGGTATGACGCCATCGCCAATGACACATGGGGCACCGTGCCGGCCTGATACCAGCGCGCTTGCCCCTGGCGGCGGCGCGCTTTATCGAAAAGAAAGCCGGTCCAGTCGCGAGCATCGGACCGAAAAGTGGAATCCGGTTTTCGGAATGATCCGATGCTCAACTAAAGTTTGGAGCGTCCTTTGTGCGTCTGAAAGACGCACGGCGCTCCACGCGGCCGGGCCGGTTCTCATTTGACGGGACGGGGACAAAACGCATGACGCCATCGCCGGAAACGATGCTCTGGGCCGCTTTCGCCATCGGTCTCGTCTTCGGTGCAGTCGGTCAGGTCAGCGGCTTTTGCCTGATGAGCGGATTACGCGGCTGGTGGGTCGAGGGTAACGGTCTTCGCATCCGTGCTTTCGCGCTCGCGCTCGCGGTCGCGATCCTGGGCAGCCAGATTCTCGATGAGTCCGGCACGGTCCGTCTGGCCGGCTCTCTCTACATGCAGCCCGTCCTGCCGATTCCGCTCCTGCTGATCGGTGGAGCGCTGTTCGGCTATGGCATGGTCATGGCCAATGGCTGCGGTGCGCGTTCGCTGGTGCTGCTCGGTTCGGGCAATCTGCGCTCGGTACTCGTCCTGCTGTGCCTCGGCATTGCTGCGCATATGACCCTGACCGGCCTGATCGCGCCGTGGCGCGTCGCCGCTCAGTCCGTTCTGTCGCTTCCGGCACCCGTCTCGCCGCCGACGCTGACTGCCCTTTTCGGTGGGCTGGGGCTGGCCGAAAGCGTCGCGCGATGGCTCATCGTGGCGATCGTCGCCGGTGGTCTTGCCGCTTTCGCCTTTGCGAATGCTGCTTTCCGCGCCGCGCCGATCCACAGTCTCGGCGGCATGATCGTCGGATTGCTCGTCGTCGCGGGCTGGTACGCGACCGGCGTGCTCGGCGCGGACGATTTCGATCCCGCCCCGCTCGCCTCGCTCACCTTCATCGCGCCGATAGGTGACACGATCCAGTATGCGATGCTGGCGACCGGCGTGCGGCTTTCGTTCGGCGTCGCGGTGGTCGCGGGCGTCGTCCTCGGCGCGCTCGGCACGGCGCTGATAACGCGCAGTGCGAAACTTCAAGGCTTCACGCGGCCCGGGTCCATGCTGCGCTACATGGGCGGCGGCGCGCTGATGGGGATCGGCGGCGCGCTCGCGCTCGGCTGCTCGATCGGGCAGGGGCTGACGGGTCTGTCCACGCTGGCGTTGGGCTCGTTCATAGCGGCCGCCGGCATCCTGGCCGGCGCCGCGCTCGGCCTGCGTGGACCCTTGCGCCTTCCCGCGCCGCAGCCTTGAGCGGTTCGGAGAAGTTTCTATATTCGAGGGCATGACGAGAATGCACGACATGACCCGCCTTACCCGCCGCTCCGTTTTGGCTTTGTCCGGCGCGGGCGCGCTGGCTTTGATGCTGAGGCCCGCAACGGCGCAGGCCGGAGCGTGGCAACGCCTAGACGCCGCGCGCGAACTCGTCGGTGATGCAACGCCGACGGATGGGATCGAACTCGAACTGCCGCTCGTTTCGGAAAATGGCGCGGCCGTGCCGCTTTCCTTCCGCGTCGAGCGCGCGCTGGACGATGCCGATCCGGTCGAGACGGTGCATCTGTTCGCGCCGAGCAATCCTGATCCGCTGATCGCCGTTTTTCACTTCTCGCCGCTTGCCGGCCGCGCAGATGTCGCAACGCGCGTTCGTCTGAACGAGAGCCAGACCGTGATCGCGATTGCCCGCACGGCCTCCGGTGAAGTGATGGTCGGCGAGCGCGAGGTCCGCGTGACGACGACGGGCTGCCTGATGGTCGACGACACCTATGAAAGCGCCAACGTCTTCCAGACGCGGTTGCGCGCGCCGGGCAGCGTGTCGACCGGCGAGCCGGGCAAGGTGCTGTCGATGATCAATCACCCGATGGAAACGGGCCTTCGCACCAATTCCAGCGGCGAGACGCTCCCCAAGCGGATCATCGAGCGGGTCGAGGCGACGATGGGCGGGGAACCGGTCCTGACTGCGGAACTCAACCGGTCCGTCTCGGCCAACCCGTATCTGCGATTCTTCGTGGCTCCAACGCAATCGGGAACGCTCGAACTGGTCTGGACGGAGGACACCGGCGAAACGGTCGAGGCGAGCGCCGAGATCTCTGTCGGATAGCTATGCCCGGCCGGCCGGCGGCCACATGCGCGAAAACACGCCGTCGCGGCGGATCAGGCCGTGATAGGACGCCGCGCCGATATGCAGAACGATGAAGAAGATCAGCGTGAACTTCGCCGTCGCGTGGATGGACTTCGCTCTCTCGGCCAGCGCCTCGTCGCGCGGCACGAATGACGGCACGCCGAGCGCATCGAGCATCTCGATGGGAAAGCCGCCCGCCCGCACCCGCACATAGCCGCTGACCGCCATGACGACGAGCAGCAAATAGAGCGCGAAATGGCTGACCTTGGCCGCTGCCTTCTGCGCGGCCGGCATCGCGGCCGGAAGGGGCGGCGCAGGGTGCGTGACGCGCCATGAGAGGCGGATTGCCAGGAGCACGATCAGCAGCGCGCCCGTATTCTTGTGAAAGATGAACAAAATGTCCTGAAGAGCGCGGTTCTCGGTATCGGCCATGATAAGGCCCGCCGGAATCATCGTCAGCACGATGACAACCGTCAGCCAGTGCAGAATGCGGGAAATCCGATCATAGCCCATTGGCGTATTGAACCTCGTTGGGACACTCGAAGAATGACGCGAATGTGAGCAAAGTCAAAGCCCTGAAAGACACGAAGGACTTGCAGCCGGCAAAGTCTCGGTCGACATCTTCGTCATGGAGGAGATCGTGATGGATGTGACGGCTCGCCGGCTCCCGTATGCTCGGGGCCTCGTTATGCGCACCGCCCTGTGGCTGCAGGCGGTGGGTTTGGTCGTCTGCATCGCGGCTGTCTGGCTGGACATGCTCGGTTATGGCTCAGGCGTCGCGGCGATCCTGCTCTATCTGGTCGTCGCCGCCTGCGTCATCACGCGCATTTCCGGCAGTCACCCGCATGAAGCCTTTGGTGCCGCCAACGCCGTGACGCTGGTCCGGGCCGGTATGATCGCGCTCGTTGCGGCGACGGCGTTCGAGACGCTCGACGATGGGGCGGCACTCGCCATTGCCGCCTTCTGCGGGCTGGCACTGGCGCTCGACGGAATCGATGGCTGGCTTGCCAGGCGAAGCGGGCTTGCGTCAACCTTCGGTGCGCGGTTCGATCTGGAGGTCGACGCGCTCTTCGTCCTGATCTTGTCCGTCTGCGCCTACATGCACGGCAAGGCCGGCATCTGGGTGTTGCTGATCGGCCTGATGCGCTACGGCCTGTTGAGCGCCGGGTTCCTGTCGAAACGGCTCGAGGCGCCGCTGCCCGAATCGCTGCGCCGCAAGGCTATCTGCGTCGTCCAGATCGCGGCACTGGCTCTTCTTCTGCTTCCGCAGATCGTGCCGCCCGTGTCGGCCTGGATCGCGGCCGTCGCGCTTGCCCTTTTGACCTGGTCCTTCGCGGTGGATATCCGCTATCTCCTGCGGCGGGACCGATCCGCATGAGCCTTCGCAGCGTCGCCGGTCTTGCCCGTTCCCTGATCATCTATTATTCCCGGCCGCACCGGATCGGCAGGACGGCGCGTCTTTATGCGCAGTTCGCCGGGCCGGGCGACGTCGTCTTCGATATTGGCGGCCATGTCGGCAACCGCTCGCGCGCCCTGCGCCGCACCGGCGCGAAGGTCGTCACGCTCGAACCGCAGCCGCTCTTCTATGGATTTTTGAGGCGCACATTGCCGGCCGATATCACCATTTTGCCGCTTGCCGCCGGGCCGCGCGGCGATCGTGCCGCCGCAATGGCCGTGTCGAGCCTGCACCCGACCGTGTCGTCGCTGCGAACCGACATTGCCGGCGCGGTCAAGGCCGATCCCGGTTTCGACCGCGTGGTTTGGGACCGGTCCGAGACAGTGGAGATGACGACGCTCGATGCGCTGATCGACCGCTTCGGCCTTCCCGCCTTCGTCAAGATCGACGTGGAGGGTTTCGAGGAACAGGTGCTGTCGGGGCTGAGCAGCCCGGTCCCCGCCCTCGCCTTCGAGTTCCTGCCGGCATTGCGGGAGGTGGCCGATTCCTGCATTTCGAAGCTCGAAACACTCGGGCGCTACCGCTTCAATCTGATGACCGGCGAGCGCCTTCGCTTCGCCTCGGGCGACTGGCTCGACGCGCCGGCTGTGCGCGCGCATATCGACCACGCGATCGCCAGCGGCAAATCGGGAGATGTCTATGCGCGCCTCGACCGCTCCTGACCGACCTCGCATGAGCGTAATCGTCGTCGCGCTCGCGATCCTGTTTGCCGTGCTTGCGCTGCCTGCACGGCCGCAGGACGCGACATTGCCGCAACTCGCTCATCTGCCGCTGGAACTGGTGGCGATCGTCGCGGTGCTTCTGATGCTGCCGCGTGCAGGCGCTTTTTCAAGATTGGCGCGGGCCGCCCTTACCGCCGCGCTCGTCGCGATCCTTCTCGTGAAGCTTGCCGATTTCGGGCTGTACGCGTCGCTGAACCGACCTTTCAACTTCGCCTACGACCTGCCGCTTCTTCATGCCGGCTGGATGCTCATGTCGGGGTCGAGCGGACTTGTCCGCGCAAGCCTCTACGTTTTCGGCGCAGCGGTCTTCGTCGTGCTGGCATCTACGGCATTCTGGTGGTCGACGGGCGTCGTCGGGCGGTCGTCGCCGCGCCGCGTCGGGCCGGCATTCGCGGTCTCGCTGATCTTCGCGGCAGCCCTCGCCTTGACCGGCCGGGCCTCCTTCGGCGCGACGGAATTGCTGGCGGATCATGTCGAGGCGGCGCGCACCGCGCAGCTTGCAATCGCGGCTGTCGAAGACGAAGCGAGATCCGACGATATCGCCGTCCCGGCCAGCGGCCGTCTCCTTCAGGCCCTTGAAGGCCGCGACGTCTTTCTGATCTTCGTCGAGTCCTATGGCCGCTCGACGCTCGACAACCCGCTCTACGCCGACACCACCCGCGACGCGCTGGCCCGTCTCGAGACGGACGCGGCCCGCAACGGACTTGCCGTCGAATCGGCATTCCTGACCGCGCCGATAGTGGGCGGGCAAAGCTGGCTCGCCCATGCCAGCGTTCTTTCGGGCCTGTGGATCGACACTCAGGGCCGCTACCGCGCCATGCTGGCCAGTTCGCGAAAATCCCTGATGGCACTTGCCTCACAGGGCGGCTGGGAAAGAGTGGCCGTCATGCCGGCGATCACCATGGCGTGGCCCGAGGGCGCGTATTTCGGATATGACCGCATATTGGCGAAGGACGATCTGGGCTATCGCGGCCTGCCCTTCAACTGGGTGACCATGCCCGATCAGTATACGCTCTCGGCTTTCGAACGGCTCGCATTGAAGAAGCCGGATCGCGCGCCGGTCTTCGCCGAGATCGCGCTGATCTCATCTCACGCGCCGTGGACGCCGATCCCCGAACTCGTTGACTGGGACGAGGTCGGCGACGGGACGATCTTCAACGGGCAGGCGCAATCGGGCGACACGCCGGAAGTGGTCTGGCGCGACCGCGACCGCGTGCGCGACCAGTTCCGTCAGTCGATCGACTATTCCTTGCGCACCGTCGCGTCGTTCCTCGACCGGCTGAAGGGCCCGCCGCCGCTGATCGTCGTTCTGGGCGATCATCAGCCCGCGACGTTCGTTTCGGGCAGCGAGACGAACCGGGATGTTCCCATTCATGTGATCTCCGATCGCGACACCCTGAACGCAATCGAAGGTTGGGCGTTTAGCGAAGGCGCGGTGCCGGGTGACGACGCGCCCGTCTGGCGCATGGACGCTTTTCGCAAGCGGTTCGTCGACGCGTTTTCGGCGCCCTTGCCGCAGGATGGCCAAAGCGATGAACCAGTATGAGCGTTTCGAGCCGATGAACCCGCCGAATCCGTCAGGCGAGACACCGCCACCGATGCCCCTAGCGTCGGCCGACGTGACCGATCGCGTCTGGGCGTCACTCGTCGCAGCCCGGGACGGTGCGCCTGATGCGCAGGACGGTTGGTCTGCTGCCGAAAAAGCCGCCTGGAGCCTTTATGAGCCTCTTCTCGGATCGAACGAAGGATCGGTCGTCTTCGCGCAGATCGGCCAGTCGCTCGATGGGCGGGTCGCGACCGTGGACGGCGACGCCGCCGATATTTCCGGCAGCGAAGGGCTGAAACATCTCCATCGGTGCCGGGCTTTGGCCGATTGCGTGGTCGTCGGTGCCAACACCGCCATCCAGGACGACCCGCGTCTGACCGTAAGGCTCGTCTCCGGCGACGATCCCGCCCGCGTCGTGATCGATCCGCGCGGACGGCTCGGCGACGATGCGGCGATGATGGCGGGAAAGGGCGGACGCTGCCTCGTGGTCCAGTGTTGCGACCGCACCCGTCCCGAAGGCATAGAGACGATCATGGTCCCCGCGTCGCATGACGGCGTCGATCCGGCCGCCATCCTCACCGCTCTGGTCGAGCGCGGTTTTCGCCGCATCATGATCGAGGGCGGCGGCATCACGATCGGTCGCTTCTTCGACGCTGGCCTGATCGACCGGCTGCATGTGAGCATCGCACCGCTCATCATCGGCGCAGGTCCGTCCAGCCTGACGGCGCGCCCCATTTCCCTTTTGTCCGAAGCGCGCCGTCCGACGTCTCGGGTCTACGGCCTTGCGACCGATATCGTTATCGATTGCGAGCTTGGCTAGAGCACGTCTCCCGAAAGTGGGCACCGGTTTCGGGATAAAGACGTGCGCAAAAACAAGAACCTAAAGTGTATGAGCGAATCTGAAAGATCGCGACGCGCTTTAGGAAGGAAGGGCGAGGACGTCGAGATGGCCGACGGTGCAGCGCGCCGTTTCAGCGCTTTGGAGCCTGCGCGCGAGCCACTCATCGGCATTCGCCATTCCCGATC
Organism: Aliihoeflea aestuarii; assembly: GCF_024105665.1. Classification (GTDB taxonomy): domain Bacteria; phylum Pseudomonadota; class Alphaproteobacteria; order Rhizobiales; family Rhizobiaceae; genus Aliihoeflea; species Aliihoeflea aestuarii. The sequence goes on along the minus strand of NZ_JAAAMK010000003.1, from coordinate 100,813 downwards.
GGGCGGCGGCTTCGGCAATTCCGCCCAGCAGCGAGCGCTGTAAGGCCGCCTCCGCGGCGCCGAGACGCCAGGGGCTGGGCGCGACATTCACCGCATAACCGCGAATTTTCATAGCCTCTGCAAGATGGCTGGCTCCATCCGGGCCGAGCGCCGGTCCGAAACCTTTCACGGTTCGCTGGTCCGCGTTGAACGCGTCCCGTGCGGCATCGTCGTCCGCGTCGGCCAGCTCCCATTGCAAAATGCCGTCATAGCTGAGCGCGGCGTAGATGCCGATGCGCGAAGCTGCGAGCCGATCCGCGAGCGCATCGATCCAGGCCCGGCTCGCCAGATCGAAAAGCGCGGAGGCGGTGACGAGCGATGAGCCGTCGAGCGGTATCGCCTCGACGCGCGTCAAATCCATTTCGACGGTCTCGATGGTCCCGCCGCGCCGCTCCGCTTCGGCAAGAAGGGCCGGATCGTTGTCGATCAACCGCCATTTCGCCTTCGCCGTTTTCAGCGCCCGCATGGTCGAACCGGTGCCCGCGCCGAGATCGACGACGAGCGGATCGCGCTGTGCGGCAATAAAGGTGACGGCGGTGTCTCGCAGGTCGGAATCGCGCGCGGCATTGTCCGCATCTTCCCGCAGGTCGAGCCAGTCCACGGCAAAACTCATGTGTCGATGCCTTCCAGTGCTCGCGCGATAATGGCGACGCTGTCCTCCCAGCGCGGCAAGGTTTCTGCCGCCCTGCGCGCGCCTTGCGCTGCCTTGTCATATGCGTTGGAATCCGTCAGCAGCTTGCGCAGCGCGGACGCGAAGGCGGCCGGATCGTCCGGCGGCACCAGCGCTCCGGCGTCGGGCGGCACAACTTCCGGCACCGCGCCAACCGCGCATCCGACCACAGGCAATCCGGCGGCCAGCGCCTCGGCATAGGCCATGCCATAGCCTTCATGACGTGTCGCGAGGACGAAAATGCCTGCCTGCTTATATTCGGAATCCAGATCGGCGAGCGGCCCGATAAAGCTGATGCGGTCTTCGAGGCCGTGCGTGGCGATCAGCCGGTCGAGCCTGTTTTTCCATCCATCGTCGCGTGGTGGTCCGACGAAACGGGCGGACCAATCGATATCCGCGAGGCGTGCCAGAGCTTCGATCAGCACGTCGTGGCCTTTGCGCGGGACGATGGAGCCGACGCAAAGAAGTATGGTCTTTCGTCTTTTATCCGTAAGTATTGACTTACGTTCTGTGCCGGGCGGCGCGACGTGAAGCTTTGCGGGCGACACCGCGTAACGCTCCACCAGCCTGCGCCCCGTCGTCTCGCTCGTGCAGATGACGGCGTGCGCCTGTTCCAATGCGCCGATCTCGTCCGCCTCGAATGCGCGGGCTGTGGGGGCCGGCAGATTGCCTTCGTCGGCCAGCGGGTGATGAACGAGCGCCGCAAGACGCAGCCGGCCGGATTGACGTTCCACGATCTGCGGCAGGCGTGCATAGGCCAGACCGTCGACCAGCGTCAGGGCGGTGTCTGGCAGCGCGGCGAAGGCGGCGGCTGCGGCTTCCAACGTTTCCGCGCCAGTGTCGGGATAGGTTCCGGGCAGCGAGACGATCTCCACCTGCCAGCCGAGATCGCGCAGGCCGGCTGCGATGCGGCGGTCATATCCATAGCCGCCGGTCGGGGTGTCGATATCGCCCGGAACGACGAAAAAGAGCCGCTTGCCGCTCACAATTCGCCTTCGTACCAAGCGCGGGCCACATGGCTTTCATGCAGCATGACGCGGATTTTCACAATGCGGCCATTGTCGCCGAGCCCTTTGGTGCGTGCTGCCTCGGCAAGCGCATCGAAGATGTGCCGGCACAGAAATTCGGTCGTCGTGATCTTGCCCTTGAACGCTTCGACATCATCGAGATTGCCGTAGCGCAACGGCTCGAGCGCAGCTTTCAGCGCCTCGGTGGCCAGACCGATATCGACCACCAGCCCGTTTTCATCGATGTCGCGGGTGTAGAAGGCCGCGTCCACGACGAAGGTCGCGCCATGCAGACCTTGTGCGGGACCGAAGACCGGCGAGGGGAGACTGTGGGCGATCATGATGTGATCGCGGACTTCGACGGCAAACATTCAGCGTCCTTTGGTGGAGGGTTCGTAGCGTATACGGTGGCAGAGCGTTTCGGGATTGCCGAGGATCGCGGCATAATCGCGGTCGAGCGTGTCGAACGGCGTTTCGCCGGAGATCAGCGTGTCGAGCGCATCGTCGTCCGCCAGAAGCTGCAATGCGGTGGAAAGCCGGCGCGCATAGGTCCAGCGCGCGGTTCGGTCGGGCGGTATCGAGCCGACCTGCGACGACACGAGTTGCAGCCGGCGGCTGTGAAAGGCGCCGCCCAGACCGATTTCGACGGACCGGTCGCCATACCAGCTCGCCTCGACGACGCGCGCCTGCACGCCTGCGCAGTCGAGTGCGGTTCGAAGACCGGCCGCGCTGGCGCTGGCATGGATGACGACGTCGCAATCGGCGGGCGCGCGATCCGGCTGAGCGAATACGACGCCGAGCGCGCCGGCCAATGATTGTCGTGCCGGGTTGATGTCGACAAGAGTGGTTTGCGCGCCGGGAAGGCGCGCGGCGAGCCAGGCCGTCAATGCTCCGACGACACCGGCGCCGATCACCGCGATCCGGTCGCCCGGACCCGCCTTCGAATCCCACACGATGTTGAGCGCGGTTTCCATATTGGCGGCGAGCACCGCACGTTCGGGCGGCAGACCGGCAGGCAAGGCATGAAGTTCGCCGGCGGGCAGGGCAAAGCGATCCTGATGCGGATGAAGCGCGAAAACGAGTTCGCCCTTACGTTCGCCGCTGAGGATGCGCCCTACCGCCGCGTAGCCATACTTCACAGGAAACGGGAAATCGCCGCCCTGATGCGGGCAGCGCATGCGCTCATATTCGGCTTTTGGGACCGATCCTGCGAAAACCAGCGCCTCGGTACCCCGGCTGATGCCCGAATAGAGCATTTCGACTTCGATCAGGGCGTTATCGGCAGACAACTCGTCCTGCCGCAGCGCACATTTCTTCTCACCCGTAATCCAAAACGCTTTCGGCACGATCACCCTCGCTGACCCAGCCAAACCTAGCGGCGGAGAGCGTCGAAACAAGCCGTTAAGCTTCGCTAAAGGCGTATGAGCGAGAATCTTGTTCTATTGCATTGCAACAAGAGCCTGCTTAATTTCGTTATGCAGGACAACAACCGCCCCGACCGAACGGCTCTTCGCCGGCCGAGGCTTTCTGGGGCAAAAGCATGTATTACCAGCTTTACGAACTGAACCACGCAGCGCTCCAGCCGGCGCGCGCCTTCGCTGACGCGGTGAAGCTTCTATATTCCAATCCGCTCAATCCGGTGTCGCACACTCCGATGGGACGCAGCATTGCGGCGGGCGCGGAGATGTTCGAGCGAACGACGCGGCGATACGCCAAGCCGGGCTTCGGCATCACGCAGACCAAGGTCGGCTTCGAAGACGTCGCGGTTTCGGAACGCATCGTCTGGAAAAAGCCCTTCTGCGACCTGATCCATTTCGAGCGTGCCTTGCCCAAGAGCCGCAAGGCCGACCCCAAGCTCCTGATCGTCGCGCCGATGTCGGGCCACTATGCGACGCTGTTGCGCGGCACCGTCGAATCGATGATCCAGCACGCCGAGGTCTACATCACCGACTGGGCCGACGCGCGCATGGTCCCGACTTCCGATGGCCGCTTCGACCTTGAAGACTATGTCGACTACGTGATTGAGATGCTGCAACATCTGGGCCCCGACACGCATGTCATGGCCGTATGCCAGCCTTCGGTGCCGGTTCTGGCGGCCGCCGCGGTGATGGAGGCGCGCGGCGATCGGTTTGCGCCGGCCTCGATGACGCTGATGGGCGGCCCGATCGACACACGCAGCAATCCGACCGCCGTCAACAAGCTCGCCGAGGAAAAAGGCATCGCCTGGTTCCGCGACAACGTCATCATGCAGGTGCCGTGGCCCGAGCCCGGCTTCATGCGCTCGGTCTATCCCGGTTTCCTGCAATTGTCGGGCTTCATGAGCATGAATCTCGACCGCCACATCATCGCGCACAAGGACTTCTTCATGCACCTCGTCAAGGATGACGGGGATTCGGCCGAAAAGCATCGCGACTTTTACGATGAATATCTGGCCGTCATGGATTTGACGGCGGAGTTCTATCTCCAGACGGTCGAGACCGTGTTCGTGAACCATGCCCTGCCGAAGGGCGAGATGATGCACCGGGGCGAGAAGGTCGACCCGTCCGCGATCCGCAACGTCGCGCTTTTGACCGTCGAGGGCGAGAACGACGACATTTCGGGCATCGGCCAGACAAAGGCCGCACACGATCTGTGCAAGAACATTCCAGGCGACATGCGGGCGCATTACATGCAGCCCAAGGTCGGGCATTATGGCGTCTTCAACGGTTCGCGTTTCCGCTCCGAGATCGTGCCGCGCATCGTCGATTTCATGGCAAGCAACCCCGGCGCGGGCAAGCGTCAGCGCCCGAAGCCGAAGATCGTCTCCTCGAAAGCCTGATGCAGCCAAAAACGGCCGATCAGCCGAAGACGAGCAGTGCCACGAGGCCGACCGAACCGACGATCAGCCGCCACCAGCCGAAAAGCCCGTAGCCGCGCTTTGCCACGTAATCGAGCAGATAGCGCACCACGAACACCGCCGAGATGAAGGCGGTGACGAAGCCGACGGTGATGATCCAGAAATCGTCGGTCGATAGAATATCGCGGTTCTTGAACAAATCGTAGGTGAAGGCGCCCGCCATGGTCGGCATGGCGAGGAAGAACGAGAACTCGGCCGCCGAGCGCTTGTCTGCGCCCATCAAAAGCGCGCCAACGATGGTCGAGCCCGAGCGCGACGTTCCCGGAATCATCGCGAGGCACTGGATGAGGCCGATGCGCAAGCACACCGACAGTGGAAACTCGGCCACATGGGTGTATTTCGGTTCGACCGTTCGCCGGTCCACCCACAGGAGGATGAAACCGCCGATTATGAGTGAGATGCAGATGACGATCGGCGTTTCGAACAGGACGGTCTTGATGAAATCATGTGCGAACGCGCCGATGATCGCGGCGGGCAGGAAGGCGAGCAGAACGCCGCCGACGAAATACTGCGTCTCGCGATTGTTCGGGAGGGTCACCAGAAGATGCCACAGCCGCGCGAAATAGACGGAGACGATGGCCAGGATCGCGCCCAACTGGATCAGCACCTCGAAGCTGCGGCCCGTCGATTCGAAACCGATGAAATGCCCGACCAGAAGAAGATGGCCGGTCGAGGAGACGGGGATGAACTCCGTCATTCCTTCGATAATGCCGAGCAGGGCCGCGATGAGAAGCGATTGATCGTCCATGAAAACTCCGGCGCGAGCGGGATGGCGGCAGGGCCTGTCACAAAGGTTCGCTTGTCACGCGCGCCACGCTTGCCTATAGCTCTGGCCCGCATCGGCGTGGTCGAACCCGAATTCGCGCCGAGGCTTATCCGCCGGAACGGGAAAAGGCCAGACCTTTCGTTGCCGCGCGCCGCACTGCCCATTCATGAGTTCGAGTGCCAATGCTGACGCTTTTCCACCATCCGCTCTACGCGCCCTGCCGTTTCATCCGCCTTGCTTTCGGCGAGTATGGCGAGGATTTGTCTCTGATCGAGGAAAAGCCCTGGGCGCGGCGCAGGGAGTTCCTGCAACTCAACCCGGCCGCGACGCTTCCCGTTCTTCTGGCCGAGGCCGACGAACCCATCGTCGGTGCCTCGGTGATCGCCGAATATATCGACGAGACACGCGGCGCGCTGAAGCGCGACAAGCGCCTGATGGCCGAAAACCCGATCACGCGCGCCGAAATCCGGCGGCTGACCGAATGGTATCTGGTCAAGGCAGAGAATGAGGTGACGAGACATCTGGTCCTGGAGCGCGCGCTGAAGCCGCAAATCCCGGCCGAACAGGGTGGCGGGTCGCCAAATTCGTCTGCCATCCGCGCCGCCCGCGCCAACATACGCCAGCACATGAAATACACGAACTGGCTGGCGGGCACCCGCAACTGGCTCGCCGGTCCGCGCCTGACCTATGCCGATCTGGCCGCCGCCGCCTCGATTTCCGTGCTCGACTATATGGGCGAGATCGACTGGTCCGAATATGGCGCGGCGCGCGAATGGTACACGCGCATGAAGTCGCGCCCGTCCTTCCGCCCCTTGCTCGCCGATCGCATCCGCGGCCTGACGCCGGCCTCGCATTACGCGGATCTGGACTTCTGAGATGAACGCCCCCCGAAACCCCGTTCCGGCGGCGCGTCTTCGGGAATTCATCGAAGACGAAGCCCGTGCGCTCGGTTTCGATGAGATTGCGATCGCGCGGCCGGATGCCGGCTGGCCTGCCGCTCCGCGCCTCAAGACCTTCGTCGAGAAAGGCCGGCACGGCACGATGGAGTGGATGGCCGAAACGGTGGAACGCCGCGCGCATCCGAACGCGCTGTGGCCGCAGGCGCGCTCGGTCATCATGCTCGCCATGAATTACGGGCCGGACGAAAATCCGCTATCCTTGCTCGAACGGCGTGACCGGGCCGCGATTTCGGTCTATGCGCGCAATCGCGACTATCACGATGTCATCAAGGGCAAACTGAAGACGCTGGCGCAGAAATTCGCCGCGCGGACGGGAGCCGAGGTCAAGGTCTTCGTCGACACCGCGCCGGTGATGGAAAAGCCGCTGGCGGCTGACGCCGGGCTCGGCTGGCAGGGCAAGCACACCAATCTCGTCAGCCGCGAATTCGGCTCCTGGCTGTTTCTGGGATCGATCTTCACGGCGGCGGATCTCGAACCCGATTCACCCGAGCACGACCATTGCGGCTCCTGCCGCGCCTGTCTCGACATCTGCCCGACGAACGCGTTTCCCGCGCCCTACCAGCTCGATGCGCGGCGCTGCATTTCCTACCTCACCATCGAACATAAGGGGCCGGTCCCGCACGAGTTCCGCCCTCTGATGGGAAACCGCATCTATGGCTGCGACGATTGCCTCGCGGCATGTCCGTGGAACAAGTTTGCGAAGGAGGCGAGCGAAGCGAAGCTTGCCGCGCGCGACGATCTGACCGCCCCGGCGATCGCCGAACTGCTCGGTCTCGACGATGCGGGGTTTCGGATCAAGTTCTCCGGTTCGCCGATCAAGCGCATCGGCCGCGACCGGTTCATGCGAAACGTGCTGATCGCGGCCGGCAATTCGGGCGACCCGGCGCTGTCGCCCCATGTCGAGGCGCTGCTCGCCGACCCCGCCCCTTTGGTGCGCGGAGCCGCTGTCTGGGCGCTGTCGCTTCTTGCCGACCCGCGCGATTTCGACAGGCTGGCCACAGTCAATCAGGCGGGCGAAAGCGATGGCGATGTGAGATATGAATGGGCGCACGCGATGGAGACGGCATGAAACGGATATTCTTTCTCTTCGGTGCCGGCTATTCGGCGAAGGCCTTTGCACGACTGGCGATCGCGGACGGGCATCGCGTCTTCGGAACGACGCGAAGCGCGGAGAAAACGGAGGGGCTGCGCGCGCTCGGCGTCGAGCCTTTCCTGTTCGACGGGGTGTCGATAGATGCCGCCGTAAAGGACGCCCTGCAGCAAAGCACGCATGTCATAATCTCCGCCGCGCCGGGCGACGAGGGCGATCCGGTGCTCGACGCGGCCGGCGCGACAATACGGCAGGACATGCCGGATCTTCGCTGGATCGCCTATCTGTCCACGGTCGGTGTCTATGGCGACCATGAGGGCGACTGGGTGGACGAAGAGACGCCCTGCCGCCCGGTCTCGACGCGCTCGATCCAGCGGCTGGCCGCCGAACGCGCATGGACGGATTTCGCCGGGCACCGAAACGTCCCGCTCGCGATCCTGCGCCTGTCCGGCATCTACGGTCCCGGTCGCAACGCCTTCGTCAATCTGGAGCGCGGGACCGCAAAGCGCATCGTCAAGCCGGGGCAGGTCTTCAACCGCATCCATGTGGCAGACATCGCCGGGGCGCTTGCGCATCTGGCGCATCGCGAAACCGGCGGCGTCTTCAACGTCACTGATGACGAGCCGGCCCCGCCGCAGGACGTGGTCGCTTATGCGGCAAGCCTCATGAATGTGGCGCCGCCGCCCGAAACGCCGTTCGCACAAGCGCAGATGACGCCGATGGCGCGCTCCTTCTACGGCGAGAACAAGCGTGTTTCGAATGCGAAGCTGAAGGCTGGCGGCTATGTTTTTCGTCATCCGACCTACGCGCATGCTTTCGACGCGATGTGGCGCGATCACGATTGGCGGGGCGAGGCGTCAGATTAGGATTGCGGTAACCATTCGGCGCAAGTCTCGGAATGAACGATCAGGGAGAGGCGGGATGAGATTCGGCAAACTGGCACGCAACGCGGCATTGATCGTGACCCTCCTTGCGGGCGGTGCGGCCGCCGCCGATCCGCTCGCCAAGGACCTCTTCGGCAACACGCCGCTCCCCGCGGCGACCGAGGCGCGCGTCTACGGCTCCTATTCGAAGGGATGCTTTGCCGGCGGCGTCGCGATCGCGACCGACGGGCCGCAATGGCAGGCGATGCGCCTGTCGCGCAACCGTCGCTGGGGACACCCGAACCTCGTCAATCTCGTCGAACGCCTGTCGCGCGAGGCGACCGCAGACGGCTGGCCCGGCCTTCTCGTCGGCGACATCTCCCAGCCGCGCGGCGGCCCGATGCTGTCGGGGCATGCCTCGCACCAGCTCGGCCTCGATGTCGATATCTGGTTCCAGCCGATGCCGCAGCGCCGCCTTTCGGCGCGGGAGCGCGACAATATGGAATTCGTCTCGATGATCCGCGACGGCGGGTTGACGGTGGACGAGCGCAAATGGACGCAAGCCCATGCCGGCATCCTGCGCCGCGCCGCATCCTACCGCGAAGTCGAGCGCATTCTGGTTCATCCCGGGATCAAGAAGAAGCTGTGCGACACGGTGACCGGCGACCGCTCCTGGCTCGGCAAGGTGCGTCCGTTCTGGGGCCATGATTCGCATTTCCACATCCGCATCGGTTGTCCCGCCGGCTCGCCCGGCTGCCGTCCACAGGAGCCCATCGGGCGCGGCGACGGCTGTGATTCCTCGCTTGCCTGGTGGTTCACCGACGAGCCGTGGCGGCCGGCGACCGGCCCGCAGCAGCCGCGCGCCCGCGATGTGATGCGCGTCTCGGACCTGCCGCGCGAGTGCCGGGCGGTGCTCGATGCACCCGCCCCGCAATCCGAAGCGGCGGTGACGATCACCGGACCGGGACGGACGATCGCGGCCACCGGCGTGCCGATGACGGCAAACGCCTATGCGCCGACGCCCGAAAGCCGCATTCCGCTGCCCATGCCGCGCCCGCAACCTTGACTCCGCTGCCCGCGTGTGACCTTCAAGAGCCTCTTGTCAGAACGTCTCACGCGGCAGCCGCTTCAATGCCCAGTCCGATCGACGCCGGTGGCGTCCTTGAATTTCCGGTTCTCGTCGGCGATATCGGCGGCACCAACGCCCGGTTTGCCATCCTGCCAGGGCCGGATGTCGATTCCATCGAGTTCCCGACCGTCGCGACGGCCGATTTCCCCGACATCGACATCGCAATCGAACGCGCGATCCTCGCCCGAAGCCCGGTCCGGCCGAAATCGGCTGTGCTGGCCATCGCCGCCCCGGTGACCGGAGACGAAATCCGGCTGACGAATTGCCCCTGGACGGTCCGGCCAAGAGTGTTGATCGACCGTCTCGGCTTTTCGGAGGTCGTGATCCTCAACGATTTCGAGGCGCAGGCGCTGGCCGTCGTCGCCATCGGTCAGGAGCACTGCGTCCAGATCGGCGGCGGCCCGGCCGATCCGAACGCCAGCCGCGTCGTTCTGGGGCCGGGCACGGGGCTCGGCGTTGCGGGCCTTATCAATGCAAACGGCGTCTGGATACCGGTCCCCGGCGAAGGCGGGCATGTGGATATGGGTCCGCGCACGGCGCGCGATTTCGAAGTCTTTCCGCATATCGAGCCGATCGAGGGGCGCATTTCGGGCGAGCAGATCCTGTGCGGGCGCGGCCTCGTGAACCTTTATCGCGCCGTCGCTTTGGCCGACGCGGAACCGGCGAAATTGTCCACGCCGGCAAGCGTGACAAGCGCGGCGCTCGCCCGAACGGACGGCGTCGCCGAGGAAGCGCTCGACATTTTCGTGACCTGCCTTGGCCGCCTTGCCGGCGACCTGGCGCTGATCTTCATGGCGCGCGGCGGCGTCTACCTGACCGGCGGCATCGCGCAGAAGATCGTCGCGGCGCTCCAGCATCCCCGCTTTCGCGCGGCGTTCGAGGACAAGGCGCCGCATTCGGCGCTGATGCGCCAATTGCCCGTTTTCGTCATCACCCATCCGCTGGCGGCGCTGTTGGGACTGGCCGCCTATGCTCGCACCCCGCAGGCGTTTCATATCCGCACCACCGGGCGGCATTGGCGCGCTAGCAAGGCCGGGTAGGGCCATTTGCGGATTGCATCGCCGGCTTTCAGCCTGCATAGGCTGGCAGCCGCATCGCACCGGCACCAACACGGGAAAGCGCCAGCTTGGCACAGGTCGATAAAGAACAGCGCAAGCCGGAACCGGGCGAAATCGTCGCGGTCATCAAGCGCATCCTGGCCGAGAACGGCCGCGACTATATGGGGCAATATGCCTTAGCGACCGTGTGTCTGGTCGCCGTCGCCGCGACGACCGCTTTCAGCGCATGGATCATGCGCGACATCATCGACGAGATCTTCTACCGCGAGAACTATGGGCTCGTGCCCTATATCTGCGGCGCCATCGTCGCCGCCTTCGCGATCCGGGGCGTTGCAAGCTACGGCCAGGCCGTGATTCTCGCCAAGATCGGCAACAATCTCGTCGCCCGCTACCAGCAACGCCTGTTCGATCATCTGATGAAGCTTGGGCTCGACTTCTATTCGAGCGCGCGGTCCGGCCAGCTTGCCGCGCAGATCAGCCAGAACGTCACCGGCATCCGCGACATGCTGTCGATCACGCTCACCTCGATCGCGCGCGATGCGGTGTCGCTGATCGCCCTCGTGGCAGTCATGATCATGCAGGACCCGCTTTTGTCGGTGATCGGTCTTCTGATCGGTCCGCCCTTGGTCTATTCGGTCAACTACCTCATGCGCCGCCTGCGCCGTGTCACGCGCGAATCGGTCGAGGTTAATTCGCATCTGTTCGGCGCCATGCAGGAGACCGTGCAAGGCATCTCCATCGTCAAGGCGTTCACGATGGAGGAGCAGCTTTCGGCCAAGATGGCCGACCTTGCCGCCTATGCCGAAAACCGTGCCAACCGGATCGCGCGCGTCTCGGAACGGCTGACGCCGATCACCGAAATGCTCGCCGGCCTGGCGATCGCCGGCGTCATCGCCTATGCGGCGTATCGCGCGGCCTCGGCCGGCCAGTCTCCCGGCTCGGTCTTCGCCTTCATCACCGCGCTGCTTCTGGCCTATGATCCCGCCCGCCGCCTCGCGCGCGTTCAGGTCAATCTGGAGCGCTCGCTGGTCAATGCGCGCATGATCTACGAGCTTCTCGACATGGAGCCGCCGCAGCGCGACGCGCCCGGCGCGGTGCCGATCGAGGTGGGTACCGGCGGCGTCGCCTTCCGCGACGTGTCCTTTTCCTATGCGCCCGACAAGCCGGTGCTGCACGACGTGTCCTTCGATGCCGGACCGGGCAAGGTGACCGCGATCGTCGGCTCCTCCGGTGCCGGAAAATCGACGCTCGTCGCCCTCGTCCAGCGCTTCTACGATCTGGATTCCGGCCGTATCGAGATCGACGGGCAGGACATCGCCCATGTCACCAAATCGTCGCTGCGGGCGAAGATCGCCTATGTCTCGCAGCACCCCTATCTCTTCGAAGGGACGATCCGCGAGAATATCCGATATGGGCGGCCGGATGCGTCCGATGCCGAGATCGAGGAGGCGGCGCGCCTTGCCAATGCGGACGATTTCATCGCCAGGACCGCCTTCGGCTACGACACGCTCGTCGGCGAGAACGGCGTCACTTTGTCGGGCGGCCAGCGCCAGCGCCTGTCGATCGCCCGCGCCATCGTGCGCAATGCGCCGATCCTGCTTCTCGACGAGGCGACGTCGGCCCTCGACAACGAATCCGAGGCCAAGGTTCAGGACGCGCTGGAGAAGGTGATGAAGGAGCGCACGACGATCGTCATCGCGCACCGCCTCTCCACTGTGGTCAATGCCGACACCATCGTCGTGATGGAAGAGGGCCGTGTGGTGGAAAAAGGCACCCATCGCGACCTGATCGTGGACCCGGCCGGGCTCTATGCGCGCTTCCATCGCCTGCAGGGAGAGCGTAGCCTCGAACTCGTCGACGACGCGCGGCAGGCCGGGGAGACGGACGCATGAGCGAAATGGGACTGGTCGTCGTGGGAGCGGCGGGACGCATGGGGCAGGCGATCCTGCGCACCATAGCTGCGACAAACGGCGTACGCATCGCCGGCGCGCTCGACCGGAAGGGCTCGGACCATGTCGGCCGTGACGCTGGCGAGACCGCCGGGCTCGGGCCTATCGGCGTTCCGATCACCGACGATCCGCTGCCGCTTTTCGCAAAAGCCGACGGCGTGATCGACTTTTCAGCACCGGCGGCGAGCGTCGAATATGCCGGCTACGCCGCGCAGGCGCGGATCGTCCACGTCATCGGCACGACAGGGTGTTCGACTGACGACGATGCCGCCATCCTGGCCGCCGCGCGGCACGCGATGATCGTCAAGTCCGGCAATATGAGCCTCGGCGTCAATCTGCTGGCGGCCCTGGTCGAGCAGGCCGCACGGGCGCTTCCCGCCTCCGATTTCGACATCGAGGTTCTGGAGATGCACCATCGCCACAAGGTCGATGCCCCGTCCGGGACCGCGCTGCTTCTGGGAGAGGCAGCGGCAAAGGGACGCGACGTGGCGCTCGCCGAGCATTCCGTGCGCGTACGCGACGGCCACACGGGCGCGCGCGCGGCCGGCACGATCGGCTTCGCCACCTTGCGCGGCGGTTCTGTCGTCGGCGACCATTCTGTCATCCTGGCCGGAACAGGCGAGCGCATCACGCTGTCCCACCACGCCGAGGACCGTGCCATCTTCGCGCGCGGCGCGGTGCAGGCCGCGTTGTGGGCGCGCGAGAAGAAGCCCGGCCTCTATTCGATGCGCGACGTTCTGGGCCTGACGCGATAAATTGCGCGGCACACCGTTTTGCCGTTGACACCCTAGCCACGCCCGCTTACATCGGCGGCGCGCCCGGAGGCCTCTTGCCGATCCTCCGGATGTTCGCGAGCGAGGGTTTTTTCAGGCATCGCTCCGGCCCAGGTGGCGGAATTGGTAGACGCGCACGGTTCAGGTCCGTGTGCCGCGAGGCGTGGAGGTTCGAGTCCTCTCCTGGGCACCACCTTTCTGTAAGGTGTTGACGTTGCTGAAAAACAATAAAATGACGAACTTAGGTCGCCGGGTGCTGTGAGTGCGGCCTCAAGAGATCGCACGCTCTATAGCGTGGCGGAATCGGCTTCACTGGGTGATTTCGGGCTTGGCGAGCCTGGCCAGCATCGGCCGACACTCCACGCCGCTTTTCTGTTGGCCATCCGTCCCGAATGCGAAAATGCCGGAGCAGGTTTTCGTGCCCCGGCATTCGCCTTCATTCTAGGCGTTCCAGCAGCCGCTATTCGGCCGGCTGTGCCTCCGTATCGGCTGCCGGGGCTGCGCCGGTGGCACCGCCGGCATCGGCCGCTTCCCAGCTCTGGATGAGTTCGTCGTAGCCGATCGTGATCGGGTCCTCGTCCTCGTTTTCCTTCTTGAGCTGCGGGGCTAGCGTACCGTTCGCCACGGCTTGCTCGTTCCAGTATTCCAGGCTCTCCTCCGGGTTCAGGACCGGCCCGAGATCGCCCTGCACGCCCGCGCGCTCGAGACGCTCCATCACCGCTTCCTGTTCGGCGCAAAGCTGGTCCATCGCTTCCTGGGCCGTCTTTTCACCCGAGGACGCATCGCCGATCGCCTGCCACCAGAGCTGGGCGAGGCGCGGATAGTCCGGCACGTTGGTGCCCGTCGGTGACCACTGGACGCGGGCCGGCGAGCGATAGAACTCGACCAGACCGCCGAGCTCCGGCGAACGTTCCGTGAAGCTTTCATGCTGAATGGTCGATTCGCGGATGAAGGTGAGGCCGACATGGCTCTTCTTCACGTCGACCGTCTTCGAGGCGATGAACTGGCCGTAGAGCCAGGCCGCCTGGGCGCGATCGACCGGGGTCGACTGCATCAGCGTGTAGGACCCGGCGTCCTGATAGCCGAGTTTCATGCCGTCGACCCAGTAGACGCCGTGCGGGGATGGAGCCATGCGCCATTTCGGGGTGCCGTCCTCGTTGAGTACGGCGGCCGCGCCATCGCCGACCATGTCGGCGGTGAAGGCGGTGTACCAGAATATCTGCTGCGCGATGCGACCTTGAGCCGGCACGGGCCCTGATTCGGAGAAGTTCATGCCTTGCGCTTCCGGCGGCGCGTAGGCTTCCATCCAGTCGAGATATTTCTGGATCGAGTAGACCGCGGCCGGACCGTTGGTGTCGCCGCCGCGCGCGACGCACGAGCCGACCGGCTGCGAGTTCTCGTTGACCCGGATGCCCCATTCATCGACCGGCAGGCCGTTCGGCAGGCCCTTGTCGCCATTGCCGGCCATGGACAGCCACGCATCGGTGAAGCGCCAGCCCAGCGAGGGGTCGCGGCGGCCGTAATCCATGTGGCCGAACATGGACGTGCCGTCGACATCCTTGCCGGTGAAGAACGCCGCGATGTCCTCATAGGCGGCCCAGTTCACGGGGACGCCGAGCTCATAACCGTACTCCTCCTCGAACTCGGCCATGATTTCAGGGTCGGTGAAGAGGTCGTAGCGGAACCAGTAGAGGTTCGCGAATTGCTGGACCGGAAGCTGGTAGACCTTCTCGTCCGGGCCGGTGGTGAAGGAGATGCCGATGAAGTCTTCCAGATCGAGGTCCGGATTGGTGAACTCCGCCCCTTCGCCCGCCATCCAGTCGGTCAGATTGCGGACCTGCTGGTAGCGCCAGTGCGTCCCGATCAGGTCGCTGTCGTTGACATAGGCGTCGTAGAGATTTTCGCCCGTCTGCATCTGCGATTGCAGGCGCTCCACCACGTCACCTTCGCCGATCAGGTCATGCGTGACGCGGATGCCGGTGATGGCCGTGAAGGCGGGAGCGAGCACCTGCGATTCGTATTCGTGCGTGGTGATCGTTTCCGACACGACGCGGATGTCCATGCCGGCATGGGGTGCGGCCGCGTCGATGAACCATTGCATTTCCGCTTCCTGCTCTTCGCGGGTCAGCGACGACATGTCGCCGATTTCCGCGTCGAGGAAAGCGCGCGCCGCTTCCATATCGGCATGGGCCGCGCCCACCCCGAAAAGCAGCGCAAGCGCAGTTGTCGATGTGAACAGTTGCTTTCGCATGAGGCTCCTCCCTTTGAGTGCGATTGCAGTTGCCGTCCCGTTTCCCGGCACATGTCGCCGGAATTCCTCTTCCTAAACCAGGCGGAATACGCCGATCGCGTAGACCACCGACAAGGCCAGAGCCCACCACAGGTCCGGGCCGACGAGGCCCAGCCATGCGAGATGAATGAATGCTGCGCCCAGAAGCGACAGGAACAGCCGGTCGCCGCGCGTCGTCTCGAAGCGCAGGATGCCGACGCGCGGATTGCCGCCGGGCGAGAAATATTCCCACACGCCCATTGCGACCAGCAGCGCCAGGATGCCGATGAAGAAGAGCGCTGTGGGGAGCGTCCAGGCCATCCATGAGAAATTCATATCCGCTCCCCCTCAAACCCGGCCCAGGGCAAAGCCCTTGGCGATGTAGTTGCGCACGAAATAGATGACGAGCGCGCCCGGAATGATGGTCAGCACGCCGGCGGCCGCAAGTACGCCCCAGTCGAGACCGGAGGCGGAAACCGTGCGCGTCATCGTCGCGGCGATCGGCTTGGCGCTGGTCGTCGTCAGCGTGCGCGCCAGAAGCAGTTCCACCCATGAGAACATGAAGCAGAAGAAGGCGGCAACGCCGATGCCCGACGCGATCAGCGGCATGAAGATCTTCACGAAGAAACGCGGGAATGAGTAGCCGTCGATATAGGCGGTCTCGTCGATCTCCTTGGGTACGCCCGACATGAAGCCTTCGAGGATCCAGACGGCGAGCGGCACGTTGAACAGGCAGTGGGCGAGAGCCACCGCGATATGGGTGTCGATCAGTCCAAAGGACGAATAAAGCTGCAGGAACGGCAGCGCGAAGACGGCCGGCGGGGCCATGCGGTTGGTCAAAAGCCAGAAGAACAGGTGCTTGTCGCCCAGAAAGCGGTAGCGCGAAAACGCGTAGGCAGCCGGCAGCGCGACGCTGACCGAGATCACCGTATTGAGCGATACGTAGATGATCGAGTTGATATATCCCGAATACCAGGCCGGATCGGAAAAGATGATCGCGTAGTTCCGCAGCGTGGGATTTTGCGGCCACAGCGAGAATGTCGACAGGATTTCGGCATTCGTCTTGAAGCTCATATTGATCAGCCAGTAGATCGGCAGCATCAGGACGATGATGTAGATGGTGGGAACCAGCCACGAGAACCGCGCCTCGCGTCCGCGCCGGCGCATGCGGCGGGCGATCGCCTCGCTCTGGCCGAGCGCGGCCATGGTGGCGGAGCCGGCCGCACCGCCCCTCATCAAACTGTCGGAAACCGCTGTCATTCGTGTCGCTCCGCTGTCGGTCATCGCGAGCGCTCCGTGCCGTAATTGGTCATCACGGTGTAGAAGACCCAGGAAAGCGCGAGGATGATCAGGAAGTAGATGATCGACATCGCCGCGGCGGGGCCGAGGTCGAACTGGCCGATCGCGATCTTGACGAGGTCGATGGACAGGAAGTTGGTCGCGTTGCCGGGGCCGCCGCCGGTGACGACGAAGGGCTCCGTATAGATCATGAAACTGTCCATGAAGCGCAGCAGGACGGCGATGAGGAGCACGCGGCTCATCTTCGGCAACTGGATGTAGCGAAACACGGACCAGCGCGAGGCGCCGTCGATCTTTGCCGCCTGATAATAGGCGTCGGGGATCGAGACGAGGCCGGCATAGCAAAGCAGCACCACGAGCGACGTCCAGTGCCAGACATCCATGATGACGATTGTGAGCCAGGCATGCGTCGGATTGGTCGCGTAATTATAGGTGATGCCGAGTGAGCGCAGCGTATAGCCCAGAAGCCCGATATCCGCGCGGCCGAACACCTGCCAGATCGTGCCGACGACGTTCCAGGGAATGAGGAGCGGCAGGGCCATCAAAACGAGGCAGACCGGCACGCCGATCCCCTTGCGCGGCATGTTCAGCGCGATGAAGATGCCAAGCGGAATTTCGATCAGCAGGATCACCAGCGAGAAAGTCAGGCTGCGCGCCAGCGCGCCGTAGAAGCGCTGCGAGGTGATGACCTGCTCGAACCAGTCCGAGCCGGCCCAGAAGAAGACGTTGTTTCCGAACGTGTCCTGCACCGAATAGTTGACGACCGTCATCAGGGGAATGACGGCGGAAAACGCCACGAGCACGAGCACGGGAATGACGAGAAACCAGGCCTTGTTGTTGTGAACCTTGTCCATCGGTCAAGCCCCTCCATGCCTTGGTTCAACGCGCCAGGAATCGGCGTAGAGATTGATGCGGCCGGCTTGGAAGACGATTTTGGGATCGGCCGGAACCTCGCCGTCTTCCGGGACGACGACGGCGATATCCTGCCCTTCGAGCCGGGCGCGGACGATTCTGTGACGGCCGATATCCTCGACCTTGGAAACCTCGATGGGGATGCCCTCGCGCCCGAGGCTTACATGTTCGGGCCGAACGCCGAGTTCGGTTCGCGCGCCCTCGCGCACGACCAGGCCATCGGGCAGCTTGATCGAATGCGAGCCCATATGCGCCCGGTTCCCGTCAAGCGTGACCGGCAGGACGTTCATGCCGGGCGAGCCGATGAAATAGCCGACGAAAGTGTGGCGGGGCCGCTCGAACAATTCGGCTGGAGTGCCGATCTGAACGATCTCGCCCTCATACATGACGACGACCTTGTCGGCGAAGGTCAAAGCCTCGGTCTGGTCGTGAGTGACATAGACCATCGTGAAGCCGTAGCGCTTGTGAAGCTTCTTGAGCTGCGAGCGCAGCACCCATTTCAGATGCGGGTCGATGACGGTCAGGGGTTCGTCGAACAGGATCGCATTGACGTCGTTGCGCACCAGACCGCGCCCGAGCGATATCTTCTGCTTCTGGTCGGCCGTAAGGCCGCGCGCCTTGCGCTTCGTCCAGTCGACGAGGTCGATCATCTCGATCGTCTCGCGCACGCGCCGGTCGATCTCGGGCGCGGGCACGCCTCGGTTGCGCAAGGGGAAGGCGAGATTGTCGTAGACGGTCATCGTGTCGTAGACGACGGGGAACTGGAACACCTGGGCGATGTTGCGCTCTTCGGCCGAAAGCTGGGTGACGTCGACGCCGTTGAACAGGATTTCGCCATGCGAGGGCCGCAACAGGCCGGAAATGATGTTGAGCAGCGTGGTCTTGCCGCAACCCGACGGGCCGAGCAGGGCATAAGCGCCGCCATCCTGCCAGGCGTGGTGGACTTCCTTCAGCGCATAGTCGGCGTCCGATTTCGGATTTGCCGAATAGGCGTGGCGAATATGGTTCAGGTCGATGCGCGCCATGGGGTTCTCCTCACGCCGCCAGTGCCGGCGGCGGCAAGGCAGCCCTGCCGTGGCCGTCGAACGCCATCAGGCGCGCGGGATCGATATAGACGTCGATCTGCTCGTCCGGTTCGAAGTGGCAGATGCCGTGAACCAGCGAAACCCAGCTTTCCTCCTGAAAGAACAGATGGACGAAGCTTTCCGACCCGGTGATCTCGGTGATGGTGACGCGGCCCGGCAAGGGCGGCGTGCCGTCGCCCGGAGCATCCAGCCTCAGATGATGCGGGTGGAAGGCGAGCGTATAGCTGCCGTCCGAAAGCGCGCGAAGATGATCCGGCACGGGCAGTTCCGCGCCCTCGCCGAGCGTGAAGCGCAAGCCCGATTTCGTGGCGGCGACCGTGTTGAGCGGCGGGTCTGCGAAGGTCTGCGCGGTGATGAGATCGGCCGGCATGCGATAGACATCGATCGTCGGCCCGAACTGCGTGACGCGGCCTTGCGACAGCGCCGCGGTGTTGCCGCCCAGAAGAAGCGCCTCCGAGGGCTCTGTCGTCGCATAGACGAAGATCGTGCCAGCTTCGGCGAAGATTCGCGGCAGTTCCGCACGCAGTTCCTCGCGCAGCTTATAGTCGAGATTAGCGAGCGGCTCGTCGAGAAGGACGAGACCCGCATTCTTTACGATGGCGCGCGCGAGCGCCGTGCGCTGCTGCTGACCGCCCGACAGGCTGAGCGGCATGCGATCGAGATAGGGCGTCAGGCGAAGGAGTTCGGCGGCCTTTCGAACTTCACGGTCGATGACGGCTTTTGCCACGCGCGCGACGCGCATGGGCGAGGCGATGTTCTCGTACACACTCATGTTGGGGTAGTTGATGAATTGCTGGTAGACCATCGCGACGTCGCGTTTCTGAACGGAAACGCCGGTCACATCCTTGCCGTCGAAATGAACGGTGCCGGAGGTCGGCCGGTCGAGCCCCGCCATCAGCCGCATCAGGCTGGTCTTGCCGGACAGAGTGGGGCCGAGCAGAACGTTGAGCGTGCCGCGCTCGAAGCGCAGATCGACGGAATGGATATGGGTCTCGGCGCCGACCGTCTTGGTCACGCCCTTCAACTCGATCATTCTCTTCTCCTCCCGCGCCGACCTTGAGGCCGGCACAATTCAGGTCGATCCGAAAACCGGCCCGTCGTCCTCCCTACCCGGCCGCCGAGCGGCGTTTTTGCACGCCTGCTTCCATATAATCCTCCAAAGCCGCGCGTTCTCCAACCGTCAAGGCAAGGCCACGTTTCGTCCTGCGCCACAGCAAATCGTCGGCCGTCGCCGCCCACTCCTGCGCCATGAGATAATCGACTTCGGCCGTATAAAGATCGGCGCCAAAAAGGGGGCCGAGATCGGCGGTCGCTTCGGCCGCGCCCAGCATCGCGCGCGCCCTCGTGCCATAGGTCCGAAACAGGCGATCGGCATGGCTCGCCGGCAAAAACGGATAATCACGGCGCAGCCGCGCGGTTTCGGTTTCGAAACCAGCAGCGTTAAAATCGCCGCCCGGCAATGTTGCGCCGGACGTCCAGCGCGGGCCTTTCCCGCCGATCGCCGCTTCGATCTTTTCCATCATGGATTCGGCCAGCCGGCGATAGGTCGTGATCTTGCCGCCGAATATATTGACCAGCGGCGGAATTCCGGTCGCGTCCTCGCGCATCAGCACATAGTCGCGCGTGGCTTCCTGCGCCTTCGACGCGCCGTCGTCATAAAGCGGCCGCACGCCCGAATAAGCCCACACGACGTCGCCGGGCTCGACCGGGCTTTCGAAATATTCGCTTGCGGCAGCGCACAGATATTCGATCTCCGCCACGGATATCCCGGCATGCCCCGGATCGCCGTCATAGTCGAGATCGGTCGTGCCGATCAGCGTGTAGTCCTGCTCGTAGGGGATCGCAAAGATGATGCGACCGTCTTCGTTCTGGAAGATGTAGCATCGGTCGTGATCGAAGAGCTTGGCGACGACGATATGACTTCCCTGCACCAGCCGCACATTGTGCACCCCGGTCAGGCCGAAGGCGGACGCCAGGACGTGATCGACCCATGGGCCCGCCGCATTGACCACAAACCGGGCGCGAACCTCGTCCCGTTCACCGGAGCGCTGGTCTTCGAGCGTGAGCAGCCAGCGATCCGTATCCGTCCGCGCGGTGACCAGCCGCGTGCGGGTGCGGATATCCGCGCCGCGATCGGCCGCGTCGCGGGCGTTGAGGACGACCAGCCGCGCGTCATCAACCCAGCAGTCGGAATATTCGAAGGCTTTTGAAAAGCCCGGCTTCAAGGATTTCCCCGCCTCGTCTCGCGTGAGGTCGAGCGTGCGCGTCGCCGGCAGTCGCTTGCGTCCCCCGATATGATCGTAGAGGAACAAGCCAAGCCGCAGCAGCCATGCCGGGCGCAACCCCTTGTGGTGCGGAAGAACGAAACGAAGCGGCCGGATGATATGCGGGGCCATGGCCCACAGCACCTCGCGCTCCATCAGCGCCTCGCGGACCAGTCGGAACTCGTAATGTTCCAGATACCGCAAGCCACCGTGAACGAGCTTGGTGGACCATGAAGACGTGCCGGATGCCAGATCGTTCATTTCGCACAGGCAGACCGAATAGCCCCGCCCGGCGGCGTCGCGCGCAATGCCGCAACCGTTGATGCCGCCGCCGATGATGAAGACGTCGACCGGGTCCTGCAAATGAACGGCATGGGCTGTCATCTTGCTACCTCGCCCCCGGCTTTCGCATTGCACAATAGATTGCGCTAATACGAAAGCATACGAAACAATATCGAAACCTTACCTTAAGTCAAAACAAAAATGCCAATGGGCTGGTACGCGACGCGATAATCCGGCGGGAACGGTTTCCGGAAAATCCACCGGCGCGCAAATCTGTGATCGCAGCCGCTCTGGAAGGTCTCGAACGGCACGTTAGATTGAAAGATTAACCGCAGCGAAGGCCGGGCTGATGATGCATGGCGTGGTGAAACGGTCCGGATGTGTTGCGGCAGCGCTCGTCGGTATTTGTTTTCCAGCTATGGCCGAGGCCCCGACCGTTTCGAGCGGACGCCTGAACGACGTTCGAATCCTTGCGCCCGAAGGTGCGGCCCAGGCGCTCGTCATCCATTTCTCGGATCGTGCCGGCTGGGATCGCGACGACGATGCGACGGTGCGGGCCATGGCGGACGAGGGCGCGGCGGTGCTCATGGTCGATTACGCGGTCTATGGCGAAGCGCTCGACGCGGATGGGGGCGAATGCCTTTATCTGGGCGGCGAACTGACCGACCTTGCCCAGAAGGCCCAGCGCTCGCTTGGCATCGACACCTACATGCAGCCGATCCTGGCCGGACGCGAGGAAGGGGCCTCGCTCGCCTTCATGGCGCTGGCGGATGCGCCGGCCAATACGTTCGGCGGTGCGATCGCCCTTGGCTATCGCAATGCGTTGTCGCTTCGCCTGCCGATCTGTCCCGGCCCGGCAGTCGCCGGGGCCGAAGGGAACTGGCGCAGCTACGCGATCGAAGCGGAATTGCCGGCGCAAGCCTTCGTCTTCGCGCCGGATGACGCCATTGAGGGGATGCGGACCGAATTCGCGCGACTGCGCACGATCCATCTGGCCGAGCATGACGAGGACGCCGATCTCGTTCAGGCCGCGTCCGCCCTGCGCCGGCTGACCGCGCCGGATCTGGCCTTCGACGGCCTGCCGGTGGTGCAATTGGGCAGCAACGGCGAGGCCGGTCTCGTCTTTTTCGTGTCGGGCGACGGCGGATGGCGCGACCTCGACAAGACGATGGGCGAATGGCTCGCCGGAAACGGCTACGGCGTTCTCGGCTTCGATGCGCTCGCCTATTTCTGGCGCCAGCGCACGCCGGAGGAATTCGCCGCCGATCTGGTGCGTGCCGTAGCAACGGCTGACCCGAAAGGCGAACGGCCCCTGATGCTCGTCGGCTACTCCTTCGGCGCGGACGCATTGCCGCTCGCGTGGCCGCTTTTGCCGGCCGCGCTTCAGGAGCGCGTCCGCGTCATCGGCCTGCTCGCGCCCGGCTGGTCGACCTCGCTGGAAGTGACGGTGGCCGGCTGGCTCGGCGTCGTGGGCGAGCAGCAATATGACGTCACGGGTGCCATTGCGGCGCTGCCGCAGGACAAGGTCCTGTGCATCTATGGCACGGACGACGCGACGAGTTCCTGCCCGCTGGAGCATCTGCCCGCCGACGCGGTCATCGAAACGAAGGGCGGCCATCATTTCGACGGCGACTATGACACGCTCGCGCAGGCCATTGTAGCCCGCTTCAATGCAACGCGCGATTGATATAGCATGCCGCAGCGTAAGGCGGCGAGGGACGGGTTCCGATGAGCCGATTGAAGGTCTTGCTTGTTCTCGCGGCGATAGCGGTTCTGGCGGCGGGCTTTTACTGGTGGTGGCGTCACCAGACGCTCTACCCGTCCAGCGACGACGCTTATCTGCAGGCCCATATCTTCACCGTGACGCCGCAGGTGAGCGGCACGATCAGCGAGATCGATCTCGTCAACAACCAGCATGTGACGGCCGGTGACGTGCTCCTGCGCATCGACGATACGGATCTTCGCCTCGCCGTCGATCAGGCGCGGGCACAATTGACGATCGCGCAGCAGAATGCGGATTCGGCCGGCCAGAACGTCGCGGCGGCGCAGGCGCAGGTGGAAGCTGCTCAGTCCGGTCTGACCGAAGCGACGACGGAGCTGACGCGCAACGAGCAACTCCTGGCGACGGGCGTCGTCACCAATGCGGTGGTCGACCAGTTGCGCGCCGCGCAGCAGCAGGCGACCGCTCAACTGAGCGCCGCGCGCGCCAATCTTGCCGGGGCGCAGTCGCAGGCCGGCAGCGGCGCGATGCTGACGGCTGGCGTCGAGGTCGCGCAGGCCGCGCTCGGACAGGCGCAGGTGCAGCTCGACCATGCGACGATCACGGCGCCGGCGTCCGGCTGGGTCGCCAATCTGAGCCTTCGTCCCAATCAGGCAGTGATGGCCGGACTGCCGCTCTTTTCGGTCGTCGAGGACGAGTTGTGGTGGATCGACGCCAACTTCAAGGAAACCGATCTGGACCGCGTTCGCCCCGGCCAGAAGGCGACGGTCAGCATCGACATGTATCCCGGCGTCAAGCTCACCGGTGAGGTGGAGAGCATCGGGGCCGGCTCCGGCGCGACCTTCTCGCTGCTGCCGCCGCAGAACGCTACCGGCAATTGGGTAAAGGTGACGCAGCGCTTTCCGGTCCGCATCCGGCTGACGGAGGAAACCGCCGATCCGGCGCTTCAGCTTCGCGTCGGCGCCAGCGTCACGGTCACCATCGATACGACGGAGGCGGCAAGGTGACGATGGCCGCGACCGCCGGACCCGAGACGCCCGCCATCAGGGCGCGCTGGCCGGTCGTGCTCGCCGTCGTCCTGACGGCCGTTCTGGAGGTTCTGGATTCGACCATCGTCAATGTGGCGCTGCCGCATATGCAGGCCGCTTTCGGCATCGCCGCCGACCAGACGACATGGATCCTGACGAGTTACATCGTCGCCTCAGTCGTCGTCATGCCGCTAACGGGTCTTTTCTCGCAATGGCTCGGCAGGCGGCGTCTGATCACCACAGCGATCGTCGGTTTCGCGACATTTTCGGCGCTGTGCGGCGTGGCCTGGAGCGTCGAAATCATGGTGCTCTGCCGGCTCGGGCAGGGTCTGTTCGGCGCCTTCCTGATCCCGCTGTCGCAATCGATCCTCTTTGATGCGTTTCCACGCGAAAAGAGGGGGCAGGCGATGGCCATGTTCGGCCTCGGTGTGGTCGTCGCGCCCGTGCTCGGTCCGACGATTGGCGCGCTTCTGACGGAGTATTTCTCATGGCGCGCCGTCTTCTACGTCAATCTGCCGATCGCTGCCTTCGCACTGATGATGATTTCCGGTGAGCTGAAAAAGGACGAAACGCGCAAGGTCAGGATCGACTGGACCGGCCTGATCCTGATGGTCGTCGCGATCGGTACGCTGCAATATATGCTGGATCAGGGGCAGTCGAAGGAATGGTTCTCCTCGCACGCGATCCAGATCGCCGCGACCGTCTCGCTCTTGGCTGCGATCGGCTTCGTCGTCCACGGCTACGGCAACCGTGCCAATATCATCGACTTCGCGCTTTTGCGCGACCGCAGCTTCGCCAGCGCGAACATCGCCATCGTCGGCTTCGGCCTTGCCATGTTCGGCTCCATCGCCTTGTTGCCGCTCTTCGTTCAGGGCCTGCTCGGCTACCCGGTCCTCGACGCCGGCTTTCTCTTCATCCCGCGCGGGCTCGCGGCCGGGTTTTCCATGGTCATCACGGGTGCGGTGCTGGTCCGCAAATTCGACGCCCGCCTGCTCGTGCTGATCGGCCTCGGCCTGACGGGCTCGGGCAATGTGATGCTCGGCTTTCTCGATCTGGACGCCGGTTTCTGGGACCTGGCCTGGCCCGGCGTCGTGTCCGGGCTCGGCATGGGGCTCTTCTTCGTGCCGATGTCCACGCTCGCCTTCCAGAACATCGGCTCCGACAAGCAGGACGAGGCGTCCGGCATCTACGGCGTCATGCGCTCGCTCGGGTCCTCCATCGGCATCGCTTTCGTCGGCTGGCAGTTCGTCCAGCGCACGCAGATCCACTGGGCGAACCTGGCGCAGAACGTGACCCCTTTCAATCCGGCCGCCGACGCGTTCCTGCGCCCGCTCGGCCTGTCGCCATCGACGCCCGAAGGTGCCGCGGTCATCGCTACGCATCTGACCGCGCAGGCGCAGATGCTGGCGTTTCAGGACGTGTTCTTCCTGGCCGGCGGCGCGGCATTCCTGATGATGCCGCTGGTCTTTTTCATGCGTGCGCCGGCGGCGAACATGGCCGCGGCACCGGTTCACTGAGGCGGGGGTGAAGGAAAAGGCCATGAGCGCTGCCGACGATCCCTCCCTCGGGCAGACGGGCGACATGCGCGTCTCGGCGCTCTCGCGCCTTCTGGAACCGCGCGTTGCCGGCCCGCTGATCGGCGCGCTCGCGGTGACGATCGGTTTCGTCGTCATCCACGAGATCAGCGGCCGCATCCATTTGCGCGAGGTCCATGCCGCCTTCGCCGCCACGCTTTGGTGGGCCATCGCCGCCTCCGTCGCGCTGACGGCCGTGAGCTTTCTCGCCATGTCGCTTTACGACGTTCTGGCGACGCGCCGTGTCGCACGCGACAAGGTGCCGGCGCGGATTGCCGCCTTCGCGGGCCTCGTCGGCTACGGCTTTTCCAATACGGTCGGCTTCCATGTCTTCGTCGGCGGGCCGATCCGCTACCGAATCTACCAGAGCGTCGGTCTCGATGCGGCCGATGTCGGGCGCATCGTCGGTATTTCCTTCCTGACATTCACCGGGGGACTGGCGACCATCGTCGGGGCGGCACTGCTTCTCGAACCTGCCGGTGTTCCCGCGCTCCAGATCGGATCGCCGGTGACCGACCGCATCATCGGTGCGGGCATTCTCGCGCTGGTCGCTTCGGGGATCGTCTGGCTCGCGCTCGGACGCGGGGAAGCGACGATCTTTCGCTGGCGCTTCCCGCTGCCCGGTCCCGGCAGCGCGCTGGTCCAGATCCTCGTCGGCGTCGTCGACATAGGCGCCGCGGCGGCCGCGCTCTATGTCCTGCTGCCGGCCGATGTCGCGCCCGGCTACGCCGCCTTTCTCCTGATCTTTGTCGCCGCCATCGTCGCCAGCGTCATCTCCCACGCGCCCGGCGGGCTCGGCGTTCTGGAGGCGACGATCCTGCTCGGCCTTGGCGCGGGCATGCGGCCGGACGTGATCGCCGCGCTTTTGATGTTCCGCATCATCTACTACTTCGTGCCGCTCGGCGCAGCCGCGCTGGCGCTTCTCGTCTTCGAGGCGCTTCGGGCGCGCGTTCGCGTCAAATCGGCTTCGGCCAAGGCCGGCGCGCTGGCCGGCGTGGTCGTGCCGCCGGTCGCGACCGCTCTGGTCTTCTTCGGCGGTCTCGTGCTTCTCGCCTCGGGCGCGACACCGACGCTCGACGAGCGGGCTTCGGTGCTGGGCGATATCCTGCCCTTGCCGTTCGCCGAGGCCTCGCACCTTCTGGCGAGCCTCACCGGGCTTCTTCTCCTGATCATCGCGCGCGGGCTCTTCCGGCGCATCGCTCTCGCGCGTCTGGTCGCCATAGCTCTGCTTCTTGCCGGCGCGGCGTTCTCGCTCCTGAAAGGGCTGGACTGGGAGGAAGCTGCGATCCTGACGGCACTCGCCGGCCTCCTCTACCTCAACGGCTCCGCCTTCTACCGCAAGGGCAACTGGCGTTCCTTCCGGCCGACATCGGGCTGGATCGCGCTGGTCGTCATCGTGCTCGCCTCGGCGACGATCGTGGGCCTGTTCGCCTATCGTCATGTGGATTATCGCCAGACGCTGTGGTGGCAATTCGCCTGGGACGGAGATGCCCCGCGCTTTCTGCGGGCCTCGCTGGCGCTGGCGATCGTCGTCGCGGCTTTTGCCGTCGACGCGCTCATCAACCGGCCCGCCCAGCCTCGCCCCGGAAGAACGCCGGTTCCCGATCCGGTGCGGCGCATCCTGGCGAGTGCTGCGGGCACGCAGCCTTGCGTCGCGCTTCTGGGCGACAAGGCGTTTGTCGTCTCGGGCGACGAGAGGGCGTTCGTCATGTACGGCGTCTACGGACGCTCCTGGATCACGATGGGCGACCCGGTCGGAGACGAGAAATCCGCGCAATCGCTGATCTGGCGCTTCGCGGAAATGGCGGACCGGGCGGGAGGACGTGCCGTCTTCTATGCGGCGCAGCCGCAATTCCTGTCGACCTATCTCGATCTGGGCATGGCGATCTTCAAGATCGGCGAGATCGCCCGCGTCGACCTTGCGGCTTTCACGCTGGAGGGACCGGCGCGCCAGCCTTTCCGTTATGCCGACAACCGCGCGCGCCGCGAGGGGATCGAGTTCGACATCGTTCCCAAGTCACAGGTTCCGGCGATCCTCGGCGAATTGCGCGAGGTGTCGGACGCCTGGATGGACGGCAAGACGGGCCATGAAAAAGGCTTCTCGCTCGGCCGGTTCGACGACGACTATCTGAGCGAGTTCGACTGCGCGGTGATGCGCCGGGACGGGCGGATCGTCGCCTTCGCCAATCTGTGGCGAAGCGGCGACGGCGACGAATTGTCGATCGACCTGATGCGCTATCGGCCGGGCGTATCCCACGTTTTGATGGATGCGCTGTTCGCCCGGCTGATGATCTACGGCAAGGCCGAAGGCTATCTCTGGTTCAGCCTCGGCGCGGCCCCCCTGGCCGGTCTTGCCGATCATCCGCTGTCCTCGACCTGGAACCGCATCGGCACCTTCATCTACCGGCGCGGCGACGAATTCTATAATTTCGAAGGGCTGCGGGCCTTCAAGCAGAAATTCGATCCGGTCTGGACGCCGCAATACATCGCCTGCCGCAGCGGCATTGCGCTGCCGCAGGTTCTCATCGACGTGACCGGACTGATTTCAGGCGGTGCGATCCGAACGATCCGCAAATGAGTGGATGTTAAAGGCTCGCCCTGAGCAGGCACGGCACGAGGATCGGTTCGGTCGGCCGGTCGCCCGCTTCAATGAGGTCGAACGCGGCGTGGAGCATCGACGCGATGTCCTGCTGCACCATGCCGACATTGCCCGGCAACAAGGCGGCGAATGGATCGTAGTCGAAGCAGCCGTAGCGCAGGCCAAGCGACCGCCCTTCACCGCGATTTTGAAACCAGCGGACGACGCCTTCCAGAGAAATCGTCGAATTGACGAAAAGCCCCATCGTCTCGTTCGCCAGAACCGATTTCATGGCCTCCTCCGCCTTGTCCGCCGAATAGCCGGGCACCAGCACATGGCGGTCCGGCACGACCAGACCGCGCTCGCGGTGGATATCGAGAAAGCCGCGCAACCGCTGCGCCGTGTTGTGGTCGCTCAGTCGTCCGCCGACGAAATGCAGCGGCCCGGAAAACCCGAGGTCGCGTTCGCAGCGGTCGAACAGGAGCCGGGTGAGGTCACGGGCGCCCGAATAATTGTCCGAGATGACGGACGGCGCGTCGTGTCCCGGCAGGTCGAGATTGATGGAGCGTACCCCAGCGGCCCGGCACAGCGAGGTCAGATGATCGGGATCGGTGGCGCCGGTTGCGATCAGGCATTCGGCCTGAAACGAGATCAGCTCCTTCGCCGCCTCCACTTCGAGCGCCGGCTCTCTTTGGGTGCAGGTCACGACCGGAAAGAGGCCGCGCGCGCGCGCGATCGCCTCGAATTGCTCGGCGATGGCGCCAAAATAGCGGTTGTCGTATTTCGGAACGATCATCCCGACGATGTTCGAGCGTGCGCGGCGCAGAAGGCTCGCCTGCGCGTTGGCGGCGTAGCCTTCGCGGTCCGCGATCTCGATGACCTTGTCGGCAAGGCGCTTGCTGATGCGCCGCTTTCGCCAGGAGCCGTTCAGAATCGAACTGACCGCGCTGGCGGACGTTTCCGCGAGCTTGGCTATGTCGTAGATCGTCGTTCGCTTGCCGGCATCGGCCCGATCGTCGCGCACCCGACACCCTCTTCAAACAGATTTGACGGAAGTGAACTTGACAGCAAAAACCATCGGTGACAACCTTGCTCCATCGATTGAGCAAAGATGCGCAATCGATGATGCACCGTTGAATGCCGTGCATCGGGAGGAGAGTGCGTCGCCCCGAAATCCGCATCCGCGCAAGGAGTGCGGCGGAGTGGAGCATGCCTCGCACTTGCGGTTTTGTTTTCCGCCATGGCTCTTGCTGACGCCGGCGGCAATTGGGAGGAGACGGAAATGACATCCACGAAAACCTCGCTCGGCCTGGGAACGGCGCTTGCCGCCGCCCTGTTCATCACGGGCACGACAGGTGCCGGCGCGCAGGATGCGACGACCATCGCATTCCTCATGCCCGATCAGGCCTCGACCCGCTACGAGGAGCACGATTGGCCGGGCTTCGAGGCCGCGATGAAGGAGCTTTGCGCGGACTGCACGCTGATTTACCAGAACGCGAACGCCGACGTCGCCTTGCAGCAGCAACAGTTCAACTCCGTCATCGCGCAGGGCGCGACGATCGTCGTGCTGGACCCGGTCGATTCCTCGGCCGCCGCTGCGCTGGTCGAAATCGCAAGGTCGCAGGACGTCAAGGTCATCGCCTATGACCGGCCGATTCCCGACACCCCGGCCGATTATTACGTCTCTTTCGACAATGAAGGCATCGGCTATGCCATCGCCCAGTCGCTGGTCGAGCATCTGACGGAAAGCGGCGTCGCGGATGGCGACGGCGTGCTTCAGATCAACGGTTCGCCGACCGACGCGGCCGCCGGCCTCATCCGCGACGGCATCCACCGCGCGCTCGAGGAATCCCCCTACGAGACGTTGTCCGAGTTCGATACGCCGGAATGGGCGCCACCGCGCGCGCAGGAATGGACGGCCGGCCAGATCACGCGCTTCGGCGGCGACATCAAGGGCATCGTGGCGGCCAATGACGGCACCGCCGGCGGCGCGATCGCCGCGCTCAAGGCGGCGGGTGTCGATCCGCTGCCTCCCGTCACCGGCAATGACGCGACCATCGCCGCCCTGCAACTCATCATCGCGGGCGATCAGTACAATACGATTTCCAAACCCTCCGAGATCGTGGCCAAGGCCGCCGCCGAGGTCGCCGTCACCTTCATGAAGGGCGAGAC
Source organism: Aliihoeflea aestuarii (assembly GCF_024105665.1). Taxonomy (GTDB): domain Bacteria; phylum Pseudomonadota; class Alphaproteobacteria; order Rhizobiales; family Rhizobiaceae; genus Aliihoeflea; species Aliihoeflea aestuarii. The sequence goes on along the minus strand of NZ_JAAAMK010000003.1, from coordinate 70,431 downwards.
GCCGACGGCGCAGACGACGCTCTACGAGACGCCTTCGCAGCTCTTCGTTCCGGACGTCGTGACCCGCGAAAACATCAAGGAACTGATCTTCGACGCGGGCATCCAGACTGCGGCCGAAGTGTGCACCGGCGAATATGCCGAGCCCTGCACGGAACTCGGCATCACGGAATGAGATAACTGACGCGGCGCCGGCCCTCCGGCGCTGCGACCAGGGAGGATCGACGACATGGCACAAGCTGCGACCCGGCACGCGAAGGGGGATTTGCTTCTTCGCCTCAGCGACGTTTCGAAACAGTTCGGCGCCGTAACGGCCCTGTCCGACATCGAGCTAGAGGTCAATGCCGGCGAAGTGGTGGCCCTTGTCGGCGACAATGGCGCGGGCAAGTCCACGCTCGTCAAGGTGCTGGCCGGCGTCCATCAGCCGACCACGGGCACGATCGAGTATCTGGGTGAGAAGGTCACGCTCGACAATCCCAGCAAGGCGCTGGAACTGGGGATCGCGACCGTCTTTCAGGATCTGGCGCTCTGCGAAAACCTCGACGTCGTCGCCAATCTCTTCCTCGGTCACGAGCTTGCGCCCTGGCGGCTCGACGAGGTGCAGATGGAGGTGCGTGCATGGACGCTTCTTCAGGAACTCGCCGCCCGTATTCCTTCGGTTCGCGAGCCGATCGCGTCGCTGTCGGGCGGCCAGCGCCAGACCGTCGCCATCGCGCGCTCGCTTCTCCTCGATCCGCAGATCATCATGCTCGACGAGCCCACCGCCGCGCTCGGCGTTGCGCAGACCGCCGAAGTGCTGAACCTGATCGAGCGCGTGCGCGACCGTGGGCATGGCGTCATCCTGATCTCGCACAATATGGAAGACGTGCGCGCGGTGGCGGACAGGATCGTCGTGCTGCGCCTTGGCCGTAACAACGGCGTCTTCACCACCGCCAACACGCATGAGGAACTGGTCGCCGCCATCACCGGCGCAAGCGACAATTCCGTTTCGCGCCGCACGGCGCGCAAGCTGGAAGCGACGGGGGACGTGACATGAACGAGACCGCTCCGCAAAAACAGCCCGCGACCAAACTCGACCGGGCCGATGCGCGCGTGCGCGACGACGAGAGGATCGCCGGCGCTGCCCGCATCTTCTACGACCGCGTGCGCTCGGGCGATCTCGGCATGCTGCCGGTCATCGTCGGCCTTCTCATCATCTCGACCGTTTTCAGCGTGCTGAACCCGGTGTTTCTCGCGCCGAACAATCTCGTGAACCTGCTGTTCGACGCTGCCGCCGTCGGCTTCATCGCGCTCGGCATCGTGTGCGTGCTTCTGCTCGGCGAGATCGACCTTTCGATCGGCTCGATGAGCGGGCTGTCGTCGGCCATCCTCGGCGTCCTTTGGGTTCATCTCGGTTTTCCCGTTCCGGTCGCCATCGCCGGCGCGGTGACGATGGGCGCGCTGACCGGCCTCACCTACGGGTTCCTGCGCAACCGGTTCGAGATGCCGAGCTTCGTTGCGACGCTTGCCGGCCTGCTCGCGCTTTTGGGCATGCAACTCTATATCCTCGGGCCGACGGGCTCGATCAATCTGCCTTTCGGCTCGCCGCTGGTGCGCTTCGGCCAGATTTACATCATGCCGATGTGGCTCTCCTATCTGCTGGCTATCCTGCCCGGCATCATCCTCGTCATCGGGGGGCTGCGCGTCATGAAGCGACGCAGCGAGGCCAATCTGTCCTCCTCGGGCATGAACGTCGTCGTGCTCAAGGCCGTCGTGCTGACGGCTGCGCTGGTCTTCGCCGTCTACTATCTCGGCAAGGGGCGCGGTGTCCCGTGGATGTTCGCCGTCTTCGTTCTGTTCGTCGTCGTCATGGACTACGCGCTGCGCCGCACGAAATGGGGCCGCTCGCTGTTCGCGGTCGGCGGCAATGCGGAGGCGGCACGCCGCTCCGGCATCAACGTCAAGCGCGTGCGCCTGTCGGCCTTCGTCGTCTGCTCGACCTTCGCCGCGCTCGGCGGCGTGTTCGCGGCATCGCGTCTCGCCTCGTCGAGCCAGCAGGCCGGCACGGGAGACGTGAACCTCAACGCCATCGCGGCGGCGGTTATCGGCGGCACGTCGCTCTTCGGCGGGCGCGGCTCGGCCTGGTCGGCGCTGCTCGGCGTGCTCGTCATCCAGGCGATCTCGAACGGGCTGACGCTGCTCAACCTGTCCTCGTCGCTTCGCTACATGATCACCGGCGCCGTTCTGGCCATCGCGGTCATCGTGGATTCGCTCGCGCGGCGTTCGCGCGCCAGCCATGGCCGTGCCTGAGGAAACAATCAGATGAAGCAACTCGAAGGAAAGACCGCGGCGATCACCGGCGCGGCATCCGGCATCGGCCTCGCCTGCGCAAAGCGTCTCATCGAGGCGGGCGCGACGGTCGTTCTGATCGATCGCGCCGGCGACCAGTTACGCGCGATCTGCGAGGATCTCGGCCCGCAGGCCAAGCCACTGGTGGTCGATCTGCTCGACGGCGCTCAGGTGTCGGCGATGCCGAAGGAGATCGAGGCGCTCGTCGGCCCGCTCGACATCTTCCACGCCAATGCGGGCGCCTATGTCGGCGGTGCGGCGGCCGAAGGCGATCCGGACCAGTGGGACCGTGTCCTCAATCTCAACGTCAACGCAGCGTTTCGCTGCGTCAACGCAATCCTCCCAGGGATGATCGGGCGACGGAGCGGTGACATCCTGTTCACCAGCTCCGTCGCCGGCGTCGTGCCGGTCGTCTGGGAGCCGGTCTATACGGCCTCGAAATTCGCAGTCCAGGCGTTCATGCACGCCACGCGGCGGCAGGTTTCGCAACACGGCATTCGCATGGGCGCGGTCCTGCCCGGCCCGGTCGTCACCGCGCTGCTCGACGACTGGCCGAAGGAAAAAATGGAGGAGGCATTGGCGAACGGCTCGCTGATGCAGCCGCAGGAAGTCGCCGAAGCGGTTTTGTTCATGGTCACGCGGCCGCGTGGCGTCGTCATCCGCGACCTCGTCATCCTGCCCAACAGCGTCGATCTTTGATCATGGCCTCCCTTATGCCGGACAAGCGTTATGTGATCGGCGTCGATGTCGGTACCGGCAGCGCGCGAGCCGGGATTTTCGATCTGGACGGCAACCTCGTCGCGAGCGCCAAAAAGGACATTTCGCTCCATCGCGCGCCCGGCGGGCATGTCGAGCAATCGAGCGCCGAAATCTGGCAGGCGGTCTGCGCCACCGTCCGGCAGGCGATCGATACGGCAGGTGTGGCCGCGAAGGACATCGTCGGGATCGGCTTCGACGCGACCTGTTCGCTGGTCGTCATCGGCGACGACGACACCGGCTTGCCGGTGGGCGACGCCGACCGTCCCGACCGCGATATCATCGTGTGGATGGACCATCGTGCGATCGATCAGGCGCAGCGCATCAACGCGACGGGACATGACGTGCTGCGCTATGTCGGCGGCGTCATCTCGCCCGAGATGGAAATGCCGAAGCTTCTGTGGCTGAAGGAGAACCGGCGTGCCGTGTTCGACGCGGCGCATCACTTCTTCGACCTCACCGATTTTCTCACATGGAAGGCGACGGGCAGCCTTGCGCGGTCCTCCTGCACGGTGACGTGCAAATGGAACTATGTCGGCCACGAAAACCGCTGGGACCTCGACTATCTGCGCCTGATCGGCCTCGGCGAACTCGCCGCCGACATCTCCAGCATCGGCGAGAATGTCGTCACGCCCGGCGCGGCGCTCGCAAACGGACTGACGCAGGACGCGGCGGATGCCTTGGGGTTGGCGGCCGGAACACCCGTCGCGGCGGGCCTGATCGACGCGCATGCGGGCGGTATCGGAACCGTCGGCGCGATTGGTGAGGTAACCGAAAATCTAGCCTATGTGTTCGGCACATCGTCCTGCACCATGACGACCACGCAACAGCCCGTCTTCGTGCCGGGCGTCTGGGGTCCCTATTATTCCGCGATGGTGCCGGGCCTGTGGCTGAACGAGGGCGGTCAGTCCGCCGCCGGCGCGGCGATCGATCATCTTTTGAAGCTTCACCCGGCGCGGGACGACGCGGCTTCTGCGGCGAGGTCTAAGGGTCTGTCCCTGCCCGACTTTCTCGGTCGCAAGGCGCTCGAGGCGATTGGCGGCAAGCCATTGTCGCATCTGGCGGATCTGGCGCGGGGCCTGCACGTCGTGCCCGAATTCATCGGAAACCGCGCCCCCTACGCAGATCCGCAGGCGCGCGCGATCATCGCCGGGCTCGGCATGGATGATAATGTGGAAAGCCTCGTCGCCCTTTACGTGGCGGGTCTGTGCGGGCTGGGCTACGGGCTGCGGCAGATCGTGGAGACGCAGGCACGCCACGGCGCGGCCATTGAGCGGATCGTCATCAGCGGCGGCGCGGGACAGTCGCCCGTCGCGCGCCGGATCATCGCCGACACGGTGGGCAAGCCGGTCGCCACCGTGGTTTCTCAGGAACCCGTCCTGCTCGGCTCGGCCATTTTGGGCGCGGTCGCGGCGCGCTGTTTCGACGACATTGCGAGCGCCATGCGGGCCATGTCGTCGATGGACAGCCTCGTCGAGCCTGCCGGTGGAGACATCGTGGAAAGGCACGACCGACGCTACGTGGCCTTTCAGGCTCTTCAGGCAGCCGGCCGCGAATTCAGGAATTGCTGATCAGGCATGATGAACCGCCGGACGTCAGGGCGCCGATTCAGGCACGGCCCAGCGCCGTCTTGATCCGCGCCTTGCCCGATACGCCGGCGGTGATGGCGGCGCGCAGGAACTTCGTGCGGGGACCGCAAGGTCCGGCGACGACAGTTCCCATGGTCTTTTCCCCGTCCCAGAAGCTGGCGATCACATGCCCGTCGACGGTGGTCGAGGCGTCCATCTCGTCGTAGCGGTCCTGCGAGAAAAAGTCCGAGACGACCAGATATTCGAGCGCCATGCCGGGGCCGTATTTGCGATAGGTCTCGTCAAAGGCGCATTTGGGTGTGAAGAGCAGGCGGCCGTCGCCGATATTCACGCTGATCGCAATCGGTTTTCCGTCGAGCAGGAGGCTGTCAACCACCGCCAATCCGGGCGCGAACGCGGCGCGGGCAAAGGCGGCATGGTCTGGGCGCGACAGGAACGCCGTGCCGCGCGCTCCCTTCCAGCCGGCATTTTCCAGCGCGAGGAACGCTTCGATGCGGGCGGCGACCGTCTCGGAATCCGTGGCGCGTTCGAACGCGACTTTGCCGAGATCGGCCAACCGCCGCAGATTGCGCTCCACGTCCTTGGCGCGCTTCTTGCCGATAACCGTCTCGACATGCGTCTTGAAATCGCCGGCCGATCTCGTCAGCACCGCGCGCCGGTAGGTCGTCGCAGCCTCGGTCGAATAGCCGAATTTATGCGCATTGGGCGCGAACATCTGCATGAACGGCCCATCGAGGACCATGTGCGGAAACACCCAATGCCGGGGCAATTCCTTACCTTCGGCCATCATGTGCGCAAGCGTGGCAGCGGCGTCTTCGGCATGGCGGCGCGCGATCAGCGGGGTGCCGCCGACCCGATAAAGATTGAGTGTCGGCAGGCCCACGGCCATCGGCCCGGCGCCCTTCACCCTGAACGGCAAAAGGCCGGCAAGGCCCCCGCCGCTGCGTGGGCGAAGGACCAGCGCCTTCAAGCCCTTGCCCTCGCCCAGCGCTTCGATTCCCGCCATGACCATGGGGCGGCAAAAGAAGGGATTGTCTTCCAGAGCATCCGCCGAAAGCGCGTTCCAGTGCTCCGCGGGCAGTGCCGCCAGCCCGTCGGCGTCGACGATTTCGGCACGGCATGGAAGGTCCATGGCATGCCGGGCCGAGACTGCGCCGCGCCGCGCATAGCTGGTCGATTGATAAAGCGCGTCGCTCATATGCGGACCTCCTGATGTGCCGTACCGGCGATGCGACCGAACCCTGCGGGCAGGACGATCCCGAGCCGCCTATGGGCGAAGATGGCGAGAATGACGCCCCGCAGGGTCAGGGCGGTGACGGTCGCGATCGCCGCCCCCATCATTCCAAGAAGCGGGATCAAGGCGAAGTTGAGCGCCAGATTAACGACGAGTGCGATGAAGAACCCAAGCGCGCACAAGCGCTCCGCGCCCATCATGGTGAGAATGTCTTCGCCCGGACCGAGCGCGCAGGCGAGCACGATGCCGAGACACAGGACCGGAACGATCGCGGCTGCCGCGTCATATCCGTCGCCGAACAGGTTGAGCAGCGGGCTGGCGAAGACCCACAGGAACAGCGCGCCGGCGATGGCGAGCCCGGTCGACAGCGCGGTCGCCGCCGAGACGAGGTTCTGGAGCTTCTCGCGCTCGCCCTGCGCCGCGAGCGCGGCATATTTCTGTGCCGTGGCCGCCGAAAGGCCGTAAGGGACGTAGGACAGGATCTGGGCCAGCCGCGTCGCGGCGAAATAGAAGGCGACGATCTCGGGCGGCATGAAAAGACCGAGGATCAGGATGTCGGCATTGTGGAACAGCACTTCGCTGGCGTCGAGCAACGCGACCGGCAGCGCGGTCCTGAACCAGTAGCCGACCTGGTAGCTGGCCCTGACGCCTGCGAGCATCGTTTTCAACTCGCCCCACAACAGCAGGGACTGGACGGCCACGGAGGCGACCAATCCGCCCACGGTGAAGCTCATGATGGTCACGGCGTCGGCCGATCCGCCAGTAACGAAAACGAAGCCGACGCCGGAGATGATCGCCAGATGCCGCAGGAGCATCGTTGGCCCGATGCCAAGCAGCGGCTTGTCGAGACCGCGTGCGATCGCTTCGAGAAACTCCTGAAGCACGAGCAGGGGGATAACCAGAAAGGCAAGCGTCGCAAGCGCGATGATCTGCGGCGAAAGCGCCGGCCCGAAATGGACGACGGCCAGCGCGGCGAGCGTCACGGCGACCGATACGCCAAGCGCCAGCGCGAACGAGAAATGGAGAAGGCCGAGCATCGCCCCCGCGTCGCTCTTTGCCCGATAGGCGGACACGAAGCGGCAGACGAGCTGGTTCGTTCCAACCGTCGCGCCATGGCCGAGCAGAAGCAACCAGACGAGGACGAGCGCATAGGAGCCGAAGGCTTCCGCGCCGACCAGCCGCGCGGCCGCCACCTGGGCGATGAAGGCCAGTCCCGCCGCGCCGATGCGCAGGCCCATGACGGAAATGCCGGTGCGGGAAAACCCGCCCGGATGAAACGCCATTCTTGCCTTGACTGCGTCGATCAGGCCCGCGCCCATTCCCTCACCCTTTGTGCTCCACAGCACTTTACCGCCAAGTGGAGTCCCTGCATGTCGTGAACATCTTTATGCTTAATAAGAAGTTATAGGGTGACGTTCGACCCATCGACTTCCTGTCACGCCAAGAGCATTTGACGGGCAAGTTAGCCGGGAAGGGTTAAACTTCGAAGAATCGGCATTAATACTGAACTGAAGCATGTCTGCCGGATTGTTACTGAACGCGTGCGTTCGGTTGAGCCGTGTCACATCCGCACAATATGACGAGCATCGACGCCTGATCGTGAATCTTTTCATCAATATGTTGACGACCGCATGCGCGTGAACGCAATATGCAGTCGTCAGGGTCTTCCGAAGCCGATTCGGCAAAGGAGGCTAAGAGGGAAGCCGGTGCCCCGTCAGCGGGAAATCCGGCGCTGCCCCCGCAACTGTAAGCAGCGAGCGTTTCGTCGAGTAATGCCACTGGTGATTCACCGGGAAGGCTGACGAAAGGCGGCGACCTGCGAGCCAGGAGACCTGCCTTGACGATGTGAACGAACCTCGGGCGGGGTGCTCCGGCGGTGCGCAAGGCGCGTGGATGCTTCATCCGCGGCCGGCGTTTTGCCTTCATCCCGTCCACAGCACCCACGGGGACGAGATGCCGGCAACACACGCACTTCACACCAACGGAACACGCCCGATCCAACCTGCCGCGGAAACGGTCGCGCATGCGCCGGCCGAGCCTGGCTACCGCCTGATCCGGCGCAATGGCGGCGTCACGCCGTTCGATCCGGCCAAGATCACGGTCGCGCTGACCAAGGCGTTTCTCGCGGTCGAAGGGTCGACGGCAGCAGGCTCGCGCCGCGTCCACGATATCGTCGAGGACCTGACCGATCAGGTCGTTTCCGCGCTGACGCGGCGCGTCGGCGAGGGCCGCACCTTCCATATCGAGGACGTGCAGGACCAGGTCGAACTCGCCTTGATGCGCGAAGGGCATCACAAGGTCGCCCGCGCCTATGTGCTCTATCGTGCCGAGCGCGCGCGTGAGCGTGAAGCCGAAAAGCCCGCGACCGTGCAATCCGCAGCGCCGTCCCTCAACGTGAAGGGCGAGAAGGGCGCGTTGCTGCCGCTGGACGAAGCACGCCTTGCCCGCATCGTGGACGAGGCATGCGAGGGGCTGGAAGCGGTCTCGCCGGCTCCGATTCTCAGCGAGACGAAACGCAATCTCTACGACGGCATCACGCTGGACGAATTGTCGCTTGCACCGATCCTTGCCGCGCGCACCATGGTCGAGCAGGAGCCGAACTACACTTTCGTCTCGGCGCGGCTTTTGATGGACAAGTTGCGGCGCGAGGCCCTGACCTTCGTTTCGGGTCGGCCGGAGCAGGCGACGCAGGCCGATATGGGCACGCGTTACGCGACCTATTTTCCCGACTTCATCCGCACCGGCATCGAGGCGGAACTGATCGACCCTGAACTCGGTCGCTTCGACCTTGCCCGCATCGGCGCCGCGCTGAAGCCGGAGCGCGACCTGAACTTCCAGTATCTCGGTCTCCAGACGCTCTACGACCGCTATTTCCTGCACACGAAGGGCAAGCGGTTCGAATTGCCGCAAGCCTTCTTCATGCGCGTCGCCATGGGCCTCGCGATCCGCGAGATCGACCGCGAGGCGCGCGCCATCGAGTTCTACGACCTCCTGTCGTCCTTCGACTTCATGGCCTCGACGCCGACCCTATTCAACTCGGGCACCACGCGGCCTCAACTGTCCTCCTGCTTCCTGACGACCATCGGCGACGATCTCGACGCGATCTTCAAGGGCGTGAAGGACAATGCTTTGCTGGCAAAATATTCCGGTGGCCTTGGAAACGACTGGACGCCGGTTCGCGGCCTCGGCGCGCATATCAAGGGCACCAATGGCGAGAGCCAGGGCGTCGTGCCGTTCCTGAAAGTGGCCAACGACACCGCCATCGCCGTCAACCAGGGCGGCAAGCGCAAGGGCGCGGTCTGCGCCTATCTCGAAACGTGGCATGTCGACATCGAGGAGTTCCTCGACCTGCGCAAGAACACTGGCGACGACCGCCGCCGCACGCACGACATGAACACCGCCAACTGGGTGCCGGACCTGTTCATGGAGCGCGTGGAGGCGGATGGCGAATGGACGTTGTTCTCGCCGGACGAGACGCCCGATTTGCACGATCTCTATGGCAAGCCTTTCAAGGCCGCCTACGAAGCCTATGAAGCCAAGGCGGCGGCCGGCGAGTTGCGCGTGTCCCGCAAGGTCCGGGCGCTCGATTTGTGGCGCCGGATGCTGACCATGGTCTTCGAAACCGGCCACCCGTGGATCACCTTCAAGGACCCGTGCAACATCCGCTCGCCGCAGGGCCATATCGGCGTGGTGCATTCGTCCAATCTGTGCACCGAGATCACGCTGAACACGTCGAAGGACGAGGTGGCCGTCTGCAATCTGGGCTCCGTCAACCTTCTCAACCATGTCACGGAAAACGGTCTCGATTTCGACCGTCTGGCCAGGACGGTGAGCACCGCGATGCGCATGCTCGACAACGTCGTCGACATCAATTTCTACACGATCCCCGAAGCCCGCGCCTCGAATCTGCGCCACCGCCCGGTCGGCCTCGGCCTGATGGGCTTTCAGGACGCGTTGCAGAAGCTCAAGATCGCCTATGCGTCGGATGCGGCTGTGGAATTCGCCGACCGGTCGATGGAAGCGATCAGCTATCACGCGATTTCGGCCTCCGTCGATCTCGCCGCCGAGCGCGGCCGCTATCCGAGCTTCGACGGTTCGCTCTGGTCGCGCGGCCTCCTGCCGATCGATTCGATCAAGTTGCTTGAGGATGCGCGGCCGGGCGTGGACATGGATGAAGGCGCGACGCTCGACTGGGACGCGCTGCGTCAGCGCGTGAAGACGACCGGCATGCGCAATTCCAATACGATGGCGATCGCGCCGACGGCGACGATCTCCAACATCTGCGGCGTGTCGCAATCGATCGAGCCGGGCTATCAGAACCTGTTCGTCAAATCGAACATGTCGGGCGACTTCACGGTCGTGAACGCGCAGCTCGTCCATGATCTGAAGGCGCGCGGGCTCTGGGACGAGGTGATGGTGTCGGACCTCAAATATTTCGACGGGTCCGTCGGCCAGATCGACCGCATCCCCGACGATATCAAGGTGCTCTACGCAACCGCTTTCGAGATCGATTCGGCGTGGCTGATCGCGGCGGCCTCGCGCCGGCAAAAATGGATCGACCAGGCGCAGTCGCTCAACCTCTACATCGCCAATCCGTCCGGCAAGAAGCTCGACGAGCTTTACCGGCTTGCCTGGAAGATGGGGTTGAAGACGACCTACTATCTGCGCTCGCGCTCGGCCACGCATGTCGAGAAATCGACGCTGAAAGGCACGGACGGAAAGCTCAATGCCGTCTCGGCTCTTGCCGTTGCCAAACCTGCCGCCGCGCCCATCGTGGTCGATCCCGATGCTGCATGGGGCAAGGCCTGCGTCATCGACGATCCCGAGTGCGAAGCCTGCCAGTAGGCGATCACCCCTCACCCTTACCCTCTCCCCGTAAAAACGGGGAAAGGGGGCGCCGACGTTGGAGCTGTATTCTTCTCCCCGTTCTTACGGGGAGAAGTGCCCGGCAGGGCGATGAGGGGCAGCGCAGACCGCGCAGAACAATCTTAAGGAGAACACAAATGCTCGACTGGTCAGAACCCAAAGCCGCCTCATCCATCCCGTCGCTCGCCGCCGCGACCGCCGCCGACGCCACCGGCCTCGGCGAGATCGAACGTGGCGGGGCGCGCGTTTCGGTGGACGACAAGCGCATGATCAATGCGCGCGCCGACGTGAACCAGCTCCTGCCGCTCAAATATCGCTGGGCGTGGGAGAAGTACTTGTCAGGCTGCAACAATCACTGGATGCCGACGGAAGTGTCCATGCAGGCCGACATCGCGCTGTGGAAGTCGAAGGACGGCCTGACCGAGGACGAGCGGCGCATGATCAAGCGCAATCTCGGCTTCTTCGCCGCGTCCGAATCGCTCGTGGCGAACAACATCGTGCTGGCGATCTATCGCCATCTGACCAATCCGGAATGCCGGCAATATCTCCTGCGCCAAGCCTTCGAGGAGGCGATACACACGCATACCTTCCAGTACATCGTTGAAAGCCTCGCCCTCGACGAGGGCGAATTGTTCAACATGTATCGTGAGGTGCCGTCGATCACCGACAAGGCGGCATGGGCGCTGAAGCACACGCAGAACCTCGACAATCCCGATTTCAAGACGGGCACGCTGGAGGCCGACCAGTCGTTCCTGCGTGATCTGGTTGCATTCTACGTCATCTTCGAAGGCATGTGGTTCTACACGGGCTTCGCGCAAATCCTGTCGCTCGGCCGGCGCAACAAGATGGTCGGCATCGCCGAGCAGTATCAGTACATATTGCGCGACGAGTCGATCCACCTGAATTTCGGCATCGACGTCATCAACCAGATCAAGCTGGAAAACCCGCATCTGTGGACGAGGGAGTTTCAGGACGAGGTGCGCGGCATGATCGCCGATGCGGCCGAACTGGAAGCGTCCTACGGGCGCGATACGATGCCGCGCGGCTTCCTGGGGCTCAATGCGGCCTTGTGCGAGCAATATATGCACTTCATCGCCAACCGCCGCTGCGCGCAACTGGGTCTGGCGCCCGTCTTCAAGGAGGCGGAGAATCCCTTCCCGTGGATGTCGGAGGCGATGGACTTGAAGAAGGAAAAGAACTTCTTCGAAACCCGCGTCATCGAATATCAGAGCGGCGGCGCGCTGAGCTGGGACTGAGCGCCCGATACGCAAACGCCGCCGGCATCGTTCATTCCGGCGGCAATGTGCATTTGCGCTGCAAGGTGTCGACGACATCCTGCGGCGTTGCGGCGCTGCGCAGCGCATTGAGGAATTTGGGGTCGCGCAGATATTTGGCGAAATGCGCGATCATCTGCACGTCGGTGGCTTCGGGCGGCGTCACGATGCCGAAGACGATATCGACCGGCTCGTCGTCCGGTGCCTCGAAATCGAGTTCGCCCTGTAAAAGGATGATGGCGACGACCGGCTGGTCGATTTCGGCCAGCTTGGCGTGCGGGATGGCGACGCCCTTGCCGATCGCGGTCGAGCCCAGCTTCTCGCGCGCGCCGAGCGCATCGGAAAAGACCTCCGGCTCAAGCGCTGTCCCGTCCGCCATCAGGCGCGCCAGCGCCTTGATGACGGCGCGCTTGTCTGCGTAGGACGCTTTGGTCTCGACGCGTGCTGTAGAGATGAAATCGGTGAGCTTCATGTGTTTTGCTCTTCTTTTTCCTCGTCCTCCGGCTCCGGCACATGGCGGGCGGCTTTCGGCAGGTCGGGGCTGTTTTCCATGCGGTCGCGATAAAGCGTCGCCCGCCCCAGCATCATCAACGTGACGGGCGTGGTGACGGTGACGAAGATGCCGATCAGGATTTCGTGAAAGACGGGCCGCGCGGACGCGGCCGTGAAGATGATCATCGAGGCCATGACCATGCCGCCCGCACCCCAGCTCGTGGCCAGGGTCGGCGCGTGGATGCGGTCGTAGAATGTCTGCAGGCGCACGAGGCCGAGCGTTCCCAGCAGTGACAGGCCCGCCCCGATGACGAGGAACGCGGCTGCCGGAATGGCGGCCCAGATTGGAACGTCGGCGAGATCTATGGTCATTCGATCACCTCGCCGCGCATGAGGAACTTTGCCAGCGAGACCGTGGCGACGAAGCCGAGGACGCCGATGACGAGCGAGGCTTCGAAGAAGATCGTGTTGCCCGTGCGGATGCCGAAGGCCAGCAATTGCAGCATGGCGCAGACGTAAAGGGCGTCCATGGCAAGCACCCGGTCCTGCGCACGCGGACCGAGCACCATGCGCCAGGTGCAAAGGCACATGGCGAGAGCGAGGGCCCCCTGCGCAATCCAGATCGCACTGACGAGGATGATCTCGCTCATTCGAAAATCTCCATAAGCAGGCGTTCGTAGCGCGTCCCGATCAGTTCCACCCATTGCTCCGGATCGACGAGGTCGAAGACGTGGATGAGGAGTTCGCCCCGCGCCGAACTGTAGTCGAGCCAGGCGGTGCCCGGCGTGCTCGTCAGAATGATCGACAGGATCGCCAGCGCGGACGGATGGCGGACCTTGAGGGGAATGGTGATGAAGCCCGAACTGCGTGTCCGGCGCTGGCCGGACAGGATGATGCCCGCGACGGCGATGTTCGAGCGCACGATATCGTAGAGTACGATGCCGAAGAGCCTCGGGATCGCCAGCCAGCGCCGCACCTTGAGGCTCTTTTCGCCCAGCGCCGCAAGCGCATGCGAACAGCCGACGCCGACGATGATCGACAGCACCAGATGACCCGGCGTGAAGCCCCCGAGAAGCAGCCACATCAGGACCAGGCCGGCGGCGAGCAGCGGATAGGGGATGATTGCGCTCATTGGCTGGTCTCCGCGAAGGGCGGCACGCGCTCGGCGCCGAGCACCGCATCGAGATAGCGGTAAGGATCGTGAAGGTCTTCCGCCGTCGCCAGGAACAGGTCCATCGCCGGTCCGGCCATCAGCGCCAACGCCAGGAGCAGGCCGAGAAGGAACAGGATCGGCGCCGTCTCCATGATGGTGATGCGCGGCAGGAACGGCTCCACGGGCGCCCAGAATGTTCGGATCGCCATGCGCGAAAGCGCGATGAGCGCGACCACGCCGGACAGGACCAGAAGCGCTGCGAGGATGGTGCGCATGACGACGAAACCGTCCAGTTCCGTCGCACCCGTTCCGATGATGGCATTGAGGATGGCGAATTTGGACAGGAACCCGGATAAGGGCGGCAGTCCGATCAGCACCAGCGACACCATGGAAAAGCCGATGCCGAGGATCGCGATGGAGCCGGGCATGGTGCGGCCTACCTCGAATTCTTCGGGAGCTTTTTCGTCTTCGCCGTCACCATAGGCTTCAAGCGTGACGGCGAGGACGCCCGCTGCCGAATCCTGCTCGCGTTCGAGAAGCTCGACGATCAGGAACAACGCGCTGACGGCGAGCGTCGAACTGATGAGGTAGAAAAGCGCACCGGCGGTGGTGGCGGGCTGCGAAATGCCGAAGGCCGCCAGAAGGGTGCCCGACGACATCAGGATGAAATAGGCCGAAGCGCGCTTCATCGATTGCGACGCGAGGACGCCGACCGAGGCGAAGGCCAGCGTCGCCGCGCCGCCGATGAAGATGACGATCGAGCCGAAAGCCGCGCCTTCGTCCGGAACGAGCAGCGCCAGACGCAGCAACGCGTAGATGCCGACCTTGGACAGCACCGCGAAGACGGCGGAGACCGGACCTGCCGCCGCCGAATAGGCGGGAACGAGCCAGAAGCCGAGCGGCCACATGCCGGCCTTGACGAGGAAGGCGAGGCCGAGCATCGCGAGGCCGACATGGAGCGCAGGTTGCGCGAAACCCTCGAGGTTTGAGGCGACGGCCGCAATCTCCGCCATGTTGAGGCTGCCGGTTGCGCCGACGACCATCGCGATGCCGATCAGGAAGACGAGGGCCGCAGCGAGATTGATCGCGATGTAGTGCAGACCGGCGCGCACGCGCAGCGCGCCGCCGCCATGCAGCACGAGACCGTAGGAAGCGGCCAGCATCACCTCGAAGAAGACGAACAGGTTGAAGAGGTCACCCGTCAGGAACGCGCCATTGAGGCCGACCAGCAAAAACTGGAACAGCGAGTGGAAATGCGGGCCGACGCGCTCCCAGCGCTCGGTCGCGAAAACCACCGCCGACAGGGCGAGGAGGGCGGTCAAACCGAGCATGATCGCCGACAGGCGGTCAGCGACCAGATTGATCGCGACCGGTGCCGGCCAATTGCCGAGGAGGTAGACGATGCCGAGGCGCTCCTCACCCCCGTGGACACGGCCGATCAGTATGGCCGCAACGGCGATCAATGCCAGGATGGACAGCAGCGACAGCGCGGATTTCAGCCGGCGTTCGCGATCGTCGAAGAACAGCATCAGCGCGCCCGCGAAAAGCGGGATCAGGACGGGCGCGACCGCGAGATGTGCGGGAGACAGGTCCATTATCCGTCCTCCCTTCCATCGACATGGTCGGTTCCGGTCAGTCCGCGCGAAACGATCAGCACGACGAGGAACAGCGCGGTCGTCGCGAAGCCGATGACGATGGCCGTCAGCACGAGCGCCTGCGGCAGCGGATCGGTATAGGCCGACACGTCGACGGGCGAGGAACCGTCGAGGACCGGCGGCGCATTCACGCGCAGCCGCCCCATCGAGAAGATGAAAAGGTTCACCGCGTAGGACAAAAGCGCCAGCCCGATCACGAGTTGGTAGGTGCGCGGGCGAAGGAGAAGCCAGACGCCCGACGCAGTGAGAATGCCGATTGCGGCTGCAATGACGAGTTCCATCAGCTCTGCCCCCCTTCGCTGGTCTGTCGCGGCGCCTTCCCGCGCTTCATGCGCAGGGATTGGTGGGCGATGGCGACGAGCATCAGCACGATCGCGCCGACGACGAGGCTGAAGATGCCGAGGTCGAACAGAAGGGCGGAAGCAGTGGGCATTTCACCGACGAACGGAATCTCCGTGTATTGGAAATATGTGGTCAGGAACGGGTAGCCGAACAGGAACGAAGACATGCCAGTCAGCAAGGCCACCATCAGGCCGAAGCCGATCCACCGGACCGGCAGGATGCGCAGCCGCTCCTCGACCCAGCGGGTTCCGCCCGCCAGATATTGCAGGAGGAACGCGATGGCCATCGCGACGCCGGCCGCGAAGCCGCCGCCGGGCAGATCGTGCCCGCGCAGGAACAGGTAGGCGGCGAGAAGCGTGATGACCGGGAACATCCAGCGCATGATCACCGAGGGAACCAGAAGGTAGTCCTTCACCGTCTCGCCGACCTCGCGGTCCATGCGTGCATCGTCGAACTCGTTCTGGTCGCGCTGCTGATAGGGAAGTTCCGACGTGTCCTCCGCCGGACGGAAGCGGCGAAGCAGTGCGTAGATCGTCAGCGCGACGGCCGCCAGAACGACGATCTCGCCGAGCGTATCGAAGGCGCGGAAATCGACCAGGATCACGTTGACGACATTGGTGCCGCCGCCTTCCGAATAGGCGTGTTCGAGATAGAAATCGCCCACCGTCGGAGGCAGCGGGGTCAGCATGACCAGGAGCGCGAGGATCGCGACGCCGACGCCGGCCGCGACCGCGATTGCAAAATCGCGATGACGCCGCAGCCGGGTCTTCGTGTCGACGCCCTCGTAGATTTCCTCGTCGCGCTTGGGCAGCCAGCGCAGGCCGAGCAGGATGAGGACGGTGGTGACGATTTCGACGAGAAGCTGCGTGACGGCAAGGTCGGGTGCGGAGAACCAGACGAAGGAGACGCACAGGATGAGGCCGGTTCCGCTCATCAGGATGACGGCGGCAAGCCGGTGGAACTTGGCCTGGTATGCGGCGGCCACAGCGCAGAACGCGCCGATCGCCCACAGGACGCCGAGCACCGGATCGAGTCCGCGTGCGGTGAATTCCGGCCATCTGTCGCCTGCCCCCCACATCGCCCAGACGCCGGCGAGGACCGCAAGCGCCACGAAGATACGAAGCTGCGGTTGAAGGCGGCGCGTCGCCAGAGCGGCTTCGAGCGCGCGCGCCCAGCGCCAACTGACCGTGACCAGTATGCGCTCGAAGATGCGCTGGCCGCGCAGGCGGCGGAAATAGGGCGGTCCTTCCTCGCTCGTGCGCAGGTAGGTCTTGAGCTGCCAGTAGAGCAGGAGGCCCGCCACGAGCGCGATCACGCTCATGAGCAGCGGGATGTTGAAGCCGTGCCAGAGGTAGAGGCCGTATTGGGGCGTGTTGTCGCCGAGGACCGAAACGGCGGCGGTTTCAAGAAACGCACCGACGGCGATGCCCGGAATGATGCCGACGATGACGCACAGGATCACGAGAAGCTCGACCGGCCGGCGCATCCACTGCGGCGGCTCATGCGGCTCATGCGGCAGATCGGCCGGCCTGGGGCCGAAGAAGACATTGTGGATGAAGCGGATCGAGTAGGTCACCGCGAACGCGCCGGCGAGCGTTGCGACATAGGGTGCGACGCCATCGAGGAGGGTGTCCTGATGTTCCGCAAGGGCTTCGGCGAAGAACATCTCCTTCGACAGGAAGCCGTTCAGCAGCGGTACGCCGGCCATTGCAGCGCTGGCGACCATCGCGAGCGTCGCCGTAATCGGCATGGCGTGGAACAGTCCGCCCAGTTTTCGCATGTCGCGCGTGCCGGCCTCGTGATCGATGATACCGGCCGCCATGAAGAGCGACGCCTTGAACGTCGCATGGTTCATCATGTGGAAGATCGCGGCGACGAGCGCCAGCGGACTGCCGAAGCTCAAAAGCGTGGTGATGAGGCCGAGATGGCTGATCGTCGAATAGGCGAGCAGACCCTTGAGGTCCTGTTGGAAGATCGCGAAATAAGCGCCGAGCAGCAAAGTCGTCATGCCCGCGAGGCCGACGATCGCAAACCATTCGGGCGTGCCCGACAGGACGGGCCAGAAGCGCGTCAAAAGGAAGACGCCCGCCTTCACCATGGTGGCCGAATGCAGATAGGCCGAGACGGGCGTCGGCGCGGCCATGGCGTTCGGCAGCCAGAAATGGAAGGGGAACTGCGCGCTCTTGGTCAGCGCACCCAGAAGAATGAGGAGCAGCGTCGGCAGATAAAGGTCGTGCGCGCGGATCAGGTCGCCCGATGCGAGCACCACGTCCAGATCGTAGCTGCCTGCGATATGGCCGAGAAGGACCATGCCGGCGAGAAGGCAAAGACCGCCTGTTCCGGTGATCGTCAGCGCCATGCGCGCGCCGTCGCGCGCGGCCTGGTTGTGATGCCAGTAGCCGATCAGCAGGAACGAAAAGATGCTGGTCAGTTCCCAGAAGACGGCGAGCAAAATGAGGTTGCCGGAAACGACGAGGCCCAGCATCGCGCCCATGAAGGCCAGGAAGAACGCATAAAAACGCGCCACCGGGTCCTTCGGCGACATGTAGTAGCGGGCGTAGATCACCACGAGCAGGCCGATGCCGGTGATCAGCATCGAGAAGAGCCAGGCGAAACCGTCCATGCGCAGCGAGACGGAAAGGCCGAGCGCCGGCACCCATTCGATCGTGTGGCGCACGACGCCGCCGTCGACGACCGACGGATAGGCCGACGCGGTGATGATCAGCCCGCCGAGCGCCACCGTGCCGGCAAGCCAGGCCTCGGCATTGCGCGCATTGGACGACAGGAGCGCGGCAAGAACCGCTCCGACGAAGGGAAGCGCGACGAGCGCCGCGAGAAGGCCGCTATGCCACATCAGGAACGTGCCCCTTCTTCATGCCTTCCCGACGCGATGACGCAGCCTTTGCGTGCAAGGCCAAAGCGTGCTCGAGGCATAAAGGACGGAGCAGGTAAAATGGGCATTATGGGGCTTTCGTCATCGAACTGGCGGCTCACCCCATGGCTTCAGACCGTAAAACGGTGCGTCGGGGGCGGATTTTGCGGCGTGACCGATGCCGCAGGAGGCGCGCGCGAGGAATATC
The DNA here is from genome assembly GCF_024105665.1 of Aliihoeflea aestuarii. Taxonomy (GTDB): domain Bacteria; phylum Pseudomonadota; class Alphaproteobacteria; order Rhizobiales; family Rhizobiaceae; genus Aliihoeflea; species Aliihoeflea aestuarii. The sequence goes on along the minus strand of NZ_JAAAMK010000003.1, from coordinate 51,665 downwards.
GCACGATAAGACCATATCGCAGATCGGGGCGTTGCAGGTCGGGGCCGTCGCTGTGCGCGGTGACGTCCGCCATGAAAGCCGATGATTGCTGAATGCCCGACCGATCGTCTGGAACGTCCCCGCGCTGATCGCCGGCCGCATGGATGCGGTTGCGGGACTCGTCGGCCTGATCGGGTGCGACGTGAGCCTCATCCATCACGCCGGCCGACATGGCCGCGACCGGATGGGACGGTACCGATGGAAGGCCGCCATAGGCCAGCACTGCAAAAAGCAGAAGCACGAAAGCAGGCAAGCGCCAGATCGGCGCAAGCCACCAACTGTCCCCAGCATGTGCGGTGCGGGATGTTTCCACTCAGAACGTCTCTCGGTTTGGAATACTCTAGATAGTTCGCGCTGGGCGGGTTGTCCATGCGACGAGAGTGCCCAATTGCGACGTTTTGATCTCCTCGGCGAAATACCGCTTCACGCTGTCCTCCTGCTTGCCGCGCCGCTGGCCCTTGAGACGCTCGCTCCGGAATGCGACAAGCACGAAGACCAATCATGCGAGACTGAAATGCTCAAGACCCCTTACCTCCTCTTCCTGGGCGATGTGCCCGATCCGCTTGCCGCCAAGGTGGCCAACGGCATCAAGGACTGGCGGCCGGACCTGTCGGTCGGCCAGTACCGGATGGATGGCTGCAAGGCCGATCTCGGCCTGACGGACATGACGATATCGCAGGCGAAGGCGGCCGGCGCACAGACGCTCGTCATCGGCGCGGCCAATCGCGGCGGCGTCATCTCGAAGGAGTGGGTCGCGGTCATGCTGGAAGCCATCGAGGCCGGCATGGACGTCGCCTCGGGCCTGCACGACCTGCTGCGCGAGGTGCCAGAACTCGTCGAAGCGGCCGAGCGCCATGGCGTCAGGCTGATCGACGTGCGCATTCCCACGGTCGACTATCCCATCGCCAACGGTGTCCCGCGCAAGGGCAGGCGTTGCCTTGCGGTCGGCACGGACTGCTCGGTCGGCAAGATGTACACCGCGCTCGCCATGGAAAAGGTGATGCGCGAACGCGGCATGAACGCCTCCTTCCGCGCCACCGGCCAGACCGGCATCCTGATCACCGGCGAGGGCGTGCCGCTCGACGCCGTCATCGCCGACTTCATGGCCGGATCCATCGAATGGCTGACGCCCGACAATGACGAAGACCACTGGGATTTGATCGAAGGACAAGGCAGCCTGTTCCACGCCTCCTATTCGGGCGTGACGCTGGCGCTGATCCATGGCGGCCAGCCCGATGCGCTGGTTCTGTGCCACGAGCCGACGCGCGCGCATATGCGCGGCCTGCCGGGCTACAAGCTGCCTTCGCTCGACGCCCTGCGCGACCTCGCGGTCCAGATGGCGCGTATGGTCAATCCCGATGTGAAGGTGATCGGCATCTCGGTCAACACGGCTGGCATGAGCGAGGCCGAGGCGCGCGCTTATCTGGCGAAGGTGGAGGCCGAGATGGGCCTGCCCGCCATCGACCCGTTCCGCGACGGTGCCGACCGTCTCGTCGACGCGCTCGCCTGAACGAGAAGAACGGTTCCCGCACCTGTGCGCGGGAACCGCTGGCGGGGGCGCGCGAAGGCGCCCCCTGACGGATCAGAACTGCCGGCCGATCGCGCCGTCCACCGAGTATTTGTTTCCGCCCCGCACGACGAAGAGGAACGTCGCGGCCGCCCAGATCAGCGACAGCTCGGCTCCCGAATAGCCCTGTTCAAGCTGGATCCAGTGGAACCAGACGGTGACGAGCAGGACGAAGGTCGCCGCCAGCGCCACCGGCCGCGTCAAAAGGCCGATGAGAAGCAGGAAACCGCCGACGAATTCGGTCGTCGCGAGTGCGGGCGACCAGAACCAGCCGGGATAAAAGCCGATGCCTTCGACCATTTGAACGGCGCCGAGTGGCGCCTGGATCTTCGGCCAGCCATGCGCCATCAGCGCAAAGCCGATGACGACGCGCAAAAGCGTTTCGGAAATATCGTTCAGCGCCGCATAGACGGGTTTGAGGCGAGGCAGGATGAGGGTTTGCGACTTCGGGGAAGCCGTTGTGAAAGTGGTATCGGTCATGTTGATGAACTCCATCGCGAGCGCTCGTTTCCTAAGGCTCGACGTATCGATTTCGTCCCGCTGGGGACGCGAATGAATGTGGATGGAGTTCAGGCGCGGGGCGGTCGCTTCGGATTTCGAGGCGTCAGCCCGTCATCGGTCGTCCCGGATGCGGCGGCGTGGACCTGGCCGCCGGACCGGCACAAATACGTCCCGCTGGAGGCCAGATAAGGCCCCAGACATTTCGAGGATTTCTCGGCCGTTCCGCCTTTGACGGGCACGGCCGCCGGATCGATGCAGAACTCGCCGTTTTCCATGGTGACGCAGCCCGACCCGGAATCCGTCTCGGGGCTCGCGGCCGAAGCGGCGAACGTCGCCGCAAGCAGCGAAAAGATCATCGCGAGGGAAAGCAGGAGTTTCATGCGACCAGCGGAGCGGGGACCAAAGCCAATGTCGCTCTTTTAATGGCAGCACCGCGCCATGTGCAAGGCTGCCGCGATCCCGTTTCGGTGAACACTGAGGTCAGTGCGCGTGCCCTCGATCAGCCATCGTAGCCGTCGACGATGATCATCTCGGCGTCCGCGACTTCCTGACGGATGGCCTTGGCTGCCTGATACTCGGCCGAATTGTAGCAGTCGAGCGCGGCCTGCATGGACGGAAATTCGATGACGACATTGCGACCGCGTCCCTTGCCTTCCATCGCATGATAGGTGCCGCCGCGCGCGAGGAATTTCGCGCCATAGCGCTCGAAAGCCGGCTTTGCCGTCGACACGTAATCCTTGTAGCGCTCGGCGTCGCGAACCTCGACATGCGCGACCCAGTATCCCTTGGTCATGTTTTCCTCCCTGTTGCGGCGCTCAGGCGCCTTTCATTTCATCGAGAATTGCAGATGCCGCCGCGCGTCGATCGGGTGCGGCGATGATCGGTCGCGCGACGACGAGGTGGCTCGCACCGGCCTTGAGTGCGTCCGCCGGCGTGACGACGCGCTTTTGGTCGCCATGATCGGCACCGGTCGGGCGGATGCCGGGCGTGACGACGGCCATGTCCGGCCCGACGATGCCGCGCACCGCGCGCGCCTCGGCGGCCGAGCAGACGATGCCGCCCATGCCGGCTTCGCGGGCCTGTGCCGCACGCCTGGCAACGAGCGAAGCGGCATCGTCGCCATATCCCGCTTCGATGAGATCGGCGTCGTCCATCGACGTCAGCACCGTGACGCCGAGCAGGCAGATGTCGCTTCCCTTCGCCGCCTCGACCGCCGCGCGCATCGCCTTGGGATAGGCGTGCAACGTCAACATGGTGACGCCCATCCGGGCGATGTTCTCGACGCCCTTGGCGACGGTGTTGTCGATGTCGAGCAGCTTCATGTCGAGGAAGACGGACTTGCCGCTTGCCGCAAGATCGCGCGCGAAGTCGAGGCCGCCGGCGAAGGCGAGCTGGTAGCCGATCTTGTAGAAGGAAACGAGATTGCCGAGTTCGGCGACGGCGCGCTCGGCCTCGGCAAGGGTAGGCAGGTCCAGTCCGACGATCAGGCGGCTGTCAGGCATGGCATCATGTGTCATGGTTTCCCCTCGGTCGGCTGCATCAGGCGCTGACGCGCGGCGATTTCAGATTTGCGTGGTCGATCAGCGTCTTGCAAAGCCGCTCCATGCCCTTGCGGAGCCGGTCGTCCTTGAACGCACCGTTTTCCTCGAACGCCGAACCCCCGTTCGGCACCGAAACCTGCGGCGCGATGACGTCGGCCTGTATGTGGGACAGCACGGCGCGCAGATGCGCGCCGCTCCGGATCCCCGCGAAATGACCAGCGGATGAGGAACACAGCGCCATCACCTTGCCGTTGAAGGGGCGCACCGGACGCCCGTCGATCTTCGACACGCGGCTGATCCAGTCGATCGCGTTCTTCACGAGCGGAGGGATCGAGCCGTTATATTCGGGTGTCGCGATCAGAACGGCGTCGTGACCATCGAACAGGCCGGCGAGCTTGACGGCGTTCTGCGGCACGCCCTTTTCGCTCTCCAGATCCTCGTCCATCAACGGCAGCGGATAGTCGGCCAGCGAGATGCGCGTGACGTCCGCGCCTTGAACCGCCAGTTCCTTGTGGGCCAGATCTGCCGTCTTGCCGCTGTAAGCCCCACTTCGGATGGAGCCGGCAAAAACGAGAATCTTCGGGGTCATGAGGCAGTTGTTCCTGTGCTCGTCGGCGTCCTATAGAGCATGATGCAGCGAAGTGGAATCACTTGCCGTCGCAGATATGCGGCAAAATAGGAACCTGGACCATGATGTCGTCCGAAAACCGGTTCCCACTTTTCGGCATCATGGTCCGACCGATGGAAGCAGGTTGTCAAAACGGCCGCTATGCCTGCGGGCGGCGATAGAGCCAGAGCTGCGTAGGCGGGAAATTGCGCAGCACGAAATCGAGGTGCTCGACCACATAGTCGCCCTTGCCGGCGGGGACGGGCGATCTCGGCCCATAGGTAAGCTGGACGACCGGCCGTCCGGGCGGGACGCGGTTCAGCAGATCGTCGACATAGGCGACGCGCTGGTCGACCGGGAAGTTCAAGAGCGGCACGCCCGACACGATCGTATCGAAGACGAGGCCGCGATCCTCGCCGAGCGTATCATCGAGGTTGAAGGCGTCGCCCTCGATGATGTTCACGTCGGGAAACTGCTCGACCAGATGCTCCACGAAATCGGCGGAGTATTCGATGGAGTAAAGCTTTTCGGGGGGAATGCCGCGCTCCAGGATCGCCTTGGTGATGACGCCGGTGCCGGGGCCGAGTTCGAGAACGGGAAGACCCGAATCGGAATTGATGACGGATGCCATGCGCCGCGCCGTGACGGAACTCGTCGGGATCACCGAACCGACCGCGCGCGGCTGGTCGAGCCAGCCCTTGAGAAATTTCAATTCCTCGTCGAAGCGCCGCGTCAGCCGCTGCAATCCGTTCTTCATGCGTCCATCCCTTCGATTCGCTGTGCAAGGGACCATGCCGGCGCCAAGCAGACAAGCATTATCCGGGCCAATCGATCACAGGATTTCGTGATGAGAGAATGTCAGTTGCCGAAGGACTCGAAGAAATCCTTCATGCGGCTGAAGAAACCGGAGGCTTGCGGACTGTTCTCCGTCGATGACAATTCCTCGAACTCCTGCAGCAGCTCCCGCTGTCTCTTCGACAGGCTCTGCGGCGTTTCGACAGCGACCTGAATGTAGAGATCGCCGACCTGATTCTGGCGAAGGACCGGCATGCCCTTTCCGCGCATGCGAAACTGGCGGCCGTGCTGCGTGCCCTCGGGAACCTTTACGCGCGTTTGCGTGCCGTCGAGCGTGGCGACCTCGAAGCCGCCGCCGAGCGCGGCCGTCGTCATCGAAATGGGCACCTTGCAATACAAATCGGCACCGTCGCGCTGGAAGAATTCATGCGGCTTGAGCGACAGGAAGATATAGAGATCGCCCGAAGGTCCGCCGCGCAGCCCCGCCTCGCCCTCGCCGGACAGGCGGATGCGCGTCCCGTCCTCGATGCCGGCGGGAATGTTCACCGACAGCGCGCGCTCCTCGGTGACGCGGCCCTGCCCGGCGCATTTGCGGCACGGGTCCTGGATCGTCTGGCCGCGCCCCTGACATTGCGGACAGGTGCGCTCGATGGAAAAGAAACCCTGCGCCGCGCGCACGCGGCCCGAGCCTGAGCACATCGAGCAGGTGACGGGCTGGGTGCCGGGCTTCGCGCCCGAACCGGTGCATTCGTCGCACACCATCGAAGAGGGAACGCGAATCTGCGCGGTCTTGCCGGCAAAGGCTTCCTCGAGCGTGACTTCCATGTTGTAGCGCAAATCCGCGCCGCGATTGCTGGCGCCGCCGCGCCGGCGTCCGCCCATCATGTCGCCGAAGATATCTTCGAAGATATCGGCGAAGCCACCACCCTGTCCGAACCCACCGCCGCCGCCGCCGAAGCCGCCGCCATTCTCAAAAGCGGCATGGCCGAAGCGGTCATAGGCCGCCCGTTTCTGGGGGTCCTTCAACGCCTCATAGGCTTCGTTGATGTCCTTGAACTTGCGCTCCGCATCCGCATTGTCGGGATTGCGGTCGGGATGGTACTGCATGGCCAGCTTGCGGAAGGCGACCTTCAATTCCTTCTCGTCGGCGCTCTTTTGCACTCCGAGGGTCTCGTAAAAGCAGGCCTTCATGGTCATCCCTGGCTGGTCTCGATCATCTGGCTATGGGGCTTCGCGGCACTCGAAACGGCGTTACGCCAGCGCTCGATTTAGGAAGCCCGAGCCTCCTATGCCATAGCGCCGGCAAAGAGCCACGCGCATTTCGGCAACAATTCGCATCAAAAACGAAGAAACCCGGCGCAAGGCCGGGTTCCCCGTTCGTCTTCGTGCAATCAGGCGGACTTCTTCTTGTCGTCGTTGTCGTCGATTTCCTCGAAATCGGCATCGACCACGTCTTCGCCGCTCTTGGCGGCATCCGCCTTGGCGTCGGCTTCGGCAGCTTCCGCCTGGCTGGCCTCATACATGGCCTGACCGAGCTTCATGGACACTTCGGCCAGCGTATTCGTCTTGGCCGTGATGTCCTCCGCATCGTCGCCTTCGACGGCGGTGCGCAGGTCGGCAATCGCGGTCTCGATCGCCTGACGATCCTCGGCCGAAACCTTGTCGCCGTAATCCTTGAGCGACTTCTCGGACGAGTGGATCAGGCTTTCGGCCTGGTTCTTCGCCTCGACGGCTGCGCGACGCTTCTTGTCGGTGTCGGCATTCGCCTCGGCGTCCTTGACCATCTTCTCGATGTCCGCGTCGGAAAGGCCCCCCGACGCCTGGATGCGGATCTGGTGCTCCTTGCCGGTGCCCTTGTCCTTGGCCGAGACGTTGACGATGCCGTTGGCGTCGATGTCGAACGCGACCTCGATCTGCGGCACGCCGCGCGGTGCGGGCGGAATGCCGACGAGGTCGAACTGGCCGAGCGCCTTGTTGTCGGCGGCCATTTCGCGCTCACCCTGGAAGACGCGGATCGTCACGGCCGACTGGTTGTCCTCGGCGGTGGAGAAGGTCTGCGACTTCTTGGTCGGGATCGTCGTGTTGCGGTCGATGAGGCGCGTGAACACGCCGCCCAGCGTCTCGATGCCGAGCGACAGCGGCGTCACGTCGAGCAGTAGCACGTCCTTGACGTCGCCCTGCAGAACGCCGGCCTGGATGGCCGCACCCATGGCGACGACTTCGTCCGGGTTGACGCCCTTGTGCGGCTCCTTGCCGAAGAACTGCTTCACGACCTCATGCACCTTGGGCATGCGCGTCATGCCGCCGACGAGGACGACTTCGTCGACTTCGCCCGCATTGAGGCCGGCATCCTTGAGCGCCGCCTTGCAGGGGCCGACGGTGCGCTGCACGAGATCGTCGACGAGGCTCTCGAACTTGGCGCGCGTGAGCTTCATCGTCAGGTGCTTCGGACCGGTCTGGTCGGCCGTGATGAAGGGCAGGTTGATCTCGGTCTGCGCGGAAGAGGAAAGCTCGATCTTCGCCTTCTCGGCGGCTTCCTTGAGGCGCTGCAGGGCCAGCTTGTCGCCCTTCAAATCGATGCCCTGTTCCTTCTTGAACTCGCCCGCGAGGTATTCGACGAGGCGCATGTCGAAATCCTCGCCGCCGAGGAACGTGTCGCCATTGGTCGACTTCACCTCGAACACGCCATCGCCGATCTCGAGAATCGAGATGTCGAACGTGCCGCCGCCAAGATCGTAAACGGCGATGGTCTTGCCGTCCTTCTTGTCGAGGCCATAGGCGAGCGCGGCAGCCGTCGGCTCGTTGATGATGCGCAGGACTTCAAGGCCGGCAATCTTGCCGGCATCCTTGGTGGCCTGACGCTGGGCGTCGTTGAAATAGGCCGGAACGGTGATCACGGCCTTCTCGACCTTCTCGCCGAGATAGGATTCGGCGGTTTCCTTCATCTTCTGAAGGATCATCGCGGAAATCTGCGAGGGGGAATAATCGGTCTCGTGCGCCTTCACCCAGGCGTCGCCATTGCCCGCCTTGATGATCTGGTAGGGCACCATGCCCTTGTCCTTCTGCGTGGTCGGATCGTCGAAGGTGCGGCCGATCAGGCGCTTGATCGCAAAGAGGGTGTTTTCCGGGTTCGTGACCGCCTGGCGCTTGGCCGGCTGGCCGACGAGGCGCTCGCCGTCGCCCGTGAATGCGACGATCGAAGGCGTCGTGCGCGCGCCTTCCGCGTTCTCGATCACCTTCGCGTCCTTGCCATCCATGACGGCGACGCAGGAATTGGTCGTTCCAAGGTCGATACCGATTACTTTAGCCATTTTTCTTGTCTCCGCTTGGCAGGCCGTCTTTGGACCCAATGAGGCGTTCCGGACGACGGCCCCCGTTTCAGTGAAAGTGCCGCGCGCGAGCTTTTGCAGTGCCCGTCGCAACTGTGCGGCGTATATAAGAAGGGCCAATTTGGGACGCAAGTCGGTCCAGGCAATCAATCCACCGTCAAAGCCCGGTCAGGGTGTTTCCGGTTTTGCCGTTGCCTTCCCCGAGAGTTGCGCGCGCTCGAAACCGAGCACCACGAACAGCGACAGGACAAGTGGAATGATCAGGTAGAGAAGCCGGAACACGAAGAGCGCGGCCAGAACGTCGACCGGGTCCATCTCCGGCAGGCCGGTGATGAACACCAGTTCCAGAACGCCGATGCCGCCCGGCGCATGGCTCAGCAACGCGACCGAGAAGGAGACGAGGAAAATGCCGAGCACGATGAAGTAACCGGGGTTTCCCGCTTCCGGCAACACGAAATAGACGATGGCGGCGGCGCAGGCGAGTTCGAGCGGTGCGATGACGAGCTGGCGCGAGACGATCGGCAGGCGCGGATAGGTCAGCTCGAAGGAGCCGATCTTGAGCGGGCGCAGTTTCAGCCAGCTACCCAGGACGTAGATGGCGATCAGTGCGAGGATGAAAAGCCCCGTCGTCGTCGAAGCCTCGACCGGGAGAACGTCGACGAAACGCTCGGTGATGTCCGGCTTGATGAGCAGCACCAGCCCGGTCAGGAGCAGCGTCCCGAGCGCGAACGTAAACGAGCAGAAGGCGACGAGAACGCCGACCTCGGACGCCGTCAGCCCTTTCGAGGAATAGGCGCGGTAGCGCACCAGCGCCCCGGAAAAGACGGATGCGCCGATATTGTGCGCAAGGGCATAGGTGGTGAACGAGCAGAGTGAGATGAAGAGCCAGCCCACCTTTCGCTTCAGGTGCATCAGCGCGAGGTGATCATATCCGGCCAGCGCGGCATAAGCGCCGAGCGTGGCGATGACGGCGAGGCACCAGTCGCGCGCGCCGATGGCCACGAAACTGTCCCAGAACTCGTCGAGCGAGGTTCCGCGCAATTCCTTGGCAAGAAGCCAGATCGACAAGGCGACGGCGCAAAGACCGATCAGAGCCCAGACCTTGTTCTTCAGCGTTCCATCTCCCGAATCAATCCCCATTCCCATTGATCTATCGATCACGCAAAATGTCGAGTTGAAATATTAACGGAGCGTACATTCGCTCGCCGCTCAGACGAATTCCCATCCGTCCTTTTCGCCCGCCCGGTATGACGCGTTCACGACAAGCTGGTTGCGCAGGGAATCTTCGAGCGAGAAGATGGCGATGTCTTGACCGCGTGCCCGCGCGGCGAACGCCTCGACCTGAATCCGGTATTGCCGTGTGCCGGGAAACCGGAAAACGCGCGCTTCGACGCGGCGCTGGTCGTGAAGTTCGATGCGGTGGTGATCGAAATCGCCCGCATTGAAGGGCGCATGGACGGAAATGAAACCGTCCTCCCCGTGGAAGACCATTTCCTGCCGCAGGGCCATCTGGGTCGAGCAGTAGAAGGACAGTTCGAAATCGCAGAAATCGGCGGTCACATCGGCGAGGATGTCGGTTCGAAAATCGCGGTCCCGCTTGACCGTCGCGCGAACGCGTTTCGGCTCCGCGCCCGTGGCGAGGCGGGTCGTGACGATCGGATAGACACCGATATCGGGCAGCGCGCCGCCGCCGAGATCGAGCCTGTTGCGCATATTGTCGGGGTCGCGGTTGAAGTAGGTAAATGCGCCCTGGACCTTCCGCAGCCGGCCGATCGCGCCGGCGGCGATCAGGTCGCGCACCTTCGCCCATTGCGGATGGTAGAAGACCATGAAGGCTTCGGAAACAACAACGCCGTTGCGGTCCCGCGCGGCGATGACCGGCTCGATGTCGGCGGCTTTGAGCGCCAGCGGCTTTTCCACCAGCACATGCTTGCCGGCATCGGCGGCCCGGATCGCCCATTCGGCGTGTTCGGAGGTCGGCAGCGGAATATAGACGCCGTCGATGGCATCGGATGCGAGGAGGTCGTCGTAGGAGCCGAAAGAATGGGGCGCGCCGAACCGTGTCGCGAGCGCCGCCGCCCGCGCACCGTCGCGGCTGGCGATGCCCGCCAGCACGCCGTTTTCCGATTCGAGGATCGCCGGGATCACATGATCCCGCGCGATCTTCGCGGTCGACAGGACGCCCCAGCGGAACATCGTCACGCCCTCAGGACCCCGCCCGTCGACTTCTCCACATTGGCGACGATCTTGGCCGCCAACGCCTCGAAATCCTCGTCGGTCAATGTGCGATCAGCGGGCTGGATCGCGACCTCGATGGCGACGGACTTCTTGTCGGCGCCGAGCGAAGAACCTTCGAAGATATCGAAGACGCGCACGTCCGAAACGAGCTTCTTGTCCGCCCCGGACGCGGCCTTGACGATCGCAGCGGACTCGATCCCCTTGTCGACGACGAAGGCGAAATCGCGCTTCACCGCCTGGAAGGGCGAGAGTTCGAGCTTCGGCTTGGTCCGCGTCGCCTTGGCCTTCGGCTCGGGGATCGCGTCGAGAAACACCTCGAAGCCGGCGAGCGGGCCGGCGGCGTCGAGCGCGTCCAGCGTCTTCGGATGGAATTCGCCGAACGTGCCCAGCACCATCTTCGGCCCAAGCTTGATCGTGCCCGAACGGCCGGGGTGATACCACGCCGGGCCGCCCGCCTCGACCTGAAGCTTGTCGACCGGCGCGCCGGCCGCTTCGAGGGCCGCGAAGGCGTCGGCCTTGGCGTCGAAGACGCCGACGGGGCCTGCATTGCCCGCCCAGTTGCGGCCCGAACCATCGAGCTTCGCCGTACCGCGACGGATGCCTGCCGCCACGCGCCGCTGGCCGTCCGGTGCATCGCTTTCATAGGTTCCCGACACTTCGAACAGCGCGACATCATTCAGCCCGCGATCGGCATTGCGCTGCGCGGCTGCGATCAGCCCCGGCAAAAGCGACGGGCGCATGTCGGACATGTCGGCGGCGATCGGGTTTGCAAGCTTGAGCGCTGTGGTCCCGCCGCCGAAAAGTTCGGCATGGGCGGCCGGGATGAACGACCATGTGACGGCCTCCATCATGCCGCGCACGGCCAGCGCCCGCTTCGTTGCGCGCGTGCGAATCTGAATCGGCGTCAGCATCTTCGAATTGACCGCGCCGAAGGACGGCAATGGTTGCGGCGCGATGTTGTCGACACCGTAAAGTCGCATGACTTCCTCGACGATGTCGGCCTTGCCGTCGACGTCGGGACGCCAGGACGGCACGGCGACCTCGATCGCCTCACCCTTGTCCTGCGGTGCGAAGCCGAGGCGGTCGAGGATCGAGATCGATTCGTTCTTCGAGACGTCCAACCCCGTCAGGCGCTTGACCTCCGAAGCTGGCATCGAGATGCGCTTCGCCTCGTAGCCAGCATAGCCGGTGACCTGCGTTTCGCTCGCCGTGCCGCCGCAGATGTCGAGAACGAGCCGCGTCGCCAACTCGATGCCCGGCACCATGAATTCGGGATCGACGCCGCGCTCGAAGCGATAGCGCGCATCGGTGATGATGCCGAGCGCGCGCCCCGTCTGCGCCACGTTGATCGGGTTCCACAGCGCCGATTCGATCAGCACGTCGCTTGTGTTCTCGTCGCAGCCCGAATGCTCGCCGCCCATGATGCCAGCGATGGATTCGACGCCGTTCTCGTCAGTGATGACGCACATGCCTTGCTTCAAGGTGTATTCGCGCGTGTCGAGCGCCAGCACCTTTTCGCCATCCCGCGCCGAGCGAACGGTGAGGTCGCCTTTGACCTTGGCGGCGTCGAAAACGTGGAGCGGACGGCCACGATCGAATGTGACGTAATTGGTGATGTCGACCAGGGCGTTGATCGGGCGAAGGCCGATGGAGATCAAACGCTGCTGCATCCATTTCGGCGAAGCGCCGTTCTTGACGCCCTTTACCAGCCGCAGCGCGAAGCCGGGGCAAAGCTCGCCGTCCTCGATCATCACCTTCACTGGGGTCTCGCCGGTTCCGGCCACAGGCTTGACCGGTGATGTCTTCAGCGTACCGAGACCCGAGGCGGCCAGATCGCGCGCGATGCCATGGACGCTCGTCGCATCCGGCCGGTTGGGCGTCAAATTGATCTCGATCACCGGATCGTCGAGCTTCGCATAGGTCGCGAACGGCGTGCCGACCGGCGCATCTGCGGGCAGGTCGATGATGCCGTCATGCGCGTCCGAAAGCTGCAATTCGCGCTCCGAGCACATCATGCCGTGGCTTTCGACGCCTCTGATCTTGCCGACGGACAAAGTCACGTCGATGCCCGGAACATATGCGCCCGGCGCGGCGAACGCGCCGACAAGACCTTCGCGCGCATTCGGCGCGCCGCACACGACCTGTATGGGTTGGCCGTCGCCGGTATCCACCATCAGCACGCGCAGCTTGTCGGCGTCGGGATGCTGGACGGCGCTGACGACCTTCGCGATGACGAACGGCTTCAGCGCCGCCTTGTCGTCGACCGCCTCGACCTCAAGGCCGATCATGGTCAGTCGCTCGCAGATCTCGTCGAGCGAGGCGTCGGTGTCCAGGTGGTCCTTGAGCCAGGAAAGCGTGAATTTCATCGTGTTCGTCCAGTCTGAAGGTCAGCGTTCGACGGAAAAGCCGTTGAAGCGTGGAAGGTCGTCATCAATGTGAAGGAACGGCAGTTGCCGTTCCACAAAGGCATGGCGTGTGGGCGGATAATTTTCCGGATCGTCCATGAAGCCGAGCGACAGATAGATTTCACCCGGCAGTCTTTCGTCGCGATAGCCGATCTGGCTTCCGCAATGCTCACAGAACGACCGCGTCACACCACCCGCGCGCCACGTCTTCGGCTCGCCGTGCCATGTCAGATGCTCGTCGCGAAAGCCCACAAACGCCATGACCGGCGCGCCGGTCTGCTTGCGGCAATCGCGGCAATGGCAATAGGAGCGGAAGGTCGGCTCGGCGGAAGCGTCGAGCGCGATCAGGCCGCAGCGGCAGGAACCTGTGTGGATCGTCATGATTACTCTGCCGCGATCTGCGGCTTGACCGCGTCCGGATACTTCCACCCGCTCAGCATTCCGCGCACGGAAAGATCCTCGTCTACGTCCGGCCAGTGAACGCCGTCCAGCATCAATTCCACCTTGTTTCTCTCGGAAGCGGTCGCTGCCAGAAGCCGGGGATACCACCATAGCGGGGTAACGACTTCCCTTCCATCTCCCAGCCGCACATGCAGACTGGACGGGTCGCACCACGCCTCTATCGGACGCTCACTGTCCGGATACGGATTTGAAGAATTCATCCCACGCCTCCAGAAACTCGTTCCTGTGCTCGTTGGCAACTTCGAGGATACGCTTCAAGTCGGAACTCTTGAAGCCTTGATGTTCGGCGAACTCGACCGCGTTCAGCCAAACCTTCGCCTTGCCGCCCTGGCCCGACGCGTGAATGTGCGGCGGCTCGCCCATATCCGATCCGTAGAAATGGAACCGGATACCGTATTTGCGCAAGACCGTCGGCATACCTAGCTCGACAACCCCCCGAACAGCGTCGGCATGTCGAGCGGGCGGAAGCCGTAATGCGACAGCCAGCGCACATCCGCGTCGAAGAAGGCGCGCAAATCCGGCATGCCGTATTTCAGCATGGCGATGCGGTCGATGCCCATGCCCCAGGCGAAACCCTGATATTCATCCGGGTCGAGGCCGCCGGCGCGCAGCACGTTCGGGTGAACCATGCCGCAGCCGAGGATTTCCATCCAGTCGCTGCCTTCGCCGAAGCGCACTTCGCCGGGCCGCGATCGGTCGCACTGGATGTCGACCTCCATCGATGGCTCGGTGAAGGGGAAGAAGGACGGGCGGAATCGCATCTTCACCTGCGGCACCTCGAAGAACGCCTTGCAGAACTCTTCGAGCACCCACTTCATGTTGGCGACGTTGGCGGTCTTGTCGACCACCAGACCCTCGACCTGATGGAACATCGGCGAATGGGTGGCGTCGGAATCCTGCCGGTAGGTCTTGCCGGGAATGACGATGCGGATCGGCGGCTTTTGCGTCTCCATCGTGCGGATTTGCACCGGCGAGGTGTGCGTGCGCAAAAGCTTTCTTTCGCCCGCCTCATTCGGCTGGAAGAAGAACGTGTCGTGCATCTCGCGCGCCGGATGGCCTTCGGGGAAGTTCAGCGCGGTGAAATTGTAATAGTCCGTCTCGACGTCCGGCCCCTCGGCGATGGCGAAGCCGAGATCGCCGAAGATCGCCGTAATCTCGTCGATTACCTGGCTGATCGGGTGGATGCGTCCGCGCTCGGCCGGCGACTGGCGAACGGGAAGTGTCACATCGAGTTTTTCTGCGGTAAGACGCGCGTCGATCGCCGCGTCGCGCAATTCGCTCTTGCGTGCTGCGATCGCGTCGGTGACGCGCTGCTTCAGGCCGTTGATCGCCGGTCCCATCGTCTGGCGCTCCTCGGGGCTCATTGCACCGAGTGTCTTGAGTTTTTCGGAAACCGAACCCTTCTTGCCGAGCGCAGCGATCCGCAACTCTTCGAGCGAGCCTTCGTCGGAAGCTGCGGCAACGCCGGCCATTACCATCGTTTCGAGTGTGTCGAGTTCGCTCATCGGATCGTCATCCACTGATCTTGGTTCAGGCAAGGAAAAACCCGCGCCGGTTGTCCAGCGCGGGTTCCCAATTATCAAATTCGCAGGGTTTGGGAAGCGCTGGCTCAGGCGACAGCGCGCTCAAACTCACCCGGTGTCTTGTCCTTGAGGTACTCGAGGGCACCTTTGGACTTGGCGACCAGGGCGGTGAATGCCGCCGGCTCATGAATCGCCAGATCGGACAGAACCTTGCGGTCGACCTCGATGCCGGCCTTGTTCAGGCCGTCGATGAAGCGGCCATAGGTCAGGCCATGCTCGCGGACGGCCGCATTGATGCGCTGAATCCACAAAGCGCGGAAATTGCGCTTGCGGTTCTTGCGGTCGCGGTAGGCGTATTGCAGCGACTTCTCGACCGCCTGCTTGGCGATGCGGATGGTGTTCTTGCGGCGGCCGTAAAAACCCTTGGCGGCCTTCAGAACCTTCTTGTGCTTGGCGTGGGACGTTACGCCCCTTTTGACTCGTGCCATGTCATGATCTCCTTAAAATCGGTTCTGAAAGCTCAAAGCCCGCCGCCGTTCGGCAGATAGTTCTTGATGACCTTCTTCCCATCGGGCTCGGCCAGAACCATCATGCCGCGCGCGTCGCGGATGAACTTGTTGGAACGCTTGATCATGCCATGGCGCTTGCCTGCGGCAGCCGCCTTGACCTTGCCGGAAGCGGTGATCTTGAACCGCTTCTTGGCCGAAGACTTCGTCTTCATCTTGGGCATTTTGCTTCTCCGTTTCTCTGCGCTCACGCAGGCCGGCTTGCACCGGCCGCTCCGCGAGGGCGTCGGATGACCGACGGCGGCCTTTCGACCGCTTCTCGCTTCGCTCGATATCGAGTTGAGCTTTTAAGCATTACGAGCCGACACGGCATGCCCTGCCGGACGGCTCATGAACGCGGAGTCTATAGCCGCGCCGACGATAAAACGCAACGGAGATTCGATCCGCTGCGCCGAATGCGGAAATTTGCAGCTCAGCGTGGCGCGAGCACCATCATCATCTGGCGGCCTTCGAGCTTCGGTTCGGCCTCGACCTTGGCGATCTCGGCGACTTCCTCGCGCACGCGGTTGAGCAGCTTCATGCCCAGTTCCATATGCGCCATCTCGCGGCCGCGGAAACGCAGTGTCAGCTTGACCTTGTCGCCTTCGTCGAAGAAGCGACGAACCGCGCGCATCTTCACGTCGTAATCGTGCGTGTCGATGTTCGGACGCATCTTGATCTCCTTGATCTCGATGGTCTTCTGCTTCTTGCGCGCCTCGGCGGCCTTTTTCTGGCTCTGATACTTCATCTTGCCGAGATCGGTGATCTTGCAGACGGGCGGCGTCTGGTTCGGCGAGATTTCCACGAGATCCATTCCTGCTTCCTCGGCGAGGATCAGGGCTTCATTGATCGACACGACGCCACGATTCTGGCCTTCGGCATCGATGAGCTGTACCTGCGGTACGCGGATGTCGCGGTTGGAGCGCGGGCCTTCTTTGGTCGGCGCCGCGGCTTTGAACGGTCTGCGAATGGTCGTAGTCTCCTCAAATCATTGACGTTCAGGACTGAATTTTCAGGCGGGCGCTGCAATGCGCTCGGCTATTGCGCGTGTCAATAACACGGCACGGGCAAAAAATCACGGGTCGCGCGAAAAACTGGCGATCTGTTGCGCCCATGCTATCAGATGGCGCAAATCGCTGCCGGATCAAGGAGAGGGACATGATCGAAGCGCCCGAACACGTCAATGTCGAGGGAAGCAACATCGCCTATCGCCACCGCGCGGGAGCCGCGCCGGGGGTCGTGTGGCTCGGCGGATATCGCTCCGACATGCTCGGGACCAAGGCAGAGGCGCTGGACGCCTGGGCGCGCGACAACAGCCGCGCCTTCCTGCGCCACGATTATTCGGGACACGGGGAATCGGGCGGCGACTTCAGGGATGGCACCATCTCGCGGTGGCTCGCGCAAAGCCTCGCAATCTTTCGGCAGAGGACCGAAGGCCCTCAGATCCTCGTCGGCTCGTCCATGGGCGCATGGATTGCGCTTCGCATGGTGCAGGAACTGCACAAGGCAGGCGAGGGCGATCGCATCGGCGCGCTTTTGCTGCTCGCCCCTGCGCCCGACTTCACCATGGAACTGATGGAGCCGGAACTGACCGACGCCCATCGCCGCGACCTCGAAACGAAGGGCTACATGGAAGAGCCGTCGGAATATTCACCGGAACCCAATACCTACACGCGCGCGCTGTTCGAGGATGGGCGGGCGAACCGCGTCATGGACGGCATCGTCGACACCCACTGCCCCGTCACGATCATCCAGGGTCTCGCCGACCCCGACGTGCCGCACACCCATGCGCTCAAGCTCGTGGAGCATCTGCCGGCCGACGACGTGACGATCTCGCTGGTCAAGGATGGCGATCACCGCCTGTCGCGGCCGCAGGACATCGCGCTGATCCTGAAGGCCACACAGGGGCTGGTCGAGCGGATTTGCGACTGATGCGGCTGTCGGTCGTCGTCTCCTCCTTCGTCGCGGCGGTCGTCGGCTTCGGCGGCACGCTGGCGCTCGTCATCGCAGCAGCCAGCGCCGTTGGTGCGACGCAGACGCAGACCGCGAGCATGGTGACGGCGGTGTGCCTCGCCAAGGCGGCCGAGACGCTCATCCTCTCGTGGTGGACGCGCATGCCCGTCATCACCGCATGGTCGACGCCCGGCGCGGCGCTGATCGGCGCGAGCGCGGGCTTCACGATGGGCGAGGCGGTCGGCGCGTTCGTCGGTGCCGCTTTGCTGCTGACGCTTACGGGGCTGGTCCGCCCGCTGACAAGGCTCGTCGCGCTGATCCCGTCCTCGGTCGCGTCGGGCATGCTCGCCGGCATCGTCGTGGCCTTCGTCATGGGCGCGGCGCGTGCCGCTGGAGCCGACCCAGTGCTCGTCCTGCCGCTGATCGTCGCCTTCTTCGTCATCCGCCTCGTCAATCCGGCGCTGTCGGTCCTCGTGGTTCTCGTTGGAGGCGTCGCGCTCGCTGTCATGCTGGGGCGGGTCGGAACGCTCCCGGCCTTCGAGATGTCGACTCTGGTCTGGACGACGCCGGAATTCTCGCTTGCTGCCTTCATCGGGCTGGCCGTTCCGCTCTATCTGGTCACCATGGCCTCGCAGAACCTGGCCGGCATCGCCGTCCTGCGCGCGGCAGGCTACGAGCCACCGGCCGGTGCGCTGATCGCGACCACGGGGTTCTTCTCGCTCGTCTCCGCTCCCTTCAACGCGCTCACCACCAATCTTGCCGCCATATCGGCGGCGATCTGCACGGACCCCGACGCCCATCCCGATCCGAAGAAGCGCTGGCTGACCGGGCCGTTCTACGCACTCTGGTACGTTTTCTTCGCGATCTTCGGTGCGTCGGTCGTCGCGCTTTTCGACGTGTTGCCGCCGAGCCTCATCCTGCTCGTGGCCGGCATCGGTCTGCTCGGCCCGCTCACCAATGCGCTGGCGCTCGCCATGGCTGACCCCGCCGAGCGCGCGCCTGCAATCGTCGCCTTCGCGGTCACGGCCTCGGGTGTCGCCGTCGCCGGTATCGGCGCGGCGTTCTGGGGTCTTGTGGCCGGACTTGCCGTGTTTTTTCTCGATCGCGTTGCGGCGCGGCTGCGCAGACGATGAAGGCAATCCTGCCCGGCTGATGAGGCGGAATCATTTGGCCATGGACCCCTGTGACAAGCACAGGGGTGACGGGATGAAGGTTCCTGGCAATCTCCGACGTAAGCGATTTCCATCACCCTTTCCGCCGTCACCCCTGTGCTCGTCACAGGGGTCCATGCCTCTATGGTCCCAAAACAACCCCGGTCCAGAACCATCCGCCACCCCGCCCATCCGATTTTTCTTGAAGTCGGTTTGCACCCTTCCCATCTGCTTTGGAGCAGTCACGAGGGCTGCAAGCCACCGGGAAAGGAACGGGTGACGATGACGAAGACCGCACTGATCCGTCCAGCATGGACGCCAGCCACCATCGCCTTGATGGTCATCGGCTTCATGGTGTTCTGGCCGCTGGGCCTCGCCATGCTTGCCTACATCATCTGGGGCGATCGCCTCGACGGCTTCAAGAGCGAGATGAACCGCGCAACCGACGGGTTCTTCTCCTCCTGCCGCAAGGGCGCTTATCGCACCAGCGCGCCGCGCACGGGCAACGTCGCTTTCGACGACTGGCGCGAGAAGGAACTCGCCCGCATCGAGGAAGAGCGTCGCAAGCTCGACGAGATGCGCACCGAGTTCGACGAGTATCTGCGCGAACTGCGCCGTGCCAAGGATCAGGAAGAGTTCGACCGCTTCATGTCGAAGAACTCACGCAATACGCCTGAAAAGCCTCAGAACGGCGAAATCCTCAACCCGGCCTGATCGCCGGTTTGAACGAACATGCCACGGCGCCGCTCATGCGGCGCCGTTTTCGTTTCAGGATCGTTTTTCGGATATTCACCGGTTCGAATCGTCTAGATTGACGCCATGGTGCTTGGTCTTTTCCGCTCCCGTCAGCGCGCGCCCGCTGCGCCGATCGTCCGCGATCATCGCGTCGCGGACCGAACCTTGCCGTTGCGCATCGTCGAGAACGCGCGCGCCAAGCGCCTGACCTTGCGCATCGACGCAGGGGGCAAGGGTCTGCGCATAACGATCCCGCCGGGCGTCGCTCCCCGCGAGGTCGACAAATTCCTTGAACGGCATAGCGGCTGGCTCGAAGCGCGTCTGGCAAAACTGCCCGGTGACGCGACCCTGCGGCCTGGCGCACGGCTTCCGCTGCGCGGCGTGCCGCATCTCATCGTCCACCGGCCGGGGCGCGGAACCGTCAGCATCGGCGATGCCGGCGGCGAACCGGCACTGATCGTCCACGGCGACGAACGCCACCTGCCGCGCCGACTGGCGGACTTTCTCAAGCGCGAGGCGAAGCGCGACATCGCGGTGCTGGTCGAAAAGCATACGGCAAGCGTCGGTCGCCCCGCCAAGTCGATCCGCTTCAAGGACACGACGAGCCGCTGGGGCTCGTGCACGTCGGACGGCGCGCTCTCCTTTTCCTGGCGCATCATGATGGCCCCGAAACCGGTCATCGACTACCTCGTCGCCCACGAGGTCGCGCATCTGAAAGAGATGAACCACGGCCCGAAATTCTGGGCGCTGTGCCGAGACCTATGCTCCCGCACCGACGAGGCCCGCGCCTGGCTGAAGAAGAACGGCGGCGCGCTGCAGGCGATCGGTTTCGGGGCGGATTGACGACAAAGTCCTGCCGTCATGGATGTAGAGGCCTGGATTCCTGTGACGAGCACAGGAATGACGGGATAGATGGTTTTGCAAATCTCTGGCGTGGCGAGTTCCATTACCCGTCTCGCCGTCATTCCTGTGCTCGTCACAGGAATCCAGGCCTCTACCGTTCAACCTCAAATGCGTGCCGAGAAGCCTTCTCCTCGACTTCGCCGCGTTTTCATGCCACTCGCCTCTCATGACTTTCGACATCAAGATCTGCGGCCTGAAGACCGAAGCAGCGGTGAATGCCGCGCTCGGCAACGGCGCGTCTCACATTGGCTTCATCTTCTTCGAAAAGAGCCCACGCCATATTGAGCCAGATGAGGCGCACCGCCTGCGCGAAGGCGCGCGCGGCAAGGCGAAGGCCGTCGCCGTCACGGTGGATGCCGATGATGCCGTGCTGGACGCCATCGTTTCCGCCATGTCACCCGACATGATCCAGCTTCACGGCAAGGAAACGCCCCAGCGTGCGTCCGAGGTGAAGCAGCGTTACGGCCTGCCGGTCATGAAGGCGTTCGCGGTCAGCACGCCTGACGATCTTGCGCTCATCGCGCCCTATCGCGGCATCGCCGACCGGTTCCTCTTCGACGCCAAACCGCCCAAGGGTTCTGATCTTCCGGGCGGCAACGGCGTGTCGTTCGACTGGCGCCTTCTCGCCGCGCTTGACCGCGATGTCGATTACATGCTTTCCGGGGGGCTCAATGTCGGCAATATCGGCGATGCGCTGCGGCAGACGAACCCGCCCGGCATCGACATATCGTCCGGCGTGGAAAGCGCTCCGGGGATCAAGGACCCGGCGCTGATCGAAGAATTCTTCGCGGCAATTCGCGCCGCGCGCGCCCAGATGGCCTGAGGAGATTTTCATGAACAGCCCGGTTGCGCCCAATTCATTCCGTACAGGCCCCGATCATGAGGGCATGTTCGGCATCTTCGGCGGACGCTTCGTCGCCGAGACGCTGATGCCGCTGATCCTCGATCTGGAGCGCGAATGGAACGCGGCCAAGGTCGATCCCGAATTTCAGGCCGAGCTGAAATCGCTGTCGACGCATTATGCGGGCCGGCCGTCCAAGCTCTATTTCGCCGAGGGCCTGACGCGGCATTTGGGCGGCGCGCGCATCTTCTTCAAGCGCGAGGATCTGAACCACACCGGCTCGCAC
The DNA here is from genome assembly GCF_024105665.1 of Aliihoeflea aestuarii. Classification (GTDB taxonomy): domain Bacteria; phylum Pseudomonadota; class Alphaproteobacteria; order Rhizobiales; family Rhizobiaceae; genus Aliihoeflea; species Aliihoeflea aestuarii. Next base: position 30,244 of record NZ_JAAAMK010000003.1, on the reverse strand, counting down.
AAGATCAACAATTGCCTCGGCCAGATCCTGCTCGCACGCCGCATGGGCAAGACGCGGATCATCGCCGAGACGGGGGCGGGCCAGCACGGCGTCGCCTCGGCGACTGTCGCGGCGCGGTTCAACCTGCCCTGCGTCGTCTATATGGGCGCGACCGATGTCGAGCGTCAAAAGCCCAACGTCTTTCGCATGAAGCTGCTCGGTGCCGAGGTGAACCCCGTTTCCGCCGGCCACGGCACGCTCAAGGATGCCATGAACGAGGCCCTGCGCGACTGGGTCACGAATGTCGAGGACACCTATTACCTGATCGGCACCGCCGCCGGCCCGCATCCCTATCCCGAACTGGTGCGCGAGTTCCAGTCGGTGATCGGCATCGAGGCACGCGCGCAGATGCTCGAACAGGAAGGGCGTCTGCCCGACGTCGTCATTGCGGCGGTCGGCGGCGGCTCGAACGCCATCGGCATCTTCCATCCGTTCCTCGACGATCCCGACGTGAAGATCGTCGGCGTGGAAGCCGGCGGGCATGGCCTGTCGGGCGACGAGCATTGCGCATCGATGAGCGCCGGCAGACCGGGCGTCCTGCATGGGAACCGCACCTATCTGTTGCAGGACGAGGACGGGCAGATCAAGGACGGCCACTCGATCTCGGCCGGCCTCGACTATCCCGGCGTCGGCCCCGAACACTCCTGGCTGCGCGATACGGGCCGCGTCGAATATGTCCCGATCATGGACGACGAGGCGATGGAAGCCTTCCAGCTCTGCACGAAGACGGAAGGCATCATCCCGGCGCTGGAATCGGCCCATGCCATCGCGCAGGCGATGAAGATCGCGCCGCAGATGCGCAAGGACGAGACGATCATCGTCAATTTGTCCGGCCGCGGCGACAAGGACGTGCACACGGTGGCCACGATGATGGGCATGGAGATCTGAGAATGACCGACACCCGCATCGACCGCCGCATGGCCGCATTGAAAGAAGAGGGCCGCCCCGCGCTCGTGACCTATTTCATGGGCGGCGACCCGGATTACGAGACCTCGCTGTCGATCATGAAGGCGCTGCCGAAGGCAGGTTCCGACGTGATCGAACTCGGCATGCCGTTTTCCGATCCGATGGCCGACGGCCCGGCGATCCAGGCGGCCGGGTTGCGCGCGCTGAAGGCCGGCCAGACGCTGAAGAAGACGCTCGCGATGGCGGCCGATTTCCGCCGCGAGGACGATGAGACGCCGATTGTGCTGATGGGCTATTACAACCCCATCTACATCTACGGCGTCGAGCGTTTCCTGACCGACGCCAAGGCATCCGGCATCGACGGGCTGATCGTGGTCGACCTGCCGCCCGAGATGGACGCCGAATTGTGCGTCCCGGCGTTGAAGGCGGGCATCAATTTCATCCGCCTCGCGACGCCCACGACCGACGACAAGCGCCTGCCCAAGGTTCTCGAAAACACGTCGGGCTTCGTCTATTATGTATCGATGCTCGGTATCACCGGTTCCGCGCTGCCCGACACGACCAAGGTGGCCGGTGCTGTCGCCCGCATCAAGGGCCACACGGATCTGCCGGTCTGCGTCGGCTTCGGCGTCAAGACGGCCGAGCAGGCCCGCGCCATTGGCGCGTCGGCGGATGGCGTCGTCGTCGGCACGGCCATCGTCAACGCGGTCGCCAATGTGCTCGGGCCGAAAGGCGATAAGACCGCCGATCCGGCCGAGGCCGTGGCGACGCTGGTGTCCGGTCTGGCGCAGGGCGTGCGGTCCGCGCGCCTTGCAAAGGCAAGCTGACCGGCCCATCTCCAATCGAACGGCTATAACGGATAAAAGAACAGGCCCCGCGATGAACTGGATCACGAATTACGTCCGCCCCAAGATCAATTCGATGCTCGGCCGGCGCGACATGCCCGAGAATCTGTGGATCAAGGATCCCGAGACGGGCGAGATGGTGTTCCACAAGGATCTGGAGAGCAATCAATATGTGATTCCGGCGAGCGGCTATCACATGAAGATCTCGGCGAAGGAGCGGCTGCGCTACTTCTTCGACGATGGCATATACGAGACCGTCGAGAACCCGAAGGCGCCCGTCGATCCGCTGAAATTCCGCGACGAAAAGCGCTATACGGACCGCCTGCGCGACGCCAAGGCCAAGACGGGCATGGAAGATGCCGTCCTCAACGGTGTCGGCACGATCGAGGGCCTGCCGATCGTCGCGACGGTTCAGGATTTCGCCTTCATGGGCGGCTCGCTCGGCATGGCGGCCGGCGAGGCGATCATTCGCGGTTTCGAAACTGCGATCGAGAAGAAGCGCCCGCTGGTGCTGTTCGCAGCTTCGGGCGGCGCGCGCATGCAGGAAGGCATCCTGTCCCTGATGCAGCTCGCCCGCTCGACGGTCGTGGTCGACCGGCTGAAGGAAGCCGGCCTGCCCTATATCGTCGTTCTGACCAATCCGACGACGGGCGGCGTGACCGCTTCCTACGCGATGCTGGGCGACGTTCACATTGCCGAGCCAGGCGCCCTGATCGGCTTTGCCGGTCCGCGCGTCATCGAGCAGACGATCCGCGAGAAGCTGCCGGAAGGCTTCCAGCGTGCCGAATATCTGATGGAGCACGGCATGGTCGACATGGTCGTCTCGCGCCTCGAACTGAAGTCGACGATCGCGCGGCTCCTGAAGATTCTGACGCACACGCCGCTGGAGCCGGTGCCCGCGCTCGCCGATTTGTCGCACGAGGCTGACGAAAAGACCGCCGCCTGACACTCAGCATCGGAGCCCGGCCATGACGCTTTTGACCGCCGAGCAGCAGATCGAGCGGCTGATGTCGCTGCATCCGAAGGGTTTCGACCTTTCGCTGGAGCGCATTCGCGATCTGCTCGAGCGCCTCGGCAATCCGCAGGATCGCCTGCCGCCGGTGATCCACATCGCCGGCACCAACGGCAAGGGGTCGGCGGCCGCCTTTTCGCGCGCTTTGCTCGAGGCTGGCGGCCGCACGGTCCATGTCCACACCTCGCCGCATCTGGTGCGCTGGCACGAACGTTATCGTCTGGGTGAAGCCGGCGGGGGAAGGCTGGTCGACGACGCCGTCTTCGCCGAAGCGATCGCGCGCGTCGCAAGCGCCAATGAAGGTCGCACGATCACCGTATTCGAAATCCTGACCGCCGTCGGCTTCGTACTCTTTTCCGAGCATCCGGCCGACGCGACGATCCTTGAGGTCGGGCTCGGCGGGCGCTTCGACGCGACCAATGTGATCGCCCGCCCCGCCGTCTCCGTCATCATGCCGATCTCGCTCGATCATGAGGCGTATCTGGGCGACCGGGTCGAACTCATCGCCGCCGAAAAGGCCGGCATCGTCAAGCGCGGCCAGCCCGTCGTCATCGGCGCGCAGGAACATGACGCCGCGCGCGAGGTGCTGATCGATGCCGCCGAGCGGCACGGGTGCCCGGTTCTGATCTACGGACAGGATTTCATCGCCTATGAGGAAAACGGCCGGCTGATCTATCAGGACGATGACGGGCTGATGGACCTTGCCTTGCCGCGTCTGATCGGCCGCCACCAATATGCCAATGCCGCGACCGCCATCGCCGCGATCAAGTCAGCCGGCTTCGACGGCTCGCTGCGCGTGGCCGAACGCGCGATGAAGAAGGTCGATTGGGCGGGCCGCATGCAAAGGCTGGCCGAGGGCCGGCTCGTCGACCTCGCGCCGGAGGGTGCGGAAATCTGGCTCGACGGCGGCCACAATCCGGGCGCCGGAACCGTCATCGCCGAAGCCATGGCCGAACAGGAGGAAAAGCGCCCGCGTCCGCTGTTCCTCATCGCGGGCATGATCAACACCAAGGACCAGTCGGGTTATTTCCGGGCGTTCGAGGGCATGGCTCGCCATGTCTTCACGGTCCCGGTCACGCATTCGGAGTCCGGCGTGCCCAATGATGAACTGGCCGCGCGGGCGATGGAGGCGGGCCTGACGGCCGAGCCGGTCTCGTCGGTGGAGAGCGCCCTGCGGCTTCTGGCCGAAACCTGGGACAGAGCCGACGCGTCGCCGCGCATCCTGATCTGCGGATCGCTCTACCTCGCGGGCGAGGTTCTGGAAAAGAACGGCACGCCGCCAGTTTGATCTTGTAGCCGAAATGCATCGGGAATGCTGAGGCATGGACCCCTGTGACGAGCACAGGGGTTCCATGCCTCGATAGTTCCGCCACACCGACGGTTCGGAACCACGGCCGACATAAAAAACCCGGCGCGAGGCCGGGTTTTTGGTTTGCGGTCCGATCGGCAATCAAACGTTGCCGCTGATCCAGGATGACAGCGCCGTCTTCGGAGCCGCGCCGACCTTCATGTCGGCCACTTCGCCGCCCTTGAAGATCATCAGCGTCGGAATCGAGCGCACGCCGAACTGTGCGGCAAGTTCCGGGTTTTCGTCGATATTGACCTTGGCGATCTTCACCTTGCCGTCGAGCTCGGTCGCGATCTCGTCGAGCGCAGGGGCGATCATCTTGCACGGGCCGCACCATTCGGCCCAGAAGTCCACGACCACCGGCCCGGCCGCCTGCAGCACGTCTGACTGGAAATTGTTCTTGTCGATCTTGATCGCTGACATTCGGGAACTCTCCTTGAAACCTGCGTGTTCGGCCTGATGTGGTGGTATGTCGCGCCGGCTTCAAGCGTGCCGGCGGCCAGAATCATTGAAGCTCAGTTCAGCACGGATGAACGGCGCTTTCAAACGCCGATCGTCGCATCCGTCATCCCGCCTTCCCGAGCGCGCCCAGCTTTGCCAGCATCGCCGCGCCGGATCTGATGCCGTTGATGAAGCAGTCGATGGTCAGGTTCTCGTTGGGCGCGTGATTGGCCTCGTCGGCATTTGCGTAAGGCACGAAAAAGGCCGGAATGCCGAGAATCTTCGTGTGGACATAGTCCGGCCCGCTCGCGCCCAGCGCGGGATAGAGCAGCGGTTCGACGCCATGCGCGGCGGTCAGGCCCTGAACGATGGCGTCGGCATAGGGCGTGTCGATCGCCGTCTTCGAGGGCAGCATCGAGCCGTGGCGGATGAATTCGACGTCGGGCGCATGATGGCGCACATGCGCTTCCACCTTGGCGAACACGTCTTCCGGGTCCATGCCGTCGACAAGGCGCATGTCGCATTTGGCGATCGCTTCGGCCGGCAGCACCGTCTTGGTGCCGGGACCGCCATAACCGCCATGCAATCCGTTGATCGTCAGGGTCGGGTGGAACATCAGCCGGTCGTAGAACGGACGGTCCTTCGGTGCGTCGAGTTCGGAAAGTCCAAGCTCGTTCATGAATTCGGGCAGGTCGAGCGGTAGATCGGCCGCGCGTGCGCGGTCGACATTGCTGGGCGCGATGATGTCGTCGTGGAGCCCGTCGATGGTGATCGCGCCCGCGTCGTTCTTCATGGTGCCGAGAAGATGCACCAGCTTCCAGATCGCGTTCGGCATCACGCCGCCGTAATTGCCCGAATGCGTGTCGCGGTCGGCGGTCTTCGCCTTCAGGTCGAAACTGACGATGCCGCGCACGCCGAAGGTGACGATCGGCCGGCCCGAAATGTGCAACGGACCGTCGGCGGTTATGACGAGATCGGCCTTCAGCCGGTCGCGGTGCTTGCGGGCGAATTCGGCGATGTGCGGCGAACCGATCTCCTCTTCGCCCTCGAGCAGCACGATGATGTTGCAGGGCAGATCGCCATGAACAGTGAGCCAGGATTCGATCGCCAGAAGCTGCGCGAAGTGCTGGCCCTTGTTGTCGCCGACGCCGCGCGCATAGATACGACCGTCCCGGATTGTCGGCTCGAAGGGCGGGCTGACCCAGGCTTCGAGCGGTTCGGGCGGCTGCACGTCGTAATGCCCGTAAAGCATGACGGTCGGCACGTCCTTGCGGTCGCCGCGCCGCGCGACGACCATCGGATGGCCCTCGGTCTCGACGGCCTCGGCTTCCATGCCGAGTTTCCCGAGCATGCCGACCAGCATATCGGCGACTTCGCGGATGCCGATATCGTGCGCGCTGATCGAGGGATGCCGGACATAGTCGATAAGGCGTGAAATAAAGCTGTCCCGGTTCGAATCGATATGCTCGAAAATCTGCGCAAGCCGGTCGTCGACGAGTTGCTTCGTCATGTGCGTCCTTCCCGTTAGTGATCTGCGAGGTGCCTAGCATCGTCGTCGCCGTCCGGCAAAGCACACGCTAACGAACCCGCTGGTGCAGGCAGATTACGTTGCGTCTATGGGCGATCACCAAATGCAACCTGTGGTAAGGTTGTCATGTAGGGCCAATTCTTCTAGCGTCCGGCTCCTGGGGATAATCTCTAAAAAGAGGCGCACGACGCCTCGAATATCAAGAACACCTGACGACCAATGGAGAGGGTCTATATGATGATGTCACGTTCGCGACGGATTGGTTTCGGTCTGCTTGTTTCGACTGCGCTGACGGCTGCATTTGCGGCGCCGGGCAATGCTCAGGAACGCGTTCCCGCGGTGACGATCGCAACCACGACCGAAGCCTACGACCCGATCCGTTACGAGGCGGCCTTCATCGTCGCCGAGGCATGGCGCGAACTGGGGCTCGAGGTCAACGTCCAGCCGACGGAGTTCTCGACCCTTCTCGGTCGCTTCTACGACCAGCAGGATTTCGACGCGACGATCATCGGCTGGTCGGGCCGCGTCGACCGTCTCGATCCGCAGTTCTTCCTGGGGACGCTGGATTCGCGCCAGTCCGAGCCGGGCGGCAACAATCCGGGCGGCTACCACAATCCCGAATATGACGAACTCTTCACGCGCCAGTCGCAGGAATTCGACGTGGAGGCACGACAGGAACTCGTGCAGCAGATGCAGGAGCTCTACGTTCCCGATGCGCCGGTGATCGTGCTGTTCTACCGCGACGAGGTCGTGGCCTACAACAACGCGGCCTTCGAGGGCATGGAGGCGATGGCCGGCGAAGGGCTTTACTCTGAATGGGGTCCGATGCAGGCCCGCCCGCTGACGGATCGTCAGACCTTGCGTATCGGCGGCCCGCAGGAGCCGGACAATCTCAACCCGCTCGCCTCGACTTCGGTCTGGGGCTGGAAGTGGATGCGCCTTTATTACGACCGCCTCATTCGCCTGTCGCCGGATGTCGAGCCGATCAACTGGATGGCCGCATCCGTCGAAGCCGTCGACGACACGACGATCGACGTCACGCTGCGCGAGGGCCTGACCTTCCATGACGGCGAGCCGGTCACGGCCGAGGACGTCGCCTTCACCTTCAATTACTACAAGAGCCAGAGCTACGCCTATTTCGATGCCTATCTGGACTCGCTCGAAAATGTCGAGGCCACGGGTGACCTGACCGTTCGTTTCAACCTGTCCGAGCCGTCCGCGTCCTTCGCGAATATCGCGCTGTCGCAGATTTCGATCCTGCCCGAACATCTGTGGGCCGATATCGAGAACCCCGGCGAACTGACGCCGGACCAGATCCCGAATATCGGTTCCGGGCCGTTCAAGTATGACGCCTACAGCCGCGGCGAGATCATGTCGCTGGCGAAAAACGAGGATCATTTCCACGCCGACGAAATCGCCGTCGATGGTGTCGAGTTCGTGATCTATGCCGACATGGAAGGCGTGTTCACGGGTCTTCAGACCGGCGCGATCGACATGACCGCCTGGCGCATGGAAGCCGGGCAGATTCCGCTTGCCGAGCAGCAGGACGACCTGACGGTCGTGACGGTGCCGGATTTCGGATACTATCACATGACCTTCAACACCAAGCGCGAGCCGTTCGACGACCGCGAGGTGCGGCGCGCTCTGACGCAGGCGATGGATCGCGAGCGCATGGTGAATGTGCTCCTCGACGGTCGCGGCGAGGTCGGACACTCGATCATCGCGCCGGTTAACGCCTTCTGGAGCGCGCCTTTCGTCGAGCAGTTCGAGTACGACATGGATGCGGCGCGCGCCGCGCTCGAGGAAGCCGGGTATTCGTGGGACGGTGAAGGCCGCCTCGTCAAGTAATCCTGAACGCTGACTGCGCGACCCGCCGCATCTCCTTGCGGCGGGTCGCAAGCCATTTGCGCAAGGCCGGAACATGAACCGCCGTAGCTATTTGATCCGCCGTGCCTTCCAGGCACTGGTCTCGCTCTTCATCATCGCGACGCTCCTGTTCTTCCTGTTCCGGTGGGGGCTGCCGGACCCGACGACCGCGCTCGTCGCCGAGGGCCTCAGCCCCGAACAGCGTGAAATGGTGCGCCAGAGCTTCGGCCTCGACCAACCCCTGTGGCGGCAATATCTGCTCTTCCTGCAAAACGCCGTGCAGGGCGATTTCGGCTATTCCTTCCACTATCGCGCACCGGTCGCCGACATCATCTGGGAGCGGCTCGGCAACACGATGGTGCTGATGGTGACGGCAATCCTGATCGCCTATCTCATCGGCGTGCCGCTCGGCGCGTGGCTGTCCTGGCGTCGCGGCACCCGCGCCGACACGGTCGGCATCTTCGCCGGGCTGATGTTCCGCTCCGCGCCGATGTTCTGGACCGGCATGATCGGCATTCTCGTCTTCGGCGTGATGCTCGGTCTTGCCCCGACCAGCGGAATGCGCACGCTGCCCTATACGAGCACCGGCTTCTTCGACAAGATCACGACGCTCGACTTCCTGTGGCACCTGACGCTGCCGGCCATCGTCGTCGCGCTCTACTATCTCGGCTCGCCGCTTTTGATCATGCGCAACACGATGCTGGAGGTCTATGGCGAGGATTTCATCGAGATGGCGCGCGCCAAGGGCCTGCCCGAGCGGCGCATTCTCTACAACCACGCCGCGCGCAACGCGCTCCTGCCCGTCGTCACGCAGCTTGCCGTCACGATCGGCCTTGCTGCGGGCGGTCAGGTCGTGGTCGAGGTCGTGTTCTCATGGCCGGGTCTTGGCCGTGAAATCCTGAGCGCGGTGCGCACCTCCGACTTCCCGCTGGCGCAGGCGAGCTTCCTCGTCATGGCCGCCTTCGTGATCTCCCTCAATCTTCTCGTCGATATCCTCTATTCGACGCTCGACCCACGCGTGAGCTTCAAATGATCGTGCCTTCCGCTATCAGGAGCGCCGCCAAGCCGCTTCGTCTGGTTCTGGCCGACCGGCTCGCCGTCATCGGGCTGGCGGTCCTATCCGTCATCGTCGCCATGGCGCTCGCCGCGCCCCTGTTGTCGCCTCACGATCCGAATGCCATCAACGAGGTCGAGGACGCATCCGTGCTCGTGCGCGAAGCGGGCGAGGGCGGCGCGATCAACTGGAGCCTGTCGCCGTCGCTCGGCGAATACGCCATTCAGGCAGCCGACGACGACGGTGCCGGAAACGGCATCGCGGTCGGCCGTCAGGGCACCGTCTATCGGTACGGCCCGGATGGCTGGGACGTGATCGGCTTCCCGCAAATCGTCGATTTGAACGGTGTCGCGATAGCTGAGGACGGCCGCGCGCTGGTCGTCGGTTCGGACGGCACGATCGCGCTTCTCGACGGCACCGGATGGACGTCCGTCGATGCACCCGCTTCCGCCCATCTGCGCTCCGCCGCATGGGTCGATGAAAATTCCGCACTGATCGTCGGGGGCGGCGAGGAGCTTTGGCTGCTCGATCTTGCCGGCACGCCTTCGGTCACGGAGATCGAAAGCCCGGTCGGGCGCGGCTTCGCGCTCAACGCGGTGCAGCGCGATGCGGACGGTACACTGCTGGCCGTCGGCGATCGCGGCCTTGCGATCCGTTATGATCCGCAGACGGGCGAAGCCGAACTTGAACGGCTCGGCACACAGCGCGAATTGAACGGCCTACACATTTCGCCCAACGGGCAAGCGATCGCGGTCGGCGAGCGCGGCACGGCGGTGCGCCGCACAGCGCCCGGAGAGCGCTGGGCAGAGGACACGACACCGGACACCCGCGCGCTGCGCGCCGGCTGGGTCGGCGACGACGGACGCGCGGTTGCGGTCGGCCGTAACGGCATCATCATCGAGCATGACGGCGGGGAATGGCTGCGCGTGCCGGCCGAGAGCGAACGTCATCTGCGCGCGCTTCTGGTCGCCGGTGACGACATCCTCGCGCTCGGCTCCGACCGCTTCGTCAACCGGCTCGCCCCGCCGAGCGCCGACCATTGGTTCGGCACCGATCATCTGGGCCGCGACCTCTTCAGCCAGAACGTCCACGGCTCGCGCATTGCGCTTCTCGTCGGCTTCCTGGGGGCGGCGCTCGTCGTGCTGATCGGCACCAATGTCGGCCTCGTCGCCGGCTATTATCGCGGCCGCACCGAAACGGTGCTGATGCGCACGGTGGACGTGATGTACGGCATTCCGTTCGAACCGTTCGCACTGATCCTGGTGCTCCTGTTCGAGCCGAGCCTGCTGATCGTCATCCTCGCCGTATCGCTGCTCACATGGCGGACGGTGGCGCGACTGATCCGAAGTCAGGTGCTGTCGCTGCGCGAGCGGCCCTTCGTGAAGGCCGCGCGGGTCGCCGGCGCGTCCGATCTGCGGATCATGTATCTCCACATCTTTCCGAACGTGATGCCGCTCGTCTTCCTCGAACTCGCCATCATCGTCGGCGTGTCGATCATCGCGGAGGCAACATTGTCGTTCCTCGGACTCGGGCCGCCGCAATCGATCTCGTGGGGCGGCATCCTGCACAATGCGCGTCTTTCGGGCGCGTGGCGGACCGCCTGGTGGTGGAACCTGCCGCCCGGTTTCTTCATCATGACGACGGTGCTGTCCGTGTTCTTCATCTCGCGGTCGCTCGAACTCATCGCCAATCCGCGACTGAGGGCGCGCCAATGACCGAACCGCTTCTCGACGTGAAAGACCTCGCCATCCACTATCGCACCGGCGCAGGGCCGGTGCGGGCGGTGGACGGCATCGACTTTTCGATCCGGCCGGGCGAATCGCTCGGACTGGTCGGCGAATCCGGCTGCGGCAAGACGACGGCCGCCAAGGGCATGCTGCGGCTGCTCCCGCCGAACGGAGACGTGGCCGCCGGCTCGATCCGCTTTTCAGGTCGGGACCTCGTGCCGCTTTCCGAAGAAGAGATGCGCAAGGTTCGCTGGAAGGATATCGCCTGGATCAGCCAGGCGGCGATGAACGCGCTCGATCCCGTCTACCGTGTCGGCGACCAGATCGTGGAGGCCATGCAGGCCCATATCCAGATCGACAAAAAGGATGCCTGGGCGCATGGCGAGACGCTGTTCCGCGCGGTCGGCATCGATCCGTCGCGCCTGTCGGCCTATCCGCATGAAATGTCGGGAGGCATGAAGCAGCGCGCCATCATCGCCATGGCGATGGCGCTCGATCCGGCGCTCGTCATCGCCGACGAGCCGACGACCGCGCTCGACGTGGTCACGCAGGCGCAGATTCTCGCGCGCCTCGGCAAGTTGCGCCGCGAGCGCGGCATGTCGCTGCTGTTCATCACGCATGACATTTCCGTCGTGGTTCAGACCTGTGATCGCGTCGCTGTCATGTATGGCGGCAAGATCGTCGAGACCGGCCCGGTCCGCACCGTATTCCGCGCGCCCGCCCACCCCTATACGATGGGCCTGACCAACGCGTTCCCGACGCTGGAAGGGGCGCAGCGCGAACTGATCTCGATCCCCGGTACGCCGCCCAACCTGCTTGACCCGCCGACGGGATGCCGCTTCGCCGCGCGCTGCCCGTTTGCGCAGGAGCGTTGCATCGCCGAGGCGCCCGCCTTCCACAATGTTGGCGGCGATCACGCGACAGCTTGCCATTTTCCCGAAAAGGCCGAGGAATTCCGCGCGATCTCCGCGCGCAACGAGACATGGGCAAAGGTCGGCCAGCGGCTTGGCGAAATCGCCAGCGCGATCAATTCGCCCGCCGACGACATCGGCGAAGGCAATGTCATCGAAGTGCGCGGCCTGAAGCGCCATTTCCCTGTCGCCGGCGGCTTCCTGTCGTCATTTTCGAAGAAGGAAGACCGTAAGGTCCATGCCGTCGACGGCATCGATTTCGAATTGAAGGCTGGTGAAATCCTCGGGCTTGCCGGTGAATCCGGTTCGGGCAAGACGACGACCGGCGAGATGCTGGTCAAGCTTCAGGATGCGACCGAAGGCGAAATCCGTTTCGCGGGCAGCGATGTTGCGCATCTCAAGGGCAAGGATCTGAAGGCGTTCCGCCGCTCGGCGCAGATGGTCTTTCAGGACCCGTATCAAACGCTCAACCCGCGCTTCACCATCGCCGATATCGTCGGCGAGCCGTTGACGATCCATGGTCTCGCCAAAGGCAAGGATTTGAAGCTGCGTGTGCGTCAGGCGCTGGAGCGTGCCGGTCTCAAGCCGGCCGAGACCTATCTGGAGCGGTTCCCACACGAATTGTCTGGCGGCCAGCGCCAGCGCGTTGCCATCGCGCGCGCGATCGTGCTGGAACCAAGCTTCATCGTCGCCGACGAGCCTGTTTCGATGCTCGACGTGTCGATCCGCGCGGGCGTCCTCAACCTCATGCGCCGCTTTCGCGAGGAACTCGGCATCTCCTTCGTCTATGTCAGCCATGACCTGCCGACGATCCGCTACGTCGCGGACCGCACGGCGATCATGTATCTCGGCCAGATCGTCGAGATGGGGCCGACCGAAGACGTCATCTCCAAGCGTCTGCACCCCTATACGCGGCTTTTGCTCGATGCGAGCCCGGAACCCGATCCGGATATCGTCAAGCCGCCGCTCGAGGCGGCCGGCGAGATTCCGAGCGCGATCGAGCCGCCGAATGGCTGCCGGTTCCACACAAGATGCCCGCTGGCGACGCCCGTCTGCGGCTGGGAAGGGCGTGACGTGAAGTCGGCGCTCGATTTGCGGACGATCGAAGGCGACGCGCCGGCGCATCTCGGCAAGGCCACGGTCGAGGGTCTCGACATCTTGATCGAGGTGAAGGGCGATGCGGCGGCTGCGGCCGACGAGGTCATGTCGATCCTGACCGTCCGCAGCCCGGCGCTTGCCGAGGTGGCGCGGATCGAGCCGCGCGGCACTAACATTCATGTCGGCTTTGAAAAGAAAGAGCCGCCACCGATCCGCAAGCTCGAAGACGGGCACAAGGTGGCCTGCGTTCTCTACGACTGAGGTGCATTTCACTCACCGCAAAATCTCACGACCGCCGTTTTCGGCGGTCGTGTTCGTTTGGAGAGCACCAAATTCGCGATTGTCGCCCGTCGTCTGAATTGTTATAGATCATTACAAGTTTGTGCGATCTGCCCGGTGACGGGTAGCCGCAGGCGGGAGGAGACGCCTTGGAATTCACGATTCTGGCTTTCCTGGTTCAGGACGGCGTGACCAACGGCGCGATTTATGCGCTGCTCGGTCTGGCGCTCGTTCTGGTCTTCGCCGTCACCCGCGTCATTTTCATCCCCCAGGGCGAATTCGTGGCCTATGGCGCATTGACGCTCGCCTTCCTCGATGTCGGCCGAATGCCCGGTACGGCGATGCTTCTGGTCGTCTTCGGCATCGCCGCGTTCCTGTTCGATCTTGTCGAAACGCGCCTGCGACCGGGATTGCCCGCACTGGCGCGGTCGGCCGCCATCAATCTGGTCCTGCCGTTCGCGATCTACACGGCCGCGCTTTTCATCGTTCCCACCGAACCGAATGCCTTCGTCAAGGCGCTTTTGACCATCGTCATCGTCGCGCCGATGGGCCTTTACGTCTATCGCATCGCCTATCGCCCGCTCTCCGATGCCACCGTTCTGGTGCTTCTCATCACATCAGTCGGCGTCCATCTGGCGATGATGGGGCTGGGTCTCGCCTTCTTCGGAGCCGAGGGCTTCCGCGCGCGTCCGCTGACGGCCGGTTCGTTCTCGGTCGGCTTCATGCCGGTCGCCGCTCAGGCAGTGTGGATCTATGGCGTGACCATCGCGGCGATGGTCGGGCTTTATTTCTTCTTCGAGAAGACATTGCTCGGCAAGGCGCTGCGCGCCACCGCCGTCAATCGCCTCGGCGCGCGTCTCGTCGGCGTGCGCACGCAATTGACCGGCGGCACCGCCTTCGTCCTTGCCGCAACCATCGGCGCGGTCTCGGGCGTGCTCATCGCGCCGATCACCACGGTCTACTATGACACCGGCTTCCTGATTGGTCTCAAGGGCTTCGTCGCGGCGATCATCGCGGGCCTGTCGAGCTTCCCGGTCACGGCGCTGGCCGCCATCGGCGTCGGTCTGGTCGAAGCGCTCGCCTCCTTCTACGCCAGCAACTTCAAGGAGATCATCGTCTTCACGCTGATCATCCCGGTCCTGATCTGGCGTTCGCTCACCACCGATCATCACGAGGACGACTGATCATGGCGCTCGACCGCAGGCTCATCGGCTTTGTCGGCATCGCGGTCGTCGCGGCCGTTCCCTTCCTGCCGATCCCGCCATTCTGGATCACGCTTTTGAACAATATCGGCCTCGCCTCGCTGGTGGCGATCGGCCTCGTGCTTCTGACGGGCGTCGGCGGCATGACGTCGTTCGGTCAGGCGGCGCTGGTCGGTTTCGGCGCCTATACGACGGCGGTCCTGACGACGGCTTACGGGTTTTCCCCCTGGGCGACGCTGCCGCTTTCACTTCTGGCGGGGGCGCTGGTCGCCCTTCCGCTCGGCCTCATCACCGTGCGGCTATCCGGTCATTTCCTGCCGCTCGGCACCATCGCCTGGGGTCTGGCGCTCTACTACCTCTTCGGCCAGATCCAGCTTTTCGGCCGCTATGACGGCATCACGGCGATCCCGCCGCTGGAACTTGCCGGCCATCGCTTCTTTTCGTCGGGCTCGATCTATTACGTCATCTGGGGCTGCGTCATCGCGGTCGCCATCGGTGCGCGCAACCTTCTGGATTCCCGCGTCGGGCGCTCGCTGCGCGCCTTGCGCGGCGGCACGCAGGCAGCCGAGGCCTTCGGCGTCGACATCGTACGTGCCAAGCTCACCGTCTTCGTGCTGGCGGGCGTGCTTGCCGCACTGTCCGGCTGGCTCTACGCGCATATGCAACGCTCGGTGAACCCGACGCCCTTCGGCCTCAATATGGGCATCGAGTATCTGCTGATGGCGGTCGTCGGCGGCGCGGGGCACGTCTGGGGTGCGATCTTCGGCGCGAGCCTCGTCCTGATCCTGAAGGACCTGCTCCAGCGCTTCCTGCCCGACCTCGTCGGCATCACCGGCAATTTCGAGATGATCGTCTTCGGAATTCTGCTGGTCGCCATCCTCCAGTTCAGCCGCGACGGACTCTGGCCGCTCATCCTGCGCGCGCTGCCGGCCCGAAAGCGACGACCGCTGCCCAAGGCCGACGGCGCGCTCGGCCGCCGCAAACTCGCGCCCGAAGGCACCACGCTCGTCAAGCTCGAAGCCGCGCGCAAAACATTCGGAGGCCTCGTCGCCGTCAACGACGTCTCGTTCGATGTGAAAGCGGGGCAGATCGTCGGCCTGATCGGGCCGAACGGGGCGGGCAAAAGCACCACGTTCAACCTGATCACGGCTATCTCGCCCTTGAGCGGCGGCAAGGTGATCTTCGGCGACGCGACCGCTTCGGCGAAAAGCCCACGCGAGGTCGCCCGCCACGGCATCGCCCGCACCTTCCAGCACGCCAAGGTGCTGCCGGAGATGACCGTTCTGGAAAACGTTGCGCTCGGCGCGCATCTGCGCGGTCGCTCGGGCGTGGTTCGCTCCGTCCTGCGGCTCGACCGCGCCGAGGAAGCCATTCTTCTGGCCGAGGCCGAAACGCAGATCGCGCGCGTCGGGCTGGCCGATTATCGCGACCGCCCGGCGGGCGATCTGGCCCTCGGCCAGATCCGCATCCTCGAAATCGCCCGTGCGCTCAGCCTCGATCCGGCGCTGCTGCTTCTCGACGAACCGGCCGCCGGACTTCGCCACGGCGAAAAGCAGGAACTGGCGGAGTTGTTGAAGAAGCTGCGCGCGGAAGGTGTCGGCGTGCTTCTGGTCGAACACGATATGAGCTTCGTCATGGGGCTGGTCGATCATCTCGTCGTCCTCGACTTCGGCACCAAGATCGCCGAGGGCAACCCGGCCGAGGTGCGCCGTCATCCCGCCGTCGTGTCGGCCTATCTCGGAGGCGTGTCGTGAGCCTTCTCCAACTCTCCGATATCCGCGTTTCCTACGGCAAGGCCGAAGTCCTGCATGGGGTCGACCTTGCCATGGCAGAGGGGCGCATCGTCACCGTCATCGGCGCAAACGGTGCCGGCAAGACGACGCTGCTCAATGCCGCTATGGGCGTCGTGCCGTCGAGCGGGACGATCCTTTATCGCGGAAAGCCGGTGCCGCCGAGCGTCGAGGGCCGCGTCGCCGCCGGCATGTGCCTGGTCTCGGAAAAGCGCGAGCTCTTCGGCTCCATGAGCGTCGAAGACAATATGGAGCTGGGCGGCTTCCTGCGGTCGGCGTCGGAGCGGGCCGAAGCACGCGCTGACCTCTATGATCGCTTTCCACGCCTGAAGGAACGACGCAAACAGCTTGCCGGAACGCTTTCGGGCGGCGAAAGGCAGATGCTGGCGCTTGCCCGCGCACTGATGAGCCGGCCGAAGCTTCTCCTATTGGACGAACCGAGCCTCGGCCTCGCCCCGAAGATCGTCGCCGAAATCCTCGGCATCGTCGCTGAACTGCGCTCGACCGGAGTATCGATCCTCTTGGTGGAGCAAAATGCGCGCGCCGCTCTGGAGATCGCCGATGAAGCGCATCTGATGGAACTCGGCGAAATCCGCCGATCGGGCAGCACCGATGAAATGGCCGCCGATCCGGCTGTGGTCGAAGCCTATCTCGGCGGAGGATAGTCTTCCAACTATATAAAAAGCCCGCCGGATCGCTCCGACGGGCCTTTCCTTCGGCAGCGCAAACCGGTCAGTCGACCAGTTCGAACGTGCCTTCATTGGCGGTCAGAAGCACCACGGCGCGCTCGTCGAGGCCGAGGTGATCTTCCGGCGTGAACTCGAACACGCCCTGGCTGGCCGGGAAAGGTCCGCCGGTCTCGATCGCTTCGCGCAATGCCGCGCGGAATTCCGGCGTGCCGGGCTCCGCGCTTTCCATGGCCAGCGGCACCGCGACTTTCAGGATCGCCATCGCGTCGTGGATATGCGCGCCAAACTGCGTGCGCGTGCCTTCGCCGAAACGCTCCTCATAGGCGGTGACGTACTCCATGCCGTCCGCCTTGGTCTCGGATGCGTCGGGCTGAAGCTCGGCGACCATGACCGGTCCGGAAGCGAAGATGGTGTTGGCGGCCGCGCCTTCGGCGATACGCAGGAAGTCGAACGTCACGGCCCCGTGCGTCTGGTAGATCGTGCCCTCATAGCCGCGTTCGCGAAGGGCGATCTGCGGCAATGCCGCGCCGGTGCCGGATGCACCGACGAAGACGGCGTCCGGCTGGGCGGCGACGAGGCGCAGCACCTGCCCCGATACGGAGGTGTCCGGACGCGCATAGCGCTCCTCGGCCACCATTTCGAGTCCATATTCGGCGCCGATGGCGCTCATCTGGCTGACCCACAAATCGCCATAGGAATCGGAAAAGCCGATATAGCCGACGGTATTGACGCCGTCCGCCTGCATCTTGGCGAACAGCGTGCGGGCGATCAGCCCCGCCGATTGCGGCAGGACGAAAGTCCACTCGCCGTCCGAAACGTTCGGCGGGACGGGCGAAGCGGTCAAATGAGGCGTCTCGGTTTCGGCGGCAACGCCTGCCACCGCGATCGATGCGGGCGTCAGGGCCGAACCGACGATCACGTCGGCATTGTCGTCGGTGATCAGGCGGCGCGCATTGGTGGTCGCGATCGAGGGGTCTCCCTGATCGTCAAGCACGATGACGCGGATCGGCTCGCCGTCGATATTGTCGGGCCACAATTCGACCGAGTTGCGCAGCGGGATGCCGAGCGCCGCGCCCGATCCGGTGGCCGAAACGGTAACGCCGATGGTGATGTCGGCGAGTGCGGCGGTCGCCGCGAACGGCACCGCCATGGTCGCGAGCATGAGCGCGCGTGAGAAATTCTTCATGTCTTCCTCCCTGAAGGTCCATGACGGACTTTGTTATCCTACATAATCATTTCGCCGTCCGTCAATTCGCCTTCGGGGCCGGCGCGTCAGTCTCGCTTGGGCACATTCAGGCCGATCTGGCTTGCCGGCCGAGCGATACAGCGTTCGAGCCAGGACGTGACGTTCGGCACCTCGTCAAAACCGAGTTCTTCGCGCCCGCCATAGAAGACGTCCACACCTCGTATCCATGGAAACATCGCGATGTCCGCGATCGTATACTCGTCGTCCATGATCCATTGGCGACCGTCGAGCCGCTTGTCGAGTACACCGAGCAGGCGTCGCGATTCGTCGCGGTAGCGATGGGCCGGACGCCGGTCCTCGAATTCCTTACCTGCGAATTTGTAGAAGAAGCCGAACTGACCGAACATCGGCCCGATGCCGCCCATCTGGAAGAACAGCCATTGCAGCGTCTCGTAGCGCCGCGCGGCGTCTGTCGGCAGGAGCTTGCCGGTCTTTTCGGCGAGATAGACGAGGATCGCGCCGGATTCGAACAGGCCGAGCGGCTTTCCGCCGGGACCGTCAGGGTCGATGATCGCGGGAATCTTGTTGTTCGGGTTGAGTGACAGGAATTCCGGTGTCGTCTGATCGTTGGTGTCGAAATCGACGAGATGCGCCTCATAGGGCAGGCCCATTTCCTCCAGCGCGATCGAAATCTTCAAGCCGTTCGGCGTCGGCAGCGAATAGAGCTGAAGACGATCGGGATGTGTGGCGGGCCAGCGTTTGGTGATGGGGAAGGCGGACAGGTCGGACATGAAGCGCTCCGTTGGTGGGTCCCAACGAGATATGGCTTGGCATGCCGGTTGCAAGCGTTACGCTGTCCTGCGAGCCGATACACAGCGTTCGCCAATCTGGAATTTCGAACCGATCATGATTCCCGTCCAGCCTCCGGTATTGCAACGCGTGCGCGCCGATGGACGGGTCTCGGTCAGGCAGATCGATGGCCGCACGCGTCTTCACCGCCTGTTTCAGGAGGGCGCGGCCAAGATTCGCTTTCCCGCACCTGAAAGCGCCGCGCTTGAAGCGGTTCTGATCAACACGGCCGGCGGGCTGACCGGCGGCGACCGGGTCGAATGGTCGGCCGATGCTGCCCCCGGCTCCAGCCTCAGCCTGACGACGCAGGCATGCGAGAAAATCTATCGCGCTGGCACGGGCCGTGCCGAAGTTTCGGTCGCGCTGAAGGCGGGCGCGGGTGCGCGTCTTTGCTGGCTGCCGCAGGAGACGATCCTGTTCGACGGCGCGGCACTGTCGCGCCGGCTCGACGTCGATCTGGCGCAAGACGCCAGCGCGCTGATCCTCGAAGCGACGATCTTCGGTAGGAAGGCGATGGGCGAGCGGGTGGACCGGGCGATGTTTCACGATCGCTGGCGTGTGCGCCATGCCGGCCGCCTCGTCCATGCCGAGGATTTCCGCATCGGTCCCGATGTCGCGGACCAGCTTTCCCGCCAGGCGACTACCAACGGTGGCCGCGCCGTCGCGACGCTTCTGTTTCTCGGCGAAAATGCGGAGGAACTGCTCACGTCCGTTCGCGCGCTGACCGGCGAGGCGGGCAGTGCGAGTTTCTGGTGCGTCGGCGGGACTGGCAAGCTTCTTGCCAGAATCGTTGCCGAGGACGGCTACGCCCTGCGCCGTCGGTTGCTGCCCCTGGCTCGACTGCTCAACGGGCAGGCAGGTCTGCCCAAGATTTGGACAAGCTGAAAGTG
Organism: Aliihoeflea aestuarii; assembly: GCF_024105665.1. Taxonomy (GTDB): domain Bacteria; phylum Pseudomonadota; class Alphaproteobacteria; order Rhizobiales; family Rhizobiaceae; genus Aliihoeflea; species Aliihoeflea aestuarii. The sequence continues at coordinate 10,584 of NZ_JAAAMK010000003.1, read as the reverse complement.
ATGAGATGAATTTGACGCCACGGGAAAAGGACAAACTCCTGATTGCGATGGCCGCCATCGTGGCGCGCAGGCGACTGGAGCGCGGTGTCAGGCTCAATCATCCCGAGGCGATCGCGCTGATCACCGATTTCGTCGTGGAAGGCGCGCGCGACGGGCGCTCGGTCGCCGACCTGATGGAGGCCGGCGCGCATGTCGTCACGCGTGATCAGGTGATGGAAGGTATCGCCGAGATGATCCACGACGTTCAGGTCGAGGCGACCTTTCCCGACGGCACGAAGCTCGTGACCGTCCATGAGCCGATCCGCTGAAATGATGAAACGACGAGGATTCTCCGCCATGTCCAAGCGACTGCCGCTCACTGTTCTTTCGGCGATGCTGTTCTCGACGGCCGCCTTCGCTCATCCGGGCCATGGCGCGCATGTCGAAAACGGCTTTCTGGCCGGTTTCCTGCACCCGTTGACGGGGCTCGATCATATTCTGGCGATGGTCGCCGTCGGGTTGTGGGCGGCCGCGCTCGGCGGCCGGGCGGTGCTTGCCGTTCCCGCAGCCTTCGTCACCTTCATGTCGGCGGGGTTCCTCGCGGCGCTGGGCGGCGTGCCGCTGCCCTATGTCGAGCCGATGATCCTCGGTTCCGTGGTCGTGATCGGTCTTCTGGTGGCCGCGTCCGTCAGGCTGCCCGTCGTGCCTGCCGCCATCCTCATTGGTCTGTTCGCGGTGTTCCACGGCCATGCTCACGGCACGGAAATGGGGCAATCGGAAACGCTCGTCTACGGTGCAGGTTTCCTTATCGCCACCGTACTGCTGCATGGTGCGGGCATATGGCTGGCCGTTGCGCTCACACGATTCGACCTGCGCGATCTGCCCGTTCGTGCGCTGGGTGCGGCAACGGCGTTCACCGGGCTGCTCGTCTTCGTTGCCGGCTAAGGAGGTATCGATGATTCCCGGAGAGATAATCGCGGCCGACGGCGAGATCGAACTGAACGGCGGCAAGGAGGCCGTGACGCTCAAGGTCGCCAATGCCGGCGACCGGCCGATCCAGGTCGGCAGCCACTATCATTTCCATGAGGTCAATGAGGGGCTCGTCTTCGATCGCGACGCGACGCGCGGCATGCGCCTCGATATCGCCGCCGGCACCGCCGTGCGGTTCGAGCCCGGCCAGGAGCGCGACGTGACTTTGATCCCGATCGGCGGCGCGCGCACGATCTTCGGTTTTCAGCAGAAGATCATGGGCGCGCTGTGACGGTGACGCGCCTACTGGGCGGGTGCGTCCGGCGCGGCTTCGGGTTCTGCCGGAGGCTCGTCGGCGGGCGCCTCGGGAACGGCCGTTCCCGGCTCCGCGCCGGCGACGAAGATCGTCGCCGTCCTGTTCTCGTTCTCGAATTCGATCGCGACGATGTCGCGTACCAGAATCTGCCGCGAATTCACCGCGTGGTAGAAGATCGCGCTGCCCTCGATCGCCTGCTGCAATTCGACGATCTGGTCGGCATTTTCCGCGCGCTTTTCGCTGATCCCGCTGTCGCCTGCACCCACTCCCGGCAGGAAGACGATATCGACTTCTTCGATATTGAAGGCGCGGCGCACGATCTGCGCGTTGTCGAGGCTCGCGTCGATCGCCGTGACGACCCGGCCGCTTTCCTCGGTCGCGCTCAATTCCTCCGTCTTGACCTCGCTGTCGACGATGGTGTCGATCGCGCCTTCGCTGTCGAGGCCCTGGGCAAGGGCGGACGGCGCGGCGCAGGCAAGCGCCCCGGCCAGGAGGATGGCAAGTCGCGACGCATGTTTGGGCTGGGTGGTGGCCATCTCGTTTGGTCTCTCGATCGTCCGTTTGTGTTTCATATCTGGAGCGGGCGAGCATATTTCGCAACCGCGAAACCCATCTCTCCTAACACGAAAAGGCGGCGCGGGTTCAAGCCCGCGCCGCCACAAATCGTCTCGGACCGCCTGTTACTGGACGTAGACGACCAGTTCGCCATCGGCTGCAGTCTCGGCCGCGACGACGTCGGCCACCGCGACATCTTCGGCCTCGAGTGCCGACGAAACCGCCGTGTTGGCTTCGAGCGCCGCCTGCAACTCGGTGATTTCCGCGCTGCGCTCGCTCGTGGCCGTCTCCAGCGCCGTCATGTCGGCCCCTTCCAGCTCGCCGATGCGAACGACATCCACGCTGCCGACTTCCGTCATCGTGTCGATGGCGGCGGTGCTGGTGGCGTTGCCCTCGATAGCGGCAAGCGCGCCGTCGAAGGTCGCCTCGCCGCCGATAGCGGCAGTCGCGTCCGTATCGACCTCAGCCGGCAAGGTCGTTGCGCCGGCCGGGGCTTCCCCCATGGGCGCTTCCATCGTGTCGGTGCCACCCGTCACGCCGGTTTCGACTTCGGTGCCGTCACCGGCTCCCGGTGCGACTGGCGATTGCTGCGCCAAGGCTGGGCCTGCAAGCATCGAAGCGCTCATCAGGGCGGCGGTGGTCAGTCCGATAATCCGTTTCATCGTGAATTTCCTCTTCGGTTCGATTTGAAATCTGTCCCTTGCTCACGATTGCCGTCCGTGAACGACTGGTCCCTCAATGCTTCGCCGCGGGCTCGGTTTCATTCGGCGCGAGGCCATTCGCGGGTCATTTCGTGGCGACAGCGTGTGCAATGTGACGACCATGTGTCGCCTCGCCGCCAAGTCGTTGAGAACGATCGTTTCCCAGGAGAAAATCATGCCTAGCCGCCTGTCGCGCGCCGCCTATGCGCGCATGTTCGGACCGACGACCGGCGACAAGGTTCGCCTTGCCGACACGGAACTCTTCATCGAGGTCGAGCACGACCTGACCACCTATGGCGAGGAGGTGAAGTTCGGCGGTGGCAAGGTCATCCGCGACGGCATGGGCCAGAGCCGGGTCGCGCGCGCCGACGGCGCGGTAGACACGGTGATCACCAATGCGCTGATCGTCGACCACACCGGCATCTACAAGGCCGATGTGGGGCTGAAGGACGGTCGCATCCATTCGATCGGCAAGGCCGGCAACCCGGATACGCAGGACGGCGTGACGATCATCATCGGCCCCGGCACCGAGGCGATCGCTGGCGAGGGCAAGATCCTGACAGCGGGCGGCTTCGACGCGCACATCCATTTCATCTGCCCGCAGCAGATCGAGGAGGCGCTGAATTCCGGCATCACGACGATGCTCGGCGGCGGCACCGGCCCGGCGCATGGCACGTTGGCGACCACCTGCACACCCGGACCGTGGCATCTGGCGCGCATGATCCAGTCCTTCGACGCGTTCCCGATGAATATCGGCCTGTCGGGCAAGGGCAACGCCTCGCAGCCCAAGGCGCTGGAGGAGATGATCCTCGGCGGGGCCTGCGCGCTCAAGCTTCACGAGGACTGGGGCACGACGCCGGCGGCCATCGATTGCTGCCTGTCGGTCGCCGACGCGTTCGACATTCAGGTGATGATCCACACGGATACGCTGAACGAAAGCGGTTTCGTGGAAGATACCATCGCGGCCATCGGCGGCCGCACCATCCACGCCTTCCACACCGAGGGCGCGGGCGGCGGACATGCGCCCGACATCATCAAGGTCTGCGGTTTCGAGAACTTCATCCCGTCCTCGACCAATCCGACCCGGCCCTACACGGTCAACACGATCGCCGAACATCTCGACATGCTGATGGTCTGTCATCACCTGTCGCCCTCTATCCCCGAGGACGTGGCCTTCGCCGAAAGCCGCATCCGCAAGGAGACAATCGCGGCCGAGGACATCCTGCACGATATCGGCGCGTTTTCGATCATCTCGTCGGACTCTCAGGCGATGGGCCGCGTTGGCGAAGTGGCGATCCGCACCTGGCAGACGGCCGACAAGATGAAACGCCAGCGCGGCCGCCTGAGGCAAGAGACCGGCGAGAACGACAATTTCCGCGTTCGCCGCTACATCGCGAAATACACGATCAATCCGGCCATCGCTCAAGGACTGTCGAAGGAGATCGGCTCGATCGAGATCGGCAAGCGCGCGGACCTCGTGCTCTGGAACCCGGCCTTCTTCGGCGTCAAACCGGACATGGTTTTGGTCGGGGGCATGATCGCGGCGGCGCCGATGGGCGACCCGAACGCGTCCATCCCGACGCCGCAACCGGTTCATTTCCGGCCGATGTTCGGTTCCTTCGGCAAGGCCGTGACGAATTCGTCCGTCACCTTCGTTTCCCGCGCAGCGCTCGATTCGGGTCTGAAAGGGCGGCTCGGCGTCGACAAGGAGATGGTCGCGGCGGAAAACACGCGCGGCGGAATCTCCAAGCGCTCCATGGTGCTCAACGATGCGATGCCGCATGTCGAGGTCGATCCGGAAACCTACGAGGTCCGCGCCGACGGCGAACTCCTGACCTGCGAGCCGGCGACGGTTCTGCCGATGGCGCAACGGTATTTTCTGTTCTAGCGTCGCATCGCAGAAATTTTGGGAGGACTGGAATGTACAAGGCTATCGGCGCGCCAGGTTCGCGTCTCGTGCGTGTGACATGGATGTTGGAAGAATTGGGGGAAGCATATGAATTCGCGCCCGCCAAACAGCATTCCGAACTCATGTATCGCTACAATCCGAGCGGCAAGGCGCCCGCGCTTGAAGATGGCGATGTCATCATCGTCGATTCGGCCGCAATCGTCTTCTATCTCGCCAACAAGCATGCCGACAAAGGCATGGGCGGTGACAATCCGGCCGAGCTCGGCGAGATCGCTTCGTGGCTTTTCTTCGCGCAGGTGGAACTCGAAGCGCCGCTTTGGAACAAGCTCAAGCATCGGATGATGCTGCCCGATGACCAGCGCGCGGAAGTCGGCCCGTGGACGAAGGCCGAGTTTGATCGCGAGGTCGAGACCTTCGACAAACGTCTAGGCGACAGGCAGTTCGCCATGGGCGACCGCTTCACTTGCGCCGACGTGATTCTCGGCCATTGCGGGCAATGGGCGCGCGGGGCGAAATTCGAGATCGCATCGGACCGCGTCAACGCCTATTTCGACCGCGTGCTGGCCCGCCCGGCGCTGGCGCGTGCGAAGCAAAAAGAAAAGGAATCAACAGAAGCATGATGTACCGGGGGAACGCCGTCGTGCGGGCGCAGGATCGCGACGGGCGCAACGTGATCGGTAACGCAGGGCTCGCGCATGACGAGCGGCATTTGCGCCGCAAGCTCCTGATCCTCGATACAGGTGCGCGTGTCCTCATCGATCTGCCGCAGCCGGTCGCCCTGGCGGCCGGCGATTGCCTTCTACTCGATACCGGCGACCTGGCGGAGGTCAGGGCGGCCGACGAGAACCTTCTCGAAATCCGCCCGCGCGACAGGCTGCATCTGGTCGAACTCGCCTGGCATATCGGAAACCGGCACCTCGCCGCACAGATCGAGGACGACCGCATCCTCATCCTGCGCGACCATGTCATCGAGGCGATGCTGGAAGGGCTCGGCGCGACGGTCGTTCATGTCAGGACGGGTTTCGAGCCGGTGCGCGGGGCCTATTCCGGCAAGGCGCACGGTCACGACCATCACCATTCGCACGGCCATGGCTGATACGGCCGCATCGCTCAGGCTGATGGCATGGCTGTCGCCGGCCTTTCCGGTCGGCGCGTTCAGCTATAGCCACGGGCTGGAGCGGGCGGCGGGCGACGGCCTCGTCGCCAATGCGAACGGCTTGACTGATTGGCTCCAAGTCCTGCTCGACCATGGCACGGCATGGAATGATGCGCTTCTGGCCGCGCAGGCGTGGAAGCGTGCGACCACCGATGGCGACCTCGTTGAGCTTGCCGAACTTTGCGAGGCGATGGCCGGCTCAGTCGAGCGTCATCTGGAGACGATGGCGCAGGGCGCGGCCTTTGTGAAATATGTGGCGCAATGGACGGGAGAACGCACGCTGCCCGACCCATGCCCATATCCGGTCGCGTTCGGCGCATCGGCCGGCTGGGTCGGGCTTGATCTCGACGCCACCGTCGCCGCATTCGCGCAAGGCTTCGCCTCCAACCAGATTCAGGCCGGCATCCGGCTTTCGCTTCTCGGGCAGGATGCGGGCGTGCGCCTTCTTCATGCTCTGGAACCGAGGATCGTCGCGATGGCGGATCGCGCCGCGCTCGCTTCGCTGGACGATCTGGGCAGCGCGGCGCTGACTGCCGAAATCGCCGCCATGAACCACGAAACCCAACATGTAAGGCTGTTCCGCTCATGACTTCACCCAATGGCCCCCTGCGCGTCGGCATCGGCGGGCCTGTCGGCTCCGGCAAGACGACGCTGACCGAAAAGCTCTGCAAGGCGATGCGTGACGAGTTCTCCATCGCCGTCGTCACCAACGACATCTACACCAAGGAAGACGCCACCGCCCTCGTGCGCCTCCAGGCGCTGTCCGAAGACCGGATCGTCGGTGTGGAAACCGGCGGTTGCCCGCACACCGCCATCCGCGAAGACGCCTCGATCAACCTTCAGGCGATCGATGCGCTCAACGCGCGCATTCCCGGCCTCGACATTATCTTCATCGAATCGGGCGGCGATAATCTCGCCGCAACCTTCTCGCCCGACCTTGCCGATCTGACGCTCTATGTCATCTCCGTCTGCCAGGGCGGCGACATCCCGCGCAAGGGCGGGCCGGGCATCACGCGGTCGGATTTCCTCGTCGTCAACAAGGCCGATCTGGCGCCCTACGTGAATGTCGATCTGGGTCAGATGGACATCGACGCCAAAGCCTCGCGCGGCGAGCGCCCCTTCGGTTTCACCGACCTGTCGCGCGGCAAGGGCGTGGCCGAAATCGTCGACTTCATCGTCGAGCAGGGCGGCTTGCGCGCCTGAGAGCATGCAAGCTTGCGGCACGTTTCAATGCCGTGTAAGCGCATGCACATGTCGTTATGTCCGAGGAGAATATAATGCCCGCCACCCCGCCCTTTCGCGCCGACCATGTCGGCAGCCTGCTTCGCCCGCAATCGGTCAAGGATGCCCGCAGGAAGTTCTTCGAGGACAAATCGATCGAGGCGGACGAACTTGCGGCCGTCGAGGACGAGGCGATCCGCGACGTCATCCGCCTTCAGGAAGAAGCCGGCATTCCCGCCATCACCGACGGTGAAATCCGCCGCCAGTTCTGGCACTTCGATTTCATGGGCGAGCTGACCGGGTTCGAGCTGGAGCGCCGTCAGGAGGGCGTCCAGTTCCACGGCACCAAGATTCCGCCGGTCTATCCGACGATCACGGGCAAGCTCGATTTCCCCGACGACCACCCGATGCTGGAGCACTTCAAGTTCGTCGCGGCGAACACGAGGGCGACGCCGAAGATTTCGATCCCCGGCCCGAGCTGCTGCCATTTCCGCGTCGCCAAGGACGACATCCATCCGGCCGAGTACAAGGACGTCGAGGTGCTTTTCGCCGATCTGGCGAAGACCTATGCCAAGGCCGTCAAGGCGTTCTACGAGGCCGGTTGCCGCTATCTCCAGATGGACGATATCTTCTTCGCCTATCTGTGCGATCCCAAGCACCGCGCCGACAAGAAGGCGGCGGGCGATGATCCGGACTGGTTGATCGACCAATATGCCTGGATGATGCACGAAGCGATCAAGGATCGTCCCGACGACATGGTCATCGGCATGCATATGTGCCGCGGCAATTTCCGCTCGACGCATGCGGCCGAAGGCGCTTATGACCCTGCCGCCGACGCGATCTTCAACAAGACCGGCGTCGACATCTACTTCATGGAATACGACACCGAGCGCGCCGGCGGACTGGAGCCGCTGCGCCTTCTGCCGAAGGGCAAAAAGCGGGTGTTGCCGGGCTTCATCACGACCAAGACGGGCGACCTCGAAAAGCTGGACGATCTGAAGCGCCAGTTCGACGCCGCGTCGAAATTCGCCGATATCGACCAGCTCGGCATCGCGCCGCAATGCGGTTTCGCCTCCACCGAAGAAGGCAACGCGATCACGGTCGACGACCAGCGCCGCAAGCTCGACCTCGTCGTCAGGACGGCCGAAGCCATCTGGGGCGGCGTCGACAAGTAAGGCTCCGTCCGCTGCTCACATTTTGTTGCGCGGCGGGCCTATTCATTGCCGCTTAACCATGTCTCGGGCAAAACATCCGCTTGGGACAGGGTTTGCGGGAGTGGGATGGATGGACATGATGAGGCGGAAGCCGGTTTCGCCGGCAGCGGCGATGCTGGCGGCATTGTGCCTGTTCCTGTCGGCCTGCACGGCGGCTTCCGTCCTGCCCGATCCGCCGCCGCCGATCCCGTCCGAGAAATATGCCGCCATCGTCGTCGACGTTAATTCCGGTCAGGCGCTCTATTCGGCGCATGCCGATGCGCTTCGCTATCCGGCCTCGCTGACCAAGATGATGACCGTTTTCATGCTGTTCGAGACGCTCGACCAGGGCCGTCTCACCAAGGCATCGATGATCCCCGTGTCGGAATACGCGCGCGCGCAGGTGCCGACCAAGATCGGCTTCGATCGCGGCGGTACCATCGATGTCGATTCGGCGATCCGTGCCCTCGTCATTCGCTCCGCGAACGATGTGGCTGTCGCAGTCGCCGAGCATCTCGGCGGCACGGAAGAGAATTTCGCGGCATTGATGACGCAGCGCGCACGCCAGATGGGCATGTCGTCGACCACGTTCCGCAACGCGTCCGGCCTGCCCAACCCCGGCCAGCAGACGACTGCGCGCGACATGGCGCTGCTTTCGATCGCGTTGCGCAAGCGCTTCCCGCATCATTATCACTATTTCGGCAACCGCGAATTCACCTATGCGGGCCGCACCATACGCGGGCATAACGATCTTCTCGAAAGCGTTGCGGGCGTCAATGGCCTGAAGACCGGTTATATCCGCGCATCGGGCTTCAATCTGGCCACCTCCGTCGATCGCGGCGGACGGCAGATGGTGGCCGTGGTCATGGGCGGCGAGACGGCAAGAAGTCGCAACGCGCACATGCAGGAGTTGATCGAGCAATATATGCCGATGGTCGGAACGAGCGCACCGAACGCGCCGCAGCCGCGCCGCCCGATGCTCGCCGCCTTCAACTGAAAATCGTAAAGCGCTTCACCCAGCGCCGGTCGATCCGGTCCTTGATGCGCCAGACCCATCGGCCTGCGCACCAGAACATGCCCCAGCTCGCGACGGCGCGCTGATCCCCGCTCGCCAGAAGCATCAACTGCCGCGCGGGCGGATGCCATGCCCGCAACTGTTCGTTCGCGGCACGCAGGTGCAGATTTTCGGCGAGGATAGCCCCGGCCCGCACGGCGCTGACGCCGGATTTCGGCTGCCATGCTCCGGCAAGCGTGGCGCAATCGCCGGCCGCGAAAATATCCGGGTCCGACACGCTTTGCAGCGTTTGGCGAATAGCGATGAACCCGTCCTCGAGAGCGAGGCCGGTATGTGCAAGCCAGCCATGCGGCGTCGGGCCCGCGGCAAGAAGGGTCGCGTCCGAACGAAAACGCCTGCCGTCGGCCAGAACGATTTCCGTCGCGCTGATCTCCGCGACCGGCGCATGTTCTATAAGCGAAATGCCGCGCGTCTCGAACAGCTTGCGGATCTGCCGGCGCAAGCCGTCGGGCTTTTCTTCGAGGAGAGCGCCGGCCGTGACCAGCCGCACGCGGTTCGCCGGAGGAAGTCCGGGCAGGACAGCGTGATGATGCACCGCAAGCGCGGTTTCGACCCCGCCCGCACCGCCGCCGATCACGGTGAACCGCTCGTCCTCGGAACCGTTCCCGACCGCCGCCAGCAGCCTGTCGATCGACCGAACCGGTATCGCATGATCGCGTGCGCCCGTGATGGAATCGGGCACGAATGCGCCGCCGATGTCGAGCGACAGGAGATCGAAGGAAAGCTCGCGCCCGTCATCGAGAAGCAGCCTGCGCCGGCCCCGGTCGATGCCGTCGCCGCGCCCCTGGATGAAATCGACGGAGTTGGCCCGGCACAGCGCGGGAAGATCGATCTCGACCTCCTCGCGGCGATAGTGTCCCGCCAGAAGGCCCGACAGCATGCCCGAATAGATGACCTTCTCGTCCGGCGACACCAGTACGATTTGCCAACCGGCAAGCGGTCGCCTGCCGAACGATTCCACGACCTGAAGATGCGCATGGCCACCGCCCGCAAGCACGATCCGCCCTGTCACGCGCCCTTCTTCCGTTTGGACGTCAATCCGGGCATCGGACGGGAAATCGGAATCCGGTTTCAAGACGATCTGATGCCTCGTCAAATGTGCGGGCGCCCTTCGGTGCCTGAAAGGCGCGCGGGCATTCTGGCCGCGGAACTCTCGGCGCGTCAACGTGCAGGGGACGACATCCGACCCCCCTAATATGCCGAGTAATGCGGTTCAGTGAAGGATCACATATTGATGCGCCATCGTGCTTCGGTTATGACGCTTGTGCCGCTGGCGCAAGCGTCAAGGCACGGAAGCACCCGTAGCTCAGCTGGATAGAGTGTCGCCCTCCGAAGGCGAAGGTCACAGGTTCGAATCCTGTCGGGTGCGCCAACTCCCTATTGTGTACGACCCGGAGACATGGGTAACAGAATGTACCTAAGACATGGGTGACAACCTCGTGCCGAACGGGTTGTCGATGGTCTGCAAGGTCTTCTGTTCCAGGTCGATATATCCCAGATCATAGTGCAT
>NZ_JAAAMK010000025.1 GCF_024105665.1 Aliihoeflea aestuarii | reverse complement strand
AGGTGACGTTTTGTACCGGACACATGGGTAACACTTTTCGGCTTTGCCGGGAGGTGTTGATGCCGTGGATGGAGTGTTCGGTGATGGAAGAACGTCTACGCTTCGTGGCCCGTCTTCTCGACGGCGAAGGGATGAGCGCGGTGTGCCGGGAGTTCGGCATCTCGCGCAAGACTGGCTACAAGATCTTCAACCGCTACAAGGATGACGGCCTGGAGGCGCTTTGCGATCGTTCGCGCCGGCCGGTCCGTTATGCCAACCAGCTGCCCGCCCAGATCGAGCGGCTGATTGTGGAGAGCAAGCGCGGCAAGCCGCACTGGGGCGCCAGGAAGATCAGGGAGCTGCTGATCAGGAAGCTCGCCGGCGATGTGCGCATTCCGGCCAAGTCGACGGTGCATGCCGTGCTCGACCGTCACGGCCTTGTGAGCCAGGCCCGCAAGAGGAACCGGGCGAACAAGGCCGCAGGCACGCCGCTGTCCCAAGCTGCCGCGCCCAACGATCTGTGGTGTGTCGACTTCAAGGGCGAGTTCAAGACGGGCAACGGAAGCTATTGTTACCCCCTGACGGCAACCGATCAGGTCTCGCGCATGATCCTGGCCTGCGAAGCGCTTGAATCGACGAAGGAGCAGCCGGTCATCGAGAGTTTCGTCCGGCTCTTCAAGGAGCGCGGCCTGCCCTACGCGATCAGGAGCGACAATGGCTTGCCCTTTGCCTCGCCCAACGGCCTCTACAATCTGTCC
>NZ_JAAAMK010000024.1 GCF_024105665.1 Aliihoeflea aestuarii | reverse complement strand
AATGGCGGGAAGGTTACTGCCAGTCGCAACGGTAGGAACTGGCAGAACCGCTTAGTGCCATCATTCCTGTGCTCGTCACAGGAATGACGGCCTCGCCGGCTCCAACGGCATATGGCCAACGGCTTTCATTCCACCGCCCGATCCGCATGTACGACCGGCCCAAGCAGCGCGCCGGCAGAACCGGGTGCCAGTTCCTTGACGAGAAGCCGCGCCGGATCGACGGGCCACGGCATCGTCATGGTCCCCGCCTTGACCCGTTCATAGCCGAACGGACCGTAATACGGCGCGTCGCCGACGAGCACGATGGCGGTGACGCCCTTCTCGCGCGCCGCGTCCGCCGCGATGGTCAGGAGCTTGCGGCCGATGCCGAGATTCTTCCACGCCGGGCGCACGGCAAGGGGGCCGAGCAACATCGCCCGCCCCTCGCCCACCGCGATCGGTGTCAGCCGCACGGAGGCAATGACCTGGCCATTCGCGGTTGCGACGAAGGACAGACCGCGCGCATGCGGCCCATCCTCGCGAATCTTGTAGGCGGCACGCGTGAAGCGACCGGGGCCGAACGCTTCGGCGTTGATCTCTTCGATTTCAGCGTCGTGGGAAGGCAGTTCCGGCGCATAGGCGACGTCGGCAAGGGACATGATGGCGATCTCGATCGGCGTGAAAGGGCGTCTGGTGGACGGCTTTCCGAATGCGCAACGCGCCCCGGCAGCCGTCGTCCGCGCGTCAGGCGCGGGTGCTCTTTCGTCGTCGCTCGATACGGATCGTCGGCATGGAAATCCCTCTTCGGTTTCGCTGCTAACACGGGATGCGCGGCGCGTCTATTGCAATGCGCGCAGCTTGCATCGATGGAGAGAAATGGATTCCTGTGACGAGCACAGGAATGACGGCATTAAGCGGTTCTGCCGGCTTCTACCGTTGCGATTTGCGACAACATCCTTGCCATC
>NZ_JAAAMK010000023.1 GCF_024105665.1 Aliihoeflea aestuarii | reverse complement strand
GGAATCCTGTGTGTTCGGGGTGGTGTAGAGTGAATGCGGGAAGGATACCGTCGGAATCCTGATCCGCCTGCTGGCGAGACCGAGGCTTGGCCGGGTCCCTTCCCGCATTGCCACCGTCAACCTGAACAGTTGCACGAGGCTGTCGCCACAGACCTCGCACCACAGGAATAGGCCCTATGACGATACACCACACCTACATCGGATGCGACATCGCCAAGCATGTGCTCGATTTCTTCGATCCCTCGACCCGCAGGCCGGTCCGGATCGACAACGAAGCGGCAGCGCTTGGCGGCTTCGTCGCCACGCTCGACCCGGCGACATGCTTCGTCGTCTTCGAAGCCACCGGCAGCCATGACCGCCTGCTGCGCCACATCCTGGCCGAAGCCGGCATCGCTGCGGCCAGGATCAATCCGACCATGGTCCGCCGTTTCGCCCAGGCACGCGGCAGGCTGGCCAAGACCGATCCTCTCGATGCGCGCACGCTCAGCGAAATGGGTGCGATGTTTCAGCCGGCCCCCGACAAGCCGCCTTGCGCAGACCGCGAGCGTCTGGCCGCCTTCGCCCGGCGTCGCGACCAGATCGTCGAGATCAGGGCGCGCCAATGGCGTCATCTGGGCGAAGCCTTCGATCCCGCCCTCATCGCCGACATCGAGGCCTTCATCGCGCAGCTCGATGACCGCATCGTCACTCTGGAGGCCGAGATCGCCCGTCAGATCAACAGCATCGACGCGTTGGCAAGGCAGGCCGAGCGCCTGGTGTCCGCGCCGGGCGTCGGACCCGTCACCGCTCTCACATTGATCGCACACATGCCCGAACTCGGCCATGCATCACCAAAGGCAATCGCCGCCCTGGCAGGACTGGCGCCCCTCAACGACGATTCCGGCCTGCGCCGCGCAAAGCGCGCCATCCGCGGCGGTAGGTCAAGGGTCAGAAAGGCCCTCTACATGGCAGCCCTCGGCGCCATCCGTGCAGCGCCAAGGTTCAAAGCCTTCTACACCGCAATCGCCGCGAGATCCGGCTCCAAGAAACTCGCCATCATCGCCGTCGCAAGGAAACTCCTCACCGTCCTCAACGCAATGCAACGC
>NZ_JAAAMK010000022.1 GCF_024105665.1 Aliihoeflea aestuarii | reverse complement strand
CGGGAAGGGACCCGGCCAAGCCTCGGTCTCGCCAGCAGGCGGATCAGGATTCCGACGGTATCCTTCCCGCATTCACTCTACACCACCCCGAACACACAGGATTCCGGTGACGAGCACAGGAATGACGGTGGAAAGGTTTGAAGCCAGTCTCCAACGCCGAAGATTTGCAAAGCTATTTTTGCCGTCGTCATTTCTGTGCTCGTCACAGGAATCCATGCCTCTCGGTCTCCGCTCGGCGCGGCTTAGTCTTCACGCCGCCTTCTTCAACCGCTCCCGTCCATGCGGCCTGTCGAAGTCCAGCGCCGGGCCGACCGGCACGATGCGGGTCGGGTTTACCGTCTCGTGGCTGCCGTAATAGTGCTTCTTGATGTGGTCCATGTTGACCGTCCCGGCCACGCCCGGCACCTGATAGAGTTCGCGCAGGAAGCCGGAGAGATTCGGATAGTCCTCGATCCGGCGCAGATTGCACTTGAAGTGCGAATAATAGACCGCATCGAAGCGCACCAGCGTGGTGAACAGCCGCCAGTCGGCTTCGGTGATCACGTCGCCTGCCAGATAGCGCTGGCGTGACAGACGCGCTTCCATCCTGTCGAGCGCCGCGAACAATTCGCCGAAGGCGTCCTCATACGCGTCCTGTTTCGTCGCGAAGCCGGCCTTGTAGACGCCGTTGTTGATCGGCTCGTAGACCTCATCGTTGACCGCATCGATCTCGCCGCGCAGGGCTTCCGGGTAGAAGTCGAGCGAAGCGTCGCCCCATTCGTCGAAGGCCGAATTCAGCATGCGGACGATCTCCGCGCTCTCGTTCGAAACGATCGTCTCCTCGCGCTTGTCCCACAGGACCGGCACGGTCACGCGGCCCGAATAGGTCGGGTCGGCCTTGGTGTAGATTTGGTGGAGGTAGTCGAGGCCGTAAAGGTCGTCGCCGGTCGCGGCTTCGTCCTTTTCGAAGGTCCAGCCGTTCTCGCCCATGAAATGGTGGACGACCGAAACGGAGATGACGTCCTCGAGCTTCTTCAGCTTGCGCAGGATCAGCGTGCGGTGCGCCCACGGACAGGCGAGCGAGACGTAGAGATGATAACGGCCGGGCTCGGCCTTGAAGCCACGCTCGCGTCCCTCGGCGGGCTTGCCGTCCACGCTCACCCAGTCGCGCCATTGCGACTGCGAGCGCTCGAAGCGCCCACCCGACTTCGATGTGTCGTACCCTTTGTCGTGCCACTTGCCGTCAACCAGAAGTCCCATCGAAAAATCTCCTTTGCTGGATCGAGACATAGGGCGAGAGGTGTAGGCGGCCAATCAAAAGCCGCTGAACGGTCCGTCAAGCGCGCACAGAGTTTTGAAGCGTGGTGGGTGTTTACGGCGTTGCGGCCTGGCAACTGTGTTTTCAGGCGTATTGTTTTTGTTGGCGTTGCATTGCGTTGAGGACGGTGAGGAGTTTCCTTGCGACGGCGATGATGGCGAGTTTCTTGGAGCCGGATCTCGCGGCGATTGCG
>NZ_JAAAMK010000021.1:0-2500 GCF_024105665.1 Aliihoeflea aestuarii | reverse complement strand
TTACCAAACCTAACCAAACTCCGAATACCGAGGAGTACTAGTCGGCAGACACACGGCGGGTGCTAACGTCCGTCGTGGAGAGGGAAACAACCCTGACCAACAGCTAAGGTCCCCAAGTCATGGCTAAGTGGGAAAGGATGTGAGACTCCCAAAACAACCAGGATGTTGGCTTAGAAGCAGCCATCATTTAAAGAAAGCGTAACAGCTCACTGGTCTAATTAAGGGGTTTTGCGCCGAAAATGTAACGGGGCTAAAGCCATGCACCGAAGCTTTGGGTTCGATCCGCAAGGGTCGAGCGGTAGCGGAGCGTTCCGTAAGCCTGCGAAGGAAGATCCGTGAGGACTTCTGGAGGTATCGGAAGTGCGAATGCTGACATGAGTAACGATAAAGGGGGTGAGAGACCCCCTCGCCGAAAGACCAAGGGTTCCTGCTTAAAGTTAATCTGAGCAGGGTTAGCCGGCCCCTAAGGCGAGGCCGAAAGGCGTAGTCGATGGGAACCACGTTAATATTCGTGGGCCTGCGGGTAGTGACGGATCGCGTATGTTGTCCATCCTTATTGGATTGGTTGGGCAGCGAAGCGGTTCCAGGAAACAGCTCCCGCGTATAGACCGTACCCGAAACCGACACAGGTGGTCAGGTAGAGTATACCAAGGCGCTTGAGAGAACTCTGCTGAAGGAACTCGGCAAATTGCATGCGTAACTTCGGGATAAGCATGACCCTTATGCGGGCAACCGTATGGGGGTGGCACAGACCAGGGGGTAGCGACTGTTTATCAAAAACACAGGGCTCTGCGAAGTCGCAAGACGACGTATAGGGTCTGACGCCTGCCCGGTGCCGGAAGGTTAAGAGGAGGGGTGCAAGCTCTGAATCGAAGCCCCGGTAAACGGCGGCCGTAACTATAACGGTCCTAAGGTAGCGAAATTCCTTGTCGGGTAAGTTCCGACCTGCACGAATGGCGTAACGACTTCCCCGCTGTCTCCAGCAGAGACTCAGTGAAATTGAATTCCCCGTGAAGATGCGGGGTTCCTGCGGTTAGACGGAAAGACCCCGTGCACCTTTACTATAGCTTTACACTGGCATTCGTGTCGGCATGTGTAGGATAGGTGGTAGACTTTGAAGCCGGGGCGCCAGCCTTGGTGGAGTCACCCTTGAAATACCACCCTTACTTATATGGATGTCTAACCGCGGCCCGTCATCCGGGTCCGGGACAGTGTATGGTGGGTAGTTTGACTGGGGCGGTCGCCTCCTAAAGAGTAACGGAGGCGCGCGATGGTGGGCTCAGAACGGTCGGAAATCGTTCGTCGAGTGCAATGGCATAAGCCCGCCTGACTGCGAGACTGACAAGTCGAGCAGAGACGAAAGTCGGTCATAGTGATCCGGTGGTCCCGCGTGGAAGGGCCATCGCTCAACGGATAAAAGGTACGCCGGGGATAACAGGCTGATGACCCCCAAGAGTCCATATCGACGGGGTTGTTTGGCACCTCGATGTCGACTCATCGCATCCTGGGGCTGGAGCAGGTCCCAAGGGTATGGCTGTTCGCCATTTAAAGCGGTACGTGAGTTGGGTTCAGAACGTCGTGAGACAGTTCGGTCCCTATCTGCCGTGGGTGTAGGAATATTGACAGGATCTGTCCCTAGTACGAGAGGACCGGGATGGACGTATCTCTGGTGGACCTGTTGTGGCGCCAGCCGCATAGCAGGGTAGCTATATACGGACGGGATAACCGCTGAAGGCATCTAAGCGGGAAACCCACCTGAAAACGAGTATTCCCTATCAGAGCCGTGGAAGACGACCACGTTGATAGGCCGGGTGTGGAAGTGCGGCAACGCATGAAGCTTACCGGTACTAATAGCTCGATCGGCTTGATCATTCACATTACTTATACCCATCCGGGTATTGCTTCTCTCGCTCACGCGCCGTCAGGCGCGACGCACGGTCGTGCTTGCGGGCTTCGCCCGAGGCGCGCAATGTTGAAGGGCAGGCATAAAAGGAAGTGAGGTATTATTCCCTTATTCCCCTCCTTCCCTATTCCCTCCACCTCCCAGCTTCTCGAACTTCATGCCTTTCGCCGACCTGGTGGTTCTGGCGGGGTTACAGCACCCGTTCCCATTCCGAACACGGCCGTGAAACGCCCCAGCGCCGATGGTACTTCGTCTCAAGACGCGGGAGAGTAGGTCGCTGCCAGGTCTGCCAAATGCATGAAATCAATCTTCTCTTCACGACAAACCGCCCGATGAGGCGGCTCACGGGCCGCGAAAGCGGCCCAAGTCATTCCAGAACAAACCAATCCTGGCAAATGCCAGCGATCTCGGTGACGCAGGGTAGAGCAGCGCCCCGTCCGACCGCAGAAGGCAACCCCTTCGAGGACGGACAAACAGAAAAGCCCGGGCTGCCCCGGCCGGCAAATGCCGAACACGGTGACGCGGGGTGGAGCAGCCCGGTAGCTCGTCAGGCTCATAACCTGAAGGTCGTAGGTTCAAATCCTACCCCCGCAACCA
>NZ_JAAAMK010000020.1 GCF_024105665.1 Aliihoeflea aestuarii | reverse complement strand
ACACCGCAATCGCCGCGAGATCCGGCTCCAAGAAACTCGCCATCATCGCCGTCGCAAGGAAACTCCTCACCGTCCTCAACGCAATGCAACGCCAACAAAAACAATACGCCTGAAAACACAGTTGCCACGCCTCGACCTCTCAAGCGGCAGTTCGTATGCACATTTGAAACGCTCAAACTCCGTCGCTTCAGGCAGGCTGATCCATATAGACGAACTCCCAGACATGACCGTCGAGGTCCTGAAAGGAGCAGCCATACATGAAACCGAGGTCCATGTTCGGCTTCCAAGGCTGCGCGCCTTCCTTCAGCGCCTTGTCTAGAATGTCGTCCACTTCCTGACGGCTCGATGCGGACAGCGCCGTCAACACCTCGGTCGTGGCGTGAGCGTCGGCCATCTTGCCGTTGATGAAGCCCTGAAACTTGTCATGCTCCAGAAGCATCACGAAGCCCATTTCCGAAATGACCATGCAGGCCGTCGTCTCGTCGGAAAAGTCTTCGTTGTAGGTGAAGCCGAGCGCCGAGAAGAAGGCGCGGCTTGCCGCCACGTCTTTGACCGGCAGGTTGACGAACATCATACGCATCTGAACAAACTCCGTTGGCGTTTCGATGTCGCAAGGACGGCTGGATGTTCGCCGAACCGACAGGACCGGCAAAAAATCAGCGTCCCTCGCGATACCAGGTCGCGCCGAAGGCCAGAAGCAGGACGCCAAGGCCGAGGAAACCGGCGAAAAGCGGTACGCGGCTGACGGAGCGCAGCACGGTGTCGTTCGTCGTCTGCAGCCCGACCCAACCGCGCCCATCCGCATTCGCGCCTTGCCGAACGGGCACGATGTTGGGCAGGTCGAGCGCCCCGGTGAGGCTCGTGCCGATGCGCCGAACGCTTCCGCCGGTCGCGTCCGCCAGCGGTTGCAGCTTCTGCGTCGTCGAAACGGTGTCGGTGAACTCCGGCGCGTTGACCGGGCCGACATGGGCGAGCGTTTCGAGGTCGCCATTGGAGATGCGGTAGAGCCCGATCTCGTCGGTTTCTACACTGGCCGAAAAGACACCGGCGCCGTCCGCGCCGAGCGGCACGGTCATGGTTTCGCCGGCAGGCGTCGTTACGGCTGCATCCCCGGCCTCGTCCTCCATGGTCTGGCGCACGATCTCCAGCGTCATGCCGCGTGCGTTCGCGGTGAGGCGCTCTTCTTCCAGTTCCGGCTCCTTCATCAGCCAGTGCGCCATGCGGCGATAGAGCGAGACGTGCGGGCCGCCGCCCTCGAAGCCGCGCGCCCACAGCCAGCCGTGATCGGACAAAAGCATGCCGACGCGGCCTTCGCCCTGCCGGTCGAGCAGCAGCAGCGGCATGTCGTCCGCGCCGCGCATCACCACTTCGCCCTCCGGCTGCGCAACGCCGATCTGGCGGAACCAGCGGCTCCATTGCGGCGGCTCCTGCCCTGAGCCCTCCAGTCCGCGCGTCACCGGATGGCGCTCACCGGCATCGGTCAGGCGCGGGAAGAATGCCTCCTCCACGACGTCGCCGGTCGGCATGGCCGGCAGCGAGGCCATCAGCGGCGTGCGGGCGATCGACTGGTTGCCTGCATATTCAGGACCGGCCGCGATCAGCAGCGCACCGCCGTTCTGCACATACTCGGCGATGTAGTCGTAATAGAGGATCGGCAGCACGTCGCGGTGCTGATAGCGATCGAAGATGATCAGGTCGAAATCGTTGATCCGGTCGACGAAGAGTTCGCGCGTGGGAAACGCGATCAGAGACAATTCGTGGATCGGCGTGCCGTCCTGCTTTTCGGGCGGTCGCAAAATGGTGAAGTGGACGAGGTCCACTGCCGCATCGGATTTCAGAAGGTTGCGCCATGTGCGCTCGCCCGCATGCGGTTCGCCCGAGACGAGCAGCACGCGCAGGTTTTCGCGGATGCCGTCGACGATGGCGATGGTGCGATTGTTCGTCTCGGTCAGTTCGCCATCGGCCACCGGGAATTCCAACTCCACGATGTTGCGGCCGGCATTGGGCACGACGATGTCGACGCGCGTTTCCTCGCCGATCGTGGCGGTCTGGCGCACCACATGCTCGCCATTGACGCGCACCGTGACCTCGACGGGGCCGCTCGCATTTTCTTCGGTGGAAAGGACGCGGTAGCTCATCTCGATCGGGCGGTCGACGATGCCGAAGCGCGGCGCGCGCTCGAAGCGAATCCGCCGGTCGAATTCGTCGGCCTCGCCGGTGACGAGCGCGTGGAGCGGCCCGGCGAAACTCGAACTTTCCGGCACGTCGTGGACCTGCCCGTCCGTGATCAGGATCGCGCCGCCGACGCGCGAGGGCGCAACGTCGCGGAAGGTCGAATCGAGGGCGCCGAAAAGGCGGGTTTCGGTGCGGTCGTCGGCAGCATCGGCCTGTCCCGTTTCGACCACGCGCACGTCGAACCGATCAAGGCGCGCAAGCCGTTCCCGCATCGCCTCCAGCGCGCTGTCGGTGGTCTCGCGGCGCTCGCCGATCTCTTGGCTCTGGCTGCGGTCGACCACGAGAGCGACGACGCTTCGAAGCGGCTCGCGCTCCTCGTCAAGCAATACGGGATTGACCAGCGCCAGCGCCAGCGCGGCCATCGCGGCAAGCCGCAGCCATGCGCCGCGCTGCCCGGCGATCACACCCCAGACGACCAACGCCGCCACGGGTATGGCGAGCAGGCCGAGCCATTGCAGGCCGATCAGCGGTTCGAAGGCGAGTGACCAGTTCATCGGCAATCACCTTCGCAAAGCACCCCCACTCCGGCCCGTTGGGCCACCTCTCCCCCTGCCCGGGGGAGAGGAAGCGCTGCCGCGATCGAATCGCTTGTCCAGCTTGGATTCCTCTCCCCCGGGCAGGGGGAGAGGTGGCGCTCGAAGCGCGACGGAGCGGGGTTGATTTCTGGCTCAGGCAAAAACACCATCACTGCCCCAGCCTTTCCAGAATGGACGGCACATGGACCTGATCGGATTTGTAGTTGCCGGTGAGCATGTACATCATGATGTTGACGCCGGCGCGATAGGCGTAGGCGCGCTGCATCGGGTCGGCGGGCACGGTGGGCAGCATCGGCGCGCCGGACGCGCCGACGGCCCATGCGCCGGCGAAATCATTGGCGGTGATCATGATCGGCGTGACGCCGTCGCCGACGCGCACCGGCCGGTCGGCGGTTTCCTCGACCACCTGGGATGCCTCGACCCAGAGCGGGCTGCCGTTGAAGCGGCCGGGAAATTCGGGAAGGATATAAAAGGTCTTGGTCAGGACGTGATCCTGCGGCACGGGTTCGAGCGGCGGCACGCTCATGTCGGCGAGGATTTCGCGCAGGCGCAGGGTAGAGCCGCTTGCCGCGCCCGCATCGAAGCCGGCCCCGAACTGGTCGCGCGTGTCGAACAGAACCGTGCCGCCCTCCTGCATATAGGCATCGACCCGCGCGAGGGCTTCCGGGGAGGGCATCGGCGCACCTTCGTCGATCGGCCAATAGATAAGCGGATAGAAGGCAAGCTCGTCCTCGGCAATGTCGACGCCGACCGGCGCGCCGGGTTCGAGCGCCGTCTTGTCGATGAGGAAGCGGCCGAGCCCTTCGAGGCCCGCGCGGCTGATCGCGTCGATCGAGGAATTCCCTGTCAGGACGTAGGCGATCCGCGTCTGGCTGATCGCGTCGATCGCTTCCTCGTCGCCGGGGCGTGCGTCGTTCTCCTGCGCATGGGCATCGGGAACCGGACCTGCGGCCAAAACGACGATTGCGAGCGCGACGGATGCAGCCTGCGCCAGGCGGGGACGGCGGCGCAGACGGCCGCCCAGCCAAAGCACGGCGAGCGTGTCGAGGATCATGAGAGCCAGAGCGGCGGCGAAAAGCGGCCCACGCAGATCGACCTGCCGGTCGAAGCCATAGGCGATGTCGGTCACGGGCATCGGCGTCTGCGGGCGGGCGAGCGGTTCCAGCATGGCGTCGGCCGGCAGAAGATTGTGCGCGACGACGCCTTCGTCCGAACCGTAAAGGCCGGGCGGGTTCTCGATGGTGACGGGCGCATCGGTGCCGACCAGCGGCCGCGCATCGGGCGTCGGCGGCACGAGGCCGCCGTCCGCCGCGATCAGGCGATAGGGCGGCAGGCTCGTCTGATCCGCGCCCGTCGTGGCGGCCGCGCCCTGGTTGCGCGACAACTGCACCAGCCGGCGCAAGAGCTCGACGAAGGTGCCCGAGATCGGCAGGTTGGACCATGTCGCCTGCGGCGCGACATGGAATAGCGCGACGGTTCCCTCGCCGCGCCGCGCGCCGGTGACGAGCGGCGTGCCGTCGGCGAGGTTGACCCAGCTTCGCTCGACGATGTCGGCGGCGGGCTCGGCCAGCACCTGCCGCGAGACGGTCACGTCGGTGGGCGGCGTCAGATCGGCGAAGGGGGACCCCTCCGGATATTCGGCGATCGCCTGCGGCTCGGTCCACGACAATGTGCCGCCGAGCGCGCGCTCGCCCGTTCGCAGCCGCACCGGCAAGAGGTCTTCGTCCGGTTCGGAGGCCGCAAGGCGCGGCCCGGCGAAGCGTACGAGCGTGCCGCCGCCCTCGACCCATTCGACCAGCGCGTCATGGGCCGGAGCCGGCAGATTTCCGACATCGGCCATGACGATCATCGCCGGGTGCTGCTCGAGCAATTGCGGTATCGCCGATGCCAAATCCGCGCTTGCCGGCTCGATCAGGTCGGCGAAGGGGTCGAGCGCGCGTCCGATATAGTGCAGCGGCGACAAAAGCGGCTGCGCCACATCGCCATCGCCTTGTGCGATCAACCCGACGCGGCGGCGGCGTGAATTCTCGTCGAGAACGCGCACCGCGCCCGCATGCAACTGGCCATCGACGGCGACCGAATTGAAATCGTTACGCAGTTCGAAAGGCACGCGGATTTCGGCGGTGGCGATGGCTTCGCCGGCGGCAAAGGAGAGCGGCGCTTCGGCGATCCGCCGGCCCCGATCGTCGAAGGCGGCGACGGTCGCCTGCCGCAAGCCGGTGTCGTTCGTAGCGCGGGTCGCCTCGACGAGGAAGGCGTCGGGTTCGTTGGCGGTTGCCATCAGGCCGATCTGCGCCAGCCCCTGCGGCGCGGCCCAGATCAAATTGCCCGCATCGGCCAGCAAGGTGGCGAAGGCGTCTTCGTCGGCATCGCTTGCCAGCCCGTCGGAGAGCATTGCCACGGTCGCACCCGGCATCTGGCCGAGTGCGTCGGCAACGCGCGCGAAGGCCGAGCCGCGATCCACGGGAACGGGCCGCGCCCCAGCCGCGTTCAGCCGCTCGCGTGCCTCCTGAGGATCGAAAGGCCCGACCGCCGTGTTGTCCGCGTCGGCGGTGAAGGCGAGCACGACAGGCGCATTCTGCGCTTCCGCGTCGGCGATCATCCGCTCGGCCGTCGCAACCCGGACGTCCCAGTCGGGTGCCGACGCCCAGCCATTGTCGACGACGATCGCGACCGCGCCGCCGTCGATCGCGACGCGCTCGCGCGGATTTAACACGGGCTGGGCGAGCGCGAAGATGATCAGCGCCGCCATCAAGAGCCGCAGAAGCGTCAGCCACCACGGGCTCTGGTGCGGCGTTTCCTCCTTGCGCAAAACGCGCGCGAGGATTTTCAGCGGCGGGAAAGCCTCGGTCTGCGGCTTGGGCGGCGTCAGGCGCAGGAGCCACCAGATCACCGGCAGGGCAATCAATCCGGCCAGAACGGCCGGCATGGCGAAGGACAGTGGCAGGAAACCCATCAGTTGCCCCCCGCGCTCATCGCCAGATGAATGCGTACGAGCGCGTCGGAGGCGAGCTTGTCCGTGTGGTTGACCGTGTAGCTCCAGCCGAGCTTGCGCGCCCAGACCGCCAGCGCCTCACGACGGGCGGTGTAGAGGTTGCGATAATCCGCGCGCAGCATCTCGGCGCGTCCGGCCGTCAGCTTAAGCCCGTTTTCGGGGTCGCGGAACTCGGTGCGGCCGGAATAGGGGAATTCTTCTTCTGCGGGATCGGAAATCTCGATCAGATGCGCGCGCACCCCGCGCATGGCCAGATCGTCGAGCCAAGTTTGCGTTTCCTCGACGGGATCGAGGAAATCGGAGATCAGCACGACGTCGGAAAAACGCTTGATCAACGAAAGATCGGGGCGAGGGGGCAGCGCGTCTGCATGCAGCATCTGCGCGGCAAGCCGTTCCGCGCCGTTGCGGGCCGAGAACGGATCGGTCAGGCCCGGCCAGGCGATCCGCTCGCCCGATCGCGAGAACAGTTCGGCCAGCGCGAGCGCCAGCACGAGGGCGCGCGATTCCTTCGAGACCGACGCCGTCTTCGACTGGTAGAACATGGACGCGGACGGGTCGGCCCATAGCCAGACCGTGTGGGCCGCTTCCCATTCGCGGTCGCGCACATAGGTGTGATCGTCGCGCGCCGAGCGCCGCCAGTCGATCCGGGCGATAGCCTCGCCGTCGACATAGGGCCGGAACTGCCAGAAATTCTCACCGATGCCGCGTTTGCGCCGTCCGTGCCAGCCCGCGATCACGGTGTTGACCACGCGGCGTGCCTCGACCAGCAGGTCGGGGATCAGGGCCGCCCGTTGGCGGGCGCGCGCCAGCGCGTCGCGCGGGGCGGCGGCTTCACTGACCGCGCCGATCGTGGCCATCAGATCGCTTTCGCCAGCCGTGCGACCACGTCGCGCACTGTCATGCCTTCTGCGCGCGCCGCGAAGGTCAGCGCCATGCGGTGCTGAAGCACCGGCTCGGCAAGTTCGCGCACATCGTCGATGGATGGGGCAAGCCGCCCGTCGTAGAGCGCGCGGGCGCGAGCGCACAGCGTCAATGCCTGGCTGGCGCGCGGGCCTGGTCCCCAGGAGACATGCCGGTCGGTCTCGGCATCGCCAGCGCCCGGGCGCGCCGAACGCACCAGCGTCAGGATCGCATCGACCACGCTGTCGGGCACCGGCATCCGCCGGATCAGAGCCTGCACGGTCTTCAACCGAGCGGCGTCGAGCACGTTCTCCGCCTCCTGGTTCGCAACGCCCGTCGTCTCGATCAGGATGCGCCGTTCGGCGGCCAATTCGGGATAGTCGATGTCGATCTGCATCAGGAAGCGGTCGAGTTGGGCTTCGGGCAGTGGATAGGTGCCTTCCTGCTCCAGCGGGTTCTGCGTCGCGAGCACATGGAAGGGCGAGGGCAAATCGTGACGCTCGCCCGCGACGGTGACGTGATATTCCTGCATCGACTGCAACAGCGCCGACTGGGTGCGCGGCGAGGCACGGTTGATCTCGTCGGCCATCAGGAGCTGCGCGAAGATCGGCCCGCGAATGAACCGGAAGGAGCGGCGACCGGTCTCGTCCTGCTCCATGACTTCGGAGCCCAGAATGTCGGATGGCATCAGGTCCGGCGTGAACTGGATGCGCCGTCCGTCGAGGCCGAGCACGGTGCCGAGGGTTTCGACCAGCTTGGTCTTGGCAAGGCCCGGCACGCCGACGAGCAGGCCGTGGCCGCCGGCGAGAATCGCCACCAGCGTGCGCTCCACCACCTCTTCCTGTCCGAAGATCACCTTTCCGACCGCTTCGCGCACTTTGCCGATTTCGGCCAGCGCGCGCTCGGCCTGCGCAACCATCTCGGTTTCGCTCAGCGCGGGTTCCTTGACGGTGAGGCTCATGAACTGTCCAATCCTGGTCGGTGCCGGGTCTGTCGGTGGCTTTCACCCTCGAAGCGGCTGCGATGTCAGCTTAAATGGTGCACCATGGCTGACAAGCGAAACAACAGTGACTATTTCGTGACGATGACCGATGCACAGAAAACAGCCGGCCTGACCGACGTTAAGGACAGCGCCGGCCTCGAAGCCCTGATTTCACGCGCCGCGCGTGCCGGGAAGGGAGCCGCGCCCGTCGACAAATGGAACCCGGACTTCTGCGGCGATCTCGACATGGAGATCAAGGCGGACGGGACGTGGTTCTACATGGGAACGCCGATCGGGCGAATGCCGCTCGTCCAGCTCTTTTCGTCCGTTTTGAGGAAGGATGAGGACGGCAGGACCTATCTCGTCACGCCGGTCGAAAAGGTCGGCATCCGCGTCGAGGACGCGCCGTTCCTCGCGGTCGAAATGGACGCGTCGGATGTGGGCGAGAATCAGGTGCTGACCTTCCGCACCAATGTCGGCGACGTGGTCGAGGCAGGGCCGGATCATAGACTGCGCTTCGTCGACGAGGACGAGACGGGCGGGCTGAAACCTTATCTTCATGTGCGCGGGCGGCTCGAAGCGCTCGTCGCGCGGCCGGTCATGTACCAGCTTGCGGAAATCGGCGAAGAGATTTCGATCGACGGGCACGCCATGTTCTGCCTGCGCTCGAAAGGCGAGATTTTTCCCGTCATGCCGATGGCCGAACTGAACCGTCTGGCCGAGGCATGACGGCCGTTTCGATGCGCACCTTGTTCTCCGTCGACGATTTTCGTCGTCGCGCGGAACGCGAACGGACGCCGCATGCCGATACCGACTATGGCGATCACGGGCTCAATCCGGATCTGCGCGACATGATCGTGCACGAGCGTCTGCGCGATGCGGCGGTGATGATCGCGGCGGTCGACCGGCCCGGCGGCGCTTCGCTTATCCTGACCAAGCGCACGGAGAAACTGCGCAGCCATTCGGGCCAGATCGCTTTTCCGGGCGGGCGCATCGATCCGACCGACCCGACACCCGAATTCGCAGCCATCCGCGAAACGGAAGAGGAGATCGGCATCGGCGCGGAGACGATCGAGGTCGTCGGGCGCATGCCGGACTATGTCTCCGGTTCGGGCTATCGCATCTCGCCGGTTCTGGGCGTGGCGAAGCCGGATTTCGCGCTCACGCTCAACGCCAACGAGGTGGACGACGCCTTCGAGGTGCCGCTGTCCTTCCTGATGGATCCTGCCAACCACACGCGCGGCAGCCGGGTCTGGCAAGAGCGCGAGCGATTCTTCTATGACATGCCGTTCGGCGAACGCCGCATCTGGGGCGTCACCGCCGGCATCATCCGGACGCTTTATGAAAGGCTCTACGCTTGAGCATCTCGATTGCCGACGCGCCGTGGTTGAAAGACAAAACGCTTCAGACGCTTCTCAAGGTGCTGTCCGCCGATGGCGAGGAAGCGCGGGTCGCCGGCGGGGCCGTGCGCAACGCGCTGCTTGGCGAGGCCGTCACCGATATCGACATCGCCACGACCTGCCTGCCCGACGAGACGGAACGACGCGCTGCCGATGCCGGGTTCAAACCCGTGCCGACCGGCAAGGCGCATGGCACGATCACCGTCGTTGCGAAGGGGCGTCCGTTCGAGGTCACGACGTTGCGCGCGGATGTCGAGACGCATGGCCGCCACGCGACGGTCGCCTTCGGCCGCGACTGGCAGGTCGATGCGGAGCGGCGCGATTTCACGATCAATGGGCTTTACGCGGATGCCGACGGCACGGTGATCGATCTCGTCGGCGG
The DNA here is from genome assembly GCF_024105665.1 of Aliihoeflea aestuarii. Classification (GTDB taxonomy): domain Bacteria; phylum Pseudomonadota; class Alphaproteobacteria; order Rhizobiales; family Rhizobiaceae; genus Aliihoeflea; species Aliihoeflea aestuarii. The sequence goes on along the minus strand of NZ_JAAAMK010000020.1, from coordinate 4,519 downwards.
CGTTTCCGATCTCGAACGGCGCAATCTGCGTTTCATCGGCGACGCCGGCCAGCGCATCGGCGAGGATTATCTGCGCATCCTGCGCTTTTATCGCTTCTTCGCGTGGTACGGGGCAGGGCGGCCGGATGCCGAGGGCATCAAGGCCACCGCGCGGCTCAAGGGAGGGCTCGCGGGCCTTTCGGCCGAGCGCGTGTGGGCCGAACTGAAGAAATTGCTGTCGGCACCCGATCCGTCCCGCGCACTTTTATGGATGCGCCAGTCCGGTGTGCTGACGGCGGTTCTTCCGGAAAGCGAAAAGTGGGGCATCGACGCCGTTCCGGGGCTGATCGCAGCCGAGCGCGATCTGGGTTGGCCGGTCGACCCATTGGCACGGCTGCAAGCAATCGTGCCGCCGATGCCTGAGCGTATCGAAAGTCTCGCTACGCGGCTCAAACTGTCAAAAGCGGAAACGCGGCGACTGGACGATTGGTCACGCTTCGGAGTTATCGATGCCGACAGCAGTGAACTTGCTTTGTCGAAACGGCTCTTGTCGGGTGGTCAGGAGGCGGGGCAGGATCGACTGCGGCTCGCGCTTGCGTCCGCGCGCGCGAAAGCTGCGTCAAGCGATGTCGATCTGACGGAAGCGGGACGCTTTTCCAGTCTGTTGAAGTTCGCGAACGAGTGGAAAACGCCTGAATTTCCGGTCAAAGGCCGCGACTTCGTCGCGCTGGGCGCGGCGAAAAACGCCGAGCTCGGCCAAGCATTGGCGAAACTGGAAGACGAGTGGGTTCAGTCGGGCTTTCGCCTCGAGCGTCCCGCGCTGATCGAGCGCGGGCGCGAGCTTCTGGGGCTGAACGCGTGACGGTTCAGGCCGCTTTTTGAGAGTTGGCGATGCGCGAACGTATGGCTTCGACCATCGTTTCGCGGATCGTGCTCTCGCCGTGGGCTTCGCGCATATGCTCGACCGAACGGCGCATCACCTCGGCTTCTTCCTCGTGACGGGTATGCCAATCGCAACCCGGAACGAGCGAACCGCAATGAAATTCCTTCATCGGCTTTCTCCCTTCATGCAAAGGCTGGACCGGATGCCGCGCATTTTCGGCACCGGGTCTGTCGATGAACACTTTTTGCTCGGTCCTGGTTCCGTTTGCAATCGGTGAACCTGCTTCAACCGGTCAAAACTGCGCACGCCGAATCGCTCGGGAGCCGCCATTCTTGTCGTCGAAATGATGGAATTCGTTTCGCAACGTGTTCAAAATTGTGTGTAGAGGTCGCGTAAAGGAAGACATCGTTAACCAAGCGTGTTTACGAACCTTGCAGGGGATCTTTTAAGTCGAAGGCAACATCCATGTCCATTTCACGTCGCGGCTTTCTTGCCGGCCTTCCATTGTTCCTTGCGGGCTGTACGGCCGTGGGGACGGACTATCGCTCGGCGATGTCCAACTACGCGGCACTGCCGGACGAGCGGTTTCCCTTGCGGGCCGTACCGCTCGATCAGATCAAGCCGGAGCTGCGCCGCCAGGAAGTGGCCTACGAGACGCGTCACAAGGCTGGAACCGTCGTGGTCGATACGCCGGCGCGCCGGCTCTATTACGTGATGGGCGACGGCCGAGCGCTCCGCTATGGCATCGGCGTCGGCCGCGAGGGGCTGGCGCTGCGCGGAAATGCGACGGTCGGGCGCAAGGCGCAGTGGCCGAGCTGGACGCCGACCGCCAACATGATCAGCCGCGATCCGCGCAATCGCGAATTCGCGGGTGGTGTTCCCGGTGGCCTCAACAATCCGCTCGGCGCGCGCGCGCTCTATCTTCATCGCGGCGGCCGCGACACGATGTTCCGCATCCATGGCACCAACCAGCCCAGCTCGATCGGCCACGCCATGTCGTCGGGCTGCGTGCGCATGCTCAACCACGATGTGATCGATCTTTACGAGCGCGTCCCCGTCGGGGCGAATGTCGTGGTCATACAGGCTTGACCGAATAGCCGAACGGAACGTCAAGCAAAGCAAGGCCGGGCATGCCCGGCCTTTTTAATGGTGCTATCTTGCCGCTTTTTGGGCCCGCAGCGCCAGAAGATACTTGAAAAGCGGGGCGCATGTGCCGCCCAAAATCGCGCCGCCGACGACCCAGCCAAGCAATTCGCCGCCAAGCAGTTCCTGGCCGACATAAGCCGCTGCGAAGCAGCCCGCCAGTGCAAGCGCGATGCGCCATATCAGATTTCGCGTCATTCGTCCCCTCATCGCCACCTTGATAGCTTGTTTCCATGACCATCGGAGACGGCGTGTTCCGGCAATCTTACTTCGCGGATGCCAGCTTGAGTCCGGCGAGCCATTCGCTGGCGATCCGGGCGTCCTCGTCACCGACTTCATGACCGGCGGAAATCGTCCTTGCCACCACGTCTGCCCCGCAGGCACGGAACATCGCCTCGAGCTTCGGCCCGAACGGCGCGTAAAGCGTGTCGTTTTCGCCGGTGATCGTCAGAACCTTCGCCTTGGCGAGGTTCGCGTTGGGGATCGCATCCAGCACCGGCATGGAGCGCAGCAGCACGGCGCGCTCCACCATGTCGGGTTCGAGAACCGACAGCGCGTTGATCAGGTTCGCGCCGTTGGAATATCCCAGAAAGGTCGTCTGGGCGAGGTCGATCGCTTCGCGCTTCGACAGGTCGCGAAAGAAGCTGGCAAAAGCCGCCGCTTCGGCGCGAATGTCCGTCTGGTCGAAACTCGTCGGCGTAATGCGCTTATACCAGCGCTTCACGCCCTCCTGCACGACGCGCCCGCGAATGCCGATCAGCGTGGCGTGCGGATCGATCTTGGCGGCAAGCGGAATAAGCGTGGTCTCGTCTCCGCCCGAGCCGTGCATGAGCACGATGGTTCGCCCATTCGGTTCCTGCGGGCGCAAGATGCGATGGGTAAAATCGCTATCGCGCACGACAGTTTCGATCGCGGCCGGGATCTGCATTGCAGGCAGCGTCGGAAACGCCGTCATGTCGCTTGCGACGGCCGGCCCGGCGATTGTTAAAGTAAGTGCTAATAGAGCTGTGGTTCTGATCTTCATGCACGCGAAATTAACGCACAAGGTTAACGCAGGATTTAAGAAAATCAGGCTCGCATTTTCGTGATCGATCCATGTTGCTTTGCAGCAACTTGATGTTCGAACTCTAAGGAAACGCGTCCCGCGTTCGGCCGATTTCACTTTCCAGCCAGCTTGTAAAGTCCCCCATCGCTTTCGAGGGGCGCGTCGTCGCGGATGTGACCACCCAATAGCCAAGGCCGGTCGCCGCCCGATGGGCAAAGGGCGTGACGAGCCGTCCCGTCGCCAGGGCATCCTGCGCCAGCGTCTGCCAGGCCAGCATGACGCCCTGGCCGGCGATGGCGGCGTCGAGCGCAAGCGCGGCATCGGTGAATGTGTGGCCGTCGGCCAGCGCATCTTCGGCGATGCCGAACGGGGCGAGCCATGTCGCCCATTTCAGCGTGGAATTCGCGTCGCGCACGATCGGCACTGTGGTCAGGTCGAGCGGCTCATGCAGCTTAGCTGCGAGCGCCGGCGCACAGACGGGAAAGATTTCCTGCGGCAGCAGAAATCGCGTCGCCACGCCCGGCCAATTTCCGTCGCCGACGCGGATCGCCAGATCGACATCGCTTCGATCCGGGTCGATCAGTGCGGTGGACGCATCGAGTCGCACGGTGATGCCGGGGTGCAATTCGGAAAAACGCGCCAGACGCGGCACCAGCCATTTGGACGCGAAGACCGGCGCGACGGACAGCGTCAGCACGTTCACGCGGTCCAGACGTGCGCTGCGCAAAGCGCCTTCAAGTTCGGAAAATCCCGTTGTCAGCCTTGGCAGGAAGGAGCGGGCGAATTCCGTCGGCACAAGCCCGCGCGATGTGCGTGCGAACAGCGCATGGCCAAGCGCGGCCTCCAGCCTGCCCAGATGCTGGCTGACGGCCCCGATCGTAACGCCAAGCTCGTCGGCCGCCGCCTGAAGCGAACCCAGTCGACCAACCGCTTCCGCGGCGCGCAAGCCGTTCATGTGGATGCGATTGAGCTCACGCATGTAGTTTTTCTAAACTCCACCGCCAATTAACTCTAGTGAAAATGGATCTGTTTGGCACCATTCTAAGGATGCGTTACACCGGAGGCAGCGCCATGTTGCAGTTTTTCTGGAATAGAAGTTCGTCCGCGACGAACCACCGCGGCCCGCTGGATCATCCCTCTCTTCTCATGATGACATCGGATCAGCTTGCCGACCTGCCGCTGACGCCCGAATGGCCGCATGCGTTCAAGCTTGGAGAATATGCATCCGAGTCACTTGCAAATGAGAAGATTCGGCTCTGCGGTTGAAAGATCGAGGAATGGATTCCTGTGACGAGCACAGGAATGACGGTGGAGAGGTTGACGCCAATCTCCAGCGTTGACGATTCCTGTGCTGGTCACAGGAATCCTGTGTGTTCGGGGTGGTGTAGAGTGAATGCGGGAAGGATACCGTCGGAATCCTGATCCGCCTGCTGGCGAGACCGAGGCTTGGCCGGGTCCCTTCCCGCATT